>NZ_JBFRCC010000004.1:0-816168 GCF_040965455.1 Trinickia sp. EG282A | reverse complement strand
TCGTGATCTGCCCGGCGGCGACGTTCGTCACCTGCCTCGGCGCGGTGGCCGTGCCGACGCTTACGACGCTCGTGGGATTGCCGCCCGCGAACGTGACCGTCGCCCCGGCGATACTGGCCGTCGGCGTGGGGTGCGGTGCGGCGGTCGTCGAACCGGCGCCTAGCGCAACATCATTGCTGTTCGTGGCCACGGCGCCGGAACCGAGGGCGACCGAATTGGTCGCCGTCGCTTGCGCGTTGTTGCCAAGCGCGGCAGCATTCGCGCTGCTCGACGTCGCGCCCGAGCCCAACGCTACGCCATTTGCGCCGGAAGCCGTTGCGTTCGGGCCGGCCGCGATCGAATCGGTGCCCGTCGCGCCGTTATTCGAGAAGTTGCCTTGCTGGGTCCCGCCGTCATTGACGCTGTAGTAGTGCGTCGCGCTGGCGGCCACGGTGGACGTCAGCTGTGAGACGTTGACCGCATCGGTGGGTGCCGTGCCGGTTGCGACGTTATGGATTTGCGTCGACGTACCGCCGGGATTCAGCGTAATGCTGTTGAAGTTCGTGACGCCGCCAGTCGTATCGTACTTGACGGCTTCGTTATTGAGTGTGTTGAACGACGTCGTCAGCCCGGTCAGCGACGTCGAAATGTTCGTGACCGCCTGGTTGGTCTGGAAGAGCTGCGACCCGTTGATCGCGTCCAAGCTCGAACTCGTGATCTGCCCGGCGGCGACGTTCGTCACCTGCCTCGGCGCGGTGGCCGTGCCGACGCTTACGACGCTCGTGGGATTGCCGCCCGCGAACGTGACCGTCGCCCCGGCGATACTGGCCGTCGGCGTCGGGTTCGGCCCGGCGGTCGTCGAACCGGCGCCGAGCGCGACATCGTTGCTGTTCGTGGCCACGGCGCCGGAACCGAGCGCGACGCCATTCGTATTGCTCGCGACGGCGCTGGACCCGAGCGCGACGCCGCCTGCAGCAGCGGCGTTGGATGTGTTGCCAAGCGCGATGGAACCTTGGCCTTGCGCGTTGTTGCTGTTGCCGATCGCGACAGCGCCGTTGCCATTTGCCGTGTTGTTCGAGCCCAACTGAACGGCGCCCGTGCCGATGGCCGAGCCCGGATCGCCGATCGATACCGCGCCGTTGCCACTTGCGGTCTGACCCTCGCCGAGGGCCACGGCGCCCGTACCGCTCGTGACTCGCGAATTGTGGCCGCCTGCGATAGAGCCGGTTCCTGCCGCGGCGGCTACCGTATTGGTGTCCCCGATGGCGACCGTCGATGCGGCCAACGCCTGTGACGTGTTGCCGATTGCCGTCGATGCCGTCCCGGAGGCAACGGCGGAAAAGCCGAGCGCTTCCGCGGCTTGCGCACTGGACGTAGAAGAATGTCCCAGCGCGATGGCATTGATGCCGCTCGCCGTACTGACGGGTCCGATAGCGATCGCCATGGTGGCCGATGACTGAGAACTGGCTCCGACCGCGATCGCGTCCCCCGCAGTGCCCGCTGCATTGATACCGACTGCCACTGTACCGGTCGTCGAAGCGGTCGCTCCCGCACCCAACGCCGTCGACGATGTGCCGCCGGCTTGCGCGGAATTACCCAACGCGACAGCGAACAGATTCGACGCAGTCGAGTTGTTGCCGAGGGCCATCGAGCTCGTGCCGGACGCAGTCGAGAGCTGGCCTAGCGCCGCGGCATACGTTCCGCTGGCCGTCGTGTTGAATCCAAGCGCGATGGACTGTGCTCCCGAAGCTTGCGTGCCCGAGCCGGGAACGCCGGCTGTCCCGCCCGCGCCGATCGCGATCGCGGCCACCCCCTTCGCGCCGCTGTTGACGCCGATCGCGACACCGGACGATGCGTTGACCAAAGCGCCGCTCCCGACTGCGACGCCTGCCGCAACAGCGCTCGTCGCCTGATTGCCGATGGCCACCGTACCGGAGTCGCTAGCGGTCGCTTGATTGCCGAGCGCGACGGAGAAAGCACCACTGGCCTGAGATAAGTAGCCATACGCTGCCGCCTGCTGCCCGGCGGCGGTGGCGCTGCTTGCGATTGCAACGCTGTTGTTTCCCGTTGCCTTAGCCGATACACCGATCGCCGTCGAGCTAGTGCCACTTGAAACGGAGTCCACGCCCATGCCAATGGCGCCGGATCCGTTAGCTTGAACATCCGTACCGATCGCAATCGCCGACTCGGCGGTCGCGCCTGTACCGGGCGCACTGCGCGCACCCAGGTAAATCGCGTTAGTAGCACTGGCGATGGCTTGATAGCCGACGGCCGTGGGATTGATTCCGGAAGCGTTGGCGCCATAACCTACCGCAGTGGCTCCCCCTCCAGAGGCTGTGGACATGAAGCCCACGCATGAAGTGGAGCCACTATAGAAATTGTAGGGCGCCCCGGAGCAGCTCACTTGGGCCTGCGCTTGCGCAGCCCATCCGCCTAAGCCTGTCAAAAACAGCAGCGCCAGAACGCGTAGATGAGAACGGTGCTGAATAGAAGCGTCCGGGTCGCCGCAACGACCGCTGCGGCCGTCGCACAGGGTGGCCCCCGCGCCCGCCTTCCCCTTGCCGCACGACTTGTCCAACTCGGATGCGGCGACCCAGGCGCCGAGCGCCTCGTTCCATATCGTCTTGAATGACTTGTTCATCTTTGTTCCACCTTGTTTTGCTTGCGCTTCATGTCGCATTGACGAGAGCGACGGAGCACGAAGAGAACCGACCGTGAATCGCAACGACGCGCGCCGTGTCAGCCAGCCGCTCCGCCCGCGATAAGGACGAGCGAGCCCACGGGCTTCCATGCACGCGGCCTGGCCCAGTCAATTAGGAGTGCTAATTTTTTACGTCGATTAACCAAAAACCGAAGTCGATTGCCGCGCGGTATCACATAGCGCTCGCCGCGCTGCTACAAACGCCCACGTAACGTCCATGCGAGTGCACGCACCCCTCTCGCGTGGGACGCGTCCTCGAAATCAGATTGCAAGGAAACGGCGGACGGACAAAACCGGGTTTTCGATCGCTCGACGCCTGGCCCGCATGACGGGCCGCTGCCGGCTTATGGCGGAGCGTTTTGACAAGCATGGGTCACACAAGCGACCCCAAGATGAATGGTCCGATTGGAAGAATCCGCTTCTTCTCGTTCTAGAGTTTCGCCCCAATGTTTTCCGCTGATAACGCTCATAGTTATCGTGCCCTCAGTAGTACTGCGGTGACGATTGCCCCGTGCGCGGCATCGTGCGATGCACGTCGCTAAACCGCCTTATTTTTATTGACAACCTGGCCGCGGGTCCGCCACCACTTCCCCGCCTGCCACACACCCCCAAGCGCTTCCTCGGCGCCGAACGACTCTGCTTTAAGCGCTCAAATTCACTTTGCAATATGAGACGCCTTTTGTCCAGACGACGCGCGAGGAACAAATCTCGATTTTGCAATCTTTCACAAAAGCACGGCTATTGGATTACACGCCTTTAGGAAAATCCTTACCCCTGCGCGCGAACCGCAAACCTCGAGGGGATGCCTTGTTTTGACGCTATTGCAGCCGACGCCTCATCAAAACAGCCACATCTCTCAAGCTGGCCATGCACTCGATAGTTATTTAGTTGTACTAAAGATCTCGATCGTCGTTGCCCCCGTTGCATCACCAAGTGGGCCCCTGCCTCGAGGACTAGAAGCCTCGCTGAAGCGCACCCAGTCTCACTTCCCTTTGCCCGCAAACGTTTGCCTCAACGACGTCCGCTCGCGGCGTTCATCATCCTCGCTCAATGCGCGTTCGAGTAAGTGCTTACCCGAACTTTGCTCGAAGCCGGAACTTTTGTCTACATAAAACCTCGAGCCAGCCAGCGAGTTTGCAATTTTTTAGAATTGTCAGCCTCGCGCGCAATGTCCCTGCCGCACGCGTGCCTCAGCGCCGCGCCGCCTCTTCTAGCAGATCCCGCACGAGTTGCGCGGACACGTAATGCGGGCCGTCGAACAGGTAGACGCGGTAGCCGCGATACGCAAGCAGTTGCGGCGCCAGCTCGGCCGCTGTAGCCGGCCGGAACGCGCCTTTTTGCGCGGGGCGGAACGCTTCGGCGATGATCCGCGTGCGCTCCTTGCCGCGCCGCGCCGCGAGCGCGTCGGCATAGGCGCGCGCCGCCGCGGGCCCTCGCACGCCGACGCCGCAGCCGTCCTGCAGGAACACCCCGACATCAGGTGGCAGCCAGCGCGTCAGCCAGTCGGCGAGCGCCTGTCCGCCAATGTTCGAGTTTTCGTACACGCTGATCCAGAGCGGCCGCGGTAATTGCTCGAGCAGCGGCCCGAGCGCTCGAGCGCCGGCCCAAGTCGGGTCGACTTCGACGGGAAAGTAGTACCCGTCGATATGGCCAGGCGGCAACACGGTGGCAAGTTGTTTGGACTGCGCGATCAATCGCGCGACTCTCGCGCGCGCCGTCGTCTCATCGAAGCGCCCCGCGAGACCGACGATGACATTGCGCGCCCACGGCTCGCCGGCAATGCGTGTCCAGTCGGGCAAATGTTCCGACGTTGTGAGACCGGCCAACCGGCTCTTCCGATGCGTCGCCGTGCCCGGCAAAAACGAGAGATCGTCGACGGCCGTCCACTGCACGAGCAGGTCCGTCACGCCCAGCCGGTCCCAGTCGCCACGCGGATCGAGATGGTCGTCGTCGATTTGCCAAACGATGCCCTGCGCCAGCGCTTGCGGCTGGTCGAGCGGTCTCGATGCGCAGCCGATCGGCAATGCCGCGCAGAGGCCCGCGGCAATGAGCGCGCGGCGACGCGGCGACACCAATTCAGAGCGTGCCTCGGAAACAATCGTCGAATTACGCATCAGCTTGCCGCCGGACCGGCTATGACATGACCTCCACGCTCACCTTGTTCATTGCTCGCTGGGCGAGCACTGCTGCGACTACGGTATTCCAGAGCGAGCCTCGCCCGATCCGTCTTGAAGTTGACCGACACGGGCAACGACTCACACGCAAGCAGCTCCGAAGGAATCATATAAGGCGGCAGATGCGTCGCGAGCTGCGTTTTCCAATCGCGCAGTGCTTGGGGCAATACGCCGTCGTCCCTGCCCGTGGCGATGAACGCGACGATGCGTGCAACAGTGCCGTCGGGCCTGCGCAGCGCGACGGCTGCCGCGCTCGCAACGCCGTCCAGCGCGCGCAGCGCCGCGTCGATCTCCATGAGCTCGATGCGATAACCGCCGACTTTGACTTGATCGTCGATGCGCCCCTGGCAAAAAAGCAGCCCGTCGCTCTCAACGCTGCCGAGGTCGCCGGTCCGAAAAGCGCGCATGCCATCATGCGTGAACATGCGCGTGGCGTTCAGATCGGCGCGGTTCAGATAGCCGCGCATGACGTGCGGCCCGGCAATGCAAAGCTCGCCATCATCGATGAACACCGCCCCCGAGCGACGCGCGTATCCAATCGGCAGACGCTCGGGATGCGCGGCCAGGACCGTGTCGTCGACGACGATCCATGTTGTCGCGACGGTGGCCTCGGTCGGTCCGTAGGTGTTGATGATGCGCGCGTCTGGAAAGCGCTCGCGCAGCCGCCGCGCAAGCGGAACAGGCAGGACTTCCCCGCAGAAAAGGAAGCTGCGTATCGCGGGCAGCGCCTCCTGCGTGAATCGCGGATGGAGCAACTGCTGTTGCGCGAACGACGGTGTGGAGACCCAGGTATCGACCTGCTCCCTCGCGAGGAGCTCGACGAACGCGGGGCCTGGCACGGCCACGGTGCGCTCGGCAAGCACGATCGTTCCGCCGAGGGCGAGCGTGGCGAATACTTCGTACATCGAAAGATCGAAGCTGAACGGTGCCTGATTCAGGAATACCGGATTCGTGCCGAGCCCGAAGTCGGCCGCCATCCAATCGACGAGCGCCTCGACGCTCTCGCGCCCGATCTGCACGCCCTTCGGCTCCCCGGTCGTGCCCGAGGTGAAGAGCACGTACGCGAGCGAGGTCTCGCGCAACGCCGGCGTGCGCGTTGATCGTCTTTCGTCGAATGACTCGAAGGTGCCGCTGCGCGCATCGAAGTACGCGTGAGCGTCGAGCGTACGCGCGATGCGATGCATGCGCTCTTCCGGATAGATGGTATCGAGCGGCACGAACGGTGCACCGAGCAGCAACGCGCCCGTCATCGCGACGAAGAACGCCGCTTCCTTGTGTCCGTGCACGATCACGGGTGTGTCGGCGCCATAGCCCGCCGCCACAGCCGCGTCGCGCCACGCCGAGGCCTCGGCCTCGAGCTCGCGCCAGCTCAATGTGCGGTCCGCGCCGACGACTGCGCTCGCGTCCGGGCGCAGCGATGTATCGACGAAACGACTCGTAGCCAGATCGAAACGCATGGCGGCCGCTCTACGGATTCTCAGCGACGAACGACGCGAGCGCCTGCACGGTCGCGAGGTGCTCGGCGATTTCGGTCGGCGGCACATGCACGCCGAGCACGACCTCGACGCGCAGCACGATTTCCACGGCCAACACCGAATCGACGAGCCCCGACTCGATGAGCGGCGTATCGACTTCGACCGCGCGCAGCACGACCGATTCGACGATCTCTTTCACTTCGGCGAGCAGCTCAGACGTTGAACGCATGGGGTATCCCCTTTTAGAACTGGAAATAAAGAAAGCGCACTTCGCCGTGCAACTGCGCCGCGCAGACGAACAGCAGCGCGAACGTCACGACTGCCCAGCGCCACGACGGACGCCAGACGAGCCACGCGGGCACGTCGAGCGCGGCGCGATCGAGTGCCGGCGAAAAGCGGCCCATGAGTTGATGCGAATTCGGCGCGAACCAGGCAATCGCAAGCAGCGCGGCGATCTGCAGCGCGGGCAGCGTTCGGCCCAGCGTAAGCCGCAGCACTTCGAGCGCGCCGATGTCGATCGATGCATGCCCGATCGGCCACACATCGATCGACTCGATACCGCGCAAGCCGAGCATCCCCTTCAACAACGCCCATGCGTCGTCCATGCCGTGCGCGCGGAAGAACACGAAGGCGACGAGCACCGCGACGAACGTGACCAGAACGTTCGCGACGTGGCGCAGCCGCGCCGCGAAGCCCGTGCGCGGCACGGCGCGAGCCCCCGATGCCGCGGTTGCGGTCGGCGGCTCGGCGCGCCAGGCCCGGTACGCATGGTTGATGGTCAGATAGCCCGCGTGGAGCAGCCCGTAGATCAGATACTGCAAGCCGGCGCCATGCCAAATGCCGGCGAGACCCATCGTGTAGAACGTCGGCACCGCGACCGTCGTAGCGAACCCCGGGACCGATTGCTGGGCCGCGCGCCCCGTCGTTCGACCGCGCGCGGCACGGCGCCGGTTGATGCGCATCGCGAGCGGGTAGTAGAGGTAGGCGCTCAGATAACGCGTGAGCGTCATATGCCAGCGCTGCCAGAAGTCGATGATGCTCGTGGCCTTGAACGGCGAATTGAAGTTGAGCGGAAACCGCACGCCGAACAGCTTGGCAAGCCCCACGGCCATATCCGAGTAGCCTGAGAAATCGAAGTAGAGCTGCATAGCATAGGCGAGGCAGGTGCCCCACGCCGCCAGCGTCTGCAACGAGCCGGGCGCCGCGAAGCCCGCGTCGGCGAATGGTGCGATCGGATCGGCCAGCAGCAGCTTCTTCGCCAACCCCATCGCGAACACCGTCGCGCCGACTGAAAAGTTTTCGGCGCGCCATCGGTACGTTTCTGGCTGCGCGAACTGCGTCATCATCTCTTTGTGATGCAGGATCGGTCCCGCGATCAGGTGCGGAAAGAACGTGACGAACTGCACGAAGCCGAGTGCATCGGGCGTCTTCACGATGCGCGCATTGCAGTCGAGTAGATAGCCGATCTGCGTGAAAGTAAAGAACGACACGCCGAGCGGCAACGCCACGCTCTGCGCCGCGAGCGCGAGCGCACCGTGCGGCACGATGCCGGTCCATTCGATTAAGGTGCCCGCTAGCAGCGCGAGGTACTTGTATCGAACCAGCACGCCGAGATCGATCGCGATCGCGAACGCGAGCCATGCGCGTCGCGCGCGCGAGTTCGGGGCGGCGGCCATGATCGCCCGGCTCATCGCATAGTTGAACGCGATCGAGATCGCGAGCAAGCCGACGAACGCGGGGTTCCACGCACCGTAGAAAACGATGGACCCCGCGCAGAGCCAGAGAGCCGCGGCGCGCGGATGCCTCGCACCGGCGGTGTAGTAGCCCGCCAGCGCGATCGGCAGGAACAGCGTGAGGAACAGGAACGAGTTGAATAGCATCGTCGGAGTTCAGTTCTTTTGGTCGCGGGACGCATCGGCAACGCGTGCGTCCCCCGGCGGCATCGAGAGCGCGTCTTCCGACATCTCCCAGACGACGACACGCAGGCTCTTCGGCCAGCTCGCGCGCTGCGTCCATTGCGCCGCCAGCGCGCGATCGAATTGGCCGTCGTCGAGGCTCGTGTTCCAGACCTCGCGTCCGAGCGCGGCGCCGAGCCGCTCGGCAAACGCGCTGCGACGCGAGAACGAGCTGCCCGCCAACAGCACTTCGGGCGGCGGGCCATCGTCGAGCAGGCCGCCGCTTATTTGCGCGTGCATCGTTTCGTCCACCTCGAGATCGGGCGCCGGGCGCCAGCCGTCGGGGACGTCGCCGAGCCCGGCCAGCTTCAGCAGATCGCCGACGCGCGGCGTCGCCGTGCGTGCGCGCTCGGTCGTGAAACGCACGTCGCCGCGCGCGCCCAAAATCGGGAGCACATTCGCGCCGACCGCATCGGCGGCCGCTTGCGCACCCGCGGCATTCCAATGGACGTCGGTGCGATAGAACGCGGGCCGGGCCGCGCGCAGTGCGTCAAGCAGATCGACGTGCGCGACGCCGGCCGCCGCGAGTGCATGGCGCCATGCGTCGAAACGCATCGTCATCCGCGGGTCTTGCCGTAAGCCGCAGAGCGCCGCCGTCTCGACGCGCGCCTTGTCAGGCACCGTCACGACGACGAGCGCGATGCCGTTGCTGCGGAGCGCCTCGGCATAACGGTGCAGCGTCGCCACGCGCGCGTTCAGCGCCGCGTCGACGGGCTCGACGTTCGCGGTGGCGGGGGGCGGGCGCAACCCATCCGCATAAAAGAGCCAGCCGGGACAACCCTCGCGCACCTGCGATCCGAGATCGCCGAGCAACCGGTAGTGCAGCGCGGCCTGCCACCGCCGCAGAAAAGGTGCATAGGGCACGTCGATCGCGCGATCGATGCGGTGCAGGACGCTGCCGTCACGCCAGGCGGCGCGTGACGCAAGATCGAATGCCGGATCGTCGCGCGTGAGCCGCGCGAGCGATGCGACGGCCAGCGCGAGCCCGGCCGCGAGCAACACGACCACGCACCAGGCCATGCGCCGGTGTGCGCGCGCCTCGCCGGAGGGACCGCTGCCCCCGGCCCCGGAGCGATCCGCGGCCGCCGTCTGGGCGGTGCGCTGATCGGCCGGTGCCCCCTGATCGACCGTCGTGCTCATCAGGCGAGCGCCTTCTCGACGCGTGCGAGCCAGTCGCCGTCGGGCTGGATCGACTTCGGATCCCATTGGCCCGTCGCGCCGGGGCCAAACATCATCTGCCCTTCGTTGAACTGCCAGACGATCGCCTTCGGCGTGTTTTGCTTGAAGTCAGCCGATTCCAGATAATCGACGAGCGTCTTCCACGGTCCCGTATCGCCGAATGTCCAAGTGAGTCCGACCGGCAGCTCGAGCACGTTCGAGAGTTTCTGCGGAAAGCCGAGATACGGCTGCACCATGCTGTTGCCGACCACGTGCACGATGGGCGCGGCGCCCGCGAGCAGTCCGCCCTCGGCCTGCTCCTGGCGGACGATGAATCGGTCTTTGCCGATCGCGCGCTTGCGCTCCGGCGGCAGAAGATTGGCGAGGTCGCCGTAATTGACCTCTTCGGTCCAATCGCCGAGCGGCGTACCGTCGCCGTGCGCGCCATCGAGCACCTTGCTCGCGCGCAGGCGCTCGGCCGTCGCATCGGCGAAGGCCTCCGACGTATGGGCGGACCAGTGGTAGTCGGCACGGATGTACGTGTTGTCCGCACTCGTATCCACGGCCTTGAGCGCCGCCTCGCCGTCCACCATGTCGAGCTTGATTTCCGCCGCGTGCGCAAAGAGCGCCGCGTAGCGCTTCATGACCGCATCGGATACGGCTTGTCCGTCAGCCAGCTTGTCAGCGCTCGCGCGCGCCTTGAGCGGCGCGATCACGGTCGTGCAGTGGATTCCGCGCGCGGTCATTTTGTCGGCCACCTTGCCGATCAGATCGACGATGCGCAGGCAAGCGGCCGTCTCGTCTTCGACGAAGCTCTCCCAGCCCGGAAAGAGCCATCGATCGCGGCCTTCGATCACGGCCTGCTGCGCCGCACGCGCCGTGCGCGGCACGAACGGCAGGCTCGCGAGCGGCAGGGCCGCGAACGCAAGCAAGAGACGGCGGCGCCGCGCGTCATGAGCGGTATCGAGGGTGCCGGGTTGACGTATCGTCGTCGATTTCATGTCGAGGGTCGGGTTCGTCTGCATTCGAAATTCGGGTGGGCCGCCGGGGCGGCCGCAACTGCACAACGTGCGCGGCGTTGCGTCAATTCGCGGGCGCGGGCCAAGCCAGCTCGTCGCGGGTGCCGCTCAGCACCGGCCTCGCCGAGGAGCCCGAGAGTATTAGCGTGTAGCTGTCGCCCGCCGCGAGTTTCGGCAGCGCGAACGCCGCCGTCGACGCCGGACCGCATTGCCCGACGAGATTCGCGGCGACAGGGTTGATCGTGCGCTCCGCCGCCTCGGTGGCGGGGACGTTCGCGAAGACGGCCGCATGGCTGCCGTCGACGATCACTTTGCCGTCGCACCCGCCCGCGAAGTTGAGGACGCGCAAGGTCGCACGCAATGCGTCGGTACGTGCGTAGGGCAGCGCGATCCGCTGCGTGTGCCAGCCCTCGGCGTCGCGCGTGAGCGCAACCGTGATGACCGTCCCGGCTGTCGCGTTCGTCGCCGCGGGCGCATCGGCCGGCGCCTTGGCGCTCGGCTCAGGCGCGAAGTCCTTGCCGTCGACGGCCACGCGCAACGGAGTACCCGCCGTGACGACGCTCAGCTTCGTCGCCGCGCCCGCTGCGAGGACGCCGGCGCGCGCGCTGCCGGGCAGCGCGACGCGGACCGCCTGCCCCGAGAGGTTCACGACGCGCAGATAAGTGGCATCGGCTGGCGGCTGCGGACCGTAGAGGTTCGCCACGTCTTGTGCCGCGGCACTCGCCACGTTCGGCGCGACGATCGCGCCAAGCGCGATGGCCGCCGCGCAACGTGCAACGCTCAGGCTCAAATTCGATTGCTTCATCTTCATCTTGCGTTCGTTCATCATTGCTTCGTCGTACTGCATCAGAGGACCACGCGGCGCCGCATGCACGGTCGCACCGTCGCACGCGCGCCGATCAGTAAGAAAACACCGTTTCGAAAAACACCCCGCGCGCACGATCGTCGCCTGCCAACCTGAGCCGGTATTGCAGCGAGAGGTCGACATACGAGCGCGGCGCATCGTACTTGCTGTCGCGGAACACATAGCGCGTCGACACGCCGAGCCCCGCGCCGAGCGGGATGCTGCGGTCGATGCTCGAGTCGTAGTCGGCGCCGATCACGGCATACGGGAACACCGTCCAGCGTGGCGTTACGCGGTCAATCCGGAACGTGCGCCCTGCTTCGAGGCTCGCCGTCGCATACGTCGAGCCCGCGTTGACGAAGTGCCCCGCTTCGGCGTACCCCTGGACCGTCCACCAGGACGGCACGTCGATGCGCCGCTCGGTGCCGATGCCGCCCGAGTAGCCAATCCGCGCAAGCCAGTCGCCCTGCGCCCGCGAGCCGATCGCCACGATCCGCTCGAACGCGACGATCGCATCGAGATCCGCGAACGGCTTCGCACGCGCGCCGAACGCCGCCTCGAGCGTGCTCGCGCCGCTCGCGTCCCCGCCCTTCACGCCGAAGCTTTCGTCGCCGCGCGCATAGACTTCGAACAGCCGATCGCCGAGACTGCCGAACGGCCGCCAGTACGCCTCGACACCCGCCTGCCAGTTGTTCGTGATCGTCGGCGACGGCGTCGCCGTGAAACCGGACTGCAGCCCGGCGCTACGGTAGCCAAGCGAGGCTTCGAAGCCCCACTTGCGCGTCGCCTCGGCGTGCGCGCTGCGCAGGTCCTCGACTTGCTGGCGCGCCGCCGGTGAACTCGTCTTCGCGCCCGAGGACGCGTCGATCGCGCGCTCGAAATAGCGTGCCGCATCGGCATCGTGGTCCGCCGCGAGACCGGCGTAGCCCGCGTCGGCGAACTCGTCGGCCGACAGCTTGCCGCTCTTCGCCGCGCGTCGGAAATCGCGCACGGCACGCTTGTCGTCGCCGGCGCGCAGCGCAACGTACGCCGCCGAAATCGGCGTCAGCGCGTCGAGCATGCCGTCGCGGACCATCGCGCGCGCCTCGGTAGCGGCCTCCTTCGTCTGGCCCGCATCGTCGAGCGCATCGACGAGCTCCATGCGATGTAACGCGCTCGTTGGCGCGGCCGCGACGGCGTCCCGCGCGAAGCGCACGGCGCCCTTCTTGTCGCCGCGCTCGGCGGCCCGCTCGGACGCGCGTGCCGCCGCGAATCCCGGATCCGCCGGCGATGGATCGCAGCCGGCACCAAACTCGTCGACGTCGCATTCGACGGACGGGCGCGCATTCGCGGCCACCTGCGCGGCGAGCGCGTGGGCATCGACCGGGGTCGCAGGCGAAGCAGTGGAAGTAGATGCAACGCGTGAAGCAGACGAAGCGCCCACTGCGGTAGAAACAGCCGAAGCGGTCGAAGCAGCCGCCGGTGCGGATGCCGCGGCACCCGCCGACGTGCGTGCGGCCGCGCCGATACGCCGCCGCGCGCGATCGATCCGCTCGACGATCAGCGCATCGCTATCGTCCCCGGTCGGGCGCAGCGCCGTGAGCTTCTCGAGCGCACGCTGCGGTCGGCCCTCCTCGATCCAGATGTCGGCCGCGATCGCGCGCGCGATGTTCTGACTCGCGTGCGTGGCGTCGTTGTCGCGGAAGACCTGGTCGAGGTCCGGCTCGGCCGCGTCGAATCGCTGCTGCGCGGCCCGTGCGTATGCGCGGAAGACATACGGCATCAGTTCGGTGTTGTCGTAGACGATCGCGTCGCTCGCCGCCGCCTCGAGCGCCGGCCACTCGCGCTGGGCCGCGAGCACGTCGAAGAGCTCGATCCGATAATCGATTGCGTCCGGCGCATAGTCGACCGCATTGCGCGCCGCCTGCTCCGCGCCCGCGAAATCGCCCTTTGCCCGAGCGTCGTACGCATCGACGGACGCCTTCAGCGAAAGCCGCGAACCGACGAACAGACGCCGCAGGCGCAGATCTTCGTTGTCGCCGAGGCGCTTCACGGCGTCGACGTCGGCGTCCCACGCGAGCTTGTCATCGCCGGCGGCGCCGGCCGCGTCGATCAGCAGCAGACGCAGCCGCAGCACATCGGGACGCAGCGCGATCGCCTCTTGCGCATACTTGACCGCGCTCGCGAAGTCCTTCGCGTTGTACGCCTTGTAGGCCTGCTGCGCGGCGCTATAGGCGGCGCCGGTCAATCGGTCGGGATCGGCCGCCGGCTTCGAATGGCCCGCACGTGCGACGGCGCGCGTCGATGCGCCGAGCGCGTCGATCTGCCGGCGTCGCGAAACGAGCGCGTGGTCCGCGCCGAGTTGCGCGATGGCCTCGCGCAGCGACCGGCTCGCTTCGCCATAGCGGCGCTGCGCGGCAAGCACGTTGGCAAGCAAGAGGCGCAGCGATACCACATCGGGCCGCTGGCGGATTGCTTCGCGCGCGCGTGCGATCGCGAGCTTATAGTCGCCTCGCCCATAGGCGGCATACGCTTCCTGCGCAACACGGTAGGCGGCGCCTTCGAGCGGCAGCGGGATACGCTCGACGCCCGCCGCTTGCGCATGGGCGGCAGGTTGCGCAAGCGCCGCACCGCCCGCGCAGGAGAGACCCGCTGCCAGGGCGAAGGCCAGCGCCGCTCGCGTGACGGTCCGGCTGGGCATCGACGACGGATGGGTGTTTCGCCGGAACGGGGACGCCGGGTCGCTTGCGCGCAACACTCGGCAAGCGTTTGCCGCGATCGAGCGCGTGAGCGCCGCGCGCCGTTTGAGAATCGATTCGATCATTGCGTTGCCGCCAATGCGCTTTGCAGACGGCGCTGTTCCTGGATGACGTTTTCGAGCGCGTCACGCGAGATCACGTCGCACGCCACCATGTAGTCGCCGATGCGACCGTGCTCTTCTGGGCGATAGTGCTGCATGGCGGTTTCGAAAGCCTCACGACTCACGTGACCGTGCTCGATGAGCAGATCGCCAAGGAGCGGCACGCCGCGCGTCGGCACAGGCGCGACGCCATCGTCTGCGGCCGCCCCGTCGGACACGGCAGCCATCGTGGCGACGCCGCGCAGCGCACGCAATCCTGCTGCAATCTCCCCTTCGCGGACGATGTGTTGCGTGACGGAGCCCCGGACGCTTGCGCCGATTTCAACGAGTACTGCCTCGGCGACGGGGCTTGCAGTCAAGAGCACCGTATGCTCCCCCGACGGGTCCGACTCATCGGCCTGCGGCAACACCCGATGGCGCACGATCGTATCGAGCGGCAAACGATCGGCATCGAGCGGCAACCGCTCGATGTTCAGCCTGCCGCGAGGTAAGTCGGCCTGAAACGCAATGGCTTCGGCGAGCGTTTCTTCGTCGAGCCAGCCTTTGGCCATCAGCACGCGCCCAAGGGGTGCTTCGCGCGCGTGGCTTTCGCCGAGTGCCTGCTCGAGCCGCTCCGAGTCGATCGCCTGCCACGACAGCAGCAATTCCCCGAGCCGCTGACGGCGGCCGCCCGTCAGGCCGTCCGCCGACGGAAAGTCGTGCATCGTCTTGTCCCAGGCCAGCCGCTTGCCGGTAACGAGATGCGCGAGAAAGAGCCGCCAGGCACGGGATACGGCGAGGAAGTTGATGAAATTGGCGACCACCATGCGAGGGATCGACATCAAGCCGTGCTCCCAGCCGTAGAGCCGGGTGACGAAGTAGACGCGCTGGACGACACGCAGGATCACCGCGACACCGTTGAGCCAGAGCACGGTCTGCATCCATCGGGAATCGACGAACGGCGATCGCGGCAGATCGGGCGCGAGCCCCATCGCGCCCGCGGCCATGAAGATCAGAAACTGAATCAACAGCACGTACGCGGCGATGCTGACGAACGCGGCCACGATTCCCTTGCGATCGCGGAACAGCAGATAGCGGTTCGCGAGCGAACCGGACCAGCCCGTGAGCTTCCAGCCTTGGAGGCCAATACCCAGGGCCCAGCGTGCGCGCTGCCGATACGACGTGCGCAATGTGTCCGGAAAGAATTCGCGGACGCAAAGCGGCATCGTGATCGTCACCTCGCGCGATTTGCCGAACCCGAACCACGCCGTGCGGCGCGAGCGGAACTGCACCGGGAAGCGCGCGAAGATCGACTGCATGCCGAGTTTGCGCAGGCGCGCGCCGATGTCGTAATCCTCCGTGAGGCTTTCCGTATTAAATGGCTGGTTTTGCGTCGCGGCCACGAGCGCCAGCAGCGCGCGCCGCGAAAAACAGGTGCCGACGCCCGCCGAGGGCACGGCGCCCGCGAGGCTCTCGCGCACGACGAGATCCTTCGCATGCCATTCGGCGAACTCGTCCATGTAGGTGCCGGCCACGAGTTCGTACCAATGCCGCTCGAGCGATGCCACCGGCAGCTGGATCATGTCCTTGCGCGGCAGCAGGTAGTTGAAGAACTTCAGCTCAATCGGATGCAGCACGTCTTCGCTGTCGTGGAGGACGACCCCCGCGAACTCGATCCCTGCTTCGCGCTCGTATTTGAAGATCGCTTGTATCACCCAGTTCAGGCAATCGGCCTTGCAGGTGGGGCCGTCGTGCGGCACCTCGACGCGACGCAACTGACGGTAGCGGCGCCGCATGCGCTCCACTTCCGCGATCGTGCGCGCATCGTTGCGGTAGGTGCCGACGAATACGATGTAGTTGCGATAGTCGAGCACGCGCACCATGTCCTCGATCATCGCCGCGATGACGTCGTACTCGAGCCAGGCGGGCACCATGATCGCCAGCGGCTGTTCCGCGCGCGCATGGAGCTGCTCGACCGTCAGCGGCCGATACACGCGCTTGATCGTCGCCGTGCGCCACGCTTCGCGGACCCAGTACCACAGGTCCACGAAGAGATCGTCGGCGCTCGAAAGCAGGATCAGCACCGCAATCAAGCATGCGCACGAACGCAGCCAGTCGTAGTACTGCGCAGCGTAGTAGGCGGCGTAGAGATCCATGGCGTCCAAGCTCACTCGCCGGCCCGGTTGCGCTCCTTGCTCCGGCGCACGAACGAAGCCAGCAGGAGCAATACGGCGAAGGCGGCTACGATCGCGGCCGGCACGACCCACATGAGCCACTGCTGCGTCCACGGGGTCGCGGCGCTGCCTTCCGGCAACGAGCCCGCGTGCACGGTATCGAGCTGCCGCAGCACGCCGCTGCTGTCGATCACCGCGACGTCGCCTCGCGCAAGCTGAAACGACGTCGGCAGGATCGGTGCGTGCTTGCCGACGCTGCGATACACCACGCCCGCCGTGCCGCCCGCATGCTCCACATCGAGCACGCCGATGCCCGTCAGCTTCGCGACACCGCCGACATCGTAGAGCGGCGCCTCGTCGGGGCCCAGAATCGAGAGCCCATCGTTGGCGACGCGCACATGCGATTTGGCGCCGGCAAGCGGCACGTCGATCGCGAAGAAGGGTCCGCCCGGCGTCGCATCCTGGCCGTCGGGCGTCACGGTGAGCACGGCTCGCTGCGGGGCGACACCGACCGCGTCCGCGAGGCGCGCCACGCGCCGCAGTGTCGCGGGCGCGTCGGCGAGATACGACGCGGGGATCATGAGGTTGGCGCTCTGCGCGAAGCGCGCCACCATGCCGGTGAAACTGTCGTCGCCGTCGCCGCGCGCGAGCGTCAGATGGCTGCTCGGCAGCACGGCGACCGGGTACCCGAGCCGGGTCGTGCAGCCGCCGTCGGGCGGACGCTTGAACGTCACGCGCAGCACGTTGCGCGCGGCCAGCGCGTAGGGCGGAATGGCGGCTACGACGCGTTGCGTGCGGCCATTCGCGTCGAGCAGCTTCGCGCCGATCAGCACGTCGTTGAAGTAGATCGAAGCGACCGGCCGGTTGCCGGAGCTGTTCGGCGCGGCGGCCAGATCGAGCACGACGTCCTTGGGCAGACGTCCGGCGCTCGCAACGGCGCCCGTGTCGAAGGCCGCGCTCCACGACGCCTCGCCTCTAACGTCGACCGAACGCGGCTCGCCGCCCAGCGCTGCGAGCGCGACGACGTCGGCCTTGCCGTTCGCGCCGCTCTCGATGTCGTGCACGACGAGCTGGTCCGATACATCGACGGGACGCCATGCTTGCGCGAGCACGTCGATCGCCTTGCTGTCGCTTACGACGATCGCCGCCTGCCCGCCGAGATGCACGAGCCGGGTTTCCCCCGCCGCCAGCGGCGTCGCAAGCGGCGCCAGCGCAAGCTTGCGCCACGCGTCGAGCGCGTCGGCATCTTCGCGAGAGACGCTTTGGGCCTGCGCTTGCAATGCGTCGAGCGATGCGTTGAGCGCCGCGCGCAGCGCATCGTCGGCGACGATCAGGTTGGCGGACCATACGCGCTCGGGCGCGAGTGCGACCAACGCGCCAATTTCCGCATCGCTCGCGAGCCGGTGGTTTCCGCCTGCCGCGAGCGCGGCGAAAGCGGGCAATACGCGCAGCGCGGCAGGCACGTTGAGCGTGCCGAGGTCGATTGTGTCGCCTACTTTCGGCCAGGCATGGATCGAGACTTCGCGTCCGTCGCGCTGCATCAGTGCGGCGGCGCGCCAGGCGGCATCGTAGCTCGGCGCATCAACGTGCTGCCCCGCGACGACGATCGACGGCGTTTGCGGCAACGCCGTCAACGCCGTGCGCAGGTCTTTCACGTCGTTCGTGTCGTAGCGATACGTGAGGCGCGTGGTCGGCGCGACGCGCAGCACATTGCCGATCGCGGTCTGGTCCGCGCACACCGCGTTATCGATCACCGACGACCACGTGAATGCGACGCGGACAAATCCGCTCGCACGCGGATCGCCGCTCACGCCGAGCGCGGCGGCCGCGTCGCCGCTCGGCTGCGTGAAGCCGCGGGCGAATACGGGCGAGCCATCGAGCGAGACCAGCATCGTCGTCCGACCGCCGTCGGCGCGCAGATAGTCGGCATCGACGTGCAATTCGGCGCCGTCGAGCGGCACGCCGGCGGGGACCGGCAAATAGTATTCGCGGATCGATTGCGGCGCGTCGAGCAGGACCGTGTCGCGCACGCCGAGGCGGCTCAACACGACGGTGCGCGCGATCACGCTGTTGCCCGGGTTGGCGAGCGCCTGCGCGAAGTCTCCGATGCGCGCTGGCGCCTCGACGGCGGAAGCCGCCGCGGGTGCGGCCGGTTGCGCCGCCGCGCCGCTGCCCACAGCCGCGAGCGAGCAGCCTAGCAGCCACGAAGCGGCGACGGTCAGGCGACCGAAAACCGGGTTACGGCGTATACCTGGCGCACGATCGGCGCACGATGCGAGAGCTGGATTCACGATGGTCTGATGTCGAAAAGGGCAACGGGACCGGGCGCGCACGGTGCGCGCGACGGCGTATTCAGGGCAATTCGGCGTCGGCGTGCGCGTTGAGCTCGAGGCGCGCGGATTGTGCGCACGCGGCGGCGGCTACGACTGGCATGGCGTCGCTCCCGAACTCGTCATAGGGTCGGCCGGCCAGCACGGCCGCGATCCGTTCGGATGCCCGGCCATCGCCATATGGATTGCGCGGCAAAGCGGCGCGCGAATCGCCAAGCTGTTCGACACAGGCCAGCACCGCGTCATGGATGCCACGGCGACTGGTGCCGACGAGGCGCACAGTGCCGGCCTCCACCGCCTCCGGACGCTCGGTCACGTCGCGCATCACGAGCACCGGCTTGCCGAGAGCCGGCGCCTCCTCCTGCACACCGCCTGAGTCGGTCAGGATGATCGCTGCGCGCTGCATGAGCCTGACGAATCCGAGATAATCGAGCGGTTCGATGAGGTGGACGTTGGGCACGCTGCCGAGCGTCTCCTGCACCGGGCCGCGCACGTTCGGATTGAGGTGGACGGGGTAGACGATCTGCACGCGCCCGGTACGGGCCAGGTCGTTGAGCGCTTCGCAGATGCGGGCAAAGCCGTCGCCGAAGCTCTCTCGGCGGTGCCCCGTGACCAACAGCAAAGGCAAGGTATCGTCGAGCGTCGGCAATTCGGCATCGAGTCGGCTGCGCAGCGCCGCATCGCCGTCTATGCGGGCAGCGGTCGCCAGCAGCGCGTCGATCACCGTGTTCCCCGTCACGATGATCCTGCCTTGCAGCCGCTCGGCCGCGAGGTTCGCCTTCGAGCGTGCAGTCGGTGCAAACATCAGGTCGCTCATGACGTCCACGACGCGGCGATTCATTTCCTCGGGCCAGGGCTGCCGCATATTGCCTGTGCGCAACCCGGCTTCGACATGTCCGATCGCAATGCCGCGATGGAAAGCCGCGATCGCCGCGGCAGCGGCTGTCGTCGTGTCGCCGTGGACGAGCACACGATCGGGCTGTTCGGCGATGAGGACTTCGTCGAGCGCGGCAACGAGGCGGGCAGTCAGGCCATTGAGCGTCTGGTCGACTTTCATCAGCGCAAGGTCGTAGCTCGGCACGAGACCGAACAGGTCGAGCACCTGACTGAGCATCGAGCCGTGTTGCCCCGTCACGCAGACGATCGATTCGATCTCCGTTTCCCGTTCGAGCTGCATGACGAGCGGAGCCATTTTGATGGCTTCCGGGCGTGTACCAAATATCGACAATATTCGCGCGGCCATAGTCTTGGTTTTGTTAACGTTTTGTTAACGTTTCGTTAACGCTTTTTCGCCCCCAAGGCAAAGCCCCGCAGAAACGATAAAACGCTTTGACGCTAGACGAATGCCCGATGCGGACAGCCTCGACAGATGCCTCGACGGTCGATGCCGCTGGAAATGGTCTCCTGAAGGCGCGCCAGCTGTGGCAGCGCTTCCCCGAGCGGAGCGCATTATAAACAGATTGGTCCAGCAAATAGTCAAATTTTGTCAATCTGACCTTGAAAAAAATGGTGCTCAATTCGTTAATCGTTTGCGCCTTCAATTCGCAAACGTTTGCGTTATTTGTCGCATTCGTGCGCCATTTTTTACCAGCGGAACCTATACCCCGCCTGTCCGCGCACCGGTCGCCGGTCGTCACCGCCGACGCTGTGCGCATACCGGAAGTCCGCGTACGCGGTCGATCGCTGGCAACGGGTACCCGTCGCTAGCGCATTCAGCCAGCTTGCCGCCAGCATTGGCAACCGCCGAAGTCGCTCAGGCCGCCCGCTCGCCAAGCAGCTTTCTCTTGACACGGCCGAGCAGAACGAGGATCTGCGAAAGCTCGATGAGACGTCCGCGCGGCTGAATGACCGCGACCCTCGTTTCATGCCACGTCCGGCAGTTTGCCCAGCTTTCTTTGTAAGTGGCGTAAAGCGGTCGAAAGTCGAAATTTCGATGCGTCGAATGCGCCCATTTGACGAGGAATTCCGCAAGCAAGGCACCAACCGAGCAGGCGGCAAACCTCTCGTCATAAGTCGTGACGAGTCCCTCGACGGTCCGCGTTCCGACGAGATTGATCGACGCCGCAACGGGTACGCCGTCCACACGCACATAGGAGACGATCGGCGTTGTCCGCAGGTCCGTTCGCCGTGCGAGTGCGACAAAGAAATCCCTCAGGCCATCGTCACGCAGATAGGGGACGTAGGCGCCATGCGCGCGGGCCCATCTTCGCTTGTTTTCGAGGAGCCACCTCAGCACGAACGCGGCGTCGTTGACGGTTCGGCACCATCCGAACTCCGCACGACCTTGTGCATCGAGCCGCTTGTGCCTGTACCGCAGCGTGCTGCGAAGCGACTTGGATCGAGTCGAGACGTAATCGTCCCAGCGCGGGAAGTCGCGCAACGACGCAGTGAACCCAGGCAGTCCCCGCCACCGCTCGGGCAGCAGCGAGCGCACCCACGATTGCGGCAAGCCCTGATCGAGCGCGCGCTGCAGCGGGCTTCCGTCCCGGACCAGCGCGACTTCGAGCACATCGGCATCCACTTGCCGTACCGCGGCGACCGCCGCTGCATAGACCGCGGCATTCGCGCGCGCATCGACGAGCGGCCCACCGTATTCGTCACCGGTTCCACACGTCAGCCCTTTTGCCATGCGCACCAAGCCCTTCGTGACGATTGCGAGAGGCCATAAGGCGACTAAAGCCGAGCCGCTGAACACCATCGCCACGCTGACCGATCCGCCTTTCGTCAATATGCGCTGAGCCGCGAGCTCGCAGTAGTCGAACGTCATATGCCCGGGGCAGTCCGGGACATTGGCGGCAAGCGCCTCCCACGAATCACGTAATGCGGCGAACTCCTCCCTCGAATGAACCTTGCGCACTTCGCGCCTAAGCGCAGCCCCGGCAGCCGCGCGGACCGGATACGGCAATGTTGCAACCCTGGCCAGCATGTCGTCCCACCCTCATCAACGCCATACCCACCGCAAGCATGTAGCTTGCCCGGTTGGCGCCCTCGACAAGCGTGGTATGGCTCTTGCATCGCGAGGAAAAGCAGTGGGGAGGAGACCCAAGTGACGTTCACCTATGATGGAAGCGCGCTGCGACTTCGCGGGGTTCCCGACATAGCGTCTGCTATCGCGGGCGGGTCCCCTCCGCTCGACGCTTCGTCGGCCCTGTCGATTTTCCACGAGCCGTGGTGGCTCGATATCGCGACCGATGGGCAGTGGAAATCGGCGCGAGTCGTCCACGGCAATCAAGTGCTCGGCGAATTGCCTTATCACGTCACGCGCAAGGGCATATGGCGCGTCTGCGGCCTGCCGCCCCTCACGCGAACGTTAGGCCCGGCAATCCTGCCAATGGGGCTCGATGCCGCTCACGAACTGCGCTACCGCTTGCAGGTGACGTCGCGGCTCATCGAGCAACTGCCCAGCGTAGAGAGTTTTTCGCAGTTGTTCGACTATCACGTGAAGGATGCATTGGCATTCGCGCTGCACGGTTTTACCGTATCCGCACGCTACACGTTGCAGATCTCACCGCTTTGCAGGGCGAGCGAGGTATGGACGCGCATGGATTCCAAAACGCGCAACGCGATCCGCAGCGCGCGCAAGGCGCTCGAGGTCGTGCCCATCGACGATACGAGCGAATTTCTGCGATTTTACGAATCGAACCTCGCCTCTCGATCGCGGCGGAACGCCTACGGCAGCGCGATCATGGGCGCGCTCGTCAACGCGTTCGTCGAGCGCCGCGCAGGATGCCTGCTGGGGGCGTACGAGCACGCGCGGCTCGTCGGTGCAATCGGCCTCGTTTGGGACAGGCACACGATGTACTACCTGATTTCGACGCGAAGTCCGGGCGCCCATAGCGGAACGATCAGCCTCTTGCTCTGGACGGCGGTTCAGGAAGCGATCCGTCGTGAGCTGACTTTCGACTTCGACGGTTTCGGCAACGCGTCCACCTTCCACTTTCTCAACGGCTTCGGTGCGGCGCTCAAGCAACGGCTGCGCGTCGAACGAATGAGCACCGCATACGCCGTCGTTCGCACGCTCAAGCGCGGCGTCATGACGAAGACCAATCAAACTTTCGCGCCGAACCTTTGAGATTGCCCACGCGAGGCCGTGCGAGCCGCGGGCACTAGCTTTCGACGGCGGCCGCGCGAGGACGGACGGTCGCCCCCGTCAGTTGCTCGGCCAGTTCGATGACATTTTTAGCAAAGAGGGCGGGCGTCCAGCGGCGCACCGACGCCTGAGCCGCCTGTGCGAAGCGCGTGCGAAGCTGAGCGTTCGTCGCGAGCCGCACCATCCTTTCGCTCAGAGCACTCGTATCGCCAGGCTCGACGACGAAGCCGTTCACGCCATCCACGACGAGCTCGTCGGCCACGCCGCAGGTTCGCGTCACGATAGCGGGCTTGCCGGCCGCGGAGGCCTCGCTGATGCACAGACCCCACTGATCGAATGCGCTGGCGAGCACGATGAATTCCGCCAGCGCATAGAGGCCGGGCATATCCGCGTTCGTGACCGAATCGATAATTACGATCCGGTCCTTCATCCCGCGACGATCGATGTGCTCGCGAATTGCGTGTTCGTCTGGACCCTGTCCGACGAGCACGAGCGACAGCCCCGCCTTGTGCACGCACGACTGACAGTAGGCGTCGATGAGCAAATGGAGGTTCTTGCGTTGCACAAAGCGGCTGACGCAAACGATGTAGCGCGCGGGAAGCGCGAACTTCTCGCGTATCTCCCGTTCGCTCGTCAGTGCGGCGCGGGCCGCCTGCGCGAAGTACTCGACGTCGATGACATCGAATCCGATTCGGGATCGTGTCATGGGGATGCCGAGCGATTGCGCGTAGCGGCGATGCTTTTCGCCGGCAACCAACGCGGCGTCGAACTTCGACACCAGCGAGCGCTTCAGACGTTCCTTGATCGCGAACCGCCGGCCGTCATCGGCCTTCGAATCCGACATATAGATTAAAGAGAACCGCTTGCGGATGAGCTTCAACGCCAACAACAGCAGCGAATAGCTGGTGTTGTAGCCGAGTGTCACGACGACATCCGGCGTGCGCCGCCGCAACGCAGCAAGCAATCTCGCACTCACGAGCGGCCAGCGCCCGTCGTCATCGCCGGCATCTTCGATCAAGGTGAGGACATTCGACGGTGCGCTATCGAAGAATGCGGCGCGCCGATCCTGCGGAAAACGATAGACACTCGAGCGGCCGAACACCTCGACGAGCGACAACTCATGGCCGCGAGCGGACGCGAGCTCGGCCAGTGCTTCGTAGCGAGGCACGTGATAGTCGCTCAGATTGCCGATGACAAATAGGAGTCGCATCGGTGTGCAAGAAATCGGAATTGGGTGGTGGCGGGCGCGTCGATGACGTGACGTTTCGACGTCATGCGCGGCGAGGGAGCGATCGGCGACCGCCACCGTCCTGGCGCAAAATGCCAGCCTCACCACTGCCGAGCAAACTTCCTGCCCGATGCCAAGCGCCCGCGCAACCACGCACGCCGCTCTGGCTGCGCTGATCGCGCTGATGACATGTAGTTACGACATGAACATACCGCCGTCGACATTGATCGTCTGGCCTGTGATGTACGAAGCGTCGTCCGACGCGAGAAACGCCACCAGTCCCGCGACGTCGGCGCCGGTGCCGGCTCTTTTCATCGGAATGCCCTCGATCCATTCCGCCATCAGTTCGCCCGGCAGGTAGTCGCCGAGGAGCTTGCCCCACGCTTCGTCGTTGTACGACCACATATCCGTCGTGATGATGCCCGGGCAAAACGCGTTGACGGTGATGCCGGCCGGCGCGAGCTCCTTGGCAAGGCTTTGCGTGATTCCGACGACACCGAACTTGCTGGCCGCATAGTGCGGCGTGTA
Source organism: Trinickia sp. EG282A (assembly GCF_040965455.1). Taxonomy (NCBI): domain Bacteria; kingdom Pseudomonadati; phylum Pseudomonadota; class Betaproteobacteria; order Burkholderiales; family Burkholderiaceae; genus Trinickia; species Trinickia sp. EG282A. The sequence continues at coordinate 791,695 of NZ_JBFRCC010000004.1, read as the reverse complement.
GACGAATCCCTGCCGCGCCTGCCCCGATGCCGTGTTGATGAGCCGTCCTTGTTTGCCCGCGGCCAGCATGCGCGTGGCCGCTTCCTGGCAGCATAGGAAGACGCCTTTGGTGTTGACGGCGAGCACCTTGTCCCACTCCGCTTCCGTCAGATCCTGCAGCTTCGCGATCGTGATGACACCCGCGTTCTGGACCGATATATCGACTTCCCCGAGCTTCGACGTCACTTCGTCATAGAGGGCTTTTACCTGTGTTTTGTCGGTCACGTCCGCCTCGACGCCGATCGCATCGAAACCCGCCTCGCGCAGCAGCGCCGCCGCGTCGAGCACGGTCTTTTCGTTAGCGGAGACGCATACCTTTGCGCCTTCCCGGGCAAAGCGTTCCGCAATGCCAAGACCGATGCCGCGACTTCCGCCCGTGACGACCACCACCTTGCCCTCGAAACGCTTCAATTCGATGCCCATGCTCGTTCTATCCTCTCGTAGTCTCATCGTTCATAAACGCCCGATCCAATTCAGCCACTGCGCGTGATTGCGCGCCGCCTGCGCGCGGCCGCTTCCTGGCTCGACACGGCGCATCACTTTGCGCATGGCGCGGTTGGCGCCCGGCTCGTCGATCAAGCCGAGCTGGCACAACCCAAGGGCCGCGGCGCCCGCCGCCGAGACTTCGGTCAACTCGAGCGTGCTGACGGGGCGATCGAGGGTATCGGCCAGGTACTGCAGCAGAAACGGCCGCTGCACGAGCCCGCCATCGAGCACGAGCTCTTGCAACGTCAGTTGCGCCGCGCGCTCCATGACCGTGATCACGTCTTTGATCTGATAGACGATCGATTCATATGCGGCTCGCGCAACGTGTTGCCATGAAGTCGAAAAATCGAGCCCCACGATTTGCGCGCCGCCCGGATACTTCCAGTGCGGGCAGCCGATGCCGGAAAACGCCGGAATCAGATAGACGCCGCCATTGTCGAACTCGCAAAATGCCTGTTCGGCCGCCGCGAAATCGTCGAAAAGGCCCAGCTTTTCCTTCAACCACGCGGGCGTCGATCCGGCGCTGATGACGATCCCTTCGAGTGCGTAATCGACGCGGCTGCCAGTGGCAAAGCAAAGCGTCGAGACGAGCCCGTCGACAGGCGCTCGAGGGCGCGCCCCGACGTTCATCATCACGGACGACCCGGTGCCCATCGTCGCCTTCGCGAGTCCCGGCGAGAGACAGCCTTCGCCCACCGCGGCGGCATGAGAATCGCCGATCATCGCGACCACGGGAACGGCCCTCGGCAATATGCCCTCGAGATCCGTCGAGCCGAAGTCGGCAGCGGACGGCCGGAGTTCCGGCAGCCTCAGCGCGGACAGACCGAATTCGGCGATGAGCTCGCGGTCCCAATCGAGCGTGCGCAGATTGAAGAGCATCGTGCGCGATGCGTTCGTGTAATCGCTCAGATATGAAGCGCCGCGCGTCATTTTGTAGAGCAGCCAACTATCGACGGTTCCGAAGCGCGCCTGCCCCGAATCGATCGAATGGCGCGCACGCGCGTCGTTAGCGTGCAGCCAGACGAGCTTCGAGGCCGAGAAGTAGGGGTCGATCAGGAGCCCGGTGCGATCCGCGATTCGAGCAGCCATGCCGTCGCCGCGCATTTGCTCGCAGATGCTGAGCGAACGCTGGCACTGCCACGATACGGCCGGCGCGAGAGGCTCACCCGACGCGTCCCACAGCACGGCCGTTTCACGCTGATTCGAAATCGCCACGCCGGCGATTTGCGAAGGGTCTCCCTCGAAATTCGCAAGGCACTGTGAGGCCGCGCTGAGCACGGAAAGGTAGAGCTCACTTGGATCTTGTTCGACGAAACCGGCCTGCGGATGAACCGTGCGAACGGACGTGAATCCCCTCGAGCGGACGTTGCCCTGCGCATCGAATACCAGCGCTTTGGTGCCGCTCGTACCCTGATCGATTGCCAGCACGTATCGCATATTGAGGGAGTCCGTAGGGTGGAAATCGTGAGCCAGCCAACGCTTGGCGCCGATCGAGTCGGCGCCGCCGAAATCATCGCGCCCGTTTCACGCCGTCGCAAGCTCCATCACGCGCACGTCGCTGGCCTCCGAACGGGGGAGCACTCCCGTGCAGTTGCCGCGCGCGAGAACCATGACGCGGTGAGACAAGCCGAGCACTTCATCGAGATCCGAACTGACGACGACGACGGCGACGCCGCTCGCGGCCAGCTTTGCGATCACTTCATAGATCGCGGCACGCGCTCCGACATCGATGCCGCGCGTCGGCTCGTCGAGTATGACGACCTTCGGTTCGCGCGCCAGCCATTTCGCCAGCACGACCTTTTGCTGATTGCCGCCCGAGAGATTGCCCGCGCGCTGTTGGGGCCGCCCCTTCACGCCGAGACGCGCGATGAGCCTATTGGCGAATTCGCGCACTTCACGCGGCTGCATCCAGCCGTGCGCGCCCAACCGATCGAGGCTGCCGTACGCCAGATTGTCTTCGATCGAATGGTCGAGGACGACACCCTGCGCCTTCCGGTCTTCCGGTACCAGCACCACGCCTGCGCGGATCGCGTGCGCCGGGCTCTTCAGGTCGAGCGGCTCGCCATCCACTGTCACGCTGCCGCTCGACACGGGGTCGGCGCCCGCGATCGCTCTCACCAGCTCGGTACGGCCGGCGCCGACGATGCCGGCGATGCCGAAGACCTCGCCCGCGCGCACCGAGAACGAGATGTCGCGAAACGCGCCTTGCGCCGAACAAAGGGAGCGAACCTCGAGCATCGCCCGTTCGCGCGGCTCCGCGAACCGCGGAAAAATGCGCTCAACGTTGCGCCCAACCATCTGCTCGATCAACGTCTTGAGCGGGACGCTTCCGTTCTCGTGCGTCGCGATCATCTGGCCATCGCGCAAGACGACGATGCGGTCGGCGATCCGCGCAATTTCCTCGAGACGATGGCTGATATAGATGAACGATACGCCCTGCGCGCGCAATTTCGCGATCTGCTCGAAGAGACGGTCCGTCTCGGCACCGCCGAGCGCGGCTGTCGGTTCGTCGAGAATCAGCAAGCGCGCATCGAGCGTGAGCGCCTTGGCAATTTCCACCTGCTGCTGCGCCGCCACTCTTAACGTCCGCACGAGGCGGCTCGTCGGCACGTCGAGGCCCAGGCGGTGCAGTTGTTCTTGCGCGCGGCGCGCCATTTCGGCGCGGTCGATCTTGCCGTGCTTCATCGGCAGGCGACCGACAAAGACGTTCTCCGCGATCGAAAGATCGGGCAGCAGACGCGTTTCCTGGTGAATGAGCCCGATGCCGCTTGCCAGTGCATCGCGAGGCGACTGCGGCGCGTATGCCTTCCCGCCCCAGAACATGCGTCCACCCGGATCAGGCTGCAGCGCACCCGCGATGATCGACGAAAGCGTCGATTTGCCCGCGCCGTTTTCGCCGAGCAACGCGACGACCGTGCCCGGGCGCACGTCGAGATCCACGCCGCCGAGCACGACGTTGCGATTGAACGTCTTGCCGATGCCGCGCACGATCAGGCCGTCATGCGCGGGCCCTTCCGCTTCGTTGCCTATGGCTCCGGCTGTCGGCTCGCTCGAGGTCATGTCTGGCTCCGTGTCGGCGGGACGGACTCGGCGCGCTGGCCGGTTGTCGTCCCGTGTCTCGTTCGTCTGCGCGCTTCGTTTTCGATTCAGGGGTGCTGAGCAATGAACGGCGCGACGTTCGCTTTTGTCGTCAGCGTGGCAGGCAGCAGTTGCTGCGCCGGCACAGGCTTCTTCGCGATGAGGGCGAGCGCCGAGTCGACGGCCATGCGTCCCATCCGTTGCGTCTGCTGCGTCATCGTCACGTCGATCACGCCATCGCGCACCGCCTTCAAACCGGCCACGTCTCCGTCGAAGCCCGCGATCAGCACTTTATGACCGACGTTCGAGACCTTGACGGCTTGCGCGGCGCCGAGCGCCATGGCGTCGGCATGGCCGAAGATCACGTCGATATCGGGAGTCCGCTGCAGCATGTCCTGCGCGACCGCGAAGCCCTTGTCCTGGGCCCAGTCGGCGGGTTGACGCGTCACGACCTTGGCGCCGGGATCCGTGGAAATCGCCTTCGTGAAGCCCTTTTCACGCGCGAGCTCGGGCGTCGTGCCGAGTTGTCCCTGCAACTCCGCGATGTTCGCATGGCCCTTCGTCTGCTTGATGATCCATTCGCCGAGCGCTTGTGCCGCGGCTTCGCTGTCCGTGGCAATGAAGGTGTCGCCCGGCGCATCGGGCGGATTGCGGTCCACCGCGATCACCGGAATGCCGGCCGCCTTCGCCGCGCGCACGGGCACGCCCGCGGCCGTCGCCCCAGCCGGGATATAGATGAGCGCATCGATCTTGCGCGTCAGGAGATCCTGGATCTGATTGACCTGGGTCGCTGCATCGCCCTTCGCATCGACCGTGATCACATTGACGCCCTTTTGCTTTCCGTACGATTCGACCGACTGCTTGATCTGATTGAAGAAATCGGCCTGCAGGTTGGCGACGGCAAGACCGACCGTAACCGTGCCCGCGGCGGAAGCATTCGGCGCGGCGAACGCGAACCCGAGTGAAGCCGCGATGGCGAGCAGCGAGGAACAGGCAAAACGTCGATTCATGAATGTCTCCTGGTTATAGTGCCTATAGTGTCGAGCCGCGTGGAATTCATACTCGTGCGCGTTGCGGCAACGGCGCGTGGTGGGGTTCGGTGCGCTTCGTGATCGGTTGCTCGTGCATCAAGACGCGTTGCGACGACGCAGCGTATCGGCACCAACGGCCAGCACGATCACCATGCCGATCACGATCTGCTGAACGAACGGCGAGACGCCGATCAGGTTGAGTCCATTGCGCAAGACGCCGATCGTCAGCACGCCGACGGCCGTGCCGACGACCGTGCCCGTGCCGCCGGCGAGACTCGCTCCGCCAATGACCACGGCGGCGATCGTGTCTAGCTCGTAGCCGGTTCCGGCGCTCGGCTGCGACGAATCGAGGCGGCTCGCGAGCACGACCGCCGCAAGTCCGGCGAGCGCGCCGCAAAGCGTATAGACCGCGAGCGTCGTGGCACGCACCTTGATACCGGCAAGGCGCGCCACTTCGGCGCTGCCGCCGATCGCATAGAGACTGCGTCCCGCCGCGCGGTATTTCAGGATGACGAAGCCGAGGATCATGAGCGCGACGAAGAGCCCGACCGTCGCCGATAGAAAGCCGAAGTGCCGCACGATTGAGAGCGCGGTGAACCAGTCCGGATAGCCGACGATCTGCTCGCCGTTCGTGATGAGATTCGCGAGTCCTCGCGCGACCGACATCATGGCGAGCGTCGCGATGAAAGCCGGCAACCGCAAGACGATGATGAGAAGCCCCGACGCGAGTCCGCATAGCGCAGCCACGGCAATGCTCGCGGGAATCGCGACGGCGAACGGCAAACCGGCGTTGTTCGAGAGCCAGCCCATCACCATCATGCCGAGCGCGAGCACCGAGCCGACCGACAGATCGATACCCCCGATGATGATGACCGCGGTCATCCCGAGCGCCATGATGCCGAGCACCGTGATCTGATCGAGCACGTTCAGCAAATTGCGCAGCGACAAAAACGACGGCGTCATCAGAGAGATCGCCACGCAAAGCAGAATGAGACTGATCAACGGCCCCTGCTCGAGCAGCACGCTGAGCCATGCGCGGCGCGCGAAGCTCGCCGCCGCGGCGGTGGCGTCGGAACGTGCCGATTGCCCGTTCGGCAATTCAACGCTGTTTTCAATGGACTTGCTCACGAATCGCCTCCTCGTCTTCCGTATTGCGCATGCACGACTCGCGCATACCCGTGGGGAACGACGCTCTGCCTCAGCAGATCGTGTATCCCCCGTCGATCATCAGGTCCGCGCCCGTGATCATGTCGGCGCCATTCGATGCGAGAAACAGGATGGCCGCGGCGATTTCGTCCGTATAGGCAAAACGTCCCGCCGGGATCAGATCCTTCATGCGCTCGCCCTTCTCCCCTTCCCAGGCGGCCGCGCCCATGGGCGTCAGGACGACGGTCGGCGAAACGGTGTTGACGGTAATGCCTCGGCGGCTCCATTCCTTGGCCAGCACTTTCGTCATGCCGATCAAGCCGGCCTTCGCCGATGTGTAGGCGCAATGCTGATCGATCGCAACCGTCGCAGCCTGCGATGCGATGTTGATGATCTTTGCGCGGTGGCCGCGCGCGAAGACATGCCGCGCGAAGTGCTTGGAGCAAAGGAACGGACCCGTCAGATTGACGTCGATCTGTCTGTGCCATTCTTCGATCGTGATGTCCTCGGCCGGCGTCAGCGTGATCGTGCCGGCCGCGTTGACGAGCAGATGCAGGTCGCCGAAGTGCGCGGCTGCCGCGTCGATCGCCGCGGCGACGTCGGCCTCATTGCCGACGTCGCACGGAAAGGCTGCCGCATGCGCAGAACCGAGCGTCTCGATCGCATCGGCCACCCTGCCTTCCTCGAAGCGGGGATAAAGAATGGCGATGCGCGCACCTTTGCCGATCAACGCCTCGTTCGTCGCCATCGCGATGCCGCCGAGACCGCCGGTGATGACGACCGTCTTGCCGTCGAGCCGAAAATCGAAATCGACGCCGTGGCGCAACGTCATGTCGTACTGGGTTGCCATATTTCGTCTCCTGAATCTTGTGTGGGTATCGGTGTTGCGCGTGTCTATGCCGTCGCGATCGGCATGCCGATCATTTCGGCCACCGCGCGCTCGATACCTTGCGCATCGATGCCATAGTGGCGGCGAATGCCGGCACGCGTGCCGTAGTGCGCAAATTCGCCTTCGGTCACGCCGAGCATTCGCAGACGCCGCGCAACGCCGCGCTTGGCCAGCTGCACGGCAATCAGTGCGCCGATGCCGCCATGCAGCGAGTGCTCCTCGACCGTCACGATGTCGTCGTGCTCGCCCAAGATGTCGGTGAGCAGATCCGTGTCGAGCGGCCGGATCGATGAGAGGTTCACGAGCGTCGGCGCGATTCCTCTGGCGTCGAGCGCTTCGCATGCGGCAAACGCCTCACCGACGACGGATCCCAGCGCGACGATGGCCACGCGTCGGCCGCCTGACTCTTCGCTCGCGCGCCCTCGCAGCAGCACGTCGGGCTTGCCGGCTTCGAAGACATGGTCGGGCTCGTGCAAGATCGGAAACTTTGCATTGTCGAGCCGGATGTAGACCGGGCCATCGACGCTCGCGGCATAGCGCACCATCTGCGCAGCCTCGAGCGCGTCGCACGGCGCCAAGATCTGGACATTGCCGAGGCCGCTCATGATCGAGACGTCGTCGATCGCATGGTGCGTCGACGCGAGCGGCCCATACGCGACACCCGCATTTAAGCCCAGCATTTTGACGTTGGTCCGGCTGTAGCAGACATCGTTCTTGACCTGCTCGTTCGCGCGTGCGACGAGAAACGGAGCCGCATTCGCCGTGAAGACTACATGCCCTCCAAGTGCGAGGCCGGCAGCCATGCCGACCATATTCTGCTCGGCGATGCCGACGTTGATGACACGGTCTTCATAGCGTTGCTGGAACGAGGCGATCTTCGAGGTGGAGGTCGAATCGCTGACCATGACGATCAGATCGGTGCCGCCGTCGGCGAGCTCGGTGAGCGCACCGACGACGCCGTCGCGCAAGTCTGCCGGTTCATGCATGATCGAGTTCCTTTAACGCGAGCGCGAGCTCGTCTTCATTCGGGTACTTGTGGTGCCACGCCGCAACGTTCTCCATGAACGAGACGCCGCGCCCCTTGATGGTCTGCGCGATTACCGCCTTCGGCTTTCCGTTTTGGAAATCGAAGCTTTCCATGAGTTTCGCCAATCCGAGCGGATCGTTGCCGTCGGTCTCGTGAACCTCCATGCCGAAAGCCGCGAACTTTTCGTGGAGCGGCTCGATGTCCATGATGTTCTTTGTCGCATCGGCCAACTGAAGGTGGTTGCGGTCGACGATCACAACGAGGTTGTCGAGCCGGAAATGGCTCGCCGCCATCGCGGCTTCCCAATTCGAGCCCTCTTCCAGCTCGCCGTCGCCCGTCAGCACGAACACGCGGCCGGCTTCGCCTTGTTGCGTCCGGCGGCGTTTCGCGAGCGCAAGTCCGGCCGAGATCGACATGCCGTGGCCAAGCGCGCCGGTGTTCACCGTCACGTACTCGGGAAGCTTTTCGCGGACCGGATGCCCCGGCAGGCGCGAATGGTCGCGCAGATAGCCGGAAAGCTCTTCGTCCCGCAACCAGCCGAGTTCGGCGAAGCAGCAGTAGAGGCCGCCCACGCCATGCCCTTTGCTCAACACGAACTGGTCGTGCCAGACGAGCGGACTCGCGCGGTAACGCATCACACGGAAATAGAGCGCAACGAGAATATCGACCTCCGACATGTCGCCGCCCGTGTGACCGCTCTTTGCCGTCGCGTTCATGACGCAGATGCGCTTGCGGATCGCGCGGGCGCGTGCCTTGAGGTCACGCTCGGCGAGGAGGAATGGATTTTCCATCGACTTTCTCTTAGTTTCTCTTGAGTTGTTTTTAGTTTCTTCCGCAAGCAGACGGAAGTCAACGACTTCTCGCGGTTTTTTGGCCAGGGAATACCCCTAGTCACGAGAAGAAGGCGATCTCACGGCCGGCCCGCGCGACAACAACCAACGGCTAGCGCACCGGCCTGACTTTCCAAAAAGAAAGTCGAGCTATAATCGATCGAAACCATGCGCAAGGTGGGCTTGCGAGGGCGGCCGGGGAACGAAGCAGCCCCACGAGCTAGATCGGAAACCAAGAGATGGACCAGAAAACCCGTTGGGAAAATATTTACGCGAGCGTGCGCGACATGAAGGCGGTCAAGCTGTCGGACCTCGCGCGAAGTTTCAACGTATCGATGCCGACGATCCGCAAGGATGTCGATGCCCTCGAGCGCGACGGACTCGTCGAGCGCGTGCATGGGCTCGTGCGTCTCAAGACGCTGTCGTACATGTTCGACGGCACGGGAATGAGCCATCTGCAGCCGACCGCCGCGAAAGTGTGGATCGGCGCGAAAGCGGCGACGCTCGTCGCCAACGGCGACTCGATGATTCTCGATTGCGGCGCGACGACGACGGAGATGGCAAAGAACCTGGTCGGCCGCCAGCACCTGCGCATCGTCACTAACGCGCTCAACATTGCGATGTTGCTGGGCAACGAGCCGTCGAACCGCGTGATGCTGACGGGCGGTCAATTCATGCCGGAGACGTTGGCCGTTTCCGGAGAAAAAGCATCGGCGTTCTTCGAAGGCATGTTCGTCGACAAGCTCTTCCTTGCGGCCGGCGGCGTCTCCAAGGAAGGCGGAATCTCGTATCCCGACTTTATCGACCTGCACGTGAAGAGCGGCATGATCGGCGCCGCGCGGCACGTCTATCTGCTCGCCGATTCCGAGAAGTTCGGCCGCCGCGAATTCGCGACGTTCGGCGCAATGGAGCGTGTGCACACGGTGGTGACCGATCGCGGGCTCGCGCCCGAATATCGCGAGTGGCTTCGCGGTCTCGGCATCGAAGTCATCTTTGCAGAGGCTCCAGGCGAATAGGCAGCTTCCTCACGCGCACGCCGATCGCGTCATAAACGGCCGCGGCGACGGCGGCATCGACGCCCGTGGCGCCGAGCTCGCCAATGCCGCGCGCGCCGATGGCGCTTGCATGCGGGTCGTATTCGTCGACAAAGTGAATCGTGATATCGGTTGGAATGTCCGCGTTGACCGGTATCACCACATTCGAAAGATTCTTTGCAAGCCAGCCGCCGTGGTTCGGCTCCTGAGTGCTTCCCTCCATCGTCGCTTTGCCCCAGCCCCAGATGATCGCGCCCGTCATTTGGCTTCGAGCCGTCTTCGGATTGATGATTCGTCCCACCGAATAGGCGCCGACGGCGCGGCGCAAGCGCACGAGACCGAGATCGGGATCCACACCGACTTCGACGAAAATTGCACCCCAGGTTCGCATCGCGTGCGGCGTATCCGCGCCGTCCGCGTTGAACGGCGCGCCGCCGGGCAAAGTGAAGTGACCCGATGCCGATAGCTCTTCGAGCCCGGCAGCGCGCAAGATCGCACCCGGATCGTCGCCCGCCCCCAGCGCCGCGAGCTTGGTCTTGATCTCCCGGCATGCCAGTGCGACAGCGCTGCCCGTGCCGACCGTGGCGCTCGATCCGTAAACCGGCCCACCGGGATGCAGCCGCGTATCGCCCCATACGATCGAAACCCTCTCCACGGGCAAGCCGAGTTCGCTCGCGGCGATCTGGCAGAACACGGTCTGTGTGCCCGTGCCGATATCGTGCGTATTGGCTTCGATGATCGCGGAACCGTCGGCCTTCAATCGAACGAGCGCGCCGCCAGGGAAGCGATAATTGCCCATCGAACAGGTGGCCATGCCATGACCGATCTGCCACGGGCCCTCCTCGCGCGGCCGTTGATGGCGCGTACGCCAACCGTAAAGGCGCGCCCCGGCGTCGTACGCTTCGCGCAGCTTCTTCGATGACCACGGTTTGCCCGTCAGCGGATCGACTTCGGCATAGTTCTTGAGCCGAAGGTCGAGAGGATCCATGCCGAGTTGCTCCGCCAACTCGTTCATCGCGCTTTCGAGCGCCCAGAGACCCGGCCCTTCGACAGGCGCCCGCATGGGCGTCGGGACATTGATGTGGATGCGCTTGATGAGCTGTCTTGTACGAATGGCGGGGCAAGCATAAAGCGACTTGCTGCCTTCGCTCGACGGTTCGACATGCGTATCGGCGATGGCCGTCGAGTTGACGATCTCATGATCGATGGCGGTCAACGCGCCATCGTCGCGCGCGCCCAGACTCACGTGCTGGAGCATCCAAGGCTGATAGCCGACGCACGCATATTGGTCTTGGCGGCGCAAATGCAGCTTCACGGGCCGACCGGCGATACGCGCGCAGGCCGCGGCCAGGATCTGATGCGGCCAGACATATCCCTTGGAGCCAAAGCCGCCGCCCGTGTGCGGCGCGATGACGCGGATATCGGCGGCATCGATGCCCAACGCCGCCGCCACGACCGGCGGTACGTTCGCGCCGGCCTGCACCGCATCCCAGAGCGTCAGCTTACCGTCCTCGAACTGAGCGACGGTCCCGGACGTTTCCATTGCATTGTGGTGTCGGTCAGGCTGTTCGTACGATTGCCTCACCACGAACTTCGACTCCGCGAGACTGGTGTCGACATGGCCCATGTCGAGGTCTTCGCCAAGCATGCGCGGCGAGGGTGCCGCTTCGTTCTTGCCCGCGCCGAGACCGATCGGCGGTTGCGGCGCACATCGGACTTTGACCGCGGCTCGCGCTTCTTCGGCGGCGTCGATCGATTCCGCCAGCACGATGGCAACGGGCTCGCCCTGAAAGCGAATCTCGTCGTGTTGCATCGGCATGCTGAGGACAGCCGCCGGCGGGCCGATTTCGCCAAAGCGCGGCATGTCTTTCGCCGTGAGCACACGCACGACGCCAGGAACGGCAAGCGCGGCATCCACGTCGATGCCGGCAACCCGGCCGGCGGCGATCGGGGCGCCGACGATCACTGCGTGCAGCGTGCCCTTCGGCGTGTGATCGGCGGCGTATTTCGCTCGCCCCGTGACTTTGGCGATGCCTTCGACGCGCGGTACGGGAGTTCCGATGCTCATGATTTACCTGCAGCCGTGAGAATGGCCCGGACCGCGGCGTTGCGCGCGAGCTTCACCTTGAAGCCGTTTTCCGCGAGTGGCCGTGCATCTTTCATTGCCGTGTCGATCGCACTGGCGAGCGTCTTTGCGTCGAGCGATTGACCGACGAGCGCGGTCTCGGCGGCGGGAATCCGCCACGGGCGTTGCGCCACGCTGCCCAACGCGATCGAGACGCGCTCGATGACGTCGCCGCTCGTCTTGATCACGGCCGCGGCGGACACGAGCGCGTATTCGTAACTGGCTCTTTCACGTACCTTGACGTAGGCGGAGCGACTGCCAGCATGAAGCGGAATCCGAAACGCGACGATCATTTCGTCGTCGGCGAGACGCGTCTCATGGCGCGCCGCGTCCCCGCGGGCCGCCGCCTCCTCCTGGGTAAGATGGAACTCGGTCATGGCCAACGAGCGCGAGCCGTTCGCGCCGGCGATCTCCACTTGCGCATCGAGGCAGGCAAGGGCTACGGCCGGATCCGAGGGTTGAACGGCCACGCACTCGTCAGTCCATCCGAAAATGGCTTGACGATCGTTGACGCCGTTGCGGGCGGCGCACCCTGTGTTCGGCTCGCGCTTGTTGCACGGCCATGGCAGCGGTGTTTCGGCGCGAAAATAGGCGCAGCGCGTTTTCTGCAACACGTTTCCGCCCAGCGTGGCACGGTTGCGCACTTGCGGCGACGCCGCCTGGAGGCAGGCTTGCGCGAGTGTATTGCCATGAGTCGCGACGAGCGGATGCGCGCCGATCGCATTGAGGTTCGCGAGGGCGCCGATGACCAGATGATCGGATTCGATCGCAATGGTGTCGAGATCTCGGATGCCACCAATGTCGACGAGTTGCGGCGGCGCCGCTATCCCGAGCCGCATCCAGTTCAGCAGTTCGGTTCCGCCCGCGATGATGGCCGCATGCTTCGCGGCGATCGTCGCGAGGCAATCCTCGACGGTTGCACTTCGCTCGTAGCCGAAGTCGTTCATTCGGGGTTCTCCATGCGTCTGGCTGCATCGAGAACGGCGGCCGTAATCTGCGGATAGCACGAGCAGCGGCAGAGGTTACCGCTCATCCATTCGCGCACCGTGGCTTCATCGACGGCATGACCCTCGGCGATACAGGCAACAGCCGAAACGATCTGCCCCGGCGTGCAGTAACCGCATTGAAAGGCGTCGTGATCGATGAACGCTTCCTGCACGGGATGCAGACGGCCGTCCGGGCCGGCGATGCCTTCGACAGTCGTGACATCGGCGCCTTCGCACTGCACGACGAGCGTTAGACAGCTATTCATGCGCTTGCCGTCGATCAGCACCGTACACGTCCCGCACGCGCCTTCGTTACAGCCTTTCTTCGTGCCGGTGAGACCCGCCTCTTCGCGTAGCCAGTCGAGCAGCGTGACGCGCGGGTGGACAGTGGCGGTGTACGGCTGCTTGTTGACGCGGAGCGCGACAGTGTCACGCTGCCTCGATTGCGCACCCGTGGAATGATCGGCCATTGGCTGCCTCGCTTCGAAGGAGAGCAACGGCTCGAAGTATAGGAGACAAAAGCGCGAGGGGAAGGACCGCGCCGATCATGTCGGGGAAGTGGCGATTTTCGACTGATGAATCGAAGTCACTTGCGAGCCGCGCACCGGCTCTTGCGAGTTGCGTTCAGCGTGGCCCGTCGAACGTCGCGCGTCAGTCGGAAACCGTGCTCATCGTTGGTGTGGATCGAAATGCTTTTTGATGCCCTGCCAGCATTCGAAGTAGTTCGCCTGCAACTGCGCGGTATCGAGCGCAAAGCGCGTCGGCCGGATCAGCGTGCGGGTCTCGAACATGAACGCCATCGTCTCAGCGACCTTTTGCGGCTTCGTCGTATCGCTTGCTGATGCCTTCTCGTACGTGTCAGCGTCCGGGCCGTGGCCCGACATGCAGTTGTGCAGGCTCGCGCCGCCGGGCATGAAGCCTTCGGCCTTCGCATCGTAGACGCCGTGAACGAGGCCCATGAATTCGCTCGCGACATTGCGGTGGAACCAGGGCGGCCGGAATGTATTCTCTGCCGCGAGCCAGCGAGGCGGGAAGATGACGAAGTCGATGGTGTCGACACCCGGCGTATCGCTTTGCGCCTGCAATACGAGAAAGATCGACGGGTCGGGATGATCGTAGCTGATCGAGCCGATCGTATTGAAAAGACGCAAGTCGTACTTGTACGGCGCATAGTTGCCGTGCCAGGCGACCACGTCGAGCGGGGAGTGATCGATATCGGCACGCCAGAGCAGGCCATTCAGCTTCGCGACGAGTTCGAAGTCACCCTCGCGATCCTCGTAGGCCGCGTGCGGCGTGAGAAAGTCGCGCGGGTTGGCAAGACCGTTCGAGCCGATCGGGCCAAGGTCGGGCAGCCGCAGCAGCGCGCCGAAGTTCTCACAGATGTAGCCGCGCGCCTTACCGTCCGGCAACTCGACTGTGAAGCGCACGCCGCGCGGAATCACCGCGATCTCGAACGGTTCGACGTCGTGGCGGCCCAGTTCGGTTGCGATATGAAGGCGTCCCGATTGCGGGACGATCAGCAGCTCGCCGTCGGCGCTGTAGAAGAAGCGGTCGCGCATCGAGCGGTTCGCCGCGTAGAGGTGGATTGCGCAGCCGTTCATCGCGGCGGCTGAGCCGTTGCCCGCCATCGTGACCCAGCCTTCGACGAAGTCGGTCGGCTCGACCGGCATCGGCAACGGATCCCAGCGCAATTGGTTCGGCGGCGTCGGCGGCACATCCACCGAATCCGCAAAGTTCGATACGAGCCGCTGCGGCCCCTCGAATCGCTCGAACGGGCGGTGCACCGCAGCCGGACGGATTCGGTATAGCCACGAGCGGCGGTTGTGAGCGCGAGGCGCGGTGAACGCGGTGCCGGACAGCTGCTCCGTGTAAAGGCCATACGGCGCACGTTGCGGTGAGTTGCGGCCGTGCGGCAACGCGCCCGGCAGCGCTTCGGTCGCGAACTCGTTGGCGAAGCCGCTCTGGTAGCCGGCCGTCGACGGTTTGGACAGGTCGAGCGTCATCTCTGGCTCCTCCGCGCTGATTTACGAGGTGTACAACTCGCAAATCATACGTGATTGTTCGCTACCCTTGGCCTGCCCTCCCCCGGTCGGACTCTCTGTCATCGATGTAGCGGACATCCGAGCCTCCCCTCGGGGTAATTCCGTCCGATTTTCGCAGCGAATCATCTCTTGCCTACTGCGGCGATTTTATTGTCGCCAGCCCTGTGCAGATCGCGCAGGCAAAGATCGTCTTGAAGAAAAGGCCATGTCGCTGATCGCCAACATCCGTCTGTTGAGGAGCGTCATCCAGCCCAACACCGTCCGAGTTGGCATTTATGTGGCGGTTTGCGCTACGACCGCAAGCGTGTTTCTCGCGTTTCAGCCCTTCGTCTTGGCGCGCGCAACAGTTGCCGTGATGCAAGCGAGCGGGCTCGCGCCAATCCTCGGCGCTTACGTGAGCATTGGCTTGGCCAGCGGCATATGCTCGGCCACTGCGAACTATTTTGCATTGCGCTCGCGCGAGAGAATCGGTGGGGATGTCGCGTTTGCGACACTGGCCGCGCTTCTCCGCCCAGACCGGTCATTCTGGCGCTATTCCATCAGCGATTTGATGCATGCCTTCGACAAAGGCCGAGACGCTGCTCATGCAATCGTCTCGGACTTATTCATCGATGTTGGGCCTTACCTGGCGGGCCTGCTGGTTGCCGTTTCATTCGTCGCAGCGCAGGTGAGCTGGCCGGCTGCAATCATCATTTTATCGACGGCGGTCATCTTTATCGCTTGGAATCTTCATGAAATGCGAATCGAATACGCACTGGGCAAATCCTTCGACGAGGCGCAACGCGGCATTCTCGTGAACATCGCAACGGCGCACGAACTGGGCGAAGTCGTGCGCAGCTACGGGACGGAGACCTTTCTGACCAGTCAGTTGCGCAACCAGCTCGACGAATTCGAGGGCCAGGTCCGTCGACACGCCCGCCACTATTTCGCCAAACACGTCCGGCTCGAAATCGTTCGTTGGCTCGGCCTCGTTGCCACGATTGCCGTCTATCTATCCGGGTTTGGTACAAGCACACCGGTTGAAGGCGCTGAGAGCGTAGGAGGACTGGTAGCGCTGATACTCGCCTATTTCCAACTGATCGCGCCGATCGTCAATCTCTCGCGTTCGGCGGAGCGCCTTACGCGCTCGTCGGCAAGCATGGAAGTTGCGGCGAACGTTCTGCGGGATGCTCATGGCGAGCGACCACCGGCTGCACCTTCCCGCGTGCCGGTAAAAACCTTCGAATTTCACGGCGTCATAACGATGAACGGCGATCGACCCCTTGGTGAACCGCGATCGGCGGCATGGCAACGAGGCGACGTCGTGGTATTTCAAGGACCGAGCGGCATTGGAAAGTCAACGCTGGCCCGCACCCTGGCAGGGCTCGTTCCCGCGGCAAAGGGTACCGTGATTGCGGACGGCAAACCTTATCCCCTGCCGATGAGTAGTCGCGAACTACGTCGGCATACGCTCTATGTGCCGCAAGTCGACTATGTTTTCGCCGGGACGGTCGCCGACAACATACGTTTAGGCGATTCCGCGATCTCGGACGAAGCGATCGACGATGCCGCCCGGCGGTTGGGCATATCGGAGATGCTGGCGGCGCGAGGCCTTACGCTATCGGCCCGCATCAACGACAGGGGCGCGGACTGGTCCGGCGGCGAGCGGCGCCGAATCGCGCTCGCGCGGGCATTCGTTCGCGAGGCTGGTGTGCTGATTCTCGACGAACCGACCACAAACCTTGATCGGGGTTCGGCAAAATCGATTCTTGCCGCGTTCCGCGAACGGTTCAATCACTCGATACTGGTCATCATCTCTCACGATGATGTCGCGGAATCAACCGACAAGCTACTGACGTGGCGAGATGCAAAGCCCGTGCAGACTACCGATTGAAATCAGCAAAGCGGTCCTCTGATCGCTCAGCATAACCAAGAGGTTGGGCGCTCGGACACAGGCCGCGCACGGACGCAGGTCTACGGAGTAGATCCCGTATGGACAACAACAGTATTCTCGCCGCGGATTCTCTTCTCCCACCCCGCGAGGATCTGATCTTCCATCACACCGTATCCGCGGCCGAAGTGATGCCCGCCCGGCGTGCGCACCACCTCGCGCGTCGGAGCGAGGGCCGGACACAACGTATCATCCTCGTCTTCCCCATAGAAGCATTGGATCACGCCGGCAGGCATGCGATCGACCTCGGGTCTGGCCGGCAACGCCTTAGCGCTCGCCGGCAAACCGAGCCACCCGGTCACGCGGACCTGGAAGTCAGCCGCGTTGGCGAATCCGAGCAGCGAAACGATGGCAATCCTGTCTCGCAACGAAGCCGGCAGTCTGTTGTACGCGAACGGCATCACATCCGCGCCGAACGAGTAACCGATCAACGCGAACGAGTCCGCATGCCAGCGCGCGCCATAGACACGCAGAACGCGGCTCAGGTCGCGGCTGACCTGCTCCGGCGTCTTCTCGCTCCAGAAATACCGCAAGCTGTCCCAACCGATGACCGATACCCCGTCCTTCTGAAACTCCTCGCCGATCGTCTTGTCGAGATCGCGCCAGCCGCCATCGCCCGACATGATGATGGCGACCATCCCTTTAGGGTGAGCAGCGGGCAGTTCGATCAGCGGCAAGTCCGAAACGTCCTGCTCGCCACCCGTCTGCGACAGCAGATGCGGCCCGATCAACGCAACGAGCTGGTCTGCCCGAGTCGTCGTCGCGCCGAACACCCGCGGCCGTTTCGCCAAAAGCGGAGCCATCAGACTCGTGACGTTCTTGCCGTACTTAAAGCCCGGCGAATCGGCCCCTTCCTTCACCGCTGAACGTTCCGCCTGTTGCGACGCCTTGATTGCAGTCTGCGTCGTCACGCCTGTCTCGACGAAACCCGGCAATACACTCCCCCGGCTTACCGTCGGATCGGGCGCACAAGGTTCAAAACGCTTATCGAGCGTTCCCTCGGCATCGAGCGCTATAGCGCCGGCGATCGTATTCGCGGGCGCCTGAGCCAGAATATGCAAAGCAAGCGTTCCGCCTTGCCCCGCCCCGGCGACGATCGGCGCGAAATACCGGCTCGACTTCAACTGGCGCTCGAGCTGATGACTGATCGCCTCGGCGTCCCCGTCGAGGTGCCGGCACGCTTGCCCGGTGGCGGCAAGATTCGCGGCGTAATGCCCCGTGTCGACCCCAACCGTCAAGACGCCTTCATGCGCCAATGCGCGAGCCGCTTGCGCGTCGGCAGGGCTCCAGCCTTTGCCCGCCGAAAACAGAATGACGAAGCCGCGCATGTCGCCTTCGGGCCATGCGACGGTGACGTCGCCATATCGCCCCCCCGAGACTTGTGACTCAGCCGCATAGGTCGGGCCGTACACGGCGAGGCCCGCCAGCACGGCAAGCCATCGGAACTTGTGCAACATGGAACGAATAGTCACGAACGGCGCCCCCCCGCCAGAATAGAAAGATCGACCAGTGCGACGACCGCCCCCGCCCAACCGGACACCGCGAGGTAGCGCGGCTCCCAGCACGGCTGAAACTTGCCTTTGAAGGCACGGAGCCCCTGGAAGTTATAGAAGCGCCCGCCGAAGCGCCAGACCATCGCGCCGATCCGATGGAGCGGCGAGCCGAGCGGTGCCGCCTGCACGCCGGAAAACGGCGCGACGCCGAGGCTCAGAGAACGATAGCCACGGCGTTTCAGATGCATGGCCAGCTGCACGAACAGATAATCCATGACATAAGGCGAGGCTTCCGGAAGATGGCGCATCACCCCGACTGTCGCTTCGACATTCAGGTCGGTCGTCATGAACGTCGTGAATGCCACCGGCACCCCGTTCTGGCGGACGAGCAGCACCGATTGCGCCGCCAGATAACGCTCGCTGAACGCAGCCACCGAGAAACTCTTCTCGCGGCGGCTTTCGAGCCATCCGTCGGAGATGGCCTGCAACACATCGACGTGCTCCGAGACGTCGCCGGCATCGAAGACCTCCACTGTGCAGCCGTCGCGCTCGGCGCGCCGCGTCGCGTAGCGCAAGCCCGCGCGCTGGGGCCCGTCGAGATCGAAACCGTCGAGCGTCAGCCGCGCCTCCTCGCCGAGCTTCATCAGCGTCAGGCCTGAATCCAGATAGAGCGGCAGCGAGTCGGCGCGAACCTGGTAGAACGCTGCCCGGCCACCGTGTTTCACCGCGAGATCGACGAACTTGCCGATGAGTTCCGCCCATTCGCGGCGCGGCCCGACCGGATCGTGCAGCGCAGCCCAGGTACGTCCATGTTTGGCATACATGAGGAATGACTCGCGCGAATCGGAAAACAGGAAACTCTTGTCGCCCATCATGGCGAGCCCGGCGTCGCTGCGCTCCTGAGCTCGGATGATCCGCATCGCATCGCCGAGATCCTCCGAGCTCGGACGAACGAAGCGTCCCGCGGCCGGCCGCAACAGGTGCCACAGTGCGAACGCGGCCGCAAAGAGGCCGGAAGCCAGCATGGCTCTCAACGAGCGCGATGCACGCTCGTCGAACGCAAAATGCCACCAGAGCTGGTTATCGTAGGGCACGTTCCGATAAGCGAAGAACATCACCCATGCCGCACAGATGAGCACGATCGCCACCGACACGAACCAGCCCGCGGTGAAACGCTCGGCGAAAAGCGCGGCATGCACGTTGAATCGGCGGCGTGTCGATACGAGCAGCAGGAGCAACGAAGCCAGCACCCCGGCTTCCACGAATGCCAAGCCCTTGATGACCGACAGAACCAAGGAAGCCAAAGTGAGCGCTACGGTCATCCACCACGCGGCGTCCAATCGGCGCAGCAAACCGCGTGCGACGAAGAGCAGCAGCACGCCCATCACACCGCTCACGAGTTGAGAAGTCTCGAGCGCCCAGAGCGGAACGACGTCGCGCAGAACGGCGAGCCGTCGGGCAAACGCGGGCGTGGCGGCCGATACGATGAGCATCGATCCGACGACGAACGTGATCAGGCAAAGAAAGAGTGGCGCCGAGTCCGCGAGACCGGCCACCCGCCGCAACGGCAACCGATCGCGCAGCGCTCGACCCTCGAAGCCCGCGAGCAAGCCTGCCGACAGCATCAGCGGCAAGCCGAAATAGACGACGCGATAAGCAAGGAGACCGGCAACCAGGGATGGCGCCGTCACGTCCCCGCGCAACGCGAAGACCATCGCCGACTCGAATACGCCGACGCCGCCCGGCGTATGGCCCGCGATACCGAGCAAGAGCGATGCGGAATAAACGGCGAGAAACGTGACGAAGCTCACGTTCCCATGAGGAAGGAAGCACCAGAGCGCAGCCCCTGCTCCGGCGATGTCGACGACACCGAATGCGAGCTGGGCGAGCCAATCCGCCCTCGCGGGAACGTCGATGGTGAACCGTTGCCAGCGGGTGCGTATCGTTTTCGTGCGAGCACCGCAGCAACCGATGATGAGGGCCGACGCGACGAGCAGAAGCGCACTGCCCGAACGCAGGATGTCAGGCGAAACACGCAGCATGGCCGCCAGCGGGGCCGCATCCCATAGCGCACCGGTCGCGCTGACGATGACCAACGCGAAGGCCAACGAAACGCTCGTGAAAACAGTGAGGCGTCCGACCTGCGATGGGGTAACGCCTGCCGCGCCGTAGACGCGGCAACGCACGGCGCCGCCCGTCAGTGCGCCGAAGCCCGCGACGTTGCCGAGGGCCGAAGCGGCCGTTGCGCCGATCAGGAGCAGCGTGCCCGGCACTTTCGCATCGACATGACGCAGTCCGATCGCATCGCGTGCGACGAGTGCGGCATAACTCAGCGCGGTGACGCCTAGGGCAGCAATCCAGCTAGCCGAATCGAAGTTGAAAAGCTGCCGGCATATCGAGTGATAGTTGATATCGCGCGAGATGTGCTGTAGCGCGAGCAGCAGCAGTACGCAGATGCCAAGTGCGAACGCGGGCGACACCAGTCGCTTGTAGTCGACGCGCCTCCAAGTACTGCGAAAGGCGGCAACGACCCTCGCACAGCGATGCTCCTGACTTCTCTGCATGTCTCGAGCGATTGGCCCACGCGCGAACCGCCCGGCCCACGACGGCACCGGCGCCAATCGTCGACTCATGAGGAGAGCGGTCACACCCGCGAATCAACCGATATAGCAAATTGTGACATTTCATTAACGTTACAAAGCCGAATCGGTTGACACGGAATTCTGGCCAACGTAACGGTGGGCTGCTCAGACACCGATGCAGAGCAAATCGAGCGCCGCTCGCTGCGGCTAGCGGCGCTCGCCGTTGAGAACGGTTCTTATTTGACGGCCGAGTCCACGCACTTCTTGACGAAAGAGTTCTTGGCCGCGCCCGCGAGCGGCTTGCCGTTCGAGCCGACGGCGTTTGCCTCGCATTGCTTGGCGGCGGCTGTCCTCATGCACTTCTTCATGAACGAGTTCTTCGCGGCGCCGGTAAGCGGTTTCCCGTCCTTGCCCACCGCCTGCGTGTCGCAGTTGGCAGCGCCCGTTCCAGGCGCCATCGAAGCGCCGCCCGACAACGCCTGCGTTTGTCCGTACGCAATACCCGTAGTTGCGGCGAGCAGACTCACCGTTGCCACGGCAATCAATCGCTTGAACATGGCCATCCCTCCCTGATGAGCTCAGTGACCGAGCGATTCCATCTTACTCGGTGACGCCTCGAACGCATGGGGCCGCGCGATCTGTTTGATCAACAAAGCGACGCAGGCGACGAGACCCGCGATCGCAATCGTCGTGAAGACGCCCGCAAACGAAAAATGCCGACGCGTCAGTTCCGCAACGAGGAACGAGCCCGCAATGCCGCCGAAGCGGCCGACGCCGAGCATCCATGCCACCCCTGTGCCCCGCCCCGACGTCGGGTAGAAGGCGGCGGCGAGCGCCGGCATCGACGATTGCGCTGTATTCATCAGCACGCCCGCGACGAATACGGCGAGCACCAGCATGCCGACATTGCCGACCGCTTGCCCGATCCAATAAACGCTGACCGCGGTCAGCGCATAGCTCACGGCGATCACTCGATTCGCGTTGAACCGGTCCATCAGCGCGCCGCAGACCACCGCACCCACTCCGCCGAGCGGGAACAGCGCCGAAATCAACGTTGCGGTCTTCGCGTTCAGTCCGGCATCTTTCAACAGGATCGGCATCCAGTTGATCGACGCGTAAAAAATCACGAGGCCCATGAAATAGGCGACCCACAGCATGACGGAGCCGACGACATACGAGCGCGAGAGGACGACGCTGACGCCTTTGCCGTGCGCTTGCGGCGCGGTCTCGGTCATCGTGAACGAGCCGGCGTTCATGGCGTCGTTCGAGATGCGCGCGAGCGCCGCGCGAATTCTCTCGACCGGATGTCCATTCGCGACCATGAAGCGCACTGACTCGGGCATCTTGACGATCAGCGCGATACCGAGCAGCAACGGCGTAACACCGCCGAGCATGAGCACGCTGCGCCAGCCGAAATTGGGAATCAGCCACGCGGCGAGAAAGCCGCCGAGCGCGGCGCCGAGCGGGAAGCCGCAAAACATCAGATTGATCACCGTCGAACGACGGCGGTTAGGACAAAACTCCCCCATCATCGTGACCGCGTTCGGCATTGCCGCGCCGAGGCCGACACCGGTGATGAAGCGCAACGTGGTCAGCTGGCCGATGCTCGACGAGAATGCCGACGCGAGACAGGCGATGCCGAACAGAAAGACAGACGTGAGCAACACGGCGCGTCGCCCGACGCGATCGGACAGCGGCCCCGAGGTGAGCGCGCCGCAAGCGAGCCCGAACAACGCCGCGCTCAGCACGGGGGCGAGGTCGGGCTTAGTCAAATGCCATTCGGTCAGCACCGATGGAGCAATGAAGCCGATCGATGCCGTGTCGAAGCCGTCCAGCAAGACGATCACGAAGCACATGCAGAAGATCAGCCATTGAAAACCGCCGAATGGCCTCTCGTCGATGAACGTCTGGATGTTGACGACCGGTTTCCCGTTCATGGGGTGTCTCCTCCTGTTGATCGCTGTAGTTCTCATAATTTCCGCCGCTCATGGTACGCCATGAACGGCGGATCTATGTCTGTCTCGGCCAGCGGCTACGCCGCTGCCAGCGATTGTCGGAGGTCACCCAATATACGGCAATGCGATTCTACGGATAGTCTTTATGTGTTACGGCGATAGTGGTCCGAGCCCAGGAAGAGCCGTTATCACATCCACGTCTCGCCGCAGCATCAGTAGAGAACGTTCTTCGCTTCGGACGAATCGAGGTTCTGCTTATCGACGACAACGACACCCGTATCGACCATCTTCGGCACCGACTTGTGCTCAATGACGCTCACCGCCGTCTGGATGCCCTTGTAGCCCATCTGATATGAACCCTGCACGGCGATGGCCTGAATCGTTCCGTCGCGCACGAACCCTTGCAGGTCCTGGTTGCCGTCGAAGCCGATCGCGACGATCTTGCCTCCCTTGCCCGTTTGCTTGAGCGCGCGCCCCATCCCCACGGCGGTCGGCTCATTGGCGCCGAAGATTCCTTTCAGATCGGGATTCGCCGAAAGCGTATCGGTCGTCTGATTGAGCGCGGTCGCCATTTGCGACTGCGAATAGAAAGGCCCGACGACCTGCAGCTTCGAGTGCGCGGCGATGTACTCGCGGAAGCCACCGACGCGGCCGATCTCGGATCCCGCGCCCGGCACATAGGACATGATCGCGATCTTG
Source organism: Trinickia sp. EG282A (assembly GCF_040965455.1). Taxonomy (NCBI): domain Bacteria; kingdom Pseudomonadati; phylum Pseudomonadota; class Betaproteobacteria; order Burkholderiales; family Burkholderiaceae; genus Trinickia; species Trinickia sp. EG282A. The sequence goes on along the minus strand of NZ_JBFRCC010000004.1, from coordinate 768,323 downwards.
CCCGTCTGCCCGACCCGGTCGATCATCGCCTTCGCGCACAGTTCGCCCGCCTTTTTGTTGTCCGTCGACAGGAACGACTGGTAATACTGCTTGCCCGAATCCGAAAGCATCGAATCGATCAGCACGACGGGGATATGCGCTTCCCACGCCTTCTTCACAGCCGGCACCAACGCATCGGGATCGGACGGCGCGAGCACGATGCCGGCGACATGTCGATTGACCGCGTTCTCGACCATATTGACTTCATCGGCAATGTCCGATTCGGCCGCCGGACCCTGAAAAGTCATCGTGTAGCCCTTCTCTTTCTCGAGCGCTGCCGTCGCGCCCTTCTGCACGTTCTGCCAGTAATTCGAATTGACCGTCTTGACGATCACGGCGATCTCGCCGCCCGCCGCCTGCGCGCCCGTGTTGAACAACGTCAGCAGCAATGCCGATACCGCCAGCATGGAAAACTTCTTCATGTCTCACTCCTGTGGTTTTGGTTGCACTTCTTCTGACTTACGACCTGCGGTTCCTGAGCTGATCGATCCAAACGGTGCCGAGAATCACGAGGCCGATGATGATCTGCTGGATGAAGCTCGATACGCCGTTCATATTGAGCCCGTTGCGCAGCACGCCAATCACGAACGCCCCGATCGCGGTGCCGGAAATGGTGCCGACGCCTCCCATCAACGACGTTCCGCCGATCACCGCGCTTGCGATCGCATCGAGCTCGTACATCACGCCTTCGTTCGGCTGTCCCGTGACGAGCCGCGACATCAACACGCAACCGGTCACGCCCGCGAGCACGCCGGACAGCACGTAGGTGAAGAGCGTCACGCCTCGCACGTTGACGCCGGAGAGCCGGGCCGCTTCCGCGTTCGAGCCCGTCGCGTAAATGTGGCGACCGAGGGCCGTGCGCGCGAGCAATACGGCCGCTACGATGAAGAGCACGATCATGATCACGACGGGATAGGGGATTCCCGGAAACGTGGTATCGGGAAATCCGTCGGCCCCGATGTGCGAGACGCGAAAAAGCGCACCGTTGCCGAGCGCGCCGAACGCGTCGCCCAGATCCGATACCGGACGCGCGCCCGTGATCTGCAATGCGATGCCGCGCGCGACGAGCATCATGCCGAGCGTCGCGATGAACGGGGGCAGGCCCATGCGCGTCACGCAGATGCCGTTGACGAGCCCACATAGGCCGCCTACGAGGACACCGCCGCACATCGCCAGCGGAACCGGCGTCCCCGCCTTCACCAATAGCGCCGCGACGACGCCGGCCAGCGCGAGGACGGAGCCCACCGACAGATCGATGCCCCCGGTGATGATCACGCAGGTGGCGGCGACGCCCAGGTAGGCAATCGAGGTCACCTGCAGACAGACCGTCATCAGATTTCCGACGGAGAAGAACGCCTGGCTCGTCACCGAGAACACGACCACGAGCAGGACCAGGCTACCGAGCGCGGCAAACTTCTGAATGAGGTCGCGGCGCCGTTGGCGCGCCGTTTTCTCGACGGCTTCGCTGCGATTCGATGTCATTTCAAGCATGGGCCCGCCCCGACGCATAGTGCATGATCTCCTCCTGACTGGTGTGCTTCGTTTCGAGTACCGCGGCGACGCGACCTTCGTGGAATACGGCGATCCGGTCGGTCATTCCGAGTATTTCCGGTAGCTCTGAGCTGATCAGAATCACCCCGACGCCGTCCGCGGCGAGCCGGTCCATCAACCCGTAGATGGCGAATTTGGCGCCTACATCGATACCGCGAGTCGGTTCGTCGAAGAAGAGGATCTTCGTGCCGCGATAGAGCCACTTGCTGACGACGACCTTCTGCTGATTGCCGCCGGAAAGGTTACGTGCGATCTGGTTGACCGATGGCGTGCGAATGCCGAGCTCTCGGGTGTAGCGCTCCGCAACCGCGACTTCCTCGGAAAACCGAAGAAACCCGGCGCGCGACGAAATCGCGCGAACATTGGCGAGCGTGACGTTCGGCGCAACGGGCATCGCGAGTGCCAGCCCGTCTTTCTTGCGATCCTCGGACAGATACGCGATACCGTGGCGGATCGCCTCGCGCGGCGAGCGGATCGCGACCTCTTTGCCGGCGAGCTCGATGGTGCCGGCGTCGAGCCGGTCGGCGCCGAAGATGGCGCGGGCCACCTCAGTCCGCCCTGCTCCCATGAGGCCCGCGAAACCGAGGATTTCGCCCTTGCGCAACTCGAACGACACGGGGCCGAACGTGCCGGCGCGCCGCAATCCTTGCGCGCGCAGCATGATCTCGTCGGTCGGCACCGATTGTCTCGGCGGATACACATCGTCGAGCGAGCGCCCCACCATTCGCGCGATGATCTCGCTGACCGTCGTCGATGCGAAGTCGTCCGTCGCGATGTAGCGGCCGTCCCGCAGTACCGTGACGCGATCCACGATTTCGGCCATCTCGTCGAGACGATGAGAGATATAGAGAATCGCGACGCCTTCGGCGCGCAGTTCCTTGATGATGCGAAAGAGCTGGGCCGTCTCCGACTCGGTCAGCGACGAAGTCGGCTCGTCCATGATCAGCACTTCCGCGCTGAATGTGAGCGCTTTCGCGATTTCCACCATCTGCTGCTGGGCGATCGACAAGGCGCCGACAAGCGTCGTGGGGGCGACGGTCAGACCAATTCGGGCCAGCGCGCGCTGCGCATCGGCATTGAGCCTGCGGTAATCGACGAACGGCCCGCGCTTCGGCTCGCGAGCAAGAAAGAGATTTTCGGCGACCGAAAGGTGCGGAACGAGATTGAGTTCCTGGTGAATGATCGCGATGCCGGCCGCCTGGGCTTCTGAGGAAGAGGCGAAGCGAACCGGCTCGCCGCGATAGACGATGCTGCCTTCATCCGCTTGATATTGGCCGCTGATGATCTTCATCAGCGTGGACTTGCCCGCGCCGTTTTCACCGCAGATGGCGTGGACCTCGCCGCGCCGCAGGTCGAGGTGGATGCCATCGAGCGCGATCACGCCCGGGAAGCGCTTGCCGACGCCCTGCAAACGCAGGATTTCACTCCCTGGAAGCTTTTCGGGTCCGTCGTGTTTCTGGTCGGACAGACCGTGCGGCATCGTCATTCCGTCTCCTGGTCCCAGGCTGAGGCTCGGCTGGAGTCTGCGCTTGCGCGCCTGATCCAATCCCTCAGCGGTTAGCGGCCGACCTTGGCGCGATGCACTGGTCAGTCCAATTTCGAAGATTAAAGCAGCAACCCGTCGATTTGGTCAAGCCGATATATATTTCATCGAACTGTCCTGACCAAGACGGGTAAACCCCTGCGAGCTGCGGAGAGCCGCTTCAGCCAAGGCGCTGAAGCCTCATGCTAGACTCTTCCCGCACTCCTCCGCACGGTTCGCCAACCGATTACGACCTGCAGAAAATGAAGACGACAGAGCCAAAGCGGCTTTACCAATCCGTTGCCGCTCAAATCCTTGCCCTGATTCGCCAGGGGGAGCTTCCGGTCGGGGAACGGCTGCCGCCGGAGCGTGAGCTTGCACAGAGGCTGGGGGTATCGCGGCCGTCGCTACGCGAGGCGCTGGTCGCGCTCGAAATCGGCGGTCAAATCGAAATCCGCATGAGTTCGGGTGTCTACGTGCTGGACGGAGGCGCGAGAGACGAAGGCGTGATGGGTGCGCTCGGCGACAGTCCATCCGAGCTGATGCAGGCGCGCGCCGCGATCGAGGGAAGCGTCGTCGTGCTTGCCACCGCGCATATGACCGCGGCCACGCTCGAGCGTCTGCGCCGCACGATCGAGCGGATGCGCCGGCTGGCCAACGCGGGCAAATCGCCGATCGAAGCGGATCGGCAGTTTCATATGCTTATCGCGGAATGCGCCGGCAACTCAGTGCTGAGCCGATTCGTGGCGGAGCTTTTCGACAGTCGTCACGACCCGCTCGCGGTCGCCATTCGCGGACATGCCGAGAGCGCACAAACGTGGACCGCGGCGGCGGACGAGCACGAGAGGATCTTGAAGGCGTTGCAATCGGGCGATCCTATCGCCGCGCAGACGATGATGCGCGCCCATCTGAGTGCGTCGGAAGAGCGATGGATCAGCGGGGTGCTGAAATCGGCGGATGGCTGAGAAGCCGGGTACCGTCCCCGGGGCCCCGAGAGGAAGTCTCCGTGGGGCCCTCCCTCCTGGGCAGTGTCTCGTGGCCACCGCACCTTCGGGCCGGGCGCTCGTCTAGCCGGTGATCTGCTTCAATAGGTCGAGGTATGCGCCATCGATGAGCTGGCTGTCTTCGATCTCGAGTTGCTCCATCAACGAAGCCGCTTCCCGATTGCCGTCATCGGTCGATTCACCCTCCCGCAAAACGACTTCGAGCTCCATGAATTCACCGAGCCCTTCCACTTTATCGAGGTGGACGCGGGTGCGACCGACCCTATACAGCAGTCGTTGCTTCGTGACTCGACCGATCACTCCATAGGCAAGCGCCAAGGCTTCGCGTAGCGAATCGGGTGAACTTGTCGCGGAAAGGACGTAGAACGACTCCTTTGGCCCACGTTGGTCGGGGCGCTTGTAGAAAATCAATTGCCCCGTGCCGTCGTCGAACTGGCGGAGCTTGAGGCGCCCGTTGGCGCAGTGGAAGAAAGTGTCGTCCTGATTGATCACCGCCGGCTCTTCAGTCGCCATCGGTGCGACTCTGCGAGCAAGATCGGCAACGCTTTCGATGCGAGCCTTGATTTCTACGTTCCTAGCCATTGTTGCAGTCCAATTTCATGTGATCGCTCACCCCGATCTGACGAGCGGCTGTTGGGGTAGAGCACCACGGGGCTGTGCGAGAGAAGCCCCGCTTGACAGCCTCGGATCGCGTTGCCGCAATCGGCCAGTACTTTACCGACTTTACCGGCAAGTTTTGATTACATGCGATGTAATTGGCGAACGGAGCGGCCGCTTCTACTCTTCGGCTGTCGCGCCGCCATTCCGGCAGCGCTCGCGGCCAAGGAGATACCATGTCCCGCTATCCCGTGCATACGATCGAATCCGCTCCTGCGCAATCCAAGCCAGTGCTCAATCAACTGCAACAGGCGTTCGGCCAGATCCCGAACATCGCGGCCAAGATGGCTGAATCGCCCGTGCTGATCAACGGTTTCATCGGCCTGTTCGAGCGCGTGCACGCGAGCAGTCTGACGGAACCCCAGATCCAAACGCTGTTGCTGACGAATGCCGTCACGAACGCCAGCGAGTGGCCGGTCGCGTTTCACACCGCGCTCGCGTTGAAGGAGGGCGTGCATCGCGCCGATGTCGATGCGATCCGGCACGGCCTCTTGCCTGACGATGCCAAGCTGGCCGCGCTGTCGGCGTTGGCACGCACGCTGATAGAACAGCGCGGCCGCCTCGGCGAATCGGACCAGAGCCGCTTTCTTGAAGCGGGATTCAGTGCCGAGCAGATACTAGAGGTCATCGCGGTGGTGGCGGCGTCGACGATCACGAACTTCACGAGCAGCGTAACCGAGCCACCGCTCGAAGCGCAGTTCGAGGAGTTCGCCTGGCATGCGCCTGCCTCCTGAGGCGTCTCTCCCAACTCCACTTGGACCACGCACGGAAATCCGATGAGCGCCTCCCGTTTCGATCTCGAAGCGCCGCCGAGCGAACTCGGTGACTTGCTGCGCTACTGGCGCGACGTGCGTGGCGCGAGTCAACTCGATCTGTCGCTCGAAGCTGGCATTTCGCAGCGCCAGATCAGCTTCATCGAAAGCGGACGCAGCGTGCCTGGCCGGGATACGCTGCTGACACTCGCGCAGGCGCTCGATGTGCCGCTGCGCGAACGCAATGAACTACTCCTCGCCGCCGGCTACGCGCCCGTGTATTCAGCGGCGCCTTGGAACGCAGAGGAGATGCATGGCGTGATCCGCGCGCTCGAACGCGTCGTTCGACAGCATGAGCCGTTTCCGGCGATCGTGATGGATCGATACTGGAACGTTCTGATGACCAACGACTCGGCGCCGCGCTTCTTCGGCTGTTTCATCGACATGGCCTCGCGCGAAGGTCCGCGCAACATGCTGCATCTGATCTTCGATCCGCAGGGTCTGCGTCCGTTCGTGGCCGACTGGGAAACGGTGTCGCGAAGCTTGCTGCAGCGCGTGCATCGTGAGTCGGTCGGTCACATGATCGACGACGGCACCCGACGTCTGCTCGACGAACTGCTTGCCTATCCCGACGTGCCGCGCGACTGGAAGACGCATCGTGGATCGCCCGCCGCGTCCATGACGCCCGTCATTCCGGTGAGCTTCGTCAGTGAGGGAGTCGTGCTTCGATATTTCTCGATGGTCACGATCGTTGGCGCACCCCAGAACGTTGCGGCACAGGAACTGCGCATGGAATGCATGTTCCCCGCCGATGAGGAAACCGACGTGCGTCATAGGCAGTTGCTCGCCCAACATTCGAAAGGTCATTCGACCTCGGGCTGAAGCACCGGTGGCTTAACCCGCCCGCCTGCATCGCATTTGAAGCTGCGAGTGTACGAGACCAGTGGGCGCCCGCTTCACAAGCCCGTTGCTTCGGCCTCGGGCCAGAGCCGTGGAAAAAGCCACCGGAAAAGTGACAGCGGTATCGCCAGTTCCACCGGTCCGCGAGGACTGGGAGAGCTCAAGATGCCGATTTTGAAGAGGTCAGCGAGCAGCCTGTCGGCTGTGCGCACCGCGAGGCCGGTCATTGCCTTGAACCGTGACCGGTCTATGGAGTCGGCCGTCGCGAGATAAGCGAGTGGCGTTGCCGCCTCCGCACGCAGATACCGCGTGTTGTCGTCCTGGCTGAGCGCTGCAAGCATCTGCGCAAGACGCTTTTCGAATGCCTCCAGGTCGAGCATGCCGCCCATGAACTGAATCTGATCGAGGCATGTTTGCAGGAAGTATTCGATGAATTCGACCAGGCCGCGTTCGCTAAGATTACCGCGACCGTCCAGATCGCCCTCGCGCGGCCGGTCAGCGGCAATCAGGCGCTCATAGTATTGCGCCTGCGAACGAGCTAGCCCGCGCATAGGTGACCACAGCCCGTGAGTAAGCCGCAGCGCCGAGAGTCCGATATGCGTGTGCAGACGCGCGGTACGGCCATTTCCGTCGAGAAATGGGTGAATCCAGGCCAGACGGTGACGGGCTGCAGCGAGCGCAATGACGGCGGCTTCGCCGGCGCGGGCATACCGGTAGGCCTCATGCCATTTCTGCATGAAGGCGGGAATCGAAGCGGGGTCCGGAGGGACGTGACGCCCCACGCGGACACCTCGCGTGCGCCACTCGCCTGGGCTTACCGCAGCGGCCTCCCCATTGTCGCCCTCCTGAGCAAGGTCTTCAGGCAGGAGTTGCGCGTGCAAGTGTCGGTGAATGTCTCGAACCGTTTCCTGCCCAAAAAATGTCATCGAATCGAACGACGTCCAGACTGTCTCGCTCCAGCGCTCGGTGTCGATATGCGCGATCGCGATGCGCTGACGGCGCGCTTCGTCCGGGCTGCGAGAGAAATCTTGCCGCATGGCCTGTTCGATTAGCAGCGGTTCCGTGTGCTGACCCTCGATCTTGTTCGTGTAATACGAATTCATTGGCCGAAGGGCCTCGCGCAGCAGAGTACGCAGCCGCGGCATGCCATGCGCGGCGAGATCCCCTGCACTCGCGATGACATCCGCGGCGAGCAGTCGCAACGGCTCGAGCCTGTGCTCGCCCGGCAGCATGGGGAGCACCTGATGCGGGCTATCGTAGGGGAAGAAACCGGAGGTCTCGGTCATGACGAGGAGTAGGCAAACCAGTAATGGCGTGTTGCGTGGCGGCTATTTTTTGCGCGAGGAGGACGCATCGTACATCATAAAGTCTTTATTTTTCAATCATCTGCAGGTGTTGAAGCGGAGACTTGGCGACTCTCGTGGCGGCTATTTTGACGCGTCAACGGGGGCCTGCCTGACCGTCACGCAAAACAACACCCGCGTTCGCCCTGGCTGTTCGTGGCCGGATCCATCAAGCTGGCTCCGCATCCGGACGCAGAACGTCAAGGGTGTCCTCCGCCTCGGTTGGCGTAACAACGAGCAGCCTCAGGCCCAAGCCGTTGAGGACCTTGAACAGCTTAGCGAGCCCGACCGATTGCCCGTTCTCGATCTTCGACAGCACGTCGTGCGTCACGCCGACCAGATCCGACGCATCGTCGATGCGCAGCTGGGAACGCGCGCGCTGGTTTCGCACGATGCGCCCCAAGGCGGCCATATCGCCCGCCAGCGGGCTTAACGAGTCCTGCGGACGCGGTAAGGTTCTGGGCATAGTCAGAGAATTCCTCAATTATGAGCTCACCAGACAAGCTTTCGACTTTGTTCAGATATTTCATCAACTATACCAGTTCGCACTGCAGCAAATAATTCAGACATTGCGCCAATTATTGGACTCGACGGCGTTGCGGCGTCCTCGCGACTCAGCGCTGAATGCGGCTGAGCGAGCCAGCAATCAGCTGATGATGGTTTGCGTATCGGGGTGCAAGGGCGACAAGCTCGTTCTTGATCTTTGAGGCGACCACCTGCACACCCCTTGATGAACTAGCTGCGACTTCTCCAAGCGTCGTCGACTGGACTTTCTTCGAACTTAGGCTCAGGAATGCGTCGAATTGGCCGCTGCGGACCCGGACTCACCTATTGCCTGGCCCTCGATGCAGCAGTCGCCAAATCTCTACACAGCGGCCCCATACCAGCCGGGCATGAAGTGGCCGAAAGCGTGGCAATTTTCGATAGGTCATCAGTATCCAGCGTGGTGTTGATATGACGGAGGACGAATGACTTGAGCGACGGATTGCGCCGAATCAACGCGCCGAGCTGCGGCAGCGTCTGCCAGTGATCAACCAGCAATCGGGCGATGGCCTCTGAGTTGCCCTCAGCGATTTCACCGTCGTCGCAGTGTCCGTACTTGTTCAACGAGGCGTTCACCTTGGACCAGCTATCGAGGTGATCGACCATCGCGTCGGCTGCGGTTGCGTCGCGCTCTGAGCACACTTTGCCGTGGGCCAATGGCATCCACGTCAGGGCGAGAGCGGCCACCGCGCCAGCGATACGAATAAATAGTCGGCTGCTTTTTCGTTTATCCACGAGGGTGCCCCTGAAGACTGCGATCGCGATGTCGCTTGGACGCTGCCTGAGCCAACACTGCACTGTTGTTGCTGACCTCGATGGTGGTCAGTGCATCTCGGCTCATCAATCCACTGATAGCGCTCATCGCGTCATCCGACGTGCGGATGCACCCCATCGTCGGATGCTGCGGGCCCGGCAAATGGCGAGCATTCGCTCGACCAGAATGCACGCCGATTCCTGGATGACCCGGCACATTGAAACGGATGATGCCATGCAAGCCATATGGACCGTTCGCTGACGCCACGTGCCGGTGTGGCACGGTTCGGTCCTGCACCGAATACGTTCCATTCAAGATATGCCTAATCGTGGCGTGGCTATCGACGTTGTTATATGCCGCCCACGTACCGACAGTATTACCCGACGAGTCAATAAGCGTGATCTGATGTGCCACGCCATCGAACTTCAATTTCGACATTCGAAGCCCTTCAATAATTATTGTTCATATGAGACGCCAGATTAGCGTAAGTGCAGCCGAATTGCCAATCCCCGCTTAGCGCTATTGCAGGACTCTCAAAGTATGAGGACCTGTATGTCTACTTGAGGACACCCACTGTGAGCGCACAAGAAAGTTTGGACCTGGATTGCTTGTCAGCACAGGGCGCCGAGACGTTTGGCACTGCAGCCTAGCGGCGCGAAAGTTTGCATTCAGCATAACAGCGCGGCCAACTCCCGATCCCGCCAACGTCAAAGAAAAGCTGAATATCCGTACCCTCAAGGAGCTCATGCGGTTTGCAATTCAGTCGATCGAGAGCCACTAAGGCGGAGCCCGCCAACCGAATAAGGCAATCCCTGAGCCTCTTTTCGGACAGGCGCCTTATTCATGCGCATGTCTTCAGCGGATAGAGTCGCAACCGTCGGCGCGCCGCGCCGGCAATGTCAATGCACCACGCTGGAGAATGCGATGAAAGCGATGATGATGATTTGAATTCAAAAATACGATCTGCAACCCATGTTCTTATAACTTCATCAATTAACGCGCGCTCCATCGTATGCATTAGTGATTTGAATGGTCGCTGGCGCGTGTCATGAAATTGTTCGTGATCAAGAGGGAGCGTTAAAAGGTCGAAGATTTGGGGCGTAATGGCGATTGTGCGCTTGAGACGACGTTGAATTTCATAAACGATCGCGGTCTTTCCTGCCCCACGTCTGCCAATAAAAAAGCAGCTCTGTCCATCCGCGTTCATCGCTGAAATTGTCGCGGGCGTGGAGACGAATAGTTCCTGATCATCTCGGATTATGTCATACTCAGCGAATGCTTGCCCTATTTGTACGCGCTCCAGTGCCTTTTTAGGAAGTGTTACATTCGCCACGCGCATATCCTCGATTAGTATGGTTTGACTTGATCGTCGCGGGCGAGCTACGACCGCCATCCCCCAATACTCTGACAAGTGATCGCTTCGCGCAATAGCTTGGTAGAGAGCAGGCCGAAGCGACCGACACCGATAGATAACGTTTGCAGTATCCGCCCAACGGTTCCACCCACCGACGGTGATGTTTGCTAAGAAATCCCTTTCTCGTCCTCGTCGGTTCGGTGGAGACGTTCGCGATTGTTGGGGGCGGAAATATGCGGAAAGGGCCTCGCAGCCGCCCTACAGACGCCGTTACGCGAGTGTCCGCAATGGCCGAAAACTCGTCTTAGAGCGCAATGCGAACAACTTCTTAAGCGCCTCCGGCATGACCGCCCGGTGTCAGGCAGCAACACGGTCGTCTGCAGTAACGGCTTGCGCTTAGTCGCATGTGGTCGAACAAGCGCCGGCAGGTGCGCCGGTACTGTTCGATCGTATACCGAACCGACGAAGGCAAAATGAAAGAATGGCGTACGGCCCTGCCCTGCTTGGCAGGCAGACCTCCGTTGAGTAGCCCTAAACATTCGCATCAGTCAACTTCCTCACTTCCGTTTATATTCCGCGTCGACCAACGTTTTATCGGAGAGCCACAATCCTCAACCGAAACAATCACTTGGCGCGTTTATCACAATACAGATGCGCGGTGCAGATTTTTTATGCGCCAACCACGGCTCCGCGGAAGTACAGACTTTTTTGTGCGTCGACAACATGATCCGAGAGAATAAAGTCCGTCTAAGGGACAGAGTGCAAGTCTTTGAATTCGAAGGATCTCAACTTAGGGGGTGCACAAGTGCAATGTCCGTCATGACTCATGCAGACCGCGGCTCGATCTTGTCGCGGAATAAAGTCCGTCTTGCGGGGATCGAGACGGCGAAGAACTCGACCCTGGATGCCAGCGCAGCTCGAAGCAATTACGGATCAATGCGCACGTTGAGGAGAACGCCGGGGACCGCTGAACAGTTGTTTTCACTGCCAATGGGGCCGAGTTGGCGTTCGACTGGATTTATCACGAGCTGAAGCGCAACGGTCGCCCGCAACGAATCGTCGGTCAAGACCCGACCTTCATGCTTGGCCAAGTCGAAGTGAGATTCAAGTTCGTTTCGAACGGCGCCGTCCCCCTGAATGCGGCAAGAAGGCGTTGACCATACAGTGCCACGACAGTGGCGCCACGCCTCAGATCAGAGGCGCCCGAGCAGTCGAACAATGAGTGCGACCATGCTCCCTGGGGGCGAGTAGAGCACGAGCACAACGACTCCCACCACCGTGACCATCCGGCAACCGACGATGCGCAGGTCGCGGGACACCAGCGCGTGGCGGCGTTCACGGTCATCCGTGAACTCGCAATACGGATCATCAGTCGACGCACGGCTTGACACCCCCTCTTCCGCGGTTCGAGCTTGAGTTGTGCGCCATGGCGCCTCCACGGCAGAAGGTCACGGGACGGAATACCACTATATGGTACACTGTTCGATGTGTACGTGAAAAGGCACAACAAAATGTATCCGACTAGCGCTCCTCCGTATGCGGCATTCGGTGAACTGCTGGCTCGACTCCGGCTATCGGCGGGGTTCGCGAAGCAGCAAGAGCTGGCGACGGCTCTTGGTGTAACCCAGCAGTCGGTGAGCCGATGGGAGAAGGGGGGCACGCGCCCACGCGCGAACGATATTCCCGCGCTGGAGAGACTGGTCGGAGCCAAGGACAACGAACTTCTAGCGGCTGCCGGATATCAAGCCGCGCCAGAGGACCGTCGCATCGAAACTGCAACCTCGCACGACCGCCCGCTACCGCTCGCCGCGCTAGCGCCGGAGACATTCGAAAGCTTTTGTGCCGCGCTTTTGGACCGCATCTACCGCCCCCGCGAAGGCAAGGTGTTTCGCTATGGCGGCACGGGCCACAAGCAGCATGGCATCGACATCGTTGCCACGGGGCCTTTTGGGACTCATTCGTTTCAGTGCAAGAGAGTCAGCGAGTTCGGTGCACAAAAGGTCCACACAGCCGTGGGGGAGCAGACCTATGTATCGGACCTCAAAGTGCTTTTGCTGTCCAGCGTTGCAAGCCCCAAGGCTCGCGACGCGATGGCGGCGCATGTGGGGTGGGAGTTGTGGGACCGGGAGGACATCACCCGAAAGCTTCATGACCTTCCGCTTTACGATCGCTTGGACCTTGTCGACCGCTACTTCAGCGGTCAGCGTCTGGACCTGCTTGGAATAGGTGAGGCGGGGCCGTTTCAGACTTCGGACGATTTCTTTAAACCGTTTCTCGTACCCGACCGCTTCTTTAACCATTCGTGGACACTTGTTGGGCGCGCTGAGGAGATCACGGAGGTTGAGAGCTACATCCGAGACGAGTCGGTCGTTCTCACAGGCCTCGTAGGGGCGCCTGGCTCCGGCAAGAGCCGTATTCTTTGCGAAGTCGCACTGCGACTAGCGGAAGACAAGACCCTGAATGTTCGATTTGTGTCACCGACCGAAGAGGTGAAGGCACACCATCTCGAGAACATGCGCGACAACCGCGGCGGTATGACGCTGCTTGTTGTTGATGATGCACATGAGCGGGAAGATCTCGGGATCCTGCTTAGATATGCCGCAGTGCCTGACCACCGTACGCGATTGCTGTTATCGCTGCGCCCATATGGGCGGGAGGCGCTGCGGCTCCAAGCCGCCGACGTAAGCCTTTTGGGGCCGCTTGTTCGGTTTACCGAAATGCGTCCACAGACACGTGACCAAGCTCAAGCACTGGCGGGGTCGGTTCTTCGAGAGTGCGGTGGCCCAATGGCAGCGGCGTTGAACATCGCTCGCGCTACGTACACAACACCGTTGGTCACTGTCTTGGCGGCACAGTTGGTCGCACGAGACGATGTCTCTCTAGAGCTACTGGGCAATGAAGAGGAATTTCGCACCTATGTACTATCGCGTCTTCAGGACGTCATCGCGGTCACGTTGGTCTCGGGGCAGGACGTTCCAAAACTGAAGGCTGTTTTGCGAGTTATCGCCCTGCTTCAACCTATCATTCCCGATTCTCCTGGCTTGATCGATGTTTTGTTGAAGACAGAAGGTATCGAACGGTCAGACGCTAGTCGATTGATGCGTTTGCTAGCGGACGCGGGAGTTCTATTCAAGCGAGGCGTCCGCTCAAGGCTTGCCCCGGATCTGTTGGCGGATGAAATCATTCGCTCAAACTATCTCAACTCGGATGGCACAGCCAACGACCGCATCACGCAGATCTTCGATCTTGCCGACGCGGACCACCTGAAGCATTTGTTCGTCAACCTCGGGCGATTGGATTGGCGTTTGCGCGAGGGCAAAACAGACAATAGCGTGCTGCTGACTAATCTGAGTCCGAGACTACATTGGGGTGAGAGATACAGCCATCCGCATGTGGAAGCAGTGGAGGGCGTCGCCTACTACCAGCCCCGATTTGCACTCGACTTTGCTAAGCGACTTATTGACGAGGGGCACGGGGATAGCTCCTCTGTGTGCAACATGGTGCGTAATGCGGCGTATACGTACGACCATATCCAAGAAGCTTGCAACCTCTTGTGGGCAGCAGGCCGCGACGATGGCCGCCCGCTACACCAGCAACCGAGCCATGGAATTCGCATTCTGAAGGAACTGGCTCAGTTTCAACTGAATAAGCCGGTTGAGTACGTAGGCGAAGTTGTTCGCTTTGCGCTCGCACTTTTAGAAAGACCTATCTCGCTCAAATTTGTTTACACGCCGTTCTCCATTCTCGAGGGCGCGCTGGGTACAGAGATCGAGGCGACAACCTATGCTAACTCGACGTTTACTTTTACCCGCTATCAGCTTTCGCTCGAGGCGGCGCAAGCTGTCAGGGACGAAGTGACAGAGGCATTGCTTAGGTTTCTACGTGAAGGTCCGGCTCGGAAAGCATTCCTCGCTGCTCAGACGATGAGCCATGCATTGCGCGGCCCGATGCATGGGGATACGCCCGATCAACTATGGAAACAAGAGCACCTGAAGCTTCTGCGGAAGCTTAAAGTTGCATTGCGCGAGGTACCTGTATCACCCGTAGTTTTGGTCGGAATCGCGCAGTCCGTCTCCTGGCACGCGTTCTACGGATCGCCGGAGACATCTACCGAAGCACGTGCCATCATGGCGTTGTTGAATCGAGACCTGAAGACGCGACTAACCCGGGCCTTGGTCGACGGCTGGGGAACGGAGACATGGGAGCTCAGCGAATTGCATGAGCGCGATGGGCATGAGAGGGATCGCCGGCTGCTGGCGTCCGAACTAGTAGCAGCTTTCCCAGATGCGGGAAGCTTGTTGGATGAGTTAGACGACTGTTTGCAAGATGTCGAAAAGGTAGCCTCAAGAGGATACGGCTCACCTTTTCTCCTAATGAACCATCTATTGAGTCATGTACCGGGACTCGCCAGTGAGTTGCTTCGAAGGAATAACGAGAGCCGGGCCGGTAAACTTGCCCCGTACGTAGGCAAGGCTTTAAGCGTGGCTATCGAGACCGCAGATCTGGGGCTCGTAGAAGAGTACGTCACGTCCTCTGTGAGTTCGCCCGAGGCATTGGCGCAACTATCGGAGGCGTATGCAAGGCTCGAATCTTCGCGTCCTTACACCCCAAAAGAGATTCTTCTATTCCGGCGCATCTTCGAGTCTAGAGAACCAGCAGTTATGTGCATCACGCCAGCCCTTGCTCGGCAGATATCCGGAAGAAGTCCGGCGCTTGCAATCGAACTCATTTGCTTAGCAGATTTCGAAACTCATCCAAGAGCGACCAGCGAAATGTTTGCTGTGATCGCCGGCGGAAAGCATATTTCTGCGGGTGAGATAGCAAACAAGAGAAGCGATCTCTTGGCGAAGCTTGTGACGTTGCGGGAACTGAATGACTACTGGGTGCGGGCGTTTCTTGTCACATCGACCAAAGAAGATCCCGCTGCCGTTGTCGCCCTAATCAAAGCGCGGCTCATGGAGGCTACGCGTCGAGACGATTGGTCTTATGAGCCGCTAACTAAGGAGCACAACGGAAAGGGCCTTGGGTTAATGGACGTCGAGGCTGGTCCGCGTTTGCTAAGGGAGTTGCTTGACTGGGCGCTCAACGAGTCAGCAGAATCCCCAAGCGTCTGGCGAATTGGTGAAGCGATTTCGGGCCTCTGCGGTAGCTATGACCTACCCGTGCTTGGCCCGCTCCTCGCCTGGATGTCCTCAGGCTCACAAGCGCATGCAACACTCGTTGCCCGAGTTCTGCGTGAAAGTCATCCAGGGCTCATCTATGAGCATCCAAAGTTTGTCAAGGATATCCTCAACGAAGCAGAACTCATCGGCAGGAGCGCATTGGACGATATCCGGTCATCGATCGCTGCGGCAGCGCATTCAGGTGTTCGCTCAGGAACTCCCGGCGAGCCATTTCCAGAGGACGTCCGATTGGAGCAACACTGCATGCAGATGCTGGCATCGCTCAGTCGAGCCGAGCCTGCGTTTGATCTATACGATGGACTCCTCAAGGACGCGCGTTATGCGATAGCACGTCAGCGGAAGGTAAAAGAAACTATGGAGGATGAAGAGGGCTAGTCTAGGCAAAAGCAGCAAGTATTTACGTCGTCGGTGATTGCATTCCGGGGACTTCGGCAGGATATTTAGCCTTATAGACCTCGATAAAGTCATCGTCTAAGCACAGACAGCGAGGGAACGTGGTTTTGATCCTTGGCGTTCCCGGGGATTCGGGGAACGTTCCCAGTAGGTCGATCTGCGTCACCGTATGTGGCAGCGGTTGGCCGCGCACAAGCTCGGCCACAAGCAGTATCCCGGCCAACGCAGACTGAAAGCCCATCGGCACTTCTGCCTTGGCTTCCCGTGCAGCTTGGTGGAACTCCATGACACCACCGCCACAGACACCTTCAACATAGAGTTCGCGGAGTGGCCGGTTCTCAAACCGGAGCAGCTTCTCTATTGCCACGCTCGACGCTTGCGCAACCCGCTCGAGAAAACCACGGTCAGTGGCCTGGTTCCACTGCAACCGGCGGCGAACTTCTCGTACGGTCTGCTCGTCAATTGGCAGTTGCAGTGCACGCGCGACAAGCACGTCCTCGTTGACGGCGCCGCCTGTCGGCATATAAAGACATGCGAGGCAGGCCATCGTGCCAAGGAAATGATGCCGAGATACGCCTGCTTCGCCGCGCTGCGTCCACGCATTGAAGGTCCGCCGCGGCAGGCTGGCCTGAATCGCGATACGAGCCTTTGCGGAATCGACAGCGCTTAACACGGTATCGATCTTGTAATCCTCGATCTGCGCGACGTGTTCCGCCCAACCGGAGACATGGGCTGTGACCTTTAGGGCGCTCGGCTTGAGCCACTTTCGCGCCAGCGTTGCCTTCTCTTTGCCTCCATCAGCGGCCGTAAGCATGACGTAGCGCTGCAAGTTGCTGTCCGTGACCTTTTCCGGGTCGACGACGTGCAGGCTTCCATGACAAGGAAGGCGCGAAAGGGCCCAAATCGCCCCATTGCCAATTGCACCGATGCCCACCAGATGCAAATCCGGAAGGTGGATGCTTTCGATTTCCGGGTTCGCAGTGTTTGGTCCAGCCGGGCGGAGGTCCCATACAGACGTGGACAGCTCGGAATCTAAGGCGGCATTACCTAATTCATTTATAAACACCGCTCGGAACACATTCGCCACGGCCACGCATGCGGCAACTCCTGCGCCGAGGGGATTGCCGGTAGCCCCGGACCCAACGGGACCTGACGTCGAGATATGTGCCACCCAATTGTTGGAACCCACGTACCACGTGTGCTGTTCTCCGCTGCGGTTGCTATTTATCCGAGACTTGCCGAACACGAGAAGCTTCGTAACACTGGACAGGGCTTCTCCGACTTCGATCTTGGGGTTTATCGACAGCGCAAGGGTGCGCAAGCGGTCGATGTATGCAGCGCGAGCACGCCCGATTCGGCAAAGCACCATCGAGGGATATAGGCGTGCCAGTAACCGAACTGTGAGATCAACCGCCGCTTGGCCTTCGGGGCTCGACTCCACGCTCTGGTCAACGGCAACCCCGACCACTTCCGCTTGCAATCTTGCGGCGAGCAGTTCGGCGTCGAAACCTTGGATCAGCGACGAGGCCGCTTGTGCGCTCCGTTCAAAGTAGTCGGCCAGTGCCATGATCAGATCACCACAATCTTGTTTGGGGGCAAAGATTCATCAACTTCCAGCCAGCTACCATATTCATCGAGCCGGTAGACTGCGCATTCCGCAAGGGCGTAGTTCACCATGGCAAAGTTAGGCACAACAATGGAAAACGAGCCGATGGTTGTCGCGATGGCGTGGCGATCGTCTGTTGACGAGTGGTAAGCGCGGTCTGGATGTGAGTGGATCTGGGCTACCAGTTCCAACTCGCTTTGGTACAAGTGGATGTTCAGACGGCGAAGCTCGGTACCATCAACGATGGCACACAGACCGTCCGGTGTGCTTAGCCCCCGTTGACGAGGGATGATCAGTTCCGTCACCCTGAAAGTTCGGTCTTCTTGTCTGCCAGCCCAAAGAACCATGCCCTCCAAGCGCATTCGCCCAGCGGTCCGCATGAACTCGTAGCCTTCCTGCATTACCTGAAGGGGCACTTGTAGTTCGATGACATCTGACAATTCGCTCACATTGGCTCCGTAGGAATCTGGTGAGCAATCCCTCGTGCCTCCAATCTCATTTGGTACTCGGGTTCGCGCATTGCCTCGGTGCCGTACTTTGATAGCAAGTCTAGGAGGCGGCATATGCCTCCCATGCCCTTAGCACGATGAAACCACCAAGAATCGCTGGTGTGGCCCGGGTTGTCGTGATATTCACGCACTCCCTGCAGACACACGAACGGTTGATCGTCCTCGGGGGTCCATGCTTGCAACAATTCCTCGTTTATCACCCCTTGAGCCATCGCTGGCCCCCCTACCTGAGGGTTGAAAATCACTGGGGGAAATTGCTGCGAGTTCGGCGGCAACCGGAACCTCTGAAGGTTGGTCGGTATCTCGCACCTTTTCAGGGGTTCAAGTGTAAACGGATTGACGAAACGCAGAGACGGTGGTTCGACGTCATAGTTGCTCAAATCCATGAGCACCGCGTAAGGCGTCAGCGTGTAGGGCTTGATACGCGGTGTCGCAAACGCAACGAGCAACTCAGGGAACCTGTACTGGAGAACCCATATGCCTCGCGACCGGTAGTGGTCAAATCGCTCGACGAAGTCATTAAGTTCGCGTTCGACCTTGCGGCGAACGACTGCGGGGTCGGTGTACATGACAACTAGCCCACTACACCCGCAGTAAGATTCAGATAAATTTCTTCATCGCGCGTGAAGTTGAAACTTCCAATTGTGCGGTTCTTGTCCAGTTGCTCACCAGCCGCGTTAGTGAACACCCAGCGGTCGAGGTCGGACTTGTCCGCAACTTTGGCCTTTTCTAAAGCCGGTTCTACGAGTGAACCCAGAAGGTCTGAGCGGGAAGCCTTCAGCGGCACGGCTTTTCCGTTTACGACCACTTTCAGGTGGATGTCCTTATCAGCATCTTGATCCGCCATTGAAGTCTCCCCGGAGGCAGATGGTTTTTTTGTCGCCTCAGCGGCAACACCGTGGGACCATCCTACCCATCCTTCAAATAACTGTAAAGGGTCTGCTGAGCAGCAACGCGCCATGGCTGTGCCCGACGCGCCCGCTGTCGGACAGCGACTTTCCGATCGACGTCCGATGCAGGCAAATGCGGTCGGGTGTCTCCCGGTGGATACCGTCGAGCAAAACGGCCGGCGTGTTGTAGTTGACGCTAGGCAAACTCGGTCTCAAAGGATGCATGCGTGGGTTGATAGTCACGGCTACAGCCATCTAAACTGCGTCGGTCCAAAGTCGTGCCTGTGTGTGCACAACCATCATCCATCTCACGGTCGGCGGTCACGAAACGCAGGCCAGCGCTTCACGATGGCGTCGCGACAGGCACGAGCGGCAAGCATTCGAGTGCGGAGCATCGTGCTGCCGTTCGCGTCAGCGGAACGGATGTGGGTCATGTTCAGGGCTTGCCGTCCGAATTTGCTTCCGTCGCGGCGAGCATGCGCGAGTTCGTCAAGCCGACCCGATCATGACGCTATCTTCAGAAAGCTGGTGACTGCGGACATGATGTTGCTGCTCGTCCGCTCTGACCTCATCAATTCGGCCTACTGCTATTCGCGAAAAACGGCGCGCGCCATGGAGCGAAACCTGGTCGGAGAGGTCCGCATCATTCCTGTCATCTTGCGTCATTGCGATTGGACTAGCACCGTTTGGCCAGCTCCCGGCGCCCCCTCACGAGGGCAAGCCCATCGCCCCGTGGCCCGACCGGGAGGAGGCTCTTGCTGATGTCGCAAGCCAGATTCGGCAAGCGGCCAAGACAATCGGAGCCGCGGCGAAGATTCGATGCCAAAACCGGTAACATCTCAGCCCTCCGACACGCCGGCTGATCTTCCGCGTTCAAACAATCTCAGGCCTGAGTTGGAGAGAAGGCTGTGAACGACTTTGTCCGTTCGACACGTGACTTCACCTGCAGATTTTTTGAGGGCTCCATACAGCCGTCGGCGAGCGCAATCCAAACGTCACCAGCACCTTTTACCGCGTCGACTTGCGTCGTATGGCGGCGGTCCTCCATCGCAGCGCGACGAAAATTGCGGCCTGTTCGGTTCGACTCGACGGGCTGGGTTGTGCCAATGGTATCGCGTTCGCGCGCAACGCTGCAGAAACGGCTCGCGTTAGGACAGTGCGATCGCACGTTTCGGCCATTGCCTGTGAATGTCATCACACACACTCGGCCAATATATCCGCTCCTGTTCCAAACGACGCCGTTCGCCCCATCGTCCGGTCTGCAAATCGGAAAGTAGCTGCGCCTCATCTTTCGTGAGATGTTCGGCAGGCCGAGCGTCCTGCGTGGGCTCATCTGTCAGGAGATGTCGATGTGACTCAACCACCGCCTCCGTCATCAGCACTGACTTCAAATGTGGGAAGACGCCGCGAGCCCGAGATAAGATGTGCAGGCCCCATGTGTCGACATCCCCCCAGTACAGAACATCTGCGGTGTGCACCCAGCCGATATCATGTAGAACGGTCACGTTATTGCCAAGCGCCATCGCGACGGCCGCGCCGTCGATATCAGGAAGAGCCAACCCGCTTGCTAAGTTTTCCACAATGAGCAATCGCTTCGGCGGATGCACAAACGCATGGTTCCACTGCCCCACTGGCATTTGAAGATCTTCCATGCCTAACATCTGCGCGCGAAGCCCGGCATCAAGCAGTCGCATCCGTACAGTAGCGGGGGCGCGCTTGAGTCCCATGACCTGGTGAATATCCCCTTCCTTAGCCAACAGAATCCGGACTAGCGGCTCCACAACGCCGCGCCGCCCCTCGATCCATTTCGTGTCGATGTCTACCAGCGGCAATTGGCGCAGGTAAAGTCCGCTCCCTTGGTTGTGCTCGCACCAGGCCAGCAATTCCATCAGTCGCCAAAAATCAGCGTCCGACCACTGGGCAGCTTTTACGACCGCGCTGGCGCAATCACGCTGTCCAGCCGCAATGGGGTGCTGCTCAATCAGCCGCTGCCACCGAAAATTAAGTGTGTCCCAATGCCGGTGCATCCCCGCGCAATCCGCCACGGATTGCGCGTCGTCGAACAGCACCCTTTCCGGCACAGTGACGTTACCCATGGTCCGCCACTTCAGCGACCGCCATACGACAGAAGCTCTCCGTCCCGCGTCCCTGGAAGCCCGGTCAAAATCGTTCCATGCAGAGAGCCAGGCCCGTACGGCTCCTGGCGCATCGGCCGCTTGCCTGTCCGACGGCCCGCGCAATGCAACGGATAGCGGCCACGAGCTTTCCGATGGTCTTGCGAGCCACTCAATCTGGCAACGCTCCTGTTGGCGCCTACATGCAACGGCCAAGTCATCGGGCAGCAGTGCGCCGCCAAGTTCCTTAAGCGGCATCAGTCCTCGCTTTGCGGCGCTTCACCGTCAAATTTATCGTTCTCTTCCGCCCGCTGATGACCGAGGCCGATCAGTCGGCGATGTGCCATGTCGTACTCTATCGAGACCGCTCCCGAGCTATTACGCAGCGTATTGCTGAAAACGTGTGCACCGCCAATAAAGGGCTCCAGAGTTCTCACCGCTTTCATCGGCGTAGCCATGAGCATCTGAAATCCAAACGTATTGAAAATGTTCAGTGTCATCGCCGTGAACTCGCTATCAGCCTTGTCAAATGCCTCGTCCATCAACACCGTGCAAAACTGAGGCAATGGCCGCTGCGTTCCGGCGAGCTGATAGCGCAAAGCCGCGGCGAGACATGTCGCGGCAAGTTTTTGCCGCTGGCCGCCCGACTTCCCGGCGCCGGACTGGAAAATGTCACGCACTGCGCCGGCAGCATCGAATTCCTTCGCTACAAACTCGACGTGTTGTCTCACATCTAAAACAAGCGCTTTCCAACGCTCATCTTCCGGCTTGTCGCTATGCAACCGCTGAACGATAGTGTTAAGTGCCTTGAATTGTTCTTCGCGCTCTTCACGGGTGGCATCCGGCTTGATATTCCGCTCGAGGCAACTCTTGAGTTCAGCTAGGAACGCCGTAACATCCGGCAAGGCCCTTGGACGATTCTCCAATACCAGATAGGTACCGGCATTGAACTCGGTCTGCGATAACGCATCGTTGACGATGTTCATGCGCCCCCGTATCTCATCTTTCTCGGTGATAAGGCGCTGGCGCAGCCTCGCCAGATGGCGATCGCTCTGGTCATTGAGGAGGCGAAAAAAACGATCCTCGAAGCGAGGCAGATCATCTTCTTCGATCTTGGCCAATAACCTCGCGTAGTCAGGCCAATCGTCCAAGGCCGTGCCCATGTCGGCCGCCGCCACCCGATGCTCGCGCTGGAAGGTGCGCAATACTTCCTCAAGCAAACCCCGTTCGTTCGTTTGAGCCTTATCAGCGTCGTTCTTTCTGTCTTTTAGATCACTCCGCGCAGACATACGCCGCGAGTCCAGGATGTCCAGCGTCAGGCCATCCATGTCACCAAACAGCGCTTGTAGCTCGTTTCCATCAGCAGGCGGCACACGAAAATTCTCGCGTGTATCTTCCCGCGCACTAGTCAGCTCACTCATCTGATGTTCCGTATCAGCGAGCCTCTTCGTTTCAGTCTCGTGTGTGCTCCCCGCCCGGGACGCCGTTTTCCGCTGAGTCTCGATCTTGTCGTCGAGCTCCCGAATTTCTGGGTGAGAGCGTTCAGCCTCCTCGATCTGGTACTGCAGGCGTCGAACTTCCTCGGCTACTGAAACGTCATCAATATCCGTCCAAACTACCTGTGTCAGTTCTGCAGCTGCGTTCAGCTTATCAAGTTCCTTCTTCTGCCGCTTTTCGAGGTCATCGAGTTCTTGCTGGGCTTCGTTCCGTACCTTCTGCTGGACGTCGATTTCATCGAGTAGGTCGAGTTTCTTCTGCTCGTTGGAGAAACCAATTGCCCAACCTCGGCGCTCATTCACACCAGCACGATCGTTCTTCTCATGCCGCGCACCGCCCCGTTTGATTTGGCCTTGAAGACTAATCGCACGGTGAGCGTTGCGAAACTCCTCGGTTGTTTCTGCACACACGAACTCCCCATAGTGCCGAGTGATTTCGTCGCGCAGCCAGTCCCCGTATTCGCTCACCGCAACGTCCAACATCGCGCCGGGTGCCTTTGGTCCGCTAGCATAGCGCCCGGTATGCGGACGCATACGCAAGTAAAGCACGTGCTGTCCCGTATGAGTCAACTCAAGCCAGTTAACGACACCGGCATAGTGCTCCTCTGGTACCAGAAACGACCGCGTAAGAGGCGCCAGCAACCGCTCCAGCGCCCCCTGCCACCGCCTATGCTTCTCTGGAACGTCGAGTAACTCGCCGCCGAACGGGAGCGTTGCAGGGTCGAGGGCGAGGGACCGTGCGATCTCATCGCGCACGTTAACCAGCTCTCGGGGAAGATTCGACTTTCGCTGCTCTAGCGACGCAGCGTCGGCAAGCAGGTCCTTGAGCTGTCGATCTGCCTCAAAAATTCTCTGGCGAAGATCCTGGCGTCTTACCTCATCATGCTCGCTAGAACCGCGTTCCCGCATCAACGCAGCCTGACCGATACATTCGCCGAAGTGGTTGGCGTCCGTCGGCTCCGCCCACCCGAGAGTTCGGAGCCAGGTTGCGACCCGGCCACGCGCGCGTTGTGCCTGGGTTAGTTGCATTTCCTTTGCGGACAGCAGGGTCTGTAGGACAGCGACATTGCCATCACTCATTCCCGCACGTTGAGTCATCAATCGCTGGAGTTCGGCCTGTTCCTCATTGGCCTTCCTCGCCAACGTCTCGATGCTCTGGCGCAGCCCTTCGAGGGTGACCTTCAATTCATCGATACGCCGACCGCGCAACGTGTATTGCAGAAATTCGCGGTGGTGGTCCAGTTGCTTCAGCAATTCGTCGACCCTCGCGACCGCCGCGTGATGCTTCAAGTACTCCTCATGATGCGAACGCGCACGATTAAGCAGATCTCGCTGCTTGCGAGCTTCCACAACGTCCTGATGGGCAGCCGCTAGCGTGTTGAAATCTTCGCAAAGTGCTTTCGCGAGACCGAACGTCTGGGGCTCGTCCAGCATGTTGTCACGCATAAACGCGTTGATGTCACCAAGGTTCTTTGATGACTGAGTTCGATGGAGCAATCGCAACGCCAGATCGTGATCGATACCAAGTCGTGCCTTGAACCGCTCCCGGAAAGAGGTGTGCGTCTCGAAAGGCTTGATCTCCGGAAGATGCTTTGCAAACGAGCGGAGGTTGTAGTCAGCCTGCATGAAGAAAGACAGCCCCTTAAGGCTGAATTCACGCTCAATCACGAAGAAACAGTGACGGACGTCCCTTGCAAGCGTCGATCGCCCCTTGATCCACCACATCCCAACCAGTGTCATCGTCTGCCCGACCGCGTTAGCATACGTCTCCCCGATAGCACTGAGGGTGCTCTCTCGGCGCAGGTACTGTGCAGCGATAATTCCGTCGTCCGATTCCTGCGTAGCCCAAGCGCCGCGGACATAAGTCACTAGCGAACGATCGCGCGTGACTTTGTCATTGCCTCGCGCTGCCGCATTGAACTCCGAATTCGGAGGTGCCATCAGCGCAGAATGCGCATCGAGGATGGTTGACTTGCCCGAACCGGATGGCCCCACTAGCAGGTGCCCGCGTGGTGAGATGTCGAATACGTGCAGTTTGCTGAACGTGCCCCAATTCATGACTTGTATTTGCCGCAGCCGAAATTGTTGCTTCCTGGCTTCTTCGAGATCATGATCGCTCCACGCCGGGCTATGACCATAGTCTCCACGAACGCCCCCGTCGGCCGCCCCTGGTAACTGCTCCGGGTCCTCGAATAACTGCGCTGTGTCCACGTCCGGTCACCCCCCCTCGGTGAGGTTGTCTTCGTCAACGTCGTCGACCTCGTCGAGGCCAAGATTACTCCCCGGATTGTCCTCAACGGGCTTTCCGTCTACCTGATCTCTGATGCGCCGATAAGTGTGCAACAGTTCGCTAACTTGTTCATGCGAGAACACCAGCTTCAGCGCTGGCGACACTTCGAACCGGTCTCCGCTATTGCGAATCAAACGAAGGAAGTTGTATTTCTTCGCCTTCTCGATCGCCGCTTCGACCAGCCGACTGAAACGCGCCTTATCAACATTGTCGCTAGCCTCGTACGCTTTCAAGTGGTCGGCCATCTCGGCCCGTGAAATGGTCGCACGCCTGCCTTCGGCCTCTGCGAGCGTCAGCTCCATCCTAAGGAAGAGCACCAGCGCTGAATCGACGAAGGTAAGACGAACTTCCCGCAGAAGTTGCGGGACATCGAGTTCGGGTGCGTGCACGGGACGTGCGAATGCGACCTTTTGCTCACGGTCGATGACCAGATCGAGAAACGCTGCGTGCAGCAGTTGGCGCAATCGCACCTCATGGTCTATCAGTACTGGCCAGAGTCGGCTATGGCGTTCGTCTATCGACGGACCGCGAAGCAGCAGCGCATACGCCCGGCGCACCTCGTAGGGCAGCGTCGACGTATCTCCTTCGAAGAGCGCCTTCTCCTGGCCGCCATCGATCGGGTAACTGGGCTCATCCTCAACATCATAGGACGCCCCCTCCTCTCGGCCATCTTCCTCGGGTACATCGAGCGCATCCGCACTTTGCACTGCCCCGGCACCGACTCCAGGCCTGCTGGCCGTTCTTCTGAAAATCGGCTGGCGGCCGTGCCGTTTGCTAATCGAGGTCATTCAGACAGTCCCTCGTAAAGAGTACCTGCGCGATTCGCGCCTGGCGCACGACGTCGTCTTGCCCGGCCCATGAGACCCTTTCCCATGGATGAAAGTCGCGCTCGCTGTTTTGTAAAACAATGCCGTATCGTTGGCCAAGCGACAAATAGCCCACTATGGTGGCGAGCCCCTGGGTCACCGGAAAGATTCGACTTAATTCTCCGACGCTCACTTGGCTGCGTTGGGTTAACGCAGAGCGAATGTTCTGTTTTAGCAGTGGAATATCAATATCCGCGTTGTCGATCATCGCCCGCATTAATTCAAGGTCAATTTCGGGTGCCTCGGCGTCATCGACTGTAGTCTCCCCCGGGCGTTCCTGCGGATCAGCCAGTACCAACTGCGCCACTGAACGTAGGCTACTGGTCGACAACGTCAAGGTGTAATCAAGGGTTCGGCCGTTAGTTAGCCGGTCCTTTAGCGCCAGCGACTCAGTAATCGCAGCACGGATCAACCGCTGGATCTTTCGCTGTTCCTGAAACTCCCGACTTTGTACAAATGTCTTGAGGCTCCGGCCCAACGTCGTCATGACGTCTTGCACCGTTCCTCCTTCCACAAGCAATGTCTCGGTCACGCGGAAAAGCCGCCGGCGCTCCTCCAAGTTCAGCGAGCGGACGAATGGCCGCGATTCAAGCGCTTCTAGTGCCGACCTTAATCCCTCGAATTGCCCCGGATCGGTCAGTAGCCGCCAGAATGCTAGAAAGGACTTACCCTCGTCGCTTTCGGCGATGACGTCGCTTCCGAGAAACACATCTTCTAACACTTCGCCGCGGGACCCTTCATGTTCGACCAACTGTCGGCGCAAGTCACGATTGAGACGTTCGAACGCATCACGGACACGCCTGAAGTCGGTGGCAATGGCCTCAACCATCGCGACGATATGGCGCCCCCTTTCGCTGGCACGGCCAGGCTCCAGAGGCGACACACCATGCTTCATGACACGCCTGATCTCATCGGTGATACGTCGGGATTCTTCATGCAGTGCTGCCAATCGAGACGCCGGGTCCGGATCGGTTTCGGACGCTAGTCGGAGCACGGAATCAATTACCACGGCAAGGCCGCTTTCGGTGGCGGTCTGCCGCGGCTCAAGTTGTCCCCTCACCAACTGCAGAGCCGGTACTACATCGGCCGCCAGCTCATACACCTCTTCGCTCGCCCCTTCGGGAAAACTACGCGCCAACCACTTCGCCTGCACATACTCCGCGACCAGCATCTGCGGGGTCTTCTCGATATCCTCGCCGCGAGCGCGCAGCCCGTCCAGTTCAACCGAGAGCTTCTCCATCACGCTTGCCGAACTCAACTGTGTCGAGCTTTCCGGAAACAACGATAGCAATAGAGCCATGGTCAAGGGCGCCTGACGGGAGCCAAGTAGCATCCACATTGGCCCCTCTCGCATTGCCGTGAGTTCATGCAGCGCTAATGCCGTTCTCATCTCGGACTCGCCTCCGCTCCACCTTCGTGACTCGACTCTTTCGACCGCTCATTATTTCTCCAGGCCAATTAGACAGTATATGTCTTATTGATTGAAGACGTCCGCGACCGCTTATCTCATACGTCGTCGATTCAGGATTGCCCTCCTATCGACGCGTCCGACAAAATTAGACCATGACATTCTGTCTTCTCGACTATTTCGCTGACAATGGACGTCAACCGGTCAGGGCCGTGCTGGGCGAGCACAACATCGCGATCTGGGTCCTCGGCTCAGGTCTCTACGGAGCACGACTCGCTGCGGCATTCGGTCTTCCGTTTGCATTTGCTCCGTATTTCGCGCCATCCCTACTGCAACCAGCCGTCTACTTATACAGGACCAGGACACAGGAGCACTTTGGAGGCATCACGTTTCCTCGTGGCGCCATACGTTATGGCAGGCGTAAATGTATTCGCTGCGGATACGGAGGAGGAAGCTGCGCATCTGGCGAGTTCGCACCAGCAGTGGGTCGCAAATCTGCTCGCCGGTAAGCCCGGCCCACTGCCGACGCCCATGGAAGGGTTCGTGGAGAAACTGCCTGTCCACCAGCGTGAAGGCCTTGAGCGAGAGCTTGCTTGTACGGCCCCTGGTACGCGATCACAGGTCAGGCGCCGGCTCCTTGAATTTACCGAACATTATCAGGTCGACGGGTTGATGATTGACGCCCGCATTTACGACGTGGTGGCCCGTTGCCGATCGTATAAGTACGCCGCCGAGGCCCTATCAAGTTGATCGGACGTGCAACGCACCGAATTTGGCTTACGGACGCTGGCGGCGAGTATCGCCGCCGTTGCAGCGCAGCAATCGCCTAAGCGGATTTGATCGCTTCAAACGAGGCAGTGAGTCCACGAGGTGTTCCCCCTGTGACAAGTTCCGTTTCGTTCGCGATGATGCGCATCGCCCTGCCCTCCCGGAATTCCCGCAGCGCTACCGACCGGCGCAGATCCGTGTTTTCACCGACTTCATGATCGAACGGGTAAAGAGTCTGGGCCTCGAGGAGCGCTGGATGACCTTCGCAACTTGAGACTGGATGGGCGTCTGGTGATAAACAGCTGTGATGCGGACGGGCGGATTCGACGATATTTTTCCACCTGCAGGAAATATGATTTCAGCCACAGGCATGTTTCTACGAGGACAGTAGCCATACTCTGTCAGCAAGAGATCCCGCACAGGGACGCCAAGCCAGCACTGGCCAGGAGACAAATCTTGAATTCCGCTTACCCCACCTTTCGCGAAGACCCCGTTTCGCCTCCGCCCTTGCGAGCAATTTGGCTGCGCTAGCCGCACGCCTCAAGCATTGGTTGAGGTCGAAAAACGACAGATATGAGGAACGTCTGTTAGTTCGCAATCCATGATTTCATGGATGCTGTGAAAGCGCGCCGCTTTTACCGCAGACATGAGTTGCGGGTTGACGACGTAGCGGGTCCCTGTGAGCTTCGGTCGGATCAGGTTTGGGTACAGCCGACCGACTGCGGCATGGACTTTCACGAGTACCCGCAAGGTCCGATTTAGACATCAACGTTATCGGTTCTACACAGTAGCGCCGTGCTCCCAAGATCCTCGGACGCGAATTCTCCGGTGAGGTCCTTGGCAAACTGCGCAACCACCAGGAAATACAACGACAGGAGGAGAACATGAAATTCAATCGTAGGTTAGTGCTTTCTAGCATGCTTTCAGCCGCGGCAGTAGCAGTTGCATGCGGTAGCAGTCCCGCCGAGAGCAAGGAGCTTAAGCTCGGCTTGTCGATGCCGACGCTAAACACGCCCTTCTTTACCGTCCTGGTAAAGGCTGCAACCAGCGACGCCCGCTCTTTAGGCGGCGAGGTGGTCCAGGCCACGAACGCGAACCGCGACGCTGGCCAGCAGATCACAGATTTCGGAAACCTTATCACTGCGGGAGGCAACGCGATACTTTCCGGAGTCGTCGATCGAGCTGCAATTAAGCCCGCACTCGACAACGCCAAGAGTCGCGGTGTTCCCGTTGTGGTCGTTGATGACGAGCCTGCCCAAGGGAACGTATACGCCGTCGTCCGGGCCGACAACGTCGCCATGGGTGCGAAGGCTGCCGAAGCGCTAGCCGCCGCGTTGACGACCAAATCCGGCTCAATTCTCGAAATTCAAGGCGGCCTCACGACGACCAATGGGCGGGACCGGTCGACCGGCTTCGACAAGAAGTTCGCTGAGCTGGCTCCTAATATCAAGATTATTGAGCAAACGGCGAACTGGGACGGACCAACGGCCGCGAACGTCGTCTCCACCATTCTGAGCGGTAATAAGGACATCGTCGGCATCTATCTAGCGACCGACACTCTCTACTATGATCCGGTGGCGGCCGCACTGAAGTCGCGAGGTCGTTTGCATCCGGTTGGCCAGGCGGGTCACATACCGGTTGTAGCGATTGATGGTGGGGCGAGTGCATTGCAGGCCATTCGCGACGGATATCTGGACGCTACGATCTCCCAGCCAGTAACCGACTACGCGAAGTACGGCACCAAGTATCTACAAGATGCTCTCAATGGTGTCGCCATGAAGGCGGGCCCGACCGACCACAACAGCACCGTGGTGAAGTCCGGCTCGTATTTCGTCGATGAGCTTCCTTCTCCGGTCGTGACCAAGGCTAATGTTAGCGATCCCAACCTTTGGGGTAACGCAAAGTGACACAACTGACTCGCTCTGCCGAAACCATCGTCGCGTCCAAAGAGCTTAGACCCGCGATCGTCGAGATCAAAGGTGCAACGAAACGATTCGGGCGAACTGTCGCACTTAACGATCTTTCGCTCACGATCAGGGAGGGCGAGTCGCACGGCATCATTGGTCGCAACGGAGCAGGCAAATCGACATTGGTGGCTCTGCTTACTGGTCTTATCTCTCTCGATTCCGGGACGTATCTTCTGAATGGACGACCGACGCCTTCTCGACGTGATCGCAAGGCCTGGAGAGAGCGTGTTGCTTGCGTCTATCAACACCGCACTTTGGTTCCCCATCTCAGCGTTGCGGAGAACCTCTATCTCGGGCGCTACCAGGAGCATGCACTCATCTCCTGGCCTGAGCTAAGGAAGAAGGCCACGGAAGACTTGGAAAGCTGGGAAATTCCGATCCGTGCTACGACGCGAATATCCGACTTGACCGTCGGAGAGGCTCAGATGGTCGAGATCGCGCGGGCGCTGTCCCAGGGATCGCGCTTTGTTATTCTGGACGAACCGACTGCTCAGTTGATTTCGAGCGAGATAGACCACCTGCTTACAAGAGTAAATCAGTTGAGGGAGCGCGGGGTGACCTTCATGTTCATCTCGCATCACCTCGATGAGGTGCCCCGAGTTTGTGATGCGGTCTCAATACTTCGGAACGGTCGAGACGTGCTGCATGGACGAGCCAGCGAGTTGAACACATCGCAAATAGTTTCGGCCATGGTAGGTGACGAAGATTTGGGTAGCTCGCTTGCGGCCGGAGAGCATAGTGCGCGTGTGCCGATCCCGACTAGCGCCCCAGTGGTGCTTTCGGCCAAGCTTAAAGCCGATGTTTGCGAAGAGGAATTCAGCCTCACGCTTCGCGCGGGCGAAGTCGTTGGCTTGGCAGGTCATTCGGGCTCGGGAACTCGACACTTGGCTCTGGCGCTCGCGGGCCACTATTCGCGGTGGACGGGGGATCTGACTGTCAAGGGCAACCCTGTTTCATCTCGTTGGAACCCACGCACAGCAATTCAACACGGGATCACGTTGCTCCCGGAAGATCGAATCCAGACAGGGCTGGTAGCAAATCTCTCAATAGAGGACAACATCACGCTTCCAAACCTCAGGAAGCTTTCTCGCGGCGCACTTATTGATGCCCGTGCTAGGCGCCGGTTCGCGGAGAAAAGTGCGAACGAACTGGGTGTTGCATGTTCGTCGGTCACCCAGAAAGTGGGGCAACTGAGTGGTGGCAACCAGCAGAAGGTTATGCTCGGAGCGGCTTTGAGTACGACTCCGCAGGTGCTGATTCTTCTACATCCGACGGCCGGCGTGGATATCGCGTCGAAGGCAACAATTCTTGAAAGCGTCGAGGAGCGTAGGCGGCAGGGGTTGGCGGTCATTCTAGTTAGCGACGAACCCGAAGAACTTAGATTTTGCGATCGGGTTCAAGTCTGGGTTCGAGGACGGTGCGTGACCGAAGGTACAGGACTCGGCGAGGATGAACTTGTCGCAGCTATGGAAGGACTTGAGCCTAATCGGAGGGAAGTATGATTGATAATGCCAAACTTGGCTCTACAAAGAGCATGCAATTCACTTCACGATCTGCGATCAGGGCGCTTCCGGGATCGGTAGGTGGCCTTTTCCGGCCAGAATGGGCAATCCTCCCGGTTCTCGCTGTGGTCATGGTTGTCGGAACCCTTCTGAACCCAGCATTTCTGTCGTTCGGCAACCTGTTTGGCGTACTGCAGCAGGCCAGCGAGCTCGGGGTTCTGACGATGGGTCTTACGCTGGTGCTTATCGCCGGCAAGTTCGATCTTTCGCTCGAGTCGACCTTCGGCTTGGCGCCAATGGTGGGCGTGTTCATATTTCTGCACGTGGACGGAGGCGGCCTTGGACTGGTCAACTCCCCGGTCCTCGCATTGCTTGCCGTCTTCGCGTTGGCAGCTTTGATCGGAGCATTCAATGGTGTTCTTGTGGTGTACCTGAAGTTCAACGCTTTTATCGCGACCTTGGCCACTCTGATCTTGCTGCGCGGTGTCGATCTGGGCGTGTCCCGTGGTCAGACTCTTTACGATCTTCCAGTCTCGATCACAGCGCCGGGGCAGGCGAGCATTCTCTCGATCCCGGCTTCCTTTTTGATCGCTTTGGGCCTGTTGGTCCTACTTAGTCTGTTCATGTCTCGCCACCGCGTCGGCCGGATGCTTTATGCCGTTGGTGGCAATGTTCAGGCCGCCCGGGTTGCAGGTATCCCAGTCGAGCGGGTTTTGATCGGGGTTTTCATTGTGGCGGGCGTGCTCTCGGCGCTGGCAGGGCTTCTTCAGGTAGGGCGTATCGCCTCGATTCCTTCCTCCCTTGGGCAGAACTTGATCTTCAACGCCTTTGCTGCGGCGGTTCTCGGTGGAGTCAGTCTGAACGGCGGGCGCGGGACCATTGCGGGTGCCTGTGGCGGTGTGCTACTACTTGTCCTCATTCAGAATGTCTTGGTTCTCGCGCAAGTCCCTGCTTATTGGATCAGTGCTACGACGGGCGGGATCATCCTTATCGCGCTCCTTATTAGCAAGCTGAGCGGTGCCGACAAGGACGCATAGGTGCGGCGGCGCAGCCAGGCGGCCCTCGCTGCCTGGCTCTATACGGCCGACGCGCAGGGCGACTGCATTTCCGCGAGAAGGTGCCGCTGCGCGAGATCGCACGGCGAACGGGGTTGTCGCGCAACACGATCCGCACGTGGCTGCGTCAACCAGAAGCAGCGGAGCCTAAGTACCCGAAGCGGATCAGTCCGACCGTGGTGGACGCATAGGCACCAGTGCGAAGGCCTTGGGCGAGAGCTTGCTTGCGCGGTCCTTGGTACACGATCACAGGTCAGGCGCGGGCTTCTTCAAATAGCCGAACATTTTCAGGTCGACGAGTTCATGATCGGCGCCCGCATTTACGACGTGGAAGCCCGCTTGCGGTCGTATCTGTACGCCGCCGAGACCCCATCAAGTCGCACCTGAGATGAACCCCAACCTGTGGCCTCCAAGACATACTGACGCCGATAGTACGCCGCGACAGCGCTCAGCGCCACGATGCTGCCGGCGCCAACGCAGCAGCAGCCTGCGACGCGTTCTTTGCCCCCTACCTGCCTAATCCTTCTGCACGCGACCGTCTCGGCGCCCCGTCGCTGCACCGTACTCCTTCGTCCTTTGCAATGAGACAAGAACTGCGTGGGTCGGTAGTGTTGGAGAGAAAAAGTCGACAAAGTGGCGAGTCGCAGTGTGTTTATCGATTGGAAAGTCTGCGCGATAGTGACGTCAAGCGGATGGAAGAATCCCTGTCGATTCTTCCGTGAGATGCAAGACGAGGGAGACCATGGACCGCTGGACACAACTGCAGCTGTTCGTGCTGACAGCAGATCTCGGAAGTCTGTCGAAGGCGGCAGAGCAACTCGATATGTCCAACGCCGCGGCGAGTCGAACCTTAAGCTCCCTCGAGGAGCGCCTTGGTGCGCGGTTGATCGAACGTACAACTCGCCGGATGTGGCTTACCGACGCGGGCCGTGAATATCACCGTCGTTGTAGCGCGGTCATCACCGAACTGAACGAAGCCGACTCGATCGCTTCAGAGGAAGCACTGAGTCCACGAGGTGTTCTCCGTGTCACCAGCTCCGTTTCGTTCGCGATGATGCACATCGCCCCGGCCCTGCCGGAATTCCTGCAGCGCTATCCCAATATGACTGTACAGATTGTGGCGGCTAACCAGTATCGTGACTTCATAGAGGCTGGGATCGACATAGCGATCCGGACAAAAGAGCACGAAGGTGACTCTGGAATCACGATCCGCCGCCTGGCCGAGACCAGACGCGTGCTCGCGGCGTCGCCCTCGTATCTCGCCGCACATGGACGCCCCGAAACGCCGCAAGATCTCGAGCAGCACAAAATACTCGTCTACAACCTGGCAGCGGATCCGTATTCGCTCCATTTTCGACGCGGCGGGGAGGAGTCCAATGTCTCGATCACAAGCACACTGGACTCGAATGAAGGCCAGGTGATCGTTGCTGCGGGCCATGCCGGCCTGGGCATAGTCGTCCAGCCGCTTTACATCATTCACGACGATATCGTGTCAGGGCGATTGATTCCCGTTCTCGAAGACTGGCAACTTCCGCGTCTGACGATCAACCTCGCCTATCAGAGTCGACGCCACCAACCCGCAAAAATCCGAGTTTTCACCGACTTTCTGGTCGAACGTGTCAAAAGGCTAAAGCTTGAGCAGCGCTGGATGACCTTTGCCGCTTGATGCCGGCGGCGTGAGCTATCGAATGGAACGAGCAACCGTCGCGATGCTGGTCGGATTCTTCCACCTGCAGGAAATATGATTTCGGCCTCGCGCATGTTTCTATCGCGATGGCAGTCATACTCTATACGTAAAAAATTGCGCATCCCGGACCGGGACAGCGCATGCCCGCGAAGGCAAGGAGACATATCTTGAACGCACACATCTTTCTCAATCGGTTTTCTCGCGGCCGCTCTATACCGTTTGGCCAAGCCAACCACGTAGGCAGCGATCGCCCACGGTTGGCGACACTCGAATCGCATCGATTCGAAACCAACGCATTCCTTGGTCGTACAAACTATAGGGGAAATTGATGAAAGCAGTCCGCTTCCATGGAAAGCGCGACCTGCGCATTGATGAAGTGGATGGGCCAGGCGAACTCGAGCGTGACCAGGTGCTCGTTCGACCAACGTTCTGCGGAATCTGCGGTACCGACCTTCACGAATACGACCACGGTCCAACGTGGACGTCCACTGAATCGAATCCGTACAGTGGCGCGGCACTCCCTCAGATCCTGGGCCATGAATTTTCTGCAGAAGTCCTAGCTGTCGGTGATGCGGTTTCCACCGTTGCGCCGGGCGACCGCATATCGATCCAGCCGCAGATCGGGCCACGGGATGACTATTTCGGGCGCAGAAACCTTCCATTTCTCGGGCCGAACGCTTCTGTAGTTGGCCTGAGCTGGCCGTGGGGAGGGATGGCCGAACGTGCCGTCATTAACGAAGCCAACGCAATCCGGCTCCCACCTGATATTAGCGACCGCCAAGGCGCACTGGTCGAGCCCGCCGCCGTTGGCGTGCATGCGGTCGACCGCGCGAATGTCCGGCCTGGCGATAGCCTTTTAATCACCGGCGCAGGAACGATTGGAGCGATGGCTGCCCTTGCGGCGCGCGCAGCCGGAGTAGCAAACATCTTCATCAGCGAGCCAAATGCGAAGCGGCGGGAGCGCATCCACGCAATGGGCATTGGCGTCACGATGCTCGATCCACTCACGGCCGACGTCGCTGCGCACGTCCGCGGAGTGACACCAGAATCACTTGGTGTCGACGCTGCTATCGAGTGTTCCGGAAGCGGTCGGGCGTTCAACACTTGCGTGGACGCTGTGCGCTCTCAGGGTGTCATCGTTCAGGTCGGACTGATGGGTGGCAAGGTCGAAGTCGACCCGTTCCGCTGGACGGTCAAGGACCTCACAATCAGAGGCTCGCTGAACTACCCACTTACGATCTGGCCACGCATCTTTTCGATGATGCGAAGTGGCCACTTTCCGGTCGAGAAGGTCGTCGATGCAGAGGTATCGATGCAACGCGTTAAAGAGGATGGCTTCGACGCGCTGCTCGCCCCAGGCAGCGCCAAGCTCAAGATTCTCGTATCCATGCCCTCGTGAAATGCAGGCCTCGCGGCCTTTCGATCTTCATAACCAATACGCGAAGGTCGTCGCTCTCCCGTGGAGCTTTGGCAAATTGAATCGGAGTACAGAAAATGGATCGTCTTAAAGGAAAAGTCGCACTCGTGACCGGAGCTGCGCAAGGCATCGGCCTCGCTGTCGCACAAGCATTCGCAAGCGAAGGCGCTGTCGTTTTTGCCGGTGATGTGCAACCCGGCAAGCAAACGGAGGGAGTCAAGCCTGTCCGACTCGACGTCTCGTCCAACGATGACTGGCAGCGCGCTGTGGCCGAGATCATAGAGGTCCACGGTCGCATCGATGTACTCGTCAACAACGCCGGCATCGTGGCATGCTACGAACCCGTGCATGGCACTGATATCGAAAGTTGGCAACGCGTGCTCGCAGTCAATCTGACCGGGAGTTTCCTGGGCATGCAGGCGGTGCTGCCGTTCATGCGCCGAGCAAAGCAAGGTTCGATCATCAACTTCTCGTCGATCTGGGGCAACGTAGGCGTTCCGGGTGCGGCAGCGTACAACGCAGCGAAAGGCGGCGTGCGCAACATGACGAAGAATGCCGCAGTCACCTACGCGCCGGAGAATGTGCGAGTCAACTCCGTGCATCCAGGACTGATTCGAACGCCACTCGTCGAAGCACAGTCAGACGATATGAATGCCGGCATCATTGCCAGTACTCCCATGGGGAGAATGGGCACGCCTCACGAGGTCGCGGCAGGATGTGTGTTTCTGGCGAGCGACGAAGCGTCGTTTGTCACCGGAAGCGAACTGGTGATTGACGGCGGATACCTCGCTCAGTAGTCCCGAATCATCATCTAGCCGGCACCGGTGGCGGCCAGATCTCCCCAGAGCAGTGGCGATCTGCGCCGGCCGTGAAAGCTCCTCATTGCTTCCCGTATTCAGGCGGAGAAAAGTAATCAAAGCAAGGCAAGGTTTGGATCACGTCTCGCGCGTTCGGAAAGGAGCCACGTTAACCGCCGGCCGATTTAGGCATCCGCAGTACCGCCAACCCAAATCGCGACTTACGTTTCGGTCCCTTCTGCGCGAGCGGGACCGCGTTCAGAAGAAAGCTCCCTTTCATCCCACGGGGACCGATGGCCAAAGTCCTTAGATCGGGCATTCACAGCCGCTTTCGGTCCAGCTTAAGTACTTCGCGAACGTACACCTTACCGGTCTCCGGCATCGCCTTCGCGTTCGGATCGTCTGCAGGAAGCAGCCATCCGTCAACCCTGCCAAGCGTGACGCATAGCCGACTGCACAACTGCTCACGCGTCAGTCCAAGTTCGTCCATCGTCTGCCTTAGCAGTTCCTGCTGGGAAGGCCTATCGTTCTTCGGCGGGTCTGCGTCCATCACGTCACTCCTTGAGCAGGCTGTTGAATACTCCTTCGTCGCGGCTTGCTGCCGATCCGATGCCGGAGTTCGAGAATTCGGATGCATTCGATGTTTCGTGGGGCCTACTGTCTCCACTTTGGCGCTATCGGTCTAGACGGTACTCGAGCAACGCTTACGGCGCCCCAATCGTGCGACCCGATGATCGATCGGGTCCGCAGATTGAGCATCACGCATCCTGGCGCATCAGTTTGAAGGCGCTGACGGCCCGCACCAGCGAATCCGCTTGCTCGAGCATCGCCGCAGCGGCAGCTGCGGCCTGTTCGACCAGTGACGCGTTGTGCTGTGTCACCTGGTCCATCTGTGCCAGCGACTGATTGACCTGCTCGATGCTGTTGGCCTGCGTCTCGCTCGCCCCCATGATTTCCGTCATAACCTGCGTGACGCTTTTGACACTTTCGAGCGCCTCAGTCATCGTTTCACCGGCCTCCTTAACCAGGCGGTTTCCCTCAGCGACCTGAGCAACGGAGCCACCGATGAGAGCCTTGATCTCCTTCGCTGCCGTCGCGGAACGTTGTGCAAGGCTACGCACCTCCGAAGCCACCACAGCAAACCCCCTTCCCTGCTCCCCGGCACGCGCAGCCTCGACAGCGGCGTTCAGCGCAAGAATGTTGGTCTGAAAAGCAATGGCGTCGATGACCGCTATGATCTCCACAATTTTCCGCGATGCGCCATCGATCGCGCCCATTGTCTGCACCACATCGGCTACGACTGCTCCGGCACGGTTGGTTACGCGCGAAGCGGTTGTGGCGAGGTCATTGGCTTGACGAGCATGATCGGAGTTGCGATGGACGGTTGTAGCCAGTTGTTCCATGGTCGCGGCGATTTCCTGCAGCGATGCCGCCTGCTCCTCTGTGCGCGACGAAAGATCCAGATTGCCACTCGCGATCTGCCCAGAGGCTGCTGCGATCGTGTTCGCGCAAGCGTGTACCTGCCCGACAGTCGAGACAAGTCCGTCTCGCATCGTCTTCATCGCACGCATGAGGCTGGTCCTATCGCTCGGCTTCGTCCTCACATCAAAAGTCAGGTCGCCTGCTGCAATGCGTCCAGCCGCGGTTGCCGCGTCGCCAGGTTCGCCGCCCAGCTGCTTCAGCAAGCTTCGCGTGATCAGCGTCGCAGCTACGATGCCAGTCATCAGGGCAAGCAGCGCGAGGGTCAATATCGCCATACGGCTTGAAGCATACGAATTCTTTGCTTCCTTCGTCAGCGAACCATTCGTCCTGAGTTCAAGTGCTCGCAGGTTGCGCACAGCCGCCTGCCACTTGTCCTGAATAGGACTTAGCTCGCTGCGCAGCAGATAGTACGCATCGCCTTTCTGCCCCTCCCGCGGCGAGTTGTCGAGTCATTTGCATGAGTGGCGAAGCCTGTTCTCCGAGCTGCCGGATCTCTTCGAGCAAGGTCTTCTTCTCTTCTATGGTGCCAGGCTGCTTGAACAAGGCATCGAGCTGCCTGACGCTGCGCTCGTAAGCCGCCGTCTCGTCGTCAAACCGTTTTGACTCGATCTGAATCTGGTCCTGTTGATCTGGTTGAAACAGGATGAGATTACGAAGCACCAGCGCGCGGGTTGAAATAGTCTCGTCAACCGCTGTTGCTACGCTTGCCTCGACCGAATTCACGTCCGTGATTTCGGATAGTGTCACTTCCAGCTGGGACATTCGGTGAACGCTGAACATCCCGACTATCACCAGAAGTGCTGAGACGAGAAAGAACCCGATTCCCAGGCGGTGCGCGACTTTAAGATTGGAAAGATTTATCTTTTTTCGATTGAACACAGTCGATTCCCCCTCGCGGTCCCCTTGACGCAAGGCGCACTCAGCTGAGCCAAAATCCCTCTTCCGCTGGTGGCGCGCGGCCCGCCAGGGAAGCACATCGGCCACTCATGAGTGCGCTTTCAGCTGACTGCCTTCCCGGCAGGCGTGTTCCGGGGCAAGGCAATATCTGGACTAATCCACACCGTCCGTCAGAACCGCCCCCGTCTCGATAAAGACGCGGCGCGCATCTGACGATGCATTTTGATTCTCACCACTCTGCTTTGCAGTCCCCTTGACGGCAACGATCGCGCTGGATTTTTCGCGTCGTTCGATAAGTGACGGTGCATCGTGGTCTGTCAGAAGCGGCCGAAACGATCCGTGTTCTGCACGACCGATTCAACTGCGACCAACGTCCATTCGTCTCTCGTTTTGTGTGATCGACAGGATCAGGCTGGTTTTTTGGACCCGCACTGAGCAATATGCAACAGAGCGCCCCGACGGTAAAGGCACTTCAATTCGCCTGTATGTAGAATTCGGCTCGCAAATTGAGCCACGAGCTTGATCTCGCATCAGTTTCTTTTGTCGCGAGCCGAAGCTGGCCATCTTTCTTTTGGATTCCATATCATCTGTGACTCGAGCTATCCCTGCGCACGTCTTTGCGCACCTCGTCAAGGAATGCGGAATTGGCCATTTGAAGGCGCGCGTCGATGCGGTCCCTGATCGAGCAAGCGATAAAGAGTCCGTGGACGCGCCGTGCCGTCCACCGGTTTGAACATCGTCGTCCCCTGAATCTCTTCGCGCACTTGCCGAAACGGAAACTACTGATCAGTCGAGGGCCCCTTCTGCGGCCAGCCCAACCAACGTATCAACAACATGTCGGACTTTTGGCCGGAGATGCGCCACCTTCGGCCAGACTACGTGCACGTCGATGAGGT
Organism: Trinickia sp. EG282A; assembly: GCF_040965455.1. Lineage (NCBI taxonomy): Bacteria > Pseudomonadati > Pseudomonadota > Betaproteobacteria > Burkholderiales > Burkholderiaceae > Trinickia > Trinickia sp. EG282A. Next base: position 728,681 of record NZ_JBFRCC010000004.1, on the reverse strand, counting down.
CCTTCGATACCTTGTCGAGCAACGATACGAGTGCTCCATCGTCCAAGCCCGGTCGGAGGAGCGACATCGGCATCTGGCAGATTCCGAGTCCGGACAACGCGGCGTCGATAATGGTATCGCCGTCACTTATCTGATGAGTCGGAGGCGGGGAGATGCGCCGCGATTCCCCATCTGTGTTGACCCGCCATGAAAGCGGCTGCCCTCTGCGATACCCCACAATGCACGAATGATGCTGCAGGTCATCGACCGTCTTTGGAGTACCGCGCCGTTTGAGATACTCTGGGGCTGCCGCGATGACCATCCTCTGGCTCGTCAGGCGGCGCGCGACGAGGCCACTTGAACTTTGCAGTTCTCCAAATCGCACGACGAGGTCAACGCCCTCCTCGATCGGGTCTATGATGTGATCGGAGAAGGTCATTGTGAACTGAAGATCGGGGTGCTCCCGGCCGATCTTGAGAAGGATCGGAACCAGTACCCGTCGACCGAACGCCGCAGGCATATCAATGCGAAGGCGGCCCACCGGTCGTTGCTGTCCTGGCCCCAAGGCAGCTTCGGCCGCTGAAATTTCGTCCAGCGCCGCAGAGCAAGCAGCAAAGTAAGCCTCGCCATCCGCGGTCAACGCGATGCTGCGCGTCGTCCGGTGGAAAAGCTTGGCGCCAAGGCGCTCCTCTAGCTTGGCAATGGACTTGCCAACGGCCGACTTGGTCAGCCCGAGCTGGTCCGCAGCGTCCGTAAAGCTGCGCGATTTGGCAGCGGCTACGAAAATCGCAACGCCGCTGAAGGATTCCGGTTGCGCCATGAGAATGCCTATCGGAGAAGCGCCTTCTCCATTTAGGGCGCAGATCGGGCGGTTGTCAACTTTTTCTCAACGAGTGACGCGGACGCCGGCTTCGCCGTGCACCCGCGGTCTCAGCCTTCAGATCCGGACTGTGCGGCCGCTCTGCGCCGCCTCGAGCGCGCAATTGGCGATGTGAAGCGCCCTGATGCCGTCGCGTGGAGTCGCGGGCATTGCGGTGCCGCTCTGCAGTGTGTCGATGAAGGCGTTGAGCTCGACACGATACGAATCCGCGTGCCGCTCCAGAAAGAAGTTGAGCAGCGGATCGCGCGCCTCGGTCGCGCCACTGGTCCAGCGACGCAAACTCGACGGGCGATGATTCTCGTTCAGAACCATGCCCTTCGAACCGAACACTTCCACGCGCTGATCGAAGCCGTAGGCAGCCTGTCTCGAGTTATTGATGTGACATTGCTTCCCGGATGCCGTGCGCAACAGTACCATCACGCTGTCGAAGTCGGGAATCTCTTCAAGGCCTGGATCGACCAGACGATTACCCATCGCCATGACCTCGACCGGATCCTCGCCCAGCAGCCAGCGCGCGGTATCAAAGTCGTGAATGGTCATATCGCGAAAGATGCCGCCAGAGTGGCGAAGATATTCGCGCGGCGCAAGGCCGGGGTCGCGGCTCGTGATGACGACCTGACGAACATCACCCACCTCGCCATCACGGATTGCCTTTTTCAGGGCCATCGCGTCAGGATCGAAGCGCCTGTTGAAAGCGAGCATCACCTTGCCCTGCAGTCGCTCGATCTCCTCCACTGCGGCGAGCGCCCGATCGATATCGAGGTCGATCGGTTTCTCGCAGAGAACGGGTTTTCCGAGCCGTACAGCACGCAAGGTGAGGTCGATATGTGTGTCTGTCGGCGTGCCGATGATGACTGCATCAACGTCTTCGCGATCGACCGCTGCCCCACAGTCGAGGCTGAAATCACAGGCGAGCGAACTCGCCAGCTCTGCAGCCGCAGCCTCGTTGGGATCGGCAACAACTACGAGTTTAAGACGACGGTCTGCTGCCACGTTTGCAGCGTGGATTTTTCCGATGCGACCCGCACCTAGGACAGCAATTCGCAACATACAAGTCTCCTGTTTCCATCTACGCGCCTGTGCGACGCGCTATTTACTGCAAAGTCAATTTCCGGAGGTAGCAACATTCCTTCGGCGCGATGGCGAACCTGCGCACGTAGGTTGCAGCAACTTCTGAACGTAGAGATGCTCCGGCCTGTTCAGGCCATCTGGTGCAAATTCCCGGCTCAACCGAAGGATATCCACGACACCATACTCCGAGATATCCGGCCCTTGCTCTCCGCGCGCCGCTGCGATTTCGATCGCCAGGCGATGTGCGTAGCTGCGCTCCCTCAGCAGCACGGCAAGCGCCTCCGCGAGAATGGTGCGGTCCTGGGTAGACATTGACGATCCAGACATGTCCTCTCCTGTACCTTTCGGTTACCCTCATACGGCGCGGAAACGCCCGCCACAGCCGTTCCGGCTCTGCGGCTGCGCGCGCCCTCGTCCTCAGATGAGGCTTCGAATGCTGCCGCCATCGACGCCCCACACCGCCGACGTTACAAACGAAGCGAGGTCTGAGGCCAAGAACACGATCACGTTCGCCACCTCTTCCGGCGTACCCAGACGGTTCAACGGGAGCTGGCGCAGGGAGAGTTCATGCTCCACGGCTTCACGCGGCTCCATGCCGTGGAACTTGCCCATCGTGTCCGCGAAGCCACCTTCCTTGGTCCAGAACGGCGTCCATACGGGCCCGGGGGCAACCGCATTGACGCGGATCCGGGGCGCCTCCGCACGCGCCAGGCCCTTAGTCAAGGCAAGTACAGCCGCCTTCGACGCCGAATAATCGATGGGAACCGGCTCCGGCTGTCGCGCCAGGTCCGATGCGTTATTGACGATCGTTGCCTTCTCCCGCGCGCGCAGTGCGGGAAGCAGATGGCGGCATGCACGCACATAACTCATGAAATTGAGGTTGAGGGTGAAATCCCAGTCCTCGTCCGAGAGTTCCTCGAACGTCCGCACCTTGCCCGCGCCAACATTGTTCACGAGCACGTCGACCTGCCCGCTATACGGCCGCAGCGCCGCATCAATCCCTTCCTGAACGCCGTTGGCTTTCGAGAGGTCGGCCTGAGCGATGCTCACGTTGCTTCCCATCGCTCGAAGTTCTGCCTGGACCTCCTCCAGTGCGCCGCCATCGATATCCACCAGGCATAGTCGCGCGCCCTCCCTCGCGAACGCAACGGCCGTTGAGCGGCCGATGCCCTTCGCAGCGCCCGTTACCAGGACGATCTTTCCGTCAAGTCCCGTCTCCATTGTCGTCTCCTGTTTTTTCAGTAATCCTTCAGATGCGAGAAGCGCCAAAATCGTATTTATCCAAGCCGGCCAAGGGCGAGTAACGTGCTCCAGCCCCGTTCAGCGTTCAAGGCATGGCTAACGGTTATCCACGCGCTTTATGAATGGCCGAATATCGATCGACTTCCAGATCTTCGCCTTGTTGAACGGATCGTCCTTGACGAATGCCTCGATGTCAGCGATCTCCTCTGCCTCATAGAGAAAGAAGCTACCGATCATCGTCGTTCCGTCCGCTTTGGTCAGCGGACCTGAGATCAAGGTCTTCACCGGTGAAGTCTGCAGATAGGCTTTGTGGGCGTCGTAGTGTTCGAGCCGGCGCTCGACGACTCCGTCGTGGTCAAGACAATAGACAGTGAAATGCATACTGCACCTCCAGAGATTCAAACGGCCGACATGCTCATGCGCGACTTCAACGCTGGCGCGGGATGATGCCGGCCTGTGGCACCCTAGTGCGGGCTAACTCCGTCAAACGCATCCTGCAGCAAGGCGTGGATCGCTTCACGTTCGATCGGCCGCGGATTCCAGTACGGATTCGAGCTGGCGATTTCCGCTGCCTTTTCTACGTCCTCGGACTTCATCCCGATATCCTTCAGCGCGACCGGCGCGCCGTTGGCCTTCGCCAGTTCGTAGACGCCGATGGCTGCATCGTCTGCTCCGATCGCGCGCGCAATGCGGGTCATCGCGTCGGGCGCAGCCTGCCTGTTGTACGCAAGCGCGTGCGGCAACACGATGGTATGGGTTTGCGCGTGTGGGAGATTGAAGCTCCCGCCCAGCGTGTGACATAGCTTGTGGTGTAGCGCCATTCCTACGCTACCCAGAGTCGTCCCGCACAGCCATGCGCCATACAGTGCCTGCGAACGAGCATTGATGTCGGTGGAGTTCGCAACGATGCCTGGCAGCGCACGAGCCAGCGATGCGATGCCCTCTTCGGCCATCAGGCTGATAACCGGATTCGCGTCGCGCGAATACAGCGCCTCTGCTGCGTGTGCGATGGCGTTGATGCCGCTGGTTACGGAGAGCCCGACCGGCAATGTGACCGTGAGGTCGGGATCGTAAATCACGGTTCTCGGAAGCACTCTGACGTCCGTTCCGGTCCTCTTCAGGCCGCCCTCGGTAATGCCATAGATCGCCGTCATCTCGCTGCCAGCGTAGGTCGTCGGAATCGCGAGAATGGGAAGACCGGAATCCATCGCGATCGCCTTCCCGAGGCCGACCGTGGAACCTCCGCCGACGGCGATGGCGCAGTCGGCGTTCAGATCCCGGGCCAACGCACGTGCTTCGCGAGCGAGTTCAATTGGCACATGCATCACAGCCTTGTCGAAGACAGCTGCCGTGCGTGCACCCAGCCTCGCGGCGACCATTTCGGCAGTCTCCCGCTGCTCCGGCGTGCAGAGAACGAGTGCACGTTGCGCTCCGAGTTCCAGGACTTCACGCTCGAGGTGCTGTAAGCTACCCGCGCCGAAAACTACACGGCCCGGTCGTGCCTGATATACAAATTCAAGCTTTTGCATGTGCGGACTCCGCCTCCACCGTACGAATCGCGGCAGCATCAAATTCATAGTCGACCTGGAACCGTGCGGTCCGCAGGTCGCCGAGTTCCGTCCGGACACGCAGATGCTCAGGATGAGACGCATACGCGTCCAACGCTTCACGGGACTCAAACTCGGTCACGAGAACTGCGTCGCATGCGTAGTCGACCCCGCTCGAGTCGATGCCGACCTCAAGATGGCTCATCCCCGGAATTCGACCGCGCAGCCCTTCGAAACTTGTCTTCACAAGCTCCGACATTGCCGCACGCTCAGCCTCCGTTTCACCGCGTACACGCCACATCACGATATGCCGGATCATGCGATTGCCTCCGATGGATTGAGGACGAAATCGTAGTCGAGCGTGTACCACGGTACGTCGAATACCTTGCCGTCCGGTGCGATCCCGGGCTCGTGACGAACCCAGTCTGCAATCAGGGACGAACGCACACCGAAGACCACGTCGGAATCGAGATACTGATCGCCATCCCGGAACACGTGAGTGATCAGCGTCTCGTAGCCGGGCGCCTGAAGCATGAAATGCAGATGGGCGGGGCGCCACGGGTGGCGTCCGGTCGCGGTCAGCATGCGGCCGACCGGCCCATCGTGAGGAATCGGATAAGCTTCGGCGAGAATCGATCGGAAATAGAAATTTCCCTCGGCATCGGTCTGCAACCGCCCGCGAGCACGATGTTCCGTCGGCCCGTCGCCACTCTGCGTCTGGACGTCGTAATAGCCGTCTTCGTCCGACTGCCACACGTCAAGCCACGCATTCGGCACAACTTCGCCATCTGCGCCACGGACCTGGCCTTTCACGTAGCACGGCGCGCCATGTGCGCCATTCGAGATGTCGTCGCCGTTCTTATAGACCGGAGCCCCTTCGAGAAAAAACGGCCCGAACACCGTTGCCTCGGTGCAATTGGCCGGCTTGCTGTTGTTCTGAGCCGTCACCAGCATGGACAGGCCAAGCGTATCGGAAAGCAGGATGAATTCCTGGCGTTTGTCGTCGGTGATGTGACCGACCTCAGTGAGAAATGAAATAGCCTTGAACCACTCAGCCTCAGTCAGTTTCACCTCTCTCGCAAAAGCATGAAGGTGCTGTACGAGGTTGGTCATGATCGTTCGCAGACGTGCGTCTTCGCACTTCGCGAAGGATTCGATCACGGCGAGCGTGATGGTGTCTTCGTTGATATTGCGCATTTCAAATGTCTCCGGTGTGCGCTCTTGCAAGCGTCTTCCCGACAAAGTTAAAGCTTCGTTGCCGGAAATAAAATGCGCTCGGGTGAAATGACATTTCCGGGCGCCGGAAAAATCCCCTGTCTCTCTTCCGGGTGGCAGCGCTTCGCGTGGCACGTGGGCATTCGTGCTGCAAGGCTGTCGACCAGGAGTTGACGATATGGCGACACGAGAAGCGCTGGATGACGTTTGCCCCCTAAAATGCATTATCAGCACTACACCTTTGGTTCGCCGACTCTCTGACGCACGAGTACCTTCGAAACCAAAATGCCGACATACTTTGAAGTACGCTGGCATTCTCACAGTCGCCGGTTCGCGGTCCGTCAGGCGCTCGTGCCTTTCGCGGAGCGGGCCCGGGCAACGCGTGCCAACGGACTGGCCAGCACGCTGCCCAGACGGCCGTCGAGCAGCACGACCATTAGAAGAAGTAGACCATTGACCAGCAGGATCTGGGTCGAGGTCGCATTGAGCAGACCGAGTCCGTTGTTGAGCACCGTGAGAATCAACACGCCGACTGCGACGCCGAGCGGCGAACCGATTCCCCCCTCAAGTGCCACGCCGCCCACAATCGCCGCCGACGCCGCCTGGAGCAGGATATTGCTACCCATCGTTGCAGACGCGGTGGCAAGGCTGAGCGACAGCAGACCACCACCGAGCGCAGAAAGGCTGCCAGAGATTGCGAAGCCTACGGTCAGTGCTGTACCGACGCGCGCGCCGCTCTGGACGGCAGCCTTCCGGTGTCCACCCGCTGCGTAGATGTCCCGACCGAGCGTGGTGTATCGCAAAAACAGCGATACGACCACATAGCAGAAGATGGTAATCAGGCTACGCGGGGAGAGGATGCCAAAGATGTTCTGATCCAGGAAGTCGCTCACATCGAGATTCGCCCAGCTCAGGACGCGCCCGCCCGCTAACCAGTAACCGACTCCCGTGAGGAACATCATCGAGCCGACGGTTGTGACAAGCGACGAGACGCCAAGCCAGGGCAAAAGCGCCGCGTTCGCGACGCCCACCGCGATCCCGAAACAGACGGCATATACCAGGCCAAGCACCGCACTATCGCCGCCAAACTTCACGGTGATCAAGCCCGCGACGGTCGCAAGCGCCGCCACACTGAGGTCGAATTCACCAGCGACCATCGTCACCGACAAGCCCAGCGCTACGATGCCGAGGAAGGCGAAAGCCTGGAAAATCGCGTACAGGTTGGCCGCTGAGAAAAAGTGATCGACGGTCAGGCCAAAGTACACGGGCATGCCGATTAGCAGGATCGAACGAATCACAAGATTCAGAAGACGTTGAGATTGATTCATTTCGCTCTCCGCTTATTTCTTGCCAGGCCCGAGACGAGCGAGCAACGCACCGAACACGACCGCCCCCAGCACCACCATGCCTTTGACGACCAATTGATACTCGTAGCTCACGCCGCTAACGAGCAGGATGTTACTGATCACAGCGAGGAAGATCGCACCGGTAACCGCGTCCGAGATCTGTCCGCGTCCGCCCCGGATCGAGATACCGCCGACCAGAACCGCGGCGATTGCGTTGAAGTCTAGGTCGACTCCGTAAGTGAGATTGCCTTGCGCCGACGACGATGCGATGAGCGACCCGGCAAGCGCCGCTGCCGCGCCTGCGAATCCGTAGCAGAACAGGGTGGCCGCCATCAGGCGCAGACCCGCGATTCGAGCAACCTCCGAACGCATGCCAATGAGCCTGATCTCCCGTCCGATACGCGTCTTCTGGAGTATGAAACTCCCGATAATCACGAAAACGGCGAGCACGATGATCTGGGTCGGCAACCAGCCAGAGAGCTTGCCTTGACCAAGCCAGGTTGCATCGCCATCTCCGATGATGGTAAGGCCGCCGGTATAGAGCACGCCCGCGCCGAGAATGATGGAAGAAGTTGCGATCGTCGTGATGATCGGATTGGCACGGCCTAGCGCGATGACGGCGCCCTGCGCAATGCCCATTGCGAGACCAGCAAGAACGACGGCGAGAACGGTTACGCCGAGTCCGAGGTGGATCAATGCAGCGAACATTACCGTCGACACCGCAGCCGTCGCGCCCATCGAGAGCATGAACAGATTGCCGCTAAGTGTGACGAGCGCCATCCCGACTGCACCGACTCCAACCGCGGCAACCGAGTACATCAGCGACTGGACGTTGCCGAATTCGGTGAAGTGAGGAACGGCGCCCGCTGCAACGATGATCAGCAATAGCGTTGCAACGCGGATGGAGCCCGCATGAATACTCGTGCTGCCGAACAGAGCCGAAGCCCAGCGCCTATAGAATGTAGGAGAAGCCTGCATAGCGGTTTTAAGAGCAGTTTTATGCATGGCCAGCCTCCACGCGTTGAGTTCCGAACGAAGCGTGGCCACCCGCCGCTTCGCCCCCACCCGCGACGATGTCATGCAGGACCGTATCGCCATCGATCTCGTGTCGCGGCTTGCGACGAACCATCTGGCCTCGGAAAATCGTCACCACCGTATCCGCGAGTTCGAGGATTTCCTCAAGGTCGGTCGAGTAGAAAACCACGGCCAAACCGTCGTCCGCCATCTTCCGCAGGGTCGAATAGATTTCGCTGCGCGCCCCGATATCGACACCGCGCGTCGGCTCGTTCAGCAGCAGGAGCTTCGGCGCGAGCGCCGCCGCCTTGGCGAGCGAAACCTTCTGCTGGTTACCGCCGCTCAGGGTGGAAACCTCGTGCGGCAGTCGCTTCGCGTCTATCGCAAACATCCCGGCGAGACGCCTCGCTTCCGCGGCCTCTGCTGCCCGCAGCATGACGCCGGCGCGGCTGAATTTCGACATTACCGATGCCGTGATGTTGATACCGATCGGAGCGTCAAGAAACACGCCCTTGTCGGCCCGGTCCTCGGCCACGTAACCGACTCCGCAACGAAGGGCGCTTCGCACGCTGTCGATCTTTGCGACCTCACCGTCGAGCTTCACAGACTTGGAGACGTCGCCACGCAGTCCGGCAAGCGCCTCGACTACCGTCTCGGCCCCGGATCCAAGCTGCCCGACGACCGCCACGATCTCGCCAGGCGCGACATCGACGCTGAGGCCTTTCAGCTTGTCGTCCACGCTGAGATTTGTGACAGACAGGCGCGGCAGCAGGGATGCGCGTCCTTCTATGGCCTTGATCGGATGACGTACGAGCTCACGGCCAATCATCGCCTTCACCACCTCGCCGGTGGTCATGTCTGCGGTCTTGCTCGTGACGACGTGCTGACCGTTCCGGAAAACCGTGATCCGGTCAGTCAGGGCAAAGACCTCATCGAGTCGATGGCTGACGAAAATCAGCGCCGTCCCCTGATCCCGCAGACGTCGTGCAACGTCAAACACACGCACAATTTCGGCGTCCGAAAGTGTGGCAGTCGGTTCGTCGAGCAACAGGACCTTTGCCTGCCGAGACATGCCGCGCGCGATCTCGATCAATTGGCACTCAGCGAGACTCAGTCGCGAGGCCGGACTGTCCAGTTTGACGTGGGAAAGTCCAACCGAATCGAGATGCGCTCGAACCGTGTCACGGTAGCGGCCCCGCAGGTAAATCTCGCGCTGGTCCGCACCGCCCAGGAGGATGTTGTCGAGCACCGAGAGCGTGGGGACAATCGCGAGCTCCTGGTGAACAATCGAGATCAGCTTGGGATCGGTGCGATGGCCGAGCTTGAGCTGCTGACCATCCACGGTAACCGAGCCATCGTCCGGCTCGACAAGTCCGCCGAGGATCTTGATGAACGTGCTCTTGCCTGCGCCGTTCTCGCCACAAAGGGCGTGGATCTCACCCGGCGCGAGTTCGAGGCTTACGCCGGTCAGTGCCTTCACGCCGCCGTAGTGCTTCGTGAGGTTTCGGGCGCTGAGCAAGCTCGACGTTTCAACGGCAGCGCTGCCGCTGGTCGGGTTTTGTAGCATTGTCTTCCTCCAATGGAGGATCGGTCTGTCGCCTCGCCGATCCACCTATCGTCCTGCATCCACCTTATTGCGTGCAACATCACGTACCGCCAATCACTCCCGGATCGGCACCGCCTTCAGAACGGGGCGGTCGCGCGTAAGCTCCGAAAGGGATTGCTATCCCGTGTCGACAAGCCTGGCCCAACGGGCGCGTGCGGTCATCAGGAGGTGCGGAACCACAGGGAGAACTGTCGGTGGGATGCGTTGCGCCCAGGTTAGGGCGTGACGTTGTCTCCGTGTTGGTGGACCGCTGCCGCGGTTTCGCTGTTGTTGACGAAAAGGTTATTTCGTCGCCTTCAAAAGAAAAATGCCGGGCGGAAAAATGATATTTCCTCCCCGCGGAAATATCGTCATCGTCCTTGTGACGCATTTCGGGCTCAAAAAAAACGGCCCCGGTGAAGCCCCTCGCCGGAAGCCGCTTAAACGCTGGAGCATTCGTTTTTCGTCAGATCGCGATCGAACGTCCTTCGACCGATGACTTGATGGCGCAGTCTACGACGCGCTGGATCTCCCACGCCTCCTGGAAATCGGGAAACGCCCGCCCCCCTCGATCAATCGCATCGAGGAATCCTGCCATCTCAATGGTCTTGAGATCGTTGAACCCGATCTGGTGGCCGCCTGCGACCGTAAAATTGGCATATGGCGGGTGTGCCGGCCCCGCTTCGATACGGGTAAATCCGGAGGTACGTGGATCGTCGCCGCCGCGGTAAAAGTGGAGTTCGTTGAAACGCTCCTGGGAGAATACGAGCGCTCCCCTGGTCCCATAGACTTCGAACTCAAGCTGCATCTTGCGTCCGGTCGCGGCCCAATTCGCTTCGAGAGTGCCTGAGCAGCCTCGCGCAAACGTGACCATCAGCCGGGCAATATCGTCGACCTTGACCTGGCGTCGCTCGTGCGCGCCAGGTGCAACCGGCCGTGTCTTGTTTACGGTCTCGAGCCGCGCGGTCACCTCCTCGATCGGCCCGAGAAGGAAGCGGGACAGCCCGATGATGTGGTTGCCGATCTCCGCGAGCGCACCCGCGCCGTTTTCCGGATCCACTCGCCAGCCGTAAGGAATTTCGGGGTCCGCCATGTAGTCTTCGGCGTGCACACCACGAAAGCTGGTAATGTCGCCAAGCTCGCCATCGGCGATCATTCGGCGCGCAAGAGCAAGCATCGGATTCTTGATGTAGTTGTACCCGACCTGCGTCACGGCTCCTGCCCCCGAGGCGGCCTCGGCCATCGCCAGTGCGTCGGTTGCCGAAGGGGCGATAGGCTTTTCACAGTGCACATGCTTGCCAGCTGCGATCGCCGCAAGCGCCATCTCGCGATGGAGGCTGCACGGCGTCGTGATGGAGATCACTTTGATTGCGTCGTCTGTGAGCAGTGATTTCCAGTCCGTCGTTGCCCGCTCGAATCCGAACTGCTCCTGGGCTTGTCGCGCGCCTGCTTCATTGACGTCTGCCACCGCGACAAGACGCGGTCGCACCGACTCCGGGAAGGCGTTCGGAACAGCACGGTACGCAAGCGCATGCGCCTTTCCCATAAATCCTGTTCCGATCACGCCGACACCAATCTCTCGTCTCATCCAAACCTCCAAATATCGATCGCCGCACGTCGTGCCGCGATCGCCGAAACGACTGGAGCGCGCGAGGCAGAATCGACTACTGCCTCGACTGCCGATCACTTCTGCTGGGAATAGCAGACCTTCAGGTCCGCCTTCGTCGCGATCGGGTTCGGCAGATACTGGAGCGCCTGCGGGGTGCCGCCGGTAGCCAGCACCTTTGCAGCCTTGGCGGCGTACGCGCCGTCGTCGAAAGGAGACTGCTCGACATCGGCGTATGCTTTGCCGGCGTTAATCAGGTCGACGCCTGACTGGTCGCAGCCGTGGCCGACGAGCACAAGCTTGGAAGGATCGAGGCCAAGACGTTCGGCCGCGGTAACGGTGCCTCGCAGCTGTGCGTCGTTTTCGGTGTAGACGCCCTTCACGTCCTTGTACTGGGTGAACAGTGCCGAAGCGGCCGCGCCCGCCTTGACGGCGTCCCAGTCGCCCGGAAGAGCGCCCACGACCTGAATTCCCGGTGCATCTTTTTTCAGTTGGTCGACGAACCCCTGGTAGCGCTGGAGCTGCGGCGGCGTGCCCATCGGCCCATTGATGACGATCACCTTGCCGGTCGCACCATAGCCCTTATCCTTGAAGCCCTGGATCATAGCTTTGGCTGCGGCCTGACCGTTGCTGATATCGTTCGGCCCGGTGAACACCTTCCAGTACCGGGAGTACTTCTGATCCGGCATCGAATTGGAAATCACGAGCGGAATCTTCGCCTGGTCGATTTTGCGAATCGACGGGACCATCGCGCTTGAGTCGACCGGAACGAGCACGATGACATCCGGCTTTTGTGCGAGGGCTTGCTCGACCTGCGTGGCCTGTTCATTGGCGTCGTAGTTCGTGACCTTCACATCGAGGTTGATGCCCTGAGCTTGTGCTTCCTTCTTGAAGCCCTTGATGTAGAGCGCCCAGTATTCGACGCTCTGGGTCGGCATGAGCAGTGTGACACGAGGTTGGCTTGCTGCGCTCGCTACGGTGCTCAACGACGTCACCAGCGTTGCGAGGGCGACGCCAGCGAGAACGCGATTGCGGATGATCATGAGTTGTCTCCTTTTGGACCACACCCGAAATTGAGTGTGTTGGTTTCTGATGTTTTCGAGGCAACAGTAAGGGGCGCAGGCTGAAAGAAAAATGCGGTCCGACGAAAAGTTATTTCCTCGCAGCGGAAAAATGTGCTGCAAGCGCATCGATCAGATGCGCCGAGGCTAACAATCGGATTCGAGGGTGCCCAACCTCACCGCCACCGGCCCGTGTAGAACAAATCTCTACATTTAGTGGAACGCGGATGTGTTTATCGGCCCGGGTTTCTACGCGATAGTGATGTTCATGGTGACCGGTTTCATCTCGCCACCCACCTGTTCCCCATCGAGAGAGTCGAAATGTCAAAGTCCAATTTTGAACTCGTCGCAGCCTATTTCACGCTGTCCGGCGACGTCTATCCATTTGGTCCCACCGAGATCAGTCCGTTCAGCTTCAAGGATCGCGTTGAGGCTGCCGCCAAGGCCGGATGGTCAGGCATCGGGCTCATCCATTCCGACATTTACGCGACTGCCGACAAGATCGGCTTTGCCGAGATGCGACACATCCTCGAAGCCAACGGCATCAAGCACGTCGAGTTCGAGTTCCTCGTCGATTGGTACCAGACAGGCGAACGTCGTCGCACGTCTGACAGCATGCGCTACTACTACCTCAAGGCCGCCGAAGAACTGCGCGCGCGCATCGTCAAGGTCGGCCCCGGCATCGGGGAAGAAACCGCAAATGTTCCGCTCATGGTCGAAGAGTTCGGCAAGCTGGCCGAAGACGCGGAGAAGCGCGGTACGCAAGTCATGCTCGAAATCATGCCGTTCAGCAACGTTCGGACGATCGAGACCGGTAAGGCAATCGTTGAAGGCGCCAACAAGGCGAATGCAGGACTCCTGCTCGACATCTGGCATCTCTCGCGCGGCAACATCGATTTCGAGGAAATCGCGACGATCAAGCCCGAGTTCATCAAGGGCATTGAGCTCGACGATGCGGACCGCTATGCGATCGAGCCGCTGTGGATGGACACCTGCCACAAGCGTCGCCTGCCGGGCGAAGGCGTCCTCGATGTTAAGGGCTTCATCAAAGCCGTGCAGGCAACTGGCTTTGATGGTCCTTGGGGTGTCGAGATCCTCTCCGAAGTCGAGCGCAAACTCCCGCTGGAAGAAATGGCGATGCGCGCATACAACGCGACGATTCGCCAGTTCGAAGACTAAGCAGCAATTCGCGACCAGTATCCAGACGGCCGCAACCACACGTCAGCGGCCGTCTTCCTCTTTGCGAGTCCCACCCGTCAACCGCTCGACAAAGTTCTCTTCGCCAGCCTCGCGTCGAGCTCATCACCTACAAAGCGAACACCGAGGAACATACCATGCTATCTCTCTACGTCCGATTCAAACTCGCTCCCGGTACCAAACCCTTGTTCGTGCCGCATCTCGACGAACTGATGCAAGCGATGGCCGAAGAACCAACATTCGTGAGCGCAGTGCTCAGCGAAGACCCTGGCGCGGCCGACGAACTGGTTCTCTTCGAAGTGTGGAACGGCTCCCAGGAGGAATGGCTCGCTCAGCAACCTCAGAAGCCGTATCGAGCCGCCTACGACGATGCGACCAGGGACCTGATTGCCGACAAAGAAGTACGGTTTCTCGCGCCCGTCTCCATTCGGAACAAGTAGGGTCGATTCGCACCGCGGGACAACGGGAACCCAATTCCCTTGTCCGCATGGACCCGTCAGAATGCAGGACACGCGGCGAGAAAGACGATCTTAAGCCGCGTATGGAAACGCGTTTTTAACTTTACGAAGAAACGAACCTGCCTCTGGCTTTGCAGCTCAGTTTGCCGGGCTTATGCTCCGCCCTCTGGAACAAGGTTTCATCGGTCGGAACATCACTAGCACCGCTTCGCAGGCCCTTTGGACTAGGTGCTTTCCTTTGCATGCTACGCATCTGCAACGACTTCGCTGATAGGCCTAATTCACATGTTTCACCGACCTAACGTGCCACGTTGATGGATTCGATGCCGTCCAGCGCCCTGCGCACCGCGAGGGAACTCTCGTCCGGCCCCAGTGCCAATCCTTCAGCCACGACAACCTCGACGTCGTTAATGCCAACGAGCGCGAAGATATCGCGCAGGTAGCGTTCTGCGTGCTCGCGTCCAGCGTTCGGCGACCCGTCGGCAAAAACTCCACCCCGGGCGATAGCGACGATGACCCGCTTTCCGCCCGCCAACCCGACCGGTCCCGCGTCCTCTCCGTAGGTGAAGGTTTTACCGGCCACCACAATGCGATCGACCCAAGCCTTCAGCGGACTGGGAATCGAATAATTATAGAACGCCACCCCGATCACCACCGTATCGGCATCGAGGAATTCCGAAAGCGCCCGGGCGCTGTCGGCGACGTCTCTTTGCTGTTCGTCGGAAAGTCGCAAGATATCTGCCGAAGAGACAAGCGCTCCGAACACCGGCTCCGTCAAGTGCGGCAGGGGATTCGCTGCGAGATCACGATAGACAATCTCGAGGCTACGATTATGGTCCGTCAATTTCGCCACGATTGCGGCCGATAGTCGCCGACTGACCGAATTGCTCGTTTGGATACTGGTATCAAGGTGTAGAACTTTTCTCATGGGGGCTGTGATGATTTCTTGATTGATGAAGAGTCTGCTGACGGAGTTCACTATCGGACGACGCCTGCGCGTCAAGCGCGGGGATGTAGCCGGGAAAGCCGCCACCTGCACGATTTGTCCGCTAACTCGAAACGAACAAATCGTTCGTGACACTATGTTTGATGTCGCATACATTGACAAGAACGCACAACAAGGTGCGGCGGTAACAAAGATGTTCCTTGAGGGCAAAGCGGTGGGGGCTAATGACGAACGCGAAACCATCAACAGTCCGCATTCTTGAGGCGGACGATGAAACTCGGGCCGAGTGTCGGGCGTTGGCTCAGGTACTGGATCGGATCGGCGATAAATGGACCGTACTCGTCGTGGGCATTTTATCGGGCGGTCCACAACGCTTCACTACCATCCTGCGGACGATGGGGGGCGTCTCACATCGGATGCTCACGTTGACCTTACGTGGCCTCGAACGTGATGGCCTGGTCACCCGCACTGTCTATCCGTCGATTCCGCCCAAGGTCGAGTACGAACTCACGGACCTCGGATACTCGCTGATCGCGCCGTTGAAGAGCCTCTCGTCTTGGGGACGAGAGAATCGTCTTGCCATAGAGGACGCAAGAACTCGATTCGACGCCCACGCGGAGACTCCGGCGCCAACCACGCCTTGAGGCCGCGGTGACCGTGAAACGTGACAAGCCGAACCATGATGCGTTTTGCACCCGAGAATTCATCCGTTCGGCATAGCGGGCCGGTACTTCAATGCATGCGCTGCGGTGTCGCGAAGGGAACTACTCTTTGATGCTTGGTGGTCTTCGACATCAATAACGGTTGATCTGGCCTTCCATTTGTGCTTCGTTTCCGGGGATTGCCGGTGATGTAGCCGCACACTTTTCCCGCTGAGTAGTGAGTGCGTCTCGCATCTTGCGGACACGTGCAGGCGATTCGGTGCCGTGCGGGGAATGCGACAGATCTGGGCGGAAATCTCGCGCTTCGTTCGGCTCGAACCGCCAAATCGGGAGCCTCGACGATCGCCACCTCATCGTCGCGGTCGTTCTTGCTTGTCAACTTTAAGCGACGCTCTTTGTCCCGTGTCACTGGCGCGCGGATGCGCGCAACAAGGATGCGGACGCCTTAGGCACCACGGGGCTGCATCTTGAGAGTCGGACTATGACGCCAACTGCAGAGCCTGTGGTTGCGACTAGTTGCTGGAAGCGGCAAACGCCGCATCCGCGACTACCCAAGTCACAAAATCACGCGACTCCGAAGTGAGGGCGCGCGGACGTATCGTTACGCGGTAGCCCCATAATTTGGCGAGTTTCAGCAGGCGTGGCGATTTCGTAGTCCATTTCCCGGAGGATACGCACGGTGCGCTCGACCAGTTCGACGTTGCGTGCCAATTCACCGTGTCGGTAGTACAGGTTGTCCTCGAGACCGACCCGAATGATCTGACCGCCTAGCAGCAGGGAGTTGATGCCTGCAGGCAGTTGTGCGGGCCCGATACCGCTGACGCAGAATACGCTATCTTGTGGTAGCAAGTCGACCATGTACTGCAACGACTTCGGGTTGTAGGGCATAGCGTTCTGGAAACCGCGATGCGCATTCATTACGAGATTGAATACGTACGGGGGCTCGTCCAAGCCCATCTGGATCAGCCGCGTGGCATCCTGGACGATATGGGTCGGACTGAATACTTCCCATTCTGGCTTGATACCGCGCTTCTTCATTTCCTCCGCGAGAAACTGGCATCTTGAAGGCGAGGTGTTCAGAAGAACCTCCTTACCACCAAAAGTCGCAACGAAGGTGCAGGCATCGAGAGTACACATCTCGGCACCGGCTTCCATGCCCTTAAGACGCTCCTCCCACACGGTGTCCAACATCCCCCCCTCGATGGGACGAATCATGTCGCCATGAACACCACCGCCAGTCGAGTTGTTGATAACGATGTCGCACTTAGCTCGAATCTGCTCGTTGATACTGCGATAGATGTCGGCATTGCACGTCGCCTCGTCGTCAGGACGGCGCGCATGTACGGCAACGACGCTAGCGCCGGCGTTGTAGCAGTCGTACACGTCTCTCGCGATCTCTTCGGGCTGGGTAGGCAAGTGGGGGTTCTGCGACTTGAATGCCATCCCTCCGGTGGGTGCGATGAGGACGATAACCTTGTTCGTAACCATGTCAGTGTCTCCATGAAAAGTTGGATAGCTTCGGGACCGCCACTCGAGCCGCGGTCACAAGGAGCTGTACTATTGCTCGGTCTCCTCGGCCAAAAACAACGAAAGGCGCCGACGAAGATCGTCCGGAATGGCGACGGGTTCCCGGCGCTCGAGCGAAAAGAGGACGATCGTCTGCTGAACGCGTACGCGTAGCACGTCGCCGGCGAATGCCGCGAGCGAAAGGCCAATAGAGCTTGTCCCGATCCGCTTGACCGCCAGCTGCATTTGCAAGGCGTCGCCGATTTTGCTCGGAGCGAAAAAGTCCACTTCCATGCGTACCGTAGGTACCCCGAGTTTCTGATTGGCAATGAAATCCGCGTAATTCACGCGCAATCCATCGTTGAACCAGTCCTCTATCAACTCGTGGAAGAGCACGAAGTACTGCGGATAGAAGACGATGCCTGCCGGGTCGCAATGCTGAAAGCGAACGAGCTTTTGCGATTCGAATGAACCTGCGATATTCATCGTGCCTTTCCCATCCGACGCCTCCTATGTCGAAGCGTCAGCCGTATTTCAGTCAAGCGCGCCCTCACGCTCGAGATCACGTTCGAAATCGAGCAACGAACGCCCAAGCCGTTCGACGAGATCGTCAATTTCCGCTTCTGTGATGATCAGCGGCGGCGCAATCAGCTGGATGTCACCGAACTTGCCGCGGTTGGCACGCCGGTTGTAAAGCGCGATGCCATGCGCGAGTCCATAGCTCGTCAGACGGGCAGGCGCATTCATTGCCAGTGGAAGTTGACGTCGGGTCTCCTTGTCCGCGACAAGCTCGATCGCCATGAGCAAGCCCTTGCCACGCACGTCACCGACGAGACGGCTTGCCTGCTGCAGATCGCGAAGCCTTCGGTCAAGATACTGCCCCATCCACGCAGCCCGTTCGACAAGCCCCTGCTCCACCACCTCGTCGATCACGGCCTCGGCAACGGCACAGGAGAACGGGTTCGAAAAGTAGGTATGTCCGTGGACAAAGCCGCCCTGCGCGCCAATCGTCTCAACGACGCGGTTCGGCGCGAGCACCACGCCAAACGGCGTATAGCCAGCGGCAAGGCCTTTGGCCAGTGTCACGATGTCCGGACGTGAGCCTTCCCAGTGATGCGAGCACAGGAAAGCGCCCGTGCGACCTGCACCACACATAATCTCGTCATGGATCAGCAGCACTCCGTAACGGTCGCAGATCTCGCGGACCCGACGGTAGTACCACGGCGGCGAGACCAGCGCGCCGCTGGACAGGCCGCCGACCGGCTCGAGAATGAATGCGAGCACGGTATCGGGCCCCTCCTCGACGATTCGCTGTTCGAGCGCCTCTGCGCAGGCTGCGACATGCTCTTCGGCCGTCACGCCGGGAGACAGCCGGTACGTCAGCGGCGCGGAAATCTTCGGCATCGACTGGAACATCGGGCCGTAGATCGACTCAGTGAACGAGTCACCCGTGACGGCCATGGCGCCCATGGTCGAGCCGTGGTAGCTCGGATCACAGGAGATCACCTTCCAGCGCGTCGACTGTCCACAGGCGACTGCGTACTGCCTTGCAAGCTTCAGTGCTGCTTCATTGGCCTCCGAACCGCCCGAGACAAAGAACGCACGATCGAAGCCCTCGCCAGCCAGTTCGGTGAGCTTACCGGCCAGGCGGACGTTCTGTTCGCTCTCAAAAAAGCGCGGATACGCAAAGGTGACGCGGTGGGCCTGTTCCGCCATCGCAGCAACGACACGCGAATTGGAGTGGCCAAGATTGCTCACGACCGCGCCCGAGGTTGCGTCCAGATACCGGGTGCCGCGCTCGTCGTACAGGTGGACACCTTCGCCGCGCGCGATGCGCGGAGGGCGCGTCGCGCCCTTCGGGAGGTAGAAACTCATGACACTTCCGCCACGAGGTGTGTCTCCTACGAGACGTTTTCCAGCCATATCTTCCATTTCAATGTACCTCCCAATGCGCGCTGCCTCTTGCGGCGACAGTAATTGCTTTCAGGCGAGGACGCCCGCGTAGCGCTCCAAAAACGTATCGAAGGCCGACAACAGTCGCCCGATCTCCTTTTCGGTAATTGGCATACTCAATACGATGAAGCCACGGCGGGCCAGATAGATGCCATGTTCAACCATGTGAAAGAAAAAGAGATCCTTGACGCTATTGCCCTCGGGCAGCAGATCTTTCACGGATCGTATTGCGTGCCTGCCAGCCTGAAGATTCATAAGCGACCCTCTCCCGATAAACTGGAGAGGGACGTTGCGGTCCGCACAAATCGCGTTCAGCCGTTCCCGAAGCTGATCGCCCCTGGCGTTCATTTCACGCGCGACGTCCGCGGTGTACAGACTGGATAGACCTGCTGCGCCGGCCGCCATGCTCAGGACGTTGTTGTTGAAGGTGCCGGCATGCGGCGTGGCACCGGGCTTGCGCGGATCGAACTGATCCATGATGGATGCCCGCCCGCCGAACGCGCCGAAAGACATCCCGCCTCCGATGTACTTTCCGAGTGTCGTGAGGTCCGGCGTGATCCCGAGCGCTTCCTGCAGCCCACCGGGCGCCAGTCTCGAAGTCATGACTTCGTCAAAAATCAGGAGCGCGCCGTACATCGACGCAAGCTCCCGCAACCCGGTCAGGAAGTCCCTTTCGCCGCAAATGCAACCCGCCGCTCCCTGCATCGGCTCGACGACGACGGCTGCGACCTCCACGGGATGCAATTCAAAAAGACCCTGCACGCTCGCCAGATCGTTGTAGTTCGCGATCAACAGGTCGTGCGGAACGTTGACCGGGCTGTTGCCTTTTGCCAAGGTCAGGACCCCGCCGTGATATCCACCAGCGAAGACGATAACCTTGTCACGGCGGGTGTGGACCCGTGCAGCCGAGATCGCCATCAGGTTCGCTTCGGTACCCGAGTTCGTGAACCGCACCGCGTCGACCGCCGGAAAGCGATCGCAGATCAGACGCGCAAGCTCCGACTCCAGCAGGTTATGCCCACTCAGATTTATCCCGGCATCGAGCGCACGATCGATGGCCTCCCGGATGACGGGGTTCGAGTGTCCATAGAGACCCGCCGTGAACTCCGCGATGAAGTCGATGTATTCGTGACCGTCCGCATCCCAGAGATGGCAACCCTCACCGCGAGCGATCGCGAGCGGGAATGGACCGTAAAAGAGCACCGACCGCGTATTGCCGCCAGGCATGAACTGAACGGCCCGCTCGTATTGAAGCGCGCTTTGTGGGTTGCATTCGGTGTAACGCTCGACCGCGCGATCGATCGCCTCGGCAAGCGTGGGAAAGGCTGACGTAATGGACTTTTCCATCGAGATGTCCCTGTGCATGGCATTCGCGGCCCTCTGACGGAACCACGGCAAGTCTGGATAAAACGGCGAACTACGATTCATTGTACATCGTACAACGCGAGACGCAAGCTGCTATGGGCCGCGCGGGAGAACAGGACGATTGCGAGCCGCTTGCAGCGAAAGTCGCCGGGTTGATTGTCCGGTCTACAATGGACCCTTGTTCACCACGCAATCGCGTTTAGGCAACGAACAGACAAATGACGAGATCAGCTCGCAATGCGACCCGCGTGGAGAAAGCGGGCACCGTCAGGAAAGGCCGCGGCACTGCCGAAGATACCGGCCGAGCTCGTGCCGGTGCTTCCCCGGCGTCGCGCACTCATACAAAGAAAGGGGGGGCTACCGGTTCCGGACTCAGCAAGGAAAGAATCATTGCTGCGGCGATCGAGCAGATTGATCGCAACGGGCTCATGGGATTCAGCTTGCGCGATGTAGCGCGATCGCTTGGCGTCTATCCGTCCGCGGTGTACTGGCACGTTGCGACGCGTGACGACCTTCTCGCGTCGGTTGTCGAAGCCACAATGGCCAACGTTGCGCCCGAACTCGGCAAGTTGTCGTGGCAGGACTGGCTCAGGGAACTGTTTTCCCGATGCCGCGAGGTGATCCGCCGGCACCCGAACGTCGCGCAGCTCCTCGGCGGACACCTCGTCGCCAATGCAAGCCTGAGCCCCGGCATGATCGACAGGATTCTCTCTGTGCTTGTTGCGGCCGGATTCAAGGATGATCAGATTGTCGACATGTATAACGTGGTTATCGCAACGATGGTCGGCTTTTCCACGCTTGAATTCGCATCCATGCCGACGGACGACCCCGCGGGATGGGCAGCGCAACTGCAGGAGAAGGTGAGCTCGATCCGGGCGCTCGAGTTTCCGACGTTGGCAAGGTACCTCCCGGCGATGGCAAACAGGTCGTTTATCGTCCGCTGGCAGAACGGCACGGACGCCGCCATGGACTCCAGCTTCAGGGCATATGTCGAAACTGCTATTGCTGGCTTGGAGCGTTCGCTGGCGCGCGCTCGATGATTGCCGGCCGGGCGAAACCCGCCCTAGGCCGTGAGCAGTCTGAAGACGCGTTAAAAAATTGCAAATAATCAAAATTTCTGGCATATACTGCAATCTGATAACGCAGCCGGTAGAAATGATGAGCAACAAAACAGTGCAGCGGCTGATGCAGGAAAGCCGGCACGGTCATCCTATCGATTCCGACATGCTCCGTGACATGGGGATCAGCGCTGCGCTCGCGGCGCACATGGTCAAATCCGGGTGGTTACAGCGGCTCTCACAGGGCGTCTACCTTTTGACCGGGGACACGCCGACAAGGGACGGTTCGATCGCATACCTGACGCGACGCATTGCCGGCCTTCACGTTGGGGGGAAAACGGCCCTTTCCTGGCAAGGCGTCCGTCACAACATCGCGTTTCGCGAAAAGGTTGTGCTATGGGGCCAGAAACCCTATCGCATCCCCTCCTGGGTGGACCAGTACATGACCTATTCATTTCAGACCACTGCCCTGTTCGACAACGATCTGCGTTACGAAAAGGGCCTCAAGCCGCTTCCCGCTGGCAATCCAGAGGTCAAGGTGTCTGTTCCCGAGCGAGCGATTCTTGAACTCGCCAGCGACATTGGCAAAGGTCAGTCGCTTGAGGAAGCGAGCAACCTGATGGTGAGCCTGCGTAACCTGCGCGCCGACGTACTGGACGAATTTTTGAGGCACTGTCACCGGGTGAAGGTTGTCAGGCTCGTGCGTGATCTCGGACGTGAGGCCGATTTTCCGTGGGCTCGGGGAATTCAGAAGCATGTAGACCGCCTTGGCGCCGGGAAAAGATGGTCGAATCAGACCCAAAATGGCCGGATAACACTCAAACCAGAATAAATGACGTCCACGTGGACACCCTCGTCGCAGAAGGGGAAGCGACGATGCACTCGGTCGATGGGAAACCGAGATACCGTGTACGTTACATGCTGGATACGGATCTCGTAGAGAGGCACAACAGATCAGGCTCTTCATCCCAACGGCCGCGCAAGCGGCCACACGACCGTCGATGCCGTGATCTTCTCGGTGCTCGATAATGCACTACAGGTTCTGCTCGTCCAGCGCCCGGCCGAAACTTGTTGCCAGAGCCGTCACGCTGCCGCAGCTTCAACGCATGTACGAGATCGTGCTCGGTCGGCCCATGGACAAAAGTGGGTTTCGCACGCGGATGCTCGCTGCAGCCTTCCTGAAGGAAGTGGGTTATATCGCCGGGGAATCGAATCGGCCGGCGATCTGCTACAACCTCGCGGACCGCAATGCGGTAGTTGGCTTCCCACGCAGACTCAGTCCGCGTAGCGGCGGCTGAGCTCCGTTCGATGTGCTACACCCCTGTGGAGAGCGTTCGCTCA
The DNA here is from genome assembly GCF_040965455.1 of Trinickia sp. EG282A. Lineage (NCBI taxonomy): Bacteria > Pseudomonadati > Pseudomonadota > Betaproteobacteria > Burkholderiales > Burkholderiaceae > Trinickia > Trinickia sp. EG282A. Next base: position 705,649 of record NZ_JBFRCC010000004.1, on the reverse strand, counting down.
TCGATCCACAGTACTATTCATTTCCGCTTCCGATGAAACTGATCGCTGCCCGCCAGCAATGACGAACTGGAAACGGGAGTCTTGACGCGCCCCGATCCTTTGGATTTCTCGCCGGCGTCTGGCTTTGGTCCCCCCGCCTGCTGATACGCCAGCCTTCCCGCGGGGCTGAGTGAATCAATGACCATCTGCTCAGCAACGGCTCGGCCCTGCTCCTCCTGCGCCATCCGGTGACGAGCCATCGCCTCTGTAGAATCTACCTCAATTGGGCAAACGAATTCCTTCTGCTCTTTTTTCCCGCTAGTCTCCATCGCGATCAGACTCTCGACATCCTTCCTGTGAGTATAGTAGGCGGTACTTTTATACGCTTCTTCAATATCGCTCATCCCGGCGGCAAATCTCCCAGCTTCTCGCGCACGCCCATAAGCTGATTTAATAATAATTACAAACTTTCTTCTAAGTCCAAACGTATATCGAACTAGCGACTCCGCGTCTTTATCGACGTCAAAGTCGAGAACTCCTCCTGCCACGCGCTTGCATTCACGAATGTAATTCTTCCATGCCGTTTCCGAAATTTCGGTCGCCACTGTGTCGGGTAGAACCACGACCGGATTGCTTAACAGCCGGTCACGGTCTTGCGGCGGACGCGCCAGCAATTTGGCGACCAGATTGAAGTTTGCGGCGAAGAAAAATGGAAATCTGAGGTACGATAGCTCGAGCAATGATTTGGTCACCAGTGTATTTGCGGTCGTACTTTGTGTCATGTACTGCATTTCGTCGACCATCACCCCGCAACAACCCGACCGAAAACCGACCAGCGCTGTGGTATCCCGCGCTCGTTTCAGATCTCTCATGGGGAAGCCGTCGTCTTCTTTCAGTCGCGTCTTCTCATGGGCTGAACTAGTTGTCCCTGACCATTGCCGGTTAAATGCCCAGCAGGTGCGCCGGAGGATGCCAAGCTCGCTACGCTCGTCCTCGATCGTTAGGTGACGAAAGCCAAGTAAAGGCAAAACGTGACCGGCACCCGCATTGACGGTATCGTCTTCTAGCAGACGGGTCGCAGCAACAAAGATCGAAGTCTTTCCGCCTCCAGGTAGGCCTGTCACGCACACCGGATTCCAGGGAGCCGTCTTGCGATGGTAGATCTCGAAGTCGTACAGCCGCCGTAGGAATTCCTTTGCGCTCGGAAAGGCCTCACGTGAGTATTGCTCCGCCGCATCGAGCATGCGGCGATGTACGTGCAGGGAGAAAGGTACACCAGAAGAGCTCGAACGATGGGGAAGACTGATGCGATCGTATTGGAATGAGGACAACGGGGGAAGAGGCAAAACTTTTCATGACGATGCATACGCATTTCTGAAAATCAGCTCGCAGATTGCTTGACGCATTTTCTTCCTGATTGGCCGCGCAACTTTCCAGCATCCACCTCAATGCCTTACCGACCAACGAATTCTTGACCAGCGAAGATTGGAGCATAGCCATTCACACGCCCAATCGCCTCGGGAGCAAAGCGGTACTTGGACCGTCATCAGGATCTACCGTCTCAGGCCTGAGATCGTGGACGCATCTGCGGGACATCCTGAATTCCGATGTTTGGCCAGATCTTTCCGGACAAGCTCTGGCGATGATATTCAGCGCCCCGACTCAGATCCACAGTCTCGGTGGCGGATCACAAATGTGTTAGCGCTATTTCCTGGCCAAGTTGGCTGGTCTTCGCGCGCCCACCAAGCTCCTTCTATGCCATCCAGCGGTAGCCTATTCAGGAGTTGCAACAGGGCGCTCTCCCCGTGTACGTTTCGATCTGCCACGTAGACATGCACCTCGCGTGGCTCTTCGTTGAATGAGACAAAGACAAGCGGCACTTCGTCTACCTGAAGAAACATCGCATCGCTGTCCTTGTTGCGAAAAATGGGCGGGAAGTCTTTCCCGCCTGTCCGTTCTGCGAGGGCGTCTGCAATCGCTGCCAACGATATTCGCAACACAACAGCAGGCTCCATTTCACCAGGCGCAGCGAGCTCCTCAGGAAGCATCAGCCTATAGGGATAGCTCATGACGCAACTCCGACAACTTCGCAATTGGAGCGATCACAACATCATCGCCTTACAGAGTTAATATAGTAGCCCCGTGTGGGTTCCGCCGCGCCAGAGCAAACTCGCTCCCCGACCCATCGCGCGGAGGCACGTCGGAGGCCTCGGCTGGGACGGGCCAAAGCTCGATCGGAATGCAGCACATCTTGGCTCACCAGCGATCATTGGGATCTCCGCAGTACTCCGCTCTGGCCGCTTCGACGACGCGCTGCGGATTGCGCACAAAGACATCCGCCGGCGTTTCGCCAGAAAGTAGCGGGTGTGGCGAGTAGAGCCAGAATGCACGCCGCCAGCCGTTCCTGTCTTCTTCATCCCCAGGCAGGACTTTCAGCAGATCGGCGACCGCGGGGCGAATCGCACCGTGGGTATCGAACTGGAAGTCCGGGTGCCTGTAGGTACGTTCCGCAGCGACCCATACTCCGAGCAACGCTCCATTCGATCGCCGACGAGCCGCGTACTGGTGTGGGTTGCTTCGGGACCTCGCGCCAGCCATTTCCGCAACGCGTTTCCCATCGGGCCAGTTCCTGGATAGAAGCTCATTGCGGAATGCAATGGCCTCCTCCTGAGGACCACCTTTCCCGGTGGCAGCCGGCGGCGACTTCGCTGAACACGTGTTATCACAGTCACCGCCCGTCTCGTCAAGGATGGAATCGAGCAGTTTCACGAGGTCACTGTGGGGACCTTCGGCGGAGATCCACAGCGCGTGGTCAGAAATTGCAGCCCAGTGTAGTTCAAGGTCGTGCCAGGATTGCAAATGCAGGTGCTCGAGATCGTCCTCATTCCCACGTGTCGCCTTGCAGAGAATCTGAGTTGCCTCATGAGGATAGCTGCCGCTGAAGTGCGCCAGCACGTTTCTGAACTCCGAATCGGGTCGAGCGAGTCGGCGCACGAGAGCAAAAATGAACGTCATCCTCGAAAATGTAAACGACGGCTGACCCGGGGTTCGTCGCGAAAAGAACCGCAACCGGGCGCTACCGAGCGGTTCCGATGCCACCGCTTCCCATACTTTCACGTTCCCCATCTCGACGACGGGAAGATTCCCCTTTTGGGCAATCTCGACGAAGTCGATCGACGACATAACTGTCCTCCTTCACTCTATGCGGCTTGCAACGCTCCCGCCCGGGCGCACGCTACCGGTCGCCGAGTGCAAGTGATGATGGGCTCGTTAGAAACGTTAGCCTAGTTAGGCTGACCTTGAAAGCACTAAATGACTTCCGCACCGGATAGTCGAGGGCTACCAATAGACAGTTCTCTAGAAGCGGGAAAACGCTCCCCTCTTTGCGAGGCAATGTGGCGAACTAGCGTGCACCGCTCGGTGCGCCCGAAAGGGTCACGCACGGCCTCCTGTGCTTCCCAGCGTCGTGACGCACTTTATTCCCACAAGACGCACTTTATTCCCGCAGATCAAACGAACTCGGGCAGCCTGCCGAATGCCCCTAAAGCATATCGGACATTTCCGATATATAATTCTGCCAACAGCGATGCAGTCCTCGCTGGGCTTGTAGCTTCTTCGCTTGATATGACGATAGACATCGATGCCATTCACAAGGCGCTTGCGAACCCCGTGCGTCGGGAGATTCTCGCGTGGCTCAAGGACCCGGAGGCTAACTTCCCGGCCCAGGAGTTACCGCTCGACCAGGGCGTGTGCGCGGGACAGATCAACGCGCGCGTCGGCCTTTCGCAATCGACTTGCTCCGGACACATGGCCACGCTGCAAAGCGCCGGCCTGGTAACGGTGAAGCGCATCGGCCAGTGGTGCTTCTTTAAGCGCAACGAGGCCGTCATCCAAGCATTTCTCGATTCGCTGCGATCGGATTTGTAAGGCCGTTCTCCGGCCCTTCGTCCTTTCGTCGCGTGTTGGTTGTTCGTCATCGTTCCATCGACGTAATTCAACGTCATACGGCGGGCGTGCAGCCCGCAACGAGGTGATATTGCTATGCCAACACTTTTCGATCCGCTAGTCGTCGGCGACCTGACCTTGCCGAACCGCATCATCATGGCCCCGCTCACGCGTCAGCGCGCAGGCGACGAGCGCCTGCCCAATGCGCTGATGGCGAAGTACTACGCCGAGCGCGCATCGGCGGGGCTCATTCTCAGCGAGGCTACCTCCGTTACGCCGCAAGGCGTCGGCTACGCCGCGACGCCCGGCATCTGGTCCGACGAGCAGGTCGAAGGCTGGAAGGTCGTGACGGATGCGGTGCATGCCGCGGGCGGACGCATCTTTCTGCAGCTTTGGCACGTCGGCCGCATCTCGGATCCGATCTTCCTGAACGGCGAGCTGCCGGTCGCGCCGACGGCCATCGCGCCCGAAGGGCACGTGAGCCTCGTGCGCCCGAAACGCCCGTTCGTGACACCGCGCGCACTCGAGCTGCATGAGATTCGCGACGTCGTCGCCGCCTTCCGCAAGGGCGCGGAAAACGCGAAAGCCGCGGGCTTCGACGGCGTCGAGATTCACGGCGCGAACGGCTACCTGCTGGACCAGTTTCTGCAAGACAGCACGAATCGTCGCACCGATCTTTACGGCGGCCCGATCGAGAACCGCGCGCGCCTCCTGCTGGAAGTCGTGGACGAATGCATCGCCGTCTGGGGTGCGCAACGTGTCGGCGTCCACCTCGCGCCGCGCCGCGACATTCATTCGATGGGCGACTCCACCCCGCGCGAAACGTTCGGTTATGTCGCGCGCGAACTCGGCAAGCGGGGCATCGCGTTCATCTGCGCGCGCGAATCGCTCGGCGACGATCGTCTCGGGCCGTTCCTGAAGGAAGAATTCGGCGGCGTCTATATTGCGAACGAAGGGTTCACGAAAGAAATGGCGCGGAAGGTACTCGATGCGGGAGAAGCCGATGCGGTGGCTTGGGGCAAGCTCTTTATCGCAAACCCCGATCTGCCGGAGCGCTTAAAGCTCGATGCCGACTTGAACGCGCCGAATCCTGACACATTCTATTCGGAAGGCCCGGTCGGCTATATCGACTATCCGTCGCTCGCCGTAGCTGCCTGAGCAGGCACATAGCATCCTAGTCTGCACCCGGTTCCGCCAGCGCCTTCCATAACGGGGGCGGCCGGCGGAGCCGGTTGCCGTGCAACGAGCCGCGAGCTGGATGCACATTGCGCCACATCCGCCCATCGGAACAGTTATCCTTTTGTTCTCGATAACTTCGCGGATGCAGCGTTTCGCCATGACTTCCCCCACCTCGTTTGCCTCGAAGGCCATCGTCACGGGCCATACACGCGGACTGGGCGCCGCGCTATCCGAAGTCCTTTTAGCCCGCGGCTTCGCCGTGCTCGGCGCTGCTCGCAAGCGGCATCCCGCGCTTGCCGCACGATTTCCGGGCGCATTCGAAGAAGTCGAAGTCGATCTCTCCAATGCGCAAGACCTCGAAAAATGGCTCGCCGATGGAAGCGTGCAGCGATTCTTGCAAGGCGCCAGGTTAGCGCTTCTCGTCAATAACGCCGGCACCGCCCAGCCGATCGGCCCAAGCAGCGCGCAATCGCCCTCGGACGTGGGACGTGCCGTCGTGCTGAACGTCGCTGCCCCGCTCATGCTTTCAAGCGCATTCGCCGCGGCAACCGCGGGCGCGCCCGATCGTCGCATCGCTCACGTTTCGAGCGGCGCGGCGCGCAACGCATACGCCGGGTGGAGCATCTATTGCGCGACGAAAGCGGCCCTGGACCATCATGCGCGAAGCATCGCACTCGACGCCGAACCGGCGCTGCGCATCGCGACCATCGCACCCGGTGTCGTCGATACCGACATGCAGGCCCAAATCCGTAATGTCGACGAAGCGCACTTTCCCTCGCGGCAAAAATTCGTCGATCTCAAGCGTTCGGGACAGCTGACGTCGCCAGAGCTGGCGGCGACGAAGTTCGTCGATTATCTGCTCAGCGACGCCTACGGCCAGTCGCCGACGGTCGACTTACGATCGTTGCCGTCGCAATGACGCGGTTGGCCCCGCCTTGTTCGCGTCGAGCGCAGCGCCTTTCATGAATTTCGTTGATCCTGACAACCACACCACATAAGCGGGAGTACCAACATGAAAGCATCGCGTCGTACGTTTGTCATCGGCAGCGTCGCCGCCGTTTCCGCACTGACTTGGCAACGCCAGGCCCTCGCCGATACTGCTCCCAAGCTCGATGAAAGCGACCCGCAGGCCAAACAGTACAGTTACAAGCTGGATGCCGCGAAGGTCGATGTAGCGACGTCTCCGGCGTACAAGCCCGGACAGACTTGCGCCAACTGCTCGCTCTTTCAGGGCCAGTCGGGCGATCCCTACGGAGGCTGCATTATTTTCGGCAACAAGCAGGTGGCAGCCGCCGGTTGGTGTAACGCCTATACGAACTCCTAATGTGCTATTAGAGAACGCTCGCGTTCCGCCCAGCCGATGATCGTCGCCTAAACGTTCCGGCTCACATTCAAAAACTACGATTAGGTATGTCCTTTACAGAAGTCCACGGGGCTCCCGGTTCATGAGGAAGCCCAGCAAACAGCGGCATCTCGACAAATTGCTGGAACAAGCCGTCGCGCTTCAGCAAAACGGCGCGTTCGCCGATGCCGAAGAGCTCTATCGCGAAATCCTCGCCGAACGTCCGCGCCATTTCGATGCCTTGCAGTTGCTCGGCGCACTGTCGTTGCAGACCGGCCGCATCGAGGAAGGTGCCGAACTCCTGAAGCAGGCTCTGTCGATCAACGCCACGCAGGCGCCGCTCCACTCCAATCTCTCGTTCGCGCTGAACTCGCTCGGGCGGCACGAGGAAGCGCTCGCAGCCGCCAATCGCGCGCTGTCGCTGAAGCCGGGCTTTTCCGATGGGCTCAACAATCGCGGCATGGCGCTCGCGGCCCTTGAGCGTCCGCTCGATGCGCTCGCGAGCTTCGAGAAAGCGATCGCGGCAAGGCCGGATTTCCCCGAGGCATGGAGCAACCGCAGTTGCGCGCTGCGCGATCTCGGACGGCCCGCCGACGCGGTCGCGAGCTGCGACCAGGCGCTCGCGCTGCGCCCCGACTATGCCGAGGCCTGGAGCAACCGCGGCAACGCATTGAGCGACATGAACCGGCCGTCGGATGCGCAAGTGAGTTATGAACGCGCGCTCGCGGCGTCCGGGGAATTCGCAGACGCATGGAACAACCTCGGCCTGACGTTCATCGACATGAACCGACAGGAGGACGCGCTCGCCTGCTATGACCGCGCACTCGCCCTCGGGGCGGATGCCGTCGAAACACATTGGAATCGCGCGCTTTGTCTGCTGCAGATGGGTCGATTCGACGCGGGCTGGGCCGAGTACGAATGGCGTTGGGAACGCAAGCGCATCAAGGCGGGCAAGCGCGCATTCGATGCACCGCTGTGGCTTGGCGATGCGCCGCTCGACGGCAAGACGATTCTCCTGCATGCGGAGCAAGGCCTTGGCGACACGCTGCAGTTTTGCCGTTACGCGGCGCTCGTTGCGCGGCAAGGCGCACAGGTCATTCTGGAAGTGCAGCCCGAACTCATGCGGCTACTCACGGGACTCGAAGGTGTCGCACAGCTCGTCGAAGCGGGGCAGACGCTGCCATCCTTCGACTACCACTGCCCCCTTCTGGGTCTGCCACTGGCGTTGCATACGGACATATCGACGATACCAGCAAAGACGCCCTATCTCTTTGCCGATCCGAAGGAGTCCGAACGGTTTCGCGCCCGCATTGCCGAAATCGGCGATGAAGCCGAAAACGAAGCCGGAAACGATGCAAACCTCAACGTCGGGCTCGTCTGGGCAGGAGGCAGCCGGCCGCATGTCCCGGAGCTGCGCAGAAACGACTCGCGACGCTCGCTCTCGTTCGAGCAACTCGGCCCGATCATCGATGTGCCCGGCGTCCGTTTCTTCAGCCTGCAGAAGGGGCCGCCCGCCGCGCAGCTCGAAGCCGCGCGTGCGGGCCGCGAAGCGTGCCGCCCTATCGTCGACTGGACCGGCGAGCTCAGCGATTTCGCCGACACGGCCGCATTGGTCGACAACCTCGATCTCGTCATTTCCGTCGATACGTCGACGGCTCACCTCGCCGGCGCGATGGGCAAGCCGGTCTGGATCATGAACCGCCTCGACACCTGCTGGCGCTGGATGCTCGAGCGCTCGGACAGCCCGTGGTATCCGAGCGCCCGCCTCTTTCGTCAGCCCGCGCTCGGCGATTGGGCGAGCGTCATCGATGCGGTGGCCGAAGCCTTGTCAGTCAAGAGCCGCGCAAGCTGATTGGCCAACGCCTCGCTCGCCCGCGTCATAGGCACGCGCAACTCGTTGTCGATCAGCCCGAGCGCCGCGAGCGCCGCCTTTACGGGAGCGGGGTTCGGTTCGGACATGAGCGCACGCACGAGAGGCGCGAGCTCGTGAAAGATCGCGCGGCCATCCGCCAGCCGCCCCTCGGCGAGCGCGCGATGCATCGCCACGAAGCGCTCGGTCCGCAGATGCGCGCTGGCCGAGATCGCTCCGCTGCCGCCCATGCAAAGTGTGCTGAAGATCGCGTCGTCGTTGCCGGCCAACACTTGCAAGCGCCCGTCGCGGATCAGTGCGAGCGTCGTATCGACAGCGCCCGAGCAATCCTTGATCGCCATGATGCGCGGGTGCGCGGCAAGCGTCAGCAACGTATCGAGCTCGATGCGCACGCCGGTCCGGTACGGAATGTCGTAAAGGACGATCGGCTTCGTGCTCAGATCGGCCAGTCGTTCGAAATGTTCGACGAGCCCCGCCTGCGAAGGACGAATGTAATAAGGTGCGCTGATGAGAAGGCCTGAGATGGGCTGCTCGTTCATGCGCCGCACGCGGTTCTGCAGTTGCGCCGTCTGATTTCCGGCGAGGCCGGCAATGACGGGCACGCCTTCCGCCTCCCGCAAGATCGTGTCTAGTACCGCATCCTGCTCGCCGAGCGAGAGCGCCGCGGGCTCGCCGGTGGTGCCCAACGCGGCAAACCCCGCTACGCCGGCCTTGCGATAGCGATCGACGAGCGCCGCCAGCGCGCCGTGATCAACGGCGCCGCGCGAGAACGGCGTGACGAGCGGGATCCAGATACCGGAAAAAATCGACATGTCTTCACCTCGAAAAATGACCGAAGGAATCCGTCGAACAGTGAGGGGAAGGCGCAGGGATGAAAGCCGGTTTGTCGCTGTCCCGTCGTAAGTCCGACGGCAACAGCGTGCCGGTCAGACGAGCAGCTGTTTTTTGGCTTTGGAAACCGCAAGCGCGATCGCACGCGACGCGACGCCTGCCGCGCCGGGCATGGCGAGCATCTGCGGCATGGCGATCACGAGGAGAAGCGGGTATGCGGATTCCATTCGGCGAAGTTTATCTGGTGCGCCACGATTGATCCAGTGCAAATTTAATTCTCTTGTCCCGTGCGCATCGATCTTTGCGTTGAGCCGCCGCTCCGATGCCCCGCGCGCCACGCGAATTATTGACGTGCGTTGAATGGAGTTACCCAACGCACTCTCTTTATCGGCCAAGGCTCAGCAGCAACAATGCGTCGTCGACGCTTTCGCAGACGACGCGCAGGCAAGTGCTATCGCCCGATAAGCCTCACCGTCAGGCTATACGCGCAAATTGCCTCGTTATCCTGAAACCACCCAAATTGGAGCAATCCATGCCATTCGCAAATTACAAATTCCCTCAAGGCATCCTCGATCACGCGCGCAAAGAGGAGATCATCCATCGCACGACGGCGATGTTCGTCGAATACTTCGGCGAAGGCGTCCGCCCCTATTCGATGGTGCTCGTCGAGGAAGTCGCCGACGGCGGCTGGGGCCGCGCCGACGAAACGCTGACGCTGGAGAAAATGGGACTGCCGCCAAAATCGAAATGATCGTTTAAACGCAGGTGACCTTCGATGCCGGGGCGCACAAGCGAATATCCGGCACCGTGCTTGACTTCCGCCAACGCCGAAGTAATATACGCAGCGCGTACAACTACGACGGCGAGGCCACCCATGAGCGTTCCCCAGCAGGCATTCCTTCGCGATGCCATGCGACGCATGAACATGACGCGCGAGGCATTCGCGAACCGCATCGGCGTTAGCCGTCGAGCGCTCGACACGTGGCTGCTGCCCGACGATTCGCAGGAATCGAGATCGATGCCGGAAATCGTCGGGCGATTCGTATCCGAAATCGTCGGCAATATTGAGCGCGACGAAAACTATACGCAAAGCGTAGACTCTGGGTCACTCGCGAGCAAGATTCTTTTCGAGGGCAAACCACAGCTGCTATCGGTCGATCAGTTCTCGCGTGACGCCGTCGAGTCGCTGTTCCATGTCGCCGACATCATGCAGCCGATCGCGCGCCGCCAGAAGATCTCGCGCGTGCTCGAAGGAGCCGTGCTCGGCAACCTGTTCTTCGAGGCGAGCACGCGCACGCGCGTATCGTTCGGCGCCGCGTTCTGCCGGCTCGGCGGCTCCGTCTGCGATACGACGGGGTTCACCTTCTCTTCGATGGCCAAGGGCGAGTCGATCTACGATACGAGCCGCGTCATGAGCGGCTACGTCGACGCGCTCGTCGTGCGTCACCCCGAGCAGGGCTCCGTGGCCGAATTCGCGCGCGCGACGAATCTGCCCGTCATCAACGGCGGCGACGGCCCGGGCGAGCACCCGAGCCAGGCGTTGCTCGACCTTTACACGATCCAGCGCGAATTCTCGCGGCTCGGCAAGATCGTCGACGGTGCGCATATCGCGCTCGTCGGCGACCTCAAATACGGCCGGACCGTGCATTCGCTCGTCAAGCTACTCGCGCTTTATCGCGACATCAGATTCACGCTGATTTCGCCGCCGACGCTGGAGATGCCCGGCTACATCGTCGATCAAATCTCGCGCAACGGGCATGTCGTCGAACAGACGAACGAGTTGGCTTCGGGCTTGCGCGGTGCCGATGTCGTCTACGCCACACGGATCCAGAAGGAGCGCTTCGCCGATGAATCGTTCGAAGGTTACACGCCAGACTTCCAGATCAATGAAGCGCTCGTCGAGACGGTCTGCGGGCGCGACACCCTGATCATGCACCCGCTGCCGCGCGACAGCCGGCCCGGCGCGAACGACCTGAGCACCGATCTGAACCACGATCCGCGGCTCGCCATCTTCCGCCAGACCGACAATGGCATTCCGATCCGCATGGCAATCTTCGCGGTGCTGCTCGGCGTTGAAAACCAGGTGCAGCACTCGATGCGCGATGCGACATGGCGGCCGCCCGCGTATATCGGTCCTGACGACGCGGTGTTTCACGGTATCGATTGATTGAAATAATCACGTAAGTCCCGCTGACCGCGCTGGCATAGAAACCAGCGCGGCGCATGCGCGCCCCAAGCGCGAGCGGTCCGGGCATCTGACTTGCTGCAAACTCCGACTCGTTGGGACGCAAACTCAGCGTCCATTTCCGCCGTGCTTCATCGCATCGACGAAGTCGACAGCATCGACGCCCAATGGAGCGAGCCGATCGCCATGTCCAAGCCGCCTCTCCCCCTCTCCAGCGACGCCAAGGCCGTAAGCCAAACCGAACGCAACCCTGACCTGGCGCGCCGCCGTTTTTTGCAATCGGCCGCCGCGGCCGTCACTGTCGGCGCGGCGCCTCACCTGCACGCCAAGGAATCCCAGATGAACGATGCTTCCGCGCCAGCGCCAACAGGCGCAATGCCAACGGTCCGCTCGCCGGCCATGCCGGTCAAGCTGACGATCAACGGCCGCCTTCATCAGCTACAGCTCGAGCCGCGTGTCACGCTGCTCGACGCGCTGCGCGAGTACGTGGGCCTCATGGGCACGAAAAAAGGATGCGACCGTGGACAGTGCGGCGCCTGTACCGTGCTGGCCGACGGCCGCCGCATCAATTCGTGTCTCACACTCGCCGTCATGCACGAGGGCGAATCGATCACGACCGTCGAAGGGCTGGCGCAAGCCGGCACGCTGAGCCCGATTCAACAGGCGTTCATCGAACGCGATGCCTTTCAATGCGGTTACTGCACGCCGGGCCAGCTCTGCTCGGCGACGGCGCTCATCGAAGAGTTCCGGGCCGGCGCCGCGAGCGCAGCCACGCGCGACGTCCGCGCGAAGCCGACCGAGCTCACCGAAGCGGAGATTCGCGAGCGAATGAGCGGCAACATCTGCCGTTGCGGCGCCTACCCCAACATCGTGGCCGCGGTGATCGACGTCTATCGACGTCAACGCACGGCATAACGCTCGACCCGCACGGTCGAAGCGGAACGATAGGACAACGAAGGAATTCTGATGGAAGCGATTTCCTACGAACGCGCGTCCGATGTCGCGGGCGCCATACGAGCGGCGCGCGAGCCCGGCGCCATGTTCATCGGCGGTGGCACGAATCTCCTCGATCTGATGAAGGGCGGCGTGGCACGGCCCGTCAAGCTCGTCGACATCACCCATCTCGGCAGCGGACTCGACGCGATCGAAAGGTTGCCCGATGGCGGCCTGCGCATCGGCGCGCTCGTGCGGAACAGCGACGCCGCCGATCACGCGCTCGTCCGCCAGCAGTATCCGCTGCTCTCGCAGGCGTTCGTCTCGGGCGCCTCCGCACAGTTGCGCAACATGGCAACGGTAGGCGGCAATCTGCTTCAGCGGACGCGCTGCCCCTATTTCTACGACACGGCATTCGCCGAGTGCAACAAGCGCATGCCCGGCAGCGGCTGCGGCGCCCTCCACGGATATCAACGCACTCAGGCTATTCTCGGCGCCAGCTCGCAGTGCATCGCGGTGAACCCATCCGATATGAGCGTTGCGCTCGCCGCCCTCGATGCAACGGTACGCGTGACAGGCGCCGACGGCGAGCGTGCCATTCCGTTCGCGGATTTTCACCGTCTGCCGGGCGATCACCCTGAACGGGATACGACGCTGCGTCCTGGCGAGCTCATCACGTTCGTCGATTTGCCGCCGCCCGCCTTCCCCGAGCATGCCTATTACCTGAAGGTGCGCGATCGCGCGAGCTACGCGTTCGCTCTCGTTTCCGTCGCCGCGGCACTGCAACTGCAGGGAGGCAATGTTTCGGACGTGCGAATCGCGTTGGGCGGCGTCGCGCACAAGCCGTGGCGCGCGTCCGTCGCCGAGCGCATGTTGACCGGCGGGCCGCTCAACGACGAGCGATTGCGCGAAGCGGCGGCCGCCGAATTGCGCGATGCGAAGCCGCTTGCGGGCAACCGTTTCAAGGTCACGCTTGCCGAGCGGGCCATCGTACGTGCCGTCAACATAGCCGCGGGGCGCAGCAGCCCGGGCATTACCGGAGTAGTCGCATGAACATGATCGGTCAACCGCTCGATCGCACCGACGGTGTGCTCAAGGTCACCGGCCAGGCTCAATACGGCGGGGAGTTTCCGGCGGCCAAGCTCGCGCATGGCGTCCTCGTCACAAGCACGATCGCGCGCGGCAACATCGCCTCGATCGATACGAGCGTCGCGGAAAACCTCCCAGGCGTGATTCTCGTGATGACCTATCGCAATGCGCCGCGTCTGCCAAACAACGGTCGGCCGAAGGTGACCCCGCCCGCGCTGAGGCGGCTTTCGCTGCTGCAGGACGACGAAGTGCATTACAACAACGAACCCATTGCCGTGGTGGTGGCCGAAACGTTGGAGCAGGCCACCCACGCGGCCGATGCGCTGCGCGTTTCCTATCGGCAGGCCGCACCCGCGCTCGATTTTCAAGCGGCCAAGGCCAACGCCCATCCGCCTCCTTCGATGTTCGGCGGCCCGCCCGACACGAAGCGCGGCAATGTCGAAAGCGGGCTACGCGAAGGGCCCGTGCGCATCGATGCGGTGTATACGACGCCGATGGAGACCCACAATCCGATGGAGCCTCATGCTGTTCTCGCGTTGTGGGACGGGCCCCGCGTGACGCTCTACGACACGACGCAAGGCGTCGCGAACTCGCAGCAAGCGGTAGCGACGACGCTTGGCATCGCGCGGGAAGACGTCCATATCATTTCGCCGTTCGTCGGCGGCGGGTTCGGCTGCAAGGGCTCGGTCTGGTCGCACGTCGTGCTGTGCGCGATGGCGTCCCGGCAGACAGGCAGGCCGGTCAGACTCGCGCTGACGCGTCCCCAGATGTTCGGTCCTGTCGGCGGGCGGCCGTACACGGAGCAGCATATCTCCGTCGCCGCCCGCAACGACGGCACGATTACGGGGTTGCGGCACGATACGTTTGCGAACACCTCGGTGCTCGAAGATTGGACGGAGACCTCGGGCGTCGTCACGCGCATGCTGTACGCCACGCCCAATCTCGATACGACGCATCGTCTCGTCCCGATGAACGTCGGCATCCCCACGTTTATGCGGGCACCAGGCGAGACCACAGGGACGTACGCACTCGAATCGGCCCTCGACGAACTCGCTTACGCGCTGAAGATGGATCCGGTGGAGCTGCGCCTGAAAAACTACGCCGAAGTCTCGCCGCAGGAAGGCAAGCCCTGGTCCAGCAAGCATCTGCGCGAGTGCTATCGCGTCGGCGCCGAGCGCTTTGGCTGGTCGAAGCGCCCGCAAGCGGTGCGCTCGCTGCGTGACGGCGATACGCTGATCGGCATGGGTATGGCGACGGCCACCTACCCGGCCCACCGCAGCGAGGCGTCGGCGATCGCTCGCATCATGCCCGACGGCACCGCGGTCGTCGTCTCGGGCACGCAGGATATCGGCACCGGGACCTACACGATCATGACGCAAGTTGCCGCGGATGCGCTCGGCTTTCCCGTCGATCGCGTGAGCTTCGGGCTCGGCGATTCCTCCCTGCCGCGCGCGCCGATCTCGGGCGGCTCGCAATCGGCGGCAAGCGTTTCGCCCGCGGTACACGAGGCCGCCAGTGCAGCGCGTGCGCAGTTGATCGCGCTGGCGCGCGCCGACGAAGCGTCGCCGCTGCACGGCCTCGCCGTCGAAGACGTGACGGTCGTCGACGGCTGGGTGGTGAGCCGATCGCAGCCGACGAAGCGCGATCCGGCAGCCGCGATCATCGCGCGTGCCGGCTCACGCCCGATCGAGGCCGCGGCCACCGCAAAGAGCGGCGATGAGAGCAAACGCTTCGAATCGCATTCATTCGGCGCCGTGTTCACCGAGATCCACGTCGATGCGGCGCTCGGGGTAATCCGCGTACCGCGCGTCGTCGCCGTCTACGACGTGGGCCGGCTGCTGAACGACAAGACGGGCAAGAGCCAGCTCATGGGCGGACTCGTCTGGGGCATCGGCGCCGCGCTCGAGGAAGAGAGTTCGCTCGATACGCGCTATGGGCGCTTCGTCAACGGCAACCTCGCCGAGTATCACGTGCCCGTCAATGGCGATATCGGCACGATCGACGTGACGGTGCTCGACGTTCCCGATACGAACTTCAACCCGCTCGGCGCGCGTGGCATCGGCGAGATCGGCATCACCGGGATCGTCGCGGCCGTCGCCAATGGCGTCTACCATGCGACGGGGGTGCGCGTACGCGATCTGCCGATTACGCTCGATAAGGTCATGATGCAAATGACGGCCTGACGTCTTGTTTAGTTCTGCTTAGGAATCTGAACACATCCACTATGCACATCGGTACATGCGGTATGCTTGCGGCGGCGGGCGGCGCCATGCGGGATCGGCGGCACTGCCCTCCATCGCCGAACAACCGGATGCCCCGATGACCTATGCCTCCCTCGCCACCGGTCTGCTCCTCGCCGCGGGACGCGGCACGCGCTTCGATCCGACCGGTCAGCAAAGCAAGCTCCTCGCACCGCTTCCCGATGGCACGCCTGTCGCGCGTGCCGCGGCGCAGCGGCTGCTTGCCAGCGTTGCGCGCGTCGTCGCTGTCGTAAGAACCGGCGACGAAGCGCTCGCCCATTTGCTCAACGACGCGGGCTGCGATGTCATCTTTTCGAGCGAGGCGGAACGCGGCATGGGCGCAAGCCTGGCCGCCGGGGTCCATGCGAGCGCTGACGCCGATGGATGGGTCGTCGCGCTCGCCGACATGCCCTGGATCGCCCCCGAAACCATCGAAGCGGTCGCACGGCGTCTCGGTCAGGGCTCGTCGATCGTCGCGCCGGTCTATCGCGGTCGGCGCGGGCATCCTGTCGGATTCGGCGCCATGCACGGTACGGCGCTCCAGGCACTCGATGGAGACGTCGGCGCACGCCTGCTGCTTGAGTCGTCGGATTTGACGACGATCGACGTCGATGATGCGGGTGTCATCGCCGATGTCGATACGCCGGGGGATTTGTTGCGCTAGTGAGGTGCTGTTTTTCATTCGTCCGCGGCCGTGCACATTCAGCAACGCATGCATGGACCCAGCCCGACTATCCCCGGTACCGGCGATTGCAACGCCCACCAAGCTATCAACCCCGATAGGTTGAACCCTCTCCGCTGCGTCAATACGATGCCGCCTACCGATCGAGATTAATTTATCTCGATCACGCGATCCCAACCCTTCCGTGTCGCAGCCGTCGAGGAATTGCGATGGCCGTGGCATGGGTGGTCCCAATGCCGGAAACACCTTCCGACATCCCCCGCAGGGGGCATCCTGCACCGACCATTTAGGAGTACGAAATGAATGAAGTCCTGAGCTACTTCGAAACGACGGCGGTCAACACCATGCCGGTGAAGATGGGCGTCTGGTAAGCAAGCGCCCGATGACGGTGGAAGGGGGACGAGCGGAACCCACGCGCTCCCCCTTCGCGTTCCGACTGGAGAGCCTCGTCCATGAACCTGCTTCGTCAGCAGTCCCTAGTCAAGTTCGATCGCCAATTTCCCATTTACAACTTCTTCTTCCCGAGCCAGGGAAAAGAACGGTCCACACGCACCTTCTCCGAAATATGGACCGAAGCGAACCGGCACGCGCGATCGCGTGCGCTCTACTTCCATATCCCGTTTTGCGACACCATCTGCAATTTTTGTCCTTTCACGCGCGGTAAGTACTCCGAACGCACGGTCATCGATCGCTACTTCGATTCGTTGCTCTCGGAGATTCGCATGAAAGCCGATCTTGCCGATCTCAAGGGCATCCCGATCGGCGCCATATTTTTCGGTGGAGGAACACCGAGCCTGCTCGACCCCGATCAAATCGTCGAAATCGGCGAACTGATCCGCAATACGTTCGATCTCTCTCATCTCCGCGAGTTTTCGTTCGAAGTCGAAGTGAAGAGCCTGACTCGCGAACGAGCGAATGCCATGCGCGAAATCGGCGTAACCCATCCCCGCTTCGGCCTGCAGACGTTTTCGCAGAAATGGCGAGACATGTTCGATCTGACCGCTACATTGCCCCAGGTTCACGAAGCGGCCGTCTTACTGAAGGAGAAGTTTCCGTTCCAGACATTCGACATCCTGTACGGAATGAGCGGACAGGACGAAGAGGAATTGATCGCGGATCTGACCCAGGCGGTCCAGCTGGGCACCACGAATGTCGATATCTACCCGATCGACAACATCGTCACCCAAGTCGGCCTTCACGCCAAGCTCGCCCAGGCGGAGGCAGCGCCAACTTCCGCGATGCGCAAGTTCAGCATGAATGTGCTCGTCGATCAATTCATGCGGCATGCCGGGTTCATGCCGCACAACGGCCACGGATACGTGCGCGCCCCGGTCACGTCCGCGGTGGTCAGCGACGCCTACTCGTTCGTCTATCACGAGCATGTCTACGGCTACCATGATTTCGACCTGATGGGCTTCGGCGTCAATGCAATCAGTTCGACGATGGGACACGTGACGACGAACACGCACAGCAGAAACGCCTACAGCGAAAAGATCGCGCATGGTGCCATTCCATGCGAAACGAGCGAGCACGACAATTCGCTCGACTACGCGCGTCCGCTCGTCCTCCGCCTTGCCTACCACGGACACGTCGACAAGCCACGCGTGGAGTGGCACCGCGTGCATCCCGAAGTGATCGCCAAGCTCGATCAGCTCAAACAAGAAGGCTTGGTGACGGAAGACGAAAGCTCCCTCTCACTGACGAAGCTCGGGTGGTACTGGTATGTCGACATCATGTACTTCCTGATGCCCAAAGCCGATCAATTGCTGATGAACGCGCTGGTCGCTCAAAGGCTGCAAGACCCCGGACGGTCCTTCACCAAGCGCGAGCTGCTTTATCCGGTCGTCTCGCTCAGCTCCGCGGCGACTCCATCATGATCACGATGCTTCGCCGAGAGCGCGCGTTTACCGTGCTGCTCTCGGGTAACGTCCTTTCGCAAATCGGCGACGGCGTCCACGAATTCATCTTCATTGTGGCCGTCCTCGAAGCGGCGAATAACGACGTCACGCTCGCCGGCCTCGTCTATTTCTTCCGATTCATCCCCTATCTCGTCCTCGGGCCGCTCGGCGGCGCATTGTCGGATCGTGTTTCGCGGCGCGCGCTCATGCTCGGTGCGGACCTCGCGCGCATGTCGATTACGGCCTGTTTTTGCGTCCTGCTGGCGAACGACCGCGCCGGGCTCGCATCGCTCGCCGCCATCGGTATGTCGATGACGTCGTTCAGAACGCTTTTCCAGCCCGCATTCCAAGGGACGATACGGTCGTTAGTGCGCACGGAGCATCTGCCTGCCGCGAACGGCGCCACGCAGTTGGCTGCGGAAATCGGCAGCCTCGTCGGGCCAGCGCTCGGCGGCTTAGCGCTGTCTGCGATAGGCAACGCGGGCTTCGTCCTGGCGCTCGACGCGGCCACTTACCTGCTATCGGCGGCTTGCATTCTGCTAGCCGCGGCAAAACCGGCAAAAACCGACCCCGAAACTCCGTCAGTAGACCTAACCGTTCGCGGCCTCTATGGCGACTTCCTCGGGAATCTGAGAGAAGTCATGATCGCGCGCGATCTGCTCATCACGATCGCCGGCTCGGCGCTATGCATTCTTTTCGTCGGCGCCGCGTTGCGAATATTGCTTCCTTCGATGCTGAAGGGCGCCAGCTACAGCGAGAGCGCGATCGGCTACGCGATGAGCGCCATCGCGTTCGGCGCGATCGTGGGCGCCGCGCTTTGCAGCAAGATTGTCAGCGACTTCAGCACCCGGACGCTGATGCTTTGCTGGTGCGCTTACGGTTTCGCCCTGGCACTGCTGCCCGCGGGCATATCGAGCGCGTCCGTCATCTTCTGCGGGTGCTTCATCCTCGGCAGCTTCGGTGCATTCGTCGACGTGATCTTGCCCACGAATATTCAAAAGCTCTCCACGGGCGGGAACCTCGGCAAGAACTTCAGCCTGTTCTCGACGCTGGCGAACACCGGCGAGGCGTTGTCGGGCGGCTTCGCCGGCGCTTTGACCTCGCATGCTTCGACGAGCTTCAGCATTACGATTATCGGAATCATGGTCGCGTCGATCGCCTATGCGGGCAAACTGACAGCGAAGTCGATGGCAACCCATGTCTGACGGCAGCTACCTCGCATACGGGCGTCATGTCATCGTCGACATCGCGGAAACCCCGGCCGCTATCCTCGACGACATGGACCGGCTCGAGCAGGCGCTCGTCAGCGCCGCCGTCGCCGAAGGCGTCACGGTGCTCGGCACGCTCAAGCATGCGTTCAACCCAAGCGGCGTCACGATTTTGCTTTTGCTCGCCGAATCGCACGTCTCCCTCCATACCTACCCCGAGGAAGGCAAAGCCTTCTTCGATGCATTCACCTGTGGCGCTCGACATGAGCCGCTCAGACTCTTTCGAAGATTCGCGGCGATGACTGCGGTGCGTGGATATAAAATACTGCGCTGCGAACGAGGGGGTTGATATGCAACAAAGAATTCTTACTGGCATCACCACAACGGGCATTCCGCATCTTGGCAACTATGTGGGCGCAATTCGCCCTGCCATTGCGGCAAGCTCGGCTTCGGGCGTCGAATCGTTTTTCTTTCTGGCCGACTATCACGGTCTCATCAAGTGCGACGATCCCGTGCGCCTCTCACGTTCGCGCGTCGAGATCGCCGCGGCATGGCTCGCGTCGGGCCTCGACCCCGAGCGAACCTACTTCTATCGGCAAAGCGACGTCCCCGAAACGCTCGAGCTCTATTGGCTGCTGAGCTGTGTCACCGCCAAGGGGCTCATGAATCGCGCGCACGCCTATAAGGCGGCGACGGACAGCAACGAAGCGGAAGGCGAGGACATCGATGCCGGCGTGACGATGGGTTTGTTTTGCTACCCGATTCTGATGGCCGCCGACATCCTGCTCTTCAACGCGCACAAAGTCCCCGTTGGCCGCGATCAGCTTCAGCACCTGGAAATGACGCGCGATATCGCGCAGCGCTTCAATCAACTGTTCGGCAACGGCAAGGAATTGCTGACGCTGCCCGAGGCCGTCGTCGGCGAACAGGCGGTTCTGCCTGGTCTCGACGGGCGAAAAATGAGCAAGAGCTATGGCAATACGATCCCGCTCTTCGCCGGCGGACGCGATGGGCTCTCGGCCGGCGTCATGAAGATCGTCACCGATTCGAAGCTGCCGGGCGAGCCGAAGGACCCCGATGCGAATCCCATCCTCACGCTCTATTCGGCGTTCGCCGGCGCCGACGAATCCGCGGCATTCCGGGCCGAGCTCGCGAGCGGTCTCGGTTGGGGCGAAGCCAAATCGCGGCTCGTCCAATGCATCGAGCGTGAACTGGCCCCGATGCGCGAACGTTACGACTCGTTGATGGCGGCACCGGCCAAAGTGGAAGAGATTTTGCTGGCCGGGGCGGACAAGGCGCGCGCGCTCGCACGCCCGTTGATGGAAGAACTGCGCGACGCGGTGGGGTTGCGCGGATTTTCGTCGATTGGCGCCGCCGCTCACCCGGCGGCACCGAAGGCGGTCGCAGCGGCATCGTCGAAACCGCCGACGATGCGGCAGTACCGGGAGTCGGACGGCAGCTTTCACTTCAAGCTCGTCTCCAGCGGCGGAACCGTGCTCCTTCACGGTGGTCCCTTCGAGAGCGGAGCGGAAGCCGGCCGCACGATCCGGGCGCTGCGCGAGACGCACGGCCAGTCCGATGAGTTGCCGATGCACGTCCGAATCAACGCGGAATTGGCGGGCGATGAAGTCGAAGCCGGTCTGCAGGCCTGGGTCGACTCATCTGGTGACTGAGCATCGACGGGACGGCGACGGCCGCTCGAGCGACAAGCGCTCAGCGGCTCAGAGCCGTCTCGTTTCCTACCAAGGAATGCCCTATAACTGAGCCAAAGGAGCCCGGTTTCCCGCCAAGCCCTCTATGCCGACGAGGCCGTCATGGACTACTACATGCATACCACGCCCATCCCCGAACCGCTCGCGGACCCGACGCGAGACCCGGAAGGCGAGCCCTTCGTTCCGCCGCCCCCCGGCCATCACAACGACGAGCCACAGCGTCCCGAAGGCCCGCCGGACAAGGACCCGGTCTGATGCGCGGCAAGCCCTAATCCTATACGCATCGCTCCCTCAATCAGGGTTTCCCCCGCTGCGTCGCCAGGCGCGAGGTGTCGATAAGCCGGTCGGGTGCGAGTCGTTTCTCGCATTCTCGACCCAGCCGTCCGGGTCACGAATTGTCAGACGGATCGACTACTCAATGGAAGGCGCATGCAAAAAATGACTTTGAACCAGAAGCTCGGCTCGATGATCGCCGTGCTCTGGATCGGGCTGATTCTCATTGCCGTGGCCGGCGTCTGGCAATACCGCGCGTCGATGCTGAAAGATCGCCGCGAGCAGCTGATGTCGGTGGTGCAATCGGCCATGAGCATCGTCAAGCGCGACTACGAGCTTTCGCAGCAGCATGCGATGAGCGAGGACGATGCGAAGAAGAAGGCGCTCGAAGCAGTGGCCGCCATCCGCTACGGGCAGGACGGCTATCTTTCGATCAACGACTCGAAGCCCGTGATGCTGATGCACCCGATCAAGCCGCAATTGATCGGAAAGGACCTGGCGAACTTCACGGATCCCGCCGGCAACCATCTCTTCATCGATCTCGTGCGCGCGGGAAGCCAGGAAGGCGGCGGCTTCGTCGACTATCTCTGGTCCAAGCCCGGCAGCGAAACGCCCGTTCAAAAGAAATCGTATTCACTGCGCTTCGCGCCGTGGGACTGGGTGCTCGTCACCGGCATGTATATGGACGACGTCAATGCGGAATTCGTCAACGCGATCATCCGCTGGTCTATCGTCACGGGCGTGCTCGGCGTCCTTGCCACTGTGGCGATGGTGCTCGTGCTGCGCAGCGTGCGGCGCGGCCTCGGCGGCGATCTCGAGGTTGCGATCTCCACGGCGCAACGGATTGCCGAGGGCGATCTGACCGCGCATGTGCCCGTCTCGTCCGACGATCACGGCAGTCTCATGCACGCGCTTGCGCAGATGCGCTCGGGTCTCGCCGATGCCGTGTCGCGCGTTCGCATGGGCGCCGAAAACATCAACGTCGGGGCGAGCGAAATCGCCGCCGGCAACATCGACCTGTCGCAACGCACCGAGCAGCAAGCGGCGGCACTCGTCGAGACCGCGTCGAGCATGGACCAAATGACGGCCAATGTGAAGCTGAACGCCGATAGCGCCTCGCAAGCGGCCCATCTCGCCGAGCAAGCGGCCGACGTCGCGACTCGCGGCAGCAGTGTCGTCGACGACGTCGTGCGGACGATGAGCGAGATCACATCGAGTTCGCAGAAGATCGGCGACATCATCGGCGTCATCGACGGCATTGCATTCCAGACCAACATCCTCGCCCTCAATGCAGCCGTCGAAGCGGCGCGCGCCGGCGAGCAAGGCCGCGGGTTCGCCGTAGTCGCCTCGGAAGTGCGCAGCCTCGCGCAACGTTCGGCGACGGCGGCCAAAGAGATCAAGGCACTGATCGAATCGTCGACGAGCACGGTCGATCAAGGGGCGGCGCTCGTTGCCAACGCCGGATCGACGATGGGCGAAATCGTGCAATCGGTGCGACGCGTCAACGAGATTCTCGAAGAAATCAGCCATGCGTCGCGCGAGCAGAGCGCAGGCATCGAGCAGGTCAATCGCGCGGTCGGGGAAATGGACAAAGTGACGCAGCAGAACGCCGCGCTCGTCGAGCAAGCGGCGGCGGCCGCGCAATCGCTGAAAGATCAGGCAGGCGTGCTGCGCGAGGCAATCTCGGGATTCAGATTGCCCGCCTGAATTACAAATTCATTACAATACACCGTCAAACCGACGGTGGCGCGCCATCGTCGAAAGCGCTCATTGCCGCGCCGGGTCTCCCGGTCCAATTCCGCTCCTCGATGCTGGTCAAGAAACGAACGCCACGCCCTTTTGCAGGGCCCGCTAAAAATCCCATCCTCGCGCCACGCATCCCGGCTTGGCGCTCCACGCTCGTCATGGCGGTCATGGGGCTCGCGTTCGGCGTGCTCGCTGCGCGCGCACTATGGGTGCAGATCGTTGCGCACGATTTCCACGTCGCGCAAGGGCAAAAACGTCATCGGAAAACGGTCGAGCTCGATGCGATGCGCGGCCCGATCGTGGACAGACACGGCGCGCTGTTGGCCGTCAGCCTGACAACCTACGAAATCTGGGCCGAACCCAGGCGCATCGAACGTTCGGCTCATGCAGCGCTCGCGCGAGCGCTTGCGCTTCCCGTGCCCGAGCTCGAACGGCGCCTCGCTACCGAGCGTGCGTTCGTCCTGCTCGAGCGCCACGTCGACATGCAGACCGCGAACTCGATCGCCCGCCTCGGACTGGCCGGCGTTACGCACGTCGCTGCGTCGAAGCGCTTTTATCCCGAAGCGGAATCGGTTGCGCACGTCACCGGGTTCACGGATATCGACGATGACGGGCAGGAAGGGATCGAACTCGCCGCGAATGCGATGTTGGGCGGACAGGCGGGAGCACGCGATGTCATTCGCGACCGGCTCGGTCGCATCGTCTCGGAGCTCGCTCCGCCCGTTCCCGCGCGCAATGGCCAAACGGTCCGGCTGACGATCGATCGTCGCGTTCAGCAACTCGCGTACGCACAGCTGCAAGCCGCGCTCGCCCGGCACGGCGCCCAGGCGGGCAGTGCGATCGTCCTCGACGCCCGCAACGGGGAGATCCTGGCTCTCGCCAACGCGCCGAGCTTCGATCCCAACAATCAGGCGAGCCGCAAAGGTCATGCATTGCGCAATCGCGCGCTGACGGATACGGTCGAGCCCGGCTCGACGATCAAGCCGCTCGCGGTGGCGCTCGCACTCGATGCAGGCCTCGTGAAGCCGACGACGCTCGTGGAGACGGCGCCTGGTCATTACACGATCGGCCCAAATACGATTCACGACACGTCGAATCACGGAACGATCACGATCGCGGAGGCGGTGGCGAAGTCGAGCAACGTGGCAATGGCCAAGCTCGCGTTAAATCTGCCGGCCGAGCGGATTTGGAGCAAGTATCGGGAATATGGCATCGGGCAGGCACCTCAATTGCCGTTTCCCGGCCTCGCCGCGGGCAGCATGCGACCGTGGCAGCGCTGGCGGCCGATCGAGCAGGCGACGATGGCATACGGATATGGCCTGTCGATGTCGCTGCTGCAAATCGCCGAAGCGTACACGGCGTTCGCCGGCGACGGCACGCTGCGGCGTGCAAGGCTCATCATCGACGATCAAGACGCCACATCCGATTCCTCGTTCGATAGACAGCAGGCGCGCCCTGCTCCGCGCGTAACGGCGCCCGAAACAGCGGCGGCGATCCGCGAAATGCTCGAGGCGGCGGCCGCGCCCGGGGGAACCGCCGAGGGGGCGCGCATCGAGGGTTATCGCGTCGGCGGCAAAACCGGGACGGCTTGGAAGCACGTGGGCACAGGCTACGAGAAGGGCAAATATCGCTCGCTTTTTGTAGGACTGGCACCGATCGACGCGCCGCGCATCGTGGTTGCGGTCATGATCGACGAGCCTGCGGGCCGCACGTACTACGGCGGCAAGGTGGCCGCCCCCGTCTTCGCTTCGATTGCCGGCGGGACGTTGCAACTGCTCGGCATACCGCCCGACGTGTGACGGTCCGCCCGCCCGGCGCCGATGGTTCGCATCCAGCATCGATGTTTCGTATGCGGCGGCGGCGGCTTGGCTTTCTGCAATGCTCTCCCGCGCACCCTCCGGTTTTGCGCCAACTTGTTTTCACCGCCAAACGTACTAACGTTTTCAATGCGGCCATGAGCCGCACAAGAAGGCGAATGCGGATCGTGCAGCCACAACCCGGCTGACGCCGCGGCGCAAAATCGAAGAAAGACCCGGACCCTGGGACATCGATCATGACGACGGTCGCAACTTTTACGGTCGACCATACGAGCTATCTCGACGCGGCCGGCAACGCAAACAAACCGTTGCCCGAATTCGCGCAAGATGCCGCGACGCTCGTCGGCTTCTACCGCGCAATGGTGCTCACCCGCGCATTCGACACGAAAGCTATTTCGCTGCAGCGCACTGGCAAGCTTGGCACGTTTGCATCGGCACTCGGGCAAGAAGCCATCGGAGTAGGCGTCGCGGCGGCGATGCGGCCGGACGACGTTCTTTTCCCCTCGTATCGGGACCATGCCGCGCAATTGCTGCGGGGCGTCACGATGGGCGAAAGTCTCCTTTATTGGGGCGGCGACGAGCGCGGCAGCAATTTCAGCCGCGCCCGCTACGACTTTCCGAACTGCGTGCCGATCGGCACCCAGGTCTGCCACGCCGCCGGCGCGGCCTATGCGTTCCGGCTGCGCGGCGAGCCCCGCGTAGCGGTGACCATCTTCGGCGATGGCGGTACGTCGAAAGGGGATTTCTACGAAGCGATGAACATGGCGGGCGTCTGGCGCGCGCCGCTCGTCCTCGTCGTGAATAACAATCAATGGGCGATTTCGGTGCCGCGCGCCAAGCAAACCGCCGCGGCAACGCTCGCGCAAAAGGCCATCGCGGCGGGCGTCGAAGGGTGCCAAGTGGACGGCAATGACGTCGTTGCGGTGCACGATGCACTCCTTCGCGCCCTGGACAAGGCTCGCCGCGGCGACGGGCCGACGCTCGTCGAAGCGCTCAGCTATAGGCTCGGCGACCATACGACGGCTGATGACGCATCGCGCTACCGCGACCCCGAGATCGTCCAGCATCAATGGGAAAGCGAGCCCATCGCGCGCTTGCGCAAGTACCTGCTGAATATCGGGGCATGGGATAAGGCGCGGGAAGAAGCGCTGGCAAAGGTTGCGGGCGAGCAGGTCGAAGCCGCCGTTCAGGAGTACTTATCAGTTGCCTCGCCTGACGCGTCCGCGATGTTCGCGCATCTTTATGCGGCGCTGCCGCATGCACTCGAGGAGCAACTTGCAACGGCCGAGCATTTCGCACCCGAGAACGGGGAGCAGCGACATGGCTGATCTGAATCTCGTCGAAGCCGTCAATACTGCGCTCGCCTATGAGCTCGAGCACGACGATTCGGTCGTACTGCTAGGCGAAGATATCGGCACGAACGGCGGCGTCTTCCGCGCGACGGTCGGACTGCAGGCGCGTTTCGGCGAAGCGCGCGTCGTCGATACTCCGCTCGCCGAAACGGCGATCGCAGGCACCGCGGTCGGCATGGCGGCGATGGGCCTGCGCCCGATCGTCGAGATTCAGTTCGCGGGCTTCGTCTATCCGACGATCGATCATGTGCTCAATCACGCGTCGCGCTTGCGTCACCGAACACGCGGGCGCCTCGCGTGCCCGCTCGTTATCCGCACCCCTTGCGGTGCGGGTATCCACGCGCCGGAGCACCATTCTGAAAGCCCCGAAGCATTGTTCGCGCATATTCCCGGACTGCGCGTGGTCATGCCTTCGTCCCCCGAGCGCGCCTATGGCTTGCTGCTCGCGGCCATCCGCGATCCCGATCCCGTCATCTTCCTCGAACCGACGCGGCTCTATCGCCTTTTCAAGCAGTCGGTCGAAGACAACGGCGTCGCGTTGCCGCTCGATACATGCTTCGTCGCGCGCGAGGGAGATGACGTTACGCTCGTGAGCTGGGGCGCCATGCTTCAGGAAGTGCAAGAGGCCGCCGATGAGCTGGCCGCCGACGGCGTCTCGGCCGAAATCGTCGACGTGGCCACGTTGAAGCCGCTCGATATGGAGACGATCCTCGCCTCGGTCGCGAAAACGGGGCGCTGCGTCATCGTTCATGAAGCGCCGCGCACCTGTGGTGTCGGCGCGGAAATTGCCGCGACGCTCGCGGAACGAGGCCTGTATTCGCTGCTCGCGCCGATCGAACGCGTCACCGGCTACGACGTCGTCGTACCGCTTCCCCGGCTCGAACGGCAATACATGCCCAGCGTCGAGCGGATCTTGAACGCGGTCAGAAAAACGCTCGAGGCATCGTCATGAAGATGTTCAAGCTGCCCGATCTGGGCGAAGGCCTGCAAGAAGCCGAGATCATCGAATGGCACGTCGACGAAGGTGACGAAGTCAAAGCCGATCAGCCGTTGCTTTCAGTCGAAACGGCAAAGGCCATCGTCGAGATACCCTCTCCGCAAGCGGGACGCATCGCAAAGCGCTTTGGCAAGAAAGGCGACATCGTCCATCTCGGCGCCGCCCTCGTCGGCTTCGAAGGAGCCGATAGCGACGACGCGGGCACCGTTGTCGGCCGAATGCCCGAGGCACCGGGAACGGCGCGTGCCGCACGCGAGAGGCACGCACCGGCGCCTCGCGTCTACGGCGGGCTCTCGGGTGTGGGAACCGGCTCGACCTCGATCAAAGCGACGCCCGCGGTGCGCGCACTCGCGCGCAAACTCGACATCGATCTCGCCATGGTGACACCGTCCGGGATGGATGGCATCGTGACGTCGGCCGACGTTCAGCGCACGGCGAAGTTGCTCTCCGAGCTCGGACCGCCCGAAGAGCTGCGCGGCGTGCGACGTGCGATGGCGCAGAACATGGGCCGCGCGCAAAGCGAAGTGGCCGCTGCAACGGTCATCGATGACGCCGACATTCATGCCTGGAAGCCGAACACCGACGTGACGATCCGGTTGATCCGCGCACTCGTGGCGGGCTGCCGCGCGGAGCCGGGGCTCAATGCGTGGTTCGATGGGCGGGCAGCGCGGCGTCACGTGCTTTCGAAGATCGACGTCGGCATTGCCGTGGATTTGCCCGACGGCCTCTTCGTACCGGTGCTGCGCGATGTCGCGCATCGCGATGCCGCCGATCTGCGTGCGGGACTCGATCGGATGCGCGCGGACGTGAAGGCGCGCAAGATTCCACCGGAGGAGTTGCGCGGCGCCACCATCACCTTATCGAACTTCGGCATGATTGCCGGGAAGTACGCGGCGCCGATCGTCGTGCCGCCGACGGTAGCCATCCTCGGCGCGGGGCGCATGCACGACGAAGTTGTGGCCAGCGAAGGCGAGGCTGCCGTTCATCGCGTGCTGCCGCTCAGCTTGACGTTCGACCATCGCGTCGTGACGGGCGGAGAGGCCGCCCGATTTTTGGCGGCCGTCATCGTGGATTTACAGCAGGCACTGTAAAACGGGAGCACGAACCGCGCTGAATCCCCGGTCGGTAGATCGCCCGGCACATGAATTGCGGACGATGGGGGTGCGTCGCGGCTACCGCCGTGCCCCATTTCCTCATTCGTGAGAGGGCGATATGTTAGGAACCATTCTTATCATCGTGCTGATCCTTCTGCTGATCGGCGCCTTCCCAGCCTGGCCTTACAGCCGCGGGTGGGGCTACGGGCCGACCGGCGGGCTGGGCATCATCGTCATCATTGTCATTGTGCTAGTCCTTTTGGGGCGAATCTAGCCGGACATCACTACCGCTTTCGTCCGTGCCGCCGAGAGTCGATCTCGTTGCCGGCACGGACGTTGCACGTCGTTTCGCACATTACCCTGCCGTTCAGGCAAGGGATTCTCTGGATCAACACGGAATGCGAAATGCGAATCGCGCAAGTGGCAACGCTCTATGAAAGCGTCCCTCCACGCGCTTATGGGGGAATAGAACGCGTCGTTTCCTGGCTGACGGAGGCCCTCGTCGAACGCGGCCACGATGTCACGCTGTTCGCGAGCGGCGGCTCGACAACGCGCGCGCGTCTTGTCGAAGCGTGCCCGAGCGCGCTGCGTTTCGTCGAAGAAACGGCCGACCCGCAAGCCTTCCACTTTGCGATGCTCGAACGCGTAGTGCGAATGTCGAGCGAGTTCGATCTCGTCCATTTTCATACGGACTATCAGGGGTTTCCATTCGCGCGCCGATTGGCTTGCCCGCATCTCACGACGCTGCATTGGCGGCTCGACATACCAGGCCTCCCTGAGCTCTACCGCGAATTCTCCGACCTTCCGCTCGTCTCGATCTCGCACTCGCAGCGCGCGCCGCTGCCCTGGGTCAATTGGATCGGCACGGTCTGTCACGGCCTGCCCGACAGCCAAATGCCCTTTTCCGCGGAAGGCGGCGACTACCTTGCGTTTCTCGGCAGAATCGCGCCGACCAAGCGGCCCGATCTCGCCATCGAGATTGCCGAGCGCTCGGGCATACCGATCAAAATTGCGGCCAAGATCGACAACGGCGATCGCTGGTATTACGACGGCAGCATCGAGCCGCTCTTTCATGATCCGCTCGTCGAGTATCGAGGAGAGCTCGGCGACGATGAAAAGGGCGACTTTCTCGCGCACGCGCGCGCCCTGCTGTTTCCGGTCGACTGGCCCGAGCCTTTCGGGCTCGTGATGATCGAGGCGCTAGCCTGCGGCACGCCCGTCATTGCATTTCGGCGCGGCTCGGTGCCCGAAATCGTCGAGGACGGCTTGACCGGATTCGTCGTCGACGACGTCGAGGGCGCGGTACGCGCGATCGAACGTCTGGACGAGCTGAGCCGCGCGGCCTGTCGTGCCGCATTCGAGCGACGCTTTACCGTGTCTCGAATGACGGACGATTATCTGGCGCTCTACGGTGAGCTCTTACGGGAAGCCGGCAATCGCTCCGCCATGACGTCGCCGCGCGAAAGCGGGATGGCCACCGACGATCGATAAGGAGTCCGAAATGCGCTTCGTTGCGCTTGCAACCGACTACGACAACACGCTGGCATCGAATGGCCGGGTGGCTGAATCGACTTGGCCAGTGCTCGAGCGGCTGCGGCAATCCGGCCGTCAACTCGTGCTTGTGAGCGGCCGCGAACTCGGCGATCTGCGTACTATCTGTCCGCGCCTCGATCTATTCTCGCGTGTGGTGGCGGAAAACGGCGGCGTGCTTTATCGGCCCGATAGCGGCGAGAAACGCCTCCTCGCACCGCCTCCGCCCGACGCATTCATTCGTGCGCTGCACGAACGCGGCCTGCACGAGTTCAGCGTCAGCGAAACGCTCGTCGCCACGATGAAACCCTACGATCGCATCGCCTTGGATGCCATCCGCGAGCTGGGCCTGGATCTTCACGTCGTCTTCAACGGCGATGCCGTCATGGTGCTCGCGCCGGGCGTCACGAAGGCGAGCGGTCTCGCAGCAGCGCTCGACGAGCTCGGCCTCTCTCCGCTGAACGTCGTCGGCGTCGGCGATGCCGAGAACGACCATCCGTTGCTCGATGCTTGCGGCTTTTCCGCCGCCGTTGCCAATGCCCTGCCGATGCTCAAAGCGCACGCCGATATGGTCACGACGGGCGCGGCCGGCCGCGGCGTGGAAGAGCTCGTCGCCGCGCTGCTCGAGGACGATCTCGCCTCGCGCGCATCGCGCATCGATCGCTCGCGGGTGGTGCTCGGTCAACGGGCCGATGGCGGCGAGGCGGCGTCCATCAGCCTCGATGCCTACGGCACGATCGCGCTCCTGGCGGGGCCGTCCGGCGGCGGCAAATCGACCGTCACTGCTGCGCTGCTCGAGCGGCTCACCACGGCCGGCTATCAAGCCTGCATCTTCGATCCCGAGGGCGACTACGACAATGAAGGTAGTCTGGTTTCGCTCGGCGATGCGCATACTCCGCCCCCGATGGATAGCGCGCTGCATTTGTTGGCGCGGCCCGGTCAACACGTCGCCGTCAACCTGCTGCGCGTGCCGCTCATTGAGCGTCCACGCTACTGCGCCGCGCTGCTCTCGCGCCTGCAGGAATTGCGGGTACGAACGGGCCGTCCGCATTGGCTCGTTTTCGAAGAAGCCCATCAACTTTTCCCGGCGGATTGGGGCATGGCGGCACAATCGCTGCCCATCGCGCTCGAAACCGCGCTCGCCGTCACCGTGCACCCCGACCAGATCGCGCAGCCTTTCTTGCGGCAAGTCAACATGGCGCTCGTCACCGGCAACAAACCCAGCGCAACCGTGGCCGCGTTCGCGAGCACGCTCGGCAAACCCGTCCCTCGGCTGCCGCTCGAATCCGATTCGCTCGAGCGCGGACAACTGCTGGTCTGGGAAACGCAAATGCCGGCCAGCGAACCGTACTTGGTCAGCGTGGAGCCTGGAACGACGCAACGCAGACGCCATCATCGCAAATATGCCGAGGGACTCTTGATCCCCGAGCGCAGCTTTTACTTCCGCGGTCCGGAGGGCAGGCTCAATCTGCGTGCGCACAATCTCGTGCTTTTTCTGGAAATTGCCGACGGCGTCGATTCCGATACATGGCGCTATCACCTGCAACGCGGCGATTATTCGCGCTGGTTCGGTGACGTCATCGGCGACGATGAACTCGCACGCGAAGCGCAAGCCATCGAGTCAGAGCGCGGACTTTCGGTCGACGAAACGCGTGGGCGCATCCGCGCCGCGATCGAGCGCCGCTATACGCAGCCGGAGAATCCTTCGCTGCCGCCCCTGCGGGCGGGTTAGTCGCGACGGTGCGCTTCAACACAGCCAGCGCCCGCGAGGAGGCGTGGCGACGGCTCTACGCGCCTCCAGAACGCGATGCATTGCCGAGGCCGAGCACGCTGAGGTATGTCTCCAGCGAACGCTGCACCGCGCTTGCGACGAGTTCGGTGATGCCGTCGAAATTGCCCCCGACACACGCCTCGTCCAAAGAATCGTAATAGGCGAGCCGATCTTCCTTGCGGATGATGGCGGGCGGATAGCCGGATTTCATCAACTCGAAATTGAGAAGCAGCCGGGCGGTACGTCCGTCCCCGTCCACGAAGGGATGAATCTTCACAAAGCGCATATGGAGCTGCGCGGCGCGCTCGATAGGCTGCAAAGTCTTCGCGGCCTGATCCCATTCGATTAATTGCTGCATTTCTTGCGGCAAATGCAGGAAGTCCGGCGGCGTCGTGCTTGCGCCGGAAATGACGACGTTCTCGCGGCGGTATGCGCCCGCTTCGTGATCGTCGATTCCTTTGAGCACGAGCCGATGGATATTCCTGATCATCCATTCTGAAAGCGATTCGCCTTGCGAAACGATTTCCTCGACATAGAGGATCGCGTCGCCGTGATTGGTGGCTTCGAAATGCTCACGGAGCGACTTGCCTCCGACCGTAATACCTTCCAGGACGACCTTGGTTTCTCTGAGCGTCAGCGTGTTCCCTTCGATCGCATTCGAATGGTAAGTCCATTCCAATGCGAGCTTTTCGCGCAACGAGGCAACGGTATGGGGTGGCAACGGGCGTGCCGCGTCGAGCCGCGCCCTGTCGGCGTCGACTGCTTCCAGCAACGCTTCAAGCTGAATTGTCATTGCATTCCTGCGCTACCGTTGGCTTGTGTCGATCAATCGCTGCCTGCGCGGCGCGAGGACTTGCCCGAGCGACTTTTGCAGCGATAAATTGAATTGCAGCCGATTATATCGCCGCAGCGCACCCAGCCCACCCAGGTGCTCCTGCGAAGAGTCAACGTCGCCCCTAATCGACGATCTCCCACTGGACAGTATTCGCACCGGCGCGCTGCGCTGCTTCGGTAAATGCTGGGGCCTTCGCGTAGATATCCGTTTGCTCGCGCCACTGGACCAGAAAGCGCGTCTCGCAAACTGCCTCACCGCGTTTCCATTCCGCGTGGCGTGCGCTGATTCGACATCCGATGCGCTCGAATTCGTCGGCAAGACGCTGCTGAAAATTGCTCTCGCCCGTATATTCAACCGTCAGCCACGCGGTCTTGCGCCGCTCCAGCCGGTCTTCGACGTACCGCAACCCCCACAGCACCGCGACACCGATCACCGTTGCGCTGACGGCCAGCCGATACTGCCCACCGCCGATACACAGGCCGACGACTGTCACGAACCAGAGCGTCGCCGCGGTCGTGACGCCAGTCACGAGCCCGTCTTTGCGCAGCACGGCACCTCCGCCGATGAAGCCCATCCCGGTCAGAATGCCGAGCGGCAAGCGCATCAGGTCGAGCGTGGCGAACGAGTCCGGCCGCTTGCCCGCTTGCTCGAGCAACGCATTGACTTGGAGCATCGAAATGCAAGCGGCCAGGCAGACAAGCAGCGTCGTGCGCAACCCGGCAGCTTTACCCGACTCGCTGCGGTTCAGGCCGAAGATGGCGCCCGCGACGAGCGCGCCAGCAAGCCGCGCCAAGGCGGCAGGCCAATCGAGCGTAAGCGGCATCGCATCCATCGAGTCAAAAGCCTCATCATCGAACGGACTCAACAGATACAAGCAAGCCGCACGCCTGCTCAGGGTCGAATGGATAAACCGTCGATCACTCGCATCGACCCCGAGAACGCGATCAAGGTCAAGGCAGCGATATCGCGGTCGCAAGCACACGCGCTCGCGATAATAGCGGCCGCCTGGCATTCAGTCGGTGCTCGTCCACTCGACCTTCGCGCCCACCGAGCGCAAGTTCTCGACGAACCGCGGGTGCGCTCGACGGATCGGCAAGGCGTTCTTGATGACGGATTGCCCTTCGATACTCGCCGCGACCATGAAAAGCGCGATGGCGACGCGAATGATGTAAGGACTCTCGACCCTTGCAGGGCTCAGGCGAATGCCGCCGAACGTGATCAGCCGATGAGGGTCCGACAGGAACACATGTGCTCCGAATTTCGATAGCTCGACGGACCAGCCCATCGCGCCGTCATAGACCTTGTTCCAGAACATCGCGCTGCCTTCGGCGCGCACGCCGAGCGCGATGAAGATCGGCAGCAGATCGACGGGCAAGTAGGGCCACGGCGCAGCTTCGATCTTGGTCAAAATATTCGGCGTGAAAGGCTGGCGCACGCGCAGCGGACCTTCTCGCACCGCTCGCGACCATCCGTCTTGGTGAACGATGTCGATGCCGAACTTCGCGAATGTCCGATCGATGAGCGGGAACTGCTCGGGCGCGCCATTCTTGACGGCGATATCCCCGCCCGTGATCGCGCCCAAGGCCAGGAACGTCGCGATCTCGTGGAAATCCTCGCTGAAACGGAATTCGCCGCCGCCAAGCTCGCCGAGCTTATGCCCACCCTCGATCCGCAGTCGCGACGTGCCGATCCCTTCGATGGGCACGCCGAGCATCTCGATGAAGCGGCAGAACTCCTGCACGTGCGGCTCGGAGGCCGCGTTGACGAGCGTCGATACGCCCGACGCGGACGCCGCGCACAAGACGAAGTTTTCGGTCGTCGTCACCGATGCGTAATCGAGCCAGTGATCGTTGGCGGTCAAGCGCTTCACGCTTCGCACGATCAACGAATCGGTCGTGCGCTCGATACGCGCGCCGAATCGCTCGAACACTTCGACGTGCGGATCGATCTCGCGCACACCGAGCGTGCAGCCCTTCACGTCGTTCTCGAGCCGGGCCACGCCGAAGCGCGCAAGCAGCGGAGGGACGAGCATGATCGACGAGCGCATCTCCTCGGGCAAGCGATGAATCGCGGGATCGAACGATGTCGCGTGATGATGGAGCTCGAGGACGCCCGTCGAAAAATCCATCGACACTTCGCTTCCCAGCGTGCGAAAGATATCGAGGATTTTCTTGACATCGGTGATCTCGGGCACGCCGACGAGGCGCAACGGCGCGTCGGTCAAAAGCGTGGCGCAGAGAATCGGAAGAACGGCGTTCTTGTTGGCGGACGGCACAATCTCGCCGCGAAGCGGCAAGCCGCCGTGAACGATGAGGTCGGACATATTCGGGGACAGGGCGGGGGTGAAAAAGCCAGGAATGTCAAGGCGCATATCATGCCATCGACGGCGCCGCGATGTTTCGAAATCAATATGCGGGCCTTCCCGAGTATCGATGCGGCGTCATCCGACGCGCACCCGTACCAGATGCCGATCGCATCGGCAAGACGATCTCGCCACCGCGCCCCGTTTTTGCTCGGGCGACATCGCACGAAAGCTTGCGCGTTTTCCGTCAGGTACTTGCGCTAACTATGCGGGAGTTATTCACAGGTTTGCCAACAAAATCTGGGGATAACCCGCCGCTTGCCGTTGCTGACGGAGCGGAAGTATTCGCCCTCGACCGAACGCGTCCTGAATGCGACGCGAGCCTACCTGACAAACGCGGATCAGCGCAAACAACTCGAGCAACTGGGCTGGCTGCTGTTGACTAACTTCGTCGTCCGCAACGCGGATTGCCACTCGAAAAACATCGCGCTTCTCTACACCTCATACGATGATGTCGCCTTTACGCCGGCCTATAACATCGTCACAACGCAGGCCTATCCCCGATTTGCTTCCAATCCGCCAGGTCTCTCCATCGATGGTCGCAAGACATGGGCACCCGGCAAAACCCTCGAAAGGTTTTTTAACGCCCGCCTCGGTATCACCCCGAGGAAATATCACGAAATGGTCGAGCAACTGTGCGACTCGGCCGTCGCCGTGGCGCAGGAAATCATCGAAGCCGCGAAGAATGAGACGCAATGGCGTTGGATTGCAAAGCAAATGCTGCACGCCTGGAATGAAGGCATGGCTTCGCTGCGCAGTACCAAGCAAGCAGCGCGCTTCAGGAGCTTGAGCTCGGCCATCGAAGCCGCTGGGTTCTCTGGCCCTGAGCCAGCGGATAGTTTGAAGCAGGTAATCGGTCGCTCGGCATTGCTGGCGCCATCCCGCGAGAATCGATATGGCAGCTCGCTGCCGCGCGCAGCAACCCGCGCCAGGCGGACCGATGCAAAGCTCAATAGCGCTTGTTCGCGTTATACAAGATTTCGCTTCAACCCCAATATCCGGCTGAAGCGGACAAATAACTAAAGGTCATTAATATATGCAAACGCATAATGCGTTTGCATATTATCGCGGATCAAGAGAAAATCACTAGACGCGTAATACGCATCGCGCCGATACCTCCAGGCGAATGCCCCAAAAGGTCGGGATCGGCGTGACGCACTCTAATCTGCATCGACGGAAGAAATGACCGTTTCCGAATTCAAAGGGCCTGATCTCACCGACACGCAGTGGGAGCATGTCAAAGCCCTCGTCTCATCGCTGGATTCCAAGCAGTTGCTCTGGATCAGCGGTTTTCTGGCAGGCTTCGAACAGGCGTCCTCAGCCAAAGCCGCGCCGACGCCCTCCACGGCACAAGGTAAATCAGGTGCCGGGCCAACCCGGCGGCTGACCGTGCTTTACGGCAGTGAAACAGGCAACAGCCGCACGCTCGCCAAAACGCTCGCGGAGCGCGCGGCGCAACGCGGTCTGGCCGTGTCGCTTCACGACATGGTCGATTACAAGCCGCGTCAACTGAAGGACGAGCAGGACGTCCTAATCGTAGCGAGCACATATGGCGAAGGAGATCCGCCGCAAACAGCGGCCGATTTCTTCGAGTTTATCGAGGGTCGGAAGGCGCCTAAGCTGCCTACCGTTCGTTTCGGCGTGCTCGCGATCGGCGATTCGAGCTACGAGCGCTATTGCGAGGCAGGCAAGCGTCTCGATCGCCGTTTCGAAGAACTCGGCGCTCAACGCCTCGCGCCAAGAGTCGATTGCGACGTCGACTATGAAGAGGCAGCGAATGCCTGGATTGACGATGTCCTCGACATCCTCGCTAAGACGGCGGCAGCAGGTGATAGCACGACGAGCACGGCCTCGCGGCTGTCTTCCGTGGCTGCAACGCCGACGCCCGCGATCGATAAGCACAACCCGCACCCCGCGCGCGTCATCGAGAACATCGTGCTCTCGGGGCGCGGCTCGTCCAAGGAAACACGACACATCGAGCTTTCGCTCGAAGGCTCAGGTATTCACTTCGAGCCCGGCGATGCGTTGGGCCTGGTACCGACCAACGATCCCGCGCTCGTCGAAGGGTTGCTGTGCACGCTCAAGCTCGACGCGTCGACGACCGTCGACATTAAGGGCAAACAAGCTGCGCTTGGCGAGGCGGTTGCTTCCCATTTCGAAATCACTACGCTGACGCCGCGATTCCTCGATCGTTGGGCGGAACTTTCCGGTGCGCAAACGCTGCGGAACCTGGCGGCGAGCGGCCACGTCGACGAACGCGCGGCCTACCTAAGCGGCCATCACATTATCGATGTAATCCGGCAGTTCCCCGTCGAGGGACTCGATGCCGCGACCTTCGCCGGGATGCTCCGGCCGCTGCAGCCGCGGCTCTATTCGATCGCATCGAGCCTGGCCGCCGCGCCCGAGGAGGTCCATTTGACCGTCGCGACGGTGCGCTATGAGCTGCACGGTGAGCGCCGCGCGGGCGTAGCATCGGGTCAGTTGTCGGACCGGGTCGCGCTCGATGCGAAGCTGCCCGTCTACGTGCATAGGAATCCTAACTTTCGTCTGCCTGGCGACGATGTCCCGATCATCATGATCGGCGCCGGCACGGGCGTCGCGCCGTTTCGTGCCTTCATGCAAGAGCGCGAGGCGCGCGGCGCGAATGGGCGGTCGTGGCTTTTCTTCGGCGATCGTCACTTCCGCACCGATTTTCTCTATCAGACCGAGTGGCAGAGGCTGCTCAAGGACAAGCTGCTGACGCGGATGGACGTCGCGTTTTCGCGCGATCGTCGCTCCGACGGCGAGGCGAAAGCCTACGTCCAGCATCGTTTGAAGGCGCATGCACGCGATGTTTTTGCATGGCTCGAGGAAGGCGCCCATCTCTACGTCTGCGGCGATGCGAAGCGGCTCGCGCCTGACGTCCATCGGACGCTCGCCGAGATCGTCGCCAAG
This sequence comes from Trinickia sp. EG282A, assembly GCF_040965455.1. Taxonomy (NCBI): domain Bacteria; kingdom Pseudomonadati; phylum Pseudomonadota; class Betaproteobacteria; order Burkholderiales; family Burkholderiaceae; genus Trinickia; species Trinickia sp. EG282A. The sequence continues at coordinate 667,845 of NZ_JBFRCC010000004.1, read as the reverse complement.
GAAGGCGGCTTCGGCCCGGAGGCCACGCAGGACTATCTGCACAAGCTGCAACGCGAACGGCGCTACCAGCGCGACGTCTATTGACGACGCGAAGCCTCTGGGTCTTTGCCTTCGCAGGAGAGGCCCCCGCCCCCCAGCGCGGATGAATGCTTGGGGCGGCCCAGCACCATCCAAAGAGGATTCAAATGAGCGAAACCCATCCTCGGCCAGATCGCAGCCGCGATCTGTCACAGCCCGTCGAGCGATTGAGCGCCGACGAACGGCTCAAAGCGGGAAGCGACCAGCTGCGCGGCACGATTCGGGAAGGACTGGCGGATCCGCTGACCGGAGCGGTTTCGGCGAACGACGCGAAGCTGCTCAAATTTCACGGCATGTATCTGCAGGACGATCGCGACGTACGCGACGAGCGTCGGCGGCAGAAACTGGAGCCGGCGTTTCAATTCATGATCCGTGTCCGAATGCCGGGAGGCGTCTGCACGAGCGAGCAATGGCTCAAGCTCGACGAACTCGCACGCGCCCACGGAAACGCGACGCTACGGCTGACGACTCGACAAACGGTCCAGTTTCACTGGGTGCTCAAGAACGATCTGCGCCCGCTCATTCAAGCTCTGAATGAAGTGCGGCTCGACACGATTTCGGCATGCGGCGACGATGCGCGCGGCGTCATGTGCTCGGTCAATCCGCATCTATCCACGCTGCACGCCACTGTGTACGACCTCGCGCATCGCGCGAGCGATCGCGCGATTCCGCGCATGCGCGCCTATCGCGAGATCTGGTATGGCGAAGCACGTGAACGTGAGCCCGTCGAAGCGCCCGAGGAGCCGTTTTACGGCAAGACGTACATGCCGCGCAAGTTCAAGATCGGCTTTGCGATTCCACCCGTCAACGATATCGACGTCTATACGCAGGATCTCGGATTCATCGCGATTGCGGAGAACGGCGAATTGACGGGTTTCAACGTCGCGATCGGCGGCGGCATGGGACGTAGCGATCAATCGACGGCGACCTATCCGCGGCTCGCCGACGTGATCGGCTTCGTGACACCCGAGAAGGTGCTCGAGACCTGCGATGCGGTGATGAGTGTGCAGCGCGACTACGGCGATCGCTTGGAACGCGCGCACGCGCGTTTCAAATACACGATCGACGATCTCGGCCTCGATTGGGTCAAGGCGGAAATCGAACGTCGGCTCGGGTTCACGCTCGCCCCCGCGCGTCCCTATAGGTTCACCTCGAACGGCGATACGCTCGGTTGGCAAACGGGCGACGACGGAGCCCATCATTTGACGCTTTTCGTCGAGAACGGCCGCCTGCACAACCAGCCGGACCGCCCGTTGCTGGACGGCTTGCGCGAAATCGCCCGGGTTCACGACGATACGTTCCGCCTCACGCCGAACCAGAACATCACGATCGCGCGCGTCTCGGATGCAAACCGGGAGCGCATCGAGCAATTGGCGCGCGACTATCGCCTGCTCGCACCTGACTGGGGCAGCGCGCTGAGAGTGAATTCGATGGCCTGCGTCGCGCTGCCGACGTGCGGTCTTGCGATGGCGGAAAGCGAACGCTATCTGCCGTCGCTTATCGCCCGTATCGAGGCGCTGCTCGAGCGGCATCGACTCTCCGACGTTCCGATCACCGTCCGCATGAGCGGCTGCCCGAACGGCTGCTCGCGGCCGTATGTCGCCGAAATCGGTCTTTCCGGGCGGGCACCGGGCAAGTACAACCTTTACCTCGGCGGCGGCTTTCACGGGGAGCGGCTCGCCCGCATGCACCTCGAGAACATCGGCGAAGAGGGAATACTCGATACGCTCGACAAGACGCTCGGCCACTTCGCGCGTGAACGGCACGAAGGCGAGCATTTCGGCGACTTCGTCGTGCGCGCGGGTTACGTGGAAGCCGTCACCTCGGGGCGTGACTTCAACCGTTAGCGATCTGCCGCTCGAAGGCTTAGATGAGCGAAATGACGAGCCGCTTTCCACACGCGGCTGCGTACTTTCGCAAAGTGTCAACTGACGGAGAGTGCTTGCCGGATGCAAGCGCACGTTCCAGGCGCGTCACCGCTGGCGCCTTCGTGCCCATGCGCTCGGCAACCTGCGCTTGGCTCAGGCCCGCTGCCCGCCGAGCAGCCAGCATATCGTCGAGCAAAGCAAAATCCTCCCGGTTGAGCCGATCATATTCGGCACGTACCGTCGGATCGGCGAGAGCGCGTTCCCTCAGCGCTTTATACGTTCCCATTTCGAACCTCTTGCAATTTCTTCCGGGCAACATTCAGTTCGCCGCGTGGTGTCTTCTGCGTCTTCTTCGTGAAGCAATGGAGCATCACAATACGTCGACCGATCACGGCACAGTAGAACACTCTGGCGATCCCCTCGGCCCCTTTCAATCTCAACTCGAATAGCCCGTCACCCATTCCCTTCGTGTGGGGCTCCCCCAAATTCGGCCCATGCTCTTCCATCCGATCAGCCAGTGCGACGAACCTCGCAAGCAATGTCTTTGGAAGGGCCTCGATGCTAGCTTCCATCTTCGCGTCGTAGAAATCGATTCGGTATGCCATAAGCCCAAAGTTATAATAACAAATTTGTTAGTTCTTAGCAACTGCTTCTCCAGCGCACGATGCGCAAATGCAGAACTTGGGAGACCGTCGCGATCTGCACCTTGGCGAAGCGCTGGGGGCAAGGATTCCATAGCTAGCGAGGAGCAGTCGGCCAGCGACAAAAAAACAGCCGAATGCCCGAGGAGCGCAGTATTGCGCACCTTTTCGCGAGCCGCTGTTGGAACCGAGATCGCAAGGCGAGGCTAAACAAGAGAGTTGGCGAGTCGCTGAAGGATCGAGCGGGTCAAGACCGAGTGACCGGACGGTTCATCTCTTAACGTCGGCAATACCGCGGCAATACAGGTCGTTCTACGTCGAGCCAGTCAGCTGCTTTTTCTCGCTTTGCTTGCCTCACCCGCGGGCCGCTTTGCCGACTTCGGACGCAGCTTGGGACGCGAACTGTGGCGCATACTGCACCTCGGACCAACGGAAGGGGAACACGCCTCGGCTATTCCTCACTTCGCGGATATGGAATCGAACCAGCCGCTGGGCCCCCGCGAATTCGCTCAACTCAGGGCCGTTCCAGACGATTTCCGCCTCTGAGGCGACATAGAGCAGATCGCCGCTTTCGAAGTCGATGAAGAGGAGCCCGGCTCGGGGCTCGACGAGCAAGTTGCCGATCGTGTTGAAGAGCCGGTTGCCGCTGAAGTCGGGCGTCGTCAATGTCACCGCGTCATCGACGCGAACGAATCCAGGCAACCCGCCGCGATGCGATACGTCCACTCCGCGCGCGTGCCCTGCTCTTTCGGCCAGATTGGCGCTAGCAATGAAGAACGTGTCGGCGCGACCGATCAAGGCACGGTCGGCATCGCTCAATTGCTGAGCCCGCGAATGCTCGACCGCCGCGCCTTCTTCGGGCCGCGACACACGCATCGGCGTGCGGCTTTGAATGTACTTCGGGCAATTGCCGAAGCTTTGGCTGACCGTCAAAGCGAGCGTATCCGCTTCGATTGTCGTGATGATGCCGTTGATCCGATTGCGCCGCCGCGTCTCGAGCTGAATACCGAGTCCGCCAACCATCGAGCCGCGTCGCCAAATGCCCGCGAGCGGATCGCCGGGCAGTGCCCCGCCGTCGATGCGTAGGGTCCATGCGTCCGGCGACGAAACAAAGCCGGGCTCACCCATACGGAGCATCGACCACGGTTGCCCCTCTGCATCGACGCCGCCGATCACCATGAACGGCAACTGCGCGTAGAACTCGCGATGCTGATCCGGCATGTAGTCGCGAATGCCGCGGCGTCCGATCGACGCCGCAACGCTTAGGACTCCTGCCCGTTCCTGCGCGGCAAGCTCGCCCTCGTGAAACGGCAGTTGAGCACCCGACCAGCCGGGTGCAACGGTAGGCGCCTCGGTCATCGTCATCTCCATTCCGCCAAAGGGTCACTGAGCACGCAACGGTTCGCTCCAACAATAGATCGACCGCAATCCGTCATCGTCCTCGGCGACCGACAGCTGCAGCCTATCGCGTGCAAACTGTCAGCGGAAGACGGATAATCACAAAAACACAATCCTCTTTGAACGGACAATCCAAGATGGCGGACGTGCGGGACGTGAATCTGAATCGGCTCGGCATTTATGCGGCCGTCGTCGAAGCGGGCTCGCTGACCGCCGCGGCCGAAAGACTCGGACTTGCGAAGACGGTGGTGAGCACGCACATGCAGCGGCTCGAAGCCGAGGTGGGCGCGAGCCTCTTGATTCGCACGACGCGCAGACTCAACGTCACTGAAGCGGGACGGCGCTTTTACGAGGCGGCGCGCGAAATCTTGCGCGCCGCCGAGGAAGCGTTGGCGGACGTGGCCGGCGATGGTGGACTGCTGCGCGGCACGTTGCGCGTCACGGCGCCGATCGATTTCGGCCAGCTCGTCGTCGCCCCCGCGATCGTCGCCCTGAGGCGTATGCATCCGGAGCTCGATGTCGAGCTCATCTGCAACGATCGCTATATGGATCTCGTCGCGGAAAACATCGATGTCGCGATCCGTCTCGGCCGGCTCGCCGATTCGACCTATCGAACAGTGAAGATCGGCAGCTACGCGAAGTGGGTCGTGGCCGCGCCGGAATTCGTCGCCAAGTATGGCGAGCCGCGCGACCCGGCAGACCTTGCCTCGATGCCTTACGTTGCCGTCTCGATTTTGCCGCACCCGTTCTCGTTCGAGCTTCAGAACACGCGTGGCACGAAAAAAACGGTGAAGTGCGGCCGCAGCGGGTTCCTCGCGAATACGGCGACGGCCTGCCGCGCGGCAACGCTCGCGGGCGGCGGGTTCGGCGTGCTGACCGATTTCTCGGTGGCCGGCGATGTTGCGGCCGGCGCGCTCGTGCGTCTGCTGCCACGCTGGGTCGCGCCGGAGTCCGACATTCGCGCCGTATTCCCGCCGACGAACCGCGTACCGGCCAAGGCACTCGCGCTGGTCGATCTGCTGAGGCCGCAATCGTCATGACCTATACGTTGGCGGCGACCTCGGTTTTCGAAGTCGAAATCCGCAAAAGCCGCTTCATCGCCTACGCGATCCCGGTCGCCGACCGCGATGCGTCGATGCGGGCGCTGCAGCGGCTGCGCCATGAGCATCCGACCGCAACCCATGTTTGCTGGGCACTGCTCGCAGGCGGCCAGTCGGGCATGTCCGATGACGGGGAGCCGTCAGGAACGGCGGGCAGGCCCATTCTCGAAGTGCTGCGTCACCACGACCTCGACGGTGTGCTTGGGGCCGTCGTGCGTTACTACGGCGGCGTCAAGCTCGGCGCCGGCGGCCTCGTGCGTGCCTACACCGATGCGATAGCGAGCGCCCTTCAGCGGGCCGAGCGCACCGAACGGATCGCGCAAGCGCGCCTCGTCGTGGAGGTCGGTTTCGCAGACGAAGCAAGGGTGCGGCGTTGGATGGATCAGGAACACGTCTCCCTCGTCAGTACTGCTTACGATGTCGGTGTGCGACTCGAAATGGAACTTCCCGCGACCGCGCTCGATGCGGCCCGCGCCGCATTGATCGACCTGACGCTCGGCAAAGCGACGTTTCCTGAAACCCTCTCGTAATCTTGCGTTACCGATCTCGCACGGCGTTTTCACATGTGTCCGGGCCGCGCTCCTAGACTAAGGCCGTGGTCAACTGAAACGCACGCATCGTGCAAGGAGTCACGCAAATGAACAAGAAGCTCATTGGAGGGTTCATCGGTCTCGTGGTACTCGGTGTTTCCACGGCGGCCTCGGCGCATGTCGATCTCGCCGTGGGCATCGGCGTGCCCGTCGGCGTGGCCCCGGTACCGGTCTATACAGGTCCCGCGCCCGTTTATGCGGCGCCTGCCGCACCTGCCTACGTCGAGCCAGCACCGTACGCGGTCGGCTACTGGCGAGGCGACGACTGGCGCGAACGCGAATGGCGCCGTCACGAATGGCGTGAGCGTCAGTGGCGCGAACACGAATGGCGCGAACACGAGTGGCGTGAGCGCCGCGGCTGGTAACGGCGACGCGGATCGATCAGGCCGAGTTCAACCGGCGGACGGGCTCTCCAACCAATGCACGCTGAAGAGCCTCGCCTCGTCGGTCCATACGGGGCCCGGCACGAATCCTGCCGAAACCGCCAGCGCACGGAAGCCTTCGATGGTGAACTTGTATGAGTTCTCCGTATGAAGGCTGCCGCCTTCTTCGAAAGCGAATTCTCTTCCGGCCAGACGCACCGTTTGCGCACAAAGACTGAGCAGGTGCATCTCCACTCGCTGCTTTACCGGCTCGTAAAACGCGTAGTGCGCGAACTTCTTCACGTCGAAGTCAGCGCCCAGTTCATCGTTCGCCCGCCTAAGCAAGTTCAGGTTGAACGCCGCCGTCACGCCTTGGGCATCGTTATACGCACGGTGCAGCGTCTGCGGCTCCTTCACGAGATCGACACCCACGAGCAGCCCGCCACCGCGCAGCAAGCGCGCGGCGAGGCGCAGGAACGCCGCGGCTTCGTCAGGATCGAAATTGCCGATCGTCGAGCCCGGAAAAAAACCGACGCGGCGCTGCGACGACGCTTCGAGGCTCGCTGCGAGACCGGCCAGTTGTTCCTCTTTCATGTAATCGGCCGCGACCGGCTGCACCGAAAGCTGCGGGTAGTCGGCGTGCAGTTTCCGCGCGGCGCTCTCGAGATGCTCGGCGGAGATATCGACGGGAAAGTAGCGCCGCGGCGCGTCGCGCGGAACGAACGCATCGAGCAGCAGCCGTATCTTCGCGAGCGATCCCGCGCCGAATTCGACGATGTCCGCGCGAGGCCCCATGCATTGCGCGATGTCATGCGCATGGCTCGTCAGAATTCCCCACTCGGTCCGCGTGGGGTAGTACTCGGGCAATTCACAGATCCTGTCGAAGAGCGCAGAGCCCGCCGCATCGTAAAAGTATTTCGGCGCAATGCTGCGCGGCGTTTTCGATAAGGCGGCGACAAGATCGCGCGCGAACTCGGCCGCGGCCGCGCCTTTTCGAAGAGGACTGCCAACGAATTCGGCCGCACCGGCCAAACCCGTTGCTTCAGATGTCTCGTACAAGGCGTACTCCCGAAAATTGCCAGCGCGCCGCCGGCGGAAAGAAGTTGCGGTAGCTAGGACGCGTGTGCCCCGGCGGCGTCGCCAAGCTGCCGCCGCGCAAGACGAGTTGCCCGACCATGAACTTGCCGTTGTATTCCGCCGCTACGCCCGGCAACGGCCGAAAACCCGGATAGGGATCGTATGACGAGCGCGTCCATTGCCAAACGTGGCCCGTCATCTGCGTAATGCCCGGCGCCTCGAAAGCGGCCTCCCATTCGAATTCGGTCGGCAACCGGGCACCGGCCCACTCGGCGTAGGCCGCGGCCTCGTAAAAACTCAGTTGCGAAACGGGCGCGCGCGGGTTCATCGGCTCGAGGCCGTCGAGGCCGAATACAAGCCAGCCCGAAGGGTCGTTCTCGCAGTTGCCATCGTCGATGCCACGCCAATAAAGAGGCGCGGCAAGACGCTCGCGCTGAACCATCGCCCAGCCGTCCGATAGCCAGAGCTCGGGCCGCCGGTACCCCCCATCGGCAATGAACGCGGCATAGTCCCCGCAGGTGACGAGGCGGTGGGCGATTTCATACGGTCGCAGCAACGTCTCATGGCGCGGCAGCTCGTTGTCGAAGCAAAACCCCTGCTCCGCGTGTCCAATGCCGACGATGCCGCCGGGCTGGCGCAGCCATTCGATCGGCTGCGCTACGGCTTGCGTCGTCGCCATCTTCGATGAATGCGGGCCTCGCGGCCGCTCGCGCGACTCGGCGCGATAGGCGGGCATCAGTGAATTGCACGAGAACGCGTGCAGGATGTCGGTCAGGATCAGCTCCTGATGCTGCTCTTCATGATGCAGGCCGAGCGTCACGATCGGCTCGATCCGGTCGAACGTGTCCCGATCGGCCATTTCGATGAGCGCCATCACCGCCGCGTCGACATGGCGCCGGTATGCATGGACTTCGTCGAGCGACGGCCTTGTCAGCAACCCTCGTTGCGCGCGCTCATGACGCGGACCCAATGCTTCGTAGTACGAATTGAACAGAAACGGAAAATGGTCGTGGAAGAGAACGTAGCCGGGCGCGTGAGGAACGAGCAACACCGTCTCGAAGAACCATGTCGTGTGTGCGAGATGCCACTTCGTCGGGCTCGCATCGGGCATCGATTGCACCTGTTGGTCTTCGGGCGACAGAGAGCTCGCGAGCTCGACGCTCCGCTTGCGCACTTTACGAAACGCCTGCAGCAGTTCGGACACCATCCGTGTCATCGGCTTGCTCCTGTCTGCTCCGCCGCTATCCAGCGCTTGAGCCGCTGGGCATCGAACGGGGCTTCCACTTTTTGGTCGTTGTCGAAGTAGCAAAAGACGTCGCGTTCCTCGCGGCGCACAGGCGAAGGCGAGAGGCGAACGGCGTCGGCCGGTTCGTCGCCTCGCGCCCAGATCGCAATCCGTTTGGCCCATCGTTTGAGCGCGCGATCCGAGTACGCGCCGCTATAAAGCGTCTCGGTGCCGTGCAGGCGCATGTAGATGAAATCCGACGTGACGTCTTCGGCATAGGGCCATCCTGCCACAGAATCGGAAACGACGAGCGCAACACGATAACGCCGCAACATGTCCGCGAATTCGGGCGTTTGAAAGCTCGAGTGCCTGACTTCGACCGCGTGCCGGATTTGGCCATTGCCGCTCGCGTCGAACCAGGCGCGTTTGACGCGCGCGTCGTGTTGCGACGCCAGGGCAACGGCCTCTTGCACCGTTCGAGGCAGCAAATCGAGAAAGCGTTCCAGCCGCGTCACATCGAAGGGGAAATTCGGCGGAAACTGCCAGAGAAACGGGCCCAGCTTTTCGTCGAGCGCGAGAACGCCCGAGGCGAAAAAATTCGCGATGGCGGGCCTCGCCGCCTCGTCGCGAAAACGCAGCATGTGCGTCAGGAATCGAGGCCCCTTGACCCCGAACACGAAACCGTCAGGCGTTTCTTCATGCCATGAGCGGTAGCTGTCGATCGTTTGCAGCGAGTAATGCGAGCCGTTGATTTCGATCGTGTCCACGGCCCGCGATGCGAACGAAAGCTCGCTGGCGTGCCGGAGTCCCTTCGGGTAGAACACACCGCGCCAACCCTCGTAGCGCCAGCCGGAAATGCCGATAAGGATAGCCATTTGTTCGTCGCACCCCTCTTTCGCGGTGACTGCGCGTTGCAGCAAGGGCTATTCCCGGCTCGGCGAGGCCGCGCGCTCTCAAAACGGCGCGCTCGCCGTCATTCCGCGAAGACTTCCTGCAGCGTATGCAACGTATCGGCCAATGTTCTGTCGACGATCGCCCCAGCCCTCTTCACCAATCGAATCTTGTCGACCGTTCGGATCTGGTCCAGAAGAATGAGCCCCCGCTTTCTCTCGAACGTCACGGGTACACGAAACGGCGCGGGGCGGCTTTTCGTCGTCATAGGCGCAACGATGACCGTGCGCAAATGCTCATGCAGCTCGGGCGGAGAGACGACGACGCACGGCCGCGTCTTCTGAATCTCGCTGCCAAGCGTGGGGTCGAGCGCGACGAGCCACACCTCGCCCCGGACTACCACGACCACTCCGCGTCTTCGCCGTTGCCGAACTCGCCCATCACGAGCGCATCATCGCCGGCGGCCGCGAGACGCTTGCTTGCGTCCGCCCAGCCTTCACGTGCCTTCTTCAGCGGACGTCGAATCACCAGTGCATCGCCCTCGATTTCCATTTCCACCTCATGTTCGAACCCAAGCTGAGCCAGGATCGGCTTGGGGATCAGTATTCCTTGCGAGTTGCCCATTCTGCGAATCGTCGTCTTCATGGCAATATGTAAGCACAAAGTTATACCATCTCGGGAAGATGGTCAACACAATGTTATTACATATCCGTTCGGATAGCACGATGCCGATGCTGAAATCATCACGGCGCCGCAGACTGGAAGCAGACAGTAACCAACTGAGACCGACCCGGGCAATTCGGCCGTTCGGCATAGGAGGCGGGTGGGGGCAGGCGACTCGGGGCGCCGGGGCGGGCCTGCCTGCGGATATCGACGGCAGGCCCGCATGCTGCGACCGGACCGCTGGCTACTGGACGATCCTCGTCACGCCGCGGCCGCGCGGATCGGCCGCCGCGGTCGGCGTATCGCCGTCGATCTCGATCGCCTGGATGTCGCCGTTGAAGCCCTGCTTCTGCAGCACATACCCCATCGACTGCAACTGCTGAGCCAGCTCGCCCTCGATCGGCTTGTAGGGCTCCCAGAAGATGGTGTTCGGCGGCAGCAGCTGATGGTGGAAGCGCATGGCGGCCACCGCATCGGCCAACGGCATCTTGAAGTCATAGACGTTGCTGATCACCTGAAAGATCGACGTGAAGATGCGGGAGCCACCCGGCGTGCCGATCACGAGCGATACCTTGCCGTCCTTGGTCAGAATCGTCGGCGCCATCGACGAAAGCGGGCGTTTTTTCGGCGCGATCGCATTCGCATCGCTGCCGACGACGCCGAACATGTTCGGCACGCCCGGCTTTGCCGAAAAATCGTCCATCTCGTCGTTGAGCAGCACCCCGGTGCCCTCCGCCACGACGCCCGAGCCGAAATACCCGTTGATCGTATAGGTGTTCGAGACGGCATTGCCCCATTTGTCGACGACCGAGAAATGCGTGGTCTCCGCCTTCTCCGGCATCGACGTACCGAGCCCCGGCTGAATGCTCTTGGTATCCGAGGGCTTGTTCGGATCGACGTCCGCCGCGCGCTTGGCGAGATACGCGTCGTCGATCAGCTGCGCGACGGGCACCTTGTAGAAATCCGGATCGCCGAGGTACTGCGCACGATCGGCGAACACGCGCTTCTCGATCTCGGCGACGAGATGGATGTACTTGGCCGAATTCAGCGGAACGTTGGCGAAATCGTTGGCGAGATCCGCCTTCATCTTCAGCATCTGCACGAGGTGAACGCCGCCCGAGCTCGGAGGCGGCGCCGTGATCACGCGAAAGCCGTTCCAATTCGCCTCGACGGGCTGCCGCCAGACCGCCTTATATTCATGCAAGTCGCGCTCGGTGATGAGTCCCCCGTCCGCCTTCATCGTGGCGGCGATGAGTTTCGCCGTTTCGCCTTCGTAGAACCCTTTCGCCCCCTGGTTGGCAATGCGCGTGAGCGTGGCGGCAAGCTCGGGCTGCTTGAAGGTCACGCCGTTGTTCAGGCCTCCGAAATATTTGCCGAAGTTCGTCTTGTCGCCGAAGTCCTTCGCGGCTTCGTCGCGGCGCTGCTGCAGCTGCTCGTCGACCTCGAAGCCATCGCGCGCGTAATGGATCGCCGGGGCCAGCACCTGCTTCCATTTCAGCCGGCCGAAACGCTTTTGCGCTTCCCACATGCCCTCGACGGTTCCCGGCACGCCCACGGCGCGCGCGCCGACCAGACTCATCCCCTTGATGACGTTGCCGTCCTTGTCGAGATACATGTCCTTCGTCGCGGCAAGCGGGGCCCGCTCTCGATAATCGAGGAAGTACGGCTTGCCGTTCACATAGAGCGTCATGAATCCGCCGCCGCCGAGAGTGCCCGCTTCAGGGTACGTGACGGCGAGCGTGAACGCGATCGCGACGGCGGCGTCGACGGCATTGCCGCCCTCCTTGAAAATACGCTCGGCCGCATCGGCGCTGAACTTGTCGGCAACCGCCAGCGCGGATGCCGTCAATACAGGTTTTGCCGCATTGGTCTTCGCAACGGCGGGCGTGCTTTCGAGAAAGCCGATCGATATCGTTGCTAATGCAACGATCGCCGATGCAGCCGCGGCCGACTTGATCCCGACTGTTGAACTCATCGAATCTCCTCCTTCGTCGACAAAATGACCTGACGGCGCTTATACCATGCAGAAATGGTTTGCGAAACGCGGTTTGAGGGCGCAACGCTCCGTTCGACGATAATGGCAGAGACGAATCGCGTTCATAGTCCGACAATTTCGTAAGGAATGCTTTCCCATATGCAGATGCGCACGGTTCCCGCCGAACACGGATCGCAGTGGATCGCAAGCGCCTGGTCGCTCTTTCGCATGCGGCCAGCCGTATGGATCGCGCTCGGCGTCATCGATCTCGCCGTCACGGTTGCGCTCGGCGCGATCCCGTTTGCCTCGGACCTGGTGTCAGTCTTCACCGTGCTGTGGGCCGGCGGAATGACGGCTGCGGCGCAAGGCTGCGCGGCGACGGGGAATGTCAAGATTGCCGACGTCTTCGACGCCATCCGCAAAAATTTCCAGCCGCTCTTCGCGGCCGGCCTCGTTGCGCTGTTCGCATCGCTTCTCTGCGATTTTGCGGGCACTCGTGTGTCGGCTGGGCTGCATCTGCTCATCAGTGCCGATCCCGCCGCGAAGGCGGGCGCCGCGCCGTGGTTCGCCGCACTGCTTTATGTCGTAGCCGCTTTCGGCAGCGCAATGGCGCTCTGGCTCGCGCCGTCGTTGGTCGTGCTGCACGGCGCCGCGCCGGACGCCGCGTTGAAGGCGAGTTTTCTCGCAATCTGCCGCAATCCGTGGTCGACACTCGTCTATGGCGCCTTCGTGGCGGGATTGCTGCTCGCGGCCCTGGTGACACTCGGTATCGCGCTCCTCGTCGTGGCTCCGCTTATCTATCTGTCGACGTACACGGCGTCGCGCGATATGTTTATTGAGCGGTCCTGACGAATTCGTCGATTCGTCGCCATTGAGAAATCGATCGAACGCCCCCAGATCGCCTCAAATGAACGCCCCCGATAGTCCCGTCGCCGATGCCGCCGTGCCGGCGCTGGCCGATTTCCACCCCGCGGTGGCGGCCTGGTTCCAGGCAACGTTCGATACGCCGACGGACGCGCAATGCCGCGCGTGGCCCCATATTCGCCGCGCCGTGTCCACGCTCGTCGCCGCGCCGACCGGCTCGGGCAAGACGCTCACCGCATTCCTTTGGGCCATCGACGAGCTCGTGCGCGAGGGTCTTGCTCGCGGCGGCTCGTTGCCCGACCAAACGCTCGTCGTCTACGTGTCGCCGCTGAAGGCGCTCTCGAACGACATCCACGCGAACCTGGAGCGGCCGCTCTCGGGAATCGCGCAAGAGCTCGCGCGGCAAGGCCTGCCGCGTGTCGATATTCGCACGGCCGTCCGTACCGGCGATACGACCCAGCAAGAGCGCAACGCGCTCAAGAAGCGCCCGCCGCACATCCTCGTGACGACGCCGGAGTCGCTCTACGTGCTGCTCTCGTCGGACTCCGGGCGCCGCATGCTCTCGACGACGCGAACGGTCATCGTCGACGAAATCCATGCGATCGCCGACAGCAAGCGCGGCAGTCACCTCGCTCTGTCGCTCGAGCGGCTGGACGCGCTCTGCCGGCGACGCCTGCCGCGCATCGGCCTTTCCGCAACGCAAAAGCCGATCGAAGCCGTGGCTCGCTTTCTCGTCGGCGTGGGAGACCATGCCCAATGCGCGATCGTCGACGTCGGCCACGATCGCCCGCGCGATCTCGCGCTCGAGCTGCCGCCCGTTCCGCTCGAAGCGGTGATGGCCAACGAGGTCTGGAAGCGAGTCTACGACCGTCTCGCCGAACTCGTCTCGGCCCATGCAACGACGCTCGTCTTCGTGAATACGCGTCGCATGGCCGAGCGGGCTGCGCGCCATTTGACCGAACGGCTCGGCAAGGACGCCGTCGCGGCCCATCACGGCAGCATGGCGAAGGAGCATCGGCTCGATGCAGAGCAGCGCCTGAAGCGCGGTGCGCTGCGCGTGCTGATTGCGACGGCATCGCTCGAGCTCGGCATCGATATCGGCGATGTCGATCTCGTCTGTCAGCTGGGCTCGCCGCGCGCGATCGCGCCGTTTCTGCAGCGCGTCGGACGTTCCGGGCACCATGTCGGCGGCATGCCGAAGGGGCGCCTTTTTCCGACCTCGCGCGACGATCTCATCGAGTGCGCGGCACTGATCGACTGCACGCGGCGCGGAGAACTCGACGCGCTGCTGATTCCGCGCGCGCCGCTCGACGTGCTCGCGCAGCAGATCGTCGCGGAAGTCGCCTGCGAGGAATGGAGCGAAGACGCGCTCTTCGATTGCGTGCGCCGCGCCGCGCCTTACGCCGAGCTCACGCGCGAACGCTACGACGCCGTGCTGCGCATGCTGGCGGAAGGCTATACGAGCCGGCACGGCCCGCGCGGCGCGTACGTGCACCGCGACATCGTGACGGGCACGCTGCGCGGCCGGCGCGGCAGCAAGCTCACGGCGGCAACGTCGGGCGGCACCATTCCCGACAACGCGGACTACTCGGTGTTGCTGGAGCCGCAAGGCATTCAAATCGGCACCGTGAACGAGGACTTCGCCGTCGAAAGCCTGGCCGGCGATGTTTTCCAGCTTGGCAACAGCGCTTATCGGATCCTGCGCGTCGAGACGGGGCGCGTGCGTGTCGTCGATGCCGCGGGCGAGGCGCCGAATATTCCTTTCTGGCTCGGCGAAGCGCCGGGCCGCAGCAACGAGCTCTCGGCCGCCGTCTCGCGACTGCGCGCGCGCGTCGACGAGTTGATCGGCAGTCCTTACGATAGTCGCGACGAGGCCGTACGTAAAACCGTCCGCGGGGCATCGGAGGCGGTGCTCGATCGAGCGGTCGCCGCGCTGACGAGCGAGCTGGGGCTCGAGGACAACGCCGTCCGCCAGATCGTCGACTATCTCGCACGCGCACGCGCGGCGCTCAGTGTGCTGCCGACGCAGGACAGGCTCGTCATGGAGCGCTTCTTCGACGAATCGGGCGGCATGCAGCTCGTCATTCACTCGCCCTTCGGCAGCCGCGTCAACCGCGCGTGGGGACTGGCGCTGCGCAAGCGCTTTTGCCGCACGTTCAATTTCGAGCTACAGGCGGCGGCGACCGAAGACGCCATCGTGCTCTCGCTCACGGGCGGCCATAGCTTCGCGCTCGACGAAGTCTGGCGCTACCTGCATTCGAACACGGCCGAGCACGTGCTTATCCAGGCGCTGCTCGATGCGCCGCTCTTCAACGTGCGGTGGCGCTGGAACGCGACCACGTCGCTTGCGTTGCCTCGCTTCACCGGCGGACGCAAAACGGCGCCTCAACTGCAACGGATGAAGAGCGAGGACCTGCTCGCCGCGGTGTTCCCGGACCAGGTCGCCTGCCTCGAAAACATCGTCGGCGAGCGCGAGTTGCCGCGACATCCGCTCGTCGATCAGACGGTCGATGACTGTTTGCACGAAGCGATGGATTGCGACGGCTGGCTCGCATTGTTGCGCAGGATCGAACGCGGCGACATCGAGCTCGCCACGCGCGAGCTGCCCGCGCCATCGCCGCTCGCGGCCGAGATACTCAATGCGCGGCCTTACGCATTCCTCGACGATGCACCGCTCGAAGAGCGGCGCACGCAGGCCGTGCTGGCCCGACGGTTTCAGGAACCGGACAGTGCGGACGATCTCGGCGCGCTCGATGCCGATGCGATCGCCAGCGTGCGCGACGAAGCCTGGCCGCAGGCGCGCAATGCGGACGAGATGCACGAAGCGCTGATGGGGCTCGGCTGCATTGCCGAAAAGGAAGCGCGCAACGACGCCGATTGGGTTGCATGGCTCGGCGCATTGGCGCATGCGGGGCGCGCGACGCGCATGCAAGTGGCCGAGGACGACGCGCTATGGCTGCCGATCGAGCGGCTCACCTGCCTGCGTGCCGTTTATCCGGACGCGGTCTACGAGCCGCATCTTCATGCGCCCGACAGCGTGCCCGACACATGGACTCAGGAAAGCGCCGCCGTCGAAATCGTGCGCGCGCGCCTGACGGCGACAGGGCCATCGACGGTCGCGGCGATCGCGCGCCCGCTTGCGCTGCCCGCATCCACGGTGGCCGCGGCACTCGTCACGCTCGAGGGCGAAGGCTATGCGATGCGCGGACGCTTCACGCCTGGTGCGGCCCAAGAAGAATGGTGCGAGCGTCATCTTCTCGCGCGCATCCATCGCTATACGATCAGGCGCTTGCGGCGCGAGATCGAACCGGTCGAGCGCGTCGACTTCATGCGGTTTCTGTTCGAGTGGCAGCGCGTCGCGCCGCAAGCGCGCGGCATGGGTCGCGACGCGCTGGCGGCGACGATCGCGCAGCTCGAAGGCTTCGCCGCAGCGGCCGCCGCCTGGGAGGAAGAGATTCTTCCGGCGCGGATACGCGACTACACGGGCATGTCGCTCGACGAGCTTTGCCGATCGGGCAAGCTCGTATGGGTACGGCTCGTGGACGGCAATCACGGATCGAGCTCGCCTGTGCGCGCCACGCCGATCGCGCTGCTACCGCGCCGCGAGTTGCCTACCTGGCACAGCCTCGCCTCGACGCCGAGCGCCGATACGCTCTCGGCGCGCGCTCGCGGCGTCTTCGACGCGCTGACCAGGCACGGCGCCATGTTCTTCGACGAGCTCTTGCATGAAACCAAGATGCTGCCGATCGAGCTCGAGAATGCACTCGGCGAGCTCGTCGCCGCGGGACTCGCAAATGCGGACAGCTTTGCCGGGCTGCGGGCATTGCTGAAACCCGCGGCGGCGCGTCAGCGTGCGTCGCGCGTCAGCGCGCGCCGGGGCCGCCACTTCGCGCAGCATGGCGCCTTCATCGGCGGAATGGACGATGCAGGACGCTGGGCGCTCACGCGGCGCGTGGCGGCCCATGATCATCCCGACGCGGCTGCCTCGGCGTCAGGCAGCAGCCGCGACGATGCGCGCGATCGAGGCCCGAGCGCGGAGCCGCGATCGCGAACGGCGTCGGTCACACCGCCCGAGCTCGCCGAGCACGTCGCCATGACGCTGCTCAGACGCTACGGCGTCGTCTGCTGGCAATTGCTCGAGCGCGAAGCATCGTGGCTACCGCGCTGGCGCGACTTGCTGCGCGTGCTCCAGCGGCTGGAAGCACGCGGTCAAGTGCGCGGCGGACGATTCGTCAACGGACTGTCCGGCGAGCAGTTCGCGCTCCCGGAAGCGATCGCGTTGTTGCGCGACGTGCGCAAGCGCGATCGGAACTCAGAGATGGTCTGCCTGAGCGGCGCCGATCCGCTCAATCTCGTCGGCACCATTTTGCCGGGAGAAAAGGTCCCGGCGCTCATGGGCAACCGCGTTGTGTATCGTGACGGCACGCCTGTCGCGAGACTCGTATCGGGCAAATTCGATTACGCGGTGGAGCTTACGCCGCAGGAAAAGGAAAAAGCGCATGCGCAGCTCGTGCGGCGTGCATGAACGGCATGAGAAAAATCTCGATTTCATTTTCGCTTAAGCCTATCGGGATGCTTCTCCCCTATACTGCAATTGCCGCATGAAGCGGTCTTTTTCATCATATCTCTTTGAACGCGCGGCTTCGTCCGCGCTTTTTTTGCGCCAGCGCGCCGATGAAGCGCGAAACCTGGCGGTGCCGAGGCGCACAGGCTGCCCACTATTCCACTTGCCGGCCCGACCGGATCCTTCCAGACAACTGGACCGTACCTCTAAGTAGAAGTACGCAGCGCTATCAACTTTCCCCGCAAGCCGCCGTTATCAAGCATTACCCCCTTTGCCGGAACACCGTTTTTCACCGGCTTCGAGAAGCGGCGCAACCCGCAAAGGCATCGGGCGCAACCCGGAGGAATTCTTCGATGGCCGCAGACCACCACTCGATCGACGAGCGCACCAACCTGACGAGTTCGAACAAGTTCGAGCTCCTCCTTTTCCGGCTCGGCGCGGCGCCAGGCAACGACGACTCGCACGAGCTTTACGGCATCAACGTCTTCAAGATCCGCGAAATCATGACGATGCCGTCGATCACCCCAATCGCCGGCTCATCCGAGCACGTGCTCGGCGCCGTCGACATACGCGGGCAGATCATTCCTGTCATCGACCTGCCAAAGCTGATGGGGTGCAATCCCACGCGCGGGCTCAACATTCTGCTCGTCACGGAGTTTGCCCGCTCCACGCAAGCGTTCGCCGTCGAGGAAGTCGACGATATCGTCCGCCTCGAATGGAATCAGGTGCTCTCGGCCGAGTCCTCGGCCGGCGGAAGCACGGTTACGAGCATCGCGCGGATCGACGGCAACACCGGCGATTCGCGGCTTGCGCTCGTCGTCGACGTGGAGCAGGTGCTGCGAGACGTGTTCCCGGCTCAACACCCGAGCGTCGACCCGGCTGAAGTGGGGAGCACGCTGACGGTGAAGCGCGGCGCCAAGATTCTCGCCGCGGACGATTCGGGTTTCGCGCGCAAGCTGATCGAACAGAGCCTCACCGCCCTCGGCACGGAATACGTCATGACAAAGACGGGGCAGGAGGCGTGGGACACGCTCGATCGCATCGCGCGCGAAGCGCAGCAGGAAGGCCTGCGCACGCGCGACAAGATCGCGCTTGTGCTGACCGACCTTGAAATGCCCGAAATGGACGGCTTTATGCTGACGCGTCTCATCAAAGGCGACGAGCGCACGCGCGACATCCCGGTCATCATCCATTCTTCGCTGACCGGGACGGCCAACGAAACGCACGTCAAGAACGCCGGTGCGACGGGCTACGTGGCGAAGTTTCAGGCGGGCGACCTGGCTTCCGCCATCCGGCAGGCGCTGGCCGGCTGACCGGTTAGACACGGCTCAGCCACACACGGGGGCGTGGGCCGCACGCGGCCCCGGGCATCGCATTTGCGCGCCGAGGGAGGCATCGGGCTCTCGCGAGCCGTTCGCACACTCGGTCATCATGGTTTCGTCCACGCTATTTGTCGTCTCGCCGCATTTCGACGATGCGGCTTTCGGTTGCGGCGCCGCGCTCGCAACCCATCCCCGATCCATCGTCTGCACCGTATTCGCCGGCGCCCCCACCATGCCGCTTTCAACGTCCTGGGACCGCCGCGCGGGATTTCTTCACTCGGACGCCGCATTGCGAGCGCGCCAGCGCGAGGACGATCGCGCACTCGATATGCTCGACGCGCAGCCGCGCCGCCTTCCGTTCCTCGACTCCCAGTATGGGGCTCCGCCATCGTGCGATGCCGTTGCACGCGCACTCGACGACGCGTGGAAATCCTGTGGTCGTCCCACTGTCCTTGCGCCCCTCGGCCTTTATCATTCGGACCACACGCTCGCTTCGGACGCTTGTTGCGCGCTGTTCGTTCAAGACGCGATGCCGGATATCCTCCTTTACGAGGACGCCCTATATCGGCGCATGCGGCATGTGGCGGAAGAAAGGCGCGAAGCGCTGGCGCGGCGCGGCCTGCGGCTCGAGCTCGCAACCGCCGGACCGCTCCTCGACGCGCAGCGCAATGCACGGGCCGCCACCCGGAAATGGCGTAGCGTGCGGGCGTATCGCAGTCAACTGCGCGCGCTCGACGATGCACACCCGAACGACCTCGTCGAACCCGAGCGCTACTGGCGACTCTCGTTCGACGGAAAGGCAGGGCGGCTTCGCTGTACCCGCCGGTAATGCCGTCGAAAAGCCACGTCTCGCTCCGCGTCGCGCACTTGCCGCCGCATACGGATGACGCGAGCAGAGACGACGCGCCGCCGCCGGATAGCCCAAAGCAGATCGCGCAGCAGCGAAGGCACATGACGGGCCAGGCTACGTTCGCGCATCAGCGCGGCGAAAGCCCTCCATGTCGCCGCGAACGCCTCCGCAAACGGCAAGCGCAGCCAGGCGATCAGTGCAGCATTGCGTGCGAGCATGCGCTGTCGTAGCGACGCATCACGCGACGGCGAGGGCCAATGCGTGGTTACGACGGAATCGCAATAGACGATCGCGTGGCCCGCCTCCATCACGTCGAGCGCGACGAGCTCTTCTTCTCCGCCAATAAAAAGACGCGGCTCGTAACCGCCGATTTCGCGAAAGAGCGCGGTTCGAAACACGCACGCGCCGGCCATGTAGCCGATCAACGAGGGACCCGGCAAACCCTCGCTCACGAGCGGACTGGCGCTCATGCGCGAGCAGGTCGGATCGATCCATCGCTCGTCTCCCACGAGCACTTTCCCCGAAAGCACGGCAACCCGGGCGGCGGCGTCGAGCACGCGCACCGCTTCCGCCAATGAGCCGGGCTCCCAGCTCGTGTCGTCGTCGCTGAACGCGACGTAGTCCGTCGTCACCCGCATCACGGCGCGATTGCGCCCCGCCGCCCCGAGGTTCCCGCCGCATGCGATGGTGACGACGTCCGGAAAGCGGCGCTCGAGCTCCGCGACGGTCGAATCGTCTGAACCGTTGTCCGCGACGATGACAGGCGGCTTCTCAGGAAGCGACAGCAACCGCTCGATGGTGCGCGTGACCTCACGCACACGGTTGTGCGTCAGCACCACTACCGATATTCGCGCATTCATCGATTCTGCCTCGCTGGGGTCGGTCAATATCGCCCGGTACGTCAGCAAAAAGCAATCCCATGCGCGCAGCGCTTCAGCAGCGCCTCAGTTGGACGGTGCAGCGTAATTACATTCTCCCTGTAAGAGCCGCTCAAGCCCGCGCCACCGAGTAAAGATCACAGAAGCGTTGCGCGGGCGTTGCAGCGGTTATGCAGCTTTGACCGGTCCGCGAAGCGATGGGCACACGATGTGCTCGAACAGTGCGTACGGCTCGCCATCCCCTTGATCCGCGAGGGCCTCCCGGCAAGCTTCCCGGGGCCGGCAAGCTCCAAAACTAAGGACACCTTATGAAAATCGCACTGGTCAGCGAACACGCGTCGCCGCTCGCCGTCGCGGGCGGCGTCGATAGCGGCGGACAGAACATCTATGTGGCGAATATTGCCCGTCAGTTGCGCCGCGCGGGGCATCAGGTCGACGTGTTCACCCGGCGCGATCGCGCGCTGCTGCCCGCCATCTCCGATATGGACGGGGTGCGCGTCGTTCATGTGCCCGCCGGGCCGCCGATGCAGATGCCGAAAGAAGCGTTGCTGCCCTATATGCCCGAGTTCGCCGATTTCCTGCTGGGATTTTGCCGGCGGGAGCGCAGGCGGTACGACGTCATGCACGCCAACTTCTTCATGTCGGGCCTTGCGGCGCTAAAGGCGAAAGAGACGCTCGGCATTCCGCTCGTGATGACGTTTCACGCGCTCGGCAAGGTACGCCGGATTCATCAAGGCGCCGACGACGGCTTCCCGGACGAGCGATTCAGCATCGAGGAGCGGCTCGTGCGCGAAGCCGACGCGATCATCGCCGAGTGTCCTCAGGACGAGCTCGATCTGCGCGAGCACTATGCGCCCGATCCCAATCGCATTCGTATCGTGCCTTGCGGCTTCGATACATCCGAGTTCTCGCCCGCTGACCGCGCGGACTGCCGCGCCGCGCTCGGCTGGCCGCGCGACCGGTTCACCGTCCTGCAGCTCGGGCGTATCGTGCCGCGCAAGGGGATCGACAACGTCGTGCGTGCACTCGCCGTCTTGCGCACGCGTATGGGCATCGACGCTCATCTTTACGTAGTCGGCGGCAATGCCGACATACCCAACGAAATCGCCACACCCGAAATCGCGCGCCTGCGCGGGGTTGCGGCCGGCTGCGGCGCCGACGCGCATGTGACGTTCGTCGGTCGACGCGGGCGCGCCCAACTGCGCAACTATTACGGGGCGGCCGACGTCTTCGTCACGACGCCCTGGTACGAACCGTTCGGCATCACACCGATCGAGGCGATGGCTTGCGCGCGGCCCGTCGTCGGTGCTGATGTCGGAGGCATTCGCTACAGCGTCGTCGATGGCCAAACGGGCTTTCTCGTCCCGCCGCGCGACCCCGAGGCGCTCGCCGAACGGCTCGCGCGCCTGGCGCACGACCCGGAGCTCGCCGAGCGCATGGGCGCGGCCGGCCTGGAACGCGCGCGCGAGCATTTCACCTGGAGCGGCGTAGCGGAACAGCTCGAAGCGGTTTATCGACAACTCGCGCGCGTCCCCGCGGAACCGACATCCGATGCGCGACCGGCCAAGCGTGTCAGAGTCTCCGCCGCACGTTCAGCGGCCCAACGCGCCTGAAATCGATCGACTTTCCCGATGCTCGAACCGGCTGTGTTCTTCGACAAGGACGGTACATTGCTCGACGATGTGCCGTACAACGTCGATCCGACGTTGATGCACTTCGCGCCCGGCGTGCCCGAGGCGCTGTCGCTGCTCGGCGCGCAAGGCTTCGCGCTTTTCGTCGTCAGCAATCAGAGCGGCGTCGCGCTCGGACGGTTTCCTTTCGAAGCGCTCGCCGACATGGAATCGCACCTGCGCGCCATGTTCGCGGCATGCGGTGTTGGCTTGAGGGCCGCCTTGTGGTGCCCGCACCATCCCAAGGGTGTCGTCCCGCGCTATGCCGTTAAATGCCATTGCCGCAAGCCCGCGCCGGGACTCATCATGCGCGCGGCGCGCGAGCATCCGCTCGATATGCGAAGGAGCTGGTTCGTCGGCGACATTCTCGACGATGTCGAAGCGGGCTCGCGCGCCGGCTGCCGCACCATTCTGATCGACAACGGCAACGAGACCGAATGGCGCGACGGACCGCTGCGCAGGCCGACGCTGCGCGTGCCCGATGTCTATCGGGCGGCGCTCGCGATCGTCGAAGCGACGGCAGGTGCGGCGCCTCGGGATGCGGCACCGGCGACGTCGGTACGGGCGAGCCTGGCGGAGGATCGTCGATGAACGGGGTCCCTTTCACCATCACGCCCATGCTCGCGCATGCAAGCGTGCGTGAATCGGCGGTAAAGCGTTGGGGCGCCGACGTCAAGCGCATCCTCTGCGTGCGGCTGGATCGGATCGGCGACGTCCTGATGACGACGCCGGCGATACATGCGTTGCGCGCGTCCATGCCAGACCGGCACATCACATTGCTCACGTCGAAAGTCGGAGCGAGCCTCGCGCCGTTTCTCGAGGACGTCGACGAAGTCATTCCCTATGACGCGCCGTGGCACGGCCTCTCGCCCGATCCCGATCCATCGGCCGATATCGATATGGTCCGCGCCTTGCGCGAGCGGCGCTTCGACGCCGCCGTCATTTTCACGGTCTACAGTCAGAATCCGCTGCCCGCCGCGATGCTCTGCTATCTCGCCGGCATTCCGCGACGGCTGGCGCATTGCCGCGAAAACCCCTACCACCTGTTGACGGACTGGATCTGCGAGACGGAACCGAGCGAAGGCGTGCGCCACGAGGCGCAGCGGCAACTCGAACTCGTCGCGAATGTCGGCGCGGTCTGCAGCGATACGCGCATGCACTTCAAGGTCGATACGCGCTCCAGGCGCAAGCTCACCAGGCAGCTCATCGCCCATGGGCTGCGCCCGCACGATCCGTGGTTCCTGATCCATCCGGGCGCAAGCGCCGCATCGCGCCGCTATCCGCCCGAGCGATTCGGCGAAGTCGCCGCGCGTCTCGCCCGGCTCACGTCGCTACCGATTCTGCTCGCGGGAGACGAAGCGGAACGCGGGCTCATCCGCGAAGTCATCGAACGAGCCGGCCCGAGTTGGCGATCGCGACTTCACGACCTCGCCGGGCAGCTCGACCTCGGCGAACTCGGCGCGCTCATCGAGCGCACGCGCGTGCTCATCGCCAACAATAGCGGCCCCGTACATCTTGCCTCGGCGCTCGGCACGCCCGTCGTCGATCTCTATGCCTTGACGAATCCGCAGCATACGCCTTGGCAGACCGAGCAGCGCGTGCTGTTCCGCGATGTCGATTGTCGCTGGTGCTATCGCAGCGTTTGCCCCAAGGGTCACCACGCCTGCCTGCTCGGCGTGCCGGCGGCCGAAGTCGCCGCGGCCGCGCTGGAGCTCGCCGCCAAGCAAGGCCTCGTCTTCGACTCCGCCGATGCCGTACCGAGCGCGGCGGCGAGCCATGCCGCCTTGCAACTGTCCGACTGACAAGTGAGGAGTGCTGAACATGTATACCCTCGGAATCAACGCCGTCTATCACGATAGCGCCGCCACGCTCGTGCGCGATGGCGTCGTGATCGCGGCAGCCGAAGACGAGCGGTTCACGCACGTCAAGCACGCGAAGCGGCCCGTGCCGTTCTCGACCTGGCAACTGCCGTTCGATGCGATCGACTACTGCCTCAAAGAGGCCGGCATTACGCTCGCCGACGTGGACCATGTTGCCTATTCGTACGATCCCGCGCTGCTGGCGACGATGCCGGCGCCGGGACGCGCGACGATCGCGTTGCCGCTGGAGCCCGGCCTGCAACCGATGAGCGATCCGTCGGCGTCGCCTTGGGACCCGCTCTTCGTGAGCTACATCGTCAATGCGCGGGCGCAACTCATCGACGGCGCGCCGCATCATCTGAAGAAGCGATTTCGAGCGAACGGAAGCGGACATCGCTTCGCGTGGCACTACGTCGAGCACCATCTGGCGCACGAGGCGAGCGCTTTTCTCGCCGCTCCGTGCGGCGATACGGCCGTGCTGACGATGGATGGCCGCGGCGAAGGCGTGACGACCAGCCTCGGGCAGTTCGTGGCCGGCGAGTACAAGCGGATCAAGCAGGTCGAGCTGCCGCATTCGCTCGGCCTCCTCTACGAAGCCGTGACGGACTGGCTCGGCTTCCTGCACTCGTGCGACGAGTACAAGGTGATGGCGCTCGCGGCTTTCGGCCAACCGGTCTATGCCGACGTGTTTCGCGAGATCGTGCGCTATCGCGGCGACGGCAGCTACTTTGTCGACGAGCCGCGGCTCGTCGAACGGTTCGGCACACCGCGCGAACGCGGCGGTCCGCTCGAGCAACGGCATTACGACATCGCAAGCTCATTACAAACCGTGCTCGAGGAAACCGTGCTGCAGCTCGCCGAATGGCTGCACGCGCGCACGAATTTGCGTCGGCTTTGCATGGCCGGCGGCGTCGCGCTCAACTGCGTCATGAATGCTCGCCTTCGCGATGAAGGGCCGTTCGAGGACGTCTGGGTGCAGCCGGCGGCGGGCGATGCGGGCACTGCCCTCGGCGCCGCGCTCTGGATCGACTGGCGCGAGCGCGGCAGAGCCGGCAGCACGCCGACGCGCCGCTGGACGATGGATCATGCCTACCTGGGGCCGGGCTATTCGGACGCCGAGATCGAGCGGTTTCTGCGCTGGTCCAAGGTGCGATTCAAGCGTCTCGCCGATGTCGCGGGCGAAACGGCGGATCTGCTCGCGGCAGGCAACGTCATCGGCTGGTACCAGGGGCGTACCGAGTTCGGCCCGCGCGCGCTCGGCGCCCGCTCGATTCTCGCGTCGCCGATCGACCCGGGCATGCAGGCCAAGCTCAACGAGATCAAGGACCGCGAAGATTTTCGCCCCGTCGCTCCTGTCGTCATGGAAGAGCACGTCGCGGACTGGTTCGTAGGCGGCCGCAAGGCGCCGTTCATGCTCTTCATCTTCGACGTGCGGCCCGAGCGGGCAGAGCGTATTCCCGCCGTGCGGCATGTCGACGGCACGGCGCGCGTGCAGACGATCAACCGGCAGCAGCATCCGCTCTACTACGATCTGCTCGCCGCTTTCCTTGCGCGCACCGGCGTGCCGATTCTCGTGAACACCTCGTTCAATACGCGCGGCGAGCCGATGGTCAATTCGCCGCGCGATGCGCTCGAGTCGTTCTGGACATCGCCGCTCGACGCACTCGTCATCGGCCCGTTTCTCGTCACGAAAGAGGAGGCAGCCGCGTGAGCTTATACAATCTCCGACCCGCCGCTCGGGCCGCTGAAACCGCCGGGTCCTCGGAAACTTCCGAAGCCGTGAGGCTCGCCGCGCCGGCTGCCGTCGTATCGCCCACCCTCGCGCCGGAGCGCGGGATCGCAAGCCTCGCTGTCTCGGTCGTCGTGCCGACGTGGCAACGGCCGCAGTTGCTCGAGCGCTGCCTCAATGCGCTCGCCGCACAAACGCTCGCGCCCGAGCGTTACGAGATCATCGTCTGCGACGACGGTCCCGACGACGAGACGCGCCTTTTGGTCCACCGCTTCGCGAATGCGCATCGCCAACACGGGCTGACGATCAGATATCTCGCGATCAAAGCGACCCAAGGCCCGGCGGCCGCCCGCAACGCGGGCTGGCACCACGCGCACGCGCCCATCATTGCCTTCACGGACGACGACACGATCCCCGATGCGCGGTGGCTGGAAGCCGGACTCGCGGCGATCGACGACGACACGGCCGCGGCCGCGGGCGCGATCGTCGTGCCGATTCCGGACCCGCCCACCGATTACGAGGCCGACGCGAGCGGCCTCGAGCGGGCCGAATTCGCGACGGCCAACGCGTTCGTCAGGCGTGCGGCGCTCCATACGGTCGGCGGATTCGACGAACGGTTCACGTCCGCCTGGCGCGAGGATTCGGACCTTCAGTTCTCGCTGATGCGAGCCGGCGGCCGCATCGTGCGCGCGCCCGACGCGATCGTCGCGCATCCGGTCAGGCCCGCGCGCTGGGGCATCAGTCTGTCGCAGCAGAAGAAGAGCCGCTTCGAGGCGCTTCTTTATTACAAACACCGCCGACTCTACAAACACCGCATCGCGCGCAAGCCGCCGCTCGACTACTACGCGACGGCAATCGCAGCGCTCGTCGCCGCGATCGGCGCGGCCTACGGCGCGATTCCGATCGCCGCGGCGAGTGCGCTCGTCTGGTTCGCGTTGACCGCGCACTTCTTCGCGCGGCGCATACGCGGCCGCAGCCGCGACTGGCGCCATATCGCCGAGATGGCCGTCACGTCGGTACTGATTCCGTTTCTTTCCATCTATTGGCGCATCCGTGGCGCCATCCACTATCGGACATGGTTCCTTTGATCGACAGTCCCCCCGTCGCGCCCGGCCAACGGCCGCCTCGTCGCATCGCGGTGTTCCGCGCGCTGCAGCTCGGCGACATGCTCTGCGCCGTGCCCGCGCTGCGAGCGCTGCGAGCCGCGTGGCCACGCGCGCGCATCACGCTGATCGGCTTGCCGTGGGCGGTGAGCTTCGTCGAGCGATTTGCGCCGCTCGTCGACGACCTCGCCGTCTTTCCCGGCGCGCTCGGCTTTCCCGAGCAGCCCGAGACGGACGAAGGCTTGCCTCGCTTTTTCGCGGCGATGCGCGAGCGCCACTTCGATCTCGCCATTCAGATGCACGGCAGCGGCGGCCCGGCGAACGCCATCGTCAGGCAGCTCGGCGCCCGCGCCTGCGCGGGATTTCTGCAGCCGCACGAAGCGCCGCAGCCGCGCTTCATTCTCTGGCCCGACGTGCTGCCGGAGCCCCGGCGCTATCTCGCGCTCGTGCGTGCGCTCGGCCTGCCAGCGTCCAGCGACGCGCTGACGTTTCCGCTCAGGCCTGGCGATCGCGACGAGTATGCGGCGCTCGAAGCACGGCACGGCATCGAGCCCGAAAGGCTCGTGCTGCTGCATCCCGGCGCACAATTGCCGTCCCGCCGCTGGCCTCCCGCCCGCTTCGCGGAAGTGGCCGACGCACTGTCCGCGCGGGGATGGCAAATCGCGATCACGGGTACTTCGAGCGAGACGCCGATCACGAGCGCCGTGCTCGGCGCGATGGCCGCACCCGCGCTCCATCTGGCCGGCGCGACGTCGCTCGGCGGACTTGCGGCGCTCGTGGAGCGCGCGCAGCTCGTGGTCTGCAACGATACAGGCATCTCTCACGTCGCGGCGGCGCTGCGCACCCCGAGCGCCGTCGTCGCGTTGGGCAGCGACACGCGCCGCTGGGCCCCGCTCAATCGCGAGCGACACCGGATCGTGGCGGACTATCCGCTGTGTCGGCCGTGCTCGTTCCGCGATTGCCCGTATGGCCATCCGTGCGCGCTCAACGTCGGCGTCGAGCGGGTAGTAGACGCGGCGCTGGCTCAGCTCTCTCGCTACTCGCGCGCGCGCGCGGCGGCGCCGGGCGTTCTGCATTCGCGCGGCGCGCGACGCGCGACGGAGGGTCGCCATGCGACCTGATCGGCGCCTGCGCATTTTGACCTGGCACGTGCACGGCAATTACCTCTACTACCTCACGCAGGCGCCGCACGACTTCTGGCTCGTCACGCGGCCCGGCAACCCGGCCGGACATGTGGGAAAGACGGGCGTGCTGCCCTGGGGCGACAACGTCCACGAGGTCGACGCGGCAGAGGTGGCCGGCCGCTCGTTCGACCTGGTCCTGTACCAGCACAGAGATCATTGGGAAAACGATCGCCTGTCCGTGCTTTCGGATGAGCAGCGCCGCCTGCCGCGCATCTATCTCGAACACGATCCGCCGCAATGCAATCCGTTTTGCGAGCGGCACTGGGTCGACGATCCGCAAACGCGCCTCGTGCACGTGACGCATTTCAATCGCCTCATGTGGGATTGCGGCGATACGCCGACATCCGTGATCGAGCACGGCGTTCTCGTGCCCGAAGGCGTCGGCTACACGGGCGAGCTCGAGCGCGGCATCGTCGTCGTCAACAACCTTGCAAGCAGAGGCCGGCGCCTCGGCGCCGACGTCTATGAGACGGTCCGCCGGCAAGTGCCGCTCGATCTGGTCGGAATGAATGCCGAGCAGGCCGGCGGGCTCGGCGAGATCGGCAACCTCGATCTGGCCGCCTTCACGGCTCGCTATCGGTTCTTCTTCAATCCGATTCGCTGGACGAGCCTCGGCCTCGCTGTCGTCGAGGCGATGACGATCGGCATGCCGATCGTGGGTCTCGCGACGACCGAGCTCGCGACGGTCGTCAAAAACGGCGAGAACGGATACATCGCGACGGACGTCGACGCGCTCATATCGACGATGCATGGGCTCATCGGCGACGCCGCCGAGGCTCGGCGGCTCGGCGCCGGCGCCCGCCGCACCGCGCTCGAGCGGTTTTCGATCGGGCGCTTCGTCGACGACTGGTGTCGCGTCCTGGACGAAACGGCTGGATGAAGGGAGAAACGAACATGCGGGAATTCGATCGAAAGCGCATCCTCGTGACGGGCGGTGCGGGGTTTCTCGGCTCGCATCTGTGCGAGCGGCTCGTCGAAGCGGGTCACGACGTGCTGTGCGTCGATAACTTTTTCACCGGCACTCGAGAAAATGTCGCGCACCTGATCCCACGCAGCAATTTCGAGCTGATGCGGCACGACGTGACGTTTCCGCTCTATGTCGAAGTCGACGAAATCTACAACCTCGCCTGCCCCGCGTCGCCGGTCCATTACCAGTACGACCCCGTCCGCACGACGAAGACGAGTGTGCACGGTGCGATCAACATGCTTGGGCTCGCGAAGCGCCTGCGCGCGAAGATTTTCCAGGCATCGACGAGCGAAGTCTACGGCGACGCGCGCGTGCATCCGCAAAAGGAAGACTACTGGGGCCACGTCAATCCGATCGGCCCGCGCTCATGCTACGACGAAGGCAAGCGCTGCGCGGAGACGCTCTTCGCCGATTACCGGCGGCAATACGGTCTCGAGATACGGATCGCGCGGATCTTCAATACTTACGGGCCGCGCATGCATCCGGCGGATGGCCGCGTCGTCTCGAACTTCATGGTTCAGGCGCTGTCCGGCGAACCGTTGACCGTCTACGGCGATGGCTCGCAAACGCGCTCGCTTTGCTATGTCGACGACATGATCGACGGATTCGTCGCTCTCATGGATGCGCCGGACGGCACCTGCGATCCCGTGAATCTCGGCAATCCGCACGAGATCACGATGCTCGAACTCGCAGAGCGCATCGCGCGCGCGACGGGCTCCGCCAGCCCGATCACATTCCGGCCGCTGCCGATCGACGATCCCTGGCATCGCCGTCCCGACATTTCATCCGCCCGCGCGCTGATCGGTTGGGAGCCCCGAACCGCGCTCGA
This sequence comes from Trinickia sp. EG282A, assembly GCF_040965455.1. NCBI lineage: Bacteria > Pseudomonadati > Pseudomonadota > Betaproteobacteria > Burkholderiales > Burkholderiaceae > Trinickia > Trinickia sp. EG282A. Next base: position 638,158 of record NZ_JBFRCC010000004.1, on the reverse strand, counting down.
CGAAGGCCTCGCCGCAACGGCCGGCTATTTCCGCGCACAGCTCGCGCACGCGCGCCATGACGGCCGCGGCGCGCCGCCTCACGGCTCGAGCTTGACTTTCATCCAGCCTGGCTCGCGCGCGTCGAAGGCCTTGTAAGCCTCGATCGCGTCGGCGATCGGCTCGCGTTGCGTGAGGATGCCGATCGGATCGACCGTGCCATTGCGCACGAGTTCGACGAGGTGCGGCGTGATCGCGCGATGGTTGCAGTTTCCCATCCGTATATCGAGGTTGCGGTTCATCGCCTCGCCGATCGGGAAGCTCGTCATGCTTGGCGGATAGACGCCGATGATGCCGATCGTGCCGGCCTTCGCAACGGCTTTGATGGACCACTGCAACGCTTGCGACGGTCCGCTGCCGGGCCTCCATCGGCCGTCTTGGTTCTCGGCGCCGGACGCGCGCTGCGGTGCAACTTGCTCGAGCTCGGCGTCGAAAGACTGGCCGTCATGACCGTTCACGGCCGGGCCGCGCTGCGCGCGCTCGGCGTCCACGCCGACCGCATCGATGACGCGATCGACACCGATACCGCCAGTGAGCTCGCGAATTGCCTCCACTGGGTCTTCGCGATCGAAGTCGATCGGGTCGGCGCCTTGCACGCGCGCCATGGCCAGGCGGGATTCGAGCCGGTCGACGGCGAAAATGCGGCCGGCGCCCATCAGCTTCGCGCTGGCAATTGCGAACTGACCGACCGGCCCCGCGCCGAAGACCGCGACGGTATCGCCGACGCGCACGTTAGCGAGCTGCGCGCCGAACCAGCCCGTCGGAAAGATATCGGACATCAGAATCGCGCGGTCGTCGTCGATTTCGTCGGGCAAACGAATAAGGCTCGCGTTCGCGAGCGGCGTGCGCGCGTATTGCGCCTGCAAGCCGTTGAAAGGACCGCTCGGCGCCGGCCCACCGAAAAACGCCGTGCCCGCGAGCCGCCCGTTCGGGTTCGCGTTGTCGCATTGCGCCGTGTAGCCGGAGCGGCAATACGCGCAATAACCGCACGAAATCGTCGACGGTATGAGCACGCGGTCGCCGTTTGCAAAATTGCGCACCTTCGCGCCCACCGCCTCGACGATGCCGACACCTTCGTGACCGAGGATCGTGCCCGGCTTCATGCCCGCGAGCGTGCCGCGCACCATGTGCAGATCCGTGCCGCAAATCGCGCTCGAGGTGAGGCGTACGACGGCGTCGGTGGGCGCTTCGATCGTCGGATCGGGCACCGTATCGAGGCGAATGTCGCCGAGCCCGTGAAATACCACTGCCTTCATGTTCGCTCTCCGTCAGAGTTGCGTTCGAAACAGGAAGCGAAGCAAGCAAGGGGGAGTCCCGCTCTGCGCACACAGCATGCGAGCATTGCAGCCGCGCGGGATGGGCACGGGCAATGCGTGTCGCAACCGCATCCGCAAACCGATACCCTCGTTGGAGCCCAGATATGAGCGACGCGCGTTCGATCGACATCTTCCGCTACGACCCCGACCGCGACGCCGGGCCCCATATGCAGCGTTACGAGATCGAGTTGCGGCCCGAGGACCGCATGCTATTGGACGTTCTCGGGCGCATTAAGGCGCTCGACGAAAGCATCGCCTATCGCCGTTCGTGCCGCGAAGGCATTTGCGGCTCCGACGCCATGAACATCAACGGCAAGAACGGTCTCGCATGCCTCACGAACATGAAGGAGCTCCCGCAGCTCATCGTGCTGCGCCCCCTGCCCGGTCTGCCGGTGGTTCGCGATCTCATCGTGGACATGACGGACTTCTTTCGCCAGTACCACTCGATCAAGCCGTACCTCATCAACGACGAGCAGCCGCCCGAGCGCGAGCGGCTGCAAACGCCGGAGGAGCGCGACCAGCTCGACGGTCTCTATGAGTGCATTCTTTGCGCTTGTTGCTCGAGCTCGTGTCCATCGTACTGGTGGAACCCCGACAAGTTCGTCGGCCCGGCCGGGCTGCTTCAGGCGTATCGGTTCATCGTCGATTCGCGCGACCAGGCCACGGCCGAAAGGCTCGACAACCTGGAGGATCCCTATCGGCTCTTTCGCTGCCGAACGATCATGAACTGCGCCGACGTCTGCCCGAAAGGGCTGAATCCGGCCGCTGCGATCGGTCATATCCGATCGATGCTGGCACGGCGCTCACTCTGAGCCGCGCGGGCAACCCGCGGACAACGTTCCCCCACCCCGGCCGGGGCGACCTTGTCGCCCCGACTTTTTTTAGCCAAACAGCCGACTGCCCGTTGATTGCACTTTTCGATAGCATCAAACGCATTCGTTTGATATCATCTTTCGCTATCGCAGGTGCCGATGAACAGCAAGCATGTCAAAACCCTCAGTGCGATATTCGCCAGGCCCACGCCCGTCAGCATCGTTTTCGGGGACATCGAGGCGCTTGTCGTCGCGCTCGGCGGGCAAGCCAGGGAAGGCGCCGGTTCGCGCGTCGCATTCGAACTATGGGGCACGTGCAAATACATGCACCGGCCGCATCCCTCAAAAGAGGCGAAGCGGTACCAGGTCGAGGTCCTGCGAACGTGGTTCAGCGAATTAGGAGTCAAGCCGTGATGAATGTCATGAGTTACAAGGGATACCTCGCGCGCATCGAATACGATCCGCGCGACAACATTTTCGTCGGGCACGTGTTGGGCATCGCCGACGGCATCAGCTTTCACGGCGATACGGTCGACGAGCTGACCGCCGAGTTCCACACGGCTGTCGATCACTATCTGGACGATTGCGCACGGACGGGGCGCTCGCCGCAAAAGCCCGCTTCAGGCAAGCTCATGCTGCGCATCCGCCCGGAGGTTCATGCGGCCGTGGGCATCGCGGCGGCGGCCGCGGGAAAAAGCATCAATCAATGGGTGGACGAGGTGCTCGAGCGCGCATCGGCAAGCTGCCGGATGGCGCTCGCGGTCTGAGCCGAGCGTCGGTGCTCAGGCGGGCACCGCCAATCGGCGTATTTGGTCGGCGAGCGCATCGATCTGCACGGGCTTGACGAGATGCGCCTCGAATCCGGCGCGCTCGGTCCGCGCCCGCGTCGCGCCATCGGCATGACCGGTCAGCGCGATGGCCGGCAGCGCGGGCACCGCGCGCCGACGCGCCACCGCGCGGATGCGCTCGAGCACGTCGCAGCCGTCTTCTTCGCCGAGCGCGATATCGCAGACCACGACGCCCGGCCACTGCGCCGGCATCGTACGCTCGAGTTGATCGACCGCATCGGTGCCCGACGCGGCGAGCGCCACGCGCGCCCCATGTGACGCGAGCGCCGCCTCCAGGGCATCGCGCGCCTCCTCATCGTCATCGATCGCGAGAACCGAGATGCCCTCGAGCATCGATGCGGCAGCCGAAGGCCGGGCGGCAGCGGAGTACCCGTCGACGGGCAGGGCAGCCCTTCTCTCGCCCGGCATCGCTGCAGCGCCCACCGGAACGACGGGTACGAGCGGCAGCGCCGCGACGTAGGCGACGCGTCCGTCGACCGGGGACGGCATGAACGTCCCGCCGGCCGCACTGAGCACTGCCTCGGCAGCGGCCGCTTGCTCGTCCGTCAGTTCGGCCGGCTCGTCGTGCGCGCCGAGCACGACGAGCCAGGCGCCGTTTTCGCTGCGCTGCGCGCGCAGCTCAACGCGTTGCCCGTAGGCCGCATGCTCGATTTCATTCGAAGCGAGCATCGCGACAACCCGCTCGATCTCGTCCGTCTCACCGGTGACGGGCAGTTCCGGATCGGCGACATTCGTGCGAAACGCGACACCACGCGTGGCGGCAACACGAGCGACGCGCGCGGCAATCGCCGAGGCCAGGTCCCCGATCGTCCGCGGCTGCGCGGCGAGCCTGCGCTGCGTATGCTCGAGCTCGCCTTGCTCGCGCTGAAGCGCCCACATCCGCGCGTAGACGCCATGCGGGCGAGCGATGAGCTCGTCGTGCGTGCCTTGCTCGACGATGCGCCCGTGCTCCATGACGAGGATGCGGTCGGCATCGACGACCGTCGACAGACGATGCGCGATCACGATCGATGTGCGCCCTTGCGCGAGCCGACGAAACTCCGTCTGGATTGCGCGCTCCGAGCGCGTATCGAGCGCCGAAGTCGCTTCGTCGAATACGATGATCGGCGGGTCTTTCAGGAAGGCGCGGGCAATGGCGATACGTTGGCGCTCGCCGCCCGACAGGCGCAGGCCGCGCTCGCCTACGCGCGTGTCGTAGTGATCGGGCAAGCGCTCGATGAATGCGTCGAGCTGCGCGGCGCGCGCCGCGCGCACGATGTCGGCGCGCGTCGCCCGGACGCGTCCGTAGCCGATGTTGTAGGCGATGGTCTCGTTGAAGAGCACGGTGTCCTGCGGCACGATGCCGATCGCTTCGCGCAGTGTTCGCCGCGTGACTTGGCGGAGGTCCTGGCCGTCGATCGATATCGTTCCTCGCGACGGCGCATAGAGACGAAAGAGAAGCCGCACCAGCGTCGATTTGCCGGAACCGCTGCCGCCCACCACGGCAATCGTGTGCCCGGCCGATGCGCGAAAGCTGATGTCGTGCAGCACTTGCCGCGCCGGGTCATAGCCGAAATCGACGTGCTCGAACACGATCTCCCCGGCCGCGACGACGAGATCGCGCGCGCCCGGCTCGTCGCGATCCTCGTCCCCGATCCCGCCGCCCGCTTCGCCGTAGCGCTCCCCGGCCAGCACCGAAAACATGCGCTCGACGTTCACTAGCGCATCGTTGGTTTCACGGAAAACGAAGCCGAGCGTATTGAGCGGCATGCAGACCTGCACGATGTACGCATTGACGAGAACCAGATCGCCCACGCTCATGCGCGCCGCCGCGACGTGTTGCACCGCGAGCAGCATCGTCGCCGCAATGCCCAAGCAGACGATTGCGCTCTGCCCGACATGGAGCGTCGTCAGCGCGCGTTGGTTGCGCAGCCGCGCGATGACCCAATGCGCGAGTACATTGCGATAGCGCTCCGCCTCGATCTCCTCGGCCGCGAAGTACTTGACGGTGTCGTAATTGAGCATGCTATCCACGAGCCGGCTGTCGGCCGCCGATTCGAGGCGATTGACCTCTCGCTGGACGACCATTCGACGGCGCGTGAACACCACGGTGTAAATCGCATAGCAAACGAGCGTCGCCCCAATGATCCAGGTGAACTCGATCGTCAGATGGAGCGCGATGATGGCGATGACCGTGCCAATTTCAATGAGCGCGGGAAGGATCGTGAAGAGCCCGACGCCGAGCAGATAACCAATGCCGTCGGTGCCCTTTTGCACGTCGCGCACGATTGAGCCGGTCTCGCGCTTGGCGTGAAACCTTGCGCCGAGTCGATGAAGGCGCGCGAAGGTGCGTTCCGCGAGCGCGGCGACCGTGTGCTGCGTAACGGTGCTGAACACGACGTCTCGCGCCTCGCCGAGCGCATCGCCGAAAAAGCGCAGCAAAACGTAGGCGAGCACGAGGAAGATCGGGATCAGCAGATAAGGCGCCGGGTGCGCGAGATCGTCGACGATCGAGCGCAGCGCGAGCGGTACTGTCACGCCCGCGAGTTTCGACGCGATCATCAATACCGTCGCGCCCAGCGTTTCTTTCCGGTAGCGCCAGACGGCTTGCCAAAGGTCCGCCGCGATGCGCCGCTGCACGCTTGCGCGTGCGCGCCGCTCCAACCTCACGTCGCCAGCCCTTTAGCCGCCGTATCGACGGCGGAAACGCTCACGCCCACCATGAGATTGCACTCGGCGAGATCTTCCCCGCCCTCGCGCGTACGCTCTCGCCACGCGTCCTCCGCCATTGCTCGCAGCGACTCTCTCACGCGTAGTCTGGAAGCGCCGTCGAGCGCGCAGTATCGCCCGAGCACATCGGGCTCGAGCACGAGGTTCAACGCGCAGCGCGAATCGAGGATGCTGAGATCGGCGGCCGAGGCGACCCAGGAAACCTGGATCGTTACGACGTCCTCTGAATCGGTGACATGCGTGATCTTCGTCGAGGGAAAAGGGAAACTTTTAGACAGTGCTTGTTCGATTTCCATAAGGCCTTGGTGGGGATCGAGTGCGACGGTCATGGCGTGCTCCTTTTCGTGCCGCGCGGCGGCGCGCCGGCGTGCAGGCCGCGAGCGGGGCAAGATGATACTAAGTTTCGCAATCGCTATACCCGGGGGCGAAGCGACGCACAAAGAGCCGTTTGCGGCACAGCCTTTGCGGAATTTCGTATGCGTGCGGAATCAATGCAACGCGCATAAGGCAACCATTTATAGGAGGACCCCCATGAAAGCCACGATGAAGACTCTGCTTGCTTCGGCACTGACGATCGCATGCGCAACCGGCGTTTACGCGCAGGCGGCCGGCGGCGCGGGCGGCGGCGCCGGCGCGGGCGGTACTGGTGCGGGCGGCGGCACGAGCGCGACCGGCGGCAACGGCACCGGCGGCGGTGCGGGTGCCACGGGCGGCTATGGCGCCACTCCCGGCGGCAATACGCTGAACCAGCCCCAGATGCGCGGCAACGGCAACACAGGTGGTTACGGCACCCCGGGCCGGACCGGCGGCGCGATGGGCAACCGTAGCGACATGAACGGAACGGGCACCAGCGGCAACACGAACGTCCAGCCGGGCTACAACAATCCGAACGACAACCCGCAAAATCAGCCCGATTATCAGCATCGCCAGTGACGGGAGGCCGCCCCGGAGCGGGGTCTCCGCTCCGGGGCGCCACGTATTTCAACCAGCAAGGAGGCACAACATGACGAGAGTCGCGGAGGTCATGACACGCAACGCGGCGACGCTCGCACCCAATGAAACCGTGCGCGAGGCCGCGCGCATGATGGACGAAATGAACGTCGGCGCTCTGCCCGTGTGCGACGGGAAGAGGCTGATCGGGATGGTTACTGATCGCGATATCGTCGTTCGGGCGGTGTCGGCGGGAATGGATCTCAATTCACCGGTCGATAGAATCGCCAGCAAGCCCGTTGCCTGGTGCTTCGAGAACGACGACGTCGAGGCTGTGCAGAACAAGATGGCCGATCAGCAGATCAGGCGCGTGCCTGTCGTCGACGACACGAAACAACTCGTCGGCATCATCTCGCTCGGCGACCTTGCCACGCATCAAGACGGCAATATGTCGTCGACGCTAGGGTCGATATCGTCGCCGTCCGAGCCCGACCGCTAAGCCTCAAGGCCTGGCCGCCAGGCTTCTGACAGGGATCGCCGGGCGGCTCGGCGCATCGCCGCTGCCGTCGCGCAGCGGCGGCGGCGCCATCACCGCATCAATCTCCTCCGGGCAGCCCTCGCGTCGCGATAGTGCGCGCGATTTGCTGCTTCGCCGCCTCGTAGACACACTCGGGCGTGAAGCCGAATTTGCCTTGCAAATCGCGTATCGGCGCCGACGCGCCGAACGTGTGCATCACGATTTTTGCGCCCGTTCGCCCAACGTAGCGATCCCAGCCGAGCGTGGCCGCCTGCTCGACGGCGACGCGTGCGTCGATTTCCGGCGGCAGCACCGAATCTTTGTAGCCGTCGTCCTGCCGCTCGAAGATGTCCCAGGATGGCATCGATACGACGCGCGCGCCAATGCCCTCGCCCTTCAATCGCTCATAGACCTCCACGCAAATCGCCACTTCGCTGCCCGTGGCGAGCAGCAACACTTGCGGGGCCCGGCCGTCGTCCGGATCGGCCACGACATATGCGCCCCGCCGCACGCCCTCGGCCGCCGCATAACGTTGACGATCGAGCGTGGGCAACGGCTGGCGCGACAAGACGAGGGCGGACGGACGGCGCGCGTTGTTCAATGCAATGCGCCAGGCCTCGATCACCTCGTTCGCGTCGGCAGGCCTCAGCACGGTCAGGCCAGGCACGGCGCGCAAGGTCGCGAGCTGCTCGACGGGCTGGTGCGTCGGACCGTCCTCGCCGAGACCGATCGAGTCGTGCGTGAACACGTAGATGACGGGTACTTCCATGATGGCTGCCAGTCGGATCGGCGGCTTCATGTAATCGCTGAAGATGAGAAAGGTAGCCGCGAACGGACGCAAGTTGGAAAGCGCGAGACCGTTGGCGACGGCGCCCATCGCATGCTCGCGCACCCCGAAATGCAGATTGCGTCCGGCGCGGTTGTCGTGCTCGAAGCTGCCGGCGCCTTCGAATTCGAGCAACGTCTTCGTGGAAGGCGCCAGGTCCGCCGCTCCGCCGACGATCCATGGCACGCGTGCCGCGATCCCGTTGAGCACCTTGCCCGAAGAGGCGCGAGTGGCAACACCCTTCGCGTCCGGCTCGAAAACAGGGATGTCCGCATCCCACCCCTCGGGCAGCGTATGCGATTCGATCAGCGCCAGCTCGCGCGCGAGTTCGGGGTAGCGTCCTTCGTACTCCTCACGTTTCGCCTCCCAATCGCGGCGAGCCTGCGCGCCGCGCGCACCGATTCCCTCGGCAAACCGTCCTGGCACTTCGTCGGGCACGTAGAACGTCTTATCTTCCGGCCAGCCGTACGCTCGCTTCGCAAGCGCCACTTCCTCCTCGCCGAGCGCCTCGCCGTGCGCGGCAGCCGTATCCTGCTTGTTCGGCGCGCCCCAAGCGATCACGCTCTTTACGACGATGAGCGTGGGCGCGTCCCGCACCGCCTTCGCCTCGTCCAGCGCGGCATCGAGCGCGGCGGTATCGTTCGCGTCGTCGACGTGCAGCGTATGCCATCCGTACCCGCGAAAACGGATCTCGACGTCGTCGCTGTAGGCGAGATCGGTACGGCCTTCGATCGTGATGCGATTGCTGTCGTAGATCCACGTGAGATTGCCCAACCGCAGATGCCCCGCGAGCGATCCCGCCTCGTGCGATACGCCCTCCATCAGATCGCCGTCGCCGCATAGTGCGTAGACGCGATAGTCGAAGAGCGCCGCATCGTCGCGGTTGAAATGCGCGGCGTACCAACAGGCCGCAATCGCCATCCCGACGCTGTTGCCGAGCCCTTGGCCAAGCGGCCCCGTCGTCGTTTCGACGCCGGTCGTGAGACGGTACTCGGGGTGTCCGGGCGTCTTGCTGTCGAGTTGGCGAAAGCGCTTGATGTCGTCGAGCGACACAGCGGGCTCTCGCGTCGCCCGGCCTTCGTCGTCGACCGCTTTCACCCCCGCGAGATGGAGCGTTGCGTAGAGCAGCATCGACGCGTGGCCGACTGAAAGCACGAAGCGGTCGCGATTCGGCCACAGCGGCTCTTCAGGGTCGAAGCGCAGATGCTTCTGCCACAACTGATAGATGACGGGCGCCAGCGCCATCGGCGTTCCGGGATGGCCCGAATGGGCCTTTTGAACCGCGTCCATCGAGAGCGTGCGAATCGTATCGATGGCGAGTTGATCGAGGGCAAAATCGGGACGCATGCGGGCTCCTGTCCGGTCGGCGTACAACGAACGATAAATGGCGCAACGTCCGTACCCGCACCCGCGCGCGGCCGCCCGCCGAAGGATAGAAAACGGCAATCCATTCAGCGATCTCAGCAGTTTTTGCAAACGACGCGGCGACAACCCGTCAGGGCAGCCGAGCGCGAATTGGAACGGCCGTTGCTCCGATGACGATGTGTTCAACCCAGCGGCCGCGCGGAGCGCGCACGATGCGCGGACAACACCGCGCCCCGAGGCGCCAAGCGCCGTTCGCCGCGCGATAAGGAGGCATCCATGGCCCAACACCCGGCTCATTCGCAAGACCATCGACGGTCGGGGCACCCCTCGCCCGTCGCGATTCAGAAAGCGCTCGCCGGCGTCGACTACCCGACGACGCGCGAGCACCTTGCCGAGACCGCGCGCGCCCATCATGCCGACCAGGATATCGTCGATATGATCGATCGCCTGCCCGACAAGGATTACGACAGCCCCGCCGCCGTATCGAAGGCGATCGGGCAAATGGAATAGCGGGATGCGGGGCGAAGACCGCTCCGGAGACACGGAAACGTTAGGAGAACAGCATGAGCACGACACCCGATCCGATCGGCAGTAAAGGCGAGACGCGTATCGTTGGCAAAGGCAGCGCGGGCGCCGAAGGCCCGGGGCCGTATGTGATGGCGGCCAGCACCCTCGAGGGCGACAAGGTCATGTGCTCGGACGGCAATGAGGTCGGCAAGATCAAGGAGATCATGCTCGACGTCTACACCGGACGCATCGCATATGCAGTCATGTCCGTAGGCGGTTTCCTCGGTATCGGCGACAAACTGCTCGCCATCCCGTGGAACGCGCTGACGCTCGACACCGATCGCAAATGCTTCCAGCTCGGGGTGACGTCCGACACGGTCAAAAACGCACCGGGGTTCGATAAGAATCACTGGCCGGCGATGGCTGACGTGGCATGGGCGAACGAACTCCACGACTATTACGGCAGCGCGCCGTACTGGCGTGGCGCAGCGCAAACCAGAGGCGGCGATGAAGCGGGAGCGCCGCTCGGCGACACGCCGCTCGGCGACGACTTGCCCCACTGACCCGGTGTAAGCCCGAACGACGCCTGGCCGGAGTGCCGCCGGCGTCGCAACGACAACGCTTGCACATAAAAGAAGGGGCGGCTCAGCCGCCCCTTTGCACGCGTCGCGAGCGATGCAAAGCGTTCGAGTCTCAACCGCCGCCTATTCCCTGCAACACTCTGCCTGTCCCCCCGCATACGGTACATGGCTGGCCTTCCACCATTCCCGTGCCGCGGCACACATGACATGGGCTTTCGCCAACTCCTGGCGCATCGGGCGGCCCTTCATCTCCTGGGTTCTGCGGCTCGTTGGATTCTTGCATAAGGTCCTCCGTGAAAGTCGGCGCGAGCGCCTTCAGGGTACTCGGAGCAACCGGCGGACCGGCGACACATCGGTCGCAGACATTGCCGGCACCGGTGCGATTCAGGAGTGAATGGACAATTCAGATGTGCACGTCTTCGGGTTTCTGTCCAAACGAGCGTATAAATCGATTCGCGATCTCTTTTAACCGCGGCATAAAGCCTTTTGAATATGCACTTCAATGTTACGAGAAAATGACCGGGCCGCGGCCCGAGCCGGATTCGAGCGCCAGGAAACCGTTTTCAATCATCGTATTCCTCATAACGTAAGTAGGTCGCGATGGAAACGTGGTCATTCCGTATTGCGAACCGCGCCCATCGGTATTAGTATGTGGCCAACGTCGAATCGCCAATGATGGCTCGCCGGAAAGCGAGAATCCGAAACAATTACCCATCACCCGATCGGCAGAGTGGTTATCGTCTGCAATAAATTCCTTCCCGATGTCTTCGAGGAAGGGCGTGAAACGACTAATTCGTAACATATACACGAGAGGGCCTCATGCATTGGTTGGGCAGCTTGACGGAATATTTGCCGGTTTTCGTCGCCACTTTTCTCCGACTATGTAAATGATGCGCGATCCTCGGGTTGCGCTCAGGTAGTTGTGCCCGCAACTACCTCGATTAAAACAACTGAGGCCTTTGGAAATCAGGAGTTGAGCATGTTGAGTCCTCATGAAATCGCAACGTTGATTCTGGTTCGGGATGCCCCCGACCAGATAGAGGCCGACCGTGCCGAACTCAGCACGTTGCTCGAGCGCGAGCTTGTCGCGCTCGAACGAGCGGAGCGTGGCCTTTCGCGCCCACGCATCACACAGAACGGTAATTCCATTCTGGAAGCCTGCTCGCGCATCCGCTGACGAAGGGGGGTTCACGGTCCGCGCCGGATGCCCCAAAAAACCCACGCTATTCAGCTCACATAGATAGGAGTACTAAGGAAATGACTCGCAAGGTCGCCCTCGTGACGGGAGGGATGGGTGGAATCGGTGAAGCAATCAGCGTCCGGCTGAACGATGCCGGGCATAGGGTGCTCGTCACCTACTCTCCGAGCAACACGAATGCGGACAACTGGCTGTCGAAGATGGAAGCTGAAGGCAAACAGTTCCGCGCCTACGCTGTCGACGTAGCCGACTATGCTTCGTGCGAACGCTGCGCCGCGCAGATCCGCGAGGAAGTCGGGGCGGTCGACATATTGGTCAACAACGCCGGCATTACGCGCGACGCGAGCTTCAAGAAGCTCGACAAGAGCGCTTGGGACGCCGTGCTGCGTACCAACCTCGACTCCGTGTTCAACATGACGAAGCAATGGTACGAAGGCATGACGGCGCGCGGTTGGGGACGAATCATCAACATTTCGTCCGTGATCGGCTCCAAGGGCGGCTTCGGGCAGTCGAACTATGCGGCCGCGAAAGCTGGCATGCACGGCTTCACGAAATCGCTGGCGCTCGAGCTCGCACGCAAGGGCGTGACCGTCAACACCGTCTCGCCCGGCTTCATCGCCACGCGCATGGTCATGGCCGTGCCCGAGGAAGTGCTCAAAACGAAGATCCTCCCGGAAATACCGGTCGGACGGCTCGGCAAACCCGAGGAAGTCGCGGCGCTCATCGCCTACCTCTGCTCCGACGAAGCAGGCTTCGTCACCGGAGCCAACATTGCGATCAACGGCGGGCAGCATCTGCAGTGATCGAAGCCGGCTGGCGGCCCGTCGTTCGACGAGCCGCGGCCGCGCAACTGGAAATGGAGCGGTAGGAGGAGACAGCGCAGCGAGAACTCCACGGACGATCGCGCCCTGGGCCGTTCACACCAATTCGAGGCCCTAACTTTCCGCCCCCGTTCGTCATGCCCGTGCGTCGCGCATCGGGCGCGGCCGAACGGAATTCGCCGCGCGCTGCCTGAGTCGCATCAGACAGCGCGCGGCTTTTTTACGCCCCCTGCTCTGGCCCATTCTTGCAGTGCTCCGCGCATTTGGGCTCGGGCACCGTTTTTGCAGCAGGCGTCGAAGGCTGACGGCATCATCGCCCGCGTGCGCGCTCGGCAACGATGTCCACGGCCCGGAGACTCGGAGCCGCAGCCCTTCCAACGCATCGGGATGACTGCCTATGTCTCTTTCCGTCGCGCGACGCCTCGCCATCGCCGTCTTTCTGCTTGCCGGCGTCTGTCATGGCGCCGAGCCGATCCAGACGTTCGACGTGCCGCGAAGCGCCGTTCGTTCCCCGCCGGCCGCGCAAGGCAATCCGCACGCGGAGCCCTCCCCCGTCGAGCCGGTGCCGCCATCCGACCTGTATGGCGATCTCTATCGCGCCGTCGAACTCGGCGGCGTCTTTCCAGACAGCAAAACCTTCGCCGATATGATCCCGAACGCGCCGCCGCCGCAGATCGTTTCGGACTACCAAGCATCCCGTGGCCAGCCCGGCTTCGATCTACGGGGCTTCGTCGATAGTCATTTCAGCGGGCCGCCGCGTTCCGACAGCAACTATGTATCCGATCCCAATCAGAACGTCGTCGAGCATATCGATACGCTGTGGAATGTTTTACGGCGCGGGCCCGACGCCGTCGTGAGCCGCTGGTCGTCGCTGCTGCCGCTGCCCAAGCCCTACCTCGTTCCGGGCGGGCGCTTCGACGAGGTCTACTACTGGGATTCGTATTTCATCATGCTTGGGCTCGAACAAAGCGGGCGCCACGATCTCGCCGTCGACGAGCTCGACGACTTCGCGACGCTGATCGATCGCTACGGCCACATTCCGAACGGCAACCGGACTTACTACCTGAGCCGCTCACAACCGCCCTTTTTCGCGCAGATGGTCGGCCTCATCGCGAACGAGGACGGCGATAAGGTTTATCTGCGCTATCTGCCCGAATTGAAAGCCGAATACACGTATTGGATGGATGGCTCCGATACGCTCGCGCCTGGGCACGCGTTTCGCCACCTCGTGAGGCTACCGGACGGCACGCTGCTGAACCGATACTGGGACGATCGCGACACGCCGCGCGACGAGTCGTATCGCGAAGACGTCGCAACGGCGCAGCGAGTACCGCAGCGAAACGCGGGCGACCTTTGGCGCAACTTGCGCGCGGGCGGAGAAACGGGATGGGATTTCAGCTCGCGCTGGTTCGCCGACGATCGGACGCTATCCTCGATCGACGTTACGTCTCTTATTCCGGTCGATCTCAACGCACTGCTCTACGGGCTCGAGACGACGCTCGCCAAGGCGTACCGCGTGAGGGGCGATGCGGCGCACGCCGAAAATATGCAAACACGCGCACGCTCGCGCGCCGATGCCATCCGTCGGGTGCTGTGGGATCCCAAGCTTCAGGCGTTCGGCGACTACAACTTCGTCGAGCGCACGCTCACTCATCGGCTCACCGCCGCCACGGTCTATCCGCTGTTCGCCGGCGTGGCGACGCGCGATCAGGCGCGCAAGGTCGCCAGTGCCGTCAGGCGCGGTCTGCTGAGACCGGGCGGGATGGCCACGACGCAAGCGCGCACCGGCCAGCAATGGGACGAGCCCGACGGCTGGGCTCCGCTGCAATACCTCGCCGTCACGGGCCTGCGTCGCTATGGCGAGAGCGACCTCGCGCGCGAGATCGCGACACGCTGGATCCGGACCACCGTCGAGTACTACGTCCGTACGGGCAAGCTGGTGGAGAAATACGACATTGACACGCGCTCGAGCGCAGTGTCGGCGGGCGGTGGCGAGTATCCGCTGCAGGACGGGTTCGGCTGGACCAACGGCACCTTGCGCGTGCTGATCGCGCTTTATCCGGATGCAGTCGATGTCAAGGCGGCGCGCCCCGCGGCGGCTTCAGCCTCCTTCGCTGGGGCTGCCCCGGCCAAGCCGCCACCGCCGCAAAAATGACCGATCGTCAGGACTGCTTTAGATCCGGAGGCATCTTTCCTTCGCGTTCCCCTTCGTATTCGCGTTCGGACTCCTCCCCCGCCCCATAGGGAGTCTCGATCCGGTCTGGCCGAATATCGGCATCGTCCGTCAGGGTCGAATCGCCGTCGGCCGATGACCGCTCGCCGGTCCCCCTGCTGTCCGTGTCGCTCGAAAGCTCGCTTTCACCTGTCTCGAGAGCATGCTCGTCCAGTTCGGTGTCGCGATCGAAATCGTGCCGCTTCGCGCCCGCTATGTCGCTGCCCGAATCCGAGGTGTCGCTCGGCCCGAGCGCGCCCGTGTCGCGACCCTCGTCGGACGGTTCCGGCAGAGCGTTGTCGGGATCCAATGTGCTGCCCATGGCGTCATCTCCTCGTTGAACTGATGAACGAATGTGAACTATCGAGGACTGTTCATCCCCACCATCATTGCCAGCAACGTGCGCGCCTATCTGCGGCGGACGGTTGCGCGAGTCGGGCCCTCGCCGACCTCGCGTGGGCCGCTGGGCCGCGTGGGCACGCCCGATGCGCCACACTCCTTGAGTGTCTATGTCGAAGGAGTGCCTATGAATCCGCATGCAGGTCGATCGCAAGACGAGCGCGTCTCCGCGCGCAAACAAAAAAAACTGCCTTCGCTGGAGCAGCCCGGCGGGCGGATGGCCGCCGACCAGACCGAGGCGGATCCGACGCATAGCTGCGGCGAGCTCTCGGAGAAGGGAAAGGAAGTCTGGCGCAAAGGTTCCGGCCTCGACGGCGGCGGCAAAAGCGAATAGCCGCCGACTGTCGCATCGGAACGCCCATTGCCGGAACAACAGGCAGCATCAATCGGAGATCAGTCATGCGTAGTCAAAGAATGTCCGGAAACACTACTGACCCGCGCGCGGCGGGCGCACGCATCGTCGGTAAAGGCAGCGAAACGGCGGAAGGGCCCGGCCCCGACGTCATGGCTGCGAGTACGCTGGACGGCGACCGGATCCTCAGCACGGACGGCGATGAAGTGGGCAAGGTGAAAGACATCATGCTCGACGTTCAGACGGGACGCATCGCTTACGTCGTCATGTCGTCGGGCGGCTTTCTCGGTATCGGTGACAAGCTGCTCGCCATTCCGTGGAGCGCACTGACGCTCGACACGACGCGCAAGTGCTTTTTGCTCGCGCTGTCGTCCGAACGCGTCAAGAACGCGCCAGGATTCGACCGAGACCACTGGCCGGCCATGGCGGACCGCTCCTGGGCCACGTCGCTTCACGAGTACTACGGCCGCGAGCCCTATTGGCGCAGCCTCGGCGCCGACGACGAGTATGAGCGGGGCGTCGGCACAGCTGCGGAGGATCTCGATCCCGACGCGCCCGAATCGGGCGGCGTCAAGCTGTAGGAACTTGTAGGAACGATTCCCCCTCAGCCCGGCGATGCGCCGCTCGTTGCTTCGGGGCGGCGCGCGGGGGCGTTGCTTCCTGGGCCGGGACGCTTCGCGCGCTCGCGCGAAGTGTCCCCGCCGGTGCCGCTACTGGCCGGCGGGACCGCCGTTGTTGCCGAGGCCGCCGTCGATGCTCCCGCCGTGCCTACCCCGCCCTCGGTTCCGGGTTTTCGCGCGGACTCGTCGGTGACGACCCCTTGAGCGAACGCGCTGCTGCACAGCGCCGCGAATGCCCCGGCGGCGACCGTTCGTGCAAAGCGAGCAAAAGACTTCATTCGATGTCTCCATCATCCATCCGTCGCCGCGCAAATGCATGTGCCGAGATGCG
Organism: Trinickia sp. EG282A; assembly: GCF_040965455.1. NCBI lineage: Bacteria > Pseudomonadati > Pseudomonadota > Betaproteobacteria > Burkholderiales > Burkholderiaceae > Trinickia > Trinickia sp. EG282A. Next base: position 621,777 of record NZ_JBFRCC010000004.1, on the reverse strand, counting down.
CAGCGTCCTTCGTGCACCAGGTCACGGCGTTCACTTGTGCAGGACGTGCCGCAAGACTCGGACTTCGCGTGGCGTGACCGGCTCCGCCTCGTTGCCCCAGGCACTGCGCACGAAAGTCAGCACGCGCGCCATTTCCGTATCGGTGAGCTTGCCGGCGAACGACGGCATTCGTTCGGGCTTCGGGCCGCCATCGGTTTGGGCCGCGCGCCCGCCTTCCATGAGCAGCCGCATCAATGAAGTCGTTTCGGGTGCGATGACTGTCGGGTTGCCCGCGAGACGTGGGTATTTGCCCGCCTCTCCCCGTCCATCTTCCTTGTGGCAGCGCGCACAGAATGCGCTGTAGATGCCGGCGCCGGGCACCTCGATCGCGCCTGTGCGCAGGACGTCTACAGTACGATCGCTCTTCTCTTGATCGCTATTCGCTTGGCCACTCTTCGCGCGAGGCGGCAAAGTCTTGAGATAGGCGGCGATGGCATGGCGGTCCGCATCGCTCATGTATTGCCCGCTGTCCTCGATCACCTCGACCATGCTGCCGAACGCCGCGAGGCCGCCGCCATGACCGTATCTCAGGAATTGGGCGATATCGTCCGCCGAGAACCGGCCGAGCCCCGAGCCGGGGTCTCCTGTCAGATTCGGCGCAAACCAATGATCGAGCGTGCCGCCCGTGAGATAGAGCGGATCGCCGTCGCTGAGCCCGCGCTCCTGATAAGCCGGGCCCCGCGGCGTATGGCAAGCGCCGCAATGGCCGAGCCCCTGCACGAGATAAGCGCCGCGATTCCATTGCACACCGCGGTCCTCGCGCGGCGAGAACCGTTCGTGCGAAGCGAAGAACTCGTCCCAGAACACGAGCGCCCAGCGCTGGTTGAACGGGAACGGCAGATCTGTCTTGGGGGCTGGTCTCGCCACCGGCTTCACGCCGTGCATGAAATACGCGTAAAGCGCATGCATGTCGTCGTCGCTGATCTTCGCGAACGACGGATAAGGCATCGCCGGATAGAGCCGCTTGCCGCCGGGCGCGACGCCCTCGCGCACGGCCCGCTCGAAGTCGCCATAGCTATAGCGGCCGATGCCGTAGATCGGATCGGGCGTAATGTTGCTCGTCCAGATCGTTCCGAATGGCGAGCCCATCGGCAGTCCGCCCGCGAACGGATCGGTCTTCTTGCCGCCGTTCCTCGCCGGCGCCGCCGTATGACATCCGGCGCAATCGCCAAGCTTCGCGAGGTAGGCGCCGCGCTCGATCAGCGCTGGGGAGACATCCCCTCCGGCGCCGGATGGCTGCGAATGCGCCGGCGTAACGCGGATGAAGAAAACGGCCAGCGCGGCGAATGCGATCAGGAGAACGAACGCTGCTCCGGCATGACGCCGCGCCGACAAGACGAACCGTGCAAACAAGATCAACCTCCGGTCCCCCGCGCGTCCACCGTCAGCCGCACGAGGAAATCAACCCCGTCGCGATGTCGGTGGCGACCAGCGCGAAGAGGAATACGACGCTCGACAGGAATCCCACGCGCGCGACGAACGTCTCGCCGTTCGGGCGGCTACCCTGCTGGCCGCCCTTCTCGCCCGGCGATTTCGCCGCGAGCAGGCGCCAGTAACGCCAGCAGAAATAGGTCCCGGCGATACCGACGAGGAGTGCGGCCGCGCTTACGCCGATGACGGCACGCAACGCGGCGTCCGCATACGAGGCTCGCATCGGCGCATCGTAGGGAAAGCAGCTTTGCGCGACGAGCGCTTCAGCGATGGCGACCTGCATCGTCCATGCGGCCGGCGCCGCGAGCACCGCGACGAACACTCGCCAGGGCGATATCGATTCGGCATTGCTTGTCATTTCCATGAGTCTTTCCACTTTTGTCGCACGCTGCGCGTGCAAAATCGTTATCTGATCCAGTACGGCGTCAGGTAGATCGTCGTGAAGATGAAGAGCCACACCACATCGACGAAGTGCCAATAGAGCCCACCGATCGTCAATGCGGCGTGACGATGCGCTTCGAAGTAGCCGAGTGCGGTCCACGTGCAGAGCAAGATCAGCACGACGAGGCCCACGAGCACGTGGGCCAGGTGAAACCCGGTGATCGTAAAATACAGCGAGCCGTAGAGATTCGAAGTGAGGCCGTACGGATGCGCATGCCACTCGTGGAGCTGAATTCCCACGAAGATGACGCCGAGCACGATAGCGACGATCATCGATATGACGGCGGACCGCACACGCCCGCGCTTGACGAACCGCTCGCAAAGCCAGACGAAGCCGCTGCTCGATAGAAGAATCAGCGTATTGATCGAGCCGAGCGGAAGCTTCGGGAGCCCTTCAGGCGGCCAATGCCGCGTGTTCTGCACGGCGAGGTAAAAGTACGAAAAGATCAGATAGCCGAAGAGCGATCCTTCGGTCACGATCAGCATGAGGCAAGCGAGCCAGCCGGCTGCCCGTTCGCCGGCACTGCCGACGGGAACGGTGTTGCCGGGCTGGAGCAAGACGGCCGATTGCGCATCGCTGGCCATGATCAACCTCCCGAAGCCGGTTCCGGCTCGCGCTGGATCAAGGCGCGCTCCGGCCAGAGCCAGACGATCAGCGATATGGCGCAGGCGGCAAGCATCAGCCCTGTAAAGACCCAGGCACGAAAGGCGAGACCGGTGAAAAACAGCGCCCCGAACAGGGCGAGGAAGAATGGCGTGTAAGAGTCCTCGGGCATCTTCAGAATGACGTACGGCTCGGCTTCGAGGGCGGTCGTTCCGAGCGCCTCTCTTCCACGGTCGAGCAGATAGCCCTCGGTGATCCGCGAGCGCGGTCCGTCTTCGCTCTCGCCTTCGATACGCCCCTCCCAAAGCGGATGGCGGCTTGCGATGATCGGCAGCACGGCGAAGTTGTACGGCGGCGGCGGCGAGGACGTCGCCCATTCGAGTGAATGACCGTCCCAGGGGTTGTTGCCCGCGATCGGCCCGTGCTTGCGGCTGTAAAACACGTCGACGAGAAAGAGCAGCACGCCCGCGGCGAAAACGAATGACCCGATCGTGGTGAGCAAGTTCACCGTGTTCCAGCCCATGTTCGGCGCGTAGGTGTAGATCCGCCTCGGCATGCCGAGCAGCCCTGCGATATGCATCGGGAAAAAGCCGAGATTGAAGCCGATGAACATGAGCCAGAACACGATGCGCCCGAGCCGCTCGCTCATCATTCGCCCCGTGAACTTCGGGAACCAGAAGTAGATCGCGCCTACAACGGGAAACACGTTGATGCCGATCAGCACGTAATGCAGATGCGCGACGACGAAGTATGTGTCGGTCAGTTGCCAGTCGAGCGGAACGGCCGCCGTCATGACGCCCGACACGCCGCCGATCACGAAAAGCAGCACGAAACCGGCGAAGAAGAAGAACGGGACACGAAACACGGGCCGGCCGGTCCAGATCGTCGCCACCCAGGCGAACGTCGCGACCGCGCTCGGTATCGTAATGATCATGCTTGCCGATCCGAAGAAGGACAGCGCGAGCGGCGGCAGTCCTGTCGCGAACATATGGTGGATCCACACGACGAAGCCGATCACCATCGTGGCCACCGTGGAAATCGCAACCGGCCCGTAGCCGACGAGCGGGCGCCGGCAGAACACGGGCAGCGCGTCGGAGACGATGCCCATCGCGGGCAGCACGACCACATATACCCATGGATGCGCGAAGATCCAGAACATGTGCTGCCAGAGCAGCGCGTGGCCACCGGCGGTCACATCGAAGAAATGAGTGCCGATGCGGCGATCGAGCCAGAGCATGAAGAATGCGAGGCTGACGGAAGGCACGGCGAACAAATTGGCGCCCGAGATCGTCAACGTGCCCCACACGAGCACCGGTATCCGATCGAGCGACATGCCTGCCGCGCGCATTCTCAACAGCGTGACGATGAAGTTCACCGCACCGACGGTCGTCGAGATGCCGAGCAGGACCATGCCGAGCGCATAGACATCGATGTTGGGCCCGACATCGTAAGCGAGCCCCGAAAGCGGCACGTAGTTGAACCATCCCGCATCGGCGCCGAGTCCGAGCGGAAAGCTCGCATACAGAAAAATGCCGGCAAAGACATAGACCCAATACGAAAACGCGTTGAGCCTCGGCAAAGCCATGTCGCGCGCGCCGAAGACGAGCGGCCAAAGATAGTTCGAGAACCCCGAGAGCACAGGCAGCGCATAGAGGAAGATCATCGTCAGCCCGTGCATCGTGAAAAGCTGGTTGTATGCTTCGGGCGTCAGCAGCGTCTCGTTCGGCCCCGCCAGCTGAATTCTCATCACGAGCGCTTCGAGCCCGCCGATCAGCAGAAAGACGAACGAGGTGACGAGATAGCGAAGGCCGATCTCCTTATGATCGACTGTCGAAAACCATCCCCGCCAGCCGGGCCGCGTCTCCCACATCTCGCGAAGGCGCGCCTCGCCTTCGGCATCGATGGTTCCGCGCACGAGCGGCCGCGATAGCCGCAACGAGTTCTGCGATTCGCCGGGAAGGGACGATGACGATGCGGGCGTATCGGACATCGACAAGCTCCTTTGTTATTGCAGTGTGGCGAGATAGGCGGATAAGGCAGTGGCATCGGACGCCGACAACGGCATCGAAGGCATCAACGAATCGCGCTTCAATTGCTGCGCGTGCTCGATCCAGTCGAGCCGGTTTTCCGGCGTATTGGTGAGCTGGCCCGCCGCGATGAGGCGCCGCGACGCGAGATGAGTGAGGTCGGGCCCTTGCATGCCGGCTGCTCCGCCTCCGCGCACGCTATGACAACCCGCGCAACGATCGTTGAAAATGCGCTTGCCGGCGATCGCGTCGGGCGCCGCCGGCGCCGCGGCGCCCTGCGCCTGCGAACGGCGCCATGCATCGAACTGCGCGGCCGGCTCCGCCACGACTTCGAACGCCATATGCGCATGCTGCGCGCCGCAAAACTGCGAACATTGCCCGCGATAGATGCCCGGCGCATCGGCTTCAATCCACTGCTCGTTGATCTGGCCGGGAATCGTCTCGGTTTTGCCCGCGAGTTGCGGCACCCAGAAAGCGTGAATCACATCGGCGCTGCGCAGTTTCACTTGTACCGGCACGCCGACGGGAATATGAATCTCGTTCGCTGTCGCGAAGCTCTGCGAAGGATTGTCCGGGTCCGGGTATTCGACCTTCCACCACCAGTCGTACGCCGTGACGTCGATCGTCAGTCCGGGCTCGCGGTGCGGAGACGCCACCGATTCGAGCGTCACCATCGTATAAATGAGCGCCGCGAACAGCGCGACGGTCGATATTCCCGTTCCGACATAGATCCACCGTACACCGACCGATTCCGCCCCGACGCGGTCGGTCCGCGCGCCCGGCCGCCTGCGCGCGATCGCTCCCACGAGCAGGACGGTGATGATGATGACGACCGCCGAGACCAACGCGATGAGAGCCCACTCCAGCTGCTGCGTCGGCTCGCTCGCCGGTCCCGCCGCATGGGCGAGATACTCGAGCGGCGCCGTTTTCATTGTCCGCTGGAAGAATCGTCGTCCCGCTGCTTGCCGGGCGTGCTACCGGGCGCTCCGTCGTCTTCGCTCGGCTTGCCCTCGCCGTTCGCCTCGCGCCCGGATTCGATTCGCGTGGCACCCCCGACTGCCGTCGGATCGCTGGCCGGGAACGTATCCTCGACACCTCGGTCGATGCGCTCTTCCTCGCGCTGTTCGTCATGCTCATCGGTATGACGTTGATCCTGCGCTTGCCGGACTTCCTTGTCTTTGTCGCCCATGATGCTCTGCCTTTCGTTGATGCATCGAACGTCCCGCGAGCCGCAAGGCTTATGCCTGATTCAGGCCGAGCAACCGCTGCGCGGGCACTCCCGTCGCCGTGTAAAAGCTTCTCTGGATTTCCCTGGCCAGCGCACGCTTGCGCGCGGCCGAACCCCTTGCGAGTGCCTCGCGCACGGCACATGCCAGTGCACCTGCCGGGCATGGCCATTGCGGACGTTCGTGCACGTTTGTTTATCCATTCTTTCGTCAACCCATTGCCGCCTTGACCCCATGAACGAAGGAGAAGAATCCTCCAAGCAAGCAGGCCATCAAGAAGACGCGGGCAAAAGCGAACGCCGCTCGAACGGCGACGACCGCCCTGATCGGAAAGAGTCGGAAGGCACAGGAAACGGACGTAAGCCGCGCAAAAAGCTGCCGCTCGTCATTCTGGCGGTCGCCGTCGTCGCAATCGGAATCGGTGCGTTCTTCTGGTGGTTCTCCACACGCAACCAGGAATCGACCGATGATGCCTATACCGACGGCAACGCGATAGCAATCGCGCCGAAGGTCTCCGGCTACGTCGTCAGCCTTGCGATCAACGACAACGTCTACGTCCACAAGGGCGACTTGCTTCTTGTCATCGACAAGCGCGACTACCAGGCACGCGTCGACGAAGCGCGAGCCCAGCTCGGCCTCGCCGATGCCCAATTACATGCGGCCGAAGTGCAGCTCGACATCGCACGCGTGCAGTACCCGGCCGCCTATCGGCAGGCTGAGGCGGAAACGGAATCGGCTCGCGCGGACCTGCGGCAAGCCGAGAAGGACTATGCGCGCGAGCACGGCGTCGATCTGCGCGCCACCACGCAGCAAAACATCGACGCGGCCGACGCGCGCGCCGCGACCGCGCGCGCCAACGTCCGGCAAGCCGACGCACGGCTCGCCACGGCGGCGCTCGTGCCCGATCAGATCCGCCAGGCGACCGTCGCCGTCGAGGAGCGCCGCGAGTCCGTCTCTCAGGCCCATGCGCAGCTGGCTCAGGCCGAGCTCAACCTCGGCTGGTGCGAAATTCGCGCGCCGGCCGACGGCTGGGTCACCCGTCGCAACGTGCAGCTCGGCAGCTATCTGCAGGCCGGCACGACGTTCTTTTCGCTCGTGACGCCGCCCGTCTGGGTCGTAGCAAATTACAAGGAATCGCAGCTCGATCGGATGCGCCCGGGCGACAAAGTCAAGATCGACGTGGACGCCTACCCGAGCCTCGAACTGCATGGCCATGTGGACAGCGTCCAGCAGGGCAGCGGCTCGCGCTTTTCCGCCTTCCCCGCCGAAAACGCGACGGGCAACTTCGTGAAGATCGTCCAACGGGTGCCGGTGAAAATCGTCATCGACAGCGGAATGCCGAAGGATCATCCGTTGCCCTTCGGCCTCTCGGTCGAGCCGACCGTCTATTTCAAGTGACCGATATGACCCAAGCGACGAGTTGACGAAATGCCGACCGAGCAGTGGCGCCCCTCAGCGAACCCGTGGCTCATCGCCGTCGTCGTCACATTGGCGGCGTTCATGGAGATCCTCGACACGACGATCGTCAACGTCGCGTTGCCGCACATCGCGGGGACGATGTCGTCGAGCTACGACCAGGCAACATGGACGCTGACTTCGTATCTCGTCGCGAACGGCATCGTGCTGCCGATCTCGGCGTTCCTCGCGCGGCTCATCGGCCGCAAACGCTACTTCATGCTCTGCATCGTCTCGTTCACCGTCTGCTCGTTTCTCTGCGGCATCGCGACGAATTTAGGAGAACTTATCGTATTTCGCGTCCTGCAAGGGTTCTTCGGCGGCGGCTTGCAACCGAATCAGCAGTCGATCATTCTCGATACGTTCCCCCCCGCCCAGCGAAACCGCGCGTTTTCGATTTCGGCCGTGGCGATCGTCGTCGCCCCGGTGCTCGGGCCGACGCTCGGCGGCTGGATCACGGATCACTTCACCTGGCGCTGGGTGTTCCTGCTCAACGTGCCCGTCGGCATCGTCGCGACGCTCGGCGTACAGGCGCTCGTCGAGGATCCGCCGTGGGCCCGCAAAAGCGGCGAAAAGCTGTCGATCGACTATATCGGCATCGCGCTTTTGGCCGTGGGCCTCGGCTGTCTTCAGGTCATGCTCGATCGGGGCGAGGACGAAGACTGGTTCGGCTCCGGCTTCATTCGCACGTTCGCGGCGCTGGCGGCAATCGGGATCGTTGGCGCTTCGCTCTGGCTCAGCTATGCGAAGCACCCGGTCGTTCGGCTCGATGTGATGAAAGACCGAAACTTCGCGCTCGGCTGCGCCGCCATGTCAGCGTTCGCGATGATTCTGTACGGCAGCGCGGTGCTGATCCCGCAACTGGCCCAACAGCACCTCGGGTACACGGCGACGTTGGCGGGCCTCGTGCTATCCCCCGGCGCCGTGCTGATCACGATGGAGATCCCGATCGTGAGCCGCCTGATGCCTGTAATCGAAACGCGTTTCATCATCGCTTTCGGCTTCGCGGTGCTGGCGGCCGCGCTCGCGTACACGCACACGCTCGCCCCCGACATCGATTACGAGACGCTCGTCAAAATGCGCCTGGCACAATCCGTCGCCATCGGCTGCCTCTTCGTGCCGATCACGTCGATCGCCTATCTGAGCATACCGCCCGATCTCAACAACGATGCCTCCGCGCTGTTTACGATGTTCCGCAACGTCTTCGGATCGGTGGGTATTTCCGTCTCCACCGCGCTCGTGCGGGAACGGACTCAGGCACGCATGGCGCACTTGTCTCCGCATATGTCGACGCTTTCGCAGAACTTCGTCGATGCGACGCACGAGCGTGCCGCGGCAATCACGAGCTTCATCGGTCAGCCTCCCGCGCTGGCCGCGCAAACGGCCAACGGAATGATGTATCAGACGTATATCGAGCAGGCATCGATGCTCGCCTATATCGACGTGTTCGCGATGCTGACGATCCTGTGCGCCGTCTGCGTGCCCTTCATGTTCTTCTTTTCGCCCGGAAAGGCGGCCGGTGGCGGGGGGCATTGAGCGATGGCGACGACGAAGAGACGCTCCGCACGCTCGTTGCGTTGCCCGCTCGGCCTGCTGCTTACGGTTGCCGCCACGCTGGCCGCGTGCACCGTCGGCCCCGATTTCCGCCCGCCGGACGCGCATGCCCCCGCCGGATGGCACGACCTGCAGCGCAACGAAAAGGCGGCAACGGCGGGGGCGGCGCGGCACGAATCGCCCGTCGTTGTCGATGCCGACCCGGATCCGCGCTGGTGGCATGCGTTTCAGGACCCGATGTTGGACCGGCTGATCGAGCGCGCGCGGGCCGGCAATCTCGACTTGCAGCAAGCGGTCCTGCGTATCGCCGAGGCGCGTATCCAGGTGCAATCGACGGCGGCGCAAGGGCTTCCAAACCTGCGCGCGAGCGCACGCTATCAGCGCGAACAACTCGGGCTCAAAGGGCTTCTCCAAGAGAATGGAGTTTACGACGATGCGGACAGACTCGCGCAGCCGGGTTCGCCTATCGATAAAATCTCCCCGGGTGCCGGTGCCGCCGCCGGTAACGGCCTGAAAAACGCACTCAATAACCTGAGTTCGCCCATCAATCTCTGGCAGGCCGGCTTCGATGCTTCGTGGGAGCTCGACTTTTTCGGCCGCGTGCGCCGGTCGGTCGAATCGGCGCAGGCTCAGGTTCAGGCGGCCGGCGAAAGCCGCAACGACGCGCTGCTTTCGCTCGAGGCCGAGGTGGCCCAAACCTATTTGCAACTGCGCGGGGCGCAAGCGGGATACGACCTCGCGAAGCAACTCGTTGACGATGCTCAGCAAACGCTGCGGCTCACGCAAAGTCAGGCGTCGGTCGGACTCGCGAGCGCGCTCGACGTGAAGCAGGCCGCCGCGCAAGTTGCCGACACCGAAGCACAACTGCCGCCTTACGACGGTCAGATCGTCCAAGCCGAGAACGGGCTCGCGCTGCTCGTGGGCGCACCGCCCGGTTCGCTCGACGCTGAGCTGGAGCGGCACGAAGCGGTCCCGCCGGTACCTCCGAGCGTCTCGATCGGCCTTCCCGCGACGCTTGCGCGGCGCAGACCGGATATTCGCCAGGCGGAGGCGCAACTGCATGCGGCAACGGCGAACGTCGGCGTGGCCGTCGCGCAGTTCTTTCCCGACATTTCGCTGACGGGACAAATCGGCACGCGTGCGCAGTACTCGTCCGACCTCGCCCGCTGGTCCCATCTTTTTTATTCGTTCGGGCCCGCCATTTCGCTGCCGATTTTTTCGGGCGGCACGCTACGCGCGAATCTAAGACTCAGCAACGCGCGGGAAGCCGAGGCGGCGCTCGACTATCGCAAGACGGTGCTCGTCGCGCTGCGCGACGTCGACAATGCGCTCGCCGTCTACCGCAGTGATCTGGCTCACCGCGACGCACTCGGGCGTAGCGTCGATGCCGACCAATCGGCATTCGATCTCGCGCGCGAACGCTATGCGAAGGGGTTCAGCACGTTCATTCAGGTCCTCGATGCTCAAACTCGCCTTGCGCAGGCTAAGCAGCAATACGTGCAGGCTACGACCCAAGTCGCGACCGATCTCGTCGCGCTCTACAAAGCGCTGGGCGGCGGATGGCAGCAAACATGACGAATGGGGCCGGCATGCGGCATGCCGCTTGCTGATTGGTTCACGTTCGTAAGCATTCCCTTCGCAGAACCACGATGAACGCACATCAGGATTCGCCCGCCAACTCAGCACCCGGCGCCACGCCGATCAAAGACGCTTCCGACGACTTTCACGCCGCGACGGATACCACCCCTATCGCGGCCGTGCGCGCGCGGCCCTATAAAATTCCGACCGACCTGCCGGAAGCGGATGGCACGTTCGAATGGAATGCGACGACGATCGTCGTCGTCGAAATCGATGCGGGCGGCTGCACCGGGCTCGGCTATACCTATACCGATGCCAGCGCGGCGAGCCTCATCGTCGATACGCTCGCTCCTGAACTCCTGCATGCGGACGCGAGGCGCATCCGCGCGCTTTCACTGAAACTCTGGCGGCGCGTGCGCAACCTCGGCCGCTCCGGGCTCGCGGCGACCGGCATCTCGGCCATCGACTGTGCGCTCTGGGACCTCAATGCACGGCTCGTCGAGGTCCCGCTCGTGCGCCTGCTGGGCGGCAGGGCGCGCGAATGCGTGCCGATCTACGGGAGCGGCGGCTTCACGAGCTATACCGACGCACAACTGCGCGAGCAATTCGTGCGATGGGTCGAGAACGACGGCTGCCGGGCGGTGAAGATGAAGGTCGGCAGCGATCCCGCGCGGGATCCGCAACGCGTGAAAGCGGCGCGCGACGCCATCGGCGAGCGCGAGCTTTTCGTCGATGCAAATGGCGCGCTCACCGTCAAGCAAGCACTCGACTGTGCCGAGCGTTTCGCGCAGCACGGGGTTTCCTGGTTCGAAGAACCTGTCTCATCGGACGACCTCGCCGGACTCAATGCGGTGCGGTGCGCAGCACCGGCGTCGATGGATATCGCGGCCGGCGAATATGGTTATACGGCCGATGATTTTCGTCACATGCTCGAAGCTGAAGCGGTCGACGTCATGCAGGCGGATTTGACTCGCTGCGGCGGCGTGACGGGTTTTCTGCAAGCGGCTGACCTTTGCGATGCCTGGCACATCCCGCTTTCCGCGCATTGCGCGCCGGCGTTGCATCTGCACGTTGCCGCGGCGGCGCCGCGCCTGCGTCACCAGGAATGGTTCCACGACCACGTTCGCATTGAATCGATGCTGTTCGACGGCGCGCCGCGTCCACGGGACGGCGCGATCGTGCCCGATCTGTCACGCCCCGGCTGCGGTCTGGAGCTCAAGCGCCGCGACGCCGAGCGCTATGCGATATGAGCGCGCGGACGTCACGATGAGCCGATCATACGACGGACTGCTCACGGCGCTGGGCATTGCAGCGGGCATAGCAGGCGGAATCGCCGCGGCGAGGGCATTCACGAAACCGGCGCGCCGCGATGCCCCCGCGCTGCGGCGCTCCAAAGCGGTCGCGCCGGCAATCATCGAGCACGCTCGAGCGCGCCCATCAGCGGAAATGGCCACGCATATCGCCGCGGCGCGCGCTTTCAACCGCAGCTCAGCGCTGCTCGCGTGGTCGGCGCTCACCGATTCCGCCATCGAGCACTACCGCGGCTCGTATATCAATCCGGGCATGTTCGTGCCGCTTGCAGCGGGTGCACTGTCGCTGATCGCGGGCATCCACGGCGGCGCCGACCGCCTCGAGAGCACCCACAGCCTGCGCCGCGCGGTGTACATGGCCGCGGCGGGCGTGGGCATCGCCGGCACGGGCTTTCACCTCTACAACGTGCTGAAACGGCCGGGGGGTTGGAGCTGGCACAACCTCTTTTACGGGGCGCCGCTCGGCGCGCCAATGGCGCTGTTTTTATCGGGCACGCTCGGCGCGGTCGGCGAGAGGCTGCGCGACGAGCCCGCCGACGCTCCCTGCCTCTTCGGGATGCCGGCCGGCAAGGCGCTCGCACTGCTGACGGCCGCGGGACTCGCCGGCACCGTCGGCGAAGTCGGCCTCCTGCATTTCCGCGGCGCATTTCAGCACCGCGCCATGTATGCGCCCGTCTCCGTGCCGCCGGTTGCGGCCGCGTTGCTTCTGCGCGCGGCGCTCGCCACACCGCGCGAGCGCTGGTGGACACGTCTATGGCTGCGCGTCACGGCCGCGCTCGGCGCGATCGGCGTTGCGTTCCACACACGCGGTGTCGCGCGGCAACAAGGCGGCTGGCGCAACTGGTCGCAGAACGTGCTGAACGGGCCGCCGCTACCGGCGCCGCCGAGCTTCACCGCCCTTGCCACGGCCGGCCTCGCGGCATTGCGATTGCGCGAGACGGAGTTGCATGAAAGGGGAGGCCGCCAACCATGAACGAACCCGCTCGGTCGCGCTATCCGGGCTACGACGTGCTGGCGAAGCGCGATACGCCCTCGTGGGACGACGCTACGCGCGCCGTCATCGAGAAACGTCTCGCGCAACCGAATGCGCCGCGCTTTTGCACCGACACCGAATGGCGAGCGCTTTGCGCACTCGCGGCCGCCATCGTGCCGCAATCGCTCGACGAGTCCGTCGACGCCGAACATCGACGCTTCGCGCCGCCGCGCATCCCGGTGGCAGGGCTCGTCGATACGAAGCTCGCCGACGATGCCCGCGACGGCTACCGCGACGCGCGCCTGCCGCCGCTGCGAGAAGCCTGGCGAACCGGTCTCGCCGCGATCGATGAGGAAAGCCGCGCACGTCATCACGCGGCTTTCGCGGACCTGAGCGAAGAGGCCCAACTCGATCTGCTTTCCCGCATGCAGCGCGGCGAACTCGATCATCCGTCGTGGCGGGGCATGCCGTGCGACGTTTTTTTCAGTCTTCGTCTGCTGCACGACATCGGCTCCGCCTACTACTCGCATCCTCACGCCTGGAGCGAGATCGGCTTCGGCGGCCCGGCCAATCCGCGCGGGTATGTCCGCATGCAGGCCAATCGGCGCGACCCTTGGGAAGCCGTCGAAGCGCGCCCGGGCCGCGAGGCGCAAGCTGCAAAGGGGAACGCCCGTGCTCGATGACGCGATGCATACGCCGCGCGGCAAGAATGGCCGCGCGCCCGACGTCTTTACGATCGGCGGCTGGGTGCCGATGCGCGAGTACCCCGTCGACGAGCCTGTCGATTTCGCGATTATCGGCACCGGTGCGGGCGGCGGAACGCTCGCTTGCCGGCTCGCCGAGCAAGGCTTTTCGGTCGTGGCTTTCGATGCTGGCGCATGGTGGCGCCCGCTCGAGGAATTCGCGTCGGACGAGACGCACCAAGCGAAGCTTTACTGGACCGATGACCGCATTTGCGACGGCGACTGGCCGCTGAAGCTCGGCAGCAACAACAGCGGACGCGCGGTAGGCGGCAGCATGGTGCACTTCGCGATGGTCTCGCTGCGCTTTCGCCCCGAATGGTTCAAGTCGCGCAGCATGCTCGGCTATGGCGCGGACTGGCCCGTCGATTGGCGCGAAATGTGGCGCTATTACAGCTACGTCGAGGATGCGCTGAAGATATCCGGGCCCGTGCGCTATCCGTGGGGACCCGCAAGGCCCCGCTACCCCTACCGTGCGCACGAGCTCAATGAAGCGGCACTCGTCCTTGCGCGCGGCGCCGAAGCGCTCGGCATCCGTTGGTGCCCGACGCCGCTCGCAACGCTCTCCGCTCCACGCGGCCGCGCCCATCCCTGCGTCTATCGCGGATTCTGCGTGACCGGCTGCTCGACGAATGCGAAGCAAAGCGCGCTCGTTACGTGGATACCGCGCGCGGTTCGGGCCGGCGCGGAAATCCGCGACCTTGCCATGGTGGGCCGCATCGATGTCGATTCGAATGATCGCTGCACGGGAATCGAATATTTCCGCGAGGGTCGCTGGCAATTTCAGCGCGCTCGCAACGTTGTCGTTGCCGGCTACGCGATCGAAACGCCGCGCCTCTTGCTGATGTCCGCGACGTCGCGCTTTCCCGAAGGACTCGCGAACCGATCGTCAGGCCTCGTCGGCAAGAACCTGATGGTGCAGGCTAACCAGGCGGCGTGGGGGATCATGAACGAAGAGGTGCGCTGGTACAAGGGACCGCCTTCGCTCGCGATGACCGAGCACTGGAACTACACCGATGAAGGCAAGGACTTTTTCGGCGGCTATTGCTATATGAGCCAGGGCCCGTTGCCGAATGCTTGGGTTGCCGTGCAAAACGGACGTGGCCTTTGGGGGCAGACACTCCATGATGAGATGGCGAAGTACAACCATCAGGCGGGGCTCAAGATGGTCGGCGAAACGATGCCGCAGGAGACGAATCGGGTCACGCTCGCGGACGAAAAGGATTCGCTCGGCCTTCCGATCGCGCGCGTGACGCATTCATTCTGCGACAACGACAAGCGACTCATCGGTCACGCGCTCGACTTCATGGGCAAAGCGTTAGCGGCCGCCGGGGCTCGCGAAATATGGCTTCAAACCGACGACACGTGCCATTTGAACGGCACGGCACGCATGGGCGACGATCCACGCACCAGCGTCGTCAACGCCGATTGCCGAAGCTGGGATATTCCCAACCTCTGGATTTGCGATGGCTCGGTGTTCCCGACCGTGGGGGGCGTGAACCCTTCGTTGACCATTCAGGCAATCGCCTGCAGAACGGCGGACCGTATCGCAGCGATGCGCGCACGTGGTGAATTGTAAAGGCCTGATGGATAGGGCCGTCCTTGGCATGCCCGTTGCGACATATCAAAGGAGTGCACAAGTCCATTGTGGGGGAACCATCGTGCAAAATGCAGAGCAAAACCCGACCCAAGCGCAACAAAATGAAATAGCCGCAAAGAGTCCCGCCAAGACGCCGGCGGCCGGCACCGAGACGCCCGATGCCAAGACGCAGGCGCGCGAGTTCGGCAAAACGAAAGTTTCCACGTCGCCCCAGTCTGTCGCCGCGAAGAATCCGGCGCCTTTACCGCCGATCGAACATGGAACGTCGGGGGATGAGAGCGGCGACCCGGTCGAACGCGCAAACGCGCGGATCGCGTCCGTAGACAATAAGGGCATGGCAGCGTCCGGCAACACCGTGGATACCGACGGCAAGGGCCTCGAGGCCCGGCGTGAGGAATCTCAGTGGCAGGACAACATCGTCTACTCGAACGCGACGACCGAGAACTCCGTGCCGATACCGGACGAAGGTCTCGTCACCCTCGATACACGCGCCGGCGGCACGATGCCTGTGATCTCGACGCGGGAAGGGTGGCGCATCGAGCGGCGCGGCATCGTCGATATCGACAGCGTCAACGGCGCGCGCGGCGAGCAAGTGTTTTCGCTCGAGCGCGTGGAAGAAGGCGAAGGCGACGAGAAAAAGTAGCAAGCGTGAGGTGAAGACGGCGAAGTCTTAGTCTCAGCCGTTCTTCACCGATCCCGTCCTGCCTCGATCGTCATTCGTGCCCATACCCGGCATGGCCGCGCGCCTTTCCTCTGAACACCCAGTACGACCAGACCACATACATGATGAGGATCGGCAACACGAACGCCGTGCCGATCATGAGAAACTCGTGCGTGACGGTCGACGATGCCGCGTCCCATAGCGTCATCGAGGGCGGCGCAATGTAGGGCCAAAGGCTGATCACGAGCCCCGTGAACGAAACGAAGAAGAGTCCCACCGAGCAGACGAAAGGCAGCACTTCGCGCTTGCCGCGCGCGCCCCAGACGAGCAGCGCGGCGAGCGCCACCGTCACGATCGGCACCGGCGAGAAGAATGCAATGTTGGGCCAGCTGAACCAACGCGCCTCGATGCGAGCGCTCATCAACGGCGTCCAGAGGCTCACCGCTGCAATAAAGATGAAGACGAGCACCATGACGCGCTGCGCGACGTGGCGCGCCCACTGCTGCAAATCATGCTCGGTCTTCATGATGAGCCAGGTGGCGCCTTGGAGTGTGTAGCCGGCGATGAGCCCAAGGCCCGTGAAAATCGGAAACGGCCTGACCCAATTCCAGCTCGTCCCGATGTATTGACCGTTCGCTTGCGGAAATCCCTCGACGAACATACCGAGCACCACGCCTTGCGCAAAGGTGGCAATCAGCGAACCGATGCAGAAGGCGACGTTCCACAGCGCCTTGTTCGCTTCGGGCACCCCGCGAAACTCGAACGCCACGCCGCGAAAGACGAGGCCGAGCAACATGATGAGTACCGGGAAGTAGACGGCCGGCACGACGATCGCGAATGCGCCTGGGAACGCGGCGAGCAACGCCGTGCCGCCGAGCACGAGCCAAGTCTCGTTGAAATCCCAGACGGGAGACACGGATTCGATCATGAGGTCGCGATCCGCCTCTGACTTGCGTAGCAAGAATAGAATGCCCACGCCGAGATCGAAGCCGTCGAGCAGGATATACATCAGCACGCCGAAGCCGAGAATGGCCGCCCAAAGCGGTACGAGGTCAAGCGGATGCATCGTCGCCTCCCGTGCCAGGGACGGACGCGGCTTCGTTGCGCGTCGAATCGGACGAACCTCGCACGGCCGACAGCGGCCTCGCCGCGCGCTTCTCGGGCTTGATTGCGGGCGGCTCCTCGGGTAGGGTCGGGCCGATGTGGACGAGCCGCTTCATCAAGACGAGCCCGGAGCCGAAAATCACGATGTAGCAGATGACATAAAGCGCAAGCGACAGCGCGACATCGCCGGTTGTGAGCGACGGCGTCACTGAATCGGCGGTTCGCATCAATCCATAAACCGTCCAGGGCTGACGGCCCGCCTCGGTGGTCGTCCATCCGGCGATCACCGCGATGAATCCGATCGGCATGGCGGTGCGCGCGAGCGCGAGCCACGTCCGATTCGCGTAGAGCTTTCGTCCGCGCCAGAGCGCCAGGCCCCACCCCACCACGACCAGCATCAATACCGCTATCAGCACCATGATATGAAAGGCGAAGAAGACGATCGGCACCACAGGCCGGTCTTCGCGCGGCCAGTCCTTCAAGCCGTGCACGAGCCCGTTCGGATCATGTGTCAGATAGATGCTGCCAAGCACGGGAACGGAGATTTCGAAGTGGTTGGTCTCTTTCTCGTCGTCGGGAATCGAGAATAGATTGGCCGGTATGCGCCGGCCCGTGTCCCATAGGCCTTCCATCGCGGCGATTTTCACAGGTTGATACTTGAGCGTGTTGAGGCCGTGCGCATCGCCTAACGCGATTTGCAACGGAACCATCACAGTCAGAAAAAAGAGCGCCATGTTGACCATGACGCGACTCTCTTCCGGAGCACGCCGCTTGAGCAGATAGTGCGCCCCCGTGCCCAATATGACGAAGGCCGTCGTCACGAGGAACGCAGTCACGGTATGAGCGAGCCGATAAGGGAACGACGGCGTGAAGATCACGGCGAGCATGCTGTCGGGCACGAACTTGCCGTCGACCATGTGAAAGCCGCGTGGCGTTTGCATCCAGCTATTGACGGCCAGAATCCAAAAGGAAGACATGAGCGTGCCGAGCGCGACGAAGATCGCCGAGAACGCATGTGCCCACTGCGGCACGAGCTTGCGGCCGAACAACAACACGCCGAGGAACGCGGATTCGAGAAAAAACGCCGTCAGCACCTCGTAAGTCATCTGCGCGCCGATGGCACTCGACGCCGCGGCCGAGAAGCGACTCCAGTTCGTTCCGAACTGAAACGGCATGACGATTCCCGATACCACGCCCATGCCGAACGACACGGCAAAGATGCGAAGCCAGAAGACCGAGAGCCGGCGATAGACATCGCGTCCGGTCGCCCACCACAGCACTTCCAGCGTCGCGATGTAACAAGAAAGGCCGACGGTGAATGCGGGCAAAAGGATATGTAGCGCGATGACCCAGGCGAACTGCAGACGGGAAAGGACAAGTGCGCTCATGACAAGGGGACCGTTGTAACAACGAAAGGGAAAGCACGAGGCGGGTTGCAGCAAAGGCAATGCCGCTTGCGCGCACGCGCCGGCTCCGGCAATGAAACGGCGGCTACGCGCAGCGCACACAGCTTCATCGATAGAAGGTATGCGCGGCATGCGTCATGCAAGAGAACGCGAAGACGGATGCAAAAAGACGCGGACGCCGCGGGCTTGACGCATCCGTCGAGGAGAAGTTCGACTTCAAGGAGACTTGCCATGCCGCACTCCCCCTTGCCGAAAGTCGTCGTCGTGACCGGCGCGAGCGCCGGCGTCGGCCGTGCCGCGGCGCTCGCCTTCGCACGTGAGGGCGCCGATGTCGCGCTGATCGCTCGCGACGCGCACGCGCTCGAGGACACCGCCCAGGCTGCACGCGCACTGGGGGTCAAGGCGCTGCCGATTGCAATCGACGTGAGCCAGGCCGATGCCGTGGATGCAGCGGCGGAGCAAGTCGAAGACTCGCTCGGCCCGATCGATGTCTGGGTCAACAACGCAATGGTAACCGTATTCTCGCCGGTCGCACGCATCGCGCCGGCCGAGTTCGAGCGTGTAACGGACGTGACCTATCTCGGCTACGTCTGGGGGACGATGGCGGCACTGAAGCGGATGACCACGCGCAATCGCGGGGTCATCGTCCAGGTTGGCTCGGCGCTCGCCTATCGAGCCATCCCCCTACAATCGGCTTACTGCGGCGCCAAGTTCGCCATTCGCGGCTTTACCGATGCCCTGCGATGTGAATTGGAGCATGAGAAAAGCGGCATACACGTGACAATGGTGCAGATGCCGGCGTTGAACACGCCGCAGTTCGACTGGGCCCTATGTCGCACGCCGGGCGCCCCGCGGCCCGTCGCGCCCGTCTATCAGCCCGAGGTCGCGGCGCGCGCGATCGTCTGGGCCGCGCTGCACCGGCGCCGCGAAATGTTCGTCGGGCTTTCTTCCATCAAGGCTATCCTCGCGACGAAGGTCGCGCCCGGTCTACTCGATCGCTATCTCGCGCGAAAGGCTTACGCGGCGCAGGAGCGCGACACACCGCCCGCGCCCGGGCGGCCGGTCGATCTGTGGCAGCCGGTCCACGGCGCGCACCGCATACGCGGTCGCTTCGATGCGGAGGCAAAAGAGACGTGCGCGTCGCTGCAACTGGACATGCATCGCGGCGCGATCGGAACGGCGCTCGGCCTCGCACTCGTGGCACTCATGGCGAGGCGTTGGGCGACGCGTCGTGCTTAGCGTCCGCATCGTCCATTAGATTGCCGGCGAGCAGCACACGACTCGCCCTCGGCGGAGTCCGACGCCCTGGGCCGGCCCCTGCTCATGGAAGCCGGCCGATCGGGCTTGTCGTTCTCATCTCACGATCGTCGGTCATCACTCCTTTTTGCCCGGCAGCACGGAAGCCATCACTTGCTTGGCGGTATCGGCGATGATGTGGCGCTCTTGCGGGTCGCCGTGCATGAGCGTTCGAGCGAAGTGACGCGCCTGCTGCAGCGTAACGTGAGGCGGTAGCGGCGGAACCTCGGGATCGGTCTTCACTTCGAGCACCACTGGCTGACGCGCGGCCAACGCCTCGTCCCAAGCCGACGCGATTCCCTCCGCGCTATCGACGTAGATGCCCTTCAAGCCGATCAACTCGGCGAAGCGGTGAAACGGCACGTTCGGAATATCCTGAGAAGCTTCGAACTTCGGATCGCCCTCCATCACGCGTTGCTCCCACGTCACCTGATTGAGGTCTTCGTTGTTGAGCACCATGCAGATCCAACGCGGATCGGCCCAGCGCTTCCAGTATTTGGCGACGGTGATGAGCTCGGCCATGTTGTTCATCTGCATGGCCCCGTCACCGACCATCGCAATGACGGGCCGGCCTTGGTGCGCGAACTTCGCGGCGATTGCGTAGGGCACCGCGGCGCCCATCGACGCGAGACCGCCTGAAAGCGAGCACATCATGCCGCGCTGTATCTTTAGATCGCGCGCATACCAGTTCGCGCACGAACCCGAATCGCTCGTCAGAATCACGTCATGCGGCAAGCGCGGAGAGAGCGTCGTAAACGGCAATTGCGGATTGACGCCGACCTTCGCCGCCTGGTGCGCGCGCTTGTCGAGCGTCTTCCACCATTCGTCGGTCCAGCCGACTATGCGTTTGCGCCAGCTATCGTCGGTCTTCTGATCGAGCAGCGGCAGCAACGCACGCAGCGTTTCAGCTGTGTCTCCGACGAGGTTCACTTCCATCGGATAGCGCAAGCTCAGCATGCCAGGGTCGATGTCGATCTGTACGCCACGCGCTTCGCCTTCCTTCGGCAGGAACTCGGAGTAAGGGAAGCCGGATCCGATCATGAAGAACGTGTCGCAGCTCGTCATGAGCTCCCAGCTCGGCTTCGTGCCGAGCAAGCCAATGGATCCCGTCACCCATGGGTACTCGTCGGGAACCACGGCCTTGCCGAGCAGCGCCTTGGCGACGCCGGCGCCGAGCTTCTCGGCAACCGCGATGACCTCGTCGGTCGCATGCAGCGCGCCGGCGCCGACGAGAATGGCGACGCGACTGCCGGCGTTGAGCACATCGGCGGCGCGCGCGAGCTCAGCGGGCTGCGGCACGACACGCGGACGAGCATAGCCCACGCCCGAATGCGCCGTGCCGTGCTTGCGCGGCGGCGGTGAAAATTCGAGCTCCTGCAAATCGTTCGGCAGCACGATGGCGGTGACGCGGCGTTCGCCGAGCGCGATGCGCACCGCCCGGTCCACCATATGCCGCACCTGCATGGGAACGCTTGCCTGCTGCACGTACGAGCCCGCGACATCCTTCAGCATGGAGGCGATATCGATCTCCTGCTGATAGTGCGCGCCGAGCCCGGCGCGCGCCTGCTGTCCGCAGATGGCAAGCACCGGCATATGGTCGAGCCGCGCATCGTAGAGCCCCGTGACCAGGTGAGCCGCGCCCGGGCCCGAGGTCGCGATGCAGACGCCGAGCTCGCCCGTAAACTTCGCATGGGCGCTTGCCATGAACGCCGCCATTTCCTCGTGGCGCGCCTGAATGAACTCGATCTTTCCTTCCGCTCGGTTGAGCGCGCCGAACACCCCGTTGATGCCGTCTCCGGGGAAGCCGTACATCCTGCGCACGCCCCATTGATGCAGTCTTTCAACGATGAAATCGCCTACCGTTTGCGCCATCTGTGCCTCCACATTGCGATGAGCCCTAGCAATGCAAGGCGCGCAAGGAGCGAGCCTGAACCGCGAAACGCGCGTGCGCGGCGACGGTCCGTCGGTCCCTGCGTCACAGCAGCCCGCCGAAGGCTAGGATTCCATTCCCAGCCTGTCCCTCATCTCGCGCGTGATGCGCTGCTTGACGCGCGCATAGTCTTTCCACGGATCTTCCTTCAGCGCGTCGAGCCGCTCATGGACGTTCGCGACGTTCCATTGCGCGCCACCCGTCGTCTGTTCGACCTCGTCCCAGCCGAGCGGCACCGATACCCCCATTCCGGCCCTTGCGCGCGGCGAAAACGCGACGACGGTGCTCGAGCCGCGGTTGTTGCGCAGATAGTCGATGAAGATCCGGCGACGCCGGTTCTGCGCGCCCATCTTCGCGCTGAATCGATCGGGCAACGTCGATGCCATATGCTGCGCCGCGGCCTGCGCGAACGCCTTCACTTCATCCCAGCCGGCCTGTTTGGCGATCGGCACGACGACGTGAAACCCCTTGCCGCCGCTCGTCTTGCACCAGGACCGAAGACCGAGTTCCTCGAGCAGCGATCGCGTCAGCAGCGCCGCTTCTATCATGCGGTCCCAACCGAGCGCGGGATCGGGATCGAGATCGAAAACGATCCGGTCGGGCTTCTCGAGATTGGACGCCACGCCATTCCAGGTATGAAGCTCGACGGTCCCCATCTGCGCCACGCCGATCAGCGCCTGCAGGTTGTCGATCGTCAAGAGCGGCGGATGTCCCGGATCGAGCCCTTCGTGCTGCGTGACGAACGGAATTTCGAGCCGGCTCGTGTGCTTCTGGAAGAAGAGCTCCCCATCGATGCCCTCTGGCGCCCGCACGAGCGCGAGCGGACGGTCCTTCAGATGCGGAAGGATCCATTGCGCAACCGATTCGAAGTAATGGACGAGGTCGATCTTGCGAGTATCCGTCGATTTGTCCATGACTCGATCGGGATGCGAGATCCGCACGCCGGCAATCGTTTCTTCGGCTGCGGCCTTTTTGCGCGCGCCGCCGCCGCCCTCTGCCTTGCGGCGAGTCGATGCAGCCTTGCGCCCGGACGGCTCCGGCGACGCCTCGTCGTTCGTGGCTTGACCGCTCATATTGTCCCCTTTGCGCGGGCTTTCCTGCACGATGTCGTGCGCGGGCTTGTCGCTGCGCAAGCTGATGAACGAGGCTTGGCGTACGATTCCCTCGCTCGTCCATTCCGAGAAATTGCACTCGGCCACGAGTTCGGGCCGCACCCAATGAACGCGGGTGCGGCTGCGCTCACGCGGTACTTCAGCGAACGGCATCTTCTTGGCCTCGCGCGCGTCGAGCTCCTTCTTCACCGCGGCAAGCGTGGAGGTGTCGAACCCGGTGCCGACGCGTCCGGCATATTTCAGGTTCCCCTGTTTGTCGTAAACACCGAGCAGCAACGCACCGAAGCCCGAACGGCTTCCCGACGGCTCGCTATATCCGCCGATGACGAACTCTTGCCGACGGCGGCAGCGCAGCTTCACCCAACTGCCGCTGCGCCTCGATACATAGTGACTGTCGCGCTGCTTGCCGATGATCCCTTCGAGTCCCATATCGCAGGCGCTCTGCAGCATGTCGCCGGCATCGAGCGCGAAGTCTTCGGAGAAGCGGACGGTATCGCTCTCGACGCTTTCCATCAACGCGCGCAGCAGTGCCCGCCGCTGCACGAGCGGGACCTTGCGCAAGTCATACCCGTTGAGATAAGGCAGGTCGAAAAGAAAGAACGAGATCTGCTGAGGTTGTCTCGCATCGAACGCATTCTGCAATGCCTGAAAATTCGGCACGCCGCGCTCGTCGAGGACAGTGGCCTCCCCATCGATCCACGCCGTATCGACGCCGATCGCGGCCAGCGCTTCGGACTGCTTACCGAATTTCGCCGTCCAGTCGAGTCCATTGCGCGTGAAGATCCGCACTGGCTTTTTCTTGTCGCGCCGATCGATGCGCGCAAGAGTCCGGTAGCCGTCGAACTTAATCTCGTAAGTCCAGTCGTCGCCGTGCGGAGGCGAATCGACCAGCGTGGCGAGCTGGGGCTTCAACTCGGAGGGCAACGGCGCCTTGACGGCCCCTTCGATCGCCGGATTCTGCGCGAGCTCGCGCAGCGAATCGGTGCTGCGCGTCGCGACGATGTCGGGGCGAGAGCTGCTCGCCCCGCCCGCATGGGGTGCTTTAGCGGGCACCGCCAGCTGCCCGGAAGCGCCTCGCGCGGCGCGGGTGGTCACGGCCTTTCCGTCATGCGCCGCGCGCGCACGCGGCTGCCCCAAAACGCTGCCGGGGCGCTCGGCAACGACGTCGAACTCCGCCTCGCCACGCGCTTCTTCGTCGCGCTCTTTGATCAGTAGCCATTGCTCCTTGTCGCCGCTGCCTCGCATGCCGCTCCTCACGAGGGCCCAGCCGCCGTGGAGCTTCTTGCCGTCCAGCCAGAATTTCAGCTTGCCGGCTTCATAGTCCTTGCGCGCTTGCTCCACACCGCCGACGGGCTCCCATGTACCGCGATCCCAGACGATCACGGTACCGGCGCCGTAGTTGCCCTGCGGTATCTCACCTTCGAACGAGCCGTATTCGAGCGGGTGATCTTCGACATGGACCGCGAGCCGCTTCACCGACGGGTCGAGACTCGGCCCCTTGGGGATCGCCCACGATCGCAGCGTGCCATCCAGTTCCAGCCGAAAATCGTAATGCAGGCGCCTCGCGTGGTGCTCCTGGATCACGTAAGAAAGTGCGCCGGGGGCATGCTTCGGTGCGGAATCCCCTCGGCCGCGCCGCGCGGCGCGCGCGCCGGATGGCTCCGGCGTGTCGTCGAAGCGCCGCTTTTTCCGGTAGGTTTCGAGTTTGTCCGACATCGTCGCCGCTCCGCTCGTTCGATTGGCTTACCCGCGCTCAGGCAGCATGCTTGCCCTTGCCGCGCCCGAGGCTGCGCTTGAGCAGTTCCGACAAATCGACGACGTCGGCCGTGGCGCGCGTGCGTGCCGGCGCCTTGGCACCCTCGCTGATCTCGCTGGTCTTACCCTCGCGCACCTTTTTGTCGACGAGGGCCAGGATGTCCTCTCGAAACGTGTCGTGGTACTCGGAGGGATTCCATGTTTCGGTCATGTCCTCGATGAGCTTTTTCGCCATGTCGATCTCACGCTCGGATACGCCCGCCGTCTTGGCGTCTTCCGGCGGCACCGAGAGATCGTCGATGGGCAGAACCTCGCCTCCCCACCGCAGCGTGTTCAACGCGAGGATGGGCCCCGCTGGAATCAGCGCGGCCAGATGCTGCTTGTTGTGCAGCACCACATTGGCGATGCCGATCTTCCCCGTTTGCGCGAGTGCTTCGCGCAACAGCGCATAGGCCTTCTTGCCCTGGCGCTCGGGCACCAGGTAATAAGGGGTGTCCAGATAGAGAAAGGAGACCGTATAGGCCTCGACGAACGAAAGAATATCGATCGTCTGCGTCGATTCAGGGCTCGCCGCGCGGATTTCCTCGTCGGCAAGTAACACGTAGTGGCCCTTCTCGTACTCGAAGCCACGCACGATGTTCTCGCGCTTCACCTCTTTTCCAGTGCGCTTATTGATCTGCTTATAGCCGACCGGGTCGGCTGTTTCCTTGTCGATCAGATTGAAGCTCGTGCGCTCGGGGCGCGTTGCGGGATGCAATTGCACCGGCACGTTGACGAGGCCGAAACTGATCGCCCCTTTCCAGATAATGCGTGACATGGCGGCTCCTTCTCATCGGTACCTGTTCACGCAACAGGCAACTGAAGGTTAATGCATCAAATGCGCCAACGCATGGAACGGTTGAGCACCCACCATTCGATCGACGGGTCCGGCGATGGGCCGGCCGCTTTCACCTGCGCGGCCGGCCGTGCCCCGAACGTCATCGGAAGACACCAATCAACAGCGTCGCGAGGAAAATGACGAGGAAAATGAAGAACAGTATCTTCGCGATCTCGGCGGCGCCGGCGGCAATGCCCGTAAAGCCGAACACGGCGGCGATGAGCGCGACGATGAAAAAGATGACGGCGTATCGAAGCATGTCTTCCTCCTGGGTTGAAGTGCGGCGCGCCAGTAGCGTTGCTGCTTCATGGGCGGCGCAACCGACTGGCGGCATTCTCGGCAGCAACGACAATCAGGTCTGCAAGGCTCGTGCCCATCGGATTCACGGCACGCGCCGCCACTCGGCGGCCAATCTGTCGCGGCCTCGCGCCCGCTCCATCGGGCGAAAGCATCTACCGATTCGCGCGCGGCTCTTGCCGAGGGGCGGGGGCGGGGGCGGGGCCGGCGCCGCTGCCCGCCGCGTCGATCGGCTCGACGTCCTTCGTCGGATCGAAATCGGCCCAACGGCCGTCCTGCCAGCGCCCGTGTGCGCGTTCGATCTCGAGGCTTCCGGCCTCGCGAAGCACGCGCGCCGCTGTCTGCTGATTGTCCGGATTCACGTGTACGGCGAGCAGCACGCCCGAATCGCGCGACTCGTGAGGCACCGCATGATCGGGCACCTTTCCGCCACCCGCCGTATGCGTCATCGCACCAATCAGCGAACCGACATAGGCGCCGATCCCGGCCGCCACGGCAAGCACCAGAAACGGCGCGGACATCACGCCGAACAGCGCGACCCCGATGATGGCGCCCAACACGCCGCCGATCAGCCCGCCCTTGCCCGCACCGACGGAGGCATGCGCGGCCTGCGGGTCGGCATACTCGTCGCCGCCGACCGGATACCGCGCATGCTGGCCGCGCGGGTTGACGAAGAAGAGCGTGACGTCCTCTTCGATGAAGCCGTTCTCGAAGATGCGCCGGGCCGCCGCTTGCGCGTCGGCGAACGTCGTGAACCGGCCAGCCACGATCAGCGACATGACATGTCCTCCTGCTCTTTGCTCGTCGATTTCAAACCGCAGCCAGGAAGCGCCGGGCGGGCATTAGTTCGTTCAACCCGCGTGTCCTCGCTGCTCCAGGGACTCTATGATCTTCCTGTTGAACGCGGGAATGTCGGAGGGCTTGCGGCTCGTGATGAGATTGTCGTCCTGGACGACTTCTTCATCGACCCAGCTCGCCCCCGCGTTCCGCAAGTCGTCTTGCAAGCTCGGCCAACTCGTCATCGTATGGCCCTTCACGATGCCGGCCGAAATGGGCAACCAGCCGCCGTGGCAAATCACGGCAACCGTCTTATGCGCGGCATCGATCTCGCGCACGAACGCTTGCGCTTCGGGTATCGTGCGCATCGCGTCGCCGTTGACCACGCCGCCCGGCAGCACGACCGCGTCGTAGTCGTCCGGTCGCACCTGGTCGAACGTCGCGTCGACGGTCACCATGCCGCCACGGTCCGTATGGCGAAAGCCCTGGATCTGGCCGGGCTTTTTCGATATCACATGTACCATCGCGCCGGCTTCCGTCAACGCCCGCTTCGGCTCGACGAGTTCCGCTTCCTCGAAACCGTCCGTCGCCAGGATCGCGATCTTGCACCCTTCCAACTTCTTAGTCATGAGTCGAACTCCTCGAACAAGTGACGAAATACTGAATCATTCTCGTCCTCCGAACCGAGTCAGCAAGCGTGGTGCCCAGCCTGGCGCCCCGCACAGCCTCTGCCTCGTTCGTCATTTCGCCTTGCGCTCCGCCGGCAATCCGGCGAGCAGATCGGCCATATCGTCGGCATGCTCCTCTTCCTGCGCGAGGATCGTTTCCATCACGCGGCGCGACGTCGGATCCTTGTCGCCGAGATACTCGACGATCTCTCGATAGCTATCGATCGCCACGCGCTCGGCCACGAGATCTTCCTTGATCATGTCGGCGAGCGACGTGCCTTCGACGTATTCAGCATGGCTGCGCGTCAGCAGCCCATCCGGCGAGAAGTTGGGCTCGCCGCCCAATTGCACGATTCGTTCCGCGAGCAAATCGGAATGCTCCAGCTCCTCGTTCGCGTGCTCCAGGAATTCGTCGGCGACGCTCTTCGAATCGATGCCCTTGGCCATGAAATAGTGGCGCCGATAGCGGAGCGTGCAGACGATCTCGGTAGCCAACGCATCGTTGAGCAGCTTCACGACGGTGTCGCGGTCCGCCTTGTAGCCTGCCGTCACCGCGCCCTCGTCGATATGCTCGCGGGCCCGCTTGCGAATCTCCTTGACGTCGGTCAAGAACGGTTGTTGATTAGCCATGATCCCTCCATCGGTTTGCATACGGAAAGTGAAAGTGAAACACCGGCAGCGTCGGGGGCGGCACGCTCGTGCGACGCACCATCAATGGGTCCAGGCATCTAACGTGCCAGTTCGCGCGAATGAGCGAGGCGCCGGTACGGCGGACGCGGGCATGGACGTTGCGTCGATGATTCCATTCATTGCTACACCCACTCATTCATTCCGTTTGTCAGAAAGGGACACCGATGACTCGCAGCTCCACCCCGCACGCGTCGACGCGCCATCGCTCGGGCCGGCCCCCGCGCCAACGCCATGAGCAGGCCAGTGCGGGCAAGAACAAGGAGTCGACTAAAAGCGGCGGCAAGCCACGTCGCTGGTCGCACGAGGTCATGCAAAAGAGCGACGCGCTCGATCTCGAGCCGGGCATCTTCAAATCGGGCAGCGCCGACGAGATCGCACAATCGCTCAAGCGCTCGTCGCTCGCGAGCCACAGGCGCCGGGGCACGCCGTTTCAGTCGGCCATGTCGATGCTGAATTTCTACGTCAATCGCGCGGGGAGAAACTTGCCGAAGTCTCAGCGCAAAGTGCTCGAACACGCCAAGGGCAAGTTGCGCGAAGCGTTCGGCCGTCCCAAGTAACGCGCGGCCCGCGCGACTTACCGCATGCACGAAGCCATCTGGTTCCTCGTCGTCGGCGGGATGTGCGTCGCGATGGGCGTCGCGAGCTCGTTCGTCAAGCGATTGCCGCTGACGGGCGCGATGCTCTATATGGCCGCGGGGTTCGCCCTCGGCCCCGCCGGGGCCGGCATGCTCTCGCTCGATATCGTCCGCGATGCGCATCTCGTGCGCGTGCTCAGCGAAATCGCACTGCTTGCGTCGCTGTTCGCCATCGGCTTGCGGCTGCGGCTGCCGCTGTCCGATAGACTTTGGACGCTCCCGCTACGTCTCGGTCTGCTCGGCATGGCGATCACGATCCCGATGATCGTCATCGCCGGCGTATGGGTCCTCGGTCTGCCGTGGCCGCTGGCCCTGCTTCTGGCGGCAATGCTGTCGCCCACCGACCCGGTGCTCGCTCACGATGTGCAGGTGCACGACGCGAACGATCTCGATACCGTCCGGTTCGCGCTATCGGGCGAGGGCGGCCTCAACGACGGAATCGCTCAGCCCTTCACCATCATCGCACTGATGCTCTGCGCGGGCTCGCTCGCCCATCCAAGCGGGGGACAGGTGTTGGCGCTCGCCGGCGAAACGCTCTGGGGGCTCTTGGGCGGCATCGCGATCGGCGGCATTTTCGGCTTCGCCACGACGCATGCGGTGACTTGGCTGCGCACGAAGCACTCGCAAGCGCTTGGCCTCGAGGGATTTTTTGCGCTGGGGTTGATCGAATTATCGTACGGGGCCGCGCAGCTCGCGCATGCCTTCGGGTTCCTCGCGGCATTCGCGGCCGGCGTGGCCATGCGCCGAGTCGAGCATCGGGCGACGGGCGAACGAACGCCGCAAGCCGCGATCGGGTCGATCGATCCGGCCGACGTGGCCGCCACCGCCGCCCACCCCGAAAGCGCGCACGCTTACATGGCCGAGACGGTGCTCCGCTTCACGGTCGAAGTGGAGCGCCTGGTCGAGATGGCCATGATGATCGTCGTGGGCAGTTTGCTCGCGACGCTGAACGGATCGCTTTTGACCTGGCGCAACGTCGCGCTCTTCCTCGTATTGTTCCTCGTGGTGCGGCCCGTCACGGTCGAGTTGTCGCTGCTCGGATCTCACGCTTCGCGCAAAGAGCGCGGACTGATGAGCTGGTTCGGGATCCGCGGCGTAGGCACCGTCTACTATCTCGCCGATGCGCTCGAGAAGAACCAAAGCAGCGATGTCAAAGCGCTCGCCCCGATCGCGCTCGCCATCGTGACGGCATCGGTGCTCGTGCACGGCGTGTCGGCCACACCGCTGATGCGGCGGTATCGCCGTTACCGCATGCACAAGGAAGAGGTGAAGCGCGACTGAACGTCGAGCGCAGACATTCGATCATTCATTCACGGGCGCGGTCGGATCCGCCGACGTGCCGTAGGGCGGCGGTGCCTTCGGGTCGCTCGTCGTTTCGTCGATCACGCGTTCCACGTCCGCCGTTTTCGCAAGCTCGGCCAGGAACGCCTGTTTGTCGAAGCCCGGAGTCACGCACCCTTGAACGACGATGAAACGGCGCTGCAGCGTGAGCCACAGCGTCGTGCCGTCCTTCCAGTGCGTGGAACGCTCGATGAAGGAAAGCCGCCTTTTGACCGAATCGGCGATTTCCTTGTCGTAAAGATAGCTGTTGGGCAGCCGGCATCGCCCTTCCCACCAACAGCTGTTGCCGCGCTCGATGCGGTAGTGACTCTGGGCAAGCCACTCCGCCTCAGTCTCGAGCGGCCCGAGCGGCGCCGGACAACGGCCAAGCGCGTGCGAAATCTGAAAGAAAGGATCGCCCCCGCGATTGACTCGCGGGTCTCCGGCTCGTGCGCAACCGCACGCAAGCAGCGACAGCAGCGCAAACGTGAACCCGACGCGGCGGCGGCTCTTCGGCGTTGTTGGACTCATCGGTGTCGGCCCCCGGAACGGCGAGTCGCGCGAGCGGCTAGTTAGAAGCCTCACGATTCGCAGCCTCACGATTCGCGCTACTCGATCCCGCCCGATTTGATCACGCTCGTCGCGCTTTTGGCAACCGGGCTCAATGGTGATCGGCGCGCCCCTGGGTCGCGAACTCGAGGACGCGCAGGATCAGCTCTGGCGTCAGCGGCTTGGCGCAATGCGCGTCGAAGCCGGCTTCGCGAGCACGACGTCGGTCGTGTGAGGACGCATAGCCGCTGCACGCGATGAGGACGATTTCCGCCGTGGCCGGATCGGCGCGCAACCGGCGCGCGAGTTCCAGCCCGTCGAGCCCTGGCATCGCGATGTCGAGCAATGCGGCAAACGGCTGCCATTCTCGCGCGATCGCGCATGCGTCGAGCGGGTCGCTCGTCGCCCGGCATTCGAAGCCGTCCGCATCGAGCAAAAGTTGCAACGCCTCGGCCGCATCGCGGTAGTCGTCGACGACCAGCACGCGACGATGATCGGCCATCGCCGGCCGGAACGTCCGCCACAATACGACGTCTTGATTGGCTTCGCCGTCAGAAGAGTCGTTCAACTGGAGCTCCACGGTGCAGGGTCTGTGAGGCACGGGTATATTGCAATGCAAAATACGAACCCGCCTGATCCGGAACCGAAACGGCATGCGCATTGCTGTCGGTTCTGGCACGATTGATGTCGGAACCGAAGGGCCGATTTCAGCGACCCGGTAATCCCAGCAAAATCGAAGAAGGAAAGCTCATGCCGACCTCAACCACGGTAGCGCGCGTCGCCCTCGCCGGCCTGCTCGGCGCAACACTGGCGCCGGCGCACGCGCAGACGCCCTCGCCCCTCGCTCAATGGCAGTACTCGGCTGGCATCACCCTGGAGCAGATGTTCGAGCCGAATCTTCCGAAGTGGCGCATCAGAATCGGGCCATCCGTGAGTTTCCAGCCGCGTTATGACGGCGCGGACAGCTACGTCGTGGTCACCGGCCCAACTATCGACATTCGCTACCGCGACCTCTTTTTTCTCTCGACCGGAGAGGGCCTCGGCGTCAACGTGCTGAGGGGGCCGAACTGGCGTGCCGGCATCGCGATTTCCTACGATCTGGGCAGACGCGCGGCCGACGACATCGATCATTTGCACGGCATGGACAACATCAATCCGGCGCCATCCGCTCACTTGTTCGGCGAATATGTCGTGTCGAAATCGTTTCCGCTCGTCTTGCGGGCGGATTTGCGGCGCGACATCGGCGGCGACAACGGATGGGTGGGCGACCTCGGCGCCTATCTTCCGATGCCCGGCAGCTCCGAGAAATTCACGTGGTTCGCGGGCCCGACCGTCGAGTTCGCCGACGGCCGCTACATGAACAGTTGGTTCGGCGTCAATGCCGCGCAATCGGCGCGCTCAGGCTACGCGCCGTACCATGCGTCCGCGGGCGTCAAGTCCGCGGGCCTCGGCGTCGCGGCGACCTGGATGCCGGCCAAGCACTGGTATGTCACCGGCAACGCGGCCTTCCAGCAACTGTTCGGATCGGCCGCGCGCAGTCCGCTGACGCAGAAGGCGGGGGAAACGGCCCTCGACTTCTCGGTCGAATATGAATTCTGACGGTTGATGTAGGCGGTATCCGACAACGCCTCACGAAATCGCACAGCAATCGCGTCCGCCGCCGATTTCAATTCATGGCGCTTTGCACCACACTGGGCGCCATGAATTCGCCTCCGCCCATCTCCGTCGTCAAAGTGCTCCTTGTCGAGGACTATGCGCCCATCCGTGCGCAAATCGAGCAATGGGTGCTGACGATCCCGGGCGCGACAATCGTCGGCACCGCCGACAATCCCGAGGATGCGCTCAATTTGATCGGTGCGACCCAACCCGATGTAGTCGTCGTCGATCTGCAGCTCAAGTCTGGCACGAGCGGTCTCACTGTTCTCGAGTCGCTGCATGAGCGTGCGCCGTCCGCGGTCGCGGTGGTATTGAGCAACCTCGTTTATCCGCAGATACGGCAGGCTTGTTTCGATCTCGGCGCACGTTACGTGCTCGATAAAGCGGGAGAAGCGTTTCGCCTGCGCGAAGCGATTCTCGAGATCGCGGCCGGAAAGCGCCCGACGTAGCCGGGAAGTCCCCCGGGCAAGCTATTTGCACGTTCGCGGCGAACGACGCGCAACGAACGGAGCTTGCAGATGGCAGACGGGAGCGATGCACCGGTTGGCGAACGGCGGCGACTTGGCGGCTGGCTGCCGCAAGCCGAAGATCAGGTCAGCGCATTCAGGGAGGACCTGGCCCGCCGCGCGCGCGACCGAGCACGCGACGCACCTCGGGCCGAGGTGGTGCGAGATCTCGCGACGCTGATCCAGAACGACGCGGTATTGCGGATGAATCTCGTCCGCGCCATCGACGATGCCATCGCGGCAGGCTACCGGCCCGGCTACTCGACGATCGACGAACTCATCGCCATCATCGATTACCTGATGACGTACGCGCCGCCGTTCAGCGACTCGAGCCTCGTCCATTGTCCGCTCAACGCCGTGCTCGAGTGGCCGATGTGCATGCCGAGCGGCTACGCGTTCTTTCGCGATCCGGCGCTCAACCTGCAACTGAAACGTGTCCTCAACGCATGGTGCGGCTTCCTGTGCGGGCCTCATTCGCGCATGCATCTGCACGAGCGCCCGCCGGACGGCTGGTTCAGCCGGGAAGCCACCGAGAAAGTCGGCATCGATCAATTTGTATGCAGCCCTGATCAACCTCACTGGGGTTTCGCCTCATGGAACGCGTTTTTCACGCGTCAGTTCAAATCGGGCGCGCGGCCGGTCGCGAGCCCGGACGACGAGAAGCTCATCGTCAGCGCCTGCGAGGCGTCGCCTTACGCGATCAGCGGCGGGGCGAACATCCATGATCGCTTTTGGATCAAATCGCAGCCGTATTCGCTGCAGGAAATGTTCACCCCGAGCCAACGCGAACTCGCGCAGCGCTTCGCGGGAGGCTCGGTCTACCAGGCGTTTCTGAGCGCATACAACTACCATCGCTGGCACGCGCCCGTCAGCGGCACCATTACGAAGGCATACCTCGTCGACGGCAGCTACTATTCCGCGCTCGAAGCGGAAGGCCCGGACCCGAACGGCCTCAACGATTCGCAAGGCTATACGACGTCGATCGCCACGCGTGCCGTCATCGTCATCGATTGCGACGTCCCCGAGATCGGGGAAGTCGGTTGCGTCTTCATCGGTATGGCGGAGGTATCGTCGTGCATCATCGACGTCATGCCGGGCCAACATGTCCGCAAGGGCGATGAACTCGGCTTCTTCCAATACGGCGGCTCGACATATTGCCTCGTCTTCAAGGCGGACGTCATCGAGCGCTTCCTCGTCACGCCGCACTCCGGCGGCAAGGCGAAGCCGGTCCACGTGAACGCGCCGGTCGCGCAGGCACGATAGCGCGCCGCGAGAGCCGTTTCGTGGGTACAGCGAACCGGGAAGGCCGCGGCCCCGCCGTTCTCCGCCACAATCCATAGATCATTGGCAATTGCAGCGTAGATCGCGCACAATCTGATCCGATGCGGCCGGCAATCGTTTCCTACAAGCGCCGGCTCCCGATTTCGTCGAAGCCGTCGCGGCGTACCGCCGAGACCCATTCGCGCTACGCCCGATCGCATGCTTGCTGCCGGTTCTTCGCCGTCGCCCGCCGCACCGCCGCCCGGCCGCGCTCGGGAGGGCATGTCCGCCTATCGTGGCGCGTGGCTCGCTGCGCTCGCAACCGCCGCGGTCGTCCTCGTCATCACCGCCGTTGCCGCTTCGCTCGTTCGTGCGCGCCTGCTCGATGCGGCGCAGGAACGCTTCGTGACGCTGTCCGCGCACGTCACGGCCGACCTGCGGCGGGAGCTCGTCATTTGCACCGAAGCGATGCGCGGCGCGAGTGGCTTCATTGCATCGCAACAATCACTCGCGGGCGCCCCTCCTTCGGCCGATGCGTGGGATCGCTACATCGCCCGGCTCGCGCTCGAGGACGCACAGCCGTGCCTGCGCACACTCGGCTTCGCCCAGGCGTCGGGCGATGCGTTCGCCGCCCCGCCAGAAACGCCGATCGCGCGGCTCTCGCTCCTCTGGCCCCTGCACGCCAGCGCCGGCGCGGACGGCATCGGCACGGATCCCGAAACGCGCAATGCGCTGCTGCGCGCGGCCAATACCGCGCAGATCGCGCTGGCCGTGCGCCCGGCGCACGATGAAGAGTCGTCGTCCGACGTCCCGCGCCCCCGCGTCGACGCATTCTTCCCCGTCTATCGCGACGCGCCGCCTCCATCGCAGCCAGCCGAGCGGCGCGCCTCGCTGGCCGGCTTCATCGTCGCGCGGCTCGATACCGAGTACCTTTTCGCGAGCGTGGCCGCGCGCACGCCGCGCACGGGCTTGGAAGTCGTGGCAGGCTCGCCGTCGCGGGTTCTCTATCCACCCGCGGAGACGCCCGCCAACTTGCCGCTGCCGACAGCTTTTTTTCGCCGCACCGACGTGTTGCGATTCGGCGGCGAGACGTTCGCGCTCACTTATGCGACGCGCGACCCGTCGCTGACCGCGGCCGCCGAGTTCGGCACAAACGCATTCGTCGGGTCGGGTTGTGCCGCGGCGCTCGCGGCGGGCGCGGGGGTACTGCTGTTCGGGCGCCGCCGCGTCGCGCCGTTCTCTGACGCCGGCGCGCGCGCGAGGCGCTCGAGCTCGACGCCGAACGAAGCGCGGCTCATGGCCATCGTTCGGTCGTCGCCGGAAGCCATCATCACCATCGACGAGGCGCAGCGAATCGTTCTCTTCAATCCGATGGCCGAACAGCTTTTCCGCTGCGCGGCGACGGAGGCGATCGGCGGGCCGATCGAGCGCTTCATCCCCGAGCGCTTTCGTGAAGCGCACAAAGCGCATATCGAGCAATTTGGAGCGACGGCGGCGGGCGATCGACGAATGGGCCCGCACCGTGTTTTGACCGGCTTGCGCGCCGACGGCGAGGAGTTTCCCATCGAGGCGTCGATCACGCAGTTCGCCGATGGCGAGGGGCGCAGATTCTATACGGTCATGCTGCACGATGCGACGGCGCGCATCGAAGCCGAAAACGAGCTCAAGCGATCGCGCGAGGCGCTACGCAAGCTTTCGGCGAACCTGCAAACCGTCCGCGAGGACGAAAAGACGCGCATCGCCCGGGAGCTGCACGACGATCTCGGGCAACAGCTCACCGCGTTGAAAATGGATCTCTCCTCGGCGCAGCAAACGCTCGAGGGCACGCCCGGCGTCGCACCATCCGCTCTCGCTCAGCTGCAGAGCATGCGCCGGCTCATCGATTCCACGGTCGCGTCTGCCCGTCGCATTGCCGCCGATTTGCGGCCGGTCATGCTCGACGATCTCGGACTGCGCCCTGCGATCGAATGGTTGATCAACGATTTCACGACACGCTACGGTATCGAGGTCGAACGCCGGATCGAGCCGGCCGCCGTCGACTTTTCGCGCGAGGGCGCCACGGCGCTCTTCCGCATCGTCCAAGAAGCGCTAACCAACGTCGCGCTGCATGCGGAAGCGAAGCATGTCAGCGTCGCCCTTGCCGTCGAAAGCGGCCGATGCTTATTGCGGGTGGCGGACGACGGGCGCGGCGCAACGACGGAGGAAGTCGAAGGACGCGCGGGGAATTCGTTTGGACTCCTTGGCATTCGGGAACGGGTTCACTTATTGGGCGGCACGGTATCTATCGACACGGCCGCCGATCGCGGTTTCATCCTCACCGTCATGCTGCCGCTTGCGGCAATACAACAGGAAGAGGCCTTGCCATGACCAAAGTGCTATTGGCTGACGACCACACGCTCGTGCGCGATGGTCTGCGGCACATTCTGCAAGGCACGAGCGGCTTCGAGGTCGCCGGGGAAGCCCACGACGGACCGAGCACGGTCGCGCTCGTGCGAGGCACGCCGGCGGACGTGCTCGTGCTCGATCTTTCGATGCCGGGACCGCGCAACGGCGTCGAGCTCCTCAAGCAGATCAAGGACGAGATCCCCACATTACGGATTCTCGTCCTCACGATGCACGCCGAACAGCAATATGCGGTGCGCGCGTTCAAAGCGGGGGCATCGGGATATCTGACCAAGGAAAGCGCGAGCACGGAGCTCGTCTCCGCCGTAACGAAAGTCGCGGCGGGCGGCGTGTACGTCAGCCTGTCGATGGCCGAGCGGCTTGCTCAAAGCCTCAATGAGCCGACCGATATGGCGCCGCATCAGCGGTTGTCCGATCGCGAGTTCGAAGTGTTCCGGCGCATCGCCTCCGGCCAGACAATTACCGAAATCGCGAACGAGCTTTGCGTGAGCGCCAAAACGGTAAGTACATACAAAACGCGGATTCTCGAGAAAATGCAGATGCCGCACGAGGCGGCGCTGGTCCGCTACGCGATCCAGCATAAGCTCTTCGACGACGGCGAGCAGGTCTAGATCCGAAGCGGTGCGTCACTTGTCCAGGCCAAGACCGCCCGGAGCCGAGCTTTTGCGGGCTGTAGGAAACGCCCTACAAGGCGTTTCCTCAACGCCTACACAATCTTCGTGTGCGGTCCGATATTCATGAAGCCGGGCGGTGACGATACTCAGCGCATGAATTCACCCATCTCGTCCCTGCTGAGAGTTTTCGTCGTCGAGGATTCGACGCTCGTCCGCAAGCGCCTTGCCGCCCGCATCGAACCGCCGGCCGGCGAGGCGCTCGTCGTGGGCGAAGCGGAAGACGTCGAAACGGCACTGCGTGGCATCGAGGCCAGCGGACCTGAGGTCGTCATCGTCGACTTGCGGCTCACGGATTGCCACGGCATCGACCTGCTCCATGCGCTGCGCGACCGGACCGATTCGATCGTCACCATCGTGCTCACGAACTACGCGACCCCTGTGTTCCGCAAGGCGAGCTTCTCGGCGGGCGCCGATTATTTCTTCGATAAAACAACCGAATTCGATCTCGCGATGGAGACGATCGCCCGCCTTGCGCGCGAAAAGCACGAAGGAGCGGCCGGTTAGGCTCGAATGCAATACGCGGCGGCCGTCGGCACAGGCTGCCCGGAACGAATGCAGTAGGCCGCCGCTCCCGATGGCCCAACCGCTTGCCTGATGCAATACGCGGCTGAGGACATATCCGTCGTCTGCTTGATGCAATAGGCCGCTGCCGACATATCCGCGGTTTGCCTGATGCAATACGCCGCCGACGACACATCCACCGCTTGCTTGATGCAGTATGCCGCCGAGGAAGCATCCGCCGCTTGCTTGATGCAATACGCCGCCGAGGACGCATCTGCCGCTTCTTTGATGCAATATGCCGCCGACGACGCATCCGCCGTTTGTCGAATGCAATATGCCGCCGACTGCACATCCGCCGTTTGCCTGATGCAATACGCCGCCGACGACGCATCCGCCGTTTGTCGAATGCAATATGCCGCCGACGCGCCGTTCTCCCCGGCGCGAATGCAATAGGCGGCCATCGCGCCTTCCGCGGATCGAATGCAATACGCCGGTGCTTCGGCGGCCGTACCGAATTCACGCATGAAAAGCGCATGGCTGCTGCGCGCCGCGTCGGCAAGACGCGCTTCGTCTTGCGGGCCGTCGATCCCGATATACGGGTCGTGATGCACCATATAGCCGAAGATCCGCTCACAATCGGCGCCATAGCGCTGTGTATCGAGGATATGCATATGCCAGAATTCGTCGACGGCCTCGCTCGGAACGACCGGCGCGTCCGGATATTTGGCGATGATCTTCAAAAATTGCCGATAACCCGCCTCGGCACGCGCGACGTCGTGCTCCGTCACCGCCCCACGATGCTTGTGGAGCAGCTTCGATTTGATCCTCTCGAAGTCCAGTTCCTCGATGGCACTCCACATGGCCGCTGTGTCGTTTTTTCTTTCCTGCATGGTCCGTCTCCGTCTCAGCTATGAATCGAACGCCCGGAGCCTAAACTCCGCACGTCCGTGCAATGGGGCAGCGACGCGGCGCCGCGCCCCGGTTGAACCGGTCGATCGAGGAAGATCCTCATATCGCCGGCGGATAAGGGGCGGCTGAAAAAATACCCCTGTACCTCGTCGCATCCCTCCTTGCGAAGGAAGTCGATATGCGACTGCGTTTCGGCGCCTTCGGCAATGACCGTCAGCCCGAGGCTGTGTCCCAGTGCGATCACAGCGCTCGTGATCTGTGCATCGCTATGGCTTTCGGGCAGATGCCGGATGAACGAGCGATCGATCTTCACGATGTCGATCGGGAATCGGTTCAAGTACGCGAGCGACGAGTAACCGGTGCCGAAGTCGTCGATCGAAAGGCGCACGCCCGTCTTCTTGATCGCGGAGAGCAAGTGGACCGCCTGCTCGGGCTGGCGCATGATCACGCTCTCGGTCAGCTCGAGCTCGAGCACGTGGCCCGGCAGCCGCGCGTCTTCGAGTGCTTCGAGAATGGTCTCGCGCAGGCGCGTATCGGCGAACTGGCGGGCCGAAAGATTGACGGCCACGTGAATGTCGCCGAGCCCGCCCGCTCGCCATTCCGCCGCCTGGCGGCACGCCTCGCGCAGCACCCATGCGCCGATCGATACGATGTCTCCGGTCTCTTCGGCGAGCGGAATGAAATCGGCCGGCATGACGAGTCCCAGCTTCGGACTGTTCCACCGAATGAGCGCTTCCGCGCCGGTGCAGTGATTCGTGCGCAAATCGACGCGTGGCTGATAGAACAGCGTGAACTCGTGGTTCTCGACGGCCTGCCGCAGGCAAGACTCCATTTCGACGCGCTGCTGCAGCGACATGCTCATTTGGCGCGCGTACATCTGGAATGTGTTCTTGCCTCGCTGTTTCGCGCCGTACATCGCGAGATCGGCGTTCTTCAGCAGCGTCTGCGCATCGCTGCCATCCTGCGGGAACGAACTCACGCCGATGCTTGCAGTCGCCTGCAACTGCATCCCGCATACGGAGAACGGGTCCGACAGCGCGGCCTGAATGACGTCGATGGTCTTACGCAAGTTCGCCGCATCATCGCCACGGTCCTCGAGGAGCACGATGAATTCGTCGCCGCCGAGGCGCGCGATCATATTGGCTTCCGGCACGCGCTCGCCGAGGCGTTCGGCGACGGCGCGCAGCATCTGATCGCCGATGTTGTGGCCTAGCGAGTCGTTGATGTCCTTGAAGCGGTCGAGGTCGATAAAGAGCACGTGAAGCGCCGTCTTTTCCGCATGCGCGCGCGACAGTGAATCCTCGAGGTGCGACTTGAACATCAACCTGTTCGGCAATCCCGTGAGCGCGTCGTGGTTGGCGAGAAATTGCAGATTGCTTTCGGCCATGCGGCGTTGCAGGAAATGGCTCATCTGGCTTGCGATGGAGCTTGCCATCGCAAGCGCCTGAGGCTCGACGTGGCGCCGTTCGCGCGAATAGAATTCCGCCACGCCGAGCAGTTCCTTGCCCGTATGCAGCGCAAACGAGAACGTCGTGACAATTCCGGACGCGGGAAGCCGCGGCGAAGCGGCACGTGAGGTGGACCAGCGCGGAGCGATGGGCGCGTCGTCGATCGGCGGCTTGAGGCTCTGCGCACGCAGACGCTGTTCGAGCGCGGCGACGGATGTCGAGTACACGGGACGAAGCAACTGCTGACGGCCCGCCTGGGCCGGCCAGAACCCGCCCGCGTCCCAATTCATGCCGCTCGTCAATAGCGTGACGAGCCCGGCGAATACGTCCGTGTCGTTCGTGGCGGTGGCGAGTTGAAGCGTGAACGCATGCTCCAGCTCGCGGGCACGGTCGATCGATTTCTGCTTCGTCACCTCGAGCGCGGTGCCGCGCAGCCAACCGCTGCCTGGCTCACCGCACGCATGACCGATGATGCGCAGCCACCCACGCCTGCCGCGTAACGAGCGGTAGCGGCATTCGAGCTCGAACGGCTCTCGCGTCTCGAGTGTCCGCTTGAGATGACTCAGTAGCGCGGGGCGATCGGCGCATTCGATGGCCCGCGCCAGCATCTTCACGGTGGGTGACCCTCGCCCAAGACCGACGAGGCGCGCCATCTCGTTCGAAACATGCGCGGCGCCGTTGCCTAGATTGACGCGCCAGTCTCCCAAATGCGCGATCCGTTGCGCTTCGGCTCGCGCCCTTTCGCTTTCACGCAAACCGACCGTCATGTCATCGGCCACTTTGAGCGCACGCGATCGCGAGGTGGACAGCGCATACGCGAGACTCGCCAACAGCAGACTAATGACCAGCCCGGATAGCAGGGCGACGTTTGGCAGATAGCGCTGCGAGCCCATCAACGCCGCAGGCTGCGCTGAAAATACGATGACCCAGCGCCGCCCCGCGAATTGCTGCGTGGTGCTGCGTGTGAACGGCGGGCTCGTCGATGCGCCGGGAACGACTGCACGCCGCCCGCCATTGCCGTTGCGCCTATCGGAATCGAGGTGATTGACGCCTCCGCTCGCCGCGGCAGCAG
The DNA here is from genome assembly GCF_040965455.1 of Trinickia sp. EG282A. Taxonomy (NCBI): domain Bacteria; kingdom Pseudomonadati; phylum Pseudomonadota; class Betaproteobacteria; order Burkholderiales; family Burkholderiaceae; genus Trinickia; species Trinickia sp. EG282A. The sequence goes on along the minus strand of NZ_JBFRCC010000004.1, from coordinate 581,293 downwards.
AGCTTACCGATACGCCGCCGACGCTGTCATAGAGCATCCGAGCATCCGAAGGTGCGAACTGGCGGCCGTAGACGCTCCCAGCGTCGTAGATGCGGTATCTGAGCGCGAGTAACGTCTCAGCGCTCAAGAGCCCAGCCATCATGTCGTTCACTCTGATGCCGGCACCGACCGACCCGACATAGGCGCGGCGACGCTCGTCCACCGTTGCCGTCGGCATCCCTCTGCGATAGACGGGCAGACGCATCGCGAGACCAACGTACTCGGCGCCGCGCTCCGCGTAGATCAATCGACCGCTGCTGACCGCTTCACCCGTATCGCGCAATGTTTGCAAAGCGTTGCCGCGGTCCGGCAACGCATCGAGATCGACCCCGAGCGACGCCGTGTTACGCCCGAGCGGCTCGACGTAAGTCAGTATTTCGTGCATCGCGCGCTGAGCGCGCGGATGCACGCTAAATTCGACTCCCGCGCTTTGCAACGCCGGATCGATACGCTGTCGCGCGACAAATGCGTCCAGATCGGTATCGCGCAGATAGAACGCGCAATTGAGCGTCTGAAAGCCCGGATATCGGCCCGGCAAATCGAGCCCGGACACGAAGTCGCGGAATTCGCTTCTTTTCACCTCGTCATCGGCGCTCATCAATGCACGCATCGTCACGAGCACGTCCGAATACAGTCGAACACGTGTCGCGATCTGATGCTCGACGTTTCGCGAATCGTTTTCGAAACGAAGCCGCGCCTCACGCTCGACGAATCCGCCAAGCAGCGAATAAACTGTCAACGTCGCGGCAAGACCGAGCAGCAGCGCGGCCAATGCCAGCCCACCCCCATAGTATTGGCCGAGCAAACGCCGAATTAGATCGATTCTCGCGCACACTACAGTCTCCACGCGATGCCATCGCGCCGCGAAGCGACGGCCGGAATCGGCCGTCATAAAAGTGGGCACCGAGCCAAATCGCTCGACACCGCGCATCAACCGCTCGTTTGCCCAGGAAACCATTTCGGCCCATCATTTGAAAATCCGGCATGGAAAAACCGGTTTCAGCAAAAATAATCGCGCATATTTTCTAAAACAAAAACCCCCTCGACTCGCCGCACTTGCTGCGCTGGAGAGCTCAGAAAAACCTCAATCCGTATGTTATGAGGATAACGTTTTGGCGTGCCCTTTCAACCTAGCAAAACCCTATCAACACAAACCCCAAAATATCGTATGAATCGGATCCGAAAGTTAACCTAGATCAAAAAAGTCGCGGATATCCAATTCGACAGCCGTGCCACAACGTCGCTAAAACGCGTGTCTCATCCCCAGCGTAACGACCGTCTGGCTGTTCGACGACGAGGCGGGCACCCCGAACAGTTCGGCCCGCACCCCGGAGCTCGCGTGCAAATAGACCGCGTTAAGATAAATGTCCGTTCGCTTCGAGAGCAAATAGTCGGCGCCGCCCACGAACTGGTTCCATCCTTTGCCTGCCAGTGTAGAACGCGCATAGCTTCCCGCAAGCGAGAGCGCGTAACTGATCGAATATCTGACACCGCCCTCGCCCGTTCGCAACGTTTCGCTTGCACCGTTTTTGCGCAAATCGACCATCGTATAGAGCGCGTGAAACAGGGCCGGCCCGAGTTGATAACTGGCGCCGATGCCCGATCCCGTCAACTTGTCGAACGTCTGAAAACGTGGCAGCAATCCTTGCGAGGACGTTCCGACGAGCGGCGCCCCGAGCACCGTCGTGCCGATTCCGAATACCGCCGTATAGTCGTGAATTTCGGTATAAGCCGCGCCGGCTCTGAATGCGCCCATGACATAGGACGCGCCAAAACCGGCCGCGCTATGCGAGGAAAAATTACCGGGCTGGCCGCCGAATGCGTAGAGTGCGCCGAGCTGAAATCCGGCAAATTGGGGCGTGACATATCGGACGGCGTTATCGATGCGCTCGGCGCCTAGTCGATCGAGATCGCCGAGATGAAACGCGAAGACGGAAGGCGTCAACGTTCCCGACGAAAAAACCGTCAGGTTCGTTGTCATAAAATCGTACTGCCGGCCGAGTGTCAACGTGCCGAAGCGGTCGCTTGCGATACCCACGAACGCCTGCCGGCCGAATTCGAGTCCGCCTTGTGAAAATCGGCCATCATTGAGAGTGAAACCGTTTTCCAGCCGGAATATCGCGCGGTTCCCGCCTCCGAGTTCTTCCGAACCGCGTAAGCCCCAGCGGTCCGACTGCGCGACACCGCTTGTCTGAAACCAGCTATGGGCACCGGCTATGTTCGTGGCATAAGCGACACCGCCATCGACAATGCCGTAAATCTGAAGCAAATCCTCGGCGTGAGCAGAGGTTGTCAACGCGCAAAGCATGGCACAGATCGTCCACTGCTTCATGACCGACCCCCAAGTCGTGCTGTTGTTCGTTTTCGAGCGGCGCCATTGCAGCCGGACGTCACGCACGCCTGGCCTCAAGCATAGGCGATTCTCGTCCGTGGTGAAATTGACGAAAGTCAAAAAAAAAGCCTGTGTCACGCATCAGCAGAAATTACTTCCCGCTCACACGCTTACGCTATGGACGGCTTTTCGCAAAGGAAATCGAGGAAGGTTCTGACTTTCGACGACAAATATTTTCGATTCTGGTAGACGCCATATAGCTGGGTGCCGAAGAGCCGATAGTCGTGTATCAGCACCTCCAGGCGGCCCGCCTCGACGTCGCGCGCGACGAGGCACTTAGGCAAGAACGCGACGCCCGTGCCTTCGAGGGCGGCGAGTCTCAGCAGCGATTCGTTGTTGCTTTGGAGGACCGGCTCGAATTTGACCGATTCGACGCCGTCAGGACCCTCCACGTCGAAGCCGTTGCCGCCCGGCAGCAGCGAATACGAGAGCACCGCGTGATCGCCGAGCTCCGTGGCGCGCGTGGGCCTTCCGGCCCGGCGCAGATACTCGGGGGCCGCAACGACATGGAAGGTAACCGGCGCGATCGGCCGCGCAATGAGCGTCTGGCTCAATGAGACCGGGTTCGTCGCACGCAGCGCCAGATCGATGCCCTCCTCGACCAGATTCACGAACCGCCCGGACAGGTCGACGTCGAGCCGCACGCCGGGGTAACGTTGGCGATACTCGTTCAGAACGCCGATGAAGCCCGGATTCGCCATCCAGACCGGCGCGCTGACGCGCAACATGCCGCGCGGCGCGGCGCTTGCCTTCGTTACGGCCGATTCGATGTCCTCGAGATCGTCGAGCATTTGCCGCGCATGCTCGAAATAGACCGCGCCCGGCTCGGTGAGGCTCAGGTGCCGGCTCGTCCGATTGAGCAGCAGCGTGCCGAGGCGCTGCTCGAGATGCATGACGTGCTTGCTGGCCATCGCCGGCGACATGTCGAGCCTGCGGGCCGCGGCGGCAAAGCTCTTCAGCTCGACCGCGAGACGAAACACCTGCATGCTCGTGAGGGTATCCATCCGATCATCAACCAGGAGTAAATGATGGATCAATCATAGCCGAGTTGATCCATCATTCTGGCGACCGTATCGTTTGCCCTGGCTTCGACGGCATGCCTTTCATTCGGTGTCCTTATTGTTTTTCTGCTCGCACTCGATTCGGTGCCGTCGTCTTTCTCGAACAGCATTGCCTCAATCGTCGGTATCGCCATGATCAACCCAAAGACCGCACCGTTCGCCTCGCTGCTATTGCGCGTGAGCCTCGGCATCCTCTTTCTCGCACACGTCGGCCTGAAGCTGTTCGTGTTCTCGATCCCCGGTTTCGTCGGCTTCTTCGCATCGCTGGGCTTGCCCGCGTTTGCGGCTTACTTGACGATCGTGCTCGAGGTCGTCGGCGGCATCGCCTTGATTCTCGGTATTTATGCATCGTGGATCGCGCTGCCCCTCGCGGCTGAAATGCTCGGCACCATCGCGATGGTGCACGGCGCGAATGGGTGGCTCTTCACGAACAAGGGCGGCGGATGGGAGTATCCGGCGTTCTGGGCTGTTGCGCTCGTCGTGCTGTTCCTGCTCGGCGATGGGGCTTATGCGCTGCGGCCGGCTCCGAGCAAGGGGTAGTTGCCGGCGGGCTGTGTTTCAGCTCCGCGTCAAGACGCCCCAATCGTCCTTCTCAGCGCCGCAAAGAACATTTCGGATTGCAGCCGCTCGCCTTGCATTTGGCGCGCGACTCGTTCCGCCACATCGGCAGTCGCGGGCTTGAGCCCGACCCCTGTCGATAGCGCGAGCACTTGCGCCGCACACGCGCGCTCCAGATAGTAGAGATCGTCGAACGCGTGATCGATCCGGTCTCCGCAGACGACGACGCCGTGATTGGCGAGAAATGCGATATCCCGGCCCGCCAACGCATGCGCAATGCGCTCGCCTTCGGATTCATCGAGCGCGAGGCCGTTGTACGCGCGGTCCAGCACCACACGGCCGTGAAAACGCATCGCGTTCTGTGACAACGTCGTGTCGAGCCCGCAATTCGTCGTGAGCGTCAGGGCCGTTGCGTACGGCATATGCGTATGTAACACGCAGGTTTTCTTCGCGAGGCGGTGAATCGCGGCATGGATGAACATTGCCGTCGGCTCCACTTCGTGACGGCCGGCGACGACGCTGCCAGCGGAATCCACGATGACGATATCGTCCGCGGCGACCTCGCTCCACATCAACCCGCGCGGATTCAGCAGGAACAACCCGTCGTCGCTTGGCAGTGCGACACTGAAGTGATTGCAGACGCCCTCATCCAGACCGAAGTGCGCGGCCGCGCACAAAGCGAGCGCGAGATCGTCTCGCAAAGCTTCGACGATGCGATCGTGAAAGAGGTCCTCCCTGCCGGTCGGTTTGGTGCTCGAGCGCGACGCATCGGTCATTTCGCATCTCCAGGTCTACGAGAGTCATTCTCGTGGATGGTATCGCGGATCAGGCGGACTCAGTCCAAGCCCATTTGCGAGCGGCCCAAGGCAGTCAGGTCTTCGGCCGTTGCGCGACCGACGAAGTCGGTTTCGAAATGGTCAGCCGGAAAGTCGGGCGGACTCTTCCCTTCGAGGAAGCTCGGCAATTGGCGCTCGAGGTATGCGTCGTTTTTCGCGCACGACGGCAGAGAAGCGATGTACATCACATTGCTGTAGCCTTTGCCGCGATGCGCATCTTCGACGGCATGGATGACGTCGCTGTGCCAGAAGACGGTGTCGCCCGCCTGCATCGGGGGAATGGACGAGAGGGCGCGAAACAACGGAGCGTGATACGCCTCCTTGATGGAGAGCGCCCGGCCCGGCATTGCGCCACACAGGTCGTCATCGGCGACGTCGTCTTGCAGCGCGCGCATGAGAATGTAGACCATCGAGTTGGCGATAGGCACCAGTTGAAGCGTGCCGTCGCCAGGGCCTTGCGGAGTGAGTGCCGTCCATCCTTGGAAAGTGCGGAACATCGAGCAGACCGCCGGCGAAGGAATCTCCTCGACCTCGGTTCGCCATGCCGCGTCGAACGGGTCATAGTTGCGCCAGTTGCCGGAGAACACGTGCCGGTAGACCTTGCGGAAATTCGGCTCGATCCAGCGCTCGACCGAACCGCCGTCGCAATGCGCGGAGAGCCCGAGCGATTCCGAGCCCGGCGGCCGGCGGCGTAACCGGTCGGCGTATACGGGAACATGATTCGGGTCGAAGTGAACGCGGCCTTCACTTTCCGCCTTCCATAACCTGTTCAGGAACACGCGCGCCAGAGTGAGTGCCTCGGACTGGCGTGCCATCACTTGCGGTTTCGACCAATACACGCCGTAAATCTGCGGCTTGCTCGACGCCAGCTGACCGAAATACCTGTCCTCTGCCCGGTTGAGCAGTTTCGCATCGAGATTGTTTCGCTCGACGTATTGGGCGATGTCGTCGTCCCACTGCTCGACGAGCGAGCGGTCGAAGACATTGCGAATGACACAGGCGCCCCGCGCCTTGACAAGCGCGATCTCGTCCGCGGTTACGCGATTGTGAACGATGTCGTCGAACCCGATTTCGGGAATGACGGCTTCGCCTTTGTCGCGAAGTTTCGCAATGCGCTCGGCCTCATCGATGATCGCCGCCTCGATGTCTGCGAAGACTGCTTTAAAGTTGGGTAACTGCTCGCGCAGTTCGCGCTTCGCCCGCCTGATTGCAGCCGAGAGGTCGTTGATTTGCAGGGCCATGGCATCGTCTCCATATCGTGATTGCTGACCCGAGAAGCGTACGACGGCGATGCCTCCGATAGTGATACGATCGGGCCAATCATTTTGCAATTCCGGACAGCAACTGCGCAGAACCGGGCTTCATGCCGAGAGCCCGCTCGCCGCGCTGAAGGGCGGGATTTCAAACCGAGGCTAGTTTTACGATGAAAGCCGCTTACGAGCACGTTCAATTCGGCGAGAGCTGTTCCGTCAGGGTTTACCACCGGCGTCTGACGCGAATTCCGTTCGAGTGGCATCACCACCCGGAGTACGAGCTGACCCTGACGATGAACAGCCGTGGGAAGCGTTACATAGGCGATTCCGTCGCAGCCTACGGCGATGACGACCTGGTGCTGGTTCCACCGGATCTCCCACATACGTGGTCGTCGAATCGCTCTATCGATCCGGCCGAGCCGCAAGTCGCCATCGTCGTATGGTTTGACGGCTCATGGGTGCGGCGACTGGCTGATTTGTGCGCGGAATACGCAGACCTGCGCAACCTGCTGCGACGAGCCGCATGCGGCTTGGTCTTCCCCGAAGGTGCCGGTACCCGGATGCGCACGCAACTCGATCGGCTGCTTTCCACCAATGCCCGAGAAAGGCTGGCGGCAGTGCTGGATATCCTCGTCTGGTTGTCAGACTTGCCCGCCGAACCTCTGGCGTCGCCGGGCGCTTTCGAAACACGCGTCGGTGCTGTCCGCGGTTACGAGCCGGAACAGCTCAACCGGGTCCTTTCATTGATCGACACCCAGTTCGCGCAGCCATTGAAACTCTCGGCACTTGCGAAGGCGGCGGGATTGTCCGAACGCACGCTGACGAGGCACTTCGCGCGGCACTTGGGCGAAAGCGTCGGGCAGTACATCGCCCGAGTCCGAATCGGTCACGCCTGCCGCATGTTGACGGATACGGAGATGCCCATATCCGTTGTCGCCGCTCGATCGGGTTTTCACAACGTAGCCAACTTCAACAGGCAGTTCAAAGCGACGAAGGAGATGACACCCGCGGCATACCGGCAGCAGTTCAAAGGCTCGCGGTTCGATTCATCACCGCCACTTACGGAGCGCTCGCCATCTCTCGAAGTCAAGCGGAAGGCGGCAAGCAGTACTCGGTCTAACGCAAAAGCGCTCGCGTCATGATGCGCTGTCTGATGCGAGCCAGCGGGCCTGACATCGCTCCGACTGTCGCCCATGGCGCGCTATGCAGTGCAACGGCGAACGGGCTCTTCAGCGGGGTTGAGATTGCTGGCACTCTGTTTGGAACCAATAGTCGACCAGGCGCTGTGCCGCCTGTAGATCGTCCGGGTAGTACGGATCGTCATACCAGGGCGATGGGTCGTAGCCGGCTTTCCTCAGCGCAGTGAGTTCGCTATGGTGTTGCGCCATTGTAGGCGGCGCGTTGGTCTTCAGCGCCGCCAGGTCACGGCACTCCGTTGGAGTCAGGTGCCGCCCCGTATATGGCATGCCGCCGGCGGCACACCCAGCGAGCAAAATCGCCAAAGCGGCAAGTATCGGCTGTATTCCAGACGGCCTTCTCATAATACGTGTGTCCTTCGCTTCTATCGCGCCAGCCACGGCCACTGGCGTCTCACCGCGACAGGCATCTCCGCGTCAAGCTCTGCGTCCCTTTTTGCCGAGCGTGTGCTTACGCCTCAGCACCGCTCGTCGCTTTGATCTGCCTTAGGAACAGCAAGCGTTGTTCCGGCCTCCCTGTCGCAACGGTAGGCGTCACGCTGGTTTCGGCAAGTCACCAGAGCACACAATCGGCTAGATTTCGCATCGCGCGGCATCTAACCTTTACCAAATGAAAGATGGACTCCGGCGGACTCGCTATAACGACTTAATTACTAATCCTCGAGTCAGCTAAGCGATCAAGGCGTCTTACTGTCGACGATCGCCCGGCGGATCGACCCTTGCGATCGACTGTAGATAGTACTGGTAGGGGAATGAACCATGGAGAGCTCGACCAAGGTGAATTGGCGCATGGCCGGTGAAGAAGTGGCGAGCTGCAACTGCGCATGGGGCTGTCCATGTCAGTTCAACGCGCTGCCTACCACGGGTCATTGCGAGGCGGTCATCGGTTACGAAATCCGTGCGGGCGAGTACGGCGCCACTCGCCTCGACGGCCTGCGCTTCGCTCAGATCGTGCGTTGGCCCGGCGCTATCCATGAAGGTAACGGCACCCGTCAATGGATCATTGACGAGCAGGCCTCTCCTGAGCAGCGGCAAGCGCTGGCGGCGATCCAGAGTGGTGAAGAAGGCGGAACATACTTTGAAATTATGGCGAGCGTCTGCCCACACACGCTCGAGCCGGCATTCGCCACGATCGAGCTGCAGGTCGATCGCGAACGCCGCACCGGCGCACTCCGCATTTCCGGGCTCGCCGAGTGCGATATCGAGCCGATCAAGAATCCGGTCACCGGCGAGGAACATCGCGCACGTATCGAACTGCCGAACGGCTTCGAGTACAAGAAGGCGGAAATGGCCAGCGTGGCACGCCTGGCGGTAACGGCGCCAGAGCCGCTCGCCATGCGCCACGAGAACACCTACGCTCAGCTCAATGAGTTCGACTGGAGTAACGCCTGAGGCTCCAGGGGCGACACCCCAATCCCTGAAATCGCCTGCAGGTCTGCCGCAGGCGGCGGCATGGCACGGGAACGCGTGCTGTGCCGCGTTCGATAACCTGCGAACAAAAGGAGGCATGCTATGGCCTGGCATATTGTGGGAACTTACTATGCGCCATGCAGTTGCAAGGTGGGCTGTCCTTGCGTGCTAGGTGAGTTGGAAGGCGATCAGGTCTGGTGCTCTGGCGGCCAGTGGGTCGACATTGGCAGTGGCGATGTCGACGGCGTTGACGTAAGCGGCGCCAAATTGGCGTGGGTTGCCGATTGGCCGAAAGGCTTCCTCGGCGGTGAGGGCGTTGGACGCATCTACTTCGATTCCTCGGTTTCAGCCGAGCAGCGGGCCGCGCTCGAGCCACTGTTCAAGGGCGAGCGGGGCGGCGTCTATGAAGTAGTCGGGCAACTCGTCAAGGAATGGCTGCCGACCGTCGATGCGCCGATCGATATCCAGAGCAGCGCGGATGAAACGCGAATTACAGTGGGAAAAATCGGCGTGGCGATCGCCAAACCGTTGCGCGGTGCTACTGGCGAGATCACGCGCCTGCTGCATGGCGCGGCCGCATTCCGCGATGACATTGGGCTCGCGAACGGCAAAGGCAGTTCCTGGCGTGATCCCGATATGCGGCAATGGGAAAGCCTGGGCCACGCGGAGATTACCGAGTTCGACTGGAGCGCATAACGGCAACCGAACCGAGCGACCGCGGCGCAGCGGCGTTCCTGCCGATGCAAACTGCGGACGCGTCATCATGCACGCGTCCGCAGCGGCCCAGCGCGCCGTCAGCCGCCCTGCCCGAGTCATTGCGATGGTACCGAACGTGCTTGTCTCGAAGACCCTACGATAGAAGCAGACGGAGATAGGCCATTTTGAGCGAGCGAAACCTCAGCAACGTTTACCGCCACTACATAGATTGCCTCAACAGGCGGGATTGGTCCTCCCTCGGCCAGTTCGTCGACGACGACGTCATTCACAACGGTCGACAGATCGGGCTATCGGGCTATCGAGAAATGCTGGAACGAGACGTACGCGACATACCGGACCTGCGCTTCATCATCGAGCTGCTGGTGGTCGAGCCACCTGTCGTAGCGAGCCGTCTGGCGTTCGATTGCAGTCCCACGCACCGTTTCCTCGGACTCGACATCGGCGGCAAGCGGATCTCTTTTACGGAGAACGTGTTTTACGCGTTTCGTGACGGAAAGATCGCACGGGTATGGTCGGTCATCGACAAGGCGGGAATCGAAGCGCAATTGTGACGGTCATTATTCCATTGTGCGGCTAGCGCGGGACGCAACAACGGCACAGCCTCCTTCTCGATCTCCGACAGCTCGAGGATCGGCTCAGGGACGGGCGCCGTCAGGCAGTGGGGTTGGCAATATATTTTCTTTTTTTTATGCCCAACGATTAACTAAGCTGATTCAGCTTGATGCCGACTTGGCGGACAGCAGCCCTCCCCACAGCCTGCTCCCGGTGCCCCATGAAGAGAATTCACGCCCTATTTGTCGCGGCAGTGTTGACCGCGGCGAACGCGTCCCCCTGCTTGGCGCAAACCCAATCCCAATACACGACCGACTGGGTGGCGAATACATTCGGAACCGACGCCACCCATGTCGGCAACGCAGCGCGGTCTATGTGGGTAGCACCGGAGGGCACGATATATACGGCGTCGATCTGGGACGAGCGCGAAGGTGGCATTGCGATATATCAGGGCGGAGAAAACAAAGGCTCTATCGGGCTTCACAACGAATTTCAGGGCAGTGCCATTACAGGCAATGCCACTTTTGTCTTCGCCGCGCTGCAATTTAACAGCGCGATCGGCGGTAGCGGATTCGTGGGACGCTACAACCGCAGCACGCAAACACGCGATCTCGTCATTCCGGTGAGCGCCGATACGTCCGAACAGCGGGCGGATGTCGTCACTGGACTCGCGACTTCGGGCTCGCTTCTTTACGCGAGCGATTTCCCTGGAAACCGCGTTCGCGTCTATACGCTCGATGGAGCGTCGCAGCTGGACATTCCTGTATCGAGCCCCGGCGCCCTCGCCGTCGATGGGGCAGGCAACCTCTGGGTCGCGCAGAAGGACAGAGGCATGATCAGAAAATTCAGTCCGACCGGTGCGCTCCTCGACACAATAAGGATGGCATCCACGTCCCGACCGTCAGCCCTCTACTATGACGCACCGACTCAAGATCTGTGGGTCGGCGATGAAGGGCCCGACATGAACATCAAGTACTACCACATCACGCGCAGGCCAACCCTGGCAGGCACGTTCGGCGTTCGAGGCGGCTACCTCGATACGAAGTACGGCGTCAAAGGCCAGATTGGCGACAAGCGCTTCACGCGCGTAGCCGGCATCGGCAAAGACTCGACTGGCAATCTATACGTGCTCACTAACCCATGGGGCGGAACCTGGGACCTCGCGCGCCACGGCGGCACCGACCTTCACGCGTTCGACCCATCCGGCAACCCGATATGGAAGCTTCAATCGCTTGGATTCGAAGTGAACGGTGTGCCAGGACCGAGTCCCGACCCTGTCCCGGATGCGATCACCTACGGTCAATATTTCTACTCGAGCAGCAACATCTACACCGGTACGGCCGGAGGCACATTCGTAGCGAACACGATCGATCCGATTGCTTACCCATCGGATCCCCGCCTTACCAGCAAGACAGGCGACCGCGACGAGAACTTCGCTCAGATGGCATTTATCGGCCGGCCTGGCAAACCGCTCAATCGCATTCTCGTAGCATCCGGGCAAAGCCCAGCCCACTTCTTCTTTTATCACTTCAACAAGGCGAATGGTTATATCGCCATACCCGATGGCGCACTCCCGAATAACGGACCCTTCAACACCTTCAGGACAACTGCGCTCGTCACCGGAGGGTTCTGCCTGGACTCCAACGGGGACGTTTGGGCTGGCCTGGATGGCACGAACCAGATCTGGCACTACTCGCTGACCGGCTTCAAGGCTGACGGCACGCCGATTTGGGGAGCAGGCGTTCCGACAGCCGTGCCAACGTCCGTGCAACCGTTGACCAGAATCATCTACCTGCCCGAAAGCGATACGATGATCCTCGCGCAAGGTGTGGCCGGTAGCGCGGACTGGTCGCAGATGGGAACGAGGATCGAGGTGTATCACGGCTGGCGAGCAGGCAATACGTCCGCGCCGAATCCCGTCATCAACATCACCCGTGCAACGCCCAGGTCGATCACCGCGTCGGCCAACTATCTCTTCGTCGGGTACGTGTATTCGGGGCAATCCGTGCCGAGCCGCGACGTGCTTCAAGACATCGATGCGTTCAATCTCACGACGGGCACACTCGACGCTACGCTGAACAACTCGAATCCGAATGCCGTGAGCGTCGGCGATGATGTCGATTCGATGTACAGCCTCAGGTCCTACTTCAACGAAGGAACCGGGGAGTATGTGGTCACCAGGGATAACTTCAACGACTCGAGCATCGTCGTCTATCGTTTTCACTTGTAAGGGCACGCTAACCGCGATGTATCGACGTCCCGTCAGGCTGCCCCGCCACACTGCCAATCGACGACTGTTCACGCGCTCTCAACCGGCCTCGGAACCAGAAGGTCCACAGCATCAGGCCGCCATAGATCGAGTAGCTGATGAATGGCAAAACAACGAGACAGCGCTCGACGGGCCAGTGCCATGCTAGCCAGCAGCGCAACAGCGTCTCCGCAGTGAGCCCCGCGCCCCAGACCAGCGTCATCAGGCGGATCGACGCGCGAAGGGCAGCACGTTCGTGCCAGAGTGCCTCGAAGCGTGCTGCGCCGCTTCCGTTCTCGCGAGCGACAGTGGCGCGAGCGAGATAGAAAGTGAGAGGCCGATCGCGGAGGAGCGAGAGCAGGAAGACGACGCCGATCACGCCTGAAACGAGCGATTCACGAACGAGAAGAATGCGCGGACTCCCCCCGAGCGCCATCATCGCGATAGACAGCGCAATCCCCACCAATACCAAGACGCTAAGCGCGTCGAGGCGCCTCGATCTTGCAAATCCGGCGAGGCTCCAGACGAGCGGCGGCACCGCCGATGCGTAGAGAGCGCCGGCGCGGCCGACATAAGGCAGCGCCAGGCGGTACATTAGCCAGGGCAGCAAGAGATTGACGGCAAGTTCGAGGGCTAAGCCGGCGGCCTTGATTTTCATGACGAACGGATCGTTGCACCCTTCGCAACAGGGACGAGGTCAACCGAAGTATAGAAGATCGCGCACTCGCCGGCCTTTGGTCTCTTTTGAAACCCGTCGCCATCCGAACGGCTCGCCCCCTCTCATCCGTCCGTCGAGCGCGTGAGCGCCTCCCACTTCTCGATTTCACTAGCGAGCGCCGACATCTTTTCCCGTACGAGCGCGAGAGCGTCGCTCCCGAGAAGTAGGTGCGTCGGCGGCGACTCACTGTCGATGACAGCCAGCATCGCGCGCGCGGCTTTTACCGGGTCGCCCAACTGCCTGCCGCTCTTTTCCTCGCGGGCCTTGCGGATAGGATCGAAGATCGCGTCATAGTCGGGAATGGAGCGAGGCGTGCGCGTCATCGATCGGCCCGCCCAATCGGTGCGGAATGAACCCGGCGCAACCGCGGTAACAGCGATGCCGAACGGTTCGACCTCCTTGCCGAGCGCCTCGGAAATGCCTTCGAGCGCGAACTTGCTCCCGCAATAGTAGGCGATGCCCGGCATCGTGATGAATCCACCCATGGAAGTGATGTTGAGTATGTGTCCACGCCGGCGTGCTCGCATGTAAGGCAGCACGGCCTTCATCACGGCCACCGCTCCGAACACGTTGACGTCGAACTGCCGCCGCATTTCCGCGAGCGGGGACTCCTCCATGACTCCCTCATGGCCATATCCGGCGTTATTGACGACGACATCCAGCGGACCGACCGACGCCTCGATTTCGGCGACGACACAATCGATCGCATCGAAGTCTGTCACATCGAGCAGGCGGCCCACGGCCTTGGCCGGATCGAGCGCTTCGAAGTCCTTCTTTGCGTCTTCGCTGCGGACCGTGCCGACCACACGATGTCCATCGGCGAGCGCTTCACGGGCCAGCGCTCGGCCAAAGCCGCTGCTGACGCCGGTGATGAGCAGAATTTTGGGGGATGGCATGCGAGTCACTCCAGTCGATCGAAGAACTTTGCATAGTATTCTTTGAGCCGGAGCTTTTTTACGTCAAATATTCTGCTTGTATTGCCTATTCCTATGAGACGAGCCAACATGCGATGAAAAAGAAGACTTACGACTCGAACTCCTCCTCGAGTGACCGGCGGCGCATGGTGGACTTGCTTCGGAAACTGGCACCCGACGAGGGATACAACCTCACCGCGCTGCCCGACGTGCGCATCCTCCGCTCGGACCACGCGTTGTCGCGCACGCCGGTGCTCTACGATCCCGGCATTGTGATCGTCTGTCAGGGAAGCAAACGGGGCTATTTCGGCGACCAGCTCTATCTGTACGACGAGCAGCACTATCTGGCAGTCGCTGTACCGGTGCCCTTCACAATGGAAACCGACGCGACGCCGGACCGCCCACTCCTGGCCATCTACATGCATCTGAACTTTCAGGCGGCCGCGGAGTTGATGATCGAGCTGGATCGCCATGACATCTCCGTGCGAACGGACCAGCCGCAGAGCATGATGTCGAGTCCGATGGATTCCGCACTGCGTACTTCTGTGTTGCGCTTCCTGGAAGCGATGAATCACCCTCTCGACGCCGCGATTCTCGGGCCGGCGCTCGTGCGCGAGTTATATTTCCGCGTGTTGACGGGCGCGCAAGGCCATGCGATGCGCGCGGCCTTGGCGATGCAAGGACAGTTCGGCAAGATCGGCAAGGCGCTGCGCCGCGTTCACGCCGGTTACGCAGAGCCACTTGATCTCTCACAGTTGGCCGACGAGGCGGGCATGAGCGTGCCTACATTTCACGCCCACTTCAAGGCGATTACGCGGACATCGCCGATGCAGTATGTGAAGTCCATACGACTCCACCAAGCGCGTTTGCTGATGGTGCGTCAGGACATGACTGCGGAGGCAGCCTGCCATGCAGTAGGCTATGCGAGCGCGTCGCAATTCAATCGTGAATTCAAGCGGCTTTTTGGCCTGCCGCCGGCGGCGGAGACGAAACGGATGCAGGAGAGTTTTGCGATACCTCCAGCACATGCAAACCCGGATTACATCTCGTCGCATTGAAGGCGGCCAACCCTTCGTGCGAGAGCTGCTTCCAGGAGCGCACGACCGTACCCGATCGGATACCAAATGGCTGGCGGAATATTTTCCGAGAGAGATTCGTACCCGATCGGGTACGAGCGAACTAAAGTTGACCTCCTCTCGCGAGATTCGTACCCGAGCGGCACCTTTTTGATGAGCGTCCGGCCGTCTTTGATATTATGTACCCGCTCGGATACGAAAATGAGAACGCCATCGTGGACCAATCAGATTTCCCCATTACTGACGTTGGGGCGCTTGGGAACGTCGTGCGTGCGGCACGTATCGCACAGGGGCTCACGCGCGATGACCTTGTCAATGTAACGGGGCTGTCGCCCAAATTCATATCGCAAGTCGAGGCGGGTAAACCGACAGCCCAGATCGGTAAGGTCTTTGTCCTGCTCGCCGAACTGGGCATCATCCTGCGTGCTCAGACTTCTGTTGCGATTTCAGCGAAGGTAGCAGAGCAGGCTCGTCGCACGCGCAGGAGCCCGCATGTCAAATAAGCAACTTGTGGCCTGGGCGAATGGTGAACGCATGGGAGTCGTGGAAGACCAGGACGATATCTGGTCCTTCGCCTACGACGCACGATGGCTTATTTCCAAAAACGCGTTCCCGCTGTCGCCGGCGTTCCCGCTGCGCGAAGAGCCGTTCGTGGACGGGTCGAGCAACCGTCCCGTGCAGTGGTTCTTCGACAATCTGCTTCCCGAGGAAGGCATGCGCTCGGCGCTCGCGCGCGAAGCGAGGATCGCCCGGAGCGACGCTTGGGGTCTTCTCAGTTACTACGGGCGCGAGTCAGCCGGTGCGCTCACGCTCCTGGCGCCCGACGAAAATGAGCCGCCGGGCGGATTGCGGCGGCTCTCGTTCGTGGACCTCGAGGCTCGTATTCACGCGATGCCACAACGGCCGCTGACAGCCGATGCGCCGAAGCGCATGTCAGCAGCAGGCGCACAGCCGAAGCTCCTCGTGACGATGCTCGGTGAGCCGCCCGACTGCGAACTCTTCGAACCCGAGGGCAGTGAACCATCGATGCAACTGCTCAAACCCGACTCCCGCGCGGCGGGCTATCCCCACTCGGCGATCAACGAGTTCTTCTGCATGCGACTTGCGCGCGCCGTGGCGCTGCCCGTGCCCGAGACGTATTTCGTTCGCGTTCCGACTCCGTGCTACATAGCCAACCGCTTTGACCGGGCCACGACGACGAGGCAGCCCACACGCAGACTGCACGTCATCGACGCGGCTCAGCTGCTGAACTTCTCCAAGGATTTCAAGTACGATGGCGCCAACGCACAAAGACTGCGGGAGGCCATAGAAAGCACCAATACTCGGGCCAACGCCCGGCTGGAGATTTTCAGGTGGGCCGTCTTCAATGTGCTTGTCGGTAACGGCGACGCGCACCTAAAAAACCTTTCGTTTTTCGTGACGCCCCTTGGCTACATGCTAGCGCCGTTCTATGACATCGTGAGCACGGTCGTATATCACACTAGAACGTATCAGCCCGAGCGAGGAGATCAGTGGCCGAATTGCGAACTGACGATGCCTATCGGCGATGCCACGCACTTTGCGGATATGTCTAGGCCGAACATGTTGAAGTTCGGGGACGATCTTGGGCTGCCGGCTCGTGGCGCGGAGCGCCTGCTCGACGCGATGCTCGAGTCGTTCCGCGCGCGTGTCGACGAGACGTTCAACGCAGTCGTTGGCATTGCGACACCGGATGCGGGAGAGATGCGGATACTCAACTCGATACGCTTCATGCCGATTGGTGAGATGTTGAAAGCACTCGCACGCTGAGTTGCGCGGCATCGCAATTTCAGGTCGTTGCACCGCCGCGGACGACCGCATCGTTGAGCTCGTCGCGAAAGGCGACCTCGTAATTACCGCGGAGATACCTCTTGCCGCCGCTGCCCTGGTCGTGGATACATCAATGTACAGAAAATCTACGTCGCTGCAGACGGTCAGAATCAATTCCGGCAGCGGTGGTGCGCGACTTGCCGAGACAACCCGATCGGCTGGCCTTCCGATGGCGTCTTTCTTAGCGTGGGCACTCGCCGCATTCCTGATGACAGCATGCACATCCCCGGTATTTCGCCCACCCGCGGCTTCCATCCACACCCCTGAAAACGTCTCTAACGGCGGCGATACCTCTCTCGGCGAGCATCCGCGCGATTCCACCCGCTCTCTTGCGCAACCGGAAAATGGCCCTAGGGGCATGGGTAGCCGAATCCGGTTCAACGCTGCGCCAATGGGGTGGAGCAGTTGGAACAGGTATGGCGGGGAAGTCGATCAGAACCTCATCAAGGCGATCGCCGATGCGATGTCCTCCAACGGAATGAAAGACGCCGGCTACCAGTATGTGAATATCGACGACGGCTGGATGAAAGGCCGTGATGCGCAGGGCAACATTCAGGCTGATCCGCGGAAGTTTCCGGATGGAATGAAGGCCCTCGCCGATTACATTCACGCCAAGGGCCTGAAGCTCGGCATTTACCTTGCCAACTACACGGTCACCTGTATTGGCCGTGGTGGCGGTGGCGTGTTGTACGCGGGCAGTTTGGGACATGAGGCTCAGGACGTAAGAACCGTTACGTCGTGGGGCGTCGATCTGATCAAATTTGACGACTGTGACGGCACTGCGCGAAGTTTCGACGAAATTCGTATGGCCCTCGATTCCTTCGCGCGCGTTTCCGGCAAGACGGTTTATCTCGACGTCCCGTACGTCACCCGGCTGGATCAGTTCATCCACACACCTGATAGCTGGGCCGCAATGGACATTGGCGATTCCGCGCGCATCGCGTCAGACGTGCGGGCGAACTGGGACAGCATCCGACACAACATCGATGTCGCGAGGGTCCTGTCGTCGGCATACGTCGAGCCCGGTTTTGTCATCGATATGGATTCGCTCGAAATCGGCAACGGCTCTCTCACGCCCGCCGAGGCACGGACTCATATGTCGATCTGGGCCATGATGTCGGCGCCGCTCATCGCTGGCAATGACCTGACGCTCGATAACGGAGCGCTCGGACTACTCACCAATCGAGAGGTGATTGCAATCGATCAGGACTCTTTGCATTTCGCCGCATCCGAAATTGCGTTGAGGCCTGGACCCCAGGGCGACATACACGTACTGGCGAAACCGCTAAGCCGCGCCGGCTCTCGTGCTGTCGCGCTGCTGAACGAGGGCAACGTCGAGGCCCGAATCAAAGTGAAATTCGCCGATCTAGGCCTCGCGAAAAGTCCCGCCTCCGTCCGGGATGTCTGGGCACACAAAGACCTCGGCGTCTTCTCATCTTCCTATGAGGCGACGGTTGCGCCGCATGGAACGACTCTACTGGTGATCCAAGGAAAAGAGCCGGCGCTGTCTGGCTCGGTACCACTTGATGCGCTCCATTGGGCGTATGCCGCATTCAACCGGATCGATACGTCGCCGTACACGTCGAACATCGCGGTAGATGCTGCACCACCGCCCTCACGCGCGACCGTCTATTCGCCCCCCGTATCCACGGATGCTGTCATCGCAGCCGATCTTCTCGCGCCACCGGTATCGGGTCCACTAAAAATCGCCGGAACTACTTACGAGAAAGGCTTCGGTATTCTCGGCGCTCCCGCGCAGATTGCCTACCGCCTCGATAAGCATTGCTCGAAATTCACCGCACAAGTCGGCGTCGATGACAGCAGCGCCGTGCCTGGCGCCGTCACGTTTCAGGTATGGGGAGACAGCGAGCTACTGTTTGACAGCGGCATCATGCAGCAGGGCTTGCCAGCAAGAAGCGTTTCGGTCGATGTAGGCAATGTGGGAATGCTGCGCCTGATCGCCCTCGGCCGCACGGGCGGACAGATTCAGAACCAGACCGGTCGTTCGGGAGGGCAAAGTGCCTTTGATACGGCGGACTGGGCATCACCGCGGCTGCTCTGTCGGTGAATTCGGCCAGTGCTCTCCTGTTGGCGTGCGTGGCTTCGTGCGCTGCGCTCATGATCAATGTCGCGCTTGTTCGCAGGTCCTATTTCAAGCCTGAATATCAAAGGTCTCTGCGGCGCCGGTCGCTGATTGAGCTTGCATACCGGCATGGGCGGAAATGAACCACGTTTATGTCGGAAACGTTCACGTAAAGCCAGGTTCGCACGGGTTATAGTGCGTCCGTCCCACACTCCCCAGGATTCGTGCCTATGTTCTCCGCGGCAATCTTCGACATGGACGGGTTACTGATCGATTCAGAACGAACGATCATGAACACCTGGATAGCCGCCGGACGCGAACTCGGACTTCATATCCTCCCCGTCGACTATGTTCAGATCATTGGGAGATCGTTACCTGAGTGCCACGCGATGCTGGCCACGATGTTTGGCGCGGAGGCGGCGTTTCAGGAAGCGCTGAAGTTCGTTCGGCAGCGGTTGCAGTCTCCGACGAATCCTCCGGTGTTTCCGCTCAAGTCGGGAGCGCATGGCCTGCTGACTGCGTTGGTCAATGCCGGCGTGCCATGTGCCGTTGCTTCGTCTTCGAGCGCACAGGAGATCAAGTCTCGGCTTGGACGAGTCGGGGTGCTCGATTTGTTCGACGCGATCGCCGGGGGCGATGAAGTCGCCCGTGGGAAGCCGGATCCGGCCGTCTACGAGCTCGCGGCTTCCCGGCTAAAGAAATCGCCGAGCGAGTGCCTTGCATTCGAAGACAGCGAGAACGGCGTGCGCGCCGCGCATCGCGCCGGGATTCAGGTCGTGACCGTGCCGGATTTGAAAGCGCCGTCGGAGGACGTCATCGGCGTTAGCCTGACGGTGCTCGAGACACTCGATCGCGCATTGGAGCACGTTGCCGGGTGGTTCGGAGTCGAGACGCTTCCTGCGTGAACCGACCGGGGGACCCTTACCGGCATCGGCCGCCTCACCGCATATTCCCTGTATGCCCGAGCGAATACCGCCCGGGCTGCGGCCACACCGTGAGCCCATGCGGCTCCATGCCAACGCGAATCGACTTCATCGTGCCCGTCGCCGTATCGATCGCATAGACGACATCGTCGAAACGCCCGGACAGCCAAAGCGTCTTGCCATCGACGCTGACGTTACCCATATCCGGGCTTCCACCGCCCGGTACAGTCCAGTTTGCCACGACCTTGCGCGCCGCGAAATCGATGACGGAAACGCTACCGGGCCCGTGCCGGGGCCCATGCACGAGATTCGAGCCGCGATTGGCCACATAGAGTTTCGTGCCGTCGCGGCTCGGATAAAGACCATGCGTACCGACGCCCGTCTTGATGAAGCCGATCGCCTTGAAGCTGTCGCCGTCCACCACGTGCACGCCATCGGCCATCATGTCCGCGACATAAAACACCTTACCGTCGGGCGATACGCGCACGTCCTGCGGCATGCTCTTTTTGCCGAAGGTCAGATAGCCCACGACGCGGCGTGCCGTCATGTCGATCTTCGCCAGCCCGCCGCCAAACTCGCAGGTAAAGATCGCGTATTTGCCGTCGATCGAAAAGTCAGCGTGATTGATGCCCTTGCACTGCGGTACGTCGAGACTCGAGCGCAAAGCCATCGTATGCGGATCGCGGAAATCGAGCCGCGCATGCGCTTCGGCCACGACGATCGCCTCCTTGCCGTCGGGCGTGAAATACATGTTGTACGGATCGTCGACGAGCACCTCCTTGCCCGGCCTACCCGTCTTCGGATCGATCGGCGTGAGCGAGCCGTCGGTCCGCCCCTCGGCATTGTTCGTGACCCACAGCGTTTGCAGGTCCCATGAAGGCACGATGTGCTGCGGACTGCGGCCGACCTTGAATTTGTCGACCACCTTGAAGCTCGCCGGGTCGATCACGTAGACATCGTCGGAACGCAGGTTCGGCACATAGACGCGCGGCAACGCGCCCGCGACAGCGCGAGAGAGATGCGTGGCGCCCGCCTCGCTATAGAGGTTCGAAGAATCGATGACGGCCGGCATGCCTGCAACCGTTGCAATGCTTGACGCGGCAGCGGCGGGCGAGCAGGCAATCAACAACGCGGCAATGCCAAGGAAAACCGTGAAGACGACGCGCAGCGCATTTCGATTGATTGGACGCATAACGGAATCCGTTGTCGAATGTGGAAACGAAAGACCGCAAACGAAAGCCCGAAGCAAAAACCCGCGAGCCGGCAATGCAAGGCTAGACAGCATCGATCCGGTTCATTGTGACTTGCCGCCTGTATCCCTCCTGATCGCCTCGATCGTCCTGGCAACGATCGCATCGGTCCCGAGTCGTCCGATGTCAGCGGTGGCGCGCCGCGGATCGCCGCCATAGACGCCCTCCGCCGGACCGGGCTTCGGCGCGTCGTGCAACTGATTCAACCGCACCATCTGCGGCGCGACGGCAAGCAACAAAGCCGTATCGGCGAGCCCGGCGTGCGTTCCGATCTCGTCATCGCGGTAGCCATGCTGCCGCAGAATCTGCGCATAGCCGTCGGAGCTTGTTCCATAGTATTCGGGCGGCACCAGCGCATGCGCCTGGCCGGCCCACGTGCGGTTCAATTGCACGACCGCATGCTTGATGTCGTTCTGATAGCCGCCGTGATCGCCGAGAAACACGACGTATTTGAACCCGTGCACCTTGAAGCTGTTGGCCGCCGATTCGAGCGTTTTCTCGAAGACCTCGTCAGGAATCGTGATCGTGCCGGGAAAGCGCATATGCGAAGTCGGCGGCGCGACGCTCCCTTCGGGAACGTATGCGATCACCGGAGCAACGAGCGCATTCCCGAGCCCTTGCGCAATCCGCGCGGCGAGCACCTTCACACGTGCGTTGTGCTTCCCGAGTGCCACATAGGGGCCGCTTTGCTCCGTGCCGCCGATCGGAATGATGATCGTCGTCTTGCCCGCCTTCACGGCGTCGCGCAACTCGGTCCACGTGAAGTCTTCGAGCTGCACGCTGTCGGGTGACTGCGCCGAGACGATCCGGCATGCAAGCAGCGATACCAGCACGATGAAAGCGTTTCGTAGGGAGATGCGCATGGCGGTGACGAAGCCTCCTCGCAGAAAGACACCCGGGCACAACGGCGATTATCGCCAATTACGTAACGGTGATTTCTTCGAATAGGAGTTAACCCTTAATGCTTGCCTCGATAGACTGCTCGTATGGGTTGCAGGCCAGAAAGAAAGGCTGATGCAACCGATCCGCTGAAAAGACTTCGGAGGTAAGAAACATGAAATCGCTCGTCAAAGCCGCGGTGATCGCGTCGGTGCTCGCCGTTCCCGCCCTCTCGTTCGCGCAAGCGGATGCTCCGTTGACACGTGCGCAGGTGCAGGCAGACCTCGTGCAGTTCAAGCAGAGCGCGCCTCGCAGCGCATTCGGCCGCGATCCGTACTACCCCATTTCCACGCGAGCCGCCGAAACGCGTACCGCGGCGGCGAACGGCAGCTCGGTCGCGATCGGCGGGGAATCGAATGGCACTTCGGCATCGGGCAGTCGGTCGACGGCTTCGCCTGGCGCGAAGTCGCTTTACTTCGGCGAATAAGGCCCAAGCCATCGAGAGAGCATCGAGAGAACACCTACCGCGCTCCGACGACGCACTCATCGAATCATCGCCGAAATGTCGTCGGGGAACTGAGGGTCGGCACGCTGAACGAAGCTGGCTGGTCGTTGCCGAAAGCGGCGACCAGCCTGTGTCGCGTCGGTACCTCCGCCGCCGGAAAAAACCGGCGGTTTTCGCCTAGCCGCGAACGAACGGCTAGGCGCTTTTTCGTTGGGTACGTCAATGCCCCGGTACGGGATTGCAGCGAAGCGGCGCAACTAGCGGCATAATTCGCGGGTGCGGCCACGTTCCGCCTCGCCTTGCCAGGAAACAGCCGATGCTTCACGATCTCGTCGCGCGTTACGGTGCCGCGCTAGTATTCGCCAACGCACTCGCCGCGTCGCTGGGTTTGCCCGTGCCCGCCATGCCGACGCTCATCGTCTTCGGCGCGTTCGCCGCGCTTCATCCGCTTGCGATCGGCAGCCAGCTCGCCACGGTGCTGATCCTGACAGTCTGCGCCACGCTCATCGGCGACTCGGTATGGTTCTTTGCCGGTCGCATCTATGGCGGCGCCACGCTGAAACAGCTATGCAGGCTGTCCCTTTCTCGCGACTCGTGCGTCAAGAAGACCGAGCGGTTCTTCGGACGTTGGGGGGTGCGCGTGCTCACCGTGGCGAAACTGGTGCCCGGTCTTTCCATTGTCTCTGTGCCGATGGCGGGTGCAATGGGCACCCGCTATCGCACGTTCCTCGCACACGACGGGATCGGCGCGGCGATATGGGCGGCCCTGGGTCTCGTGATCGGCGTACTGCTCGCGCCAGAAATCGACGTTCTGCTGGAGGGAGCCAGCCGTCTCGGCCGTTTTACGGCGCTCATCGTCGCCGTGCTGGCCGTGCTTTACGCCGGATTTCGCTGGATGCGCCGCCGCGCCCTGCTGCGTCAGCTCGCGGCGGCCCGCATCGACGTGGACGAGCTCTATCGTCTAATCGACGGCGAGGAGCCCCCTGTCATTTTCGACATCCGCTCGGACGAAAAGCGCCAACTCGATCCGTACGTCATCCCGGGAGCGCGCTTTGCCGATGAGCGCGACCTCGACAGCATTCTCGCTGCGTATCGCCGCAATCAGAAGGTCGTGATTTATTGCTCCTGCCCTAACGAGGTTTCGGCGGCATGGATGGCTAAGCAATTGATGAATAGCGGCTTCAGCGACGTGGTGCCGCTGCGCGGAGGCATCGACGCGTGGCGCGACGCGGGGTATACGGTCGCTTCGCTTCCTATCGAGCCGGGCCCCGCCGCCAACGATTCGACGGTGAGCCCCGACCCGAAAATCGTCTGAGCGCCGACGCTCAACGATTGGCCGACTGCAGCAGTTGCGTGCGTCTGGCTTCGCCCTGACGCGCCAGCATCCAGCCCGGATATTCCGGCGGCAGCGCGCTGACCTTGTCGAGCGCCGCGAGCTCATCCGCCGTGAGGCGCACCGAAGTGGCCGCGAGATTGTCCTCGAGCTGTTCGACGCGCTTTGCACCGACGATGACCGTCGTCACGACCTTCTGGTGCAGCAGCCATGCGAGGGCGATCTGCGCGACCGATACGCCCTTCGCTTCGGCGATGCCGCGCATCGCGTCGATACAGTCGTAGCCGCGCTCGAGATCGACGGGCGGGAAGTCGAACGTCGTGCGCCGGCTCCCTTCTTCGGCTTTCACGTTGCGTCCGTATTTCCCCGAGAGCAGTCCACCCGCGAGCGGGCTCCAGACCATGAGCCCCACGCCTTCGCTCTGCAGCAACGGGACGATCTCACGCTCGAGATCGCGGCCTGCGATCGTGTAGTACGCCTGCAACGATTCGAAGCGCGCAAGGCCGAGCCGCTCCGAAATGCCGAGTGCCTTCATGATCTGCCATGCCGCCCAGTTCGATACGCCGATATAGCGGACATGGCCCTGCTGAACGAGCGCGTCGAGCGCGCGCAGTGTCTCTTCGATCGGCGTCGCAGGGTCGAAGCCGTGCACCTGATACAGATCGACGTAATCGAGCTGCAAACGCCGCAGGCTTGCCTTGACGGACTCCATGATGTGAAAGCGCGAGAGGCCGCGCGAGTTGACCGCTTTGGTGCCGGTTTCGCCGAAGACCTTCGTGGCGACGACCACGTTTTCCCGTGGCACCTTGAGGTTTTTCAGTGCGGTGCCGGTGATCGTTTCGGAGAGGCCTCCGGAATAGACGTTCGCCGTGTCGATGAAATTGATGCCGCCATCGATGGCGCGGCCGATCAATGTGTCGGCCTCCGTCTGCTGCAACTTGCCGATATGCTCCCAAACCGCGCCTTCTCCGCCGAACGTCATCGTGCCGAGACACAGCTCTGAGACAAAAAGCCCTGTGGAACCGAATTTTGCATAACGCATGACTCAACTCCCTCCATTGCGCATTCGTGCCAGATTTCGCCGTCGCCGCGCGCCGATCTCGCGGACGGAACCCGATGCCTGCTTGCCCGTTCGCCAATAGCGAATACCGGACGTTGGAGCAGCACTAAGCGGTCGACGCACGGTCGACCGGAGCGCAAAGTATGGACCCACCGTTGCCTCGATCCGATACCCAATCGTCTGTTATTCATGCCTGTTCCTCTGCGCCCGGTCGGAATCGGTGCGGCCCGTCCCGCGGGAATAAACCGCGGCGACAGGTGTTTATCATCGCGGAGGGCGCCGAGGGCGCCCGGCACCTGTCGAATCGCCTATTGCGCACTGGTATGACCAATGGACTCCCGCGATGAGTTGATGGACCACATTCCGCGCCTGCGCCGGTACGCGAGAGCGCTCATTCATAATCGCGAGCTCGCCGACGATCTCGTGCAAGACACGCTCGAGCGCGCGCTCGCGCGCCTCGATCGATTCGAAGCGGGTACTGACCTGCGCGCCTGGCTTTTCACGATCATGCACAACGTCTTCGTCAACCAACTACGCAGAGCGGCGGCACGCGCCCCGCATCTATCATTCGACGACGACGGCATCGCGGAAGTGGAGTTTGCCCAGCCTGCCGGGCAGATGCGCTCCCTCGAAATGCGCGACCTCGACTTCGCCTTGCAGCGGCTGCCCGCGGAACAGCGTGAAGTGGTGCTGCTCATTGGTCTCGAGGAGATGAGCTATGCGGATGTCGCGCTCGCGCTCGACATTCCGATCGGAACGGTCATGTCGCGACTCTCGCGCGGCCGCGAGCGATTGAGAAACCTGATGGCGGGCGTGCAGCCCGTCCAAAGGCTCAGGGTGGTGCGATGACGGATAAATCGATCATCAGCGAAGATGATATTCACGCCTACGTCGACGGAACGCTGCCAGCCGACGCGCGCGAGCGAGTCGAGCGCGCGATGGCGCGCGATCCGGCGCTCGCCGCAAAAATCAACGACTATTTTTCGCTCAACGCCGCTTTGCATGAGCGTTACGATCGAACGCTGGCCGAACCGATCCCGAAACGGCTTCGGCCCGATGTAATCGGCCGGCGGCGCACCGCCGTGAACCGGCCACATTGGCCGCGTTACGCCGGGCTCGCTGCCGCGCTCCTGGTCGGTATCGGCATCGGCATGGGTGCCGGCATGCAGATTGGCCGCACGCAATTCGGTCAGCCCGGGAGCGGCTCAGGTACGCGCACGGTCAGCGTCGATACGGCGGACGCCTTCGCGCGCAATGCGGCAATCGCCCACGTCGTCTACATGCCCGCGGTCGATAGGCCCACCGAACTCGGTGCGAAGCACGAGCAGGATTTCGTACAGTGGCTGTCGAACAAGCTCGGCACCGACATCCATCCGCCGGTGCTCTCGCATAGCGGCTATGAGCTGACGGGCGGACGCCTGCTCCACGACGCTCACGGAACGATGGCGCTCTTCATGTACCGCGACGCGCAAGGCAAACGGGTGACGCTATGTATTTCGCGCAGAACGCTCAGCCCGAACACGACCGCCTTCAAGCTCTATCGCGATGGCCCGGTGAACGTCTTCTATTGGGTGGACGGCGCTTTCGGCTATGCGGTATCGAGCGGTATCGATCGTGACGCCCTGCTCGCTCTCGCACACGATGTCCAGCAGCAGTTGACGGGCGCGGCGCCGGGCTGACGATAGACGCTCACGCACTCAACGCTTGCTTCAGGTCGTCCACGCTGAACGGCTTGCGAATCGCACGCCATTCGAACGGCAACGAGGCGCCATCGATCGACATCGGCTCGCCTGACGTGAACACGATGCGCATGCCATTCGCCGCGTTCGCGGCGCTTCTCGCGAGATCGATCCCCGACATATCGGGCAAACGGATGTCCGCAAGCAAAGCATCGAAATGCATCGTGGCGATCGCATCGAGCGCCTCGCGCGCGCTGGCGGCCTTATGCGGGTCATGCCCGAGCAGGCGCAAGATCTCGGCAACGGCATCGAGGGAGCCGGGCTCGTCGTCCACGACGAGCACGCGCAGCGAATCGGCCGCGGGACGGCTCAGCGATGTCGACGCCGCAGCCGAGGCGATCGGTTCCAAGGCGGCCGCAAGATCGGGGGTGCCACGCCGGCCGAGCACTTGGCGAATCTTGTGAGAAAGCTCCTCGCGGCCATACGGCTTCGACAGCAACTCGACGCCGCGATCCAGCCGCCCGCCGTGAACGACCGAGTTATGGGTGTAGCCCGACGTGAACAGCACCTTCATGGTGGGTCGCAGCAGCTCCGCCTGACGGACCATTTCGATACTCGTCATCGGGCCTGGCATCACGACGTCCGTAAACAACAAGTCGACGTATACACCGCTACGAATGATCGTCAACGCGGCCTCCGGACTATTGGCCTGGAGCACCTTGTAGCCGAGCCCGGCCAGCATTTCGATGGTGGTCGCCCGCACCTTGTCATCGTCCTCCACGACGAGCACCGTCTCATTGCCGAGCATCACCGGGACCATTTGGCTCGTCTGCTGCGTCACCTCCTCTGCGTCAGTCGAGCGCGGCAGATAGAGTTTGACGGTCGTACCATGGCCCACTTCACTATAGATCTTGATATGCCCGCCGCTTTGCTTGACGAATCCATACGCCATGCTCAGACCGAGGCCGCTGCCGCTGCCTTCAGGCTTAGTCGTGAAAAACGGATCGAACGCGCGCTCGGCGACATCGGCCGGCATGCCGGTGCCCGTATCGGTCACGGCGACCATGACATACTGCCCCGCCGGCACGTCCGAAGTCGACGCGACATATCGATCGTCGAGCACCGCGTTGAGAAGCTCGATCGTGAGGTGGCCCCCCTCCGGCATTGCATCGCGCGCATTGATGACGAGATTGAGGATCACGTTCTCGAGCTGATGTGTATCGACGAACGTATTCCACAGCCCACCGGAAACGACGGTCTCCAGTTTGACACGCTCGCCGAGCGCGTGACGCAGCATGTCGTCCATCCCGGCCATGACGCGCGACAAGTTGACTACCGTCGGCTGCAACGGTTGCCGGCGACCGAACGCGAGCAGTTGCGACGCCAGCTTCGCGCCGCGCTCGAGCGCTTCGAGCGCGTTGTCGATGCGCTGAGCAGTCGACACGTCGCGCGCAGCCTGAGCGCGCAATAGCTCGAGGTTGCCTCGAATCACCTGCAGCACGTTGTTGAAGTCATGCGCAACGCCGCCGGTCAGCTTGCCGATGGCCTCCATCTTTTGCGATTGAAACAGCTGGGCCCGAGTCTGCTCGAGCTGCTCGGCCGCTTTGCGCCGCTCCGTGATGTCGCGCGTCACCTTAGCGAACCCGAGCAGCGTCCCGTCCTCGTTTCGAATCGCGTCGATGACGACGTGCGCAAAGAAACGGCTGCCGTCGCGCCGCACGCGCCACCCTTCGGCTTCGAAACGCCCCTCACGCGCGGCGGTTGCGAGTCCTCGCTGCGGCACGCCGGCTGCCCGGTCCTCGGGTGTATAGAAGCGTGAGAAGTGCGAGCCGATGATTTCCTCGGCGGCGTAGCCTTTGATGCGGCGAGCGCCCGGGTTCCAGTTCGTGATATACCCTTCGGGCGACAGCATGAAGATCGCGTAGTCGGTCACGCCTTGCACGAGCAGGCGGAAGCGCCTTTCGCTCTCGACGACGGCTTCGTGCGCGGCGCGCTTGTCGCTCACGTCGCGTACCACCTTGGCGAAGCCGATCGTTTTGCCGTCGCGATCGTCGAGTCGCGTCATGACGACATTCGCCCAGAATGACGAACCGTCCTTGCGCAATCGCCAGCCTTCGAGCTCGTGGCGGCCCGTCGCAAGCGCCGATGCGAGCACCGCTTGCGGCACGCCGGCGGCGCGATCATCGTGCGTATAGAACACGGAAAAATGACGGCCGATGATTTCGTCCGGACGGTAGCGATGAATGTGCTCACCGCCCGCGTTCCACGTCAGCACGATGCCCGTGGGGCTCAGCAAGGCGACGCAATAGTCGATCGTGGCCTTTTCCCAAATCGAAAGCCACTCGCTTGCAGCCGGAATGCCAAGAGGCGAATGCGACACGTGACCTCCAAACTAGTCCTGTTCGGCGGCTGGCTCGCGTGTGCCCGCGCGGCCCAGCCGTTCAGCGGTCGCCCGTTCCCGACCACTCGCCACCAACGATGCGTTCGCGAATAGGTCAGGCGAAATGCGCGACCGCACGATGGGGCTGAGATCAATAGGAGTGCTAATCTTACCTCGACATCGGGGCAGGTCCCCGAATTCGACGTCCGAAAAGCAACGTTCGAGGACGCGGACGCTGTGTAAACATACAGCATCCCGGATCACCCGGGGCGTCGATATAGCTACGCCGCGTTTCCAAAGCCAGGCCGCTCTGTCCTTTCAGCGAGCCGCCTCTTGAAACGCGGCACCTGCCGATACCTTCGACACCAGGCTGACGGCCGCGGACGGACCGCCATGCAGCGAGATCCATCGGCTCGTCGAGCACGCGGCTTTCGCATACAGCCGGTTATCGTTGAGCGCGCGTCGATTCCACTCGAACACGCCGACGGGCAGCGGCTCCGCGGCCGGAACGAGGCAGCGATCGCCCGCCCCGGGCGGCGCAAGATAACGCAGGTCGTCGGACGCGTACATCGCGATGCCTTCGTTGAACCAGATCGGCACGGTACCGCGCAGCACGCCCAGCGCCCCGATGCGATGATTGAGCTCGTTCATCGAGAGCTCATGCGCGGCAATGACGGCATCGCTGCCGAGCGGCGAGAGGATCGCCACGCGATCGAATACCGACATTCCCCGGCGACGGCCGCCTCCGATACGTCGAAAGCAATTCTCGGTCGTGCAGACCAGCACTTTCGGAGCCGCGCCGAGCGTGCCCCAGAAGCTTTGTACGCGCTGCCGGCCTTCCGCCACGACGGCTGCCAGCCGCGCCCGCTCCTCGGGACTCGCTCCGCTCTCGACGAACGTGCGCTCGGCCACATATTCGAAGCCATAGCAGGAAGGACACACCGCTGCCGCGGCCGCGGGCAACGCAAATGCCAGCGCGACGCCGCAAGCCGCAGCCAAAACGATCAAGCTGGCGACGCCTATGCGGGTCACCTTCATGAACCGGGATTTCATTTCAAGGCCCTCTTCTTATTGAACGCCGTGGAACCGTGCTGCCAATGATAGGGCAGTCGCCATACTCAAGCTTTACAACTTGATTACAACGTGGCTCGATTTTCGTCGTTTATGCTGCTGCATGCAGCCGGGCGATCGCCAGGAGAAGTCGATCGACTGGCTCACGATTTTCGCAATCCCGCTCGGAAGCCGCCATGCTGTTCGTGGCGCTGACGAGGTCCGCCATTCAACGAATCCGGAAGAAAAATGAGCGATGAGGTGACGATTAGGCGTGTTCAGGCGAACGAGGCATCGGACTACGTTGAAGCGCTGGCCGATGTGCTGATCGACTGCGTCGAGGGTGGCGCCTCGGTCAGCTTCATGCTGCCTATTACACGGGAGACGGCACTGGCGTTCTGGCGCAATGTTGCCGAAGGCGTCGTGCGCGGCGAGCGCGCGTTGCTGATCGCGGAAGACGAACACAGAAATGTCGTCGGTACCGTCCAACTCGTTCTGGCTCAGCCCCAGAACCAGCCGCACCGGGCCGATGTCGCGAAAATGCTCGTGCATCGAAGGGCGCGCAGGCGGGCAATCGCGCAGCGCCTTATGCACGCGCTCGAAGACGTGGCGCGTGAGGAAGGCAAGTCGGTACTGGTGCTCGATACCGTAACCGACGGCGACGCCGAACGCCTGTATCAACGTGCCGGATGGCAGCGCGTTGGCGTCGTGCCGAAGTACGCACTGATGCCGGACGGCGCGTTCTGCGCAACAACGTTCTATTACAAGCACGTCTGATTAGCGCACCGCGGCTCCCGCGCGGTGCGATGGTGCAAAGAGCCGCAGTCCGCTGGCGATACTGGCCGCGCCCGAGAACACCGCACCGGTCGCCAGCGCGAGCGTCGGTCCATGGCGGCCCGCGATACCAAAGCAAAGCGCCACCAGCGCGGCGCCCGTGGTTTGCCCAAGCAGCCGGCCGGTGCCGATCATGCCGCTCGCGCCTCCCCTTCGCTCAGGCGGCGCGCTCGACATGATCGCTTTCAGGTTCGGCGATTGGAAAAAGCCGAATCCGGCACCGCATAGGGCCATCCGCCATGCAATCGCGTGAACGGAGGGATAGGCGGGCAGCAGCGCGAGCGACGCCATGCCGACGCCGAGAATGGCGAGCCCGATCGCACCGAGTAAGCCGGGCGGGTAGCGATCGGAAAGGCGTCCGGCGATCGGTGCGGCGAGCGCGACGACGACGGGCCAAGGCGTCATCAGGAAACCCGTCTCGACCTGGCTGCGATGGAGGATGTCCTCGAAGAAGAACGGCAGCGAGACGAACGCGAGGCCCTGCGCGGCAAACGAGCAGATCGCCGTCACGATGGAAAGCGCGAAGACGGGGCGCTTGAAGAGGTCGACCGGAAGCATCGGCGCCGGGTGACCGGCCTCCCGGCGCACGAGCAGCACACCGAAAATCACGGCGATCGCGGCGGCGATCAGCACGCGCGACGTGGGCTCACGATGCGCCGCTTCGCCGAGGGCGAATATCAACGATGAAAATGCCACGACGTTGAACACGGCGGCCACCGCATCGAACGCATGCTTGCCGCGCTTCGTCCGCGGCAACGCGGGCAGCGCCAAGGCGAGCGCGGCGATACCGAGCGGCACGTTGACCGCGAACAACCACGGCCATGAGGCCACCGATAGAATCATCGACGCGACCGTCGGGCCGACCGCGAACGACACGCCGACCGTGAACGCGTTCATGCCCATCCCTCGGCCCAGACGGCTCGGCGGGTAGAGACAGCCAATCAGCGCGGCGTTGAC
This sequence comes from Trinickia sp. EG282A, assembly GCF_040965455.1. Classification (NCBI taxonomy): domain Bacteria; kingdom Pseudomonadati; phylum Pseudomonadota; class Betaproteobacteria; order Burkholderiales; family Burkholderiaceae; genus Trinickia; species Trinickia sp. EG282A. Next base: position 549,542 of record NZ_JBFRCC010000004.1, on the reverse strand, counting down.
GCTCATGATCGCGCTGGCGCCCAGACCTTGCACGATCCGGGCGGCCGTCAGCATCGGCAGCGTGGAGACCAGGGCGCAGGCGAGCGACGCGGCGGTGAATACGACGATGCCGCTGAGGTAGACGCGGCGATGCCCGATGATTTCGCCGAGCGCGGCGAGGGGGAGCATCGTCGCGACGAGTGCGAGTTGATAGGCGTTGATGATCCACACCGAGGCTGCCGGCGTGGCATGAAGATCGGAGGCGATCGCGGGCAAGGCTGTGTTCGCGATTGCCGTGTCGATCGTTGCAAGCGCAACGGTCAACTGGATCGCTGCCATACCCCAGCGGCTTTTGTCCGATATCGGTGCATCGATTTCGGACGTGGCAGCGTCGGTGGTCGGTGTGTCGGACAAGGCTAGCTCGCGGACGGTTTGCCGCGACGAGGGCGCGTTTGACAACGAGCCTCGTCAGGGCGAAGCGACGGGTGCATTTCGGAAAGCTTTCGATGGGCAAGTGGATAGATGTCATCCCAGCGAAGCTACGAGATTGTTGCAGAACTTGCGCGTCAACGCAGCGAACCCGGCAATCCTATGGCTGGACCGATCGATGCCGGCGATAGCGGTTTCATGCAAAGCCGGCCGCCTTCTCCAACCGAAACACCCCCACTGCACGCTTGAGCAACGCAGCCTGATCGTCGAGCGACGCAGCCGCCGCAGCGGCCTCCTCGACGAGCGCCGCATTTTGCTGCGAGACCTGATCCATTTGCGACACGGCGATGCCGACCTGCTCGATGCCGTCGCTTTGCTGACCCGATGCGCTCGCAATCTCGTCCATGATCGCCGCCACCTTCGCGATCGCCTCCTTGATTTGCTGCATCGTGTGCCCGGCCGTATCGACGAGCTTGGCCCCCGCATCCACGCGCGCCACGGAATCGCCGATCAGTTCCTTGATCTCCTTCGCGGCGGCACCGGCCCGCTGAGCAAGCGAGCGAACCTCCCCGGCCACGACGGCGAAACCCCGGCCTTGCTCGCCGGCCCTCGCCGCTTCGACTGCCGCGTTCAACGCCAGAATGTTCGTCTGAAACGCGATGCCCTCGATCACGCCCGTGATGTCGGCGATCTTCTTCGATGCCGCGTCAATTCCGTTCATGGTCTCCACGACGCTTTCGACCACCGCGGCCCCGCGCACCACGACATCATTTGCGCCGCCTGACAACGTTTGCGCGGTTATCGCATTGTCGGTGTTGTGCTTGACTGTCGCCGTGAGCTCTTCCATGCTGGCCGCCGTTTGCTGCAGCGATGCCGCCTGCTCTTCGGTACGCTGAGACAGGTCGCTGTTGCCGGCGGCAATCTCCCTCGTTGCCGCGGCGATCGACTCGGCACTGCGCGTCACTTGCCGGACCGTCTCGGTCAACGATGCCTGCATCGCCATCAGGCCTTGGACAAGTTGCCCCATTTCATCATCGGATCGCACTTCCAATCGCTCGCTCAGGTCGCCTGCGGCGATTCGCTGCATGTGCGCGCGGACATTCGCGAGCGGCCGTGCGATCGAGCGGTTGAGGGCCACGGCGCAGATCGCGCAGACGATGAGGCCCGCCGCGAGGAGCACGCCGCCGATCCCCTGAACCGCCCCTGAACGCACCTTTGCCGCCGTGAATGCTTCATTGCCGTGCTGGTTTTGCCAGGCAGCGAGCGCGTCGGAGCTTTTGGTCAATGCGACCGACAGCGGCGGCACGTCCTTCATCGCGATGTCGTCCGCGCTCGCGTGGTCTCCTTTCCTCATCGCATCGATCATCGGCAGGATCGCCTTGTCGATCAGCGCCGAACGGGCGGTGCCGACCGTATCGGCCAGCGCCTGCTCGTCGGCGCTATGCGGTTGCGAAGCGTACTCGTTCCACGCGCGATTCGAGATCGAAAGATAGTTGAGAGCCTTGTCAATCAGACTGGCCGTATCGGGCGCATCGGGATGAAGCAAGACGCGATCGAGCGTGGTTCGCACGATCGTCAGGTTCAGGTTGGCCTTGCCGATCGCGATCGCCGCGCTGAGCTGATTCGAGTAAGCGTAATTGAGGTCTTGGTCGGAGCGTCTCGTGCCGTATACGCCGAGCACTCCGATCGCTATGAGCATCGCGCCGAGCAGGGCCATCGTCAGCCACAGACGCGCGGAAATGGAGAGACGTCTAAACATTTGAAAAGGTGCCGATAGGTATGTGAAAAACTCTCGCCTTGGCCAATGTCGATGGACAGAGGCCACCAATACCGTTAACGGCATCCTCCCGTTGGACTTGAGCCGTGAGAGCGAGCGCTTTTTGTTTTTCGGCGCCGATCGCGATTCAGACCGAGCGCCCCGCACCGATCACGCGCCCGTTCGCGTCCTCGTCAGCCCGCTCGATTTCCGCCATATCGAGCGTTCCCCGCTCGAGCATCGTTCGCGCCTGCTCCATATCGATGGCCTTTTCCCATCGGGCCACGACGATCGTCGCGACACCGTTGCCGATCAGGTTCGTCACGGCGCGCGCCTCGTTCAGGAAGCGATCGACACCGAGCAACAGCACCAGGCCCGACACGGGAATCTTCTGCATGGATGCGAGCGTGGCCGCCAATGCGACGAAGCCCGCGCCCGCCACGCCGGCGGACCCCTTCGAGGTGAACAGCAGCACGCCGAGCACGAGTAGTTGATCCCATACGCTCAGATGAATATTCATCGCCTGAGCGATGAAGATGGCGGCCATCGTCAGATAGATTGCGGTGCCGTCCGCGTTGAACGTGTAGCCGGTCGGCAAGACCATGCCGACAACGGGGCGCGAGCACCCCAGCTTCTCGAGCTTGATGAGCATCTGCGGCAAAACAGCCTCGGTTGAAGCCGTCCCGAACGTGACGAAGATTTCGTCCTTGATGTACCGCAGGAATTTCCACAGCGACAATCCGCTCAGACGCATGACGCCGCCCAGCACGACGACGATGAACGCGATCGTCGTCAGATAGAGGCTCAACATCAGCTCGCCGAATGAAGCCAGCGTGCCGATGCCATATTTGGCGACGGTAAATGCCATCCCCCCGAACGCGCCGATCGGCGCGACGTACATGACGATCCGCACCACGCCGAACATCGCCTGCAGAAACATGTCGAGCATGTCGACGAAAGGCGCCGTGCGTGGGCCGAGCTTCGCGAGCGCAATGGCGAACAGCACCGAGAAGAAGATCACCTGCAGCATTTCACCGTTGGCGAATGCGCCGACGACGCTGTTCGGCACGATATTCATGAAGAAATCGAGCGTCGTATGCTGGTGCGCGGAATGCGTATAGGCGCTGATCGCCGCCGTGTCGATATGGGCGGGATCGACGTTCATTCCACTGCCCGGATGCACGAGGTTGACGACGACGAGCCCAATTGCAAGCGCGATCGTCGAGGCGAACTCGAAGTAGAGAATCGCTTTGACACCCACTCGCCCGGCCGAATGGATGTCGTTCATCCGCGCGATGCCGACGACCACCGACGCGAAAATAATCGGCGCGAGCAGCATCCGGATGAGCTTGATGAAGAGATCGCCAAGCGGTTTGGCTTGGGCGCCCACATCGGGAAAGCAATGCCCGACGACGACGCCGGCGATGATGCCGATCAAGACCTGAATGTAGAGTCTCGACAGGTACTTCCTTATCGTTGAAACCCGCATGGCTGTCTCCATTCCGTGGCGTATTCGTTCTGTTCGCGCAGGCCGCGTGCGCTGCGATCGTTCTATGCCGAGAGCTTTCGCATTTCGGCGTAGAGGTCCGCCTTGCCTTCGAAGCCGATGCCGGGCAGGTCCGGCATCGTGATGTAGCCGTTGTCGACCGTCACGCCATCGGGAAAGCCGCCGTAAGGCTGGAACAAGTCGGGGTACGACTCGTTGCCGCCGAGGCCGAGACCCGCGGCAATGTTCAGCGACATTTGATGGCCGCCGTGCGGAATGCAACGGCTCGGCGACCAGCCGTGCTGGCGCAGCATCTCGAGCGTCCGCAGATATTCGACGAGGCCGTAGCTGAGCGCGCAGTCGAACTGGAGCCAATCGCGGTCCGACCGCATGCCGCCGTAGCGGATGAGATTGCGAGCGTCCTGCATCGAGAACAGGTCTTCCCCCGTCGCCATCGGATTCGCGTAGTAGTTGCGCAGCGTCGCCTGAAGTTCGTAATCGAGCGGATCGCCCGGCTCTTCGTACCAGAAGAGGTCGTATTGCGAGAGGGCCTTGGCGTACTGGATCGCCGTGTCGAGATCGAAGCGGCCGTTCGCGTCGACCGCGAGCTTTTGCCCATCGCCAAGCACGCTCAGGATCGAATCGATGCGGCGCAGGTCCTCGTCGAGCGACGCCCCGCCAATCTTCTTCTTGACGACCGTATACCCACGGTCGATGTAGCTGCGCATTTCGTCTTTGAGCTTCCCGTGATCCTGGTCCGGGTAGTAGTAGCCACCGGCCGCGTAGACGAAAACCTTACGGTTCGGCTGGCCGTTGCCGTAACGATCGGCCAGCAACTGAAAGAGCGGCTTGCCTTCGATCTTCGCGACGGCGTCCCAGATGGCCATGTCGATCGTGCCGATCGCGACCGAACGCTCGCCGTGGCCACCGGGCTTCTCGTTCTTGAACATCGTCGCCCAGATCTCGTGCGGATCGAGGTTGTCGCCCTTGTCATCGACGAGCGAAGCGGGATCCGCCTCCATCAGGCGCGGAATGAACCGCTCGCGCATGAGAGTTCCTTGTCCGTAGCGACCGTTCGAGTTGAAGCCGTAACCGATCACCGGCTGGCCGTCGCGGATCACGTCGGTGACCACGGCGACAAGACTCAGCGTCATCTTGCTGAAATCGATGTAGGCATTGCGAATGGACGAGCTGATCGGAACGGTCTTCTCGCGGATTTCGACGATTCTCATGGGGTCTCCGTTGCATCGCGCGTCACCGCCGCGAAGCGGCATTCAGCGCCAAGAGCCGCTAGATTATTCGCCGATAGCGGCGTTATGATTCACCGAAACTCACTTCTTTATTAACTTTCAGTGAAGACGGAAGTCGCTTCTCAACTCGAGTTCTTCGTGCTGCTTGCGCGCCATGGCAGCCTTGCGGCGGCGGCCCGGGCGCTCGATCTGACACCGCCTGCCGCCACGAAACGGCTGTCGCAATTGGAAGCGAGGCTCGGCGTGCGGCTCGTGAACCGCACCACGCGCCACATCAGCCTGACGTCGGAGGGCGAGACTTACCTGCATCACGCCACGCGGATCCTCGCCGAGATTCGGGAGATGGAAGACGCGGTATCGTCGAGCCACTCGGTGCCGAAGGGCCTGCTGCGCGTCAACGCCACGCTCGGCTTCGGGCGTACGACGATCGCGCCGATCGTCTCGTCGTTTGCGAAGCGATACCCGCATGTGGAGGTGCAGCTCGACGTGACCGATCGCCCGGTCGATCTCGTCGAAAGCGGCATCGACCTCGCCATCCGCTTCGGCGAGCTTCCTGACAAGAGACTCAACGCGCGACGGGTCATGTCGAATCGCAGGTTTCTTTGCGCCTCGCCTCGCTACCTCGAAAAACATGGGACGCCCACGAGCCTTGCCGATCTCGCCCGGCATACGTGCATCCTTCATCGGCAGAACGACGACGCTTACGGCGTCTGGCGTCTCGCGCACAACGGGCGAACCGAATCGGTAAAGGTGCACGGCATGCTTTCCAGCAACGATGGCGACATCGTGCTCGGCTGGGCGCTCGATGGCCACGGCATCCTCGTGCGCTCGGAATGGGATCTCGCGAAATATCTGGAAAGTGGGAGGCTGCGCGTGGTATTGCCGGAATTCGCGCAGCCCTCGGCCGATCTCTTCGTCTACTACCCGAACAAACGCAATCAGTCGGCACGCGCGAGGGCGTTCATCGATTTTCTGATCGACCACTTCAAGGACGGCGGGCCGGCGGACGCGTCGTAGACCTGGGTTCGGCAGCGCCGCGCGTCACTACAAGCCCGGGTTCCAGCGATAAACGATCACACTCGAATCGTTGTAGTTGTCCTTCGTCACGACGTACTCCCCTGTCGTTCGCCGATAGGCTCGCAGCCCATACATCGAATCGACGTCGTTGCCGGCGCTCACTTGGCTCGTATTGGTGTTGATCAACGTCGCATCGAGGCTGCCGGTGACGAGATCGAACGCATCGATGTTGGGCACCGTGTGGGAGTAGCCGACGAAGAGATAATTGCCGGCTGCCGCAATCGACTTAGGATTGGCACCCGTGATGTTGATGACGGGATAAGGCAACGTGGTGTTACCTGCGCGCCATCCGTGGTACACCTCGATTCTCGTTCCCATCTGCGACCAGTCCGCGCTGCCGGCCACGCCTTGCGCAAGGATCATCGTGTCGTTTTCGGGCAGATAGACGATTCGCGTGAGCGGCTGCACCGTCGCTGGAACGGCCGTCGCGATCGCCTGCCCCCATATCGGCTCGCCCGCGGCATCGAAGCCGATGAGCGGATAGTGCCAAATCTCATTCGTCCCTTCTGGGCCGGCCCAGACATCCCCGCTGCTGTCCAGACAGAACCCCGAAGTGACGAGCGCCGTCGTGCCGAACAGCGCGCCCGGGAGCGAGCCATCGGGTATGGCGATGTAGCCGTTGGCGGCATTGAAATGAAAGAAATAGAAGTGCGCCGGATTCTGGCCCGCCGCGACGAGAATGCGATTCGCACCGATCGACGCGACTTGAGCGAAGTGCTCGTCGCGATCGCCGCCGTCGTTGACGATGCGCGGGTCCGACGGGTAGCCGATGGGGTCGATCGTGTTGGCCACGAACGTCCCGCCCGCCGTGCCGGTGTAGATGTTGCTGCCGCTATAGAAATAGGCGCCATCGGTACCTTGATCCGGTGCGCCGTTTCCTTCGAAGTTCAGCGACTGAAGGTTCCAGAGCGGGTTGCCGGAGCTGTCGAAGGCGTGAATGTCGGTGCCGCCGTCGCGGCCGAGATCCCAGGTGCCGCCCCATGGGTTGTCGAGGACGTAGAGATTGCCCGCGGCGTCTTTACCGATGCCGACTACGCGCGTGAATCGCTTGTCGCCGACTTGGCCTTTGATGCCGTACGCCGTATCCAGATAGCCGCCTGTGACGCCGAAGGTACCGACCAGAATCGGCGCGTGGGTAATCAGATACCGCTTGATATTCATATCGGGCCCTTCGTCGCCGACCATCAGCTGGCGCGTGGGCGAGTCGTAGTAAAGGGCGGACGGCCGCGAGGCGGCAGGCATCGCAATCGTGTTCAAAGGCACGCCGGCCGGGCTGAACTCCGCAACCGCGCCCTGCTCTTTCTGCGCAACCCAGAGGTCCCCGGCGCCGTCGATCGCCAGTGCGCCGGGGCCCGAGACGCTGATATCGCGTTGCCATACGCCATCGGTGGTAAAGACTCTGACGCGGTTTCCGGGAAAGTCGCTTGCGTAAAGCAGGGAGCCCGATGTCGCGAGCCCGGTGACGACATCGGCCCGCGTTTCGGAGGTATCCGCGCTGACCGGGATCAGAAGGTCGCGCTCGCCGGTAGTGCGGTCATATCGACCGACCATGCCGCTGCCATACGCGGCGTTGTACTGCAAAGCGGCGAAGATGGCGGTAGCGTTGCCTGTGATGGCGCTGCCTTGAAATTCGTTGTGGATCCCGATCGAACCGGCGCTCTGCCCGTTCCGGTAAATGGCCACCCCGCCTTCGTCCTCGTCCCACATGGTGGCGGTATAGATCGTCCCTTCCGGCGCGACCCACATCGAGCGTGCCGTGTTGCCCACGTGGGCCGCATCGGTTCCGAACGTGTTCGCCAACCAGTCGGTGGTGTACTGCGCCTGACACTGCGGTGCGATCGCCGCCGCCGCGCCTAGCCAGGCGGCAGTGAGCAAAGCACGGATTCGTTTCATGGCTACGGGCGAATAAACTACCGGCACCTCGCTGCCGCTTTGCGATCGCACGATCGGCGTGTAGCGGCGGCGCATTGCCTTATGCATTTCGAATCTACTTCACTCGCCGACGAACAAAAATGAATCTTTAAAGCGAAAAAAAGCGAAAAAAATCGGGCGCGGCTCGTCGCGAGATCGCCGGCGGCGGCCTGCCCCGAGCACGGCGTAAGGGCTGGGAATTCGGCGACAGCAGGGAGACGAAGTCTAAAAAGCGCCGCCTGAAAGGGCATGCAGCCAGTGCGCAAGATGTCCAACGCGCGTCGCCCAAAACGGCCGCGCGATCCAGCATGCGGCCGCCCACGCGAGGGCGACGACGAGCAGGTCGCAACGTCCGCTCTTCCACCAGTTCAGGGAGTGGCGTTTCCAAATCCACGGCACGCCGAGCGGGTTCGGCCAGTCCGCCAGCAGATGCATGAATCCGCCACAGGCAAAACCGAAGAGGGGCGCCGCCAGGGGTTGCGCGCGGCCGAGCAAGTGATAGGAAAAAGCGAGCACGACCGCCCAGCCGAGCCCCCAATGCGTTGCCGTGCGATGCGTGATCCAGAGCCGTCGCGAGCGGCTCCACCAGGCGATTTCGAGCCAATCGGGCGCGGTACCGCCGGCGATGCCGGCCACGAACGCAGCCACGATTCCGAGGTGCCATGGGCCCGCCGCGCCCGCTTGCGCGACGAGCACGGCCGCAATCGTGCCAGCGGCCCAGCCGGTCGCATGATGTGCCGCGTGGGATGCCATACGGATGATGTGCCTTACGAAACTAAGCAGTCGTCGAGCTCGCTACCGCTCCGATTCGGCATACACGCGGCTCTCGACGCGCCGAACCGCGGCCGCGGCGCTTCTCCGCTGAATGTAGAGCGAAAGCGCCCAGATGCCGATCCCGCCAAGCGCGAGCAATGCGCCAACCCACCCGGGCGATGTCCATCCGAATCCACCTGCGATCGCTAGACCGCCGAGAAACGGACCGAGTGCATTGGCCGTATTGAACGCCGAATGATTGAGCGCCGCGGCCAGCCCCTGTGCGTCTTCGGCGACATCCATCAGTCGCGTCTGCAGCACCGTGCCGAGTGCCCCGCCGATGCCGATCAGGAATACGACGATCGTGATCGTCCACACGTTATGGGCGGCAAGCGGAAAGAGCAGCAGCATGACGGCGCTCCACAGAAGCAGCAAGCCGGCGGTGCGCATCAGCGCGCGATCCGCGAAGACCGGAATGACGACGTTGCCGATCGTCATGCCCACGCCGAATAGGCTCAATATGAGGCCGGTGGCGGCGACAGACACATGCGTGACCGATGCGAGGATGTCGGCGAGATAGGTGTAGACGGCGAAAAGACCGCCGAAGCCGATCGCGCCGATGCCGAGCGTCAGCCATACTTGCGGGCGCCGCAACGCGCCCAATTCGCGCAGCGGGCTCGCCTCGGCCGAGGCGGGCACCGAAGGTGCCCACAGCCGCACGCACGTCATCGTCAGGACTCCTAACGAAGCGGCGAAGCCGAAACTCCAGCGCCAGCCGATCGCATGGCCGAGCCAATTCGAGAGCGGCACACCGATGATGGTTGCGAACGTCAGGCCGAGAAACATGCGGCCGACGGCAACGGTGCGGCGATCCTCAGGCACGAGAGAAGTCGCAACGAGCGCGGCGATGCCGAAATAGGCGCCGTGCGGTAACCCGGTCAAGAAGCGGAAGACGAGCAGCCATGTGTAGCTTGGCGCGAGGCCGCTCAATGTGTTGCCGATGGCGAACATGGCCATGAGCGCAATCAGCAACGTCCGCCGATCGAGCCGGGCACCGATCACCGCGAGCGCCGGTGCTCCCACCACGACGCCGAGCGCATAGGCGCTGATCGCGTGGCCGGCCGTCGGCGCGTCGATGCCCAGGCCCTGCGCGAACAACGGCAGCAGGCTCATCGTCGCGAACTCCGTCGTACCGATCGCGAACCCGCCCACCGCCAGCGCAAAAAGCACCAGCCCCGTTTTTCTTCCCGTCCCTACCTGGCACATCAGTTCGCTCGCCGATTCGTCGATGGATTCGTCTTTTCGAAACGGCGATTCTACTGGCATTAGGGAAACCACGTATTCGGGCCCTACATATTCTCCTCGGGCGCCCGCGGGACGGACGTCCACCGCTAGGCAATGGCTCGCAAGCTTTGCCTCATTCGTCTCCCCGCACAGTACTGACCTCGCATATACCGACGTATGCGCATGCTCGCCCACGGCATGGCTTGGACATCCGTAGGCCGTATGGTGCTTCGTTTGCCGGCTAAATATCCTCTCGTTGCGGTATCCGATTCATTGCTGGCTCGGCTCTCGGCAGGCGAGTCCCCTACCAGCCGACCAGCAGACAATCGCCCCGCCCAAGCAAGCTCCTCTGTTCGACGCAACGAACTCAAAAGGTAAAAAAGATGAACGTCAAATCAGCACTACTCGTCGGCGCAATGGCTATCGGTGCCTCTTCTTTCGCCAGCGCTCAAACGACCGCAACGACGGCAGCGGCAGAAGACAGTTGCATCATGCTCAACACGATGACCGGGCAAGCAAGCTCGGCGAAGAAGGCGGAACGCGCGGCCAATCGTGCGCTGGCGTGGCGAATTCGTCAGCAACTTAGCAAGACGCAGGGCCTGCAAAATTCGAACATCGTCGTCTTCGCAATGGCTCAAACCGGTCAAGTGATTCTCGCCGGAATCATCCAAGACGAATCGCAGGATCAAATCGCCGCGGATGCCACAAAGAAGGTGCAGGGTGTGAGTTCGGTCAGCAGCAAATTGACCATCCGCGAAGAAGGGAGCTAAGCCGCGCGAGTGACGGGCGCACGCTCGGACGTCGGCTCGACGCCCGTCAGCGGGTCGCACGATGGCGGCGCCCGTCCGCCCCCTTCCCCGGGCTCCATGCCGGAAGCCGCCGTATCGCTCGGCGCGATGTTCCTCTATCGCCCAGGGCAGGCAAAGACAGGCCTTCAGATCGCGCCTCATCGCACGCACAACGCGTGCAAGACGTCAAAGCGATTTGCCTTTGGTCTCGGGCAACAGGAGGACCGTCAACAACACTACGCCGTATGCAGCCCCGGAGAAGATCGCGATGGCCATCGCCAGAGTAGTGGAGTGGCTCAGCATCCCGACCAGGCTCGGAAACAACGCTCCAATGCCGCGACCGAAGTTATAGGTAAAGCTCTGCCCGTTTGCGCGTAATTCCGACGGATACAGCTCCGTCAGATATGCGCCAACGCCACTGAAGATGCCGCACGAAGAAAAACCGAGTGGAAATCCAAGCCAAAGCATCTGCGCGTTCGAGAGGGGAAGCGTGAGGTACAGATACACCGAGACGAGCGATAGCATCGAAAACAGCGCGAAGTTCCGCCTGCGCCCCCAGTAGTCCGACAGGTAGGCGCCTACGACATATCCGCAGAACGACCCCACGATGATCACGAACAGATAAGCACCCGTGTTGAGCACGGACAGATGTCGCTCGATCTTGAGGAATGCCGGCAGCCAGGTGGACATCGCATAGAAGCCACCCTGAATGCCCGTGCAAAGCAGCGCGGCCAGCAGCGTTCTTCGCAGCAGCGAGCGTGAGAAGATGGCCCACACGGAAGACCGTTTGGTGCCTCCTTTCCTGGCCGCGTCCGCCTGCGTGAACACCTCCGGCTCCGGCACGTGCCTACGTATGTACAGCACGAGCAACGCCGGCAAAATGCCGACCCAGAAGAGACTGCGCCAGGCCAGCGATTCAGGCAGAACGGAATAAGCGATGCTGTAGAGAATCGCCGCGGCGCCCCACCCGACGGCCCACCCGCTCTGCACCAGTCCGACCGCCTTGCCGCGATGCCTCGGGGCGATGATCTCGCCGATCAGCACCGCGCCCACGGCCCATTCGCCGCCGAAACCAAGCCCTTGCAGCGCACGGAGGACAAGAATCTGCTCGAAGTTCTGCGCGAAGCCGATTGCAAGCGTACAGCACGAGAACCACAGGATCGTCCATTGCAATACCTTGACCCGTCCGCATCGATCCGCCAGCATGCCGGCGATCCATCCGCCGATCGACGAGAAAATGAGCGTCACCGTGCCGAGCAGGCCTGCCTTGCCCCGATCCAGCCCCCAGAGGTCGATCAGCGACGCAAGAACGAAGCTGAACACCATAAAATCGAACGCATCGGTTACCCACCCCGCGAATGACGCCTTGAAGGCTCGTTTTCCCGCGGGGCCGAGCTCCGCATACCAGGACGGGCGGCGTGCAGTCGGCAGCGCGACTTGCTCGGCATTTCTTAATGGCGTCATCGTTCGAATCCGTCGGTATAAGCTGTTTCGTCAAAGCGCGGCACGCCCGCTCCGAGCCGCCAGCGCACGACGGACGACATCCGGCGACGCCGGTGCTTCACGGATTCGCACGCCGATCGCATCATGAATCGCGTTCAGGATGGCTGCCGCCGTCGGAACCAGCGCGGGCTCTCCAATACCTTTCGCTCCGTAGGGGCCAATGGCCGTCGGCGCCTCGATGAAAATAGACCGCACCTGCGGTACGTCATGCACCGTCGGAATCAAGTAGTCGTGCAGATTGTTATGGCGCCCGGGGTGGTACTTCTCAATCAGCGCCATGCCGACACCCTGTGCCACCGCGCCTTCGATCTGTCCTTCGAGCAGCGTCGGATTGACCATTTTCCCCACATCGTGCGCCGCCACAACCTTCAGCACTCGAACGCGTCCGCTTTCGCAGTCCACCACGACTTCCGCCATCTGCGCGCCAAACGCGTAGGTTGCATACGGCTTGCCCTGCCCCGATGCATCGAGCGACGTCGTGGGCGGATCGAAACTTTCTTCCGCCGCCAGGGCGTAGCCGTACTGATCGACCGGCAGCGCGCGAAGATTCACTGCATGGCCATCGATGGCGATACCGTCCGCATCGACCGAAATCCGTGCATCGGTCGCCGCGCCCATGAGCGCGAGCAGACGACGCCGCAGCGCCGTTCCGGCAAGGAATGCCGCTCGACCGGTGATAAAAGTTTGGCGCGAAGCCGAAGTGCGACCGCAATCAGGCGTCAGCGAGGTGTCCGGGCCTATGATGCACAGGCGATCGACCGGTACGCCGAGCGCATCGGCTGCGATTTGCGGAATGACCGTGTTCGCACCCTGGCCCGCATCCACCGCGCCTTGATGCAAAACGATCGTGCCGTCAGATCGAATGCCAAAGCGGACAGTGGAGGGATTCGGCAACGCGGTATTGCCGCAACCATAGAAAAATGCGGCTAAACCCACGCCATGGCGAACAGGCTCGGGCGACGACCCATTCAACGCGGCGATGCGGGCGCGCGCTTCGTACCAAGCTGGCCGCAGCGCATCGAGGCACGCGACGAGGCCAACGCTATCGTCCAGCACTTGCCCCGTCGGCAGCGTGTCCCCGGGCCGCAGCGCGTTCATCGCACGGAACTCGAGCGGATCGATGCCTGCCTTGAGCGCCAGCTCATCGATGAGTTGTTCCTGCGACATCATCGTTTGCGGTACCCCAAAGCCTCGGAACGCGCCAGCCGGTGTGACGTGCGTGTGAATAGCCCGTGCGCGCGCATGGTAGTGAGGAATGACGTACGGACCACCGGCATGCACCGGTACTCGATTGGCCACGGCGGTGCCCCACGAAGCGAACGCGCCGGTATTGAAGTCCCCGTCGAACGTTACCGCACGCAATCGGCCATCGGCATCGGCGGCCATGCTCGATACCATTCGACCGGGATGACGCTTGGTCGACGTGGCCATCGATTCCTCGCGCGACAACACCATGGCAACGGGCCTGTCGAGATGCCACGCCGCGATGGCGAGGAACGGCTGAACCGTCATGTCGAGCTTGCCGCCGAAGCCACCGCCGACCGCGGTCGCTACCACGCGCACCTGCTCCGGCGCGACCGCAAGAATGCGTGCGAGATCGCTGCGATGCGGGTGCGGCGCCTGCGTGGACGAATAGATCTCGACGGTATCGCCGACGCGGCGCGCCCAGCCGGCTTCGGGCTCGAGATACGCATGCTCGACGAAGCTGGAGTCGAAGGTTGCGCTCACCACGTAATGGGCGTCCCGCATCGCTGCTGCCGCGTCGCCGCGGCATACCCGTCCCTCGATCAATACATTGCCGGGACGATCGCCATGCAACCGCGGGCTGTCGTGCTTCACGGCATCGGCGACGGTCATGACCGGCGCCTGCGGTACCCATGCTACGGGAAAGCGGTTCATGTCCAGTGCGGCGACCGCCTCGCGTTCGCCGATCACGAGCGCGACCGCCTCGAGGTAGTGGCGTGTCTCCACCTCGGGCAGCACCGGCTGGTCCGCGTAAGGTGTCGCCACACCGTGCAGATTCAAGCCCGGCACGTCGGCATGGGTGAGAACGCGATGCACGCCCGGATGAGTCTCGACGAATCCTTCAAGATCGCCGAAGGAGAAACGAGCGCGATGATGCGGACAACGGACGGCGCGTATGAACAGGCTATCGGCCGGGTAGTCGTCAGCGCCGAAGCGCTGGCTGCCATCGACTTTTTCGCGTCCGTCGAGGCGCGTCAACGGTACGCCGACAGACGGTCCTTCGCGTGGAGCAGCCGTACAGTGCCGCGCGGCGGCACCACACCCGACCTCGGTCACCGCGTCGACGATCTTCTGGTAGCCCGTGCAACGGCAAAGCACACCATCGATGGCGGCGCTGGCGCTAGCGCGGTCGGTCACCCGGCCGGCGTCGATCGCCGCCGCCGACGCCATGAGCATGCCCGGCGTGCAAAAGCCGCATTGCACCGCCTGATGCGCAAGAAAGGCCTGCTGGAGACGGCTGCCACACCGGGTCCCTTGGGCCAACCCTTCGATGGTTACGACGCGGCGTCCAGCGACCTGCCCCAACGGAATTAAGCACGCATAACGGGTCTCGCCATCGACGAGCACGGTGCAGGTTCCGCAGTCGCCCTGGCGGCAACCCTCCTTGGTCCCGAACTGGCGTAGCTCCGCGCGCAAATAGTCGATGAGCCGCTGTGACTGGTCCGCAGGGAGCGCCAACCGCGCGCCGTTGATCTCGATCCAGTCGCGTCCCGGCGAGATCGAAGCGACTGTAGTTGCCATCGCACCCGAAACAGCGACGAGTTCATCAAGCAGCTGATGCGCCATTGGCGGACTCCTCGATGCAGCACCTGAATGCGCGCAGCACGGCCAGCCGCGCGAGATGAATGCGATGGGACGCCGTGGCCCGGCAGTCGTCGATCGGGGACAACTCGGCGAGTGACGCGGCCTGAATCGCGCCGGCCATATCCATGCGCGGCCGACCTGATAGCGACGCCTCGAGCGTCCGCATCCGAAGCGCAACCGCGGATGCGCCACCGACGGCGACGGCCGCCGCCTCCAAGGTATCGTCCGCGGCCACGCGCAGACGCACGGCGGTGGAAACAACGGCGATCGCCGCGCCGTCACGATTCGTGCATTTGACGAATGCCGTTCGATCCTCGGCGCTCGGTAGCGCGAATGAGACGGCAACGAGCAGCTCGTCCGGACTCAGTGCAGTCCGATGACTGCCCCGCAGGAAGTCGACCAACGACAATCGGCGTACACCCCGCATGCTCGCCAGTTCGACGTGCGCGTCGAGCGCCAGCAGCGGAGGCGCACCGTCGGCTACCGGCGAGGCATGACAGAGGTTTCCTCCGAGGGTGCCCTGGACGCGAATCTGCCGCGACCCGACGGAAACCGCCGCTTCCGTGAGCGCAACGGGCAGCCATGCTGTCCGCGCGATGGCCTCCCAGGTACTTGCTGCACCGATACGAGCGACCCCGTCGCGCCGCTCGATGCCGCGCAATGCGTCGATGCGGCTGATGTCCAGCCATTCCGACTTGGCCGGAATGAGACCGGCATCCGCAAACGCGTCGGTCGCCCCACAGACGAGGCGCGGCCGCGGATGCCGCGCAAGTCGGTCAAGCACTTCCTCGATCGTCTGGGCACGAAAATAGTTCATCGTGTCGGTGCATGCACGCTGAGGGTGACGATGATCGACATTGCCATTGGCACGAGCTTAGTCGGCGGACGGTGCATCCGCGCGGACGACTCGCAGCACGCTATCTATCACGAATGCTTCCCAATGACGCACGGCTTCCGGCGCATCCAGTTCTTCTCCCAGGAACACGGACAACGTGTAGCGGTTCGACGTATAGAAATAGGCAACTGACGCAATCAGGAGGAAAACGTCGCGCGCATTCAAGTCCGCGCGAAACAAGCCTTGTTCGACGCCGCTCGCAAGAATCTTCGCAATGATCTGCACGGCATGCGACGAATATTCGCCCCTGCGCTCGAGCTTGGACACGTGCCTGCCCTTGTGCAGGTTTTCCGTGTTGAGCAGCGTCATGAAATCGGGATTGCGCCAATAGTAATCCAGCTTGAACCGAATGACCGTTTTAAGCGCTTCCTCAGGAGCCGAAGGATCGGGCGCAATCTTCACTTCCGCCTCGTCCATCCGTCGATAGATGCCTTCCAGCACGGCAACGAAAAGGCCCTCTTTGCTCCCGTAGTAGTAATAGATCATCCGGTCATAGGACTTCGCCAGCCTGGAGATCTTTTCCACGCTGCCGCCTTCGTAGCCGTAGCGCGCGAAGACCTTGGTGGCCGCGCGAAGAATCTTGTCGCGGGTTTCCTGCGCCGCAGCCTCCCGGACCCCGGTTCCGCGCACCGCCTTCGTTTTTGCTGCTTGCGCCATACCACTCCCATGGCAGCCCACAACCTCACTCAGCTGCCCGAAAAACTTTACAAAGCGCCCCCATAACCTCTCTTTCATACAGGGAACACTACATGAACGTACAGGATCATACATGACACTCGCCCGATGCACAACGACGCAATAATTCGGCTAGTAATCAAGCACTTAACGTTGCACCGACTACGATACTGCGGTCTGGCCAAGCCACGCCATCGAGCGCGACCGTTTTGACTTCCGCAAAGACTGTGCTACCGTTCGTTTGTGGAGTACTCACTACATGAAACGATTTGAAATGGTGTCCACCACTGCCGAGCAGGAGATAGCCAATTGAACAATGAACTCGACTATTACCGAAGCGCTCCGGCCGCGCGCAGCCTCTGGAAGTCGCCCTCAGCTGCGAGCGATCCTGCAATCGTCCCAACCCTCGAGCGATTCGCCTCGCCATCGCTGCCCGCTCTCGACGTGCATAGGCTGCGTCGCGTTTCCCGCGCGATGGCGAACGAAGTTGCACCCGCCAGGCGCTTGGCAAAGTTGCTCGAAGCCGCGATCGAGAGCACGAAGGCAACGTCGGGCGTGATCGCGGTCACACGCGAAGGCGGCTGGGAAGAGGCAGTCGGTGTTGGCGCCAAGCGGATACCGCTCGACCGACTTCCGGTTTCGATCCTGACTGCCGCCGTCAGCTTGCGCGACGGTATCGCCCTGCGCGATGCCTGCTCCGCCGATCGGTGGCGGACGGACGACTACGTGCGCCGTTGCAAGCCGCGCTCGGTGCTATGCGTGCCGATCCGGTGCAATGGCGCATTGATGGGCGCCCTCTATCTGGAACATGCGCAAACGGCAGGTGTTTTCGCACCGACGAAGATCGCCATGGCCGAAATCATTGCCCTGCAAGCCGGATTCGCCCTGGAGAACGCTCGTCTTCAGGACGAGCTTTCCGCCCAGCACACGCGCCTGAGTAACACCGAGGCAAAGATGCGCGATTCCCTTTCCCAGCTCGATGGAGCCAGCCGCCTGAAAGCGTTTGGGGAGTCGGCGGCTTCGATCGTGCATGAAGTCGCGCAACCCGTGGCCGCGCTCGAGACATCGGCACGCGCCGGGCTGAGGTGGCTCGACCGAAACGCCCCAAATATCGATGCCGCCCGCGAAACACTCGCCCACATCTGCGCCTGTGCCATGCGTGCTCGAACCATCATCAGCGCACTGCGAGCCAAGGCACGGCAGACAGAGCCGACCTTCATCGTGTTCGATCTCGCCGATGCACTTCGCGAGGCCGCGGAAATCGTGAGATGCACGCTCGACGCCATGAAGGTGAGCTTATGCGTTGATGGGCTCTCGTCCCCCTCGCCGGTGCGCGGCGAACGGCTTCAGTTGCAGCAGGCCATCATCAACCTGTTGATGAATGGCGCGGAATCCATGCAGGGCGTCCCGGAAAGCGAACGAGTACTCGTACTGGCATGCGAATCCGCTCAGAACCTCTTGCGCATCCGCATTGACGATTGCGGCGAAGGGTTCGATCCGCGGTTGGCGCTGCGCATCTTCGAGCCGCTGTTCACTACGAAGCCACATGGCATGGGCATGGGCCTTTCGATCTGCAAGTCCATCGTGGACGCGCACCACGGCCAACTGGAACTGACGCCGCGCCTCGAACGTGGCACTCGGGCAACCGTGACGCTGCCATGTTTTTCCAATTGAAGAGAGCCGTTTCCGTTTGACTCGCTTTTCCGAGGAAAGCCGTCATGTTCAAAACTGACATCGCCCGGCGGCCTGCAGCGACCGCCGCCAATACTGTCTCTGGAGTCGTCTACGTCGTCGACGATGACGATCTGATTCGCGGCGCGCTCGCGAGTTTGCTTCGCTCGATCGACCTCGAAGTCGCAGCATTCGGTTCGGCGGAACAATTCCTCGCGGCACCCAAGGTCCCGGGGCCGGCTTGCCTCGTGCTGGACGTACGATTGCGCGGCCAAAGTGGACTGGCGCTGCAAAAGTCATTGCTCGAAAAGGGATCTGGTGCAATGCCTATCGTGTTCATGTCGGGACATGGCGATGTTGCCATGACCGTGGAGGCGATGAAAGCGGGCGCGATGGACTTCCTGACCAAACCGTTTCGCGATCAGGATATGATCGACGCCGTTGTTGCCGCGTTGGAGCGCGACGCGCAGCGCTTGGCCATTGATAGCTCCCTCGGCGATCTGCGGGAGCGCTGGGCTTCGCTGACTCCGCGCGAGCGCGAAGTGCTCGTCAACGTTGCCGCCGGGCTCATGAACAAGCAAATCGCCTCGAAGATGGGTATCGCCGAAGTCACAGTCAAGATTCACCGGGGGCAGGCAATGCGCAAAATGAACGTGCGCGCCGTTGCCGATCTCGTGCGCAAGACCGACGCGCTCGGCGTGAGACCCGCCCATGCTAACTAACCAGTCAGGCGACAGCGAGCGGCAAGGTCAACCTCGCCTCGAGTCCTCCGCTGCTTCGATTTTTCAGCTGCAATTCCCCTTGCATCGCCTGCGTCAGTCTGCGCGCGATCGCGAGCCCGAGCCCCGAGCCCGTTGCACGCGAGGAAGTTTGCGGCGCACGGTACCAAGGATTGAACACGGCCTCCATCTCGGCCGGCGCGATGCCGGGACCTGAATCCACCACGGCAAGTGTCACTCGCCTGCCGTCGACTCGTACGCACAGCCGGACGTCACGGCCATAGCGCAATGCGTTGTCGATCAGATTGGCAAGCACTCGGCGCAGCGCATGGGGATGAGTGACGAGCGGATGGCCGATTCGCCCCTCCAGTTCGACCGTCTCGCCTGCGTCGCGATAGTTGTCGATCAGAATGTCGAGCAGCCCGTCCGCGTCGATTCGACGGGGCCGCTCTGCTACGTTGCATTGGAGGCGCGCGCACGCGAGGCTTGCTTCTATGAGATCCCCCATCTCTGCCAGATCGCGCTCCATCGCGTCGCGCAACTCGCGATCTTCCAGCATCGCGCAACGCAACGTCAGCCGGGTCAGCGGTGTGCGCAAGTCATGCGCATACGCGGCAAGTGCGTCAAGAAGTTCCCTCACACGCTCCGAATGTCGGAACGGTAGCGACGCGTGCTCGCCGATGGACT
This sequence comes from Trinickia sp. EG282A, assembly GCF_040965455.1. NCBI lineage: Bacteria > Pseudomonadati > Pseudomonadota > Betaproteobacteria > Burkholderiales > Burkholderiaceae > Trinickia > Trinickia sp. EG282A. The sequence continues at coordinate 529,850 of NZ_JBFRCC010000004.1, read as the reverse complement.
TGCGGCGCGTCACGCGCGAGCCCAGCAGGGCTCCGCGCAATGAGATAGCAAGGTTGGTCATCTTCGTTCTCCTGTCGCCGCGGTAACGAACGGCATGGAAAGATGAAACCATGGACACGGGATCTCGCACCATCAGACAAGCGGCCATCCACCCCCTACGAAGGGCATAGCTTTTCCGCTCCGGGAATATTTGTATCCGACTACGTCTCCACGCTGCGGCGTGACATAACGTTGCGCCGATGCGCATTGGAGACACAAGCCAGATACTTCCGCGGAATACGATGATTCGATTTTGACAACGTTAAAGCGGAGGGCAAATGCGAAAAATCTGGACAGCACCTATCGCGCTGCACGCGGCGCTTCTGCTTGGCACGGCGATGAATCACGCCGTGGCTGAACCCGTCAAATCGGCGCCTTCGCCAATCTACGGAGTCACGATTCCGGAGGGTTATCGGAAGTGGCAAATGATCGCGCCGGCCGAGGAAGCCGCGCCGCTCGACGAGCTGCGTGTCGTGCTCGGTAACCCGATCGCGATCAAGGCCATCGAAAACTCGACACAGCCATACGCCGACGGCACGATCCTCGTCAAACTCGCGTACAAGCGCAAGCAGTCGCCGGAGTTTCCATCCGCGACCATTCCCGGCGCGCCGACGACGGTGCAGGTGATGGTGAAGGATTCACGCCGCTACGCATCGACGGGCGGCTGGGGCTTCGGCCGGTTCATCAACGGGCAACCGGCCGACGCGGCACAACATCGGACTTGCTTCGCATGTCATGCCGCGAGGGTCAAGGATCGCGACTACGTCTTCACGCGCTTCGCACCATGAAGGATGTCTGACGCTGGAGATGTGCCCCGAAGGAAGTCACCTCGGGGCACATCTCTGGTAGTGGGATTTCTCTGTCGTTAGGCGGAAGAAGGCGTCAACTCCGCCGTTGCGGTTCGGAGTTTGCAAAGCAAGGCATCAACATGCAGCACATCAGTACTGAGTCGAACCGACAGCCACCGGGTCGATCGGTGCAGGCGGCACGCCCCGCGCTTCGATGTCCGCGCCGGCCTGCAGGCAGAGATCCTCACGAAAGTGAGTCGCGACAATCTGGACGCCCACCGGAACGTTCCCCACGAGATCTGTCGTCACGGTCAGCGCCGGCAAGCCGATGGTCGGCAAAGCCCGCATCGTGAGTTGCGACTCCCAAACGCGTTCGAATCCCTCGCTGCCCTGCAAGTCGAGGTCGTCGGGAAAGGGGAGTTCAGCCGAGACTGGCAGCAGTAAAACGGAATATTGATCGAAGAACACACGCCATTGGCGCATCAGCGTCGTACGCTTCACCAGTGCGTTCTTCAGGGCGTCAGCCGGCAACCGCGCGACGCGCGCTCGCGACGCCGCGATGACGGCCGCCGCGCCCCGGTCGCCGTCATTGGCCACTGCATCCGCCAATGCCTCGAACCCATCACCCAGCCATAGCGCCTCCTGCACTTCGGCAGCGGCTCGCATCGGCGGTGTATCGTCAATTTCCTCGACCGTCCAACCCGCGTCGATCATTCTTCGCGCGGCCTCCCTCAACGCGGCCTCGACTTCCGGTGCAATCCGCCAACCGTCCGGACGCAGGCAAAGCGCCGCACGTCGTGGCGCAGTGCGCCCTTCCAGCGGCATGGCAACGTACCACGGATCGCGAGAGTCCGGCGCGGACAACGCCGCGAGGCCAAGCCGCAGGTCCGCGATCGTGCGGCCCATCGGTCCGGCCACGGACATCAATTGCGCGCCGATTGTCCGCTCCGGCCAACTGGCGTTATAGGCAGGCACGCGACCGAAGCTGGGACGCAGGCCATGCACGCCGCAGGCGTACGCGGGATAACGGATCGAGCCGCCGATGTCCGTGCCCACCGCAAGCTGTCCGATGCCCGCCGTCACCGCCGCGGCACCGCCGCCCGAGGATCCGCCTGGCGTCAATGCCCGGTTGCGAGGATTGAACGTCTTGCCGTGCACCAGGTTCGACGTGAACCAGCGCAAGGCAAACGTCGGGGAGTTAGTGCGTCCGAGCAATACGGCGTCGGCTTTGACGAGATTGTCGACCAACGGGCTGCTGGAGCGCGCAATAGCGTGGGCGCTCGCGCGTGCACCGTTCGTCGTGGCAAAGTCCTTCTGATCGATGTTGATTTTCACGGTCACGGGAACGCCCGCGAGCGGTCCAACGGCTTCGCCTCGCGCGATCGCGCGGTCCACTTCGTCGGCTTGCCGGAGCACGAATTCGGGCCGGTGTTCGACGACTGCATTGATGACCGGGTTTACCGCGTCCAGACGTTGCAGCGCCGCTTGTGCGGCCTCCTTCGCCGAGACCTCGCGATTCCGGATCAGCGCGGCAAGCTCACTTGCCGACAATTGCCAAAGTTGAGTCATATCGCGTCCGCCTTGAATTGCAATCGCTATTGTTGCACCGGTCGCCGGATGCGCTCAGCGGCGAGCACAATCGCATTGGCGACAGCTTGCGGATGGCTGACGAGAGAGACGTGGCTGCCGTGAACACGCGTGACCGTCGCACCAATGGCCTTGGCCATACGCTCCTGCAGAGCGGGATCGATCATTTGGTCCTCCGTGCTGACGACGAAGTACGAAGCGCGGTCACGCCAAGCCGGATGGGTGACCTTTTCGTCGATGCAGCCTGAGTACCACGGCCCTTGCGTAGCCGCCACGATCCGCTGCTCCGCCGGCGCGAGGTCCGGCGCGAAGTACTGATGAATAGCCTTATCCGAGAGCGTCAGGTAGCCCGCGGAATCCTTGCGCAATTCTCCGACCCAGGGAGCAGCGGGCAGACCTTTGGTCAGATCCGCAATCGACTGATTCGCGTCGGGTGCGAAGGCCGACACATAGACGAGAGCCTTGACTTTGTCGTCGTTGCCCGCCTCGCTGATGACTACGCCGGCCCACGAATGCCCCACGAGAACGACCGGACCCGTCTGCTGCTCGACGACACGCTTCGTTGCCGCAACATCATCGCTCAGAGAACTGAGCGGGTTTTGCACCGCCACCACATGCAGGTGCTTCGCTTCCAGAAGCGGGATCACGCGACTCCAGCTGGACCCGTCGGCAAAAGCGCCGTGTGTCAGGACGACCGTAATATCGCCGAGATCCTTCGTCCCTTCGGCGTATGCGAACTGCGCGGGTACTGCTGCGCCAATCAAAAGAATGGCGGTCAGCAAGCGGTTGAAAAACTTATACATCGTCGTTGCTCCTATTCTTGGCTTAGAAAAACTTCAGACCTGAGCTCCGTAACGAGCGCTCTATTTCTGATCCACCAGACCGCCGCATGGGTTGTCGATCCATGCAGCCAGGATCATCGCGTCCCGGTTGCGAGGGGCATTGGCTGTCCGGAACTGCGGCCGGAAGATACCGTCTCCCCTCCTGATCGGTTGGCCGGACAACACACATATCCCTGATTTTCTGGCTACGGCGTATCTCCAAAGCTGGCCCCGGTAGCTGCAGCGAGTGGGGTCGTTCCAGGACAGCGTGATTCGCCTGTTCTCCAATCGCTCGTCGATGGTCACCGTACAGCTCGACGAGGTGCCGGCGCCTGCGAACCTCCGGTCTCCGCCGGCGCGGGCCGACGGAGGCCACGACGGCACGGTGATGCCGGAGAACGGATACGAAAGCAGACCGAGAACTACATGGTTCCATGGGTTAGCCGGGCAACTCGTCTTGCCAGGATCGGCAAGATGGCTCCGACGAAGCGCATCGCACTGGACCGCAGTGTCGATGTCGTCGGATCGCATGCGACGTGTCAGTTCGGTGTTGCGAGAAAAGCTTTCGACGTTGTTGCGTTCACTTGCCGGCAACACGTTGTGCGAATCGAAATTCATCACGGGAAACTCTCCATATTTCAGGCAAACATCACTGCCATGCCTGACTCACCGGTTGAAGCGGCCCCGCCGGGCCGCGTGCCAAAAATGCATCGCTGGCAATGCTTGCAGCTTATGGAGAAGTCGTGATGCAGGGTATTCGTCGAGCGGATAAACATCTTCCGCCTTGTTATGCGGCCTTAATACGTTGGTATAAGAAATCGGCTCGGCGCTGCGATGGCGGGTCCGTCACCTCATGAGTGCCGTGTCGCGCGCCCATCAATCCATGCAAGCGTCTCTTCGAGCACCTCGTCCGCAAGCTTCGGATCATCCGCTAGTCTCGCGAGAATCAGTCCGCCCACCATCGCTGACCAGCTTCCGATCGCCTCCCTACGCGCCATCGCAGGATCGACATGCGCCATGCTTGCGGCGACCCGCTCGATCCGCTCGCGCAGCGCCCGAGTCGCTACGGCACGCGCCTGTGGCGTCTGCCGTACCGTTTCGCCGCCGAGCGCGGCAACAGGGCAACCGCAGGCAAGATCATCCCGATGCGCCGGCGACAGGTACTTCGCCGCGTATCGGACTATTTCCGTATCGCTGGCCGCAGCCCGCTCGAAGACGTGCGCGAGCGCCTGCGCGATCAGGTCTTCCTTCGACTTGAAATAACCATAGAAGCCGCCGTGCGTGAGCCCAGCGGCCTTCATGACATCGGCGACCGTGACGGCCTCAAAGCCCTTGGCGCGAAAGAGCTCACTTGCGGCGTCCAGAATTTTCCGCCGGTTCTCGGCAACTTGCTCTCGGCTCACCTTCATGTTTCCTCCCTGCAGTGACGCTTGACATTATACATGACGATCATCATCATTAGCGCATACATGATGATCGTCATGTAAATAATCTTTCTTCTGGAGAACCTAATGTCCACGAAACCTGCCGTCCTCGTCACGGGCGCCTCGACCGGGATCGGCGCCATCTATGCCGACCGTTTCGCCAAGCGCGGCCACGACCTCGTGCTCGTCGCACGCAACGTCGAGCGTATGGAAGAACTTGCCGTGCGATTGCGAGCGGAGAACCGTATCGCGATCGACATCGTGAAAGCGGATCTGGCCGAAGCCGCCGACGTGGCGAAAGTGGAAACGCGGTTGCGCGCAGACACGCGCATCGGCGTGCTGATCAACAACGCGGGCACGACGTTGCCGGGCACGTTTCTCGATCAAGCACCCGAGGAGGTTGCACGGCTCATCGCCCTCAATACGACCGCGCCCGCGCGCCTCGCCGCTGCAGTCGCACCGCGTTTCGCCGAGGCGGGCTCGGGCGCGATCGTCAATATCGCTTCGGTCGTCGGCTTGATTCCGGAGTTCGGCTCGACCGTGTATGGCGCGACGAAAGCCTTCATCACTTTTCTCTCACAAGGCTTGCAACTCGAGCTCGGCGCGAAGGGCGTCTATGTGCAGGCGGTGTTGCCCGCCGCGACGAGGACCGAAATCTGGTCGCACGGCGGCAAGGATGTGGATACGATCCCCGGCGTCATGGAAGTCGAAGAGCTCGTCGATGCCGCGCTCGTCGGCTTCGATCGCCGCGAGGCCATTACGATTCCGCCGCTGCATGACGTTGGGCAATGGGAGGCATATCAGGCCGCGCGGCTGGCGATGATGCCGAACTTCGGGCAGTCGCATGCGGCTGAGCGGTATCGGACTGCTGGATAAACGCAACGCCTCCGCGGTCGGCGAGACCATATTGAACATACCCATAGGCAGCTTTCGCGCTGCCATCCTGCCCCCGCCAGCATTGACGGGCGGCGGGGAAGACTGCAGCCCTTCTCGTTTCAACTTCTTGCCGCCGTCGGTGATACGTTATATCATCACGCCCACAGACTGATACGTTATATCATTTCCCTTGGTTCGAGCGGCTTGCGGATCGTAGAGAACCCTCGATGCAACGGGCTCCCCATTCAAAGCAGAACGAGAAGACGAAGATGGAACGCTCACATATAGCCCGAGCCTGCGCGGTGGCGGCAGCGTCGATTCTTGGGTCATATGGGCTGATGGCTCATGCTCAGGACGCTGCTGCCGATGCAGCCAGCGGCACGCCAAGTCAGGCAACGCCTTCGAATCCCAATGCACGACAACGCGATGCAGCGAGCCTCGACGTCACGGTCAGTGCCAAGCGCCTGGATCGCGCCCGCAACGGACTGCTGCCCGAAACGGGGAGCAGCGTCTACCGGATCACTCAATCCGATATCGACAACATGCCGCAGGGCGCGAACACGCCGCTCAACCTGGTCTTGCTGCAGGCGCCCGGCGTGGCGAACGATTCGTTCGGCCAACTGCATGTGCGCGGCGAGCATGCGAATTTGCAGTATCGGATCGACGGCATCATGATTCCCGAGCCGATCAGCGGCTTCGGTCAATCGTTCGATTCGCGGATCGTCGATCAAGTCAACCTCGTGACAGGTGCGTTGCCCGCGCAATACGGCGACCGGACCGCGGGGATCGTCGACATTCGCACGAAGCAAGGCAACGCGGGCAACGGCGGCACGATCGACGTCTACGGCGGCAGCCATCAAACGATTCAGACGAGCGCTGAGCTGTTCGGCTCGAGCGGCCCGTTTAGCTATTACTTCACCGGCACGCTAGGCGAGAATAATCTCGGCATCGAAGCGCCCACGTCCGCCGCCAATCCCCTGCACGATCACACGCGCCAGGGCAACGGCTTCGGGTACCTGTCGTACATGATCGATCCGCTCACGCGCGTGAGCGTCATGTTCGGCGCCGCGGCCAATCATTTTCAGATTCCCAATACGCCGGGGTTGACGCCGGTCTTCACGCTGAACGGGACGCCTGCATTCAATTCGGCGAACCTCGACGAAACGCAGTCGGAGCTCAATAACTTCGCCGTCGTTGCGCTGCAGGGTACCAATGGAGCCGCGCTCGACTATCAGATCGCGCTCTACACACGCTATACGCGCACCCAGTTCAACCCCGATCCTGTCGGCGATCTGATCTTCGATGGCGTTGCGTCCCGCGACTTTCACAGCAATCAGGCCAATGGGCTGCAAGCCGATACGACGTACCGGCTCGGCGAAAAGCACACCGTGCGCGCGGGGATCATGCTGGAGCAGGAGCACGCGAGCTTCAACGATAGCGTCGCCGTGTTCTCCGTCGATGCAAACGGCAATCAGCTTTCGGATCGGCCGTTCACGATCAACGATTCGAACAGCAAGACGGGCTACCTATACGGGCTTTATCTGCAGGACGAATGGAAACTCACGAGCAAGCTGACACTGAACTACGGCGTACGCTATGACCGTGTGGATGAATTCGTTCAAGCGGGGCAGCTGAGCCCGCGCATCGGGCTCGTTTATCAGCCAACCAACGCCACGACGCTCCACGCAGGCTATGCCCGCTATTTCACGCCGCCGCCCATGGAGCTCGTCTCCGATTCGACCATCGGACTCTTCAACGGCACGACAAATCAAGCGGCAGGCTCGCAAAACGACCCGGTAAAGCCCGAGCGCAGCCACTACTTCGACATTGGTGTCTCGCAGCGCGTCACGTCCGACCTCACGCTGGGCCTCGACGCGTACTACAAGATCGCGCGTGACCTGATCGACGAAGGGCAGTTCGGCAATGCGCTCATCTTCACTGCGTTCAATTACGAGCAGGGCCGCGTCTATGGTCTCGAGTTCACGGCGAATTACAAGCACGAAAACATCTCGGCGTACGCGAACGTCGCTTGGAGCCGCGCACAGGGAAAGAACATCGAGTCGGCACAGTTCAACTTCGGCGCCGACGAGCTCGCATTCGCGGCCGGCAACTGGATCTATCTGGATCACGACCAGCGCGTCACGGCTTCGTTCGGCGGCGCCTACACACTGGGCCGAACGACGTTCACGCTCGACGGCATCGTCGGCAGCGGCTTGCGCAGCGGCTTCGACAATACCGACAGACTGCCGTGGTATTGGCAACTCAATCTCGGCGTAATCGAACATTTCAACGCGCCACTCATCGGCAAGATCGATGGCCGGATCGTGCTCATCAATGCGTTCAACAGCATCTATGAGTTGCGCGACGGCTCCGGCATCGGCGTGCAGGCGCCGCAGTTCGGCCCGCAACGCGCGATTTACGCGGGCATCACAAAACACTTTTAAGCATTTTCGGAGCAAAGCGTTATGAACGACTGGACTGGTATCGCCCACGCCGTAAGCGCGGGCGGCTGGGTGGTCTACCCGCTCAGCCTGCTCGCCGTCGCGGCGTTGACGATCATGATCGACCGTGCGTACGTCTTCTGGCGTTATGCGCGTATTCCGGGAGACGTATCGCTGCGGAGCAAACATCGGACTGGTGAAATCAGCGGCAACGAAATGGCGCATCCGCGCGCGAGTACATTGCCGGCAAGACATGCCTGGAGCCGTATCGACGCCATTCTCTCCGATCATGAAGAGACGCCGCTTTGGCGAACTGAAGCGCGAATCGAAACGGCAGCGGCGAATATCGAGCGCGACATGAGCCGCGGCCTCTGGCTTCTCGAAACGATCGTGACGGCCGCCCCGCTGCTCGGGCTGCTGGGGACGATCGTCGGCATGATGCGCTCGTTCCGATTGATTGGCGGAGACGGTCTCGTGAGCCCCGCCGGTGTGTCAGGCGGTGTCGCGCAGGCACTCGTCGCCACGGCGATAGGCCTTGTCATTGCGCTCGTCGCTCTTTTCGCGTTCAACTACTTTTCGCGGCGCATCGACCGCTTGATGGACGAGATCGAATCGCTTGCAAACGAACGGCTAGGCGACATTCGCCTTTCTCGCGAGACGGGCAACGCAGGAGCGCGGCCATGAAACTGCGCCGCTCTCGCGTGTCGAAGCGCGGGCGCATCGAAATCATTCCGATGATCGATGTCATGTTCTTTCTGCTCGCGACGTTCATGTTGACGTCGCTTGCAATGCAGCGCCTCGACTCCGTCCGCATCGATTTGCCGCGTGGGCAGTCGCAGCAGATGCCGGCGGATCGGCCGGTGACGCTGTCGGTCAATCGCGAGAATCGGATTTATATCAATCAGCAACCGGTTTCGCTCGATCAGATCGTCGGCAGCGTGAAGCGCCTCATCGGGCCCGATGGCGATCTCGTGGTGGCCGCCGATGACGGCGCATCTCATGGCATCGTCGTGCAAGCCATGCTCGAGGCGCGAAAGGCCGGCGCGAAGCACTTTCTCGTTGCCTTGCACCGTGAATAAGCGATGGGTCTCGTCTGACGCAGAACGAAGCAGCGCTTGGCGGCTCGTCGTTGCAGCGTTGCTGGCCTCGGCTGCGTGGGGTTTGTTTCTCTCGAACTCGAGGTGGCTTTTCTCCGGCAGCGAACCTTTGAGAAGCAGGGATGAACCGATCGACATGCGGCTGGTTGAATGGCCCGTCACGCCGCAAGATGCCGGGCACAACAGTGCAATTGCAAGGCCGCCGGATGCGGCAGCGCACGCGTTTCCTCGTCCCGCCGAGCAACCCACGCATCCCGTGGCCCGCCGGCATGAGGTAGCGCGAATTCCGTTGCTCAAAGCCGAGAACCCGCCACCTGTCCCGTCACCTGTCCCGCCGCCGACCACCGAAACGGTGCGGCGAACCGCAACGCCGGTGACGCCAAGCGTGTCGTCAACTCCAACGGAAAGCGCCGCCCCGCAGTCGAATGCAAGCGCAGCATCGCCGCTTGACGCTCAGCAATCGACAGAAGGCCATTCGGACGCACAGGCAAGCGGCCCTGCGCGCGTCGTCGCCCAACCCCTGCCCGACTTGCCGGACGATCTTCGTGAAGACGGTTACCAGTTCGTCGCGGTCGCGCGCTTCTTCATTCACGCGAACGGGACCTTCGATGTCGAACTGATCAAGCCGACACCGAATCCCCGCCTCAATCAGATACTCATCGCGACACTGCATAGATGGCGCTTCCTCCCAGCGACAGCGGCCGGGCATCCCGTCGAGAGTCGTCAGGATGTGCGGGTTCACTTCAACGTGGATTGAACGCAAGGAGGTGCGGGCGCCCGTTGGCTTCTAGAGTCGCGGTCGCGGAGATACCGAAATCCGCCAGGACCGCACCGATTCGCTTTTGAGATGGCTACGATCAGCGACAGTAAGCGAGCGTGCGGCGAGCCGATATTAGGATCTCGGCCGAGCGGCGGTCCAACGTTGCGTTGTGGCGGCATTGTAGCTACAATACAAGCGCCTCTCTGACAGGGGCTAATCCGCGGACTCACGCAACGAGACTTGAAGGTTCCCAAATGCTCGCTCTTGGCATTAAGACTACCGATGTGCGCGCGCGCATCGAACCCGAACTCAAGAAGGAAGCGGCGGACGTTCTCGCTCAGAACGGACTAACCATTTCCGAGGCGTTTCGGCTCTTTCTCAGGCAGGTAGTGATGACGAGAGGATTGCCGTTTGAGGTCCGCATCCCGAATGAGACCACCTTACGGGCGCTTCGAGAATCGGAGGAGATGAGGGGTCGCGCGCACTATCGGTCCTCCGAGGACCTGTTTGATGATCTCGACAAAAAGGACTAGCTTTCCGCGCGCGTTTGACAAGACTAAGGAGTTCCAAAAGGACTGGAAGCGGCTCACGCATTCCGGCGTCTTCAATATAAGGCGGTTGAAGGAGGCGATGTTACTCCTCATCGCAAACGAAGGGCCGCTGCCTCCGGAGTACCTCGATCACCCGCTTGCCGGCCCCTGGATACATCACCGCGAATGTCACATCGGCGGGGACTTCTTGCTCATCTACCGGTTAGAGGATGACGAAGTCGTATTTGTCCGCGCCGGCACACACGCTGATCTGTTCGAGTAGCGCGAAACCGGCCGCCCGAACGACCGGTTCGCGCTCACCTTCCCATGCCTCACCCCACCGACGTCTCACCCTCTCCGGGTTGTTTGCCCGGCTTATCGGCAGGTGACTGTTTGCGCTGCTTGTCCTCGCGTTCCGGCATACGACTCCGCTCGTCGTCGTTATGTTCAGCGGGCTTGGGATGCGCGAGATCGGGTTGTTGCGGCTTGTCATTCGTCGAACTCATATTGCCTCCTGCGAATTCGCTTTCACCGACCAGAGCAAAGCGAGCAACGAACGCGCCAGCCACGATAAGTCCGCCCCGACCCTACCGCAACCGCAAGCTCCATAGCGCATCCAGCACGTGCTGAGTCGGGCGATCGATGTCCTCGGCACTATGCGCGATGCCCAGTTCGCGCCAAAGGGCCGGCCGCAAGGGCCGCATCGCAATGCGAGGATCCTGGACCGGCGCAACTGCCTCCTGAGGAAGCAGCGCCGCACCGTAACCGGCCGCCACAAGGCTCCTGATGGCGTCGGTGAAATTAAGCTGGATTCGCGGCACCGGATGCTGGCCGCCGGACGCAAACCACTCGGCAGTCAGGCGCGAAAACCGAGTGCTCGAGTCGTTCAGTATCAGCGGCCGTGCCGCGAGCCATTGCGGCGTGACGCGAGCCGGGCACGTCCATCCCGCGGGCATGAACGCCATAACGGGGTCGCGCCGCCAAGGCTTGATCGTGAGTCCGTCCGTGGCCTGCTGAGGCAGCGCGACGAGGCCAACGTCCAGCGCACCTGACTTAAGTCGCGCCAGCGTTTCTTGCGAAGTCAGTACCGCAATCTGCACGTCGATGCCCGGATGATGGAGAGCAAGCAACTCCAACGCCCGCGGCAACAGATTCGCGATCGCACCCGTGGATGCGCCGAGCCGTACCCGCCCACCCTTTCCTTCGACCTGACGCTTTACATCCTGCAATGCCTGCTCGGCCTCGGCAAGCAGCCGTCGCGCGTATTTGACGAGCGTCTCCCCGACGGCCGACGGCCGCACCTGCCCTCGCTTGCGCGACAAAAGCGGTGCGCCGACTCGCTCCTCGAGATCGGAGATGTGAAGACTGATCGTCGGAGGAGCAAGGTGCAACGCCCGCGCCGCGTCGGCAAATGATCCGCAATCGGCGATGGCCACGAGCGTACGCAATCGATCGAGGCTGATCTCACGCATGTCGACGGAGTCCTCTTGGACTTAGTTCAGGATTACTGAATCGATCAATCAGCAAATTCAACTTTTCGCAATGTTACCTTCAATGGAAGATGGTTGCCTCAGAAGTCCTCACATCCATGAGGTCCCCCATCATGAACCAAAGAACGGGTATGAACGACGGCAGGCGGTGGGTCATCGCAATCCTGACCGCATTCGCTTTCGTGGCAGTTGTTTTGTCGATCACCGTCATCCGCACCGATGCGCCGTCGCGCGTTACCCACGTCGACGGCAGCAAACCGTGCGTCAGCACCGCCGCCGATGACGCACACGCGAGTCTTGAAGCGTTCTTTCAAAATCCCTCCGGCAACGACGTGCTGAAACAGGCGTCGCTCTCATGCTCGAAGTGATTGCCCGCATGCCGCCCGCCTGAACGGCGTTGCTTATAATGGCGATTCCACAGGGGAGAACCACGTCAATGAACGTGCGCGAGCTTTGCGAAGCCGACTTCGACCTCATTTGCCGCCATCGCGAAGAAATGTTTCGTGAAGCGGGGCGCAGCGAAGAGGTCTTACGGACAATGACGGAACACTTCCGGAATTGGCTCGCACCAAGGCTCAGAGACGGCCGCTATTTTGGCTTCATGCTCATGGAAGACGGGAAGGCCGTCGCCGGTATCGGTCTGATGGAACTCGACTGGCCACCGCATCCTTTGCATCCAGAGACGGACAAGCGCGGGTACGTCCTCAACGTCTACGTCGAACGGAGCTTTCGTAAGCGCGGCCTGGCGCGCGAGCTCATGCGGATGGCGGAAGCCGAGTTTGCGAAACGCGGCGTCGAATACGCCATCCTGCATGCGACTGAACAGGGGCGCAGCCTTTACTCGGGCCTCGACTGGGGCACAACGACGGAAATGGCCAAGTCGATCGGTTTACTTCAGAAAAACCAAAACTGATTTTTTTGTTTCCGCGATTTTTCGCTACGTATGCTCGATGACAGTATCGGTGCCTGACTGCTGGAACTGGCGCCGAATCCGATCGAGCATCACTCATGCGACTAGACATTTTTCGTTCCCTCTGGGGCTATCGCGGCGAAATGCGGACCGTGCTCGAAGAAGCAAGCGTGTCCGAACTCGCGGGGATCGAGGCCCGCCTGCCGCTGGAAGCGGAGGCTCGTGTCGCGCTCGCTAAATCACTCGCCGCATACGGGCTCGATTACATCGCCATTTGCTTTACCGACAGTGCCGTGCTCCCGCGCCAGCACGCGACGCCCGCGGAACATTTGCAGGACCTCGCGCGAAAGCTCGATTGGGCCTCGGAGCTTTCGCCGCGGTTCGTCAATGTGCTCGCGGGCAATGACAGATGGCCGCTCGCGCAACAGGTCGACTTCTTTGGCCGCGCATTGGAACTCGCTGTCCGGCACGGACAGTTCTGCAGTTTCGAAACGCATCGCGCGCGCTCGCTCTACAGCCCGTGGGTCACGCTCGACCTCATCCGGCAACTGCCGGACCTTCGCTTTACGAGCGACATCAGCCACTGGGTGGTGGTCTGCGAGCGCCTCCTCGATGACACGGCCGACGACCTCGCGCCGTTCGTCGAGCGCGTTCACCACATCCAGGCCCGCGTCGGATATGACCAGGGGCCGCAGGTGCCGCATCCGGCCGCACCGGAGTTCGCGGCCCAATTGGCGTTTCATCAGTCGCATTGGGCCGCCGTATGGCGTGCCCAAAAAGCGCGCGGCTACGAGTCCTCGACGCTGACGCCTGAATTCGGACCGGACGGATACCTGCACCATCTGCCGTTCACCGACGTCCCCGTCGCTGATCTGACGCAACTCAACGATTGGATGGCGCGGACGGAACGCTCTCATTTCCACCGCATCGTGAATATCGATCAAGAAGGAGCACTCGATGCAAGACGCTGACAACACGCTCGCCAAGCCGTCCAAACACTTCACGTCGGTGCCCGTCGTCGATATTTCCGGCCTGTTCAGCGACGACCTTTCATCACGCCAGGCCGTTGCCAGCAAGCTCGGCGAGGCGGCACGCAATGTCGGCTTTCTCTATATTTCGGGCCACGGCATCGAGCCCGACGTCGTGGAAGGGCTGCGGCAAGCGGCGCAACATTACTTTGCCCAGCCGCTCGACAAAAAGATGGAACACTACATCGGGGCCTCACGCAGCCATAAAGGTTTCGTTCCGGAAGGCGAAGAGATCTACAACAAGGGCAAACCCGACCACAAGGAGGCATTCGATATCGGCTTTGAAGTCCCGGAAGACGACCCGCTCGTGATCGCACGCACGCCCTTGCTCGGACCGAACGATTGGCCGTCGCTCGACGGGTTCCGGCCCGCCGTTCAACGCTATTACGCGCAGGTATTCGCACTGGGACGCCGATTGTTTCGCGGATTTGCGCTCGCGTTGGGCCTGCCCGAGGACAATTTCGAAGGCTTCGTGACACGGCCTCCTTCAAAGCTGCGCCTCATTCACTACCCGTTCGACGACGAGGCGCAGGACGCCCCGGGGCTCGGCGCGCATACGGACTATGAATGCTTCACGATCCTCCACGCGGACGCCCCCGGCCTCGAAGTCATGAATGGACGGGGGGAATGGATCGACACCCCGCCGATCCCGGGCACGTTCGTCGTCAATATCGGCGACATGCTCGAAGTCATGACGGCAGGCGCATTCGTCGCGACGGCGCATCGGGTGCGGACGGTGAAGGAGGAGCGCTATTCGTTTCCCCTCTTCTATGCGTGCGACTACCACACCCTGATCGAGCCTCTGCCCGCATTCGCAAATCGCACGGATGAATATGAGCCCATCACGATCGGTGAGCACATGTATTCGCAGGCGCTGCAGACCTATCGATACCTGCGGCGGCGCGTGGAAGAAGGCACGGCGGTTCTGCCGCCGCGGGCGCGCAAGCCAGCGAGCTTCGGACATTTGAAGAAGAACGCGCAGCCGAGTTGAACCGATCGGCGAGCGCTCGCCCCTGTTACGACAAACCGGAGAACCACTGATGAATTCGATGAAAAACGCTCGACGCAGCCTCGCCGCATTCGCCATTTCGACGGCGATGACGCTGACCGGCGCATCCGCCTTCGCGCAAACGGCGTCTGCCACGCTCGAGCCGGGCCAATTGAAGGTCGGCATGGAGATCACCTATCCGCCGTTCGAGTCATACGAGGGCGACAAGGTGGTCGGCTCGGACCCGGACCTTGCACGTGCGATCGCCAAGCAACTCAGCACGGCCCCGAGTTTTGTCGATACTCGCTTCTCCGGCCTTATTCTCGGTCTCAACGCACGCCATTACGATCTCGTCATCTCGGGCATGTACGTCACGCCGGAACGCGCGGCACAGGCGCAGGCGATCCCTTATGCGCAGACGGGCGCGGCGATCATGGTGCCAGCGAGCGGTTCGCTCAGGCCCAAGACGCCCGAGGATCTGTGCGGACTGCACGTCGGCCTCGAGCAGGGGACGACGTGGGTGGCACAGCTGCAGGCGCTTTCGAAAAACTACTGCAAGCCGAACGGCAAAGGCGAGATAACGGTCAGCGAATACCCGTCCGCCCCCGAAGTATTGCAAGCCTTGTTGTCGAACAACGTACAGGCACAGATGGAAATCGCAGGTGCCGCGCACGCGCTCGCGCAGAAATCGGGCGGCCGTGTCATCGTCGCGTCGACGGCGCTCATCTATCCGCAGACGCTTGGCATCTACATCAGAAAGGACAACAAGGCACTTTATGACCTCGTCAAAAACGCACTCGACCAATTGAAGACGAGCGGCGAATATGACGCGATACTGAAGAAGTACAGCCTCGCCTTGCCTCCCGCCGGCCAATCATCGTGATCGGCCATTGACAACTTTGGGCCGCCGCGCGTAGGGAGTTCTCATGCACTTCGACCTCAGCTATTTCCTGTCGCTGTTCGCGTTCCCGGCGTTCTGGCAGGCCTGCCTGACCGTCATCGAGCTGAGCGCATTGTCGTGGCTGCTCGGCCTTCTACTGGGTTTTCCGCTTGCCGCGGCCAAACGGTCCCGATCCCGATGGATTTCGGCGCCGGCCGCGGTCTACGTCTGGTTCTTCCGCAGCGTGCCGCTCCTCGTGCTGATTGTCTTCGTCTACAACTTGCCGCAGATGTTTCCGGCAACAGGCGTTGCGCTCTCGCACCCGTTCTTCTCCGGCCTCGTGGCACTCGTGTTGACCGAATCCGCCTATATGGCGGAGATCCACCGCGGCGGATTGCTCTCCGTATCGCGCGGTCAATATGAAGCCGCTGCCGCGTTGGGCATCGGCACCATCGGACGGCAACGTCTCGTGGTCGTCCCTCAGGCTTTCCGGATCGCCTTGCCGGCGCTCATCAACGAGTTCGTGACCTGCGTCAAGCTCACGTCGCTCGCCTCGGTTATTTCACTCACCGAGCTTTTGATGGTTGGCCAACGTCTCTACTCGCAGAACTTTCTCGTCATGGAGACGCTGTCGGCCATTGCCGTCTACTACGTGCTGATCGTGACCGTCTTCGGATGGCTGCTCCAGTATGTCGAGCGGCGGCTCGAACTCGCGCGGCGCAAGCCCCAGACGCTCGACGATGCGGCGCTCAGCGCCTTGCGCTCCGAGATCGCGGAGCCACGGGACACGCGTGCCGAATCGGAGCCGCGCGGCGCGCCGAGCGCAGTGATGATGAAAAACCTGCACAAGCGTTACGGCCACCACGAGGTGCTGAAGGGAATCGACCTCGAAGTGCGCACAGGGGAAGTCGTTTCCATCATCGGGCCGTCAGGCTCCGGGAAGACTTCGCTGATTCGCACGATCAACGCGCTGGAGACACTCGACGAAGGCGAGATCGTCTTGTTCGGGCAGGGGCTGATTGCCGCGGGAGACCGGCCGAACGCGCAGCGTGTACGCAAAGCCATCCTCGATATCGGAATGGTGTTCCAGAGCTTCAATCTTTTCCCGCACCGGACGATCCTCGACAACGTGACGCTCGCACCTCGCTTCCATAAGCGATTCAGCCGCGAAGCGGCTCAAGCGCACGCCGTCGCACTGCTCGACAAGGTGGGGTTGCTCGCGCATGTGCACAAGTATCCGCATCAGCTTTCCGGCGGCCAGCAGCAGCGTGTCGCGATAGCACGCGCGCTCGCCATGGAGCCCGCCGTCATGCTCTTCGACGAACCGACTTCAGCGCTCGATCCGGAGCTCGTCGACGATGTGCTCAGCGTCATCGACGAACTCGCGAAGGAAGGGATGACGATGATCATCGTCACACACGAAATGGACTTTGCGATGTCCGTTTCAGATCGGGTCGTGTTCATGGAGCACGGCAAGATCCAGTTCGACGGATCGCCGGAAGCGGTACGGACAGCCCCGGAAGGAGAACGTGTGCGGCGCTTCATGGGCATTTCGGCGCAAGCATATCCGGCCCCGGCGACACCGATTCTCAAGCAAGCTTAGCTGCTGGTCTGCGAGCGCAACGTCTCGCGAAACTTCTGCACGAGCGGCTCCCTCGCCCGCCCACGCCGCACGATCATCGAGAACGGCGCTTGATAGCCGAAGCTTGCCGGCGCGAGCGCGCGCAGGCGTCCGCGTTCGACCCAGGACTGCGCAAAGTGCTCGGGCAGGAAGCCGATGTAAGCGCCCGATAGGATCAGGATCAACTGGCCTTCCATGCTGTCGACAGTCGCCTCGCTGCGCTTGAAGCCATGCCGCGCCAGTTCCGTCTGGCTCCAGTAGGCGCGCCCGACCATGCGCTGTCGATTCAGGATCTCCGGCTGAATCCGCTCTTCGTCGAAGAGCGGATGGCTATCGCTGCAATAGAGCCAATGCTGCTCGCGGTATAAGGGATGGTAGACGAGCCCGTTCATACGCAATTGAAACGCGCCTATCGCCATGTCGAGCCGGTTGCCGAGCACGCTCAGTTGCAGCTCATAGGGGTTCTGAACGTTCAGATGCAAATGGACGGCAGGATGCTCGCGGGCAAACACGCCGATCGCGGCGGCGAGCGGCAGCGATGCATCGGTTACCGTCGCATCGAGCACGCCGAGCCGAAAGCTTCCGCGCAGATCGCCCTTCAAGCTAGCCGCATAACGCTCGAATCCCTCGACTTCGCCAAGCAGGCGCAGCGCTTCCTGGTGGAACTCCTCGCCCTTCGGCGTAAGGCTGAAGCCGCCGCGTCCGCGATGGCAAAGCACTACGCCGACCAACGATTCGAGCTGGCTCATATAGGTGCTGATCGCGGAGGTCGACAGGTTGAGCTCCTGTTGAGCCGATGCGAAGCCCTGATGACGGACCACGCAGGTAAAGATTCGCAGTAAGCGGGCTTCGGGCAAGACGGTGGTCAATCTGGGCTCCTTCGCACGACACGCGCTCGTCGCCGCGCGGCATAGTTTAGAAATAACTGAACTAAATTTTTTATGCCAGCGATTTGTCGTTGCCCGCCCACGTCGCACGATGACAGTTGCAAAACATGGGAATCGATCCGAGGACTGTCATGGGCAAACAGTTTTATCAGCCGTTGGGCGGACATGAAATGCCGCGCTTCGGCGGCATCGCGACGATGCTGCGACTGCCGCATCTTCCGTCGCCGAAAGGTCTCGACGCCGCCTTCGTCGGTGTGCCGCTCGATATCGGCACGTCGCTGCGGCCGGGCACGCGGTTCGGCCCGCGTGAAATCCGGACGGAATCCGTCATGATCCGTCCGTACAACATGGCGACCGGCGCGGCGCCGTTCGATTCGCTCTCGGTTGCCGATATCGGTGATGTGCCAATCAATACGTTCAACTTGTTGGATGCAGTCAGAATCATCGAGGAATCCTACGATCGAATCCTCGAACACGGTGTGACTCCACTGACCCTTGGCGGCGATCACACGATCACACTGCCGATTCTGCGCGCGATGAGGCGCAAGCATGGCAAGGTGGGCCTCGTGCACATCGACGCGCATGCCGACGTCAACGACCACATGTTCGGAGAGAAGATCGCGCACGGCACGACGTTTCGCCGCGCCGTCGAAGAAGGATTGCTCGATTGCCAGCGCGTGGTTCAGATCGGACTGCGCGCGCAAGGTTACGCGGCCGACGATTTCGATTGGAGCCGGCGGCAGGGATTTCGCGTCGTTCAGGCCGAGGAGTGCTGGCACCGGTCGCTCGAACCGCTGATGGCGGAAGTCCGGCTCAAGGTTCAGGGCGGCCCCGTCTACCTGAGCTTCGACATCGACGGCATCGATCCCGCGTGGGCACCCGGCACGGGCACCCCCGAGATCGGCGGCTTGACCACGATTCAGGCCATCGAGATCATTCGTGGATGTCAGGGGCTCGATCTCGTCGGTTGCGACCTCGTGGAAGTATCGCCACCGTATGACAAGACCGGCAATACGTCGCTGCTCGGCGCCAATCTCCTCTACGAGATGCTGTGCGTCCTTCCGGGCGTGAAGCGGCGCTGACGTTTGCCCGCGATTGAAGCGCCTCACCGAGGCGGGGCGCTTCAATCGCAAATCGCAGTGAGCAAGGGACAATCATGAACGTTGAAAACGGCTTCGCCGACGATCCGCAGGCGGCCGAGCGAAGGATCCGAGTCGAGTTGGCCGCACTCTATCGTCTCGTCGCGCATTTCCGAATGACGGACATGATCGACACGCATATCACCGCAAGATTGCCAGGACAGCGGCCGACGTTTCTCATCAACCGGTACGGCGTCTTGTTCCATGAGATGCGCGCCTCCGATCTGGTCAAGATCGATTACGAAGGGAACGTCATCGATGAACGAGCGCACGACGGATCAGATCGCTACCGCGTGAACGCGGCGGGCTTCACGATCCATTCGGCCATCCATATGGCGCGCGAGGATGTCGGATTCGTCGTGCATACGCATACGGCGGCCGGTATTGGCGTTTCCGCGCAAGAGCACGGGTTGCTGCCGATCAGCCAGCATGCGCTCAAATTCTATGGACGCCTCGGCTATCACGACTATGAAGGCATCGCGCTCGACCTGGGCGAGCGAGCGCGGCTCGTCGCCGATCTGGGTCCGCACAAGGCGATGATCCTGCGCAATCACGGCCTCATCGCGGTTGGTGCATCGGCGGCCGAAGCGTTTCACGAGATCTACTTCCTGGAGCGCGCGTGCCAGGCGCAAATCAGCGCGCTCTCGGGTGGCACGCGGCTGCGCACCCCACCGCAGGAAGTCTGTGAGCGAACGGCAAAGCAATTCGCCGACGATGACTCGGCCGGTATCATCGGGCTGGCCTGGCAGGCCGCGCTGCGGCTCATCGAAGACGACGTACCGGATTACCGTTCATAGACGATCCCCGCATGACAAAACTCGTTCTCGTCGGTCACGATTTCGACATTAACGGCTTGAGGTCCGCGATATTAGCCGCGGCGCCCGATTTGCACGTCTGCGTCTTCGGCGAGCCCGGCGCCACCGACGCAGAAGTCGCCGTTTGCTGGGACCCGCCCCACGGTGCGCTGCGCACGTTGCCGAAGCTGCGCCTCGTGCATGCAATCGCCGCCGGCGTGGACAACATCCTGGCCGACCCCGAGCTGCCTCGCGTTCCGCTCTGTCGAGTCGTGGACCCTGAGCAGGCGCGCGGGATGGCCGAGTTCGTGCTCTGGGGCGTATTGCATTTTCATCGGAAGTTCGATCGCGTTCTGGCCAATCAGCGCGATCGGCGCTGGGACATGCCGGAACAGCGACCCGCCGCCGAGGTTGCCGTCGGCGCAATGGGTCTCGGCCGCATCGGTGCGCACGTCGCCGCCACCGTCGCAAGCATCGGCTTTCGCGTCCGGGGCTGGAGCCGAACGCCGAAGACGCTGTCCGGCATCGAGACATTCGCCGGCTCGCACACATTGCCGAGTTTCCTCGATGGGCTGGACGTGCTCGTGTGCCTGCTGCCGCTCACACGGGAGACCGAAGGGATCGTCGGCGATGTCGTCCTGCGGCGATTGCCCCGGGGGGCCAAGCTGATCCATGTCGGCAGAGGCGAGCAGCTGGTCCTCGATGCGCTCGTCGCGGCCCTATCGGATGGCCACCTCGGCGGTGCGATCGTCGATGTCTTTCCCCATGAGCCGCTGCCGCCGCATGATGCCCTGTGGGGTGTACCGAATTTGATCGTGACGCCGCACATGGCATCGGCGGCCAGTCTCGATGCCATTGCGGGGCAGGTCGTCGACAACGTGCGTCGCTTGCAGAGAAGCGACTCGCTCATCCATCAAGTCGATGTCGAGCTCGGCTTTTGAAGCGTAGCGATTTGTTGCCGCGGATTGCCTTCTGGCAGTTGCGATCGAGACTCTGAACCCGACTACGACGAGCCACGAGCGCCTTCCAGGTGCCGCGCCAGGAAATCGACGAAGGCGCGAATCCTCGTCGACATCTGGTGCCGCTGCGCATAGACGGCATAGATGTCGGCGCTCGGCGTGTCATACCCCGGCAGAATAGCCACCAGACGGCCGTCGGCCAAGTACTCGTCGATGTCCCATTCGGCCCGCATCAGAATGCCGTGGCCGTCGAGCGCCCACTTCACGGCGATCTCGCCGTCGTTCGTCGTCAGGTTGCCGTTGATTCTCACGGTTTCGGTTTTGCGCGCGGCACCCCTGCCCGATGTGAGCCGCCATATGCCGTAGGCCTCGTCGCCCTGCCGGATACCGATGCAGTTGTGCTTGGCGAGGTCGCGCGGGCACGTGGGCATTCCATGTGAGGCGATGTAGGACGGCGCCGCGCAAAGAAGCCGGCGATTCGGCGCGAGCCTGCGCGCCACCACGCGTGTGTCCGGCGGCTCGCCAAATCGGATGCAGACGTCGAAAGCATCCTCGGTCAGCGGCGGCGGTGCCACCGATAACTGAAGTTGCACCGAAACCTGCGGATACTGGGCAACGAAGCGCGATATCGCCGGCCCGATGTGGCTTCGGCCAAAACCGAGCGTTGCATTGACGCGCAACAATCCCTTGGGGCTTTTCTTCGCACTGCCGAGCAATTCCGATAGTTCGCCAATTTCATCGAGAATGCGGCGCGCGTGCGCGAGATAGAGCTCGCCTTCCGGCGTGAGCATCATGCGCCGCGTGGTGCGGTTGACGAGCGCGACGCCGGCGCGCCGCTCCATTAACGCGAGCCGCTTGCTGACTGCGGCCGCTGTCAGCCCAAGCTCACGCGCCGCGGCACTGAGACTGCCCGAGGCCGCGAGCGTCGAAAAGAAGCTCAAATCGGACGGCAGAACGGTTTCGGACACGGCTCGACTTGTGAAATGAAGTTAAGAATGCTTTGAGTCTAGCATCGGTTACGTCATCCGGCGTTGCGTTAATTTGGAGTCCTGACGACAAAGTATCGAGGACTGACCAAATGAGGACGTATCGCATCGCGGCGATTCCGGGCGACGGCATCGGCAAGGAAGTCATTCCGGCCGGCAAACGCGTGCTCGAGGCACTTGCGAAGACCGCCGATAGCTTCACTTTCGAATTCGAGGATTTCGATTGGGGCGCCGATTATTACCGCCAGCACGGCGTGATGATGCCGGCCGATGGCCTCGACGCGCTGCGCGACAAGGACGCGATTCTCTTCGGCTCGGCCGGCGATCCCGACGTCCCCGACCACATCACGCTGTGGGGTCTGCGTTTGAAGATCTGCCAAGGGTTCGATCAGTACGCCAACGTGCGGCCAACGCGAATCCTGCCGGGCATCGACGCTCCGCTCAAACGCTGCAAGCCGGGCGATCTCGACTGGGTCATCGTGCGCGAGAACTCGGAGGGCGAATACTCCGGCATCGGGGGGCGCGTGCATCAGGGGCATCCGATCGAAGCGGCAACCGACGTATCCATCCTCACGCGCGCCGGTGTCGAGCGCATCATGCGTTTCGCCTTTCGGCTGGCGCAGTCGCGTCCGCGCAAGCAGCTGACCGTCATCACCAAAAGCAACGCTCAGCGGCACGCAATGGTCATGTGGGACGAGGTGGCACTACGGATCTCGAAAGAGTTCCCCGACGTGAAGTGGGACAAGGAACTCGTCGATGCGTCGACGGCACGCATGATCAATCGTCCTGCCTCGCTCGATACGATCGTCGCGACGAACCTGCATGCCGACATTCTCAGCGATCTCGCCGCCGCGCTCGCCGGCAGCCTCGGCATTGCGCCGACGGGCAACATCGATCCAGAGCGCCGCTATCCCTCGATGTTCGAGCCGATCCACGGCTCGGCATTCGACATCATGGGCAAAGGCCTCGCCAATCCGATCGGCACCTTCTGGTCCGCTGTCATGATGCTCGAGCATCTCGGCGAATTCGGCGCCGCCAAGCGGCTGATGCGCGCGATCGAAGCCGTCACGGCGAACCCGAAACTCCACACGGGAGATCTCGGAGGCAGCGCGACCACCGCGCAGGTTACCCAGGCCGTGTGCGAACTCATTGCGCACGCGAACAGTCAGGCAACCGTCTAGCGCGTAGCAGTCTCAGGCTGTTACGCACATCGCGCACGAACGGACGCCTGCCCGCAGCGGCAGGCGTTGCGGTTGGACAGAGCGCGCCTCTCGAAGGGGCGCGCCGCTAAAACTGAAACCTCCAAGGGAGGAGACATGAACATCGACCTCGAGCATCGCGTCTCGCGGAAATTGATGTGGCGGATCATTCCGTTCGTCATGCTGCTTTATTTCGTCAGCTTTCTCGATCGCGTCAACGTCGGATTTGCCGCGATGACGATGAACAAGGCCATCGGCCTCTCGCCGAGCGCATTCGGTCTCGGAGGCGGTCTCTTCTTCATCGGCTACTTCCTGTTCGAAGTTCCGTCCAACCTCATTCTTCATCGCATCGGCGCGCGCATCTGGATCGCGCGCGTCATGATCAGTTGGGGCATCGTATCCGCCGCCTCCGCATTCGTGGCTGGCCCCACGAGCTTCTACGCAATGCGCTTTTTGTTGGGCATCGCGGAAGCGGGATTCTTTCCCGGCATCATTCTCTATCTGAGTCTTTGGTTCCCGGTGAAGCAGCGTGCGCTAGCGGCCGCATGGTTCATGGCGGCGGCGCCCATCTCGACCGCGATCGGCTCTCCGATCTCGGGGGCAATCATGCAGTTGCCGTCGATGTGGGGGCTGGCCGACTGGCAAATGCTCTACATTCTCGAAGCGATGCCGGCCGTCTTGCTCGGATTCGCCGTGCTGAAGTTTATGACGGACAAGCCCTCGCAAGCGCAATGGCTGAGCCCCGACGAGCGCCGCTGGCTGATCGCAAAGCTCGACGCGGAAGGCGGCATGACAAAGGCCCAGTCTGGGCATACTGCCGGCGCGATGAAGGCATTGCGCGATCCGCGCGTCCTCGCGCTCGCGCTCATTTATTTCGGCACGTCGGCGGGGCTCTACACGCTCGGGCTCTGGGCGCCGCTGATGATTCGCCAGTTCGGCTTTACCCCGATGGAGACAGGGCTGATCAACGCTATTCCGAGCGTCTTGGCCGTCGTCGCGATGATCGTCTGGGCAAGGCACTCCGACAAATCGCAGGAACGCACCTGGCATGTCGTCATACCGTGCGCGCTGGGCTGCCTCGGTTTCATCCTCGCGGGGCAGGCCGGCACGGCCTTGTTCGTCGTGCTCGCGCTGGTCGTCGTCAACATCGGGATCAGCGCCGCGAAAGCACCACTCTGGGCCATGCCGAGCATGTTTCTGTCCGGTGCAGGCGCGGCGGCCGGCATCGCGATGATCAATTCGATCGGCAATCTGGGCGGCTTCGTCGGCCCGTTCGTGATCGGCGCGCTGAAGGTCGCGACGGGCGGCTATGCGGCGGGGTTGTATGTCGTCGGCGCAACGCTCGCAGTATCGGCGATCGTGACGCTGTTTCTGAGCCGCAAAGCCGGCCAGCGCGCCGCCATACCCGTTGCGAAGCATGATCATTGAGCAGAAAACGGGCCGACAAAACAGCACAGCGGCCACGGTGCACCGTCGCTCCGCCTTCCGATTACCAAATGGTTTTGACGTGCTTGTAGGCGCGAATTTTCTCGTCTCGCGTCACGAGCGGGACAGCCAGCTTACGCGCTGTCGCTACGATCATGCGGTCAGCGCGGTCCTTATGAAACTCGCCCGGCAGGTTTACCGCCTTGAGGCCGATTTCGACATCCACGGGCAGAAAGCGGACGGCCTCGATCGCAGATACGGTCGTGAGCCAGCTTGCTACGTCCATCGAGATAACCAACTTTTCGCGATCGACCAGCATCGCGATTTCCCACGCAGATATCGCAGACACCACGATCTGGCCACCGTCCAACTCTCGATCGATGGCCGTCTTAGCTTTTTTACTCAGAGCGTCATCACCGTTCGCCCGTCAAACCAGCGCGTGCGTGTCGAGAACGATCAACGATTAGCCTCCCACTCAACATCTACCGGCTCGGTCGGATCATCATAGCGGACCACCGAGCCGCGCAAAACGTCGAGCGGATTCCGTTCATCGCTGCGGTACGGCCGGACCTCCAACGTCGGCTTGCCGTGATCGGTCACGACGACACTCTCGCCGGAGGCCTCGACCTGGCGGAAAAATTCGAGCGCTTTCGCCTTGAACTCGGACTTCGAAACTTGATTAGCTTCCATCCACGCACCTATAGTCACCTGACCAGAGTCATAATTCGTAGCTCAATGTGACCACTCCGGCAAGTCATTTTGGCTTCGTCCGAGTGCAGCAGTAACATATCGGATCGATAAGCTCGACTGAATCGGCACTATGGAGGCCCCTGATGCGCCAAGCCCTTGAACACCTCGAAGTCGAGACCGACGGACGCGGGCTCGTCGAAATCACGGAGCAAGTCCGCGAGTTCGTCGATCGGCAGTCAGTCGACATCGGCGTTCTGACGCTCTTTTGCCGCCACACGTCGGCATCGCTGCTGATTCAGGAAAACGCCGATCCCTCAGTGCAGCGCGACCTCGAACGATACTTCGAAACGATCGCACCCGAGGACCCGAAGCGTTACGAGCACGGCACAGAAGGTACTGACGATATGCCGGCTCACCTACGCACGGCTCTGACGCAGGTTCAATTATCGATTCCGATCGAGCAGGGTCGCCTCGTGCTCGGCACTTGGCAGGGTATCTATCTGTTCGAGCACCGGCAGCGCGAGCATTCGCGTGACGTCGTGGCCCATATCATCGGGAATTGACGCGACGCATTCAAGGCGCGTGCGCGATATCGAATCCGGCAACGAGACTCGATATCGCGCATGCAGTGCTGTCAGCATCAGCGGCGAGACGCATCGCGCCGCGTTTTATTCTCAGGCGACCGCCACTTCCCGTTCCTCGTCTGCCCCGACGGTTTCTTGAGGCGCACTGCGAATCAGATGATCGAACGCGCCGAGCGCGGCTTTCGCGCCTTCGCCGACGGCGATGACGATCTGCTTGAAAGGCACGATCGTGACGTCGCCCGCGGCAAAGACGCCCGGCACTGACGTGGCTCCCTTCGCATCGACGACGATTTCCCCGCGCTCCGAGAGTTCGACCGTGCCCTTCAACCATTCCGTGTTCGGCACGAGACCGATCTGGACGAAAACGCCTTCGAGCGCCACGCGTTTCGCCTCACCGGTGAGCAGGTCCTTATAGACGAGGCCGTTCACCTTCGCACCGTCGCCTTCGATTTCGGTGGTCTGCGCACGCGTGACGACCGTCACGTTGGCAAGGCTCCTCAACTTGCGCTGGAGCACTTCATCGGCCCTCAGGCTCTCGCCGTACTCGATCAGCGTCACCTCGCGGACGATACCCGCGAGATCGATCGCCGCTTCGACGCCCGAATTGCCGCCGCCGATGACGGCGACGCGCTTGCCTTTAAACAGCGGGCCGTCGCAGTGCGGGCAATAAGCGACCCCGCGATTGCGGTACTCGCGCTCGCCGGGCACGCCGATCTCGCGCCACCGCGCACCGGTCGCAAGAACAATGGTCTTAGCCTTCAACACGGCGCCGCTCGCGAGGCGGACCTCGTTCACCGCGCCCGGAATCAACGCTTGCGCGCGCTGAACGTCCATGATGTCGACTTCGTACTGCTTCACGTGCTGTTCGAGCGCCGTGGCAAACTTGGGCCCTTCCGTCTCCTGCACGGAAACAAAATTCTCGATGGCCAGCGTATCGAGCACCTGACCACCAAATCGCTCGGCAACGACGCCCGTCGCGATCCCCTTGCGGGCCGCGTAGATCGCGGCAGCCGCCCCGGCCGGCCCGCCGCCGACGATCAGCACGTCGAATACGGGCTTGTTCTCGAGTGCTTTCGCCGCTTTCGCCCCGGCATTCGTATCGAGCTTAGCGAGAATTTCCTTCACGCCGCTGCGGCCCTGCCCGAACACTTCGCCGTTCAGGAACATCGTCGGCACGGCCATGACCTCGCGCGCCTCGACTTCCTGCTGGAACAAGGCACCGTCGATCGCAACATGCCGGATGCGCGGGTTGATCATTGCCATCACGTTGAGCGCCTGCACGACCTCAGGGCAGTTCTGGCAGCTCAGCGAGAAGTAAGTCTCGAATTGATAGTCGCCGTCCAGCTCGCGAATCTGCTGGATCACCGCATCGTCCAGCTTGACCGGATGGCCGCCCACCTGCAGCAGCGCCAGCACGAGCGAAGTGAATTCATGGCCCATCGGAATACCGGCAAAGCGGATACCGGCCGGCTTGCCAAGCTCGCCGATCGAGAACGACGGCTTGCGCGCATCGTCGCCGCGGCGTTCGATGACGGTAATGTGGTCCGACAAAGCCTCGATGTCACGGAGGAGTCCGATCAGCTCTTGCGACTTTGCAGTATCGTCGACCGATGCGACGATCTCGATCGGCCGCGTGACTTTTTCGAGGTACGTTTTCAGTTGCGTCTTGAGGTTGGCGTCGAGCATGGTTCGTCCGGTTGAGCTTTGCGAAGGGCGAGGGAGGGCCGCGGCGTCATCTCTTGGATGACGCCGCTCATGCAGCCTCGTGGGCTGCGGGGTACTGCTGCGAGCGATTAGATCTTGCCGACGAGATCGAGCGAGGGCTTCAGCGTCTCGGCGCCCGGCGTCCACTTGGCGGGGCAGACTTCACCCGGATGCGCGGCAACGTATTGCGCGGCCTGGACCTTGCGCAACAGCTCGCCCGCATCGCGACCGATGCCGTTGTCGTGGATTTCGCAGAGCTTGATCTGGCCTTCGGGGTTGATCACGAACGTGCCGCGCAACGCGAGGCCTTCTTCTTCGATCATGACGTCGAAGTTGCGCGTGATCGCGCCGGTCGGATCGCCGATCATCGGATACTTGATCTTGCCGATGGCGTCCGACGTGTCGTGCCACGCCTTGTGCGTGAAGTGCGTGTCGGTCGACACGCTGTAGATCTCGACGCCAAGCTTCTGGAATTCAGCGTAGCGGTCGGCCAGGTCGGCGAGCTCGGTCGGGCAGACGAACGTGAAGTCCGCCGGATAGAAGACGACGACCGACCACTTGCCCTTCAGCGTTTCGTCGGTAACGGTCACGAAATCGCCGTTGTGGAAAGCGGTGGCCTTGAACGGTTTGACTTGGCTGTTGATGATCGACATTTCGCCTGGATCCTCATGGTTGGGTGAAAGTGTGACCATTATGCAGTGCGACTATCGCATCGTGAATTCGATAATCTAAATCTATGCGATTGGCAAAACCTATCGAGCGGTCCCGGTTGTGCTGAGCCCCTAGTTTTTCTTGTGACAGTCTTCAGAATTTGCCGATTGTCGATACCGTTGAACTGCCCGATAGTCGTGCTCCGGACGACTTGGTCCGAACCATTCGATTGCAAAGGAGCATGTGACAAAGATGGCTCATTCACCCAACCGCCGTGCATTGCTGCTAGCCGCGGTCGCTGCACCCTTCGCGTTTGCGCTCGACGCACGCGCGATGTCAGGAGAAGACCGCGAACCGTCAAAGACCAAGCTGGCGGCGATCGAAAAGCAATTCGGAGGAAGGCTCGGCGTCTACGCCCTCGACACGGGTAGCGGTACGGAGATCCGTCATCGCGCGGACGAGCGCTTTCCATTTTGCAGCACGTTCAAGATGGTTCTCGCATCCGCCGTGCTCGCGAAGAGTGTCCAGGAGCCGGGCCTGATGGAGCGACGGATGCAATACGCGCAAAGCGATCTCGTCAGCTACTCGCCCATATCAGGCAAGCATGTCGCCGACGGCATGACGGTAGCCGAGCTTTGCCGCGCCGCCGTCGAATTGAGCGACAACACGGCCGCGAACCAGCTGATCAAACTGCTGGGCGGGCCCGCCGCCGTGACCGCATTCGCGCGCTCGATCGGCGACAACACGTTCCGGCTCGATCGCTGGGAAACCGAGCTCAATACCGCGATACCGGACGACCCGCGCGATACCACGACGCCGAGGGCTATGGCGCACACGCTCCAAGCCGTGGCGCTCGGCAACGCGCTCCCCGAAACGCAACGCGATGCGCTCCAGACGTGGCTGCGCGGATGTCAGACCGGCGCGAAGCGAATCAGGGCCGCGGTGCCGGCCGGTTGGGATGTCGGCGATAAGACAGGCACGGGCGACCGCGGAACGGCCAACGACATTGCGGTCATCTGGCCTCCCTCACGCAAACCGATCGTCGTGGTCATTTATCACACTCAGGAAAAGCCTGACACGCGGGGACGCGATGAGGCCATCGCTGACGCCGCGCGCGTCGTGGTCGCCCAATTGCATCGGCCGAGCTAACCCTGCTTGGAGAACAAAGCATAGTGACGCGACCCTGAATCGCGTCATCACGCATCCCGCGCACCGGACCGACCGCGGACAAAATCGATATGTGTCTGCATCGCGGTGCGCGCTTCTTCCGGGTTGCGCGTGCATATCGCCTCGCAAAGCGCCTTGTGCTGCAGAAACAGAACGTCCGACGCCTCTTCGTCGTTTTCACGCAGGCCGGTGCCGCTCGTCGCGATATGTTCGCGCAGCATGCCGATCACGCTCGCGTGCAGATGAAGGAACATCGCGTTGTGCGAGGCGCGCGCAATCGCCTCGTGGAAGCTCGTATCGGCCCGTGCTTCGGCCGCCATATCGTTCGCCCGGCGAGCTTTCTCCAGGTCGCGCAGGAGCGCGCGGATACGCTTGCGGTCCTCGGCCGTCGCCCGCAATGCGGCGAAATAGGCCGTCGCCCCTTCGAGGACGCGGCGAAATTCGAGCATGTCGTCGCGCAGTACGGGGTGATCGGCAACGAGCTGCCCCCATGGCGAGGCGATTCCCGTCCGCAAGCGGTCCGTCACGAATACGCCCGCTCCATGTCTCGCTTGCACGAGCCCGCGCGCCGCCAAACGCTGGATTGCCTCGCGAACCGTATTGCGCGATACCGCATATTCGCTCGCCAGCGTGCGCTCGGCCGGCAGACGCGCACCGGCAGGCCACGTGCCATCGATCAAGGCCGTCTCGAGCCGACGCATGACCGCTTCGACACGTCCGCCTTCTTCGCCTCTCATCATCGTTCGGTTCCCACCGTCGCTGAGCCGGCCGAAACGCCGGAATCCAAATGTCCGTCACGCAGGCCCGCGACCCAAACTGGTCCAACCAATTTGTGCGTGAAGCCCGTCGACAGGATTATGCCCGGATCGCCGCACCCTCTCATCGCGCCTCAGGGGCGCAAGCGGCGCGATGGAGAAAAGCATGCAGGAACGGCAATACCCTTCGGCCACGCCCAAGGACATCTATCTGTTCGCGACCTGTCTCGTCGATCTGTTCGTCCCGCAGGCCGGCCTCGATGCAGTCCGTCTGCTCGAGCGCGAAGGATTGACCGTGCACTACCCGCGTGCGCAAAGCTGTTGCGGACAGCCCGCCTACAGCAGCGGCAATCCTGAGCACGCGCGCGAAGTAGCGCGCGCGCAGCTGGACCTGTTTGCCGAGCCATGGCCGGTCATCGTTCCTTCGGGTTCATGTGCGGGCATGATGCGCCATCACTGGCCGAAGCTGTTCGAAGGCGACCCGGAGGCGAGCGCGAAAGCGCGGGAGCTCGCGGCGCGCATCTACGAGCTCGGCGAATTCCTGCTGAACGTGGTCAAGCTCGACGTCACCCGTTACCTTGCTACCAAGCCGACGCCGGAGCGCGTGGTGCTGCACACTTCCTGCGCGGCACGGCGCGAGATGGGCACGCGTCAGCACGGCGTGGCGCTCGTCGATGCGCTGCCGGGCGTCACTCGAATCGATCACGAGCGCGAGTCGGAGTGCTGCGGATTCGGTGGCACGTTTTCGCTGAAACATCCCGATATCTCGGGTGCGATGGTCTATGACAAGATCGCTTCCGCTTGCGCGACGGGCTGCGATCGCCTTGTGTCGGCCGACTGCGGCTGCCTGCTCAACATCGGCAATGCCGCCGCTTTTCATAGCGCCCCCCTACCGGTCGAGCATCTCGCGAGCTTCCTATGGCGTCGCACGGGCGGCGCCGGCACGGATCAGCGCGACACGGGAGAAACGGCATGAGCGCACTCACCGCACGCGAACGAATCCTCGGCCGTCTTCGCGCCGCCGCGTCACAGCCCGAAATTCAAGTTACCGAAATCGACAAGCGCATCGACGCGCACTACGGCGAGCGCCGCCGCGCAGCCGGCCCGACATCGAAGCGCGAGCTGGTCGAGGCGATGCATTCGTCGCTGAAAACCGCGCATGCCGACGTATGGTGTTCGAGCGCAACGTCGTGGCCTGCCGAAATCGCTCGACGTCTGGCGGAAAATCGCGTGCGACGGCTGCTCGTCGACAAAGGCAGCCGCGAGGGCGCCGCATTGGCGCACGCGCTGCCGCCAACTGTCGAAGCGCTGTCTTATGACCGGCCGATCGAAGCCTGGAAGCGGGAGTTGTTCGAGACTGTCGACGCGGGTTTCACCGTCGCGCGCTCGGGTATCGCCGCAACGGGAACGCTCGTCGTTGCACCCGATGCCGGCTCGCCGCGCACCGCTTCTCTCGCGCCGCCCCTCCATATCGCGCTCGTTCACGAACGTACGTTGCACCCGGACCTGCATGCGGCGGCGCAAGCGGAGCGCTGGCATGAAGGCATGCCGACGAACCTCGTCCTTGTTTCAGGGCCGTCCAAGACGTCCGACATTCAGCAAACGCTTGCCTACGGGGCACACGGCCCCCGATGGCTATGGGTCGTCATCGTGACCGAATCGGTCGATAGGGAAGGAGACCACCGATGAGCACGAGCCCGATGCAATTCGTTCCCGCCGCGGATTTCAAGGCGCGCGCACGAGCCGCACTGGACGACCCGTTGTTGCGCAAGAGCATGCGCGGAGCGATGAACTTTCTGCAAACGAAACGCGCCGCGCAGTTTCCCGATGAAGACGAACGCGAAGTGCTGCGCGACCTTGGCGAAGCCGTTCGCCGTCACGCACTCGCGCGCTTGCCCGAATTGCTCGTGCAACTGGAGACGAAGCTGACGGCCGCGGGCGTCCGCGTCCATTGGGCCGAAACGAGCGAAGAAGCCAACGCCATCATTCATGACATCGTGGCAAGCCACGGCGCGCGCCGCGTCATCAAGGGAAAATCGATGGCGAGCGAGGAGATGGAGCTCAACCATTACCTCGGCGAGCGCGGCATCGATTGCCTCGAGTCCGACATGGGCGAATACATCGTGCAGATGGCAGGCGAGAAGCCCTCGCACATCGTCATGCCGGCCATCCACAAAACGCGCGAGCAGATCGGCGAGCTGTTCGAAGCGCATATCCCGGATACCTCGTATACGGAAGACGTCGACGAGTTGATCCAGACCGGCCGGCGGGCATTGCGCGGCGCATTCGTTGAAGCCGATGTCGGCATCTCGGGCGTCAACTTCGCGGCGGCTGACACCGGTACATTGTGGCTCGTCGAGAACGAAGGCAACGGCCGGCTTTCCACGACGGTGCCCGCCGTGCACATCGCGATCATGGGCATCGAGAAGGTCGTGGCGAAACTCGAGCACATCGTTCCGCTCGCGAGCCTGCTCACACGCTCGGCAACCGGGCAGGCGATCACGACCTACTTCAACTTGATTTCCGGCCCGCGACGGCCCGGCGAGCTCGACGGCCCGCGCCAAATGCACCTCGTGCTGCTCGACAACGGCCGCACGCAAGCCTATGCCGACCAACAGTTACGCGCGACGCTGCAGTGCATTCGTTGCGGCGCATGCATGAACCACTGCCCGGTCTACTCGCGCATCGGTGGGCAAGCGTACGGCACGACCTACCCTGGACCGATCGGCAAAATCATTTCCCCTCATTTGCTGGGGCTCGACGCGACCGCCGATTTGCCGACAGCCTCGAGCCTCTGCGGTGCCTGCGGCGAAGTATGTCCCGTTCGCATACCCATTCCGCAATTGCTGGTGCGGCTGCGGACGGAGGCAAATCGCGCGCCGGATGAGCAGGTTGCGCACCCGCTGCGCGGCCAGGGCGCGAACCATAGTCGCGGCGAGCAGCTCATCTGGCGATTCTGGAGCGGTGCGTTCTCGCATCCGCGCGTGTATCGATTCTTCCGCTGGTCGGCCACGCGGCTGCGCGCCTTGACGCCCGCGCGGCAAATGGGGTGGACTCAGCATCGGCTGCCGCTGAAACCGGCTCCGCGCAGCGTGTCCGATCTGCTGCGCGAGCGCGGGCAACCGGAATGACGACACGGCCCGCAATCAGTTAGCACCACGAAAGAATCGCCACCAGTCATCGTCATCGGCGCGCTAAGCGCGGACCCTGTCAACGGGGCGGCGGCTTTTTCGCAGGCAGCGGCTGATCGAGGCCGGGTTCCGCCGGCGCGGGGATAGCATCACCGAGCGGCTCCGAAGTTTCGGCCGGTGGCGCCTCCGTCGGCTCCTCCGGACGCTCGCCCGTTTCGTCGGAAGTCTCGTCAGGGTGCGTTGTCGGTGGCAGTGGCCGATCAAGGCCCGGCTCCTCCGGCGCGGGCACGGCGTCGCCAATTGGCTTGGGCAGATCGGTGGGGCGTTCTCGCGGCGCCTCGTCAGGCGCTTCGCTTTTGTCGGGTTGTCTGGTCATGGCAGTCATCTCCCGATTGCCAATGATGCCCGCGGGTCGGGAAGCATCGGTCGCGTCCGCATCGATGTATGCGGACGCCAACCAATTTACATTCCGTTGCCCGCGATGTCGAATCCGGGGCCGAACGGAAGCGGCTCAGCGCTTCTCCGTTAAGATCCCAACAGCCCGGCTGCGATATTGACGCATAACCCGAGCACCGCCGCATTGAAGAAGAACGACAGGATCGATTGCGCGAGCGCGGTCCGCCGCGCCTCCTTCGAGCACACCGTGACGTCGGACGTCTGAGACGCCACGGCGATCGTGAACGAAAAATAAAGGAAGTCCCAGTAGTCGAGCTCGGGGTTTTCTTCCGGAAATTTCAACGATGTCTTGTCGCCCGACTGATGGTAGTAACGCGCATACTGCAACGTGAAAATCGTCGGAATCAGGAGCCATGTGCCCACCATCGTCGCCCCTGTGAGCGTGTAATTCACAAGCGCGGCGCGGCCGCCGAGTCCCTTCGCCTGCGAGAGTTCGACGACGATCGCGACGATACTCGCGACGGCCGCGATCGTAATGATGGTCAGCATGGCCGTCGCGCCCTCGTCCTCGCGCTCGGCCACACGCTGCACTTCGGCCGGGCTCGCCTTCGCCATCCTGAACCAGATCAGGATCAGAAAGACCCACATGCAGCTGTCCCATGCCAGCAGCGCGTGCTGAATGGGACGCAAATGCCAGAGATCCAGAAGGTAGACGACGACACCGAAAATGAGACCGATGATGAAGCGGGGACGATTGGAGAAGAATCGCTGCGTCGCGCTCATTGTGCTCATCGAGTGTCTTGGCCTTAAAGCGTTATGGCGCCACCCCGCGCACCGCAACGCATAAAGAATAAAGCGAGGAGTTCGCCGTGATGAAAAGGCGATTGCGCAGCCGTCCGCCGAATGTCAGGTTGGCGACGACGTCGGGAATCAGGATCTTGCCGAGCAGCTCGCCCGCGGGCGAGTAGCAGTGTACACCGTCGAGGGCACTGGTCCAGACGTTGCCCTGCTCGTCGATGCGCATACCGTCGGGGATGCCTTCCTGAATCTCGGCGAACACGCGGCCATTGCGCAACTTGCCGTCGACGACATCGAATACGCGGATATGATGCGGCCCGTTCTCGAAGTGCGACGCCCCTGAATCCGCGATGTAGAGCCGGCTCTCGTCGGGGGAGAATGCAAGACCGTTCGGCTTCACGAAGTCGTCGGCAACGAGCACAGCCTCGCCGGTGCCGCTTTTCGGCTGCACGCAATACACATTGCATCGGCCGATCTCGCTCTCGGCCCGGCCCCCTTCGTAGTCGCTGAGGATGCCGTAATCGGGATCCGTAAACCATACCGAGCCGTCCGATTTGACGATGACGTCGTTCGGCGAGTTGAGCCGTTTGCCGTCATAAGCCGAGGCCAGTACGGTAATGCTGCCGTCGTGCTCGGTGCGCGTGACGCGTCGCAGGCCATGCTCGCATGTCACGAGCCGCCCCTCATGGTCCCGCGTATTCCCATTCGAAAAATTGGAGTTCGCGCGAAAGACCCCCACTCCCATGCCCGGCACCCACCGGAGCATGCGGCTATTAGGGATGTCGCTCCAGACGAGATAGTCGCCCGCCGGGAAGTAGACGGGGCCCTCGGCCCAAAGGCATTCGCCGTAGAGCTTTTCGAGCGGCGCATTCGGTTGGATCAGCGCGCGAAAGCGCGCGTCATGCACTTCGAATTCGGTCTTGTTCATGGGTGAGTTTATTCGGACTGCCTTTTGGAGGAACACCGCGCGTGGCGAGATTTTAATCTTATTACTGTGCAATTTGTCATTGCACCACGGCGAACCTAGAGCGATTGGGCGAACTCAGGCGAACGAGCGGCTGGCCGCCGCCGCGCGCTTGCGCAACCAGTTCATGCAGGCGAACAAAGCGATGGC
This sequence comes from Trinickia sp. EG282A, assembly GCF_040965455.1. Taxonomy (NCBI): domain Bacteria; kingdom Pseudomonadati; phylum Pseudomonadota; class Betaproteobacteria; order Burkholderiales; family Burkholderiaceae; genus Trinickia; species Trinickia sp. EG282A. Next base: position 494,191 of record NZ_JBFRCC010000004.1, on the reverse strand, counting down.
GAACGCCATCAACAGCGTGGCCACGGCCAGGATCGACGGATCGATCTGGTCACGGATACCGCTCCACATCTGGCGCGGCACGGTCCGTTGCTCGGGCCCGCCGATAAACAGAATCACGATCACTTCGTCGAACGAAGTCGCAAACGCGAAGATGCTGCCGGTCGCGACAGCGGGAGTGATCAATGGAAGCGTGACGCGCCGGAAGGTCACCCAGGGTGGAGCCCCGAGGCCCGCCGCGGCGCGAAGCAAAGTTTGATCGAACGAGAGCAGCGATGCCGTCACTGTAATGACGACGAACGGCGTCCCGAGCGCGGCATGGGAGAGCACTACGCCCGCATAAGAATTCACGAGCCCTAGCGGCGAAAAAACGAGATAGAAACCCGCCGCGACCACCACGATCGGTACGATCATCGGCGATACGATGATCGGCATGACGATCGAGCGGAACGGAAACTGCGTCCGGCTCAACCCGAGCGCGGCGAGTGTGCCGAGCACCGTCGCGATCAGCGTTGCGGCCGCGCCGATGCCGATGCTGTTCGCAAACGCCCGTTGCCAATCCGGTGAACTCAGCGCCTGCGCATACCAGCGCAGCGAAAAGCCCTGCATCGGGTAGGAGAAGAACGAACCCGAGTTGAACGACAGGGGCACGATCGCGAGAATCGGCGCAACGAGGAAAAAGAAAATGATCGCGCAATGCACGCGCAATCCGGCGCCAGCGATGCGCTCCGAAAGTAGCCGGGTCCGTCCGTCTTTCATCGGGGTCCGCCTGTTAGTAAGCGATAGGAATGATCGTCGAGTCTTGCCGCCGCCGTTAGCCGAAGCGCAAGCGGTCGATACCGACCAGCCGGTTGAAGATGAAATAGAACACCGCCGTGAAGACGACCAGATAGCACGACAGCGCACCGGCGAGGCCCCAGTTGAGCTGATCGTTGGTTTGCGATGCGATGAGCTGGCTGATCATCTCGTCCCCGGCGCCGCCGAGCAGGGCCGGCGTGATGTAATAGCCGAGCGCGAGCACGAACACGAGAAAACATCCGGCGCCGACACCGGGCAGCGTTTGCGGAATATAAACGCGCGCAAAAGCCTCCGCCGGGTGCGCACCGAGCGATTTCGCCGCGCGCATGTACACCGGGGAAACGTTTTTCATCACGGAGTAAATCGCGAGGATCATGTACGGCAGCAGGATATGCGTCATACCGATCAACACTCCTGTGCGGTTGAACACGAGCGGTAATGGATGATTGACGAACCCAAAGCTCATCAATGCGCTGTTGATGACGCCACCGGGTTGCAGCAGCACGTACCACGCAGTCGCGCGCACGAGCAGCGAGGTCCAGAACGGGATAATCACGAAGAGCATGAGGCGGTTGCTCTGCTTTTCCGGCAACGTCGCGAGCAGATACGCCACCGGGTAGCCGAATAAAAGGCATAACAGCGTGACGGTCGCGCTGATCGTCACCGTGCGTCCAAAGGCTGCGCGATAGACGGCACTATCGGCCGCGACGGGCGTCACCGAGCCATCGGGCCCGACCTTCGCATCGACGGCGTTCAGCAAATAGTCGGGTGTCGGCGAGATGGACGCACGCTTGAGCAAGCGCCACGTTTCCGGCGCGTTCCACCGTGGGTCGAGCTCGATCAGCGCGGGCTTCCATTGCGCGAAGGTCTGCGCACGCGTGGCGCGCGCCGTCTTGAAGAGCAGGCTGCGGAACTCCGGCTGATAAAAGTTCATGCGGCGCGCGATGTTGCCGAGCTGACCGTTCTCGCCCGCATCCTTCAGGTCATGCACCAGCGCGGCAAATGCGGGCTCGCCGGGGACACCCACGCCGCTCCACCCGGCGAGCGCCGCGCTCAGCTCAGGCATGCCGACGCGCACTTCGGGGTTTCGCACGCTACGGCCGAGCAGGCTCGCAATCGGCGCGACGAACGTGACCAGCAGAAAGACGAGCAGCGGCAATGCGAGCAGCAGTGCGCGCGCCGCAGTCTTGCGGCGCGCGGCGCGGAACGACTCGCGGTCCGCGGCCTGCGGGCCGCGATCAAAACGAACGGTGGCGGGCAGCGGCGTGTTCATCGCATTCCTGTCTCTCCGATCACGATTTTTTCCGGCGGACGTGACTGCCTTATTGCGTCAGCCAGTTCTGAAACCGCTTGTTGATCGCATCGGCGTTGTCCGCCCAGAACGTTGCATCGATCTGCAGCGGACGCTTGAAGTTGTCCGGCGCCGTCGGCAGATCATTGAGGCGCGCCTTGTCGATGAGGGCAATAGCGTCCTTGCGCGGCGGCGCATAGGCGATGTACTTCGACAGGTCGGCATACGCCTGGGGCGTCGAGGACGAGATGATGAACTTCTGCGCCGCATCGGCATGCTTTGCGCCGTTGACCACCGCCCACCATTCGTAGTCGTAAACCTGCGCATCCCAGACAATCTTGAACGGCTTCTTGTCCTGATGCACTGCATTGTCGATGCGACCGTTATAAGCCTGCGTCATCACGACCGCACCGTCGGCAAGAAGCTGCGGCGCCTGCGCACCCGCCTCCCACCAAACGATGCTCGACTTGATGGTGTCGAGTTTCTTGAACGCACGATCGACGCCGGCAGACGTTCCGAGTACTTTATAGACATCCTTCGGGGCCACGCCGTCCGCGATCAGCGCCCACTCCATGGCCACCTTCGGTGACTTGCGCATTCCGCGCTTGCCGGGATATTTCTTCAAATCGAAGAAATCGTTGATGGTCGTCGGCGCGCTCTTCAGCTTGCTCGCGTCGTACGCATAAACGGTGGACCACACCATCGCCGCGACCGCGCAGTCGCTTATCGAGCCCGGCAGGAAATCGCTGGTGTTACCCAGCAACTTCTTGTCGAACTTTGCGATCAGGCCTTCGTCGCAGGCGGTGATCGCATCGTTGGTTTCGAGATCGATAAGATCCCAGGTCGGATTCTTCGCTTGTTCCATCGCCTGCAGTTTGGCGAGGCCGCCGTCGTACGATTCGGTCGCGAACTGGTCGCCGGTCTTCGCCGTGAACGGCTCGAACCAGGCCTTTTTCGCGGCGGCTTCATAGGCACCGCCGAAAGTCACGACGGAAATGGTCTCGGCCGCATGAGCCGCGACCGCGGCAAATAAACCAAACGCGCAGGTTGCGACGGTGGTCCGGAATGACGGGATAGTTTTCATTTCTAGTTGGCTCCTGCGATGAGTGGCGAGGCGGGTGAGGAAGCGGAAGCAGCGGAGTAGTCGGCGCCGTCGGTCGATGCGGCGGCATGCGGCGTGGCCGCCGCGGCGGGCAGCACCTTGCAGTCGTCGCGGCGCCAGGTGACGGCCGTTTGACTGCCGAGCGCGGGCAGATCGTGGCGCTCGGTGTTCGGCACCTTGACCACGACGGTTTCGCCATGGCCGAGCTTCAGATGCACGCGGTGATGGTCGCCGCAATAGACGAGTTCCTCGACGAGCGCCTGCACGATGTTCATGCTCTGCCGTGCCGCTTCCTGGGTGGCTTCGGGCGTCGCCGCGATATGCGCGCGCTCCGGGCGCAACGCGAGCATCGCGGTATCGCCGGTGGCGAGCCCCGCGCCCACACGACCATATACCGTGCTGCCGTCGCGCAGTTGCAGTGCGGCCCATTCGCCGTCGCCCACGAGGACGCGGCCGGTCAGTCCGTTGTTCTCGCCAACGAAGTTCGCCACGAACGCATTGGCCGCGTTCTCGTAGAGCTCCGTCGGCGTGGCGGCCTGCTGAATGCGTCCGTCGGAAAACACGGCGACCCGATCCGACATCGTCAATGCTTCGTTCTGGTCGTGCGTCACATAGACGATCGTGAGCGAGAGCTCACGATGAAGCCTCATGATTTCGTACTGCATGCTTTCGCGCAGCCGCTTGTCGAGCGCACCGAGCGGCTCGTCCATCAGCACCACGCTAGGCTCGAAGACGAGCGCACGGGCAAGCGCGACGCGCTGCTGCTGGCCGCCCGATAACTGCGCCGGCCGCCGTCCCGCCAGATGCGACAGCTCCACCATCTCGAGCGCGCGCTTAACGCGCGTCTTCTGCTCGCCGCGGGCAATCTTTCGCACGGACAACGGAAACGCCACGTTCTCGGCGATCGTCATGTGAGGGAACAGCGCGTAGTTCTGGAACACCATCCCGATGTCGCGCTGATGCGGCGGCTTATTGTCCAGACGCTTGCCGGCGAGGCGAATCTCGCCGCGCGTCGGCGATTCGAATCCCGCGAGCATCATCAGCGTCGTCGTCTTGCCCGAGCCGGACGGCCCGAGCAACGACACGAACTCGCCTCGCGCAACGTCGAGGTCGAGCCCTTCGACGACGTTCGCTACGCCGTCATACGACTTGCTGACGCCCGAGAAAGAAATGAACGGATCGCTTGACATGAGAAGGTCGGCGGTTTGTTGGCTGTTCATACGCGGCGACGTTGTCACATTGCGCCAAGGCGGCCCGCGAGGTAGCGCGCGAAGTCGTAGTTAGGCCGCTCCAGCGGGCTCAGGCGGCCCGGCTTGGCGAGCGGCGCGTGCACACCGCGAAACACCGCCTCGACACCGCGCCGGTCTTCGGCGTTCACTTCGTCGAGCAGTGTCTTCAACGTCGCCATGTAGTCGGTGGCTTTAGGATCGTCGATGAATTCCGGCGCGAGTCCGCCGCCGAATCGAATATGCACTTTCCCTACGCCCATCGGTTGCAGTATCAGATACCAGAAGTAGCCGGGGGTGAGCGTGACGAGATGCGTCGGATAGATCGCGAGCAGTGCAGTCGTGCGGCGCCAATGGCCTTGCAGGCGCTGGTTGGCCGGATGCGCGTTGCCGATCGGCAGCGTCGCTTCCTTGGTGATCCAGTGATAGTTGAACGCCCGGTGGCCTGGCGGGCACTCCATTTCGTCGAGCTTCGAGTGCGGACCGACGGTCGCGCGATGCAGCATCGGCAGGTGATAGCTTTCCATGAAGTTTTCCGCGAGGATCTTCCAGTTGGTGTCCCACACATGCTCTTCATGGAAAGTCTCGACGTAATCGGTCATGCCGTACGGTTCGATGAGCGCGCTCAGCTCGGCGAGGTGGGCGGACACGGGCGGCGCATGCTCGTTCAGCGTCACATAGATCCAGCCTTGCCACGTTTCGCAGCGGACGGCGGGCAGCGCGTAATGCTCTTTGCAAAAGCCCGGCTGGCGATCCATCAACGGGGCGCCGGCAAGCTTGCCGTCGAGTGTGTAGTTCCAGGCGTGATACGGGCATACGATGCGATGCACGTTGCCGCGCCCTTCGAGCAGCACCGACATTCGATGCAGGCAGACGTTCGAAAGCGCACGCAACGCGCCGTCCGTATCGCGCAGCACGACCACCGGCTGGTCGCCGATGCGCGCCGTCAGGTAGTCGCCGCTCTGAGCGAGCGCGCTCACCCGGCCCACGCACAACCACTCGTGTTCAAACAAATCACGCTGCTCGAGCGTCAGGAACGCTTCCGACGTATAAACGCCAGGCGGCATCGCTCGCGCATCCTCGAACGGGCGCTCGCAGTTTTCGCGCAAGGCGCGGACAAGGTCGAATCCAGCGTCCGGCGAAAGAGGAAAGGCTGCCATGCGGGCCTCCTGGCGGTGCGTGCATGCGATGAGCACCAATCTAACAATCCAAATTACTAGGTAAAATATTGTTTTTGGATGCATTGAATAGGCCGAGCCTATGCGGAGCCTCCGGAGCCCGTCAGACGTGCAAACGGCGGATGTAGCTCTCGCAAAACGTCGAGAAGCGCTTGACGACCTCACGCGGCTTCACGGCGCTCGGCAATGCAATGCCAAGGTTCGTTGCATTGACGTTCTCCTTGAAACGCTTAATGACGAAGTCTTCCCCGTCGACGGTTCGGCTCGACTTCAGCGGGAAGTTCAAAATGCTGTAGCCCAACCCATTGGCCACCATGCCACGCACGACTTCCGGCTGTGAAGAACGGAAGGCCGCGGTCGGACGGCTGCCGACCGCATCGAAGAGCGCCGAGAAGTACTCCCGGCTATGCGGAAGGTCCAACATCACGTACGGCTCCGAAAGCAGATCGGCCAATGACACCTTGCGCGCCCGTGCAAGGCGGTGCGTCTTGGGCAGAATTGCATAAGGCGGCAGAGAAAGAAGTGGGGTAAACGCGATGCCGTCGCTGATATCGAGACTGTACGTCAGCGCGATATCGAGCGAGCCGTCGCGCAGTCCGTTCAGCAGCGTGTCCTGATGGCCCTCGGTAGTGCGAAAGGTGATCGCCGAGTGGTCCTGCACGAAGCGGCTGATGATCCCGGGCATCAGCGGCGGGGCAAGCGATACCATGCAACCCAGCGAGATCGAGCCCGACATCCCGCCGTCCATTTCTTTCGCCGCCAATTGCAGCTCTTCCGCGTTCTTCAACAGGTTGCGTGCGTGGCCGAGCAGATCGCGGCCCGGTTGCGTGAGGGAAAGGCCGCTCGCGTGGTGGCGGACGAAGAGCTGCACACCGAACGACTCCTCCAGATCGGCAAGCGCCGTCGATATCGATGGCTGAGAAATGTGCAGCCGCCTCGCCGCGGCGGTAAAAGAAAGCGTCTCCGCCGTGACGACGAAATACCGTAGCTGACGCAACGAATACCGCACCGAGTTGCCGTCCATCTGCGCCCTCCTTGGCCTGTCCGGCCCATTGTCGCTCTCCAATCGGGCGTTTGCATAGAGAAAAGCGATGCAAAGCATTTTTTAAATATATTTTTCCGTAGCCGCGACGGAGCGTAGATTCTGTCCGAACGCGGTCGGGCAAATCATGACGCGCTGCTTGCCAGCTCGAGCGAAGCGATCGTCGGCGCGCCTCGATGACGGATGCGTCGAGGAAGACGGATCTGAACCCGACTGCTTTTCCGAAGGAGACAGCCATGACGGCTGACAAATCGTCGATCGATACGCTCGTCGTGGGGGCCGGTCAGGCTGGCGTGGCGATGAGCGAACATCTGACCCGGCTGGCCGTGCCGCATCTCGTGCTGGAGCGCGACCGTATCGCGGAGCGCTGGCGCACGTGCCGCTGGGATTCGCTCGTCGCCAACGGCCCGGCCTGGCACGACCGCTTTCCCGGCATGGAATTCGAAGGCCTCGATCCCGACGCCTTCGCGACGAAGGATCAGGTCGCCGATTACTTCGAGACCTATGCGCGCAAGTTCAACGCGCCGATTCGCACTGGCGTCGAAGTGACGAGCGTCGTTCGGCAAACCGGCAGGCCGGGCTTTACGGTCGAAACCTCCGACGGCACGATCGAGGCCAATCGCGTGGTCGTCGCGACGGGGCCGTTCCAGCGTCCGGTCGTTCCGCCGATCGCGCCGCGGGATGCGAGCCTCACTCAACTTCATTCGGCCGACTATCGCAATCCCGCGCAATTGCCCGAGGGCGCCGTGCTCGTGGTCGGCGCGGGTTCGTCGGGCGTCCAGATCGCGGACGAGCTTTTGCGCGCGGGCCGCAGGGTCTATTTGTCGGTCGGCGCACACGATCGTCCGCCGCGCGCTTACCGCAATCGCGATTTCTGCTGGTGGCTCGGCGTGCTCGGCGAATGGGACAAGGAAGCCGCCGGTCCGGGGCGCGAGCACGTGACGATCGCGGTGAGCGGCGCGTACGGCGGCAAGACAATCGATTTCCGCGGGCTCGCGCACCAGGGCATGATGCTCGTCGGTACGACGAAATCGTTCGAGAACGGCATCGCGACGTTCGAGCAGGACCTCGCCGCGAATTTGAAGCGCGGCGACGACAATCTGATGTCCCTGCTCGACGCGGCCGATGCATATGTCATTCGTAACGGCATCGATCTGCCGGAAGATCCGGATGCGCGCGTCATCCCCCCCGATCCGGAATGCGTGACGCATCCGCTCGCCGAACTCGACCTGACGAAGGCGGGCGTGAACACGATCATCTGGGCGACCGGTTATTCGATCGACTTCGGTTGGCTGCACGTCGATACATTCGACGAAAAAGGCAAGCCCCGACATCTGCGCGGCGTCTCGAAGGAGCCCGGTCTGTATTTCCTCGGCTTGCCCTACCTGTCGCATCGCGGATCGTCGTTCATCTGGGGCGTCTGGCACGACGCGAAGCGCATCGCCGATCACATCGCCACGCAGCGCCGCTACCTCTCGTATCACGACGCGTCGCAGCGCCGGCAGGAGGCAGGCAACGCGCGTACCGCCGACTCGAGCGGCGCCGAGTGCGACGGCAGCGCATCGCATTCGCATCGAGCCAACGAAATAGGAGTGAATTGATGCCGACGCATACTCGAATCCGCATGTTCAATACGAAAGACACCTACCCGAATCAGTCGCTCGACAACGATCTGTGTCAGGCCGTCCGCGCGGGCAACACCGTCTATGTACGCGGTCAGGTCGGCACCGATTTCGACGGCAACCTGATCGGGCTTGGCGATCCTCGCGCGCAAGCCGAGCAGGCGATGAAAAACGTCAAGCAACTGCTGGAAGAAGCAGGCAGCGACCTCTCGCACATCGTCAAGACGACCACCTACCTCATCGACCCACGCTATCGCGAGCCGGTGTATCAGGAAATCGGCAAGTGGCTGAAGGGCGTCTACCCGATTTCGACGGGGCTCGTCGTGAGCGCGCTCGGGCAGCCGCAGTGGCTGATGGAGATCGACGTCATCGCGGTGATTCCGGATAACTGGAACCCGGCTCAAGGGTAAGGAATCGATCATGACATTCTCGATCGTCGGACGTTGCCGGGAAACGGGCCAGCTCGGCATCGCCATCAGTTCGTCGAGTATCGCGGTAGGCGCGCGGTGTCCGTGGGCGCGCGCGGGCGTCGGCGCGGTGGCGACGCAGAATGTCACGTTGCCCGCGCTCGGCCCGCGTATTCTCGATCTGCTGGAACACGAGCGGATCGGGCCCGATGCGGCGCTCGAACGAGCGTTGAGCGAGAGCGAATGGAGCGAGTACCGACAGGTGACGGTGGTCGACAGTCAAGGCCGAACCGCGATGTTCACCGGCAAGGAAGCACTCGGCGTGCACCACGCCGTGGCCGGCGATCAGTGTGTCGCGGCGGGCAACCTGCTTGCCGATCGACACGTGATCGATGCGATGGTGAAAGCGTTCGAGCAGACACAAGGCGCGCTCGCCGATCGGCTGATAGCGGCCATGCACGCAGCGGTCGAAGCCGGCGGCGAAGCGGGACCCGTGCATTCGGCTGCGCTCGAAATCGTCGACACACCGATCTGGCCGATCGTCGATCTGCGCGTCGACTGGGCGGACGACGACCCGATCGCCCGACTCGACGCGCTATGGCAAGCCTACCGGCCGCAGATGCACGATTACGTCGTGCGCGCGCTCAACCCGACCGCGGCCCCGAGCTACGGAGTGCCGGGCGACGAGTGAACGATCGAGCCGCATGCGGCACGGCGGGCGCTACAACGCCGCGATGCGTGCGCGAAACTGCTCCGTGCCGGCCACGATCTTGTCGAGCACGGCGTCCAGCGCCCAGAAGCGTTCGCGGACGTCATAGTCGATCGCGCGACAACGAATCGACTGGAATGTGCCGATGCGCTGGTGATACATCTTCGCGAGCGCCGGATAGCCGAGCGCTTCGGATACCGCCGCGACGACGAGGAATGCCGACAGTTCCTCGGCCAGAGCGGGGGCAGTCGCGCTCCGCGTGCGCAGCCATTGATAGAGATCGGGGTGAAAGTTCGTGAATACCCCGTTGAATCCCGCTGAACCCGCCTTCATTGCGTCCCAGGCGATCGCCGCGTTGGCGTTGAGAATCTTCAGCGTAGAGCCGCGCGCGAGCGCAACGCGCCGCTTCACCGTTTCCAGATCGCAGCTCACGTCCTTCAGCATGACGAAGCGGCCTGTATCGATACAGGCTTTCAATTCGTCGTCGCTCAACAGCCGGCGATAAGGTGCGGGACATTCGTAAAGGCCGAGCGGGACATCGGACGGCAGGCGCGAGAGCAGCTGTTTCAAATTCGCGAGAAACGTCGCGCTTCCCTGCCGGTGCGGATCGAGACGGTTCGTGACAAGGACGATCCCCTGCGCCCCCGACTCCGCGGCCACCGTCAACTCCTCGACCTGCGCATCGAGCGCGTGGCTGATATGGCCCGACACGACGACGGGCACGCGGCCGGCTACGCGATCGACGACGAACCGCGCCAACTGATAGCGCTCACTGAGACTGAGGAATTGCATCTCGCTCGATTGCGCGACGGCGAAGAGCGCGTCCGTGCCGTGCTGCAGATACCATTCGATGAGCCGCTCGAGTCCGGCGTAGTCGATTGCGCCGCTATCGTCGAACGGCGTCAGCATGACCGGCACGATGCCTTCGATCGATTTGCCGGACTGCACTGCATGGACCATCACATCCTCCTTTGATCTTTCAAGATTGGGCAGCGGGCGCTTCGCCCGACGGCGCGGCGGCCGCGGCATGCGCAGAGTGCTCGGGGATCGGCTTTCTGACGAGCAGCAGATAGGCCATCGCGCCGATGAACGCAATCGCGGCCGCCGTGAGCAGCGCCGGGACGAACGACCACCTTTGCGCGATGAAGCCGGTGACGATCGGCGCAAGCGAACCGCCGATAAAGCCGCCGAAGTTCTGAATCGAGCCGAGCGAAGCAACGCGGTTCGACGGAGCGGCGGCCGTCGCGAGCGCCCACGAGCACGCTGACGCCGCGTTGGCCAGGAAAATGACGACCGAAATGCAGGCGATCGCCACGGTATTGCTTTGCGCGAGCGCCGCGGGGATCGTGAAGGCGACCATGCCGAGCATGGCGACCACCGCCGCGTTGCGCCGGCTCGCGACGGCGTTGCGACTGCCGCGCGTGATCAAGTCCGAAAACCAGCCCGCGGACAGCGCGCCGATGAATCCGCAGAAGAACGGGACCGACGCGGCGAAGCCCGTGCGCAGCAGGCTCATGTGACGCTCCGTCGTCAAATAGGCCGGCAGCCAGGTCAGATAGACCCAGTTGAGGTAAACCGAGCCGAAAAAGCCGATCAACATGCCCCATGTCGTGACGTGCGAGAACAGTTCGCGCCAGTCCGCGAAAGTCACTTTGGGCGCAGTGACACCCTGCTCGGCACCCGCATCGAGGTAGCGGCACTCGTCGACGGAAAGCCGCGAGCGCACCGGGTCGCGGTAAAGCGCGAACCAGACGAGTGCGACGACGAGGCCTGCCGCGCCGGTTGCGATGAATGCCCAGCGCCAGCTGAACGAGACGACGAGGATCGAAAGCACGAGCGGCGCAAGCGCGGTGCCGAGCGGCGACGCCGCGTTGAAGATGCCGGTCGGCGTTCCGCGCTCGCGCAGCGGAAACCAATTGCTGACGACGCGCGCGGCCGAGGGGAACTGCGGGGCTTCGCCGATACCGAGTGCGATGCGCGCGATGATGAACCAGCCGAACGTCGCCACGAGGCCGCCGGCGGCCTGAGCAAGCGACCAGAGAATCAAGCCTGCGCCGAGCAGCCGGCGCGGACCGACACGGTCGGCCAGCCCGCCCATCGGCAACTGGCAGAGTGCGTAGCTCCACGAGAACGCCGACAGCAAGACGCCCATCTGCCCCATCGATAATCCGAGATCGCCGCGAATCGAAGCATTCGCGACCGCAAGCGTGCCGCGATCGAGATAGTTGACGGCGCCGCTCACTACCAACAACGCAAGCGCCACGCGCTGCGCGCGGCGAATGCGCGGCGACGCGCTTGGCTCGGATGAGGTCTCTTTCATCGACGTTGTCTCCATGTATTGATCGTCTGGCCTGTCCCTGGTGGCGCAGCGCTGATGTTGTGCTGCGTGTAACCGCTTACATAAGCAAACAGCGAACGGCCAGCTGCTGGGAATCTCGTGGAACATGCGGGGATACAGCGCACCGCATTACTGGCATAATCGCAGCGATCGGCGCGCTGTCAGCGCTTACATTCTCACAGGCATCGCTCGTTATGCAAGGCCCACTGCTCCAATCGAGGGTAAACCACGATGCTCCATGACACCGCGGACACCGCCGTGATGCGCGAGCGCCGCGGCACGGGGCGCCCGGTGCTCAGCGATGTCGCGAAGTTGGCCGGTGTATCCACCGCCACCGTCTCGCGCGTCTATAACGATCCCGGCAAGGTCTCGGCCGAAGTCCAACAGCGCGTGCGCGATGCAGCGCGAGCACTGAACTGGATTCCCAATGCCGCGGGCCGCGCGCTCGCATCGACTCGCACCCATATCGTCGGCGCGATTATCCCGACGCTCGACAACCATGTGTTCGCATCCCAGGTTGCCGGCATGCAGACGGTGATGGCCGAGCACGGCATCACGCTTTTTCTCGGCTGCTCGAACTACGATCCCGCGCAAGCGCTCACCCAAGTCGGCGCGATGCTCGCGCGCGGCGTCGAGGCCGTATCGGTGGTGGGCGAGGCGCATCCGCCCGAACTGTTCGAACTCCTGACGAATCGCGGCGTGCCCTATGTCGTCACCTATGCGTATCGCGAAGGCAGTCCGCATTGCTGCATCGGTTTCGACAATCGCGCGGCATTCGCCGCCATGACGGAGCACTTGCTCGCGCTCGGGCATCGCGACTTCGCCGTGATCGTGCAACCGTCGGCCGATAACGATCGCGTGCAGGCACGCCTGCGAGGGATCCATGAGGCGCTCGCGACGCAAGGGCTCGCCGTTCGGCCCACGAATTTGCGCGAAGGTCCGGCGACGATCGAGTTCGGCCGGCAAAGCCTGAGGGCGATATGGGATAGCTCGACCGCTCGGCCGACGGCCGTCATCTGCGGTAACGACAACCTCGCTGTCGGCGCACTGCTCGAAGCGCAGGCGCTCGGGATCGAGGTGCCTCGGCAGCTATCGATAACGGGCTTCGACGATATCGCGCTCGCCCGCGAGCTGCGCCCCTCGCTGACGACGATGTGGGTCGACACGGACGCAATCGGAAGAACCGCGGCTTCCGCGCTGCTCGACCTCCTGGCGGGCGGCTCCGATGTCGCAGGCCACGAAGTACCTGCGGAACTGAGAGTTCGCGATTCAACGGGACCCTGCCATCGAGCCTGACGACTTTCCTCGCCTCGCGATGCGGGGCGGGGCGGGCCAGCGCAGTAAATTGCCTTTACCGTCCGAATATGCGGCTCGAACGACGAGTCCGCGCGACCGGCTTCAACGCGGCCATCGGCTACGACTGACGACAGCAAAGCTCACCGCGATGGAGCCCATTGCCTGGCATGTATCGGATTGCGCCTGCCCTGCGGATTGCGCGTAGCTGCGCCGACGCGGCGAGTCGCGGCGCGAATCGACGCGGTCCTCGCGAGGAGGAGCGGCGTCGCCGCTTTCGGCTGTCGGTTCCATGACCGCACCAGCCGCTGCTGCCGCATTGAAAATCGTTCGAGAGGACATTTCGTGGGGTGTCAGTGAGACTGCATGCAGTCATTGAACGTCGCGGCGATCGATAAGTAAAATGAATGTTTCTACCGTTTCGATCACCGCATAGAATGGAAATCCGACTGCTAAAGACGTTCCTGACCGTGGCCGAACTGCGCCATTTCAGCCGTGCCGCCGATGCGCTCCATATGAGCCAGCCGGCGCTCAGCAAGCAGATCGGCGCGCTCGAGGCGAGCCTCGGCGGCAAGCTCTTCGAACGGGGACGGCACGGCGCCGAGCTGACGCCGTTCGGCGAGGAATTCCTGCCCGATGCGCAGGCGCTCGTTCACGATGCGGAGGAAGTGCTCGTGCGAGCCCGCGAAGCGAGCAGCGGCCGCCGCGGCCATCTGCGCGTCGGCATCTGCATCTCCGTGCTCACGCTCGTGCCGAAGCTCATCTCCGATTTCCGGCGTCAACATCCCGGCGTTGCGATTACGCTGAGCGATCTCTCGTCGGCCGAGCAAACGCGCCGGCTCCTTTCGCGCAAGCTCGACGCGGGCTTCTTGCGCCTGCCGGTCGGAGAAGGGCTTTCGTCGTTCAAGGTGATGGACGAATCGCTCGCGTTGGCCATCCCTCCTCAGCTTCGCTACAAGCGGCTGCCATCGGACCTCGGCACGCTCAATGAAATCGGCTTTATTGCGCTCTCGCGTTCGCGCGGCCCGGGACTCGCCGCGCAGATCGATCGCTGGTGCGGCGAGCACCGCTTCGTGCCGAACGTCACGCAGCAGGCTGAGGATATTCAGTCGGTGCTGACGTCGGTCGCGGCCGGGGTCGGCATCGCATTCGTTCCTTCGCGCGCGCAACATCTGCTGCGCGACGCGACGATACTGCCGCTGCACGGCAGGCCGGCGACATGGCGCGTCGGGCTCGCGTGGCCGTCGGCACGCGAGGACGCCGTGACCGACCGCTTCGTCTCCTTCGTGCGCGACGCAATGAAAGGCATCGAGACCTGAATGGCGCTGACGCGCCACCCGATCAAACGGCGTGGCAGCCCAAACAGGCACGTGTTCTGCATCTCCCTCATCGACGCAACCGAGCATGGGTTTGGAGGCGATAGATGCCCGCCATCGCGCTGCGAACGTTCTTCGGTGCGACGCGTCGAGAAGGCGCGCGCTTCGTGGATGCCGTTATGCGTTTCAGTCAACATCGCTGCTCGACGATGGCGGCGGGCATCGCCTTTTATTCCGCGTTCTCGTTGGCGCCAATGCTCGTGATGGTCATCGCCGTCGCCGGGTGGTTCTTCGGAACGGACGCGATACGAGGACAGATTTACCAGGATGCGCACCAGTTGATCGGCGATCAGGCGGCCGCCGCCGTTCAGATGATCGTCATCAACTCGCGCAAGCATAGCGACACGGGGGGCTTCGCCGCATTCGTCTCTTTCATCGCGTTGGCGTTCGGTGCCTCCGCCACGTTCGCCTCGCTCAACACCGCGCTCTCCATCATATGGCCGCAAAGCGCGGGCGGCCGCTTCGCAAGCGTACTCACGCTCGTCAAGATTCGCCTCATTTCGTTCGGTCTCGTGCTCGGTGTGGCGTTTCTCGCCATCGTCTCGCTCGTGCTCGATACGTTCATCACCTACATCGGGACATGGCTTTGGGGCAACTCGACTTATGTGATCGTCGGAGACGCGCTGCAACTTGCGTTCGGCCTTGCCGTACTCTCGCTGTCGTTCGCTGCGCTGCTCAAGTTCCTGCCCGACGCCTATGTCGCCTGGCGCGATGCGATCGTCGGAGGAATCCTCGCCGCCGTGCTTTTTTCCGGCGGCAAGAAGCTCTTCGCGATTTATCTCGCCCATGCCGGCATGGCCAACGCATTCGGGGCGGCCGGCTCGCTGGCCGTGCTGTTGATGTGGCTTTACTTTTCTGCGGCGGTGCTGCTTTTCGGAGCGGAATACGCCGCGGCGCGCGGGCGAACGCACGCCCGATCAGCGGCACGCACCGAACACGCGCACGGCGGCCCGCACTCGGCGCATTGAATCGTCAGTTCATTGCGCATTCAGCGGTGCGCGCGCACCTGAATGGGACATCGAGCCCAAAAGGGATGCAAAGAATGCATTATTGCAGCGGTACTAATTAGCTATTTCCGAATATGAAATAAAGCGAGCCATCGACTCAGGCCACCGTCAATCGAGATAACCGGCAGACCGTTGTCCAGCGCCGCGCAACGCGTTGTTACCTTTTCGAGACACTTTATTTTTTCCGTTCGTCGTCTCGAGGGCGTTGAGCTATTCTGCGTTCCGCAACAAACTCATAACTCATCCGCGTGGAGAAATGATGAAAAAAATCGCTTTGTCGAGCCTCTCGCTCGCGCTTATCGGTGCAGCTGGAGTGGCGCACGCGCAAAGCAGCGTGACGCTGTACGGCATCATCGATACGTCGATCACGTATGTGAACCATGCCGACGGCGGCAAGAATCAGTGGTCGGTCAGCAACAGCAACTCGGGTGACCTGTCGGGCACGCGCTGGGGCTTGAAGGGCCAAGAAGATCTCGGTGGCGGCCTCGCCACGATCTTCCAGTTGGAAAACGGCTTCGATCCGGGCAACGGCAAGCTCGGTCAGGGTCAGCGCGAATTCGGCCGTCAAGCCTTCGTCGGCCTGCAGAGCAATCAGTTCGGTACGGTGACGCTCGGCCGTCAGTACGATCCGCTCATCGACCTCGTGCAAGGTATCACCGCCGACAACTACTTCGGCAGCGTCTTTGCTACGGCGGGTGACGTCGACAACTACGATAACAGCTTCCGCGTCAACAACGCGATCAAGTACACGTCGCCGACGTATGCCGGCTTCCAGGTCGAAGCTTTGTACGCGCTTGGCGGCGTGGCCGGCAAGACGAGCAGTGGCCAAACCTGGTCGTTTGCGGCAGCTTACAACAACGGCCCGATTGGCGTTGCGGCCGGCTATTTGCTGACCGACAACGCGAACAGCGCGGCGCGCACCACGTGGACGTCGACGGGATCGGCAGCGGTATCGTCAACGTCTGACGGCACGTTCGATGGCCCGGTTAACAGCGGTTATGCCACGGCGAAGTCGATCGGCATCGCTCGAGTGGCTGCGCAGTACACGTTGGGTGCATTCACGTTCGGCGCGGGCTACAGCAACGCGCAGTACAAGGCTGATGGATTCTCCGCGTTCCATACGACCGAGAAGTACAACACGGGCCAAGGCTTCCTGAACTACCAGGCAACGCCGGCACTGCTCTTGGGCCTCGGCTATAGCTACACGAAGTCGAGCGGCGACACATCGGCGACGTATCACCAAGTTTCCGCCGGCGCCGACTATAACCTGTCGAAGCGCACGGACGTGTATCTGGTCGGTGCGTGGCAGCATGCAAGCGGCGATACGGGCGACGGCACGGGCGGCAAGGTGGCGGCTCAAGCATCGGTCGGCTCGTACGGCTACGCCGGCACGTCGAACCAAACCCTCGTCAGCCTGGGCCTGCGCCACAAGTTCTGACGATGCGCTAAGCAGTCCGAAGCAACGCTTCGAAAGCTGCACTTCGAAAGCAGCACCGAGCCAGCCGAAGGCCAGTCCTTCGGCTGGTTTTTTTTCGCCGTCATCGACGCGCTCCGTTGCCCGGCGCACGACTCGTAAACGAACAGAAAGCTTTCCTTCCCTTAGCGTTCATCTACGCATGATGGAATACGTGCGCTTCACATCACCCACCGCATAGCCCTCCTTCGCCAGATTGAGATCCGTTCATGCGGGGTCGATCTGTGTCGCGCGGGCGCCGCGGTTACCAATAACCAGGAGCCCCCCAATGCTTCGGCGCCAGATTGCTCTTCTTTCCCTTTCGGCCATCGCGCTTGCGTCCACGGTCGCGTGGAGCGCGAGCGACGACCACGACAACGGCCATTCGGATTCGCATGCGGAAGCGGTCCGTACGGCAACGCCCATCAAGCACCTTGTCGTGATCTTCAACGAGAACGTTTCTTACGATCACTACTTCGCGACGTACCCGCACGCGGCCAACCCGACCGGAGAGCCGAGCTTCACGGCCGCCGCCGGCACGCCGAGCGGCAACGGTCTCTCCGGCGCATTGTTGACGGACAACCCGAACGCGACGAATCCGGCCAACGGCACGGGCGCGACGAACCCGTTCCGCCTCGACCGTTCGCAAGCGGCCACGGCTGACCAGAACCACGCCTATACGGCCGAAGAACAAGCGAATGACAACGGCGCGGCCGACCTCTTTCCGAAATACACGGGCCGCGGCTCGAGCGGCGGGGCCGGCGCATTCGGCACGAACGGTCAGGTCATGGGCTACTACGACGGCAACACCGTGACCGCGCTCTGGAATTACGCGCAGCACTATGCGATGAGCGACAACGCCTACACGTCGACCTACGGTCCCTCGACGCCCGGCGCGCTCGAGGTCATCGCGGGACAGACGAACGGTATGAAGCCGGTCTTGACGACGAAGAAACCGTCGGCGCCTGGCTCCTACTACGTCAACGACGGTCAGGGCGGCTTCACGATGATCAACGACGTCGATCCCGCCAACGACGTCTGCTCGAGCAAGACTGACCAGGCCTTGATGACGGGCAAGAACATCGGCGATTTGCTGAACGCGCGCGACATCTCGTGGGGCGGGTTCATGGGCGGCTTCAACCTGCAGACGACGAACGCCAACGGCACGACGAACTGCCAGCGCAGCACGTTCTCGACGGTGGTCGGCTCGGCAACGGCCGACTACATTCCGCACCACAACTGGTTCCAGTACTACGCGTCGACGTCGAACCCGCAGCACTTGCGTCCGAGCTCGGTGAAGGCCATCGGTCATACCTACGACCCGCACAGCAAGACGCTCGATCCGGCCAATCACCAGTACGACATCGATGACTTCTTCGCCGCCGTGCGCGCCGGGAATTTTCCGTCGGTCAGCTTCCTGAAGGCGCCCGCCTATCAGGACGGCCATGCGGGCTACTCCGATCCGCTCGACGAGCAGGCCTTCGTCGTCAAGGTTCTCAACTTCCTGCAACAGCAACGGGAATGGCGCGATACGGCCGTCATCGTGACGTGGGATGACTCCGACGGTTGGTACGACCACGCTTACGCGTTGCCGACGAGCGCCTCCTTCGATTCCGTCGCCGACCAGCTCAACGGCAACGGCATCTGCGGCTCGGGCACGGCGCCGGCCGGCCTGAACGGCAAGCCCGTCAACGGCCGTTGCGGTCCGGGCACGCGCATTCCGTTCCTCGTGATTTCGCCGTGGGCGAAGCACAACCACATCGACCATACGCTCATCGATCAGTCGTCCGTCGTTCGCTTTATCGAAGACAACTGGCTCGACAGCGAGCGCATCGGCGGCGGCTCGTTCGACGCCAGCGCGGGCAGCGTCATGGGCATGTTCGAGTTCAATCGCCGCGACGAAGAGCATGGCGAGTCGGCGAAGCTCTATCTCGATCCGAACACGGGCGTGCCCGTCGATTCGGAAGCCGGGATTTGAAGCGCGGTGCCGCGGCACTGATGAAGTTGTTCCACTAGATGGCTAGCGCGCACAGCCCGGCTTTTTGCCGGGCTGTGCGCGTTTTTATCGATCGATCGCCACCCTACTCTTGTCAACGATGCACTCGCCCGAATCCAATTGGACCGCTAACCGACCGCGCGTAACGCGGCCGCGCGCGTCGCTCGTGCGCGCCTGCGCGACTGTTGCGCTCATCCTCGCCGCCGTCGGAATCGGCGCGGGCACGGCGATGCATGCGCATGCGCAAACAGAAACGCGACAAGAGCAACCGCAAAGCGCCGCGGCCAGCGGCGCCGCAATCCCGGCCGATGACGGCATCGGGCACGACGGATGGAACCCCCATCCGGTCCACCTGCAACGCCCGGCCGTAGCGCCGCTGAGCGCAATGGCTCAACTGGGCAAACTGATTTTCTACGATCCCTCGTTATCGGCCTCGGGCAAGATGTCGTGCGCGTCATGTCATAGCCCGCAACGCGCCTACGGTCCGCCGAATGCGCTGTCGGTCCAGCTCGGCGGTCCTTCCTTGAAATTGCAGGGCGTGCGAACGCCGCCCTCGCTGATGTACCTCTATCGCCAGCCGAATTTCAGCATCGGCCCCGACCAGGCCGATGCCGACGCGCCCGTCGACCTCACACTGGCAGCGGCGCAAGTTTCAGGTGCGGCCCGCGCGCAGAAAACCGCCGGCGTCGCGCCCGCCGCACCGGCACTCGTGCCGCAAGGCGGCCTCTTTTGGGACGGACGCGCCGACACGCTCCAATCGCAAGCGTACGGCCCGTTGCTCGATCACGCCGAGATGGCGAATGGAAGCATCGACGAAGCGGCCGAGAAGATCGAACGCAGCCCGTATCGAGCCCAATTCGAGCAACTTTTTGGCCCAGGAATTTTCAAGAACCGCCGTCTGTTGCTGTCCGAGGCGCTCTTCGCGGTGGCTCGCTATCAGGTCGAAGAACCGTCGTTCCATCCGTACACGAGCAAATACGATTACTGGCTCGAGGGCAAAGCGCGTTTGACGCCGGCCGAACTGCAGGGATTGCGGATCTTCAACGATTCGAAAAAGGCGAACTGCGCGGGATGCCATCTCTCGCAACCGAGCAAGGACGGTCAACCGCCGATGTTCACCGACTATCAATACGAAGCACTCGGGGTGCCGCGCAACCGACGCATCGCGGCCAACCGCAATCCGCGCTCCTTCGATCTGGGTGTTTGCGGCCCCTATCGCAGCGATCTCGCGACGCAAACGCAGTACTGCGGGATGTTCCTCACGCCGACGCTGCGCAACGCCGCCACACGTGAGGCGTTTTTTCATAACGGCGTCTATCGCACGCTCGATGAAGTCATCGACTTCTACAATCTGCGCGACGTCGATCCCGCGAAGGTCTATCCGCGCGACACGCATGGCCGCATCCTGCAATACGACGATCTGCCCGCGAAGTACCGGGCGAACATCGACAAGCAAGACGCACCATTCGATCGAAAGCGCGGCGACGAGCCTGCCATGTCGAAAGATGACATCGCCGATCTGATCGCGTTCCTGAAGACTTTGAACGACGGGTACCGTCCGCAATAAGACAAAAAGACAAAACCCCGCGAGGCGCGGGAGCTCGAAAGCTCCCTACCTCACGGGGTTTTTGCAACCAAGCGTGATTCGCTCGTCGAATGCCCGACTAAACGCCGGACGCGGCATCCTTCAGCTTCTTGAGCGCGCGTGCCTTGATGCGCACGGTGGCCGGCTTCGCCGGGAACCAGCGCTCTTCGCCCGTGAACGGGTCCTTGCCGAAGCGCTTCTTCTTCGCCGGAACCGCCTGCACGACGATCTTCAGGAGGCCAGAGAGCGTGAACTCGCCGGCGCCCTTCTTGTGCACGGAGCCGAGGATCGTGTCCTCGAGCGCCGAGAGGACGGCCTTGACCGATTTCGGCTCGACAGCGGCACGCTCGGCGAGGTGGGCAGCCAGCGAGGCCTTCGTGAAGGTGTCCTTGATCGGCGCGGGTGCGCCGGACGCCTTCACGGCGACCTTCTTAGCCGCGACCTTCTTTGCGGGCACTTTCTTGACAGCTGCTTTCTTGGCCGGTGCAGCCGCAGCCTTTTTCGCAACCTTCTTTGCGGAAGTCGACATGTTTCTCCTACCTGTTGGTCGTTGAACGCAGGAAGCGCGCGCCAAAGTAGCGCGCCGCTTCAACGCCGGATTCTACAAGCGCCGCGCGGCTTAATGCATCTTTTTATGCGCGCGAGCCGCTTCACCGGCCGAAAAACGTTGCGTCCGTCAGACTATCGGCACTCGTGGCGCCCCTTCGAACAGGCAGAGACGGGTACGTCGGAAGCAAAAGTCGCAGGGGTACAGGGTTCGCCCTCATAGGGCGAGCCCTGTGCTTCGACGATGAACTACCCGGCGATCACGACGCGCCCAACGCCGGATCGCTCATGCTGCTGTGGCCGGTTTCGACGTGGCCGGCCAGCGTTCTGGCGAACGATGCATCGGTATCGACCGTCACCGTCAGGTCGTACCAGCCATGGAATGCGCGCAAATCGAGGTACAGGTCCACGCTTTTTCCACCCGCCACCTGGCGCGTGAGGCTGCCGCCGTCGTAAGCGTTGGCGATCTTGAACGTGCAAGCCGACGTGCCGGCGTTCTTCAGATGCAGTTCGATGTTGCCGTTCGCGACGTCATAGGACTCCGTCACTTCGGGCACGGCCGTATCCGCGTGCCACGCATGCAGCGTCGCCGCTTTGCCCGCAAAACCGCGGGCGAAGCCGTTCGGTCCATGCACGACGTATCGGTAGCTGCCATCCGCGCCGAGCGGCAAGTCGTCGGTGAGCCGCTTTTTCGCCTCGACGGTGTACGAGCGCGGCGCATTGACGGATGCCGGTTGATAAGCGAGCAAGGCGGCGCCCGCCTCACCCGTATTCACGAATTCGAGGCGCAGCGTGCTGTTCCCCGCTTCGGCATGCGCGCGCACGAAAAGCTCATAGGGCAGCGCGCGTGCCGGACGCACGCCCGGCTCCTGGCTCGGCATCGACTGAGCCGGCGGAGGCACGGGCACGTAGTCGGGGTGCCGCTGCTGATCGGGCGGCACATAGCTCGTCGTCGCCGGCAGCACCGGGAATGCGGCGTTCGGATTCGCGAAGTCGAAGGCGCGGGTCAGATCGCCGCAGACGGCGCGGCGCCATGGCGTAATGTTGGCCTCGCGCAGATTGCCGTGGCGACCGAAGCGCTTTTCGATGAAACGGATGATCGACGTATGGTCGAACGTCTCCGAGCAAACCCAGCCGCCCTTCGACCACGGGGAAACGACGATCATCGGCACGCGCGGGCCGAGTCCGTAGGGTCCCGCCGGATAAGTGCCGTTACCCGCGAAATACTCGTTCGTCGTGTCGACCGTCGAGCGCCCCGACGTCGTCGACCAGGCCGCGAACGGGGGCGCCACATGGTCGAAGAAGCCGTCGTTCTCGTCGTAAGTGATGAGAAGCGCCGTTTTGCTCCATACGGCCGGGTTCGACGTGAGAACTTGCAGGACCTGGTCCACGTACCATGCGCCGTAGTTCGCCGGCCAGTTCGGATGCTCGGAGTACGCCTCCGGTGCGACGATCCACGAAACCTGCGGCAAGGTCCCGTTCTGCACATCGGCCTTCAGCATGTCGAAATAGCCGCCGCTCACGGCCACGTTAGTGCCGGTGCGCGCTCTGTCATAGAGCGGATTGCCGGGCTGCGCGCCGCGGTACTGGTCGAAGTAGAGCAGCGAGTTGTCGCCGTAGTTGCCGATATAGGCGTCCTGCGTCCAGCCCCATGAACCGTTGGCGTCGAGTCCCGTGCCGATGTCCTGGTAGACCTTCCAGGAGATGCCGGCTGCCTGCAGCACTTCGGGATACGTCGACCATGAATAGCCCGCTTCGGCATTGTCGATGACGGGCCCTCCCCCGTTGCCGTCGTTGCCGACCCAGCCTGTCCACATGTAGTAGCGGTTCGGATCGGTCGGCGTCATTCCCGAGCAGTGGTAGGCGTCGCAGATCGTGAACGCATCGGCGAGCTGGTAGTGGAACGGAATGTCCTGCCGCGTGAGGTAGGCCATCGTCGTCGTGCCTTTCGCCGGCACCCACTGATCGTAGCGACCGCCGTTCCACGCGGCATGCGTCGTCGTCCAGTCATGGGGCAGATCCTGCAGGAACTGCAGGCCGAGGTCCGGCGCGCTCGGGTGAAACGGCAGGACGTAGCCCGCGTCGGCGGCGAGCGGCTGATACCAGACGGGCTTGCCGTTCGGCAGCGTGATTGCGCGGCGATCGCCGTATCCGCGCACGCCGCGCAGCGTACCGAAGTAGTGGTCGAACGAGCGATTCTCCTGCATCAGGATGACGATGTGCTCGATATCTTCGATGCTGCGCGTCGCATCGTTGGCGGGAAGCGCGAGCGCGTTACGAATGCCGGCGGGCACGATGCCCATCGCGGTGGCCGCGCCGGCCGCTTGGGCGGCAGCGCGCAGGAAGTCACGGCGGCTTGTCGAAGTCATATTCGGTTCGTCTTGGGCGAAAGTGGAACGAGACGGCCTCGTGCGAACGAAGCGCGTCGGCGAGTACTGCCAGACAACAAACGCTGAAAAACGAGGACAACGAGAAATCTCGACGGTATTGCTCGAAACGGCATTTACAGTGCCGTCGATCGAACTCAATCGGCGGAATGCATGACAGGCGGCAGCAATGGGTTCGAAGCGGGCGTCTGTCCCGGGCCGGGAGGCGTACCGAAGCCCTGAGCGAGCGAGCCGCTCGCCGCGTGGCCAGCATCTTGTAGCAGGCCGGCGCGCGCGCCGGGCAACATAGGCGTGGATTCGGACGCTTGCGCCGCCGTTTCCGCTTCCACACTGCCGCCGCGATTCCCGCAAGCCGTCAATGCGATGGCGGCATACACCGGGAACACACGCCACCCCCTCACAAACGCGCCGAGCCACAAACGTTTGCCCAAAAGCGCACCTTCGCGCCACTTGTTCGTCGACACCGTTCCTCCATGACCGAGCTCGATGCCGGACACGCATGAGCACGCCAAAGTCTGCCAACAGCCGGATGGCGGTCAGCATAGGAACGAATCGTGTCGGACTGATGAAGATCTTACGGAGTCGGAATCAATCGTAACTTCTTGTAACGCACTCAAATTCGAAGTGCGATTCCGAAGCAGGGACATGCGCGGCGGCCCGCTAGCCGCACGAACGCGTGGAAGAACGTAAGGGAGGCGAAGGCGCGTGCCTGGGCGACACGCGCGGCCGACGAAGGCGAACGATCAGACAGTGAGATGCGCCACGTAGTCGCGCAGGTAGGCATCGAACGAGTCGCCGATCTCGGGGTGGCGCAGCGCGAACTCGACGGTCGCCTTGAGATAACCAAGCTTGCTGCCGCAATCGTAGCGCGTGCCGTAGTACCGATAAGCCAGCACTTGCTCCTCCGTCAGCAGCGAATGCAAGGCGTCCGTCAGCTGAAGCTCGCCGAGCGTACCGGGCTCGAGCTTGCGCAAGTGCGCGAAGATGCTCGGCATGAGCACATAGCGGCCGACTACGCCGAGGTTCGACGGTGCATCGTCCGGCGCCGGCTTCTCGACGATGCCCGACAGCTTGAAGATGTCCTCCTCCCATTCGCGACCTTCCACCACGCCGTACGAACGCGTGTCCTCACGCGCGATCGCTTCGACGCCGACGATCGAGCTGTGATAGTGGTTGAAGACGTCGATCATCTGCTTCATGACGGGCCGCTCGCAGTAGAGCAAGTCATCCGCGAGAATCACGGCGAACGGGTGGTCCGCCACGAGCTTTTCGGCGCACAACACCGCGTGCCCCAAGCCGCGCGCGGTCGGCTGACGCACGTAGAAGCAATCCACATGGCTCGGCTTGATGTTGCGCACGAGGTCGAGCAGCTTTTCCTTGCCGCGCGCTTCGAGCTCCGCCTCGATCTCGTACGATGTGTCGAAATGATCCTCGATCGCGCGCTTGCTGCGGCCCGTCACGAAAATGAGCTCCGTGATTCCGGCCTCGATTGCCTCCTCCACCGCATATTGGATGAGCGGCTTGTCGACGATTGGCAGCATCTCCTTGGGGCTCGCCTTCGTAGCGGGCAAGAACCGCGTACCCAAGCCAGCCACCGGGAATACCGCTTTGGTGACTTTCAACATCATCAACCCCTCTCTGTCAGTTCTTTATGTGAAGCGTGATTAAGCTATTCGAAAGAAAAAGCTAGACGCGCTCGACCGCCTCCTCGCTGCCGCGTGCGTCCCGGTGCTTGTCTCGAACCGCCGAGAAGCGCGCCGCTTCATCGCGCTCGACGGCCTCCCGGTAGGCCGATACGGCAACGAGAATCAGCAGCACGGCGCCCCCCGCTATCCAATGCAAGTCCATGAGACGCCTCCCTTGGCGACCTGTCGTACGTGCAAGCTAACATCAAAAAAACAGAACAATAATCCGCCGCCGGGCGGCCAATGTTTTTTACCGGATGACAGAAAGCGTTGCCCCTATCCGTATCGACAGGCCTGTACGGGCACTAGCCGTTTTAGTCGTTTTTTTTCACTCTACGATGCGATTTGAATGCGGGACCTGTGTTTGCAGGTGCCGCCGCGATCAATCGACCATTCCATTCCCGAGAGGCTCGCGCATGAACGAATCGCCCGCCCTCCCCGTCGACGGCGCCGCGCCGGCCGCCCCCGCGGCCGGCTTGCTCGGCGTATCGCCGTCAGCCGTTGCCTCCAAGGAAGCTTTCATCGACGCGATGCGCGGCGTCGCTGCGCTGCTCGTCGCGTACTTTCACTGCAGGCAGGTTGCGTGGATCGGCATGCACCGATTTCATGAGCTGGCGGGATTCTCGCTCGACCCGAGCGTCGTGATCGGTTACCTGACGCTGCCCATCGCCTACGGCTCGGCCGGCGTATCGATCTTCTTCGTCGTCAGCGGCTATTGCATTCATCGCAATGCGGCACTGCGGCTCGCGGCGGACCCGTCCTACCGGCTCGACGCCGGTATCTTCTGGGCACGCCGTTTCACCCGCATCTATCCCGTCCTGATCGCGGCATTGCTCTTGACGCTCGCGCTGGACTCGATCAGTCGCGGCTTCCCGCCCGTCAGTCACAAGATTCTCGATGACGGTCCGCACGCGTTTCTCGTCAATCTTTTCTCGTTGCAGGGCGTATTCGGACATACCTACGGTTCGAACGGCGCGCTCTGGACACTCGCCATCGAAGTTCAGTTCTACGCCGTCTACCCTCTTATTTTCGCCGCGCGCCGACGGTTCGGGATGCCAATCGTCCTCGCCTGCATTGCGGTCCTGAACATCATTTCCGGTTGGCTGCTCGAACCGAAGTTCATCTCCTTCTTCACCTCGTACTGGTTCTCGTGGGCGATCGGCGCCTATCTCGCCGAAATTCGCGCTCAGCCGGGAGCCTTGGCGCTCAGCGCGCGCGGCGTCGTCGTTTGGCGCAGCGCCGCGGTGGCGGGCGCCGTGCTGGGATGCGCGGCGTTCAATGTCAGTCAGTACGTCGCGTTCCAGTTCTGGGCTATCGGTTTCGCATGCCTCCTGCGCACGGCCCTGAGACCGGACGACAGGCGCGCTTCGTCCAGCATCGTCATGCAGTCGTTCACTCGCCTGGGCGCATTCAGCTACTCGCTGTATGCCATCCACCTACCCATCTTCGTTTGTCTGCAGGCTGTCTTGTTCCGCTCGGCGTTACAGGCTTCGATTTGGCCGTCGATCGCTTTCATGCCCGTCGCCGTCGTTGCCGCTTATCTGTTCTATCAATGCGTGGAGTTGCCCGCCATCCGCTGGTCAGCCAGCATTAAACGGCGAGCGCCGCGCAGCACCGCTTGAGCCGCCGATCACGGCTTTTCGCGCGCCGCCGTCCGACCTAGAATGCGCCGTACGTCGTCGGCGTACGCCTGATCGCCGAACCTGCGCCGCGCGGCTTCGTAGCCGTTTTCGATCAGCCGCGCACGAAGGCCTTCGTCCGTGCGTAACCGAGCGAGCGCTTCGGCCAGCGCGGTCGCATCATCGGGTTCGCAAAGCAGACCGTTCGTTCCATCTTCGACAATCTCGGTCACGCCGCCGGCCCGCATGCCGACGACGGGCCGCTTCGCCAGCATGCCTTCGACGATGACGCGACCGAAGGGCTCGGGCGCGATGGACGTATGCGCGATGATGTCGACGGCGCGCATGCAAGCCGGTATATCTTCGCGAAAGCCGAGGAAATGGACACGCGATGCCATGCCGTGCGTTTGCGCGAACGCCTTCAACGAGGCCTCGTAATCGTGCTCGCCGAAGAGCGGCGCGCCAACGAGCGCAACATGCATGTCGGGATCGCGCAGCGCCGCTTCGAGCAGCACATGCTGCCCCTTCCAGTGCGCGAGGCGGCTGAACGAGCCGACGATGAACGCATCGAGCGGCAATCCGAGGCGCTCCCGCAGCACGTCCCTCGGCACCTTGTCGTAACGGCGAAACGGCGTTTCCGATATGCCGTTGAAGACGACATCGACGCGCTCCTTTCGCGCGCCCGTCAAATCGATGAACGCCTTCGCGGACGCGGCCGAATTCGCGATCACGTGATCGAGCCCGAACTTGCCGCACCATTTGATCGCCATCCGCTGCAAACGCCCGAAGTGCTCGGCGCTGACGATATCGCGCAGATGCCAGACGACGGGCCGCCGCGCGATGGCGCCTGCGAGCGCGCTCACCACCATCGCCCTCTGCGTGTTGGCGTAGATCACGTCGAAATGCCGCGCCCGTCGTGCCGTCTCGCGCACGAGCAGCCCGATGCCGCGCAACGTCGCTATCCTCGGCAGGCCGCCGCCCTTCGTAATTCCGCGCAGCCGCGGCGCCTCGAGCACGTCGACGCCGACGCCGGCCTGCTCGAGCGCAAGGCGAAACGGCCCGTCGTCGAACAGGACGACTTCGACGCTATCGCTCATATGGCGGCCGAGTTCGAGCAGCGACAGCTCCGCCCCGCCGAGTACGCCGCTCTGGTCGACCGCAAGCACTTTGATCGGCGCGGGCACGCGGCCGCCCGCGCGATTCGCGACATCAGGCGCGACGGCAGGCGCCGTCTCGACGCGACCGTTGCTCCTGAGAGCGGAGGTCCCCGGACGCACCTCGTCCAAGTAGGCGAGGAACCGTTCGTGGAAACGAGCGACCGAGAAGCGCTCGGCATTCGCGCGACAATCGCGTGCTGAAAACCGCTGCGCCTCTCGCTCGAATTCGCCGACAGCGGCGACGATGGCCGCGGCGCTCTGCTCTTCGAAAAAGAGCCCCGTAGGCGACGATTGTGACAAGCCTCGCACCGTTTCGAGCGCGCCTCCCTTTCCGTACGCGATCACGGGCGTTCCGCATGCCTGTGCTTCGACCGGGGCGATGCCGAAATCCTCTTCCGCGGCGAAGACGAACGCCTTGGCCCTACGCATGTACTCGTGGAGCACGGAGAACGGCTGATAGCCCATGACTTCGACGTTGGCCGCCGCTTTCGCGCGCACGGCATGCATCTGCGGCCCATCGCCGATCACGACGAGCTTCTTCTCCGGCATGCGCGCGAACGCCTCGACGATCAGCTCGACCTTCTTGTACGGAACCAGTCGCGAAGCGGTCAGATAGAAATCCTCCTTGTGCTCGCCGAGCGAAAATGCCTCGACGTCCACCGGCGGGAACACGACACGCGCCTCGCGCTGATAAACCTTCTTGATTCGACGCGCGATGAATTCAGAATTCGCGACGAAGTGGTCGACCGAGTTGACGGTGCGAATATCCCAATTGCGAATGTAATGAAGCACGACGCGGGCGAGCGCCGAGCGCAGACCTCGGGTAAGGTGCGATTGCTCGAGGTACTGGTGCTGGAGATCCCACGCATAGCGAATCGGCGAATGAACGTAGCTGACATGCAGTTGGTCCGGGCCCGTCAACACCCCTTTCGCCACGGCGTGGCTGCTCGATATCACGAGATCGTATCCGCTCACGTCGAGTTGCTCGATCGCGAGCGGCATCAGCGGCAGGTAGGCGCGATAGCGTGTGCGCGCGAACGGCAGATGCTGAATGAAGGAAGTCGTCGCACGCTTGCCGCGCAGGAACGTCCGATCCTCGAGAAAATCGACGAGGCTGAACAGATCGGCCTCGGGAAAGCAGGCGATGATCTGCTCCAGTACGCGCTCGGCGCCCGCGTAAGTCACGAGCCAGTCGTGAACGATGGCCACGCGCGGCGTTCGCGCTGCCGTCGCGGGAGCGGTCCGCCACGATATCGGGGTGGAAACGAGCGAAGCGGCCTCGCTCGTGATCAGCGCTTCGTCGCTCATGCGCTTCTCCTTGGATCGAGGCGCAGCAACAGGTTGCGGACGATGCCGCGCAGGGCGGGCGAAGTGGTCATCGACCACGAGACGTTCGCGCAGGCCAGGCCCGTGGCCAATACCGCCAGCGCGGCGAGATTCGTGACGGCGTGGGCGCAATACGCGCTGACACCGAGAAACGCCAGATGGCCGAGCATATCGAGCACGATCGGGCGAGCACGTATCGACGACAAATGAAGCAGCACGCCGTAATCGACGAGCGAGCGCATCACGACGACGACGGCGGCGCCCGTCAGGCCGAAGTGCGTAATGCCGAGCATCAGGACGCCCGCGAAAAACGGCAGCTCGACGATGCCGATCCATGCCGCGCGCGCCGGATCGATTTGCGACTGGATCAAAAGCCGCGTGACGCCGGCCTGCCCGACGAGCCACACGCTCACGATCAGGATGCGCCCCACGTTCACCGAGGCCGATGCGAGCTCGTTACCGACCCACAGGTCGAGAAACGGCCCGAGCGCGAGCATGGCGACGATCATGATCGGCGTGAAGACGCCGTTGAGGAATTCGAGCGCCTGCCGTATGAGCGCATCCGCGTGATCGCGCTCGATCGCCGACAAGCGTGGAAACAGCGTGCGCACGAGCGCATTTGGCAGCATATTGAGCCGCGTCACGAGGTTTTGCGGCACCGTGTAGTAGGTCACGAAGCGCGCGCCGAGCCCCGCGCCGAGCAACACGCGATCGAGCGTATCGCCGATCATGATCGCCATGCTCGCCACGAGCATCCAACCGCCGAAGCGAAACAGGTCCTTGGCCACGCGCAAGCGCGGCATGAGGATGCGATCGATGCCGAGCACGCGCATACCGGCGCGTGCGAGCAGCACCGCTCCGATCGCGCGCGCGAGCACGGCGGCCGCGAGCACGCTCGGCAAAGTCGGTGCGATGAGCCATGCGGCGCCGAGCGGCAACAGCTGAAAGAGAAATGTCCCTAGCGTCTGGTTCGCGTTGTAGACGCCGAAGCGCTCGGCCCCATTGATGGCGCCCGCGCAGACCCATGAGACGTTGGCGATCGGAATGGCGAGAGCAAGCCACGGAAGCGCGTGATAAACCTCTTCACGCAGCAGCGGAGCGGTATGCGTGAAGTAGGCCGTGTAGACGAACCCGCCCACGTAGATCAGCGCTCCGCCCGCGACACCCGTCACGAGATTGAGCCAAAACGCGCTCCAGAAAACGAGCGCGCTATGCTCACCATCGTTCGCCGCGCGCGCCTTCGAGATGTGGTTCTGGGCAGCCATGCTCATGCCGAGGTCGAGCACGCCGAAATAGCCGATGAACGTCCAGACGAGGCTCACCACACCGTACCGCTCGACGCCAAGCAGCCGGATATAGCTCGGCACCGTGACCAGCGATACGAACGTCGGCAGGATCAGCCCGAAGAAGTTGATCGCGACGTTTCTGAGCATCCCCTTATCCATCGGTGCTCACCCGCGATGGCGTCCAGCGGTACATCATGACCTTGCCGCGCGCATCCTCCTCGACGAACACGAGGTATTCGCCGTTCTCGCGCCGATGCGCCGTAATGGCATTGGCGACGTCGATGTGGCCCGAGGTATTGCCGACCTCCGCGCCCGGGTTGATGACGCCGAGCTCGGCGCCGGTGTTTTTGTCGAATACGTGCACCGCCCCGATGAATTCGACGGCGAAGAGATAATCGCCTTCCACCGTCACGCTGACGAGTGTGCGCCGCGGGTTTCCGCCCGGCTGCCAGAGCAGATTCGTCGCATACCGCAACGTCGGCTTCGCGCTCGACCAGTGGTCGTAGCGCGCGAGCACACGGCCGATTTCCTTCGGCACATCCTTGCTCTCCGGCATCGCATCCGCGGTGTAGCCGGTGACGAACAGCGTATCGCCGCCGGCGTCGTAGATCGCACGCTTGACGTACCTGAAAGGCGCGGGAATCGGAAACGTCGCCATCTTCGCGTACGAGTAGACCGGATTCCCCGAAGAGTCGATACCGCCGAAGCGCAAGCGATGAATCGCCGTATCGTTGGCACGCCAGATATCGCCCTTTGTGTCGACCCACCAGCCCCAGCCGCCCGCGAGCTTTTCGTCGCTCGTGTTTCGTTCGAACTCCTCAGGATTGAACTGCCCATCGCCCTTCTCGTTGCGCCAGATCCACTCACCGCCCGGCGGGGCGTTGGGCACGGACCGGACACCTGAGGCCCGCCCGGCGATGAAACCCGACGGAATGGCGGTCTCGCCGTCATGCGGCGGATCGAAGCGATAAATCTTCAAGTGATCGGCGTACATATCGGTCAGATAGAGGAACGTACGGCCGTTCACACGCCGCGCGAGAGGCGTGCCCGGCCATTGATCCATATGGAAAACCGTATCCTCGGGATACTTGAACCGGTTAGAGAGGAATCCTGCGTATTTCCATTCGTGGCCAGGCGGCTGAGAGAAATCGAGGACGAAGCGCTTGTTGCCGGTGAAGACACTGTCGCGCCGGCCTGGATCGGCGCATGCCCCATCGACGAACAAGAGCCCGTCCACCTCCCATCGCAGCCGGCCGTCGGGCGAATAGCTCTGCAGCGATGCGCCGAGCCCGGCCCCGATGGTGCCGGGATGCGGACCGACGCCGTTCATGGAGACATAGATGTTCCCTGCGGCGTCGACGCCGACACCGGTCAGTCCGTTGAATCGCAACGGTCCGGGCCGCCCTGATTCGCTCGGCGCGCCGCCCCAGATTCCGTTGCGTTGTCCGAACGTGCCGCTCAGTTCATATCGGCCCGGCTTCGTGGCCGTAAAAACGAGGATCTGCTGACGCCAGCCGTTGTCCGCGATCAGCAAACGCCCGTTCTTGTCGACGGTGACGTCGACGGCTCGGGTGTCCTCCGGCAATGCCACGACGTCGGGCAACTTCTTGCCGTCGGCGCCATAGTGAGCGAGATTCGCGGACGTCCCGGTCAAGGTATCGGTCAATACCCATAGCGTGCCGTCGGGTGCCAACGACATCCGCCCGGGCTCGTGCACGGGCCACGTCGCGACTTTCTTCATCGACTCGGCGTCGAACACATCGATCTCGTCGCGCTTTGCAGTGGCCGCATAGAGCATCGAATCGGTCGCAGCCAGTCCATCGATCCGTTCGCCGGTTCCAACGGCCACGTCGTTGACGGGCAGAAAAGCCGATGCGAGCACCGCGTGCGGGTCCGCGCCTGACACCTGGCGAAATGGCTGGACTCGCGTAACGTCGCCGATCGCGCGGCGCGTGATGCCGAACCATTGCCTCCCTTTCGGCGGCCAGACGCCTTCGGCCGCGAGCTTGCCATTCTCGTTGCCCCGTGCGACGGCAATGAACGCATAGCGGTTATTGATCGCCACGGCGTTGCCTCCCGCGTTGCCCCAACCGTGCGTGCCGCCCGCGAATTGAAGCCGCCGGCCGTCCTGATAGACGCTCGCTTCGGCACCGCTCTCGTCCCATGGCGAATCCGTGAACACCCGGCCATCGGGCGAGACGGCGATCGATGTGATGTCGATCTGCGTCCATTCACCGTGGCCGAAGCCCGAGGTATTGCCGATCCACGATGTAGTCACGGCGAGCTGCCTGCCGGGCGCGCGAACGAGAGGCCGCGGCGAGTCCTGAGCCTGAGCCCCCATGCATTCAGCGAGCAGCGCGACGCACATGAGAACGCAGCGGATCGCCCGCCGAGTCGACATACCCATCCATTCCCCCTCTGCGTCTATGAACGCCTTATCTGTCGTCGTTCAGCCGCCTTCAGAGTACGGAGAAACTATTGCCCGTAAAGGCCAAATTTTTCTAAAAAAAATACCGTTCCCCTGCTCGGCATCCGAAATGGATCGCGCACGCGCCCGATGCGCTTTATGGGTTTTTCATCAATTTCTTTTTTCTAGAATGGGTCGATCCGAACGCACTGCCCGGCACGCCTCGCCGGCCAAGGAAACGAGCCTATGTCCCGACTGACCGAGTCGAGCCATCCCGAGATCGACACCGCCCGCGAGACTGTGCGCATCGTTCAGCTCGACGGCGTTCGTGCCGTCGCCGTATTGGCCGTATTTCTCACGCACGCGCTCGGCGTTTCGCTCTGGATGGGCGTCGACTTGTTTTTTGTCTTGAGCGGCTTTCTGATCACCGGCATTCTGCTCGAGCGCAAAAAGCGCAAGCAGTCCTATTTCAGTTATTTTTACGCACGCCGCGCGCGCCGCATCCTGCCGCCGTACGTCATGCTGCTCGTGCTGTCGTCGCTACTCTTCGGCGTCGGATGGCTCAGTCACTGGTGGTGGTACGCGTTTTTCGCGACGAACATCGGCTACGCATTCGGCGAATCGGGGAATCCCGGCTTTGGCGTCCTATGGTCGCTCGCGATCGAGGAGCAGTTCTATCTGATTTGGCCGGTCATCGTCTGGTTCGTATCCGAGCGCAAGCTCGCCGCCGTCGCGGGAGCGGGCATCGTGATCGCTCCGGTGCTGCGCGCGGCCGCAACACCGTTTTTCGATTCCTTTTGGCCGGTTTATTACCTGACGCCCTTTCGCATGGATCTGCTATGCGCGGGCGCGCTGCTCGCAATCTTGTTGCGGCGCCGGCCCCACTTGCCCGAACGCCTGGCGATCGTAGCGTGGGCGACGCTCGTCGGCACGCTGGCCGTTCTCGCCTGGCTTCACGCACATTTCGCGACGATCCGCGACGCTAACGAGCCGTTCTGGAATGCAACGCTCTATACGCTGACGCTTTTCCTGTCCACGGCGGTCGTTCTGCTCGCGCTGCGCAAGCGAGGAATCGTCGCGCGCGTGCTGTCGAACCCCGTTCTCGTCTACATCGGCACGATCAGCTACACGATTTATCTCGCGCACGTGAGCTTCATCGCGCTTGCCTGGCGCATGGACCTGGGACGCTACGAAAGCGCGCTGGCGGCCGGCGTGGCCACGCTCGCCTATGCGACCGCGAGCTGGTTTTTGATCGAAAAGCGCCTGGTCCGTGGGCAGGCGCACCGATCCCCTATGCCTGTCGCGTTCGCCCGCGACTGAACTGAATGTCCATTTCCTCGAACGACTTGAAAGGGAAAACATCATGAACGCGACCAACCCTGCGCACAAGGCAATCATCACCGGCATCACCGGGCAAGACGGCGCCTATCTCGCCCAATTCCTGCTCGAGCGCGGTTATCAAGTCGTCGGCACGTATCGGCGTACAAGCTCCGTCAATTTCTGGCGCATGGCCGAGCTCGGTATCGATCGCCATCCCAACCTGACGCTCGTCGAGCACGATCTGACCGATTTCGGCTCAACGGTGCGCCTCATCGAATCAGCACGGCCCCAGGAGCTCTACAACCTCGCCGCGCAAAGCTTCGTCGGAGTGTCGTTCGACCAACCGGTGACGACGGCGGAAGTGACCGGCGTCGGCGCACTGAATCTGCTCGAAGCAATCCGGATCGTCGATCGCGGCATTCGCTACTATCAGGCATCCACCTCGGAAATGTTTGGCAAGGTGCAAGCGATCCCGCAAACGGAAAGCACGCCTTTTTATCCACGCAGCCCGTACGGCGCCGCCAAGCTCTTTGCTCATTGGACGACGATCAACTATCGGGAGTCGTACGGCATCTTCGCCGCTTGCGGCATTCTGTTCAATCACGAATCGCCATTGCGCGGCCTCGAATTCGTGACGCGCAAGATCACCGACGCTGTCGCGCGCATCAAGCTCGGCAAGCTCGACAGGCTCGAGCTCGGCAACCTCGACGCCAAGCGCGACTGGGGCTATGCGCGCGAGTATGTCGAAGGCATGTGGCGCATGTTGCAGGCGGATGAGCCCGACACTTACGTGCTCGCGACGCAGCGCACGGAAACCGTGCGTGACTTCGTCAGCATGGCGTTCGAGGCGGCCGGCCATCGAATCGAATGGGCCGGCAAAGGTGAACGCGAGCGTGGAGTCGATATGAAGACGGGCGACCTGCTCGTCGAAGTCAACCCGCGCTTCTATCGCCCGGCCGAAGTCGATTTGCTGATCGGCTGCGCCGACAAAGCTCGCGACAAGCTAGGCTGGCGGCCGCACACCACGCTCGAAGGCCTCTGCCAGATGATGGTCGAGGCGGACCTCGCACGGGTTGCGGCCTAGCGCGGTCCGCTCAATCGCCGTACATGTCGAAACGTCCGTCGAGGTAGCAACGGCCCGCACAGTGAGCAATGACCGCAATGCATACGGGCGTTGCCCCGCAGCTCACTGCGCGCCGCACAGCGCGCGCTCGTAGAGCGCAAGCACCCCGTCGGCATCAACGCCGACGCAGACATTGCAGGAAGGGCGGGCATCCCACGCGGGCGCCGCGCACGGCATCCCTTCGGGTTTCTGGATCGTCTGACCCGCGGCGATGCCCTCGGTCAGCACGCGCACCGGCCCCTTGCGTACCGTGAATAGCTCAGGAGCAAGCAGATACGCGACCGCCGACGCATCGTGGACGTAAATACCCTCGATATTCTCGGTATCCCGATGAAATGCTTCGTAATGCCGGGAAACGTCCCAGACGAAGCGCCCGGCAACGCCGCCGCGATCGCGAATCGACGCGAGGTACGACGTCGACATGACGACTCGATGCGTCACATCCAGACCGACGATGGTGAGCGGCCATGCCGCGCCGAACACGAGATTGGCCGCGTGAGGATCGCCGAACATGTTCGCCTCCGCGGCCGGCGTGACGTTGCCATTCACACCGCCGATGCCGAATGCGCCGCCCATGACGATCACTTGCTTGACGAGCGGGACGATCGACGGATCCTCGGCAAGCGCGAGCGCGAGATTGGTGAGCGGCCCCACCGCGACGATCGTCACCTCGGACGGGTGCGCACGCACGCTGTCGATGATGAACCGCGACGCGGCGCGCGCATCGGGCGATACGGTGCCGTCCTCGCTCGGGCCGATATTGCCGAGCCCGTCGTCACCGTGAATCGCGGCGAGTGGCGTCGGCGCCTCGCCCTCGAGCGGAGCGCCCGCCCCTCTCGCCACCGGCACAGCGGGCGCAAAACGCCCGGCCAAATAGCAGGCATTGCGCGTAGTCGTATCGATGGTCGCGTTACCGAATACGCTCGTGACGCCGATCAGTTCGATCTCGGGATGCAGCGTCTCGAGAACGAACGCCATCGCGTCGTCGACGCCGGGATCCGTGTCGTAGATGACTTTACGCAAGGTCATCGCGCCGGCTCGTCAAACGATATGCTCGGGCGCCCAGTTCGTCGTTACCGCGCATTTTCAATCCTTGATCAGGAATTTCTCCGGGCGCTTGCCGAGCCACATCGGCCTGCGCCCGCGGCCGCTCCAGGTCTGCCCTGTCTGCGGGTTACGGTATTTAGGCTCCGATGTCGCCGATTTTGTCCTGCGCGAGCGCCTGTCCGAGAAGCCGAGCTCCTCGGCCGTAATCCCATATTCCGCGATCTGCTCCTTGATCTGGGCAATGGCCGTGGCCGTCTCCTTTTCGCGTGCAGCCGCCATCTGCGCCTGCACTTTCGCCAGTTGCTCCGTCAGTTGCCTGTATGTCGCCATAAAGCATTGCCTCCTAAGTGATTGCAAAAAGATATGGGTATGACCGGTGGCGCAAGCAAAAGTGCGGCCTAATGCGGCTTGCAGGCAAAAACCAGGCTGCGCGTGCCCTTATCCGTCGATTCCCTGATGATGTCGATGCTGCCTCCGCAGATACCGCGCGCATTGTCGGTGCACGCGATCAGCGGGCCCTGCGCGGGACATTGGACGAGCGTCGTGGGGCGGCCGTCGCTCGTGAAGAGCGGCGCGCTTGCGCCGCAGCCGGCGAGAGCCGAGCAGAGCGCGGCGGCGAAAACGGCGCGCGAGGCCGCGCCATCTCGAACAACGGAGCGAAGCGTGCGTGTCATCGAATGAATCCTTGATTCTTTTTTCGAATGGCCGGAGTATGCCACGCTGCCGTCATCTTGTTACGGGGGAGCCGGCATTTCGAGCCTGAAGCCGCCAAGTCCGCCCATGCCCGTGCCCGTCGCGGCGAGCGGGAGCCGCACGGGCGCAATGCCGATAATTGACGCGTTCTAGCGGATGACGTCGAATCCGCGAAGAATCATCTTGCAACATCCATTTCGCTCGCACCAGGGCTCGATCGCCATGCGGCGCACGCGTTCGGCACGCAATAAATAAACCGACCACTTGCTCGAATAATAAAAGGAAGGGCTTGATTTCGGGACGCTCTTCGATTTGAATAGCAGTGGTTCCGCTCGTCGCCGCACATTGAGAGAGTGCGCGGCGACCGATTGGTATCGCCTGCCGGCGGAAAGCTTTTCCGAAAATTCCGCTTTCCTCGCAGAAAACGCCTCGGCAGACGGACTTCGGCGCGAGAACGCATAACTTTGACATTATCAAGCGGGCCTAAAAATGAGCGAAAAAAAGAAAGCGCTGATCGACACCGCCACTCGATTATTTTCGAGGTTCGGCTTTCATGCGGTCGGAATCGATCGCATCATCGCCGAGTCGCGCGTGGCGAAGATGACGATGTATAAACACTTTCCGTCGAAAAGCAAGCTCGTCGTCGAGGTGCTCAACGAGCAAGGTGCCGCGCTCGCAGCGGGAATCGCCGCGGCGGCCGCGCCGCATTCGGATGCGCTCGACAAGCTCCACGCCGTTTTTCTCTGGCACGACGCCTGGTTCCGCTCGGAATCGTTTACCGGCAGCATCTTCATTCATGCGGCGGCCGAATTCCACGCCGAGGAGAACGAGATCCTCGCCGCTTCGGCTGCGCAACGTCGAGCATTCTCGCATGTGCTCGAGCGCATACTCGGCGAACGCTTCGATCACGAGGCCGCCGTCCGGCTCGCTCGCCGCTGTGCGCTGCTGCTCGATGGCGCCACGCTCGCGCGGCAGTTGAGCGGACGAGTGGACGCGGCCCGCGATGCCTGGGACATGGCGCAAACGCTGATCGAGAACGAGCGTTTGCATTTGGCCTGAGCAGGCCGAACCGCCGGGCTCGAGCCGTTTCTATCCGCCTCACGTCGTGCCTCAGGTGAGTGATCGGGGGGCTTAGTCGCGCACCGTTGTGTCAGGTTCGACACTTGTTCGCGCACTTTAAAAAGCCACTGAAGCGTTGGCGGTTCGCGTTAAACTCATCGACAGGAAACGGGCGAAGGCCGGCCGCACCGCCGCAGCGACGGGACGTGTGTGCTGGCGCGCACTGATAGTGCTCGCGCGCACTGAGAGCCGCCGTG
The DNA here is from genome assembly GCF_040965455.1 of Trinickia sp. EG282A. Lineage (NCBI taxonomy): Bacteria > Pseudomonadati > Pseudomonadota > Betaproteobacteria > Burkholderiales > Burkholderiaceae > Trinickia > Trinickia sp. EG282A. The sequence continues at coordinate 455,859 of NZ_JBFRCC010000004.1, read as the reverse complement.
TGCGCTGACATGCTAGGCCCGTAAAATGGCTTCATTGACGACACGAGGAAACGTTCGATGCGCACCACCCGTTCTTCCGGGGCGATGACCCTGCTCACTGAAATCGAGGAAGCGAGCGGACGCGAAGTACGCTCGTTACGGCTCGAAGCGTCAGAAGACGGCAAAAGCATTCTTCTGATCGAAATCGACGAGCGCAAGCCCGGCATCCATCGAGAGGTACGCTACGAAATTACGGCGGCCGAACTGATCGCCGCCATCCGCGCGCATGGCGCGGAGCTCTCGGGCGAGCAGCATGCGCGCTGATGGGCAAAGCCCAGGCGCGATTCGCGCTCGTTAGTCGCGTCAGTTTCCAGCACGCCGGCGGCGCGTGCCACTTTTGCACGCCCGCCGCCGGCTCGATTCCCCTCTTTCAGAACACGTTCACCGGCACGGTCACGACGAGCCGGTAGACCTGACTCGTCGGATCCGAGTAGTAGGCCGACCCGACATGCCACATCGCGAGTACCGTCACCTTGGTGTTTTTTAGCCGGCCGCTTTGCAGGACGTACGAAGGGATGAACCCGAACTCGTGATGTCGTCCATGCACCGGCTGACCGTTCTTGAAGTAAACCGAGCTGAACGCGGGACCGCCGGGCCCGTAGCGGTTCGCGGTGGATGACGCGTCGGCTCCCCATCCTTGCTGCGCCCAAACCATGGCGGAAAAGCCTGGAACGCCTGCATACTTGCCGTCGAACGTGTAGCGCAGTTGCAATGACTGCTCATGCGGCGCGTTGTAATCGACATCCATCGAGTTGGTCAGGTAGTTGCCGGCCGTTTCATTCACATAGTCGAAAAACTGATCGCCGACAATCTTCTGATAGCCGACGAGCAATGCATGCGGCCCGTGTTGCGCCGACAGCGCGAGGCTGTAAGCGTTGTTGTCGATCGTTCCTTGGCGCGCCGCGCCGGTGTCATGCGTCGAATAGAGATTGGCCGATCCGGTGACCTTGATCGTATCGACGCGGCCGATACTGTGCTGAATCGAAGCATAGTATTGCCGCCAGACGTCGTCGGCCTGATCCGCGAAGAGCGACGCGGACCCGCTCGAGGAATAGTCCCACGTGCCGCCCGCGTAGCTGATCCGCTTGAATCCGATGCCTCCGTACGACGTGCTGAGTCTCATGAGGTTCGTGTGCCCGCGCGCATCGACCTTTGTGAAGCTGCCTGCCTGCAACGTCAGTGGAACGATCTCGCGGCTCAGCATCGACGCGCCGAGAAACGCCGGCGGCAGTGCGCGATTGTCGTGCGGATCGAGGAACGGATTCGATACGTTGTGCAGGCCGTACTTGAACACCGTGTCGGAGATGCGCGCCTTGACGTCGTAGGTGCCCGGATACGCCCACGCAAGGCGATTCGACCCGCCGCCGTGCTTGCCGACGAAAACCATGTTGCCCGCGCCGTTGCCGCCGTCCAGCTTGAGCGCGCCGAAAAGCGATGCGTCGAACCCGAAACCGATGAGCCCTTTCGTGAATCCCGACTGGAGCTGCGCCTGGACGCTATCGACCCACGCATGTCGGTGGGTACCGTCGCTGTCATGAAAGTAGTCGGTGTAGTTGCGAAACTCGAGATCGAAATGGCTGTCGGCGATCAATCCTTTGCTGTTGCGCTGACTTGTCGGAGATGGCGACGCCGCGACGGGCGGCACCTGAATGACGTCAATGTTAGCCACATCGGCGGGCGCCGGCGCGGGTGGGGGCGACGAGGCGGCGGCCGCGCTCATCGGAGGCGCCGTTGCGGGGAGCGGAGCGATTCCGCTGGGGGCGGGACGTTCGTCCGCGTGAACGTAACCGGTACCCGCCACGACCGGGAGGGTCAGCGTCAATGCAAAAAGCCGCTTGCTCGCGGCAAGCGATGATGTGTCTCTCTTCATCCAAGTCTCTTGTTTTAGGCGTTCAACATGGCTTGCCGGCTCACGGCCGCAAGCGTCTTCACGCGCCCATCGAAAACGAAATGGACGAGCGCTTTCCTCGGCGCGACACACTTCGCGCCGAAAGAACCGGTCTTCAAATGGAGTGCTGACGCCCTGCTATCGGCACGCCCGGCGCGAACTAGCCGCCGGCCACGCGAACGCAGGCCACGCGTCTACATCGATCGTCGAGCGTCTGAAGCGGCGGCACGCGCTGCGCGCAGGCCTCGATTGCCTCCGGGCATCGCGTGCGGAAAACACAGCCCGTGGGCGGTGCGAGCGGCGACGGCAAATCGCCCTGCAGCAAGAGACGGCCGCGATTGCGTTCGATCGCGGGATCGGGGATGGGAACCGCCGAGAGCAGCGCGCGCGTATAGGGATGTCTCGGCGCCCGATAGAGCGCCTCGCTTTCGGCGACTTCCATCACGCGCCCCAGGTACATGACGAGCACGCGATGACTGATCGACTTGACGATCGCGAGATCGTGCGCCACGAAAAGCATCGATAGCGAAAACTCGCGTTGCAGATCGCGGAGCAGATTGACGACTTGCGCCTGGATCGACACGTCGAGCGCCGACACAGGTTCGTCGCAGACGACGAGTTCCGGCTCGCCAACGAGCGCCCGTGCAATCCCGATTCGTTGACATTGACCGCCCGAGAATTCGTGCGGATAGCGGCCGAGATAGTGGGCACTCAGACCTACGCGCTCGAGCATCGTCGTGACGCGCATGCGCACTTCGCCGCGGCCCATATGAGGACGATGAACGAGGAGCGGCTCTGCAACGATACGTTCGATCGTCATGCGCGGATCGAGCGACGCGAGCGGATCTTGAAAGATCGCCTGCACGCCCCGGCGCAACTCAGCGAGTGCCGGCCCGGGGCGGCGCCCACCGCGGACGGTTTCCATGCCCTGCCAGCGGATGCTTCCGCTGGTCACGGGCGTAAGGCCGACGATCGCGCGCGCAAGCGTCGACTTGCCGCAGCCCGACTCGCCGACGAGCCCGAGCGTCTCGCAGCGAGCGATATCGAACGAAACGCCGTTGACCGCGCGCAGCATCGCCGTGGGACGCCATGCCGCCCAGGCCTCGGAATAGCGCTTGACACGAAAGTGCACGTGCAAATCGCGGACCGACAATAGCGAATCGTTCACGCCAGTCCCTCCACGACGACCGCCGCCGGCCGATGACAAGCGCGCCACGCTCGGCCGTCATCCGCCCGGCGCTCCAACGGTGGGCGCCTCGTCAAGCAGCGCTCGGCGACATGCGGACAGCGCTTGGCGAATGCGCAACCGGCGAGCGTTTCTCCCGGCAAGGGCGGCTGCCCCGCTATCGTGGTGAGCGGGCGCCCACCTTCGTCGTCGAGTCGCGGCAAGGCGTTCATGAGTCCGATCGTGTACGGATGAGTCGGAGCGGCGAAGAGCTCAGCCGCGCTCGCGTGCTCCACGGTGCGGCCCGCGTACATGACCATGACATCGTCGCTGAGCCCGGCCGCGACGCCCATGTCGTGCGTGATCAGAATCATCGCCGTGCCGTGCTCACGATTGAGCTCGCGCAGCAGCTCGACGATCTGCGCCTGTACCGTGACGTCGAGCGCTGTCGTCGGCTCGTCCGCGATCAAGAGACGAGGCTCGGTGATGACCGCCATCGCGATCATGACACGCTGCCGCATCCCGCCCGAGAACTCGTGCGGGTACATGTCGAGACGCCGCGCCGCATCGGGCACATGCACGCGCTCGAGCGCTTCGGCGGCGCGTCTGCGCGCATCGCGGCGCGACATTCTCCGGTGCAGTATCAACGGCTCGATCAGTTGCTGTCCGATAGTCAAAAATGGGTTCAACGACGTCATCGGATCCTGAAAGACGACAGCTATGCGATTGCCGCGCAAGCGGTTCAGTCGGCGCTCGTCGAGCGTCAGCAGATCGCGCCCCTCGAAACGCGCGACGCCGCTCACGCGGGCGTTGCGCGCCGACAGGCCGATCAGCGACAACACGGTCTGGCTCTTTCCCGAGCCCGATTCCCCGACGATGCCGAGTACTCGGCCCGCATCGAGCGCGAACGAGACGTCATCGACGGCATCGATCGCCGGACCGTCGGCCCGCGAAAACCGTACGCTCAGATGTTCGATTTCCAACATAGGCATATCAGGAGTCCTTAGTATCGAAGGCGTCGCGAAGACCGTCCCCGACAAAGTTGATGCAATAGAGCGAAAGACACAGCATGGAGGCCGGCGCGAGCAGCAGCCAGGGCATGGCCTCGAGCTTCTGGGCGCCGTCTTCGATCAGCACGCCCCAGCTCGTCATGGGCTCCTGCACGCCGAGCCCGAGGAACGAAAGCACGGACTCGGTCAGAACGACGCCGGGCACCATGACAGTCAGGTAGACGGCCACCACGCCCACGAGGTTGGGCACGATATGCCGCACGACGATCGACCACGGCGCTACGCCGATCGCGCGGGCCGCGTCGACGAACTCGCGCGTGCGCAAAGACAGCGTCTGGCCGCGCACCACGCGCGCCATGTCGAGCCAGGAGAAAGCGCTGATCGTCAGGACTACCAAATAAAACGCGCGGCCGAAAAGCGTCATCATCAGGATCGCGATCAGCATGTACGGGATCGCGTACATCATGTCGACGAGGCGCATCATGACCGCATCGACCCGGCCGCCGAAGTAGCCCGCGCAAGCGCCGTAGCCAACGCCGATTACTCCGGCCACGAGCGTTCCGAGCAAGCCGATCTCGAGCGAAACGCGCCCGCCGACGAGCGTACGCACGAGCAAGTCGCGACCGAGCTCGTCCGTGCCGAACCAGTGGCCGGAAGCGAGCGTTGGAGCGACGGCGATTGCCGCCCAGTCGCTCGCCGCGGGATCGCGTCCGATGAGCGGCGGCCCCGCATAGCAGGCGAGGACGATTAGCGTGAGGATCGCCAGACTGGCGAGCGCGGCCCGATTGCGGACGAACCGGCCCAGTGCTTGCCCAAGCGGACTACGCGCGGTGGGGGCATGGAGCGAACCGTTAACGGTGTCTCGCGCGGGTGAGGTCGTGATAGCCATGATCCGTGATCAATACCGAATACGAGGGTCGAGCACCGCGTAAGCGAGATCGACGAGGAGGTTGAAGAGGACGGCCGCGACAGTGGTCAAGATGACGAGGCCGAGCATCAACGTGTAATCGCGGTTGATCGCCGCGTTGACGACAAGCTGACCCAGCCCCGGCAGCGAAAAGACCGACTCGGTCACGACGGCCGCCGTGATCGACGAGATGGCGACGGCGCCGAGCAGCGAAACCACGGGCAGCAATGCCGGCTTCAACGCATGACGCACGACGATTCGGCGAGTCGGCAGCCCCTTTGCGCGCGCCGTCAAAATGAAATTGCTCGAGAGGACTTCGATCATGCTCGCGCGCATGACGCGCGCGATCGTCGACAGGTTGATGACCGTCAGAAGTGCGATCGGCAGCACTCGGTAGCGCCAGTCGCCGTCGCCCCATCCGCCGGCGGGCAGCCAGCCGCGCGCGCCGCCGCTCGTCTTCAACAGGATGGCGAAGACCCAGACGAAAAGCGGCCCGAGCACGAAAGGCGGCAGCACATTGCCGACGTTGCCGAGCAGCATAACCATTCGGTCGATCATCCCGTTGCGCCGCACCGCCGCGATGACGCCGAGCGCCACACCTAACGCGAGCGCGAGGGGAATCGAGGCGCCGCCGACGCGCAGGCTGACGGGCAGTGCCTTGGCCACGAGGTCATTGACGCTCCAGTCGACATAGCGAAACGACGGCCCGAGATCGCCGTGGGCGAGCGAGGACAGATAAAGCAGGTACTGCCGCCAAAGCGGCTCACGCAGGTGATATTTCGCCTCGAGATTGGCCTGCGCGGCCGCCGACAGGCCCTTCTCCGAATCGAACGGGCCGCCCGGCGTCAGGTGCAACAGCAGGTAGCAGATCGTAATCACCGCGAGTACTGTCGGGATCGCCCAAAGCACTCGCCGCAACGCATAAGCAAGCATCGCTGCCTCCGGCTCAGTGCCTGACGATGTAAAGGTCCTGCGAGGCCCGCATGTCCACGTAGTTCGTGGGCAGGTAGCCCCCCACATACGATTTCACGAGACGGTCGGCCGAATATTGGAAGAGCGGAATCAACGGGTAGTCGCGCATCGCGAGCGCGTGAGCGTCCGTGAGCAGCTCGGTTCGGCGGCCATCGTCGAGTTGACGATTCGCCTCGTCGACAAGCGCATCGACGCGTCGATTGCAGTAGCGCTGATCGTTTTGCACGCCGCCGCAGCGAAGCAGATCGAAAAACGACATCGCATCGTTGTAATCGACGAACCAGCCGTCGCGCGATGCCTGCAGCGCGCCATCGTGACGTTCTTTCAGCAGTACCTTGAACTCTACGTTCTCGAGTCTGGCATTCACGCCGAGCTTCGTATGCCACTGTGACGTCACGAACAGCGCCACCTTCTTGTTCAGATCGTTGGTGTTATAGGTGAGCGTGAACGAAAACGGCTTCGCAGCCGAATATCCGGCTTCGCGCATCAACGCTTGGGCGCGCTCGACGCGCTTTTGCATCGGCCAATCCGCCCAGTCCGGACGGAATTGCAGCGCACCTTTCGTGCCCTTTGCAATGAGCCCGTATAGCGGCAGCTCGCCCGCTTGCAGCAGCTTCGACGTCAGAAGATCGCGGTCGACCACCATCGACAACGCTTCGCGCACGCGCTCATCCTTGAACGCCGGATCGTCGTTGTTCATGCTGTAGAAGTAGGTTGCGATTTGCAGGCCTCTGCGCAGTTCGGCGCCGAATTGACGAGCAATCAGCTCATGGATGCCGGAAGGAATGCGATACGTGTAGTCGACCTGACCCGCCTGATACATGCGCATCGCGGTCTGGTCATCGTCTACGGGCAGGTATGTCACCTTGGAAATGGCGACGTGGCGTGCATTCCAGTACTTGTCGTTCTTCACGGCAACGAGCCGGTCGTTCGGCCGCCAGTCGGCAAGCACATAAGCACCGTTGCCGACGAGCGAGCCTGGGCGCGTCCAAACGTCTCCGCCTTTCTCGACTGCCGCGCGCAAGACGGGCGCCATCGTCGCCATGGCCGTCAACTCCGGGAAGAACGCCGCCGGTATTTCGGTTTTCACTTCGAGCATGTAACGATCGACGGCGCGCACGCCGAGACTCGAGGGCGGCGCCTTCCCGGCGATGATTGCCTTGGCGTTCTTGACGAATTCGACGAGGATCGTGTACTTCGAGCCCGTCTTCGGATCGACGACGCGCCGCCACGCGTAGACGAAATCGTCGGCGGTCACGGGCTGGCCGTTGCTCCATCGCGCGTCGGTGCGCAACTTGAAAAGCCAGGTATCGGGCGCCGTGCGCGTCCAACTCTGCGCGACGCCTGGGGCGACGTGGCCGGCCGCGTCGATGCGCGTCAACCCTTCGAAAAGATCGAGGCCGATGGTATTGGCGCTCCACGACTCGATATGCGCGGGGTCGAGCGATTCGACTTCGGAAGGCACCTGCCGGGTCAGCTCTTGAACCGGCGCGAGTTCGACGCCGGCGGGAATCTCGGCGGCGCACGCGGCGCCGGGCGCTCGTATCGACACCGATATGAGCACGGCCAACGCGGCCGCGAAAAAGGTAAAACGCGAAGCTTTCATAAGCGATGAGCGGCGCAATGTGAAGGGAGCTTGTGTTTGCCGCGAAACCGTGACGGATCGGTCGCAACAGGCCGCATGAAAGCACGCGGGCTTTGCGGTGTGCAGCTATCAACAATGAGAGGGGCGCCGTTCGTGAGTGTCGGAGTGCCTCGCAGCGCCCCGACCGAGGGCCATCGTGCGTTAAAAGTTTGCTGGCCGCGCCGACGAGCCATCGGCCAGCCGCCAAACAATGTCCACGGTCCCGCGTTTCAATTGCGTGATTTGCTATTGTTCTGAATTAGCGCCACGCCTATTCGACTTATCATATTTAACTAAGACTTTATCAGTCCGAATCAGACGTTATCGAGCAGCATTTGCTCAATGTGTGTTTCACAACATACGCGCGTTTTTGCGTAATCGATTCTGCCCCGTCGAGGCCGCGCCAATCCCGCGGCGAAAGCCAGGTTCCTCGAGATCGGACGAAGCAACCTGCAGCGGACCGTAGCGAACGCTACTTCCGGGGCGAGCCATGGATTTTGCGATCAACGGAAAATTCACCGCGCAGCGCATCACCGGCGTGCAGCGCGTCGCGTACGAACTGACGAGAGCGATGCAATTGCTCGATTTGCATTCGAACGATATCGAGATCGTCGTCCCAAGGAACGCCACGGAGCCGGGTGCATCGCTTCTATCCAAGCGCTGCTGTCCGTGGTTCATGGGCAACGTGTGGGAGCAGATCGCGCTCCCGTTGACGACAAGCGGTGAAACGCTGATCAGCCTTTGCAATACGAGCCCTCTGATCAAGCGTCGTCAGATCGTCATGGTGCATGACATGGCGATCTTCGATGTGCCGTACGCCTTTTCGAAAAAGTTCAGACTTTGGTACAAGCTTGTTTTTGCGACGATTCACCGAAATGCGAAGGTCATCCTGACCGTCTCTGAGTTTTCTAAAGAGCGCATTTGCCGGCATCTGAACGTCGATCCGTCACGCGTCTTCGTGATCAACCCCGGCATCGACCACATGGAGCGCGTGCATAGCGACCGAAGCGTTTTGGCGCGCCTCGAGTTGGCGACGGTCCCCTACTGTCTGCTCGTAGGAAGTCTGGACCCGCGCAAGAACCTGCGGCGCACGCTCGCCGCGGTCGAGCGTCTCGGCCATTTGAGCGAGGTCAAGTTCGTCGTGGTCGGCGGCAAGAATTCGCGCGTCTTCGGTGCGCAGACGCCAACGAGCACACCGGAAAATCGTCAAGTGATATGGGCGGGCTTCGTGACCGATGGCGAACTGAAAGCGCTTTACGAAAACGCGCGCTTGCTCGCGTTTCCTTCTCTATACGAAGGGTTTGGACTACCCCCTCTCGAAGCGATGTATTGCGGCTGCCCCGCGGTTGTCTCGCGCGAAGCGTCGTTGCCCGAGGCTTGCGGAGACGCCGCGCTCTATTGCGATGCGACCTCTGTCGACGATATCGCCGCCAAAATGGCGCAAATGTTGGGCGACGACAATCTGCGCGCCCGCTATCGGCAGCTGGGTCTGATGCAGGCGCGCAAGTATCGCTGGGAACGCGCTGCCCGCCAACTGATGAAAGTGCTTGGCAGCAATCAAATCGGCGATTCTGCGCACGTATGCGCAGAACCCGCTCGGCCTCGATGGAGAGGCTGACGAACGACCGCCGTTAGCCCTTATGCCGGATGACTGCGCGAGAACCCGGCGTAGGCCGCCGTTTCCTGCGGGTTCGCGAGCAGGCCGAACTGTGCGGAACCGAGAAGCTGATACTTCATGACGCTTTCGATGTTGTACTGCAGGCGATTGTTGTAGTACTCCGTCAGGAATTTCGTACAGTAGGCGGCCTTCTGCGCATCCGTGTCCTCCGGCTTGGCCGCCCATTCTGTAATCATAATCGGCTTGCCGTACGCCTTACTGATGTAGTCGATGACGTTCATCCTCGTCTGGTAGCCATCGAGGGTCATGTTGAACAGGTCACCGTAGACGGAATAGTTGTGCCACGTGGTGATGTCCCAGCGCACGGTAGGATGACCAGTGCTACCGTCCGGGGCCGTACCGTGCCACAGCATGTCCGACGCTGCGATCTGCGCAATCGTGAAGTTGATGCCGCACCGATAAGCTGAATTGACGGACTTGATCCCATCGATGAGCCCGCGCATCGTCCCGCGCATACGGTTCCAGTTGTTACCGGCGATGTAGTCGCTCACCTTGTTTCCTGGGGCGCCCGGCGTCCGGAACACCAGTGTGCTGGCGGTCATCTCGTTGCCGCATTCGAAGTCCGTCACCCCCGCCGGTCCGAGCGTCTGCGCGATAGTCTGCGCGTTCGTGAACGCGATGTTGTAAGCCGAGTTCTCGTCCGTCCCCAGGAAACTCGTGGTGATACAGCACAAAATCTTGATGCTCGGATCGATGGCCGCAATTTCGGTGGCGAATCGCCGCACGCTCGCGATATGCGTAGGGTTGAAGCCACCGGTATCGAGGCGCAGCGTCTTGGCGCCAATCGAATGAAGCTGATTGACGAGTGTCGCACTGTCCGGTGGGTAATCGTAGTGTCCGCATATCCCGTAAAAGTGGGGCGTACTGGTCACGGCTGCTTTGGCCACGTCAAGACCCGCTACGCTAGCGATGCCAGCCGCAGCCAGCGTATTGAGAAATTGCCTTCGATTAATCGTCAATTTGACCTCATTCTTGATGAGATGAGTCTTCCACGCTCAGCACCTGGCCGATCGGACAGAGTGCGGAGTTGGACGGAGTCACCAGGATTGATGCTGGGCGTTGCACACAATTGGCGCGCGAAATCGCGAAGCGCCCACCGAAGTGCCAATATCGCTGCTATGGCATTCAGTTAGATGCCGCCGGTGCGGATGCGGCTTCAGCTGATATCTGTCACGTCGAATCTGAGCTGGCTACAGACACGAGAGCTTTGTCACCGCGGCAAGCGGTTAACGTACAGATATGAAATGCTGCTATCGGATCATTAAGGAATCCGCAATGAATCATGACGAGTTTATCCATCGCCGAAAAAACGCGGCGATTTTTCGATGAATTAATAGGTATTCGAACGGACGGCTGCGCGGTCGAAATCGATCAACACTTCATGGATACACATCGATCGCGGCGGCCTTGAACTGCGGTCATGCCACAACTCGCGGAGAGCCAACGCCGTACTGCTTTCGGGGCAGCCGCGCGAGTCAGGGCAAGTATAACTTATGTCATTTGATAATGCATCACCGAATTTTGCGTCAGGATTTTCCTACGCGGTTGTCCGGCGCAAGCCGATTCGGCAAATACGGCGCATATTGGCCGAATCGTCTTATTAAACCGGCATCGATTTCTCCGATTATTATATGATTAAAGATAATGCCATTGCGACCCCAAAAGCGTCCGTTATTCTTGTATTGCAGTGCGCCACGACCATCTTGCGTCGCCGACACTGGCCGCAGGTTTAAATTAATGCCAGACTGGGAGTTCGCATGGGGCGCGATCGAAGCCGGTGCGGGAGATCAGACGGCCTCCGTTGTCAATGGCCCGCATGGTCATGACTCAGGAAACGGCCAAGATCGCGGCCGACGCGAGGAAACGCCCGCCCTCGCAACAGCGAACGACGCCCGCGGACGGCGGCCGCCAGTTCTTTCCACGCCTCCTCGACGATGAACACATTCGATACCGCCGTAGAGAACTTCATTACGCACGCCGCCGTGAGTTGGCCGTTTTTTAATCACGCAATGCGCGCCATCGCCAGCTTCAACTTGTTCAAGGGCGTAGTACCGACAGGCTTATTGTGGGCGATTTGGTTCGGGGCACGTCGTGATGCCGGATGGGCGCGCGAGATGGTGATCGTCACGCTTGCGAGCAGCTTGTTGACAATGATCGTAGGAAGGACACTCGGGCTCTTCTTGCCATTTCGCGTGCGTCCGATCTACAACCCGGATCTGCACCTCGTATTCCCCCTCTCCGAAGCGCCGGAACTCGTTCGAAGAACATGGAGTTCGTTCCCGAGCGACCACGCCATGCTGTGGGCCTCTGTTGCGACGGGAATATTCCTTATCTGGCGCTGGGTGGGTGTCTTTGCCTTCCTTCAGCTGGTCATTTTCATCTGTCTTCCGCGCGTCTATCTCGGATTACATTATGCGACTGACATTATCGGCGGTGCCGCGATCGGCATTGTTGTCACGTTGATTCTTTCTCGCGAGCCAGTAAAAAAACGCTTTGCACCGATGGTCCTGCGGCTATTCGATGCCCATCCCGCTATTTGTTACCTGCTTGCATTCGTGTTTTGCTTCGAGCTCGCGACAATGTTCGAGGAGCCTGTGCTGATCGTGCAGTCGGTCATCAAGGCGTTATGAAACTCCGTGCGCTGTCCAACGTAGCTGCTCGCGCGCCCCCGGCTATCGTTGCCCCGAACGACCGCATCACAGGACAAGAGGCAGATATGCAGCGCTACAGGGTCTTAGTGATCAACGATTTCGTGCAAAAAGGCGGTGCGGAAGTCGTCTATCGACAGTCCGCCGAGCTTCTAAGCGCAATGCCTGGCGTCGAAGTGCAATGCTTCGACGAAAGCCGGTTCCACGGAAGTTCATCGCTGCTCTCCAGATCGTGGAATCTCGCGGCAGCGCGCGCGCTCGAGCAAGCGTTGATCACGTACCGCCCGCATCGGATCCTAGTCCACAACTACCACAATGCCTTGTCAGCATCGATCCTCGGCGTGCTCGCTCGTTACAAACGCGAGCTGGGCTACGCAGCGTATATAACATGTCACGACTACCACCTGATTTATTACAATCCTACGCTGCACTACCACGTAAGCGGCCATATAGAGCATGTGACGCTCGATGAGCTAACAACGTGGCGTCTGCTGAGACTGCGCGCCAGCGCGAAGGGAGTAGTTCATGACATCTTCACAAAGGCGTACTGGCACGCGATACGGATCGTGTATAAACCCGAGCGCATCTTCGATCGGATACTTTGTCCGTCCGATTTCATGCAACAGGCTCTGCATCGCAGAGGCATCGACAACACTATCGTTCTCTACAACCCATCGGCGCTCCCCGTGGCGAGTAAGCCGGTGAGCGTGCGCAATCGAGAGCGCTTCAATCTTGCATTCGTTGGACGCATCGCGTATGAGAAGGGCCTCGAGCAGTTCATCGCGCTCGCCGACTCGATCGATTTCGCGCGAATCGAATGTGTTGGTGTCTTTGGCGACGGGCCCGACCGCGTGGCGATCGAGCAACGCTATGCATCGCTCGTCGAAAAGAGAAAGCTGATTTTCTTTGGCAGGCTGCCGCACGACCGACTATTCTCCGCACTACGTGGCTTCGCCGACGCACTCGTGCTTCCATCGGTCGGGACCGAAATCGCGCCGCTCGTCATCGTCGAGGCCGCGATGCTGGGATTGCCCACGTTGATCCGAGAGGGAAACTATCGATTCACATTCGGCGATACCGTCGGCAATAAAATTGTGTATCACGATGATGCTGAGAGCCTTCGCGCAGCGCTCGACGAGCTTGCTGCGCACCTCGCGATGGCTGACAGGACGTACCACGTGAGTGACTTTCTGCCTCATCGGTATGCGGAGCGTCTAGCACGAATCATGCAAATCGAGGTTCCGCCGATACGAGTTGACGGTCGGCCATAGCCGGCCGTTTCAATACCACGCAGGGTCTCTAGTCTCATGCGCATTCCACTTTCCGTCTGATCGAATGACCAATTGGAAATCACCGCTTCAATGCGCTCGTTTTTATTGATCGATTGACTTCTCGCCGATCGGACGGCCATAAAGAAGGTTAAGAACCGAGGACCGACTCACTATGGCGCACCGAATGTTGCGGAACATGGTTGCACTCTCGGTCTTGCAAGCCGCGAACATGGCGCTGCCGCTCGCCACGTTACCGTATCTGTTCCGCGTTCTGGGCCCGAGTCACTTCGGCGCCTATGTCTTCGCTCAAGCAGTCATTGCTTATCTGGTCCTATTGGCCGACTACGGCTTCAATTGGTCCGCCACGGGCGAGATCGCAAAGGTACAGAGCGATCATGAGGCTGTCACAAGAATCTTTTGGCGGACGCAAGCGGCGAAGGCGCTCGTTGCGTGCGCCGGTCTGGTGCTTCTTGTGATTGGCGTGCTGCTGGTGCCGAAGCTGATCGAGCTGCGGGCAATCATGTTTGCAACGTTCCCCTTCGTCATCGGCACCGTTTTATTTCCGCAATGGCTGTTTCAGGGCTTGGAGCGGATGTTCTTCATCACGGTATCGACACTCAGTGCACGCGTGCTCGTGATACCCCTTACCTACCTTCTGGTGCACTCACCCGGTGACACGTGGCTCGCGGCGCTCATCAATTCGATGAGCACCGTCGTCGCCGGCATCGTCGCCCATACACTGATTGTGCGCGCAAGGATGATTTCGCTCTGGACGCCGACCGCCAACGATGTCATGGAAGCGTTCAGGGAAGGCTGGCACGTATTCATTTCCACCGCGGCGGTGAGCCTCTACACAACGACCAATAGCGTATTGCTAGGGTTTCTCGCCGGCAACGTCACGCTAGGCTACTTCGGTGCCGCCGACAAGATTCGAAACGCGGCGCAGGCGCTGATCGGACCGCTCAGCAACGCCCTTTATCCACGCGTCAATGCGCTGTTCGCCGAGGACGCTGCTAAGGCCTATGCGCTCGTGCGCAAAGCGCTTTACGCGATGAGCGCGATCATGCTGGCAATTTCGGCGATGCTCTGGGCGGGTGCGCCATGGATCGTTCGCATAGCGATGGGACCTCAATATGCACCCGCCGTCGACGTGTTGCGTTGGATGGCTTTCGTGCCCTTGCTCGTGAGCCTGAACAATGTGCTCGGGCTCCAAATGATGCTGCCGCTCGGCATGAAGAAGAAATTCAGCGAGATACTGGTCGGATCCGGTGTGTTCAACGTCGCGCTGCTGGTGCCTCTTGCGATTCACCTGGGAGCGCGGGGCGCGGCGATGTCCGTGCTCGCAACCGAAGTCCTCGTCACGGGCTGGATGGCGCTTTACCTCATTCGGAAAAGAGTCCCGGTCTTTTTGACAAGCGCATCGCCACCTGAATGGTAAGTGCAGCAGATCGCCAAAAGGAGTTGACGCATGAGCACATCGCATCCCGCCACCATGGCACGGCGTACGGCTATCGTGATACTCGCCTGTCGCGACTACGCGGCACTGGAGCTGGCGCTTGCGAGCCAAATGGCTTACCGGCCACCCGGTGTGCCGTTCTTCGTGCTGCAGAATTGCCGTGGGGGGTACGATGCGGAACGGACGCTCGGCGTAGCTCGGCGATATGAGAGGCTTTTTCCCGGCGTCGTCAAAGTCGTCGACGACATCGTGCCCGGCGACCCCTACCGCTCGATCAAGAAGTTGCTTTCCAAGCCGGAGTTCGCGGAAATCGACCTGGTGTGCAAGGTCGACGACGATGCGTTCCCGATTACGCACCAATGGCTCGACCATATGCTCGAGGCCTATGGGGACGCCGAGCAAGAAAGCGGCGGCAAGCTCGCGTATGTCACGCCGCTCATCAACAACAACGGCTGGGGTTTCCCTCAGGTGATGAAGGTGATGAACCTGGAGCAGGAGTACTTTGCTACGCAGGCGCATCCGCATTTCGTCGGGACGGGGAAGAGCGGGCGCTTTCCGCTCCGTATCATTCCCGCGGAGCAGATCGAGACGGGCACGAACGGGACGATATGGGGCTACCCCCACATCGCACGCTGGCTGCACGAGCGCACCACCCTTCAGCCCGATGCATTCATCGCTGCCACGCAAGCACTTGCGCCATGCGACGTGCCGGCACAATCGCGCTATTCGATCGGCTGCATCCTGTTTCGGAAGCCACTGTGGGATGCGATCGGTGACGGGGGACACGATGACGAGCATATGATGCACATGTATTGCGAACGCAACGATCTCCGGATCGTCTGTGTGCGTCGCGTACCGTTCGTCCACCTCGCGTTCTTTACTCAGCGGGAGGAGAACCGCGACATCGTGGATGCCGCTCACGCGCTTTATGGCCAGCGGCTTGGGCATCCGTTCCCGCTGGCGCTCTATGCGGACCGCGAGCGGGAAAACGAAGCGCGATTGCGTTGGCTCGAAGAGCGATTGACCGAGCCGTCCGTGACCAAGCGGAAGTGGCTGCAAAGAATCGCGCCGAAACGGGTCGAACGCGCCGTGCGGCGGCGCCTCGTCTGGCTTTGGCAGATGGGCAACGGGCGAAGCGCTTCATGATATGAAGACAATCGGTCGTCGCTTTGTTCTTGGAATTGGCCGGAAAATGCTGGCATAGCGATGACTCGCCACTTCTTTCCAGGAAATGGCGGAATCGTTCTGGCATCGCTGGCGTTAATGCGGAGTCACGTTGAATTATTAGCTCCGCATTCCGCGCTCGGCTTCCCCCGGTGTGTGGACACCGCAATCGATCAATGCCAATTCAAGCTGCGGCGAGCCATCGCTTTTTCGTCATCGTAATCGCCCTGCTTGCGCGCAGCGGCTCGCAATATCGCGCCACGCGCGTGCCGTCGCGCACGTCGCTGGTGCGATACGCGTCTGCGCAGGAAGCGACTCGTGCTTCGGAGGAACACCGGATTTTTTTGTGGTTGATAATCGCGCACATACAGTCTAATGTCAGATGGCGCGCACAATCGCACGAATGTTAGACGAATCGGAGCGAAAAAATAATCATTGACTCATAGAGTCGGATGCGCGCAACTCCAGGGAGGATTACGTCAGTTTTAATTGGATTGTCCGATGGAGATCTAATGTCTGTGAAAATTCCCTGAAAGCTCAGCGCTTTCTCGAGCATCTGTATGCACCTTAAATCCAACGGCAGGGGGATCTGGAGATGAGAGTTGCGATTGTGCATGACTGGCTCGTTGTGTACGGCGGAGCGGAAAGAGTGCTTGAACAGATCATCGAATGCTTCCCTGAGGCGGACATCTATACGCTCGTCGACTTTCTGGAGGACCGGACGTGCCTCAAGGGCAGACCGGTGTATACGTCGTTCATCCAGCGGCTGCCGTCCGCGCGCAAGCACTACCGGGACTATCTGCCGCTCATGCCGCTTGCGATAGAGCAGTTCGACGTGTCGGGCTACGAGCTCGTGATTTCGAGTTCCTATGCGGTCGCAAAAGGGACGTTGACGGGACCGGACCAATTGCATATCAGTTATGTCCACTCGCCGATCCGCTACGCGTGGGACCTGCAACACCAATATCTGCGTGAAGCGGGGCTGAGCTCGGGACTCAAGTCGGCATTGGCGCGCGTGCTGCTGCACTACATCCGGGGCTGGGACTCGCGCTCGGCAACCGGGGTGGACTACTTGATCTCGAACTCGCGCTTTGTGGCCAGGCGGATCAAGAAAGTATATGGACGTGATGCGACGGTCATCTATCCGCCCGTCGACGTCAGTGCGCTGTCTTTGGAGACGCACAAGGGCGACTTTTACCTGACCGCATCGCGCATGGTGCCGTACAAGCGGATCGATCTGATCGTGAAGGCGTTCTCGCAAACACCGGAGCGCCGGCTGGTCGTGATCGGCGACGGCCCCGACATGGCGAAGGTCAAAGCGGCGGCGGGGCCCAACGTGGAAGTAATGGGCTACCAGCCATTCGAGGTCTTGCGAGACCATCTTCAGCGCGCCCGCGCCTTTGTGTTTGCGGCTGAAGAGGATTTCGGCATCTCAGTGGTCGAAGCGCAAGCGTGCGGCACGCCGGTCATCGCGTATGGAAAAGGGGGCGCGCTGGAGTCGGTCTTGGGATACCCGAGGGAGCATGCGACCGGCGTGTTCTTCCACGAGCAAACAACAGAATCGCTGTTGGACGCCCTCGATTGCTTCGAACACCATGCGTGGGCTTTCGATCCCCAAGACTGCCGCCGAAACGCCGAGCGTTTCAGGACCGAGCAGTTCAATGCCGCGTTTCGCGCGTTCATCGAGGTGCGTCTCGCGAGCTTTCGCAGCGAGTTGCGGCGGACGGAGGAATGGTCGTCGCGAGTCAGCGCTCCGCTTCCCATTCTCAAGTTGCGCCAGGTACCGCGTACGGCGTTTCGCAACAGCAGCAACAGTATCTAGCACCGGGATGACGAGGGACATGGTTCCGTGACCAACCTTCAACGGTAGGCACACGTTGAAACTTCGAGGACGACGCTCGTGAGCAACTCCCGCTTCGACAGAGGACTCCCCCGCGCAGCCGATGACCGCGATCAGCTCTCCGCGCGAGAGGTGCTCAACCTGTTGCGCGATCACCTGTCCGAATTTGCCGCGATCGCCGCAGTCACGATCGGACTGGCCGTCGCCTACGCCTTTCTCGCCGAGCCGCTCTATTCCGGTGACGTATTGCTGCGCCTGGATGCGCCCGAACCGAATGCGCTCGGCATCGCATCCGAGAACCAGGTATACCAACCTCCCGCGGCGCCGTCTCCGAGCGGGGAGATTGCGGTGATGCAGAGCCGCTCGGTGATCGAGCCTGTCATCGAGCGTTATCAATTCGACCTCACGATCACGCCGCGGTCATTTCCGATTCTGGGAGCGATTGCGAGCGCGTTCGCCACCCCTGGAAAGCCTGCACGCCCCTGGCTCTGGCTCGACTCGTTCGCATGGGGCGGCGAACAAATCAAGATCGCCTCGCTCCACGTGCCCCCGGCGCTCGAAGACGAGTCGCTTGAACTCGTTTCGCTCGCCGATCACGAATACGAGCTGCGCGGGCCTTCGGGCGAGCACCTGCTGAGCGGGTTCGTGGGCGAACCGGCTTCGTCTTCGGGCGTCACCATCACAGTGACTCAGCTTGTTGCTCGCCCGGGAACGATATTCAAGGTGATTCGCTGGAATCCGATTGACGCGTTCAATCAGTTCCTACACCGCATGAAGGTGATTGACAAGGCCAAGGATACGGGCGTCATACAAATCGCGTACATGAACCCTTCGCCCGCGATGGCAGCCGAAGTCGCCAACGCGCTTGCCCAGCAGTACGTCGCATTGGCTATCGCGAATCGGCAGCGCGACGATACAGCGACACTTGCGTTCATCAACAAAGAACTGCCGCGCTTGAATGCACAGTTGAAGCGCGCGGAGCGGGCGCTCAACGACTACCGAAATTCAGCGAACTCGCTTCAGCCGACAGCCGAAGCGCAAGCGTATCTACAAGGCGGAATCGACTTCCAGCGACAGATCGCGACGCTCCAATTGCAGCGCACGCAATTGCTCGAGCGTTACCAGCCGGACAGTCGCTGGGTACGCAATGTCGACACGCAATTGGCCGACTTGATGCGCGCCAATCAGGCATTCGAGGCGCGCTTTGCCGACATGCCCACCTCTGAACGCAGAAGCGCGGACCTGGCCCGAGATGCACGGGTGGCGGAAGCGGTTTACCTGGGGATGCAAAACAAGGCCGAGCAACTATCCGTGCGCCGCGCGAGCACTTCGGGCGGCGTGCACATCGTCGACGATGCTCTTCGTCCGCACCGGCCAGTCAAGCCGAACCGATTGCTGGTCATATCCGCCGGAACTGTGCTTGGCCTCATCGCCGGCACTGTGTTCGTTTTCGTCCGTCATCATGTGATGACGGGTGTGACGGACCCGCTATTCGTCGAGCAGGGCATGAGCGTTCCCGTCCTCGGAAAGGTGCTGTTCAGCGCAAATCAGGCACGACTGGACGAAGAAATTCGCGCGGTAATGACGACTCGGATGCCGGGCGAAGCGCATGGAGCGTTGACGAATCAGGAGGACGCAGCGGTGGCCCGCTTATCGGGCGATGCCTCCGAGGCTGTCTTCCTCGGTAATGGCCCCATCCGCGTGCTGGCCGCCAGATTTCCGGATGATCAATCGGTCGAGGCGCTCCGCGGCGTGCGTACGACATTGAATCGAGGAATCGCGCAAGCGGCCAATAACGTGGTGATGTTTGCGGGGGCGGCGCCATCCGCTGGCAAAAGCTTTGCTGCCGCGAACCTGGCGGTGCTTCAGGCCGAGGTCGGGTCGCGCGTCTTGCTGATCGATGCCGATATGCGGCGCGGCCGGCTTGCCTACTTTTTCGGTCAATACAATCGACGCGGCTTATCGGAAGTCCTGGCCGGCGAGAAGGAACCGCGCGACGTCATCCGCAGCGTCGGTATCGACGGGCTGTCGTTCATGTCTTGCGGGTGCTATCCACGCAACCCCGCTGAGTTGCTGATGGGAGCGCGATTCAAGGAGGTGCTGCGGCGGTTAGGTCTCGCATTCGATCTCGTCATCGTGGATACCCCGCCGCTCCTTGCGGTAGCAGACGCAGCCATCGTCGCGAACGAAGCAGGTGTCACGGTGCTGGTGGTCCGCTCAGGCATGCAGACAGAGCAGGAAATCGCGGAGACGGTGAAGAAACTGCAGGACGCGAATGCCCGCCTGATGGGTGCCGTTTTCAACGCAATACCACTGCGCCGGAGCAATCGCGGGTATGCCTACGCCATGGGTTACAAAACGCTCGATCTGATCGAGCATAGGAGCTGACGACCGGCAAGTATTAGGCCAACGAGCATTGGCGACGCCCCCTTTATCGAGACGACGGCATGCAGAAAAGAGCGTGCATTGCAACAGGTCGGCGCAGCGCGGTGATGACGCTTGCCGCATTGGCAGGCGTCGCCGTCGGCGGCGTTCCCGGGTTCGCCGCCACGCGCGCCAAGGAAGCCAAGGTCGCGAAGCAGGGCCGCCGCAAAATCACGCAACTGATCGGCTCGAACGGCTGGCCGCTGTCGCCGAAGGACGTGAGCGTGTGGCAAGCCATGGGTCTGACTTGGGGCCGCGACTCGGTGGGACCGGGTATCCTGCCTCCGCTGAGCGACGACAAAGTCGAAGTCGACAAAACAGGCGCCGGCTTTGCGTTCGACCTGCCGGCCATCATCGCGCGGAACAACCGCAACGGCATCAACTCGCTGCTTCTCCTTGCCTATACGCCGGTATGGAACGCCTCTCGTCCAGGTGATGACAAATCGGCCCCGAAAGATGTTCGGTCCTGGGAGCGCTACGTGGAGGCAGTGGTGCGCAAGTACTCGGCACCGCCCTATCACCTCAAATACTTCCAGATATGGAATGAAGCCGCTGGCCCCCTGACGGGGGGCGCGCCTCAAGCGACGTTTTGGCATGGGCCGAATTTCGACGGTGACCGCCATTCCGGACCCTATGCGCGTGCGATGCAGGACTACGTGGACCGCATCCACATTCCCGCCGCGCAAATCATTCGCAAGTATGACGCTTACGTGGTTTATGGCGGGTGGCCAGACCAGGGCGGCTTGAGCCACTATTTCGAGTGGCTCGAATACCGAAGCTCGGTGCATGGCGCTCGCATGCTCGACTGGGTCGACTATCTCGACATTCACTACCTAGGCATCCCGCAGATGGATGCGCTCTACCAACGCTACGTCGCCAACGGCGATGCCCGCGGGATATGGCAGACCGAGATCGGGGACCGGTACATGGAGGACCCCCACTTTCTCCCGACGTACCTCTTCGAGCTCGCCGTCTGGGCGCTCGGACGGGATTGGAACGAGGACAACAAGTACGTGACGATGGTCTATCACTGGGACGGCTTCGAGCCTTTCCGGCTGACGCACCGCGGACCACCGCGAACGTACAACGCGTCGGGCAGTTCGCTGATCGTGTTGCATAGAACCGTTTCGGGCGCGCTCTCTCCGTGTCGAATTTCGTTTCGATCCGATTCCGATTCGCACGTCCGCGCGTTGTGTTCGGACGACGCAATCGTGCTGCAAGTTACCGCTGCACCGGGCTGGCGCACCGTGTACCTCGACGACCTGCCCGCGGTCGCGTCGAGCCGATTTCGAATCGCATTGATCGACGCCATAACGGGAACG
The DNA here is from genome assembly GCF_040965455.1 of Trinickia sp. EG282A. NCBI lineage: Bacteria > Pseudomonadati > Pseudomonadota > Betaproteobacteria > Burkholderiales > Burkholderiaceae > Trinickia > Trinickia sp. EG282A. The sequence goes on along the minus strand of NZ_JBFRCC010000004.1, from coordinate 434,451 downwards.
CGCAGCCCAAAGGAGAGCTTGGTGTCCGGCTGGGAGCGGAACGCTTTATCGATTCGCTTCATGGTGCCGAAATCGACCAATGGTCCGCCCGACGAGGCGCCGCGTCATCTCGCGTATCTCGTGCTGACTCCCGTTGCGTAGCGGCGACCATGGCCCTGGAAAATATGATCGTCACTAGCGGTGAGCGTCGGTTCATCGACGATGTGCACCCGCGCTACCGCATGGACATTGCCGTTGCGGCGCGCGATGTCGTCGCGATGGCAGCGCTTGTGAAGGAGTCAGTGCGATGGCGTACGTTTCGTTGATTGCGTTGTTTCTCACGGTGACGAACTTCGTGCCCATCAGCGCGATCGGTTTCGCTCCGATGGTCTTATGTGCGTGGCGATTCTATGGGCGAACCTATCCGGCCTTTGTCACGTCGCTATCGCTCTTTGCGGGCTATGCGCTGCTTTCCACGCTCATCTACGATCCCGCATCGCTCGTCAATTTCGACTTCTATCGGCGCGACGGAAATTTCTTCGTCTCGTACGCGCCGATATTGGCTGGGTGTGTGTACAACCATCGTTGGAACGTCAACAAGTTGCTGACCTGCTTTTTCGTGTTTGCGGTCCTGGCGAACGTTCCGCCGTATGCGTCGTACCTCGTGCATCACGGCTTGCTTTCTCCGCTCGAAAACGCCGGTGAGACGTTTGGCAGCTACTTCATCGCACGCAACGCCGCGGGCGGCTTTCTGGCGATGCTCTTTTGTCTCGGGCTGGCGTGCTACCTGAACAAAAGCAGCTGGTCGCTTCTTGCCGTGCTGGCGCTCAATGCCGCCATGTTGGTGTCGACATACAGCCGAGGGTCCATGCTCGGCGTTCTGGTGGTGCTCCCGTACGTCGTCTTCGGTAGAAAGCGCTGGATGCTGGTTTCGTTGATCGTTGGCGTGATCGCGATATCGCTTGCCGTCGCGGCCTATCACACCAGGCCATCGGTTGACTACTTCGGATTTCCCTTTGACATCGCAAATCCCGATGAAAAGGTCGCCAACCTCGATATCCGCTACGAATGGCTGTGGCCGCGAGCGCTGGCCTATTTCAGTCAGAGTCCCGTGTTCGGCTTGGGCTTCGGCTCGTTCGACGACCATATCGCGCGTGTCATCGACTATTTCGGATTGTTCGGCCAGCCACTCGAGGTAGAGATCGTTCACTCCGATTCGCACGCGCATAACTCCTATTTGAACATTCTCGCGGAGCTGGGCGTGGTCGGCCTCATACTCATGATGCGTTTCATGTGGCAACTCATCGCCTGGGCTTCCGACGGTGCAACGAGGGCCTGGAGAGAGGGGGCAACGGACTACGTGGGATATCTGTTCGTCGAGCTTTCTGCCGTATGCCTGATTGCAATGTCCTGCTCGGAACACCGACTGACATCGCCGTCGAACGTACTGATCATGTCGCTCGCCGTGTCGTTGTTGTTGGCATCGCGCGCACCACGAGTCGCGCAGTCGTGGCGACGTACGGCCACGAGCATCCGCGCATGAGTACGGGCCGGTAGTTGTCGACTCTCGTTTGCAACGGTGTGGAATCTTGGTGAAGCCGCGAGCATCACGCCCGCGGCCAAGCATGATTGCAGGCTGGCCGGGGCGTGCGTGAGACCCGTGGTCCCATGCACGCCCCGGCCGGCGTCACCCCTTATAAGCCATAAGCGTGAACCACGTGGTCGCTTCCGGCGACGAAGAGCTGCCCGTTCACGACCATCGGCGACGCGAAGTTGCCCTCGCCGCTCTGCGCCGGCGTGTAGTGGTCTTGGAAGAGAATCGTTCCGTCCGTCGCGTTGACCGCGAACACGTCGTTGCCCATTCCGTCGGCGTAATACACGACACCGTTGGCCGCGACAGGCGGAATAGCCGGATTGAACGTGGGGCTGTTCACGCCGACCAGATCTTGCCATACGGGTGTGGGGTTGATCGTACAGCTGCTGGTGATGGACAGGGCCATGAGGCCGTGTTTGTACAAGTTGTTGCTGCCCGAGCCCGATGGGGATACAACATAAAGCTGATTGAGCACCGGGTCGAACACAGGCAGGCCGATGTTGCTGCCGTCGGCCGATGGCAGTGCAATCGTCAACTTTTGAATCGGACCTTGCTGCTGGATCGTTGCCCGGTTATAGATGTACAGGTTCCCGGACTTGTTATAGGCAGCAAGCATCGTCGGGCAGTTGGGGCGCTGGAACAGCAATGCCGTTGCACCGAAATCGGCGTCCTCGTTCGGCGTGGGAGTGAGCGGCGAGTTCGCCGCGGCCACGGCCAGCTGCGGCGTGAGCTTCACGAGGTGTTCCGCGAACCCGGCGTTCTCGGGAGTGGCGAATGCGTTGCCTGTGAGCGCATAGACGACTGTCCCGTCGGGGGGAATCGATACGCCTCCCGCACCCCAAATGCCGCCCCCGTTAGGCCCGCTTGAACCGGTCGGATACCAGCGTTGCAAGATGGTGGCGGGGTTGCTCGTCGTCGCGTGAACGACCTGTCCGTGGTACGGCTGCGTATCGCAGGGGTCGCCAGCCGTCGCAACGTATATCGACGAACTGTCCGGACTCAGCGTCAAGCCGCCGTAGACCATCGTCCGTGGAGAGACATTCGCCGCGTCGAGAAGAGGCAGGTTGAAGCCCGGTAGGTCCGCCCCCGTCGAGAGATCGTACGCATGTAGGTAGCCTCTCCCGCTCACGACGAAGACCCGGTTGTTGGGATGATCGATGACGGGTGTTCCCTGCACGCCGATCTTGCCTTGGAACAGGCCGCTGCAGGTCGACGGCAAGATCGCTTGAGGAATGGCTGCGCTTTGCCAAACGACCTGCCCATTCGCGGCATTCAGCGCCCATGTGGTGTTTCCCTCCGTGGCAACGATGACGAGGTCGGTCAGCACGCCCTTGACCGACACGCCGGTAGCCAGTACCGGCTGAGTCAGAATGGCGCCATCGAGCGGAATCGACGTCCAGTGCACCTTCATCGTCGTTTGACTCACGCTGGTCGGGCTCAGCACCGTCTCGACGGAGTTATACCCGGTCCGCTGCCGGTTCATGCCAAACGTCGGCCAGTCCGTCGAGGTAAACGTTGAGGCCGCGGCGGCTCCAGGTGTTTGCGCTGCCGTGGCGGCGGTCACGGGATCGGGAGCATGGTACGGTGTATCCACAGACGGCCCGGAATCGTCGCGGAATCGGTTGGGATCGATCGTGTCCCCCCCGTTCTGTTTGTCGACAGCCGATCCATCGAGCGCGCTGGCAGGCGGGAGTTTCGGTCCGACGCCAAACGGGTGTACGCCATGAGGGAACGGGAACGGTACGTTTGCCTGCGCTTGACCCGCTACCGCGAGACCGGGCGCGGACGCGGCAGCCGGTGCCGCGTTCGAGCTTTGCGCTTGTGCGCCGGAGCCGGCCATGCCGGCGAGGACCGACGCGACAATTAGTCGAGCAGCACTGTTGCTGTTGCGTGCGTTAGTCATGAAGCCACCTCTTGAACGTCAAGATATCGCATTAACATTGGGAAGACGGCAAAATCGGCGACTTTTAGCCGCGATGTGCTGACGGAGACGCACGTTTGCAAACGTGGGTTTAATCCTAGGCGATAAAAAACTAAGTTCAAGAAAAGTCGCTTGCGCGCTAACACTTGGCGAACCGAGAATTGTCCCTATTGAGTAACGCAATGCTCGTACTGCGCTGGCGCTCCCTGTCAGCGTTGTTGTCAGCATTGTGCAAGGCTTTGTTTTTATCAGTCGATTGAATATGATCGCGGGCTTTCTCACTTGGCGAATGATTGCATTCGGGCATCTCGCCAAAAGCGACTTCCGCGCTATTTCGATCGTACCTTTGGTTTTGGTCGGGTTATTACGGAGATAAACGAGCCGTCAGGCGCGGCATCGCAGACGCATAGATAACCGCGGATGTCCGCATATGCTCGAGTCACGACTCCCCGAGCGTCTTTTTCCAATCGGTCGGCCTGACTGTATCGAACTGCCTGCGCCCGACCGCTTGCTCGAAGTATCGAACGTACAGCAAGATGACGCTAAGACGGCGATCGCCGAAGACCAGCACACGAGCGAGCCTTCTGGCGAAGAGCGACGCCGCCCAAATCGGCGCGGGACCGCGATGCCGAAACACCATATGCACATAGTTGCGCAGTCCACATGCATACTTCCACTGCGTCGCCGCTGGCATGCGCCTGCTCGTGAACCACGCGCGCAAAGACCGGCGGCTCTCCGTCAAATCGCGGTTTTCACCGTCCTTGTGGGTCATGTGCGAGGCAGTCACGCAACGCAGCTCGCCGATGCGGCTCAGACGTGCCGTATATTCGACGTCGTCGTTCCAGAGAAAATATTCCTGGGACGGAAAGCCGACCCGTCGAACCGCATCGTCTCGGATGCAGGCACCGACGAACGACATGTAGTCGGTCTTGAAGGAAGCGGCGGCATGGTGCTCAGCCGTCGGCGCGATCAGTCGCATTCGCTCGTCGAAGGTGCCCTGGTGCCAGAGCTGCGTGCGTCGATCGATGCCCCGCACTGAGCCGCACAGTGCGACAACGCCTGCCCGGGCGGCGTCGTCCGACACCATCAGTTTTTCGAGCGCATCGGGCATCGGCTCAGCGTCGTCGTCCATGAGCCAATACCAATCGAAGCCCTTCGCCGCCGCCGCGCGCAGACCCGTCGCAAACCCGCCGGCGCCGCCGATGTTGCTCTCCGTCAAAAAGACGACAACCCTGTCGTGCTTCGCCTCGACGGCAGCCAGATATTCGCGCGAGCCGTCATTGCTGCCGTTGTCGACGACGAAAATGGCATCCAGTGGCCATGTTTGGGCGAGGAGCGCCTCGATGCATTCTTGCAGCAAGGCTCGTCGATTGAACGAAACGACGATCGCAGCAACGCTGGCCGGTTTCATAAGATCAGATCCTCCGCGGCTTTCAGCGCGGCACCAACGACCTGGTCCATATTGTAATAACGGTATTGCGCGAGCCTGCCCACGAATGTGACATCGCGCGTGGCCTCCGCGAGCTCGCTATAGCGCTTGAAAAGCGCCTCGTTCTCGGGCCGGGGAATGGGATAGTACGGCTCGCCCTCCGCCCGCGGATACTCCCTCACGATCGACGTGCCGCTATGGTGCTGGCCGGTCAGATGCTTGAATTCCGTGATCCGCGTGTATTCGTGATCGTTGGGGTAGTTGACCGTCCCGGTCTGCTGGAAGCGTCCTACGTTGCTCAGATGTTCGTGCTGAAACGCCAGGCTGCGGTAAGGGAGTTTGCCGAAGCGGAAATCGAAGTATGCATCGATGGGCCCCGTATAGACCGTATGCTGACGCTCGACAACCGACCTGATGGCGTGGAAATCCTCCGATAGTCGCAACTCGATGTTCGGGCTCGCGAGCATTCTCTCGAACATCGATGAGTAACCTTGGGCGGGCATGAACTGGAATGCATCGGTGAAGTAACGGTCGTCGTCGTTGGCGCGGGTCGGTATCCGCGCCGCCACTCCGGCCGATAGTTCGGACAAGTCGAGTCCCCACTGCTTGCGTGTGTAGCCGCGGAAGAATTTCTCGCACAGGTCTCGGCCGACGCTGCTCAGCACGACGTCTTCGCTCGTCGTCACGCGATCTCGGGGCTCTCTCACCGATTCCAGATACGCCGTCACGGCCTGCTCATCGAGATCGAGGTCGTATAGCTTGTTGATCGTTGTCCGGTTAATGGGGATCGGATAAAGCGTTCCGTCCACGCAAGCGAGCACACGATGCTCGTAGAAACGCCAGTCGGTGAAATTCGAAAGATACTCGAAGATGCGCTTGCTGGACGTATGGAAGATATGGGGCCCGTAAGGATGAATCATCACGCCGTTTTTGTCGTGACAATCGAATGCATTTCCGCCGATATGGCTCCTTTTATCGATGATGAGCACTCGCTTGCCCGCAGCGGCGAGACGCTCCGCGCAGACCGCGCCCGCAAAACCAGCGCCCACGATCAAGACGTCGTATTTCATCTGCTTGCGTCCTATAAATGGAAAGCGCGATCAGCGCGGCGCGCCAGTTTCGGCGCCACTGCTAGCGTAGTTCACCAGCGGCCATGATCAAAATTCGGCAAACGTGAGTCGCATCGTCTTGTTGCGTAACTAACGCAGCCGGCGGATGCGGGCAGGGTATTGGCGCTCCGCCGCGGAATTGCCGATGTAATCGCGGGGCGTATTCTTATGCCTGAGGCGTTTCGTTTTCGTTATAAGTAAGGCGAATTCGAAGCTCACCGGATTTTTCGTTCAGCGACGGCTACAGCCAGACACTAAACCGTGTGCCCGTCTTTAGCACGTTGACCGTCAATCGCCATTGGTGTGCAACCGCGATCTCCCGGCATATCGCGAGGCCGAGGCCTGCCCCGTCGTATTGGGACTCCGGCGCTCGCCAGAATCGATCAAAGAGGAACGGCAGATGTTCGAACCGGATACCGGGCCCTTCGTCCTCGACCCGGATCGACGCCTGCTCGATCGTCACGACGACCACGCCGCTCACCGGCGAAACGTTGATCGCGTTTTCGACGAGATTCTTTAGGAGAACGAAGAGCGCGCTGCGATCCGCCCATACGTGCGGCTGCGTGTCGCTCGCTTCCACATGGAGTGTCACCTGCTTCGAATTGGCCTTGCCGTCCAAATAGTCGACGACTTCCCGCGCGACTTCGACGCTGCTTACCTGATCGAAGCTGTAGTTCTGTGCTTCGCTGACTTCGGCCAAATGCAGCAGTTGCCTGACATGGCGAGCCATCAAGTCGATCTCGCGAAGCAAGAACTCCTTTTGCTTGATTTCCGGCTGCAACTCGATCTGCCCTCTTACCAGCGTCAGTGGCGTCTGCAATTCATGCGCAGCCGCGGCAAGAAACTGTTGTTGAACGATGAAGCCGTTTTCGAGTCTGGTCAGCGCTTCGTTGAAGGCGTCGATGAGCGGCTTGATTTCGCTGGGAATGCCGCTCGTCGAAAGCCTCGTTTTCAAGTTTCGCGGCTCGATTTGCGTCGCCGCGCTCGATGCCTCTCGCAACGGCCTCAGGACGTGGCGGATCGTGAGCGGCAGCGTCAGCCCGAAAATGATCGTCGCAATAAGGAGCACGAACCGCGCCGTACCCGGAATCGGTTCGAGCTTCGAAATGACGAGCACGTCGACGAATTGCTTGCTCGTCGCAAGCTGCACGTAAAAAGGCGCCTCTCCGCTCGACACAAGTTGCGTGGCGACCGCGTATTCTTTGCCCTCGATCGTCGCCTGCACAATCGTGCCCGCCGCTCGAGCCAATCCTTCGTTCAACCATGGAGCGTCGTCTTTATGAGCGGCGGACGACAGCAGTGGGTGCCCCGCCGCATCCAGCACGCGGTACTTCACCTCGTTAGGGAGCAGCCGAAATACCAAAGCGATGCGATCGTTGAGCTGTACCGAAACGGGCCGGCCGGCGTCGTCGAATTTCAATCCGGCCGCGATATGACGGACGATCTCCGTCTGCGTCCGCCGCCCGAAGACCTCGGGGTAATGATCCAGGACGTAAATTGCCAGGGCGGACAGCAAGGCCAAGCTGATCGCGAACGCCGCTACGTTCGTCACCCATAGGCGCGTCGACAGGCTCCGGACCCACTGACTGAGCATGATGGCTTTTTTGCGCCTCTTGGCGGCAGCATGCATGCGGTGACGAGCTGGCTTCACGCTTCCCTCAGCATGAAGCCGGCCCCGCGTATATTCGTGAGCCGCGTCGTTGCACCGATCGACGTCAGCTTTTTGCGAAGGCGGTGCACCGTCACTTCGAGTGCGTTCGGCGTCACCGCTTCGCCCAGGCCCCAGGCTGCGTGCTCGAGTATCGAGTGCCGCACGGTCCGGCCCGCCGCCGCTATGAGGCATAGCATAACTTGGAGTTCGGCGGGCGCGAGCAGGATTGTTCGGCCGTCACAGGTCATCGTGCGTTGCAGCGGGTCCACCGCGATGTCGGCGAACGATGCGATGAGCGTAGCAAGTACAGCGGGCCGGCGCATCAGCGTGCGCACGCGTGCAACGAGCTCGCTCATTTCGAACGGTTTGGTCACATAGTCGTCCGCGCCGCTTTCAAGCCCGTCGATGCGGTCATGCAACGCATCGCGCGCAGTCAGCATCAGGCAGGGTGTCATTCGTCCCGCCGCGCGCAACGTTCGCAAAAACGCGAGACCGTCTCCATCCGGCAGGCCGCGGTCGATGATGAGCGCCGCGTAGTCGGCGTGGCTCAGGCCGTAAGTCGCTTCCCCAACGTTGCAGAACAGATCGGCCTCGATCCCTGCTCCGGCCAAAGCCTGGCGCAACATGCCGGCGAGGCGCTCGTGATCTTCGATGATGGCAACTCGCGGCATGACGGCACGCTCATTTGAATTGATACATATAACCGATCCTGGCCTCCGGAATGAATCGCTTCCCGACCAGCGGGCTATCGGTAATGCCGCTGCCGAAATGCGACACGCCGACGTCCAGGATGACCTTCTGATGTGGAGTCAGTGCATAGTCGACTCGGCTTCCGACCGATACGTTCCAGGTCGACGTCCCGTTGTAGGCAGGGCGGCCCGACCGCGCTTCCGATTGCCTGACGCCGTAATAGTAATCGACGTATTTGCTGCCCAGCCATTCCAGACCTACGTGCGGCTCGATCGAAATGCTCCCGAACGCGAACGACTTTCCATAGTCGATTTTCGCGCGCTCACCCTTGTTTCCTCCGAGCAGAAAGTCGCCCGACAGCGTGCCGAAGGTCGTCTGCCAAGCGAGCGCCGGGCCGTACCAAAATGCACCGTTACGGTTTTGCATGCCGTTCAGGATCGGCGCATCCGAGCCCTTGTATCCGTCGAAAAGCGCGAACTGCCCGCGCAGTGCGACGCTGACGCCGCTCCAACTCCCAATTTTCAAATCGATCGTCGTGCCGAGAATGTGCACCCATTTATCGTCGAAGTAGAGTAACGGAATGGGCGATACCTTGCTGCCATACCCCTTATACGGCGACTGCTCGATGCCGACTCCCGCGCCAAGGCCCCAATGCGTCACGTTCGTGGCGTTGTTCAAGATCGCCAAACCCGTACCGTCGGCTTCGGGTTGGCCGGCGCCTTCACCATCAGCCCATGCCGGGGCCGACAATGACAGCAAACAAACGAAGAGCAACAACGACTGGCGTTCGCGGCCGGGCGATTTTTTCACGATCATTTTCCTGGGAGGTGATGGATAAAACGACGCAGAATGTAAAGCCGATTGACTTACCGCAGACTTACTGGCCAAAAAGCGTCGCGGCCGTGAGAAGGCGATCGGTGACGACAGGCGGGGTGGCGCGCATTCGGCAAGCGGCGCACGCACTATTCAGGAACCAAGTCCATCGACTACAGTGACGTCTTGTATTTCGAAACGGGAGAAACGGAGATGAATCGAGCAGCTCAAAAAGCCCGTGCCGAAATCCGCATCGGAGTCGGCGGTTGGACGTACGAACCGTGGCGCGGGCCGTTTTACCCGGAGGGACTTGCGCAAAAGCGCGAGCTCGAATTCGCGAGCCGCAAGCTGACATCCATAGAAATCAACGGCACCTTCTACGGCACGCAAAAGCCCGAAACGTTTGCGAAGTGGCACGACGAAACGCCCGACGACTTTGTGTTCGCGGTCAAAGCGCCGCGCTTCGCCACTCATCGGCGCGTGCTCGGCGAAGCCGGCGATTCGATCGAGCGCTTCCTCTCGAGCGGCGTAATGGAGCTCAAGAAGAAGCTCGGCCCGATCAATTGGCAGTTTGCGCCCACGAAGCAATTCGATGCGGAGGATTTTGAAGCATTCCTGCGACTGCTGCCCGATCGTGTCGACGGCCAGCCGGTTCGTCATGCGGTCGAAGTGCGGCATCCGAGCTTCCGCAGCGCCGAGTTCGTCGCGCTGGCCCGCGAGCATGGCGTGGCTGTGGTGGTGGCGGGCGACAGCAAGTATCCGCAGATCGCCGACCTGACGGCGCCCTTCGTCTACGCGCGAATCATGGGCACGCGAGAATCCGAGCGCTGCGGGTATTCAGAGAGCGAGCTCGACCTTTGGGCCGACCATATACGGCACTGGGCGTCCGGCAGCACCCCGACGGGGCTCGAAACCGTCGCCGAACCGAACGCAGCGCATCGATCGAAGAAGTCGGCAAGGGATGTCTACCTTTACGTGATCAGCGGCTTCAAAGCACACAATCCGTTGGCGAGCATGGCGCTCATCGAGCGCGTCGGCCGAACGGGTGCGAGCGGCAGTGAGTGAGCAGCACGAATTGACACGGCGCTCGCCTGCTCAACTCAGGTATTGTCCGGCGCGCTTCTTCAATACGGCGGTGAACTCGTCGAGCAAGCCGATCGAGAGGCGCCAGCTCTGCCAATAAAGGTCGATATCGAGGTGCCGGCCCGGCAGCAATTCGACGAGATCGCCGGCCGCGAGCGACGCGGCAATCGTCTGCGCCGGACACATCCCCCAGCCAAGGCCCGTCATGCAGGCGCGCAAAAAGCCGCTGACGTGCGGTACCCAGTGCACGGGCGGATCGACCTGCGCGCGCGTGATGCGGCGCATGAAGCGCGTCTGCAAAGCGTCCTTCGCGTTGAAGACGACACAAGGCGCGCGACGCAACGCTTCGCGATTCACGCCGTCGGCGAAATACCGCTCGAAAAACGCCGGCGCACAGACGGCCAGATAGCGCATCGTGCCGAGCCGCGTCGAGCGGCAACCCTGTACCGGCTCTGCCTGCGTCGTCACGGCGCCTTGCACGCTGCCATCGCGAATGCGCTGCGCCGTGTAATCCTGATCGTCGATCACGATATCGAGCAAGACCTGTCGCTCGACGCAGAACGCCGATGCCGCCTCGACGAACCAGCTGCCGACGCTGTCGTCGTTCACTGCCACACGCAGCGTCGGCCAGACGTCGGCGAGCGCGGCGCCGCCCGGCATCAGCGGCATGCGTCCCGTCAGCTCCGCCTCGAGCAAGCGGACGCGCTCGGTATGGCGACACAGTAGCGCACCCGAAGCGGTGGCCACGCACGGCTGGCCGCGTTTCACGAGCACGCTGCCGATGCGCTCCTCGAGCAGCTTGACACGCTGCGAGATCGCGGAAGGCGTGACATTGAGTTCGCTCGCGGCGCGATCGAACGAGCCATGTCGGACGACGGCGGCAAGCGCATCGAGCAGAGCGTAGTCGAACATTAGCGCTTCTTAATCTCGTTTAAGAAAATTAGCTTCTCTTACTATCATACGAGACGGCAGACTACGCGCATTCGCATCGCTCGTCCATCGCTTACCGCATCGCTCGATCTCATGAACTGGACTGCTTTCTCGCACGGCGCCGCCCTTTCGGCGTCATTGATCGTCACCATCGGCGCGCAGAACGCTTTCGTGCTGCGCCAGGGCATCATGCGCTCGCATATCGGCAAAATCGTGGCGATTTGCGGCCTCTCCGACTTCGTTCTGATCGCTGCCGGCGTCGGCGGCGCATCGGCGCTTGCCGCGCGCTATCCGAGGTTCGTCGAGTTCATCCTTTATGCAGGCCTCGCCTATCTCGCCTGGTTCGGGCTCTCGGCGTTGCGGCGCGCGTTGCGATCGGGGCATGCGGTCATGGACGTCGACGGATCGCAAACGCGCGGCAACGCGGCTGGAGGGGGCCGCCAAACCGCGTGGTCCGTCGTGCTGATGACACTTGCGTTCACGTGGCTCAATCCGCACGTCTATGTCGACGTCGTCCTGCTGATCGGCACGGCGGGCGCGCGTGAGCCCGAGGGAGCGCGAGAATCGTTCGCGCTCGGGGCAATGGTGGTGAGTCCGATCTGGTTTGCCGGCCTCGGATACGGTGCGCAATTGCTCGCGCCATTGTTTCGCAAGGGGACGGCGTGGCGCCTGCTCGACGGCGCGATCGGCAGCATGGTGTTGCTCGTGGCGGCTGCACAATTGCGTTGACGATCGGCGGCCCGCTTCGATCGAGCGATCACCAGGCATCCGCCCCGAAAGCTTTCAACCAGCCTTCACTTGAATTCACTTGAAAACCGCATCCCGCGTGGTATATATGTGGCCGCGCAGCGACATGCATTGCGCAGACAGTCGTCTTTAATTCGGGGGCGCGGTCATGAAAATCGTGGGCTATTGTGCGCTTTGGGCGGTCGCCCTTGCGCTACTCATCGCGATGTGCGCGATCTTGCGCGACAGCATCATCAGGCATGACATCAGTGTGCGGGGCCAGGCGCCCGACAGCGGCATTCGATCGACCATGACCGCCGCCGCGCCGAGCATTTCCACGAAGCAGTAAGCAACTTCTTCTAGAATTGCGCCCCAGGCGCCGTCGCTCAAACCGCACCGACGATCGTATCGCCATCAACACGAACGCGTTGGCCAACGGCGAGATTGGGCTGCTGGTGATAGGTCATCGTGCGGACGGAGCCGTCTCCCATTCGCACGCTGACTTCGTAGTCCGTCTCGCTGCGCAAGTGTTGCTCGACCACGTTACCGGCAACGCCGCCGCCCAATGCACCGATGATCGTCGCGGCGGTACGTCCGTTGCCGCGCCCGACCTGGTTGCCGAGCAGCCCGCCGGCTACGGCGCCTCCGACCGCGCCTAAACCCGTACCATGACCCTGCTGCGTGACGGGCGTGATCGCCTCCACCGTTCCGACGTTGCGGTCGACCGCGGCCTGCTGCTGCCCCTCACCCGTATACCGCGGTTCGACGCGCGCAGGGCGAGTCGCGACGCGCGGACGAGTCGGCGCATGCGGCTCGACCTGCACGGCGCCTTGTTGGACCGGCAGAGCCGCGGGTGCCGAAGCGGCCTGGGCAATAACCGCTTGAGCCGAAGGATTGTCGTTGCCGTGCGCTTTCGGCAGGATGCCGGTCATTGCAGCCACTGCAACGGCACTGGCGACGATGACGGCGCCGGCCGCCGTCGCCACGAGAGGATGAATACGGTTGGATTGCTGCGTTGTCGTTTCCATTGCGATCTCCAAGCGGTGGTACATCTTTATCGTTGGATCGCAGTGTGCTTCAGCAAAGGATCGGAATCTTTATCGAGTTGTAACGCCGTGTGTTTTCCGCGTGGTGACGTCGACGATGTAATTCGCTCGATCTCTGTCGAAGGTCGGTCGTCAGTGCGGCCGGCGCGTGATCGTCAACCGCGGCCAGCTCACTATATCCGGCGTTTGGCATCGCATCTTTTACCAGCAGTTACAAACGACGGCTTTGACGTTCCCGACAGTTTTTATCGCAACGCTCGCGCGTCGTGTCATTCGATTACGGTGGCGGAAGGCGATCTGCCACGAGACGGCTCAAATAGCGATAGTCGCGCAGCAAGGCTCGGTGCCCCTTGCCCCATGCCGACAGAAAGCGGAAAAGATGCGGCCCCGACGACACCGCTTTTTTAGCCCCCCAGACGAAGCCGAGGAGCTCATACGAGAGCGCGCGAAGCGGCCTCGGATTCGCGATCATCGCATCGAACAGGTTGACGTAGATGTGCGAGCTTTGATGCTCGACGCCGTAGCTCACGTGCTCATGATCGTGTACCGCGCGTGCACCGGGCTCGAACAACAGCTTGACGCCGCTGCTGCGCCATAGCGCTCCCATGAAACGGTCATCGGATGTGCGGATACCCTCGTTCCAGGGTTTCGCGAGTGCAAGCTTGCGTGCGTAGATGAAAAACGCGCCGATCAGGAAATCGGGAGACTCGCCGGGACGCGCGGCCCGTCCATATCCGATCGAACGCATGACGACCGGGCTGCTCCATGAGTCGCCCCACTGGACGCTTCCAGCAACGACGCGATGGCCCGAGGCAGCCTCGTAAGCCTCAAAAAGCCGTTGAATCGCATCGGGCTCGACACGGATATCGTCGTCGACATTGACAATGAGATCGGTATCGGCGGAGCGCGCGCAGAAATTCCGCGCAGCGGCGACGTTCTTGCCATCGTGAAAGCGAAGTTTGACGAAGTCGTGCTGGCTGCAGACTTCGACAACTTTCGCTTGCAAATCTCGATCGGGAGTTGAATCGCAGACGACGACGTCAAATGGCATCCGCGATCGTGCGACCGATAGCGCTGCCAGACAGCGCTGCAACTTCTCAGGGCGATTGCGTGTGGGAATCACCACGCTGACGGTCGTCATACCTTCCTCCACGGTCGTTGAATCGATTGCCCCAACACCCGCGTCACATTAACCGTTCAAAAAGCCACAAAAAATCCCGATCGGCGAACTTGCCCATCGCTAACCGAGCATGCGGCCAGCACGGGCAATGGCCACGGGTCCGATTTCGTGGGCGTGTTGTCCGCCTGTCTAACAATGAAGGCCAGCATCAGCGTCTATCGGTAATAGGAAAGGGGGTGTAGCTTTTAAGCTACACTGTCGTATGTTATCTGACAGAGAAGGAAGGCATCGATGAGCAAGCGTAAGGGCGCGGTGTCTCACCATGATAGAGAAGTCGCCGAGCTTCGAGCGGATCGTGAATTGGCCGTCGAATATTTGAAGGCGGCGATGGAAGGACTTGACGACCCCGACGAACGCGGCGGCGCGCTGCTAGCGCTGCGTGCGATTGCCGAAGCCTATGGCGGCCTCGGGGCCGTTGCGGCACACGCGGGGATAAGTCGGGAAACGCTTTACCGAACGCTTTCGCCCAAAGGTAACCCGACCTTGAAGACCCTGATTGCCGTATTGAAGACGGTCGGAATGAGGCTTTCCGTGGAGCCGGACCACGCCACAACATAGCCTGTGCGTCCGAGATGACCGCGGGTTCACCCCCCCGCCACCCCCTGCGTATTGACATAAAGCGCATAGACCGACTGACACGAAGCCATGAACAATCGGTTGCGCTTGAGGCCGCCGAAGCAGAGATTCGCGCAGCGCTCGGGCAGCGCGATACGCCCGATCAGCTTGCCGCGCGGCGATACGATCATCACGCCGTCGAGCTCGTCGCTGCCCATCCCCCATCCGCACCAGAGATTGCCGTGGATGTCACAGCGCAATCCGTCGATCGTACCGGCGCCCGCATCGAGAAATACTTGGCCGTTCGAGATCGTCTTGCCATCGGGCGCCACGTCGTAAACCAGTATCTTGCGATTGGGCTTGCCACGCGATTCGATGATGTATAGCTGACTCTCGTCCGGCGAAAAGCACAGCCCGTTGGGCCCCAAAACGTCGCCCGCTACGACACTGGCCTCCCCCGTCGCCGCATCGACGCGGTAGACGTTTTGCGGCAATTGCGGCTCCGCCTTGTGCCCTTCGTAGTGCCCAAGAATACCGAACGGTGGATCGGTGAACCAGATCGACCCGTCCGACTTCACCACGACGTCGTTCGGCGAATTCAACGGCTTGCCGTCGATGCTGTCGAGAACAACGGTGATCGACCCGTCATACTCCGTCCGCGTCACGCGCCGGCCACCATGCTCGCATGTTACGAGGCGCCCCTGGCGATCGCGCGTATTGCCGTTCGCAAAATTGGAAGGACTCCTGAATAAGCTCACCGCACCGGTTTCTTCTTCCCACTTCATGATGCGGTTGTTCGGAATGTCGCTCCAGAGCAGGTAACGACCGTCGCCGAACCATACGGGGCCTTCGCACCACCGGAAACCCGTTGCGATGCGCTCGACCGCCGCGGCGGGCAGCCTGAACTGCTCGAATTCAGGATCGAGCACCTGAACCCGCGGATCGGGATAACGCTCGCTCTGTTGCCACATCGGATCACGCCCTCGCTCATAGAAAAACCAACCACCGGCAACACAGGTTATCGCCCGTCCCGCTTGCGGCTCACTATAAAAGTGGATACGATCGACGTCAATATTATCGATAATCTTATTGACAATGCCATGAGCAAATCGGTGAAAGAAGCTGGGCTCAAGAAAGGGTTGACGAGCTATGGCGACGAGGGCTTCTCGCTCTTCTTGCGCAAAGCGTTCATCAAGGGCGCCGGCTACACGGACGATGCGCTCTCGCGCCCGATCGTCGCGATCGCCAACACGGGTAGCGCATACAACCCGTGCCACGGGAATGCGCCGCAGCTCATTGAAGCCATCAAGCGCGGCGTGATGCTGGCGGGTGGCTTGCCCGTCGAATTCCCGACGATTTCGATTGCGGAGAGCTTCTCGCATCCGACGAGCATGTATCTGCGCAATTTGATGTCGATCGATACCGAGGAAATGATTCGCGCGCAGCCGATGGATGCGGTCGTGCTGATCGGCGGTTGCGACAAGACGGTGCCCGCGCAGCTGATGGGCGCGGCGGCGGCGGGCGTGCCGGCCATTCAGCTCGTCACCGGAGCGATGCTGACGGGTTCGCATCGCGGCGAACGGGTTGGCGCGTGTACCGATTGCCGCCGCTTCTGGGCGCGTTTTCGCGGCGAGGAAATCGACGCGCGCGAAATCGACGACGTCAACGACCAACTCGTACCGACAGTCGGAACCTGTTCAGTGATGGGCACGGCCAGCACGATGGCCTGCATCGCGGAGGCGCTGGGCATCATGTTGCCGGGCGGCGGAAGCGCACCCGCCGTCACAGCAGACCGCATCCGCATCGCCGAGCGCACCGGCGCGACAGCCGTCGCTATGATCGAAAAGAAGCTGACGCCCGAGCGGATTCTCACGCCCGATGCGTTCGAGAATGCGTTGCGCGTGCTCCTGGCCGTCGGCGGTTCGACGAATGGCATCATCCACCTGACGGCGATCGCGGGGCGTCTCGGCATCGAGATCGACCTCGACGAAGTGGACAGGATGGCGCGGGAGACGCCCGTGCTCGTCGATCTGAAGCCGTCCGGCGAGCACTACATGGAGGACCTGCATAAAGCGGGCGGTCTGACGACCGTGCTGCGCGAGCTGAAACCGCTCCTCAAGCTCGATGCATTGACCGTAACGGGGCGTACGCTCGCCGAAGAGCTCGAGGCCGCGCCGGCAAGCTTTGCGCAACGCGTCGTGCGCCCCTTCGATCGGCCGATCTATCCGCAAGGCGGCATCGCGGTGCTGCGCGGCAATCTCGCGCCGGGCGGCGCGATCATCAAGCAATCGGCCGCGAACCCGGGACTGATGGAGCACGAGGGACGCGCCGTCGTCTTCGAGAACGCGGAAGATCTGGCGCGCCGCATCGACGATCCGGCGCTCGATGTGGAAGCCGACGATGTGTTGGTCCTCAAGAACATCGGCCCCGTCGGAGCGCCTGGCATGCCCGAAGCCGGGTACATCCCAATCCCGAAGAAGCTCGCGAAGCTCGGTGTGAAGGACATGGTGCGAATCTCGGACGGCCGCATGAGCGGGACTGCCGCCGGGACGATCGTGCTGCACGTCACCCCGGAATCGGCGATCGGCGGCCCGCTCGCGCTCGTGCGATCGGGCGACAGGATCCGGCTCAGCGTTTCGCGCCGCTCGATCGAGATGCTCGTCGACGATGCCGAGTTGCGGCGCCGCGCCGAAGCGGCATCGCCGTATGTCGTCGCACCTGACGAGCGCGGCTATCGCAAGCTGTTTCTGACGTCGATTTTGCAAGCCGACAAAGGTTGCGACTTCGACTTCCTGCGGGCGCCCGAAACGACCGCAAAAGTCCCGAGGCCACGCGGCTGAGATCAGCGAACCGCCCGAGAACCATGGACAGCCCTCCCCTCTCTGCACGATCGAATCGTTCGACGAGCGCGGCCTCGGACCCGGCCGCAATGCGCGATCGCGATGTCGAATCGAACATCGAACGTGTCTCCGACCTTCTCGAAGAAGAGATCGTGCTCGGCATGCTGCACCCACGCGAACGGCTCGTCGAAGACGACCTGTGCGACCGCTTCACGCTGAAGCGGCACGTCGTGCGCCAGGTGCTCGTCGAACTCGAGCGACGCGGCCTGGTCGAGCGGCGCAGGAATGTCGGTGCTCTCGTCAAGTCGTACTCGCCGCGCGAAGTGCACGAGCTGTACGCCGTGCGCGAGATCCTCGAGACGAACGCGGCCGCACGCATTGCGCTGCCCGTTGCGCACGAGCGACTCCAGGAGCTGACTGATATCCAGCGTGCACACGACGCGGCAGCGATGGCTGGCGACTCACGCGCTCTGTTCCGCGCAAACATGGCATTTCATCGCGCATTGTTTGCGCTATGTGACAACGCAGCGCTGACGGAGGCGATCGGCGAATACGCACGCCGCACGCATGCAATTCGTTCGGCGTCTTTACTATTTGCTCACTACGTTGAGAAGGCGGTCTCCGAACACCATCAAATGCTCGAAGCGCTGGTGTCGCTGGATCGGCAAGCGCTTGTCGAGTTATGCCGAAACCATCTCGCGCCGTCCCGCGACGCCTACATCGAGGCCCACGTGCGCCGCTTCGGCGCATCCGAAACCATTACCCCCACGTAACGTCCGGCATGCGTTGCGGATCGGTTCATACTATTGCGATCCCGTGACTAAACACCGCAGTCGCATAAGCAACGATCATGAGCAAGTCTCTGCCTCTGGCCGCGCTGCATACCTTCGTCGAAGTCGGAAAGCTCGGCAGCATGAAGCGCGCGGCCGAGGCGCTTTACGTTTCCCCTGGCGCGATCAGCCAGCAGATCAAGAATCTCGAAGATCGGCTGGCGGTTCGGCTCTTTACGCGCACGAACCGCGAAGTCGAGCTGACGGACGCCGGCCGCGCGCTCTTCGATCGACTCTCGCCCGTATTTGAGGAAGTCGAGGAGATCTGGTCGAACGCACCGGGGACGAGCCGTCGCCTTACGCGCTTGACGGTCAGCACCACGGCGTCTTTCGCGAGCGCCTGGCTCGTTCCGCGACTGGGGCAATTCAAGGCGCTGCACGCCGATATCGAGGTGGCGATCGATACTAGCCAACGCGTGCTCGACCTTCGTCGCGAGTACGTCGATGTCGCCATCCGGCATGGCCTGGGTGACTACCCCGGGCATGACGCCGTCAAAATATGGGCGCCCGAAATGATCCCGGTGTGCAGCCCTGCCCTTCTTTCATCGGATAAACCAATCACGCGGCCCGAACATTGCCTCGCTTACCCGCTGTTGCAGGACCTCGATCGCGCGGATTGGGCGCTTTGGCTCAGAGCGCACGGCATCGACGATAAGCGAGCGCAGCGCGGCACGAGTTTCAGCGACGAGTCGCTGCTCGTCAAAGCCGCGATTGCAGGGCAAGGGATCGCGCTCGTGCGCGACATTTACGCCCGAGACGAAATCGCGGCGGGCCAGCTCGTTCGCGCGCTGAATCTCCCGTGGCCCACTCAATTCGCCTACTACGTCGTTTGCAGCGCGCAACGAAAGGACGAGTGGAGAATCGCGGCGTTTCGCGACTGGGTCCGCAATGAAATGGAGAACCACTCGCTCGAGATACCGATCAATTCTGCTTCCCCAGGCCGAGCACTCGCGGCAAACCGCTGAGCTTGCCCGAGGCGAGCGCTGTCCCCAGCAGAATGACGAGGCAGCCAAGCGCCTCTTGCGGCGTGATCGATTCATGGAGGAAGACCGCACCCCACACTACGCCGAAGACCGGAATCAAAAACGTCACCGACGCAGCGTACTGCGCGCCAGCGTTTCGAATGAGGGCGAAATAGAGAAGATACGCGATCGCGGTACAGAGCACACCCAGCAGGACCACCGCTATCCAATTGATGGTATGGATCGGCGTATGCGGCCAGAGCACGAGCGCGGCGGGTGCAAGCACGACCGCCGCCAACGCCTGGCTTCCGAATGCCGAAACGAACGGGCGAACGCCGCCGAGCTTTCGCCTTGAGTAATTGGCGGCGAAACCGTACGAGAGCGCGCCGAGCACGGCCGACGCCACTGCGATCAGCGCGTCCTCGCCGCCTGCTCCGACGGCGTCCCAAGCGAGAACCACAACGCCGGCAAAACCGGTTAGCAATCCCACAACCTGCATGCGCTTGAGCGGCGCGCCGAACCAGAGGAAACCGATGACAGCGGTCCACAGAGGCGTCGTGGCGTTGAGAATGGAATCAACTCCGGCGGACACGTAGAGCGCGGCGTAGGTCAAAAGACAAAACGGCAGGGCCGAGTTCGTTATTCCGACGACGAAGAGCGGGCCGACATTGTTCTTGAACTCGGCACGCGCGGCGGCAGTGCGCATGACAGGCAGCAGTAGGATCGCCGCGATGCCGACACGTAGCGCGATCAACGGCACCACGCCGAAATCGGGCGCGCCCATTCGCAGGAACAGAAAAGAGGCTCCCCATATGGCAGCCAGGACGATTAGTTGGACGGCGTTCATAATGGATTTGCTCGGTGATTTGAATTCAGCGGACGACGCACGAGCGTCTCGGTCCGCTGCGTAACCCTCAGTTTGTCGACGGACCGCCACGCTCGACAAACGAAGTTTTGCTATGTCATCTTTAGATAAACTGCATTGACGCTGATCGCCGGTCACGTTTCGCCGGCGAGTCACCCCTTCGAGGTACCGATGGCATCGCGGCGGGTGAGGCACCCGCCTTCGCACACGCGTCTAGTTGAGACAGACGATCGGCGGTGTTCGCCTACTGCTGAAACAACGCCGTATAACGGCGCTGCATTTCCTCCGGCGTAAGCGCTTCTATCTGGCCCCCGAGCAGCCACTCGTGTCCGAACGGATCCTGAACGGTACCGGAACGCTCGCCGTAGAAATGATTCTCCAGCGGACGGATGACGGACGCACCCTCGCGGACGGCGCGCTCGAATACTTTGTCTACGTCCGCGACATGGAGATGAACGGCGAAGCTGCTTCGCCCCGCCGGGGCGGGTCCAACCAGTCCATGTTCGGGAAACTCATCGGACAGCATGATCGTCGCGGGCCCGAACGTGATCTCGGCGTGCCCGATGCGTCCACTGGGCTCGGTCAGACGAAAGCGCTCGACGCCGCCAAACGCGCGGCAATAAAAATCGATCGCCTGCGCTGCACCGCGAACGCGCAAGTACGGAAAAGCCTCGTAAATCTCACTCATCGTCATCTCCTTCTGATCGCCGTTTTTTCGAAATTGGCCTTCGTTTGCGTACCTTCACCGCACCTGCGATGACCGCGGCGAGACGTTGCGCGGCCGCCTTCATTTGCGTGCTACTGAATCCCCCAAACCCCAGCACCAGACCGGACCGCTCCGTTCCAGGCGCGAACATCGGCGATACAGCGCGCACGGAGACCCCGGCCCGCGCGGCCAGCTCGGCCACTGCGCGATCGTCCATGCCGTCCGCCAGCCATAAGACCAGGTGCATGCCCTGATCGCCGGGCTCCAACCACGCCAGCTCCCTCGGCAGGAGCTCGGTGAGCGTCTCTATCAAGCGGAGGCGCTGATCGGCGTAGACGTTGCGGACCTTGCGGATGTGGCGCTCAAGATGACCCTCGGCCATGAACGCCGCCAGCACGTATTGATCGGCGTTCGGCGGGTGGCGGTCCATCAGCACGCGCGCACCGCAGAAAGCATCGACGAGATCATCGGGCACGATTACATAGCCCAGCCGCAACGACGGAAACAGAATCTTGCTGAACGTGCCGAGATAAACCACACGATCCGGGTCCAATCCCTGGAGCGACGGAAAGGGATAGCCCTGGTACCGCAGTTCGCTATCGTAGTCGTCTTCGACGACCCATGCTTGTCTTGCCCGTGCCCACGCGAGCAATGCATTGCGCCGGGCCATGCTCATCGGCATCCCCAAGGGATACTGATGCGACGGCGTAACGAACGCGGCCCGCGCCTCGCGCGCCATCCGGATGCCCGCTTCGACATCGATGCCGTCGGCGTCGACTGGTACGCGAATCATCGCGTCTCGGCGGCCGGTGCTCTCGAGTATCGCTGTAATGCCGCGGTAGGCTGGGTTTTCGACCCAGGCTCGATCGCGCGGTCCCAGCAACACCTGGCACGCGAGAAAGAGTCCTTGCTGGGTTCCGCTCGTAACGATGACTTGACCGGCCCCACAGCGAACCGAGCGCGACTTGCGCACATACCCGGCGATCGCTTCACGCAGCGGCAACGCGCCGAGCGGATCCGCGTATCCGGCGGGCGCGCCGGGACCCTTGGCACGCAGACGATTGCCGAGCCGACGCCAGATGTCGGCGGGCGCCGTCGAGCCCATAGGCACCGAAACCGCAAACGGCACCTGCCGGAGCAGCTTGAATTCCTGGGCGATCCGCGCAAACGCCGCCGCTGGCTCGGGTAAACCGGCACGGGCCACACGCCGGCGGGCCGGTTCGCTCATCGGTCGGGGCTCGGCGAGCGCCTGCGCGACGCGCGTGCCGGCGCGACCCTTCGATTCCAGAAAGCCCTCGGCGGTCAACTGTTCGTAGGCCTCGATGACCGTGCCACGCGCGACATCCAGGGAAGCCGCCAGTGATCGCGTGGACGGCAGCGCATCGCCAGGTTGGATGTCGCCCTTGCGCACGGCGTCCCGCAACGCTTGAGCCACCTGACGGCTCAGGCTGCCCGCCGAGCGATCCAACGCGCCGATCGACGGAATGTCAGCGACGCGAGCCGTTCTCGCCATGATTCTGGTCCTACCAAAATGATCCAAACTGGATCTGTAGGATAAACCAGTTTTCCTCGACAATAGATTCGAGCAAATTGAATCCGATAACGTTCACTTCAGCCTGCGAGCGAAACCGATATGTACGTCCCAGCCGATTTCAACGAACCTAGCACCGACATTCCGCACGCACGGATCGCGCAGCATCCGTTCGGCACGCTGATCACGCAGGGCAAGAGCGGGCTCGATGCAAATCACATTCCGTTCGAGCTTGCAGCCGATGAAGGCGAGCTGGGCGTGCTGCGCGCGCATGTCGCGCGGGCCAACCCCGTATGGCAGGATGTCGCGAACGGCGACGAGGTGCTCGTTATCTTTCAGGCGGGAGATGCCTATATCTCGCCCAACTGGTATCCGAGCAAGCACGAGTTCCACAAGCAGGTGCCGACCTGGAATTACATGGTCGTCCACGCGCATGGGCGCATTACCATTCGCGACGACGAGAAGTACGTGCGCGGCGTCGTCGCGCGGCTGACGCGCACGCACGAAGCGCCGCAACGTGTGCCCTGGAAGATGACCGACGCCCCGAGCGACTATATCGATACGCTGCTCAAAGCGATCGTCGGCCTGCAAATCGATATCACACGACTGGTCGGCAAGAGCAAGCTCGGGCAGAACAAGGAAGCGCGCGATATTCGAGGTGCCGGGGAGGCGCTCAAGGCGAGCGGCAACTCGCGGATCGGCGAAGCGATGCTCGCCGAAGCGGCCAAGAAGTCGGAATAGCTCGATCCGCGGCCGGTCGGTCGATCGGCTCGGCGAAACGCCGAGCCTCTATACTTCGCGAAACTGCCGGCCATATAGGCAGAACGCCATCAACTCGCCCGCAATGCCGTCGCGATCGGCAGCCGGGCCGCCCGAATCGCGGGCAGCATCCCGCCCAGCATGCCGACCGTGCAAGCGACGAACACGCCCGATACGAATAGCGAGGCGGTCACGGTCAGATGAAACACGACCTGCGTGAACCCCGCACCCAACGTATTGACGGTGTTGCCGTCGAAGAAAACCCACGCCGCCGCCGAACCGATCGCGCTGCCGATCAACGCGAGCAGCAGCGATTCAACGAGCACTGAAACGACGATCGGCAACCCGCCGAAGCCGATCGCGCGCAACGTGGCGATCTCGCGCGTACGAGTCGAGACCGCCGTGTACATGGTATTGACGGCGCCGAAACACGCGCCGAGCGCCATGATGCCGCCGACGAAGTAGGCAAGCAGGTTCAAGAGCTTCGCCAGATTGCGCGACTGCGCCGCGTAGTATTCGGTTTCGCGCTCGACACTGACTTTCAGCGTCGGATCCGTGGTCAAAGCCGCCTTGAAACGATCGAACGCTTGCGGCGACTCGAGCAGCAGCGACACCGACTGAAAGAGGTTGCGCCGGTATGCCGACAAAACGGTCTCGACGTCGCCCTGCAATTCCGACTCGTGCGCATCGCCGCCGCTTTCGAAGATGCCGACGACGGTCCATTCGGAATCGCGAAACGCGATACGGCTGCCGAGCTCCAACCCCTTGAATTGAGCCAAGGCCGATTTGCCGACGATGATCTCGCGCACGGCCGGCCGGAACATCCGGCCTGCTATGAGATGCACCTCGGGCCGCAGCTTCATCGCATTCGCGCCGATTCCGCGCAAAGTCACGTTCGCGTCGACGCCATCCTTCTTCTGCGGCAACGCGACGATGACGACCGCTTCAGCCGATGCGATCGGCCGGCCCGCTTCGTCCTTGTGTACTCCGGGCGCGTCCATGATCGTTTGCGTGTTCTCGCGCGAGATGGTGCTCGCCAGCTCCGCCTCGGAGCCGGCGCGCAACACGATCGCGCGATCGAGGCGGGCGGTGCCCTTCACAGTCTTCGTAAAGCCTTGTGCCATCGCGAGCACCGACACCATGACCGCGACGGTCACGGCAATCCCGATCACGATGACCCAGGCCGTGCCAATGCGCTGCGGCAGGCTGCGCAGATTCATGGCGGTCACGGCGACAATCTGCTTGATCATGAGCGCAGCGCCTCCACGGTGACGAGCCGCTTCGCGCGCCAGGCTGGAATAACACCAGTGGCAGCGGCGAGCACGGCGGCGATAACCACGCCCTCTATGATGACGGCGACCGGCATCTTAACGACGCCGAGCGTATCCCTGAGCAGCGGGAACAGCAGGTTGGCGACCGCGAGCCCGAGTAACGCCGCGACGATGCAAAGCACGAGCGCCTGCAGCAGTACGAGAACGAGCACGCGCGTATCGCTGAATCCAAGCGTTTTCAGCACGGCGAGCTCGGGCACCTGCTCGCGAACCGCCTGCATCGCCGTACTGCCGACCGCGAACAGCAGCGCGAAGAAGACGGCAAAGAGGATGTACGTGACGATCAAGCTGATATCGGCGATCTGCTTAAGGAAGGACTGCTGGAACTCCTTCTCCGTCTGCGTTTTCGTTTCGTTCGGCGAATTGGCGAAGAGCTTGTCGATGGTTGCTGCGATCTGCGCCGATTGGCGAGGATCCTTCAACTGCACGACGTACCATCCGACGGTGCCCTTCCCGAAGCTGCGCGCCTCGTCGAAATATTTGTAATTGAAGAACAAACCGTCTTCGCGCGTGCGGTTCGACGGCTCTTCGTAAATGCCGACGATGTCGAAGTCCCAATCAGAGTTGCCGTCGGACGCCTTGACCCAGATCGTCGAATGCAGCGGAATGCGATCGCCGACCTTCCAGCCATATTTTCTGGCGAGCCCCGCCCCCACGATGGCACCCGCGCGCATATGCTCGAGCGCGGCGATCTGCTCTTTGCGAATGACGACCTCGGGGTGCGCCGCAAATTCGCGTTCGGGCTCGACCGGAAACGCGGCAATCAGATTCTTCGGATCCTGGTAGTACGGCCCGAACCAAGACTCATGCGAGACGATCGCCACGCCGGGAAGCGATTCGATCTGCGACATGTACGAGTAAGGGAGGCTCTCGGTCAGCGAGATCCTGTTCGTGACGATGAGACGGTTGACGTTCGATCGCTCGATCGTTTCCTGAAACGCCGCGTTGATCCCTTGCAGCATCCCGAAAAGCAGAAATGCAATGACGATCGAAAACAGCGTGAGCCACGTGCGCAGCTTCTTGCGCCACAGCATCGCCCACATCAGGGGAACGAATTTCATCGCCGCTCCTCGTATCACGCCTCGGTCTTTAGGGGCTCCTCGACAAGCCTGCCCTTGTCGAGATGCAGCGTATGCGTCGCAAAATCGGCTGCTTTCCGGTCGTGCGTGACCATCACGATCGATTTGCCGTAATCCCGGTTCAACACCTGCAGTAAATGGAGGATCTCATCGGCCGTGGCCCGATCGAGATCGCCGGTCGGCTCGTCGCAAACGAGCAGCTTGGGGTCGGAAACGAGCGCACGCGCAATCGCGACGCGTTGCGCCTGCCCGCCGGAAAGCTCGGCCGGCTTGTGCTTCATGCGGTCCTCGAGCCCGACCACCGACAGCGCGACTTGCACGTTGCGCTTGCGTTCCTGGCGATTCAACGACGTGAGCAGCAGCGGCAGCTCGACGTTACGCTCGGCGCTCAGCATCGGCATCAAGTTGTAGAACTGGAAGACGAATCCGACGTTGTTCGCGCGCCAGCGCGCAAGCCGGCTGCCCCTCAGCCGATCGATCCGCTCGCCCGCCACGACGACTTCGCCCGAGCTCGGATGATCGATGCCGCCTATCAGGTTGAGCACGGTTGTCTTGCCTGACCCGGACGGCCCCATCAATGCAACGAAGTCCCCTTCGTCGATCTCGAGATTCAGGTTGTGCAGGACCTCGACGGTCTGCTTGCCCCGCGTATAGGTTTTGACGACGTTCTGCAGAGAAACGATTGCGCTCATGAGTGCTCCTCGTCGAGGTGTTCGAGCGGTCCCGCATCCTGATCGCAGCGAGTGCCGTGTCCCGCAAGTTGCGAACGAACTTAGTGCTTAGCGCTCCACGACCTTCACGTGCGCGCCGTCGACAAGCTTCGAGAAATCGCCGATAGCAACGCGCTCGCCGGGCGCCAGTCCGGACAACACCGCCTGGCCGTCGTCGTTGCGCGCGCCCAGCTTGACTACGCGCCGCTCTACCGTGTCGTCGTGCAGCACAAAAACGACACCGGCGTTCTGCCCCGCATCGGCGCTTTGCCGTACAGCTTCGGGCGGCAACACGACGCCTGCCTCAGAGGCGCCGCCGGCCGACTTGCCGGCTTCGCCGAGAAACGATACGCGCGCGCCCATCTCGGGAAGAATACGCGAATCGCGTGACTTGAAACCGACGCGCACTTTGACCGTCGCCTTGCTGCGATCGGCCGTGGGTATCACGGCGATCACGTATGCCGGAATCTGCCAATCAGGATAGGCGTTCAGCTTCAATACGGCGGCCTCGTTCGCATGAACGCGACCGATGAAGTTTTCGCTTACGTCGACTTCGACTTCGAGCGAATCCATGTCGACGAGCGTGCAAATGCCCGTGCGCGTAAAGCCGCCGCCGGCCGACAACGGCGACACGATTTCGCCCGGCTGCGCGTTCTTCGTCGTGACGACTCCAGTAAAAGGCGCACGAACGATGGTGTCGTCTTCTTCGCGCTGCGCGACCGCGAGCGCTGCCCGGCGCACGGCCAGGTTGCCCTGCGCCACGGCGAGGTCCGTTTGCTTCGCATCGTAGTCGGCTTTGCTCGAATCGAGCGCCTCCTTGCTGATCACGCCCGCCGCGGCGAGCTGTTGATTCCGTCGATAAATCGGCGCAATGTCGTCGGCGGCCGCCTTCGCCTGTGCAAGCGTCGCTTCCGCTTGCGTGACGCCGGCCTTCGCCTGCAAAAGTGCCGCCGCCGCGTTCGTGTCGTCGAGCTTCGCCACGATCTCGTTTTCCTTGACGTGCTGGCCCTCTTCGATGAAGACCTGATCGAGCTTGCCGGTGATTTTGGCCGAGACAGTCGCCTGCCGGCGCGCCACGACATAGCCCGATGCGTCGAGGATCGACGCGCCCGCCGCGCCAGTGCCCGACGAGACGGGCCGCGCGATCGCGACTTTCACTTGCGGTACGCCAGAGCGAAGCCAGATGAGCGAGCCGGCGCCGGCCGCGATCAGCAAAGCGATGATTCCAGCCATCCACCACCGGCGGCGAAGCCCCGTTTCTTCGGGCGCACGTTTGTCGCGATCGATGCGCAATTGCCGCAGCAAGTCCGACTTGTCGGTCATGTTGGCTTCCGGTTTCGAATAGTCGTTTGTATCTTCCGCATCTGCCGTGTCTTCAATGTCTTCTATTGCCGCGACGGGGGTGGCAGCGACCGTTGCGCGCCGCCGTCCGCCCCCCTCTCCCAATCGCCGCCGAGCGCGAGAAAGAGCGCGGCGGTGTCTTGATAGCGCGCCGCCAACGCCTGCACGTAGGCGATGCGCGATCGATCGTACTGCTGCTGCGCAACGAGCAGATCGAGATTGTTGGCCCCGCCGAGGCCGAACCGCTGCTCGATCAGTTGCAGACTGTCAGCGGCGGCCCGCTGCGCCCGGTATTGCGCGTTCAGCGTTTGCGCGTCGTTGTCGAGCGCGCGCAGCGTGTCGGCAACGTTCTTGAAGGCGAGCAGCACGGTCTGCCGGTATTGGGCGAGCGACTGGTCGTAGAGCGCAATGGCCGCGCGCCGCTTCGCATTCAATGCGCCGCCTTGAAACAGCGGTTGCGCGAGGTTGCCTGCCAGAGAAAACACCGAATTCGACAGCAGCGATCCGAGCGATTGCGCCGAGTCCCCATAGCTCGCGGAGAGGCCGAACTGCGGCAACATGTTGGCCGTCGCGACGCCGATCTGCGCGCTTGCCTGATGCAGTTGCGCTTGCGCGCGGCGAATGTCGGGCCGTTGTCGCACGATGTCGGAGGGCAGCATCACCGGTATGTCGCGCGGCAGGCGCAGCGAGGCGAGGTCGAACCCTGTTTCGCCGTAGTCGACCGGCGGCTTGCCGAGATAGACGGCCAATTGGCTGCGCGCCATCGCCAGTTGCTGCCGCAAGGGCGGCAATGTGGCCTCGAGCGTCGCGAGATTCGATTCGGCCGAGAGGACGTCCGAGCGCGCCGCGCCGCCGAGCTCGAACTGCTTGCGGCTCAAATCGACTTGATGCTGCGCTGATGCGATGAGTCCATCGGTCGCATCGATCTGCGCGCGCAGCGACGCTTCGAGGAGCGCTGTGGTCACGACGTTGGCCGCGAGCGTCTGATAGGTCGCCTGCAGTTCTTCGCGCTGAGCCTCGCGCGCGGCCTCTTGCGCTTCGATGCCGCGCCGCACGCCGCCAAATACATCGAAGTTGTACGACAGATTGACCGATGCGTTGTAGAGGGTAAAGACGAAACTGCCCGCTTGCGGAAAACCTTCGGTTGCGCCGTTGATCTTCTGCCGGGTCGCGTTGAAGCTGCCGCTCAATGAGGGAAAGAGCGCGCCGCGTTGCGCGACGACTTGTTGCTCGGCGGCGCGCAACGCAGCTTGCGCCGATGCCACGTTCGGATTGTTGCGCAATGCCTCCTCGACGAGACGGTCGAGCTCGGGCGAGCCATAGGCCGTCCACCAACGCGAATCGAGCCCCACGTCGGGCCGGAAAGCCTGCGCTTCGCCGCCGGGCACGGGAGTGGCTCGCGTTTCATCAGGAAGCGGCTCTTCGGTGACGGCACGCGCGAGCGGCGGCGCCGGTGGCTTGAAGTCGGGCCCAACCGCGCACGCCGTGAGAAGCGCCGCAATGGCAAACGCCGATCCCGTTCGGTACGGCCATGCCCGGCTGCGGCCCTCGGCCGGCGGCAGGCATGATTCGCAACACTCGCTTTCGTTGTTATCCATATCCGAGGTCGAAGAGCTATTCGACGTCTGCCCCTTGTGAAGGTGACGACTGAAATGCGGCACCGAGTATAACGCGCCTTTCGGTGACGCAAACTGACGGAGCCGCCGCGGGAACAGGCCTTGCTGGACATGAACACGGGGGTAAGGGGCACGTGTTGGAAACGCGCAAAAGCAGGGATACGATCGTTCTGGGTACATCGTCTGGCGGTGTCGACGCGCTATGTGCGATCGCCAAGCGGCTGCCGGCTAATTTGCCGGCCGCGGTGCTGGTTGTTCTGCATATCGGCAGCAACGACAGCATTTTGCCCTCGATGCTCCAGAAAGTCGGCCCGTTGCGTGCCGATCACGCACGCGACGGCGAGCCGCTCGAGACCGGAAGAATCTATGTGGCACCCCCGGATCGGCACCTCGTCGTCACCGACGGTGTGGCCAAAACAGTTCGGGGCCCGAAGGAAAACTTCGCCCGGCCGGCTATCGATCCGCTATTCAGAAGTGCCGCCGTGGCAAGAGGCGCGCGTGTCATCGCGGCAATCTTGACTGGCCAGCTCGACGACGGCACCGCAGGCCTCGCTGCTGTGCGGGCGTGCGGTGGGCTGACGATCGCACAAGACCCGGAAGATGCATTCGCGCCCGAGATGCCGCGCAACGCGATGCGCTATACGCCGCCGGATTACATACTTGCGGCGAACGAAATCGGAGCGATGCTCGGCGCGCTGGCCGGCAGCCCGGTACCGGAATCCGTGCCTCCCTGTCCGGCTGGCCTCATTGCGGAGAATCATGCGGTCCTCGCACCCGAATCGATCGACAAAATGCCGGATAAAGTCGCTCAGCCTTCATCGCTGACCTGTCCCGAATGCGGCGGAACGTTATGGCGAATGCACGAAGCGGGGCCGCCGCGCTATCGCTGCCATACCGGGCATGCGTTCAGCCTCGAAAGCCTCGGTGCCGCGACGGATCAAGTCGTCGAAGGCGCGATCTCGGAGGCGCTGCGCGTGCTGCATGAAAAGAGTGCACAAAGCAAGCTTCGCGCCGCGTATCATAGTCGTTTAGGTGAGACCGTTGACGCCGAACGCCGCCTCAGTGAGGCGCGCCGTGCCGAAGCATCGGCACGAACGCTGGAGAAGCTTCTGCGCGGCGAGGAGTGAGTTGCCGGACCCGGTCGAGCCGCCGATATCCTCGATCGATCAACAGACAATGCGCAAACAGAGTGGTGGCAAGCCGCCTAGCAGGTTGCCTTTTCCCGTCGTAGGTCTCGGTGCTTCCGCAGGCGGCATCGAAGCGCTAAAGGTGTTTCTCGAGGCGCTACCCGCACGCACCGGGGCTGCGTTCGTGGTGGTCCTGCATCTTTCGCCTGAACATTCGAGCAACCTGAGCGCCGTGCTGCAGCCGCTCACTGAAATGCCCGTCAGTCAGGTGACGGAAACCGTCACGATCGAGCCGAACCATGTCTACGTCATCGCGCCGGCATTGGGGATGACGATGTCGGACGACGAACTGCATGTCGAGAAAAAGGAATCGACGGACGTCTACGCCGCCTCCATCGATCTCTTTTTTCGCTCGCTCGCCGCGGCGCATCGCGAACGGGCGGTCGGCATCGTGCTTTCGGGCGCCGGCTCCGACGGATCCGTCGGCATCACGCGCATCAAGGAGCTCGGGGGAATCACGCTCGCGCAAGCGCCGGCCGAGGCGGAACATAGCAGCATGCCGCACGCGGCGATCGCGACGGGCATGATCGACTTCACGCTGCCGGCCAGCGAAATGCCGCAGCGTCTGCTCGACTTCTGGAAGAACGCAAAGCAGATCCGGCTTCCGGCCGAGCCCGAAGGAGCCGACGAGGACACCGAGACGAATCGCGCGTTCTCCGAAAGTAATGAACGAGCGTTGCGCGAGATCATGATCATCTTGCGTACGCGCACCGCTCACGACTTCCGGCATTACAAGCGCGCCACCGTCCTGCGCCGGATCGAGCGGCGCTTGCAAGTCAACGGATTCACCGATTTG
The DNA here is from genome assembly GCF_040965455.1 of Trinickia sp. EG282A. Classification (NCBI taxonomy): domain Bacteria; kingdom Pseudomonadati; phylum Pseudomonadota; class Betaproteobacteria; order Burkholderiales; family Burkholderiaceae; genus Trinickia; species Trinickia sp. EG282A. The sequence continues at coordinate 403,192 of NZ_JBFRCC010000004.1, read as the reverse complement.
CAGCAGTACCGCGACTACCTCCACGTGCATCCCGAGGAAACGGCCGCGCTGCTGCAGGATATGCTCATCAGCGTGACTAACTTTTTCCGCGATAAAGAAGCCTACGAGGCGCTGCGCAAAGAGGTGTTGCCGATCGTCTTTCGAAACCGCACGGCCGAGGAACCGGTACGCGTCTGGGCGGCGGGATGCGCGACTGGAGAAGAAGCCTATTCGATCGCCATGCTGCTGCAGGAGGCGTCGGCGCAGACAGCGGAACATGTGCCGTTCCAGGTGTTCGCCACCGACATCGACGAACGCGCGATCAATATCGCACGGGACGGCCTTTATCCCGAATCGATCGCCGCCGACGTCGACGCCACGCGCATGAAGCAATTCTTCTCCAAGGAAGGCGCGCATTTCCGGATCAAGAAAGAACTCCGCGAGCGCGTGCTGTTCGCATTGCACAACGTGCTCAGCGATCCGCCGTTCTCCCGGCTCGATCTCGTCTGCTGCCGCAATCTGCTGATCTATCTGGATCGCGAAGCGCAGATCGACATCCTGCGCACGTTCCATTTCGCGTTGCGGCCCGGCGGTCATCTCTTCCTGGGCACATCGGAGGCGGCCGATACGGTCGGCGGTCTTTTTGCCGTCGTCGACAAAAAGGCGCGCATCTTCCGCGCGAACGTCGCTGTCCGTACGGACACCCCTTTGCCGATCGCGGCATCGGGTGCGCACGGCGTGCGCCCCACGTTGTCGGTGCTGCAGCCGCCGGGCAAGCGCAAGTTCTCGTTCGGCGACCTCCATCAGCGGCTCGTCGAGCAATACGCGCCGCCGAGCGTACTCGTGAACCGGGACTCGGAGATCGTCCATTTGTCCGACCGCGCGGGCCGGTTCCTTCATTACGCCGGAGGCGAGCCGTCGCACAACATTCTTGCGGCGGTGCGACCCGAGCTCAGGCTCGAGCTCAGGACCGCGATCTATCAGGCGTTGCAGACGCAACGCAGCGTCGAGGCGCGACGCGTGCGGATGGACCGAGAGGGGCGATCTTTCTTCGTCAATATGATCGCGCGACCCGTTCATGACGACGAAGCGAATGCCGATTTCATCCTCGTCCTCTTCGACGAAGTCGAGGACAGCATGGTCGGCTCGAACGGTGCACAAACGGACGATCAGCGCGATCCGATCATCGCCCAGCTCGAGCGCGAACTGCAGCGGACAAAAGAGCAGTTGCAGGCGACGATCGAGCAGTCCGAGACGTCGACAGAGGAACTCAAGGCCTCGAACGAGGAGTTGCAGGCGATCAACGAAGAGCTGCGTTCCGCGACCGAGGAGCTCGAGACGAGCAAGGAGGAGTTGCAGTCCATCAACGAGGAACTGACCACCGTCAACGCCGAGCTCAAAGCAAAAGTGGAAGAAACGAGCAAGATCAACGACGATCTGCAAAATCTCATCACGGCCAACGACATCGGCACGATCTTCGTCGACCGCAACATGAGGATCAAGCGCTTCACGCCACGGGCGACGGACGTTTTCAGCATCATCTCGTCCGACGTCGGACGCTCGCTGCTCGACATCACGCACCGGCTCGAATACGACAGGCTCGCCGACGATGCCGCCGAGGCGTTCGATTCGCTGCGCCTCATCGAACGCGAATTGAAAAGCACTGACGGACGGTGGTACCTCGCGCGCTTCCTGCCCTACCGCACAACGGAGGACCGCATCGACGGCGCCGTGCTCTCGTTCGTCGACATCACCTCGCGCCGCGCCGCCGAGGAGCAGCTACGCGAGGCGGGGCAAGCAGGCCTCGACGAAGTCGAGCGCCGCCGCGATGAGTTTCTCGCCGTTGTTTCGCATGAGCTCAAGCATCCGCTCAATCTGATCAGCGCCAGCGCCGAGCTGATCGCGCGCGCGCCCGATGCGCGGCAGAACAGCGCGATTTCGCGTGCTGCGAACACGATACGACGTACTGTCATGGGGCAAGCGCAGATTATCGACGACCTGCTCGACATGTCGCGGCTGCGCACGGGCAAGCTCTCGATCACGCGCAGCGCCGTCGATCTGAAGGAAGTCGTTCAGCGCATCTCGCACACCGTGCAGGAAGAGGCACAACGCAACAACATCGATTTCCGACTTTCCTTGCCTGACGAGCCAGTCGCGATCAATGCGGACCTCACGCGCATCGAGCAGGTCGTCTGGAATCTCGTCAGCAATGCGATGAAATTCACGGATGCCAACGGCAAGATCTCCGTCGAGCTCACGCTCGATGAGCACGCGGCAAGACTTTCCGTCAGCGATAACGGCATCGGCATTGATGCGAGCATGCTCCCGCAAATTTTCAACATGTTCCAGCAAGGCCGCACGAATACGGCGGCCAAGCGCGGCGGACTCGGCATTGGCCTTTCTCTCGTCAAGGAGCTCGTTGCCGTGCATGGCGGGCGAGTGGACGCGCACTCCGATGGCCTCGGTCTCGGCGCAACGTTCACCGTGGAGTTGCCGCGCATCGTCGGCGCGGCGACGGATGCGGGGGGCGCAGCGTACCCATCTACCTTCCTCAACGGGGCGGACATCCTGCTCGTCGACGACGACACTGAAACGGTTGAGACTTTTAAACTGCTGCTCGAAATGGAGGGCGCGAGTGTCGCCGTCGCGACAAACGGCGCGCAGGCGCTCGAGATGCTCGACAGCACACCGCCCTCATTGATCTTGTCCGATCTCGGCATGCCCGGCATGAGCGGTTTCGAGTTTATCGAGGCCGTGAGGCGGCGCCCCGAGTTGGCCCATATCAAGGCGGTTGCGTTGAGCGGCTTCGGAAGGCAAGGGGATGTGGAAGACGCGCTGCATGCAGGCTTCGATGCGCATCTCACGAAGCCGGTCATGCTCGACGCGCTGCTGAGCACCATTGCTCGGCTGCGCGCGAGATGACGAGACGCGCGGCTGCCCGATGAAAATCCCCGGCGGTTTGTAGGACGAGGCTGACAGAGGTACCACCTGGCCTACGGAAGGTTCAGTGCCGTCTGATTTCCAAAACGTGACGGGCGGCCGATACTGCAGACATGGAGATCTGATTATCCGTTGATTGGGCAGCAAGGCAGCAACGGATGACAGCACCATACCACTGCGCCAAGGAGAGCCGCGATGAGCCACGATCCGAATCTCGATCATGCGACCGACGCCGACCACGTCCTGGCGCTCGCGCGGAGCGCCGGGCTGCTGGTTACGCTCGACGGGCAGATCGGACGAGAGAAATATCAAAGCGTCGCCGGCTCGTTGACCGCGTTCATGCGCTTCGTCGATGCGTTGCGCCAGATCCTGATCGAAGGCGCTGCGGCGTGACTCAATACCGGTAATGCAAGCGATGCGCGCACAGCTGTACGATGCATTTGCGCACGGGATGGACGCCTTGGCCACAGATTGTTTGCTTCACGCTTTAGCCGTTTCTTTTTTAGCGACATCCCTGGGCAACCATTTACACATCACTAGCGCCATCACAGCGAAAGCCAAGGCGGCTCCGAGCTGCGAATCCGCACCACGCTCGCTTAATAACCCCCCCAGTGTTGCGCCGGCGGGATATCCAGCTAAGTTGATACTTGATGAGACGGCTAACGTGCCAGTTGCTCGAACCTTGGGCAGTACCGCCTGACGCAGAGTCAGCAAACCGACATCCAGCAGACCGACTGCAATGCCAAGTGGCACAAACGCCGCGATCAGCCCGGGGACGTTGGTAAATGTGAATAGTCCGACAAGGCCTATCACGGTCAGCACTGCGCCCGCGAACATTAAGCGTCGTTCGACGCCTGACGTTACGTAGTGACCGGCCACCAGGGAGGCGATAATGCCTGCCGCGCCGGCTACGGACCAGCTAATGCCGACCCAAGAAACGTCCAAGTTATATCGGGCGGTAATGAGTAGGGGTGATGCAACCACGAGAATGCCGATTGCTACTTGATAGAAGAAGTACACACCGGAGAGTTGACGCAAAACAGGCTGTACCCACACTTCTCGCATCGCGTTTACAACATCGCGAAGCTGCATGCCACCACCCGGTTCGTGAATCGAGCGTCCACAGCTCAACGCGACGACTGCTGCAAACATCAGTACGGCGCCGACTGCGGCCACGCTCATTCGGCCTCCGAACACGATTACGGCCAATCCGGCGAGGGCTGGGCCGGCCATATCGGACACTGCGGACAGGGTGGAATCCAGACCGTTGGCACGGCCGCGCAACCTTGCCGCGAGGGCGAACGAAATATAGCTACGCATGGCGACGTTGCCAAACGCACTCGTAATCGACGATAGGAGCGCCAGCCCATAAAGCAACCAGAGGCCCGATGGTCCTGTTGACGCGGCCAAACCAATACCCATTGCGGCGAGACCCTTGATTGCATAGTCGGCCGCCATCCAGCCCGTGACATTGCGGCCCTGGAGAAAAGACCCGCTAAAAGGGCTCAGTACCAAGCCCGGTAGCGTCGCAAGCAGCACTGCCACGCCAGCCGCCGAAGGCTCACGTAGGTCCGCAACGATGAAGATGACAAGCGTGACATCAAACATCACTTGTCCAACGCGCCCAACGAGCGTCGATACGGCAAGGCGGGCAAACCGCTGGTCTTTGAGAACATCCCAATAACTCATCTCGACGTGGCTTCCTCGATTATGCTGGCGAGCAGCGTGCGAACCCTCTCCGGATTTCGAGCCAGGGAACATGGCCGACGCCCCAAGCGACGCCTATCGACGCGCAATGGACGTCTGGCTGCGCAAAATGCCTCGACGCCATGAATAACGCCGTTGACCGCACTCAGCCGATCCGAGGATGAATTTTCGGACGAACTGAAGGCAAGAAACGGCGCATCAATTCCGAGATGGGCTCGAGGCCGGGTTTCGGGAACAGTTCTCACTCGTCGCGCCGTAGGCCCGCCAGCCAGCCGGGGAGCTGTTTGGCTTCGAGCGCCCCGGGGCTATTCTTTTATTCGCGGCCGGGAATTCACCGAAGAAAACATTCAATCGCTTGATGTTGCCGAACGATCCGTGCGATGGTGCCGTTATCGAGAATCAATTTCGGCCTTCAATCGAAACCGTTCGACATGAAAACCCTGACCGACCAGCTCTCGCACTACGCGGCCTACCATCGCGATCGGCGCAACATCGCCACGCATTTCATCGGCATTCCGATGATCGTGCTCGCGGTGGCAATACTGCTGAGCCGCCCTTCATCGACCTTCGGCGTGCTGCCGTTCGTCGTCTCGCCGGCTTGGGCACTGTTCATCGGAGCGACGCTTTATTACCTGCGGCTCGACATTTCGCTGGGCCTCGCCATGGCGGTATTCTCGGCCGTCTGCGTTTCGATCGGCGAATGGGCTACACATGGCTCGTTCGCGCTCTGGCTCGCCTCGGGCACGGCGCTCTTCGTCGTCGGCTGGGTCTTTCAGTTCGTCGGCCACGCCGCCTATGAGCACAGGAAGCCCGCGTTCGCCGACGACCTGATCGGCCTTCTGATCGGCCCGCTTTTCGTGCTCGCCGAAGCATTGTTCGGGCTCGGATGGAGGCCCGGACTGCGTGCCGCGATCGAAAAGCATAGCGGCCCGACCGTCGTCAATGCGCGGCGCGGCCAAGCCGATTGAGACACAGAATGAACGAGCCAAACTCGCACGCCCAAGCGGTCAGAGAAGACCGCATTCTTGGTGCGACTCCTTACGGTGTGGGCCGCCATGCTTCGCGGGTCGCCTCAGCGCGGCGTCATCGTATTGACATACAACGATGAGTGAGTCGCTTAATGCTGCTCGAAACGGGCAAAACGCTTCTCCACTGCCTGCTCTTCACTCGCGAAATCGGTCACGCGCGCCGCGGGCGGACCACGGCGCAGCCATTCCAGCATTCGGTCGACTTGATTGGCGGACCCTTGCACCATCGCCTCCACGGATCCGTCGGGGAGGTTCGCCACCCAGCCTGTAATGCCGAGCTCGTGGGCACGTCGCACCGTAGCGTGCCGGAACCCGACGCCTTGCACGGCACCGCGCAGATGCACATAGTAAGTTTCGATCCTCGTATTCAAATCGGGGGCTGTCATAGCCAACGCTCCAATGCTTTCGCTCCAAGCGGGCATTTTAGACGCCGTCGACGCTGGCGTTCGGCAACCGGGCGATTCATGCGCGCGCAATACGTCTAAAGAAAGCGGACGCGAGCGCCGTTAATGCACTGATTGCGTAAGCGCGATCACTCATTAACGCGAGAGGAGACCCTACGGTGAGTCAGCGACGCCGCGCAGCAAACGTAAAGATCAGTCGCGAGAAAGTCATCGGTCGGCGCCTGGAGGCACGAGCTCGCGCGCCTGTCGCCAGCGAACAAGGGGGCGCGTTCTTTCGCCGCTATTTCGAAGGCCATCCCCTTCCGATGCTGGTCTACGATGTTGCGACCCGCACCGTCGCCGCCGCAAACAAGGCGGCGATACGCCTATATGGCTACTCGCGCGAAGAGTTCGCTGGCTTGCCGATCACCGAACTGCGTCCGCCCGAAGACCGCGCGCCCTTTCTCGAAGACTTCGATGCGCTCGTTTCCCGCGATGGCCCGGCCAGCGGTACAAGGGGCGTGCGCCGGCATATCCGCAAGGACGGCACGCTGTTCAGCGTCGAGCCCACGTATCACATGATGAGGTACGCAGGCCGCCGCAGCTGTTTCGTCGTCGTCATCGACGTCACCGAAAAAGAGCAGTCGCGCGAATTGCTGAGTCGGCAGGCCGACGTGGACTCGCTTACGTCGTTGCCGAACCGCAAACGTTTCAATGAACGGCTCGAACAGGCGATCGACGACGCGCGACGCAACAACACGGGCGTGGCGCTCGTGTTCATGGACGTCGATCACTTCAAGGACGTCAACGACAGCTTGGGGCATGGCGTCGGAGACCGTCTGCTTCAGGAGATTGCCTCGCGGCTCTCGTCATGCGTCGGCCCGTCCGATACCGTCGCGCGCTATGGCGGCGACGAGTTTGTCATGGTCGTGCTCGAAAACGGCGCAAATAGCGATAGTGTGGCTGGCGGTGCTTGCCAATGCGACCGTCAGAGCGAGGTCATCGCGCACGTCATGCGCGTGTTCGCTGCTCCCATCGCGATCGACGATACGGAGTTCCATGTCGAAACGAGCATCGGGGTCGCCTGCTTCCCTGCCGACGGCGACGATGCCGAGACCTTGCTGCGCCGCGCCGATCTCGCGATGTTCCGCGCTAAATCCAACGGGCGCAACGGTCTGCAGCGCTTCACGCCCGCGCTCGGCAAGCAGGCAGACGAAAGGCTTTCGCTTTCTCGACGCATGCGCGTCGCGCTTTCGAACGGCGAATTCAGGCTCGACTATCAACCGCAGGTCGATCTGCAAACACACCGCGTGACCGGCGTCGAAGCGCTGCTGCGCTGGCACGATGCTGAGCACGGCTCCGTCAGTCCGGCCACGTTCATTCCGATCGCGGAGGAAAATGGACTCATCGCGCCGATCGGCGAATGGGTCGTGCAACAGGCCTGCTTTCAAGCACAGGCGTGGCAGGAAAGCCTGCCTGGCTTGCGCATGTCGGTCAATCTGTCGCCCCGTCAGCTCGCGCGTGGCGACATCGTGTGCGTGATTCAACGCGCGTTGGCGCGCGCGCAACTCGCGCCGCAACTGCTCGAAGTCGAGATCACGGAAGGGGCGCTCCTCAATGCCGGGTCAGCGGAACTCCTCGAAACGCTACGCGCGATGAACGTCGACATCGCCATCGACGATTTCGGCACCGGCTATTCGAGTCTCTCCCGGCTGCGCCGATTCCGGGCCGAGCGCCTGAAGCTCGACATGTCGTTCGTGCGCGGCATCGGCGTGCATCGCGAAGACGAGGTCATTACGCGCGCCATCCTGTCGCTCGGGCGTGAGCTCGGCTTCAGCGTCGTCGCGGAGGGCGTCGAGACCGACCTGCAGCTCGCGTTCTTGCGCCGCCACGGTTGCGACGTCGTGCAGGGTTACCGCTTCGCTCGACCGATGCCCGCGGTGGACGCGTACACGTTCATCCACCGCTTCAACGCGGGCTCGCTCGTGCCAAGCTGAAACACCGCTCTCGTTCCCGCTTCCTACCAACGCCGTGCGCGTCCGCGTTTAGAATCGCAACACGCTTGGAATCGCCAGCGATGCGATAGGTGCGTCGCATCGGTTTGCAACGGATAAGGAACCCCTCAGATGACCGCCACATCACGCGATCTCGTGCTCGTCACGGGCGCATCGGGCTTCGTCGGCTCGGCCGTCGCGCGCGCAGCGCTCGCGCGCGGCTTCGCCGTGCGCGTGCTGGTGCGTGCGACGAGCCCGCGCACAAATCTTGAATCGCTCGATGCGCAAGTCGTCGTCGGCGATATGCGCGACGAGGCCTCTATGCGAGTTGCCTTGCGCGGCGTGCGCTATCTGCTTCATGTGGCCGCGGATTACCGCCTCTGGGCGCCCAACCCGAGCGAGATCGAGCGCGCGAACCTCGAAGGCGCCGAGGCGACGATGCGGGCCGCACTCGCCGAAGGCGTGGAGCGCATCGTCTACACGAGCAGCGTCGCCACGCTGAAAGTCACGAGCGAAGGCCGTGTCGCCGACGAAACGATGCCACTCGCGCCGGAACAAGCCATCGGCGTCTACAAGCGCAGCAAAGTGCTCGCCGAGCGCGCCGTCGAGCGCATGATCGCCGAAAAGCACCTGCCGGCCGTCATCGTCAATCCGTCCACGCCGATCGGTCCGCGCGACGTGCGACCGACGCCGACCGGACGCATCATCGTGGAAGCGGCGCTCGGCAAAATTCCCGCGTTCGTCGACACGGGACTCAATCTCGTGCACGTCGACGACGTCGCCGCGGGCCACTTGCTCGCGCTCGAGCGCGGGCGCATCGGCGAGCGTTACATCCTCGGCGGCGAAAACCTGCCGCTGCAGCAAATGCTCGCCGACATCGCGACGCGAACCGGCCGCAAACCGCCCACCATCAGCCTGCCGCGCTTGCCGCTCTATCCCATCGCATTCGGCGCCGAATGCGTCGCCAAGATCACGAAGCGCGAACCGTTCGTGACCATCGACGGACTCAAAATGGCGAAGAACAAGATGTATTTCAGTTCGGCAAAGGCAGAGCGCGAGCTGGGGTATCGCTCGCGCCCATATCGGGAAGGGCTGCACGACGCGCTCGACTGGTTCCGCGAGGCCGGCTATTTGAAAGCTTGAGGCTGAGAGATAGAGGCGCAGGCGAAGCGAAGGGCCGCCTCGTGCATTTTGTTACAACCTTGATCGGCATCGCGCGGGAAATGCGTCCGCGCGCCGTTAAAATCGCGGACTCTTCTCGCGAACGAGAACGCGCATGAACCTTCACGAACAGATCGGGGCGCTTGAAGCAAGCATCGATCAGATCAATGAGCTCAACCGGGCCGCCCAAGCGGCGCTCGCGGCGGCCGCACAGCGTGAACCCGAGAAGGCTGATGCGGCCGCCTCGACGGCCCAGATGCCCGGAATCCCCGAAACGCCAGGCACTCACGACGAAAGACCTACGCTGCGCGTTGGCCGGCCATCGCAAAACGAGTTGACGCTCACGATCGGCTCGCAGAGCGTCACGCTGCGCCCCGAGCAGATCGGTCAACTCGTCGAAGAGCTCGCCAATGCGCGAGCATCGATGTTGCCCGAGGTGCCGACGACGATTGCGCAGGGATGGCAATTCGTATCGACGAAAAACCCGATCGTCGCCGTGCAAAAACAGGCGAACGGCGACCGGTTGCTCGTCGCTCGCCACACCGGGCACGGCTGGGTGCCGTTTACGTTCTCGCCCGATATGGTCATCCAGCTCTATATGATGCTGTCGAAGTAGCGGCCGGGGCTCGCCCCCTCATTCATTCGCCCGCCTCTGCCGCAGCGCTTGCGCCTTCGCAGCGTAGGTGCGAGCCATGAAACGAGGCAACGTCAACGATCTTGCACGGGCGCCTGCACGCGTGCCTTCCATTGGCCGCCCTTGCCGCGCCAATAGCGGATGGCGGACGCCAACGTCGCCCCGACGTAAAAGAGCGCGACGAGCGGCAGCGCCGGCGCCCAATACGGCGAACGACCGTAATAACGAAGCATCGGCGTGTAGGCGCAGCACATCGCGGCCCATGCGATCCAGGCTGGCCACCCCGGCGCGCCGAGCACGAGCGCGACGACGGGAGGCACAAGATAGATCACCGTCATGCCCGCGAGCGTGCCCGCGAGCAGCCACGGCGAATAGTGCAGCTGCGTGAAAGCCGTGCGCGCGATCATGTTCCAGATCTCGCGCGGGCTATCGTACGGACGCAGCGAGACGCTCTCGGCCGCGACGTCGAGCCGAATCGAATGGCCGCCCGAGCCGCGATGCTTGATGCGCGCGGCGAGGCTGCAATCGTCGATGAGTTCCGCGCGGATCGATTCGATCCCGCCGGCCTCCTCCAGCGCCGAACGCTTCACGAGCATGCATCCACCCGCCGCGGCGGCCGTCTTGTTGCGCGCATCGTTGACCCAGGCGAACGGATACAGCTTCGCGAAGAAGAACACGAACGCGGGGATCAGCGCTTTTTCCCAGAACGAGTCACAGCGCAGCCGCACCATCAGTGAGACCAGGTCGCGCTCTTCGTTCGTTGCGCGCGCAACGAGTTGCGGCACGGCGTCGGCCGGATGACCGATATCGGCGTCGGTCAGCAACAAGTAGTCGGCTTCGAGACCGAGCGAGGCCACTGCCGCGATGCCTTGCGATTGCGCCCATACTTTGCCCGACCATCCCGCGGGGAGAGGCTTCGCCGCCACGACGCTGAGCCGCTCGGCGCGCCCGAGCGCGAGCGCCGCGGCGCGCGCTGCATCGGCCGTCCCATCGGTGCTGTGATCGTCGACGACGATCACGTGGAAGCGGCCCGCGTAGTCCTGGGCGAGCAGCGATGCGAGCGCGTCGCCGATCACGTCGGCTTCGTTGCGCGCGGGGACGACCGCCACGACCGCGGGCCACGTGAGTCTCGGCTCGAAGACGACGGGCACCGGCGGCCGCGCGCGCCAGAAGCCGCCGCGCGCGAAGAGCAGCACGCACCAGACGATGAGCGAGAGGAGAGACACGCTGAAAAGCAGGGTCGTCACCATACGCGCGTCCTCGCCTGCATGAAAAAGGCATCGCGGCCGCCGGCGCGCGAATGCTCGGAGCAATCGAGGTTAATCCTGCTGACCAGGGAACGAAACGAAAGGGACGAGCGCATCCGGTAATAAAAATGTAAGGTTGACGGCGACGAGACCGGTAGTTTAATGGGGTTTACCGCGAAGGCGGCGCGAGCGCACCGGTGCGCAATTCGCGGCTCACGGGCACGCGCAATGCGCAAGCCCAATAGCAGCGCTATTGCCCTGTCTGCAACGCTCGAAAGCCGCTTTGAAGCGCTTGCGGCCCGATCGCGATAGAATGCGCGTTTGGATTCAGTCTGCCGGCTTCACGCCCGCTTTTAATAATAGTTGGATCAGGGCGATCAACGAGCCGCAACAAGTCGGCTTATTCGATACCCCGATCCAGTCGGAGTTCGCCAGAACATGCGAGTCATCCTTGCTCAGCCGCGCGGTTTTTGTGCGGGAGTCGTCCGCGCGATCGAGATCGTCGATCGCGCGTTGCAGCGGCACGGCGCACCGGTCTATGTGCGCCATGAGATCGTGCACAACCGCCACGTCGTCGAGAATTTGCGCAGCAAGGGAGCGCGTTTCGTCGAAGAGCTCAACGAAGTGCCGCACGGGGCCGTGACCGTGTTCAGCGCGCATGGCGTCGCTCAAAGCGTCGAGCGCGACGCGCAAGAGCGCGGCCTCGACGTGCTCGATGCCACCTGCCCGCTCGTGACGAAAGTCCATGTGCAGGGGCGCCAGTACGTGGCCGCCGGCCGCACGCTGATCCTGATCGGTCATGCGGGGCACCCCGAAGTCGAAGGCACGATCGGCCAGATTCCAGGCGAAGTGCTGCTCGTGCAGAGCGAAGCGGAAGTCGCGCAACTCGATCTGCCCGACGATACGCCGCTCGCCTATGTCACGCAGACGACCCTCTCGGTCGACGACACGCGCGGCATCATCGATGCGCTCATGCGGCGCTTCTCCGACATCGTCGGTCCCGACACGCGCGACATCTGCTACGCGACGCAAAACCGCCAGGCGGCGGTGCGCGAGTTGAGCGAGCATGTCGATGTGCTGCTGGTCGTCGGTGCGACGAACAGCTCGAACTCGAACCGCCTGCGCGAGATCGGCGCCGAAAGCGGCGTGCCCAGCTATCTCGTCGCGGACGGTTCCGAAGTGAAGCGCGAATGGTTCGCCAATGCGCAGACCGTCGGCATCACGGCGGGCGCGTCGGCGCCTGAGGAAATGGTCGAAAACGTCATCGACGCGCTGCGCGCGCTCGGTCCCGTCGAAGTCGAGACGATGGCCGGCCGCGAGGAGAAAGTCGAATTCAAGCTGCCGTCGAAGCTCGCCGAGCCCGTCGCTGCACGATAAGTTCAAGGAGGACGCTTTGTCGATCCCACTGTTGCAGAAAGTCCGTGTCGGCGCCTATATCGCGCGCCAACACTTCTCGGGTAATAAACGCTATCCGCTCGCGCTGATGCTCGAGCCGCTCTTTCGCTGCAACCTTGCATGCAATGGCTGCGGCAAGATCGATTACCCGGACCCGATCCTGAATCAGCGCCTTTCCGTCGAAGAGTGCCTCGGCGCCGTCGATGAGTGCGGTGCACCCGTCGTCTCGATCGCGGGCGGCGAGCCGCTGCTGCACAAAGAGATGCCCGAGATCGTGCGCGGCATCATCAAGCGCAAGCGCTTCGTCTATCTCTGCACGAACGCGCTCCTGATGGAAAAGAAGATGGACGACTACGAGCCGAGCCCGTACTTCGTCTGGTCGGTCCATCTCGATGGCGACAAGGCGATGCACGACCACTCGGTGTCGCAGGACGGCGTCTATGACAAGGCTGTCGCCGCGATTCGCGAAGCGAAGCGCCGCGGCTTCCGCGTCAACATCAACTGCACGCTCTTCAACGATGCGCAACCGGAGCGCGTCGCGGCGTTCTTCGATACGCTGCACCCGATGGGCGTCGATGGCATCACCGTCTCGCCGGGCTACGCCTATGAGCGCGCGCCGGACCAGCAGCACTTCCTCAATCGCGACAAGACGAAGCAGCTCTTCCGCGAAATCTTCAAGCGCGGCGCGCGCGGCAAGAACTGGTCGTTCAGCCAATCCGCGCTGTTCCTCGACTTCCTGGCCGGCAACCAAACCTACCATTGCACGCCGTGGGGCAATCCCGCGCGTACCGTGTTCGGTTGGCAGCGCCCCTGCTATCTCGTCGGCGAAGGCTATGCGAAGACCTTCAAGGAACTGATGGAAGAGACCGACTGGGACGCTTACGGAACCGGCAATTACGAAAAGTGCGCCGATTGCATGGTGCATAGCGGCTTCGAAGCGACGGCCGTGATGGATACGGTCGCGCATCCGCTGAAGGCGCTCGGCGTCAGCATGCGCGGGCCGAAGATCGAAGGGGCATTCGCGAAGGACATCCCGCTCGACAAGCAACGTCCGGCCGAATATGTCTTCTCGCGCCACGTCGAAATCAAGCTCGAGGAAATCAAGCGCTCGGGCGGCGGGAACAAGACGCGGACGGCTGCCGCGCACTGAGCGGCTGATTTCGGCAGTCCATTCGTTCGAACGACCAAAGAAAGCGCGGCGAAGCGATTCGTCGCGCTTTCGCTTTGAAGAGCAGAGGCGCGGCAGTCCGTCGACATGAAGCTCAAGACGAAAATCTTTCTGCTTGCGGTCGTGCCGTTCCTCGTTGCCATCGCGGGAATCGGCATCGGCGTGCGCCTGCAGGCGACAGCGCTCGCAAAGGCGCAGCATGCGAGCGTCGAAGCAGCCTACATGTCGAGCAAGCAACTCGAGCTCAAGCACTATGTCGAGCTGGCGACCAGCGCCATCGCGCCGCTTTACGCGGCGAGCGCCGATCCCGCGAGCGACGATGCGGCGCTGCGTCGCCAGGCGCTGGCCGTGCTCGAGAAGATGGATTTCGGCCCCGACGGCTACTTCTTCGTCTACGACATGCACGGCAATTCGCTGATGCATCCGCGCGAACCCGATCTCGTCGGCCGCAATCTGTGGTCGTTGCGCGACCCCGAAGGAGCGCTCCCGATTCAGGAGCTCATCGCGGCCGCGGCGAGAGGCGGCGGCTACGTCCGCTACGTCTGGCATCGGCCGTCGACGAACCAGCTCGAAGCGAAGCTCGGCTATGTGGTGCCGCTGCCGCGCTGGGGCTGGATGATGGGCACGGGCATCTATCTGGACGGCGTCCATGAAGCGCTCGCGCACATCGACGAAAGCGCGTCCTCGAATATCGGCCGGACGCTGACGTGGATCGGCGCCATTGCCTTGGCCGGTTTCGTCGTCATTGCCGCTTGCGCGCTGATCGTCAACGTCACTGAGCATCGCAGCGCCGACGCGAAGTTGAAGCGGCTCGCGCAGCAGGTCGTCGAATCGCAGGAGGAGGAGCGCGCGCGGCTTTCGCGAGAGTTGCACGACGGCATCTGCCAGAAGATGGTGTCGGTCAAGCTGCTGCTCGAATCGGCGCTGGCGCGGCTCGAATCGGCCGGTGGGCGCGATGCGCGAGTGCCGAGCGCGGAAGCGGCGCTTTCGACGGGCCTAGCCCGCCTCTCGGACGCATTGCGCGAGGTACGCGGCATCTCGCATGCGCTGCGCCCGGCGATGCTGGACGATCTCGGCCTTGCCGCCGCGCTGGAGCAACTGGCGCACGAGCTGGGCGACGAGACAGGCCTCGAAGTCGTATTCACGCGCCACGCGCACGGACCCGCGCGCATGCTGCCCGATGCGCTCAACACTGCCCTTTTCAGAATCGCGCAAGAAGCGCTGACGAACATCGTGCACCACGCACATGCCGCGCATGCGACGCTCGAGCTTCGTCTATCCAAACATGCGGTAACGCTATCGATCACCGATGACGGTTGCGGTTTCAACATCGAGCGTGTGCAGGCCGACGCGCGCCGCGGCATCGGCCTGCGCAATATGCGCGAGCGGCTCGACGCGCTCGGTGGTACGCTCTTGCTCGCATCGCAGCCGGGCCGCACCGTGGTCACCGCGCACGTCCCGCTTGCGAGCAGCATCGAACCCAAGGCGCCTATCCAACCGGAGCAACAGGCTCGCAGCGCATGAGTACGCCCTTACCCGCCCCTCGGCCCGCCAAAATTATCCTCGTCGATGATCATCCGCTCGTGCGGGACGGCCTGCGCCTGCGCCTCGAAGGCGTGCCGGGGCTCGAAGTCGCCGGCGAAGCGGGCAATGCGGAGGAGGCGCTCGCGCTTGCCGAGAAGCTCGGCCCCGACCTCGCGCTGATGGACGTCGGCATGAACGGCATGAACGGCATTGCGCTCGCCGGCATCTTTCATGAGCGCTTTCCGGCGGTGCGAGTCCTGATGCTATCGATGCACGACAACATCGAGTATGTGACGCAAGCCGTGCGCGCAGGTGCGAGCGGCTATGTGCTCAAGGACTCGCCCGCCACCGAAATCGTTCACGCGATAGCGGCCGTTCTCGAGAACCGGACGTTCTTCAGTGCCGACATCGCGGCGCGAATGATTCAGGCGAGCGGACTGCAGACGCCTGCCGAGCGGCTGACGCCGCGCGAGCTCGAAATCCTCGATGCGCTCGCCGACGGCTTGTCGAGCAAGCAAATCGCCGAGCGTTACGGGCTATCCGTGCGGACCGTGGAGACGCACCGGCTCAATCTCAAGCGCAAGCTCGATATCGAAGGCCAGGCGGAACTGATCAAGTTTGCCGTGGAGCGACGGCATCGCTGAAGGGCCGGCGCCGGGTGAGTCCGGCACCATAGGCGGTCACAGGCGGTAGCCGACTCTGGCCCCTCATTCGGCGCGCGCGTTGTGCTTCTTGAGGTAATCGATGAGCGCAGGCACGCCGCCTTGCTGCAGTTGAGCCTTGAACTGCCCCTGATAGACCTGGATCAGCCAGGCGCCCGACATGTCGATGTCGTAGATCTTCCAATCGCTGCCGACCTTGCCGAGCCGATAGCCGACTGTCTGACTATCGCCGGGCGTGGTGACGGTCGACATGACGAGCGCGTCGTTGGCCGTCGCCGTTCCTTCCTTGAACGCGAACCTCGCGTCTTGCGAGCCGAGTTGCGCAAGCGAGGCGGCGTAGGTGCGCGTCATCAGCGTGCTGAACTGGTCGGTCAACTCCTTTTGCTGCTCGGGGGTCGCCTGATTGAAAGCGGCCTGGCCGACGGCAATGCGCACCGTGCGCTCGAAGTTCGTCGAGGGAATGAAGTCCTCGTGCACGATCTGCGTGATCTTCGTCAAATCGCCGGTGCGCGCGCCGGGGTCTTTCTTCATCGCGTCCACGGTGCCGACGACCGCGTGCTTGACGACGTCGACGGGCGTGGTCTGCGCATGGGCGGCAACGCCGATGAACGAGGCCAAGAGAAAAGCGAACAGTTGACGTTTCATGAATTACGCTTCGAGTGAAAAAAGTGCCGACCGGCAAGTCCGGCGTCCCGCGGCAGACCGTTTACACGGCCAGATCGCCAAGCAGCCGCTGGCAGTATACCGACCATTGGCCCCGTGGCATCTTGTTTGATACAGACGCTTTCAATCCGATACTGCCGCCGGCGCCGCGCCTTCCCGCCGTCCGCTCCCTGGAAGCGCACATGGGAGAGCACCCGCCCATGCGTCGCGCATGGTACGTGCCCACGAAGGACATCCGGGCGCATCCCCCAAAGCCGCATCCGTGGCCCGCGATTTGCCGTACATGCAATCCGGGTGTCGCTCGCGCAGCCGGTATACTTAGACTCTTTTTGCTTATCCCGTACCCGTTGCCAACCCTCTCATGCTGACGTCCCTAATCGTCCGACTCGTCGACTGGTCGGTGCGCCGCCCGATCTGGGTCGTCGCGCTCGCGTTGGCGCTGGCTGCGGCAAGCGGCGTCTACGTCGCGCGACACTTCCAGATCAATACGGATGTAAGCAAGCTGATCGAGAACGAGCCCCAGTGGGCAGCGCTCGGCGCGGCGCTCGACCGTGCCTTTCCGCAGCGCGACCAGACGATCCTCGCCGTTGTCGAGGCCCCGGCGCCGGAGCTCGCCGATGCAGCGGCCGATGCGCTCGCCGCCAGTCTTAAAACGCCCGTTTACGCGAGTGAGATCGGCGACGTCACACAGCCCGCCGGCGGCCCGCTCTTCGAGCACAACGGTTTACTCTTCCTGTCGACGCGCGAGGTGGCCGGCACGACGTCGCAACTGGCAAGCGCGAAGCCGCTCATCAACGCCCTCGCTCACGATCCGAGCTTGACGGGCCTTGCCACGACGCTATCGACGATGCTCGGGTTGCCGTTGCAATCAGGGCAAGTCGCACTGCCGAGCCTCGCGACGCTATTCTCGCGCAGCGCCGATACCGTCGACGCGGTGCTGGCGGGCAAGCCGGCGGCGTTCTCATGGCGCGCGCTCGTCGACGCCGACGCGGCCCGCCAGCCGGCACGTGCGTTCGTCACCGTGACGCCCGTGCTCCACTTTGGAGCATTGCAGGCTGGCGCGAAGGCATCGGCGGCGATCCGCGCCGCCGCCGTCTCGCTCGACTTGCAAAAACGATTCGGCGCGGTGGTCCGGCTGACCGGACAGCAGCCGCTCGCCGACGAGGAATTCGCCTCCGTCGAAGACGGAGCGGCCGTCAACGGCATCATCACGCTGCTGGTCGTGCTCGCGATCCTCTGGCTCGCGCTGCGCTCGATGCGCATCATCGGCGCGGTTTTCGTCACGCTTGCCGTGGGGCTGCCGATTACGACGGCGCTGGGGCTCCTGATGGTCGGCTCGCTGAACATGATTTCGGTCGCGTTCATGGTGCTCTTCATCGGGCTCGGCGCGGACTTCGCGATCCAGTACGGCGTCAAATATCGGGAAGAGCATTTTCGCGATGCTCGGCTCGATCATGCGCTCGTCGGCGCCGTGCACTCGATGGGTCTGCCCCTGACGCTCGCGGCCGCAGCCGTGGCAACGAGCTTCTTTTCGTTCCTGCCGACGGCCTACCGCGGCGTCTCCGAGCTCGGCCTCATTGCCGGCGTCGGCATGATCGTGGCTTACCTCAGCACGATGACTGTATTGCCGGCGTTGCTGAAACTGCTCGCGCCTCCCGGTGAGCCGGCGAGCCCGGGCTTTCCCCGGCTGGCACCCATCGACGATTTTCTTCAGGCCCACCGCAAACCGATATTGATCGGCACGCTTGCCGTCATCGTCTGCGGGCTGCCCCTGCTTGCGCATCTGCAGTTCGACTTCAACCCGTTGCATCTAAAGGACCCGACGACGGAATCGATGGCCACGTTGCTTTCGCTGAAGGATTCGCCGGAGGCGGGCGTCAACGATGTGGTCGTGCTCGCGCCGTCGCTTGCCGCCGCCGATGCCACGGCGCAGCGTCTCGGCCGGCTACCGGAGGTGGGGAGCGCCACGACGCTGTCGACGTTCGTTCCCGCCGATCAGCCCGAGAAGCTCACGTCGATCAAGCAGGCCGCCGATGCGCTGCTGCCCGCGCTGACACAGCCGACTGCCCCGCCGGCCACGGACGCTCAGCGCGTCGCCGCGCTCAAGCGCGCGTCGAACCTGCTCGAATACGCGGCCGAGGATCATCCGGGGCCGGGCGCGAGCGAGGCGCGACGCCTGTCGGCATCGATTTCGAAACTGGCCTCGGCGGCTCCCACGGCGCGCGACCGTGCCGAGGCGGCGTTCTCGACGCCGCTTCGACTCGCGCTTCGGCAACTGACGATGCTGCTGCAGCCGTCCACGATTACGCGCGAAGGGCTGCCGCCCGGATTGGTTCGCCAATGGGTCGCCCCAGGCGGCGCCGCGCTCGTGCAGATCGCGCCGCGCGTGCCGCCCGGCGTCGATCCCAATGACGACGCGATGTTGCGCCGCTTCGCCAACGCGGTGAAACACGCGGATCCGGCAGCGATCGGTGGGCCGATTTCGATCCTCTATTCGGCGCGCGTAATCATCAAGGCATTCCTGCAGGCCGCCGTGCTCGCCGTGATCTCGATCACGGTCTTGCTGTGGCTTGCGCTCGGCCGCTTCGGCGACGTGCTGCGAACGATGATTCCGCTGCTGGCCTCGGCCCTCGTCACGCTCGAGCTTTGCGTGATCTTCGGCATGCCGCTCAACTTCGCCAATATCATCGCGCTGCCTTTGATGCTTGGCGTCGGCGTAGCATTCAAGGTGTATTTCGTGATGGCATGGCGAGCCGGTCAGACTAGCCTGCTTTCGTCCAGTCTCACTCACGCAGTGCTGTTCAGTGCCGCAACGACGGCAACCGCGTTCGGCAGCCTTTGGCTCTCGCATCATCCGGGCACCGCCAGCATGGGACGGCTGCTCGCACTCGCGCTTTCATGCACGCTCGTCGGAGCGGTCGTTTTTCAGCCGATATTGATGGGCAAGCCGCGTAAAGCACAAGCGCCCCGCAAAGAACTAGAAGGAATCGATAGATAAGATGCGAACCTTTGCTGCCACTCTCGCTGCCGCGGCAATGCTCGCGGGCTGCGCAACAGGTGCGAACCGCACGCCAGGCGACCCGCTCGAGCCGATGAACCGCACGATCTTCAGGTTCAACGACGCCGTGGACCACGCCATTGCGATACCGGTTGCGAAGGGCTATCAGAAAGTGACGCCGCACCCGTTGCGCACGGCGATCAGCAACTTCTTCTCGAATCTCGGCGATCTCAGCAATATCGCCAACGAGTTGCTGCAGTTGAAGATCACCGATGCGACGTCGGACATGATCCGCTTCTCGATGAACACGGTGTTCGGCATCGGCGGCCTCATCGATTTCGCGACGCTTGCGAGACTGCCCAAACACCATCAGGACTTCGGGCTCACCCTCGGGCGCTGGGGCGTGCCTTCGGGGCCTTACCTCGTGCTGCCGGTTTTCGGACCGAGCACGTTCCGGGACGGCGTCGGGCTCGCCGTCGATGTCCGCTTCAATCCGCTGAACTATGCGGAGCCGTCCACGCGCACGCAGCTCTATGTCCTGCAATTCGTCAGCGCGCGCTCAGACCTGCTGGGGGCAACGAATATCCTCGAGCAAGCGGCGCTCGACAAATACTCGTTCGTCCGGGACGCCTACTTGCAGCAGCGGCGCTCGCGCTTGGGCGCCGAGACGGGCACGGCGCCCGCGCTGCCGAACTATGGCGACGAAGAAAGCTCAGGTGCGGCGCCGGCGGCGCCCGCGAGCGGGGTCGAGCCGGCGACGACCACGCCGACCAGCCCTCCGGTGCCGACGGCACCCCTGCCCGCTCCCGCGCCCGCTACGCCGGCCGCGCCGGCAAGTTCGGCCGCCGGCAAGTAGCCCTGCGCGGGCCTATGCCGGCCTACGCCGGCAATCCGAACGCGCGACCCAGTACGCGTCGCGCGCCGGTCAGCGTTGCGCGAGCGGCGCTCGCGTCGGCCGCAAGCCGAATCATCGCCGCGAGTTGCCAGGGCGCCTTCAGAAGCTCCTTGAGAATCGGCATCAGCGCAGTCGTGCCGTCGTCGCGCAGACCGGCCGTCGCCGCGCTCGGCAACGAGCGCCAGGCGGGATCGACGATGGCCCGGCAGGCCACGAACGGCAGGCCGCGCGCCTCGGCCATCGCAGCGGCGATATGTGATTCCATGTCGACCGCAAGCGCTCCTGCGCCGAGATGCAATGCAGCCTTTTGCTCGACGGTGACGAGCGGAGCCGTCACGGCAGCGAGCGTACCGAACCGGACACGCGGCGCAAGCGGCGACGCGGCGAGCGACGCGGCGATCCGCGCGCTCCACGACGAATCCGTGCGCGCGCGGCCAAACGGACCTTCAATTGCGTCGGCGACGATCAGCGTCCCGGGCTTCAGGTCGGCGTCGAGTCCGCCTGCCGTTCCGAAGCTGACGACGCCCGAAGCGCCGCGCGCGAGCGCCTCGGCAAGCGCATGCTCGAGCAAATCGGCGCGGGCGGCGAATACCGCCTCGACACCTTCGCCGCGCGCGATGCGGGCTTCGAAAGCCATGCCCGTGACCGCGACGACCGGTGCCGTCGCCCCCTGCCCCATCGTCACATGCCGACCGCAATGCGCGTCTCGCCGTCGCGCATCATGTTTCGATAGCGAGCGAGCGCCCATAGCGGGAAGAACTTTCGATAGCCGTGATAGCGCAAATAGAAGACGCGCGGAAAGCCCGTTGCCGTAAACCGCGTCTCATCCCATAGCCCATGCGCGCACTGCGTGCGCGTCAGATAGGCGATGCCGCGCTCGACGGCCGGATGATCGACGATGCCGCACGCCATCAGGCCGAGCAGAGCCCAGGCCGTTTGCGACGCGGTGCTCGGCGCGCGCTCGTATCCGCGGTAGTCGAGCTTGTAGCTCGTGCCGTCCTCGCCCCAGCCGCCATCGTCGTTCTGTATCGAGATCAGCCACTGCGCGGCGCGGCGGATTCTCGGATCGTCATGCGGCATCCCTACCGCATTCAACGCGCACAGGGCCGACCAGGTGCCATAGATGTAGTTCATCCCCCAACGCCCATACCAGCTACCGTCGGTCTCCTGCTCGTTGAGCAGATAGTCGTACGCGCGACGAGCCGGCTCGCTATTGCGGGGCAGTTCGCCGAGTTGCGCGAGCATCGAAAGGCAGCGGCCGGAGACGTCGGCCGTCGGGGGATCGAGCAACGCGCCGTGGTCAGAGAACGGAATGTTGTTGAGGTGGTAATGCGTGTTTTCGGGCTCGAATGCGCCCCACCCGCCATCGCTGCTTTGCATGCCGACGATCCATTCGCGCGCGCGGGCGATCGCCTCGCGATCGACGTTCGAGCCCGTGAGTCGAGCCGCACGGTCCATCGCCATCGCAACGACGGCCGTATCGTCGACGTCGGGGTAATGGGGATTCGCGTACTGAAACGCCCAACCGCCGGGGCGCACGTCGGGGCGACGCGAAATCCAGTCTCCGCGAACGTCGAGGATCTGCAGTGGGCGCAGCCAATGAAGCCCCCTGCCGGCAGCCTGCTCCGCGCGCGGCAAGCGCGTTTCGAGCAGCGCATGAGCCGCCAGCGACGTATCCCACACGGGCGAGAGGCACGGCTGGCAATAAGCTTCCTCGTCGCCCACTACGAGCAGCTTGTCGATCGATGCGCGCGCGATCGCGCGGTTCGGATGATCGGGCGCGTAACCGAGCGTGTCGTACATCATCACGGAGTTCGCCATCGCCGGAAAAATCGCGCCGAGCCCGTCTTCACCGTTCAGGCGCTCATCGACAAAGGCGACGGCGGCCTCGATCGCGCGCTCGCGCGTCGCCTTCGGAAAGAGGCCGTCGAGCGCGCGCAGCACGATATCCGCGACGCGAAAAAGCGTGAACCAACCGCGGCTTTGATGCGGCGCGCGCGGCAGCATTCTCGCCTCGGAAGGCTTGCCCAGGAACAACTCGTCGATGCGCACCCCGCGCGGATTCCTCGCCACGGGCCGCCGTGCATTAAGCACCAGCAGCGGCACGATGACCGTGCGCGCCCAATAGGACACCTTGGACAGATGGAACGGAAACCATGCCGGCAACAGCGTGATTTCGACGGGCATCATCGGCACGGCCCGCCACGGAATGATCCCGTAGAG
Source organism: Trinickia sp. EG282A (assembly GCF_040965455.1). Taxonomy (NCBI): domain Bacteria; kingdom Pseudomonadati; phylum Pseudomonadota; class Betaproteobacteria; order Burkholderiales; family Burkholderiaceae; genus Trinickia; species Trinickia sp. EG282A. The sequence continues at coordinate 380,591 of NZ_JBFRCC010000004.1, read as the reverse complement.
CGCAAGCAGAATCCGCGTGAATACGTTGGCGGCTTCGGCGCCGCCGGCCTCGATGATCGCGCGGCGGGCGCGCACCATGTGCTCGGCATTCTCGGAATCGCCGATCATCTTCAACGCGAAGTACGCCTTGACGCTCGCGCTCACATCGAGCGCTCCATCCGCGAAAAGCGGCCAGCCGCCACCTGGCAACTGAATGCGGCGCAGGTAGCGGCCGATTTTCTGTTCCAGCTCGACATTGGGCGACTCACCGAGATAGTGAACGAGCAGCACGTATTCGGCTGGGATCGTCGAATCGGCCTCGAGCTCGTATACCCAGTGTCCATCGGGACGTTGCGCGGCGAGAATGGCGTCGGTCGCGCGAGCGATGGACGCGTCCAGCGCGGCGTCCATCGCATGGGATTCGCTCGTGTCGGAAGCCGCCGCAAGCGCGGCGGAGGGTGCGGAGAAATCGTTCATTTTTTTCTGGGCTCAGAAGAGCGCATAGCGCGCGACGATCCACAAAAGGCGCGCGCGCGGCTTGGGCGTAGGTGTGCGAGGCAAATCGAACCCGCGTTCGAGCGTACGCTCGAGCAGGCACCGATAAACGCCCGACATGATGCGGGGCGCGCGCACTGCCTTTCTGGGCGAGGCGTCCATGATCGCGTCGGCTTCACGGAAATGCTTCATCGCCCGCTCAGCAAGCGTCGCGCAAACGCGCGGCAACGATGGGTCGTCCGCGATCGTCACCGGGTTCGTCGCGGCAATGCCTTCGCGGGCAAGCAATTCGCGCGGCAGATACGAACGGTTGATCGCCGCGTCTTCGTCGATATCGCGCAGAATATTCGTCAACTGCAGGGCCCGGCCGAGGTGATGGGCGAGCCGCCTGCCCGGCTCTTCCTCCATCCCGAAGATTCTCACCGATAGGCGGCCCGCCGAACTCGCGACGCGGTCGCAATACAAATCGAGCGTCGCTTCGTCCGGCGCGCAGATATCCTCGGCCACGTCCATTGCCATTCCATCGATCATGGCGTGAAAATCTTCGCGCTTCAGATCGAACGTGCGGATATGACGAGCAAGGGCCGCAAGCGCCGGCCGTGGCGTGCCGCCATAGCAAGCGTCGATGTCCTCACGCCAGCGGTCGAGCGCCGCGCCGCGCTCGGCGCGTGGCGCATCGCTGTCGGCAATGTCGTCCACGGCTCGGCAAAACGCGTAGATTCGAAACATCGCGTCGCGTTGAGCCGCAGGCAATATGCGCATTGCCAGATAGAACGAGCTGCCGGAAGTCACGGCTGCAGCGTCGATATCGGGTTCGTCTGCGACGGGATTTGAAACGGACAAAGCGAACTCCGCTGTGGCGCCCATAGCGGGCGAATGAAAATCGATACTCTCCAGGCGGCGTGCCGCAAGCGCGCCGCATCGACTCGCCGCGCCCGTCTTCCCGGGCGCGGTCCGCCGGCGGCGCCGGAAACCGGCAAAAGTATAGCAATCTTTTAATCGGTGCCACAGCAAGGGCCGCGCCAGCCGTCAAGCGTCAGGCGCAAGCGCGACCCTCGGCGATGCGAGAGGCGGAAAACGCGAGGCGCGTCAGGTCAGCGCGACGCAGCGATTGCGTCCTTGGCGCTTGGCGCTGTAGAGGGCGGCGTCCGCCTCATTGATCAGCACCTCGTAGGTCGGCAGGCCGATCCGTGCGGCCGCGCAGCCAACGCTCGCCGTCACGGGTACGCGTACACCCTCCGCTTCGACAGGCGTATCGCCGATCGTCGTGCGGATCTTCTCGGCAACGACCATGGCATCGGCAAGCGGCGTGCAAGGCAGCAGCAACGCGAATTCCTCGCCGCCGAAGCGGCCGAAGATGTCTTGCACGCGAACCGCCTCGGCCACGCGCTGCGCCATGACGCGCAGGACGGTATCGCCGACCGCATGGCCGAAACGATCGTTGATGTTCTTGAAGTGATCGAGATCGAAGAGGAGCACCGACAATTCGCCGCCGTAACGTTCCCAGCGCGAAAACTCGTCGCGCAGGCGCCCTTCGAAATACCGACGGTTGGCGATGCCTGTGAGGCCGTCGCGGTTCGCGTATTCGCGCAGCTTCACGACGGCTTCCTCGCGCTCGCGCTGCACGACGCTCACGTGCGTCACATCGGAGATCGTCACGCACACGGCAATGACGTCTCGCTCGCGCGTGAGCGGCATGAACGTGCAATCCTGCTGCATGAAGTCGACGCCGCCCGTGATGGGCCTGTCGTGATCGAACTTGAACAGGTAAGGCCGCTGCTCCCACGAGCTGAACGCGAAGCTGCCGAGCTGAAAGACACTTTCGACCTTGCGCGTGAGCCAGACGCGCGGCAACTCGGGAAAGCTTTCGAAGATCGACTTGCCAACGACCTGCTGCGCGGTAAGTCCGCTGTGGTCCTGCATGAAGCGATTCCACATCAAGACCTTCATCGAGCGGTCGAGCACGAAAATGCCGAAGCCGACTCGTTCGAGCACCAAATCACTAAGAGACTGCTCCATCGACTGATTCATAAACTCGACAACAGCGCGTTGAGCGCGTCATGCACGCGGCGGATCGAATCCTCGGCCATCAGCATCACCAGATGCGCGCGGAACGTCTGATCCTCCAGCGCGAAGTTGACTTCGAGCAAGAGCGCCAATTTCCACGCCAGCACATCCGCCTGGAAAACGTCTTCGAGTGCGATCTTCTCGCCGAGCAGTCCCGGCGCGGAAAAGATGGGCGTACGGTCGAGCTGGTTCATGATGCACGACACGCAGGCGCCGGTGAGGACGTTCGCGACGTCGAACATCAGCTCGGTCTGGCTCACGGATTCGTAAGCCGAATGAATGTACGGATCATTGACGAGCGAGCAGAGATTGCCGACGCCGCTGCTGCGGCAGATGACGAGCGCTTCGCCCTTGATGTCCGACCGAAAACCTTGTCGCACCGCCGTGACGGTTTCGTCGATGCCCGTCATCTCGCGCAGTGCCTGAGCGGCTTCTTCGACACGCACGACGCGCACCCGCGGCACCGACAGCTCGATGAAAGTATCGAGCAGACGGGCGAGCCGTGTCGCGGCCTGCCCCATCGCCAGGTTGGCGATCTCCTGCAAGGCGTCGCGCTGGTCTTCGTTCAGGACGTGATCACGCATACAACCCGTACTCCTTGAGGATGGGCAGCAATGCCTCGGTAGTCACGGGCTTGGGGACGAAGGCGGCGGCGCCAAGGGCGCGCACACGCTCTTGCGCGAGGGGTTGGATGTCGGCCGATACGACGATCACGAAGGTATTGAGATCCTCATGTTGCAGCGCCTCGAGAACCTGATAGCCGTTCATGTCGGGCATCGTCAAATCGAGGAACATCACCGAGGCCTTACCGGCGCGATACAGCGCGAGCGCCTCTCGTCCGTTCGACGCATATGCGACGTCGACGTCCCAGTCCTGCGGCAAGGCTTTCGTCAAAACCTTGCGGGCAAGCAGGGAGTCATCGGCGATCACAATCGGCAAAGGCATGGCAAGCGTGACGAAGAACGAAACAATCTATGCCGAGTTAACGGCGGCCCGAAACCCTTTCTTTAGCGAGAAGCGAGCTTGTGTCGACAGACTACGGCCGCTTTGGAGGCGGTCGCCCTCAAGGTGCATCAGGGGACAGACGCAAGGCGCGGCGCGCGCATCGTCTCGTCGTGAAGCCTGCGCTTCACGGTGCGCCCGGAGACTGGTGGGCACATCTTTCGCGTAGAAGTGGAGCAAAATTCTGTTGGCAAACAGGCGAAAAATCAACTCCTCAATTTTCCGTCATGGGATAAGACATCATTCCATCGTGAGATATGAGGAAATAAAACCGTTTTCTTTGCGTCTAACGTGGAAGATTATTCTTTTGTGTACGTTTGCGCTTCCGATTTCGTCGCTGTTTTGCATCGACATATGAGCACCGCGCGGAAACCGGGGCCATTTCACAGGGTTCGGCTTCGGGGGAACCCGGCGTCAAGCGGAGCGACAAGTCGCTTATGATTGTGCCTGCCCACCGTACCCTCATTGGACCAGAATCGACATGACGCGCCACCGGGTGGACCGGCCCGCAGAGAACGACGCTCCTGGCAGCTGGCACGAAGAGCCGTCGTACCCGGCCGTACCGGAGCCCGATTTCGCGGTGCGTCGCGCGACGTTGATCGTGTTGTTGGCCGCGGCGATCGTGCTGCCTTTCATCTATGCGGCGACGATGGCCTACTCGGATTTTCGAGCGCGCGTCGCCGCCGCGTCCGACGTGACCGTGCGCACCGTGCGCATTGCCGACGAACATGCGCTGAAAGTATTCGACCTGAACGAAACGCTGAACGCGCGCGTCGACGATCTGGTGCGCGGCCTCGACGACAGTCGGATACGGGCTCGAGAAGCCGATATCCACGATAAGCTGCAGGAGATCGGCGGCGGCTACCCGCAGGTCGCGTCGATTTCGATTTTCGGTGCGGGCGGCATGCTTCTCGCGAACAGCCGCTACTTTCCCGCGCCGCACGCCTCGATCGCCGACCGGGAGGATTTCATCGGAATTCGCGGGGGCCGCATACTCGAGCACGTTTCAAGAACGATGACATGGCACGCCGGCGCCGGCGAAGCGATCTTCAACACAGGGGCCGCCCGGCGCAACGCGGACGGTTCGTTCGCCGGCCTCGTTTCCATCGCGCTGCGGCGCTCGTATTTCGAGTCGTTCTATCGCGAGCTGCTCGGTCAGGAAAGCCGCGCCATGACGATTTCGCTGATGCGCGCGGACGGCGCCGTGCTCGCCTCGTACCCGCCGAAGCCCGGCGGCGAGCAAGCGCTGCCACCCGCATTGTCGTCAGCGCTCGCGGCCAATGCGACCGCCGGCGTGCTGCGCATCGGCTCGTCGCCCGAAACGGGACGGGGTGAGATCCTGGCCTATCGGCGCGTCGGCTCATATCCGGTCTACGTCTCGTGCGCGTACAGCGGGGCCGTGATCTGGGGAGACTGGTATCGCCGGGCGACGGTACTCGTCGTCTCGATGTTCGCGCCGTCGATCGTGCTCTGGATCGTGCTCGCCTTGTCGTTGAAGCGCCTCGCCGCCGAGCAGCAAGCCTGGTCGCGCTGGCAGGTGGAGGCTTCGATGCGCCGCTCGATCGAAACGGCGTACCGGCAGTCGCGCAAGATGGAGGCGCTCGGCAACCTCGTCGGCAGCGTCGCGCACGACTTCAACAACCTGTTGATGATCATCGCGACGAACATCCAGATCGCGCGTCGCCGCGGCGCATCGAATTTCGAGCGTGAACTCGGCGCCGTCGAGCGCGCGGTAAAAAGCGGGCAGTCGCTGACGCGTCAGTTGCTGGGCGTTGCGCGCAAGCAGCCGCTGCGCAACGAGACGATCGATCTCGCCCGCTGGATGGCGGCCAGCCGGGAGCTCCTGAACGCTTCGCTGGGAGCGAAGGCCAGTCTCAGCCTCGACGTGGGGCCGGAGGTATGGCCCATCGAAGTCGACATCGCGGAGCTCGAGCTCGCCCTCATCAATATCGCGGTCAATGCGCGCGACGCGATGCCCAATGGCGGACGATTCACCCTTCGCGCAAGCAACGTCAAGCTCGAGCGAGCGAGCGGCTTCGCACTGGCCGGCGAATTCGTCCAGATCTCGTTGGAAGATACCGGCGCCGGCATGCCGCCCGACGTGCTCGCGCATGCATTCGAACCGCTTTACACCACGAAGGCGAAGGGCATGGGCACGGGCCTCGGCCTGCCGCAGGTCTACGCGTTCTGCGAACGCTCGGGGGGACTGGCCACGATCGAAAGCAAGGTCGGCGAAGGCACGGCGGTGCGGCTCTACCTGCCCCGCTCGAGCGCCGCGCCTTCCGAAGCGCCAGCAGTCGAACGCAAGCCCGAAGCGATCGCAATGATGAGCGGCTTACGTGTACTGCTCGTCGAGGACAACGACGAAGTCGCCGCCGGCACGGAAGCGCTGCTGCGGATGATGGGCCATGAAGTCAGCTGCGTGTACAACGCCGACGCGGCGATACCTCTGCTTTTCGACACGGCTCCGCCGCCGTTCGATGTCGTCATTTCGGACATTCACATGCCCGGCGCGAAGAACGGCATCGATCTGGCGGAAGCCGCGCAGGCCCTTACGACGCCGTTACCCGTGATCCTCATCACCGGTTATGCGCAGGAATTGGAGCGCGCAAGGAATGTCAAGGTGCGCGTGCTGTCAAAACCTTTTGACATCGCATTGCTGGAGACCATGCTGGAGGGGATCCAGCGAGAGCGCGAGCAACGCGCCCAGGCTGCAGGCAGACCCAGCTGACAAAAGCCGGCGCGCCGCTTGCGGCGCAGCCAGACGAAGCAGAACGAGAGTAAGGGGACAGCATCATGCAACATACGGTTATCGCATTTTTCGATACGTACGATGCGGCCGAACGGGCACGGGACATGCTAATCGCCGCGGGGCTCACGACCGAATCCATTTCGCTGCAGACACGGTGCGAGCCGACCTATGCGACCGACGCGACGACGGTCGCCGGAAAGGCTCATGAGGACGAGGGGCTGCTCGCGAGCATCGAGCGATTCTTCGAATCTCTGTTTACGACGCAGCCGCCACGCTGTGAAACAGCGCAATACGCGGAGGCTATAAGGCGCGGCGCTGTCATGCTGAGCGTCGATGCGGCGACCGATGCTCAATGCCAACTTGCAAAGACCACGCTCGAGCGGACGAGTCCCATCGACATCGAGGAACGGGCGTCGACCTGGTCCGCTCCGAGCGAGCAAGCGCTACACGAGCGCTCGCCCCTCGAGGAGCTAGGCCTGCGCCGCAGTGCCCCGAAGGCACAGCCGGGCGGACCGGTGCGCAGCTTCGCCCATACTAGCGCGGAACCGGCAGGGCGGAAAACGCCGGCGGAACCTCCGCGCATGCCGCCCAAGGCGGTTCCCGACGAATATCTCCAAGACGAAGAGGAATTCGAGGACAAAGCCCATCGCAACGGAAGCAACCGCCCGTGACGCGCCGGCGTCGGGCGATTTCTCATATTCCCGGTGCGGCGGGAAACCAGGTATGAGGATTGACTGCCCTCACTTCTTGGCGACGTGCCGCTCGACCCAGGCCTCATAGCGGCCAATGAAGCCTTGCAGGAACTTGCGCGTGTCTTCGCTCGCGATGGCGCCCTGCTCATCGAAGAAGCCGTCGCTGTACTTGAGAAAGATTTCGGGTTGACCGAGGGTCGGCACGTCGAGGTATGCCAGCACGTTGCGCAAATGTTGCTGGGCCAATGCCGTCCCGGTCGCACCCAGCGAAATTCCGCATACACCAGCCGGCTTGTCCTTCCACGAGTTCGCACCCCATGGCCGGGAACCCCAATCGAGCGCATTCTTCAAAACGCCCGGCATCGATCGGTTGTACTCGGGCGTGACGAACAGCAGGCCGTCGGCGCTTTCTATTTGCTGCTTGAATTTTCGTGCGACTTCGGGAAAGTCGGGATCATAGTCCTGGCTGTAAAGAGGCAGTACGCCGATATCCACGAACGAGAAGTTGAAGTCCGCGCTCGCAAGCTTCGTCAGGGCGTGCGCCAGTTGCTTGTTGAACGAATCGCGGCGCAGGCTGCCGACGACCACTTCGATTTGATAGGCCATTGCTGTCGCTCCTATTCGCTGAGAACTGTTTGACGACATGTGCTGCCCTTCGATCATAGTCCGAAGGCGATCCGCACCTGCGGCCCTTTTCGCGCTCAAACCAGTCCGGCGTCGGCCCGTCGCGGGTTTTGATCCGACTTTCCACAAGCTTTTCCACAGAAACTGTGGATAACTTGTCGCCTGCTGTTGGCGCTTACCAATGGTCACATGTGTGTCATTGCCTTGACAGTACGGCTGCAAGGCGCAATGAGCGTACCCATCTTGCCCGCACGGCGGCGCGGATCGATGCCCATGTGCGCGTCTCTGTACGAGGGGCGCGCGACCGCTTCAATCGAGCAACGCTCGGATTGCCTCCGGAGGGCGACCGATCACCGCTCGCCCATCGCGAACGACAATCGGGCGCTGCAGCAGAATCGGATGCTTGGCGATCGCCTCATAGAGCGCGGCGTCCGACAAGGCGGGGTCGACAAGGCCCAGCTCTTGGTATACCGACTCAGTGTCTCGCATCATGTCGCGCACCGGACCACCGAGCATGCGATGCAGTTGCTCGAGGTCGTCGACGGTCGGCGGCTCTTTGAGATATTCGACGATACGGACGGATTCGCCGGGTCCGGCTAGCGCATCGCGGACGAGATCGCATGCCGCTCTCGACTTCGAACAGCGGGCGTTGTGATAAATCGTGATCATCGTATTGCGGTTCTTGGAGGTTTGCTTCGATGTTCGAGCAACTCGATTCTAGGGGCTATAAGGGATCGGAGAAAGCCACGATGCGCGTGACGACGGGTTCGAGAAAGCGCGCCGATTCTCTTGGCCGGCGTAACGGCGAACCAGCGTCGCGCGACAAATCCATTTCACTTTTTGCCGTTCGCCTATCGCGCGCTGCAATTGATGGCATTGGTAGCGGAGATATAAAGCGTGTAATCTGTTTTGCTCTTCAATTTTCAATGTTGGCCAGTAGTGCAATTTGATGGTTAGCATGCGATTCGCGCCTCCGTTGGCATTGGCAAGTTGCCACGTGACGAAATGATCGCTCCGAGCTATCCCGGTCACCTCGGCGACTAGTCCTGACGCCGCTGCAATGATACTGGCCCGGTGGCGTGTCCATGCGGTTGCCGCAGCATCTTTATGCGCATAAACCAGCGCAACGCGCAGCCCCCTCCAAGAGCAGATCACCGAGGGACGCATCCGCTGCATGATCTTGCTTAGAGCCCCCCATGAGGCAAATACGAACGCTAGGCGCTCTCGCGTCGCACGCCCCCGTCCACGAACTGTGCGTCCGGACCCCTACCGGCAAGTTACCGCGCCAAGGTGCGGTTAGTTCGATGATCTCGCTGCGGTGAGCGCGTGTCGTCGATGAACCTCATCCTAAGACTGACCGGGGTTCACAATCCCGTAATCGAAACGGCGAGCCGGGGCTCGACTCTCGATGCCTGTCGCGAGTCGTTGCCGTTGGATGGTGATTCGCATCGTATCGACCAAGAGCGGCTATCGAAGTGCCCGCCGGCCACACAGCGCTCCATCGCCCTCGATTTATGCGCATAAACCACTGCCGAATGGCCAAGTGTCGTCAGCTCGCCACACAAAAACGTTGAAATAGAAATCCTTCAAGGTAGAATTCCTCGACCTCTTAAGGAGTGAATAAATTGGCAGCGGAAATCGTCGCGGTAACTCAACAAAAGGGCGGAGTCGGGAAGAGTACGATCGCCATGCACCTCGGCGCGGCCTTCCACGAAAAAGGGAAGCGGGTTCTCGTGGTCGATGCCGATGGTCAAAACACGCTGATCCACTGGGCCAGCGCATCGAATGACGGAGAAGCGGGCATTCCGTTTCCCGTCGTCAATCTCTCCGAAGCCGGCGGGCAGATCCATCGCGAGATCAAGAAGTTCATCGGCGACTACGACGTCATCGTCGTTGACTGCCCGCCCTCCATTACCGAGAAAGTCTCCGGCGTCGTTTTGTTGGCGGCTTCGATTGCAGTGATCCCTACGTCGTCATCGCCGGCTGATTACTGGTCGAGCGTCGGCCTCGTCAAGCTCGTTCAGCAAGCAAAGGTGATGAACGAGGATCTGCGCGCCGTTTTCCTCCTCAACAAGACGGAAGAAAAGCGAATGCTGACGCGCGAGTTGAAGCGCGCGCTCGAGGACCTCGGATTCCCGCTGTTGAAAACACAGATTCCAACCCGCGAAGCCTACAAGCAGGCGATGGCGCTTGGACAAACCGTGCTGCAAATGAGCGACCGAGGTGCGAAACTCGCCGCCGCCGAAATTCGCGCGTGCGCCGACGAGATCGCCGCCTTGCTCCCATGAGTTTATGCGCATAAAGGACGACACCCTCATGAAACCTTCCCAGTTCGCCAAAGGCTTTCAAACGCGCCCCGACACGACGAGTAGCGAGAAGCGAACCGCACTCGATCGCCTTAATGCCATCGACAACTTGGTGAAGAGCGATGCGCCTGCGGTAACCAAGCCGGCGGCGTCTCTGCATGAAGTGCCGATCGCGCCCGCCGCCGATGACGAACAAGCCTCGAACGAATCGCCCGAATACCGCGCGTGGCGCCGGGCACATGGATATAGGCCCGGTCAAATCATCGAGCTGGATCTCAAAGCGATCAAACCAAGCCCGTTCAACCCGCGGCATTTCTATCTGAAATCGTCGATCGCCGAGCTCGCCGTCAATCTCGCCAAGCAGGGCCAGCAGCAGGCAATACATGTCATTCCCGATTACGCCAACCCGGGGACCTACTTCGTCAGTGACGGTGGCCGACGTGTCCGAGCACTGAAAGAAGCCAACAAGGAGACGGTAAAAGCTGTCGTCGTCGATATTTCAGTCGGCATCGAAAGCTACAAGCTCGGCTACGATCTCAACGTTCAGCGTGATTCGCAGACGGTGTTCGACAATGCCGTCGTCTGGCGACGCTTCCTCGACGAAAAGCACTTCCAGAGCCAGAAGGAACTCGCCGAACATCTCGGACTCGACGAGTCGACGGTGGCGGTGGCGCTTTCACTATCGAAGCTGCCGGAGACGATCATGCAGGAAATGGTGGCGAGACCCGATCGCTTCGGCTCGAACATGGCCTACCAGGTCGGCCGGTATCATTCGGCCCGAGGCGTCGATGCGACGCTTCGCTTGATCAACAAAATTGTGTCGGACGACTTGAGTACGCGCCAGGTGGCCGACATCGTCAAAGGACGCACGGGTCCGCAGGAGAGTGCGAAGCCCGCGACCCGTCAGCGCTACGCGCAGCGAATGGAAATCAAGCTCGACGGCGTCTCGGTCGGCGACCTGAAATCATATGGCGACGATCGGCTCGAGTTGCGGTTACGCGGACTATCGCGCGAAAAGCGCGACGACATTCTTCGGCAAATCGAACTGATCCTGCAATCCGAGCGGAAATAACCGTATGCGGGTCGTGCCTCTTTGGCACGATTCGCCGTCTGCGTCTGCGTCTGCGTCTGCGTCCGCGAGCGGGAAGGGGAGGGGAGCGCAGCGCGCCGAAAACTTGCGACGAGTGTGCGTCTCAGGCCGCCCGCGATTGGCTCAGCGTGAAAGCTAACAGATCGCCGTCGGTCGGCTCGCCCCACGTTTTGCGAGCGAGCCAGTCAAAAAACGCTGTTTCGACGAGTTTCGAATTCAGTCCTCGGCGACGCCAATCCTCGCGCAGATGCGGCCCGAGCGCCGGCAAGGCGTCTTCCTCGAACGACCGCCGCGCGAGTTCCTGCTCCGACTCGCCTTGCTCCTCGTAGAGAGCCCTCGCTTCATTGCGGCGATATGCGGCGTACTCGTCGAGCAGGCGGGCCTTCAATTCGTCGGCCGGTGCGGCAATGGCCGGGCCCTTCGCGGCGTTGCCGCCGGACTGGACGACTTCGACCGCAGGCGCGTAGCCCTTCTTCAAGGCATCCTTGAATAAGGCGGCCGCGCTGCGCACGGGGGGCAGCGTCGTACTACGCATACGCTGCTCGGTCATCTGAAGCGCGGCGCGAATCCGGTTCTCCTCGCTATCCGCATAGATCGTTTGCGCTTCCTTGAGCGGAATGCCGATCTTCACCATGCGATCGACGAGCGTGCTGTCGAATACGTTCGGGTGTTCGTCGAGCGCCAGCATCGGCTGCTTGCGCTCGGTGACACGGAACTGAATCTCAGCGACACGCCGCCCTTCGCGATGCTCGATCAATTCGACGAAGATGTTCGTGACCGCGTTCACCTCAGCGATTGCCGGCCGCAGGTAATCGCGCTTGAAATATTTGTATTCGCGCTTCGCTTCGTCTCCGGCTTCGTTATCGGGCGTGCCCGAGAGGATCGGCCGCCACCAGGCCCACGACTCACGCATCGTCAGGTGGCTCGGATTCGTCAAATAGCGTACGCAGATTTCGTAGAGCGCCAGACCCGCGCTGCTGCGCAGCTGACTTTGGAACTGAAGGCTCAGGCGTGCATACTGCACCGGGTCCAGCAACTTCTTCTTGATCTTCGGCGCAAACGAGAATTCCACCCACACGCGGCGCGTAGCCGGATCCTCGAGAATTTCCGCATCGGCGATCAGCGTCGAAATGCCCCACTTGCGGCCCGGCTTCTGGCTCGACGTCCCTTGGCTCCATTCGACCTGGACGGACACCATGCGTCGCAGATGCTCTTTGACGAGCGCGGTATCGTTCGAATCGAACGCGGAATTGGCGACGATATCCGACAACAGCGCGCGGTAGGTATCGCCGGACTCGTCCGCCTGCTGGGCCACGGCCAGCAACACATTGAACAACTTGCGTGTGAGCAGCGTGATCTTGCCGCTCTTCGGCTGGATTGCAATCGCTTCGACGGCCTTGCGCAGTTCCGCGGAGCTTGGACCCACGACATCGGTTTTCTTTGCGCGCTTCGTTACCATGCATCGGATCCGGAAGGGATTTTCGCAAGAGGATACCGAGTGCGGTGAAGCACGTCTATAGCGGCACTCTCACCGTTTCCGGGTGATCGTCGTTTCTCGGCGCGGACTCACCTGCAGCGCTCCCGGAAAGGCTCACCTGAGAGCCCGCACCCCACCGGTCCGCATTCGTTGTCTATCGTGGAATCCATCTTCGAATCGGCCGGCAAGCGTGTCGTCGAACGCGTCGCATCGGCTCCCGAACTCCCTCACCGCGGGGTGCTGTCGCAATTTCGCGACGAATGGAGTGGCAGTCAGCGAGTCCGCGTTCTCATCGGCCAGCCGCAGGCAGGTGCCTGTCCCGTAACTTCTTTGGGAAATGAAATTGTCGAGATGGTCGTGAGGCAAGGAGGGAGGCGGCGCCATAGCCCTAGCTATGGCAACGACGAGCGAGGCCGTCCCCCAAGGGGATTTCCTCTGGGCGCATGGCGGCCATCTGGGCGATTCCATATCAAACGAACTTGCGGGACAGGGCACGCTATACGGCTGGCGCAGTCAGGCAACCGCGAGGTTCCGAAAGGCGATGTGCGCAGGGCGATGCAGCGGCGACCACGAGCCCACGCGTTCCGCAGCGCGGACCGCTCAGCCCGCCGCTGGATACGAAGATGGCCAAAGACGGCACCTCGCTCCCGAAAAGCCTCACCCGAGAAGTCCCCGAACCGCAGACGGCATACGGTAGCTCCATCATGATGCGCACGGTTGCCCCTCTGACGGCTCCCGCAGAGGCTCACCATTGCTTTTCAGCGACGCGCATACGACCGCCCAAGCATCCTCGCAATGGATTCACGAAAACACTCACCGCAACTTGGCTCTCGTCGCAAAATTCGCTGTTGCTTCGGCCACTTACGTCGAGAATCTCGTGCATCACTTACGTTGCAGTATGCTCCCGAAGAGCCTCACCTTTATCGGAGAGGAGAGTTTCACGGACCCGCCATATCTCACCGATCGGAGTCCCCTGAAAAACCTCACCTTGGGCAGCGATCGATATACGTTCGACTACTCACCTTACAACGCAGATGCGTCATTCAGCGAAAGTAATGACTAACTTACCGAGGTGATTCGCAACGGTACTTCGCGAGATGTCCCGAAAGCGCTCACCTTAAGCTGACGGGCTTCCTTCCCGCAAAGCTGCACCGATGCCCAACAGCCGGTCCCCGAATAACCTCACCTTTGACGCCGCGACCAAGATCCTCGGGGCCGACCGAGAGGTCATCGCCGCTCCAGGCCAACTGTGTTCCCGGATAACCTCACCTTTGGGCCGAATGCCCGCGCCGGCCGGCTCGGCGCCCGCAAAAGCTCACCGACATCGGGCTTTGGCTCCCGAATGCTTTCACCATGTCGAGCAAACAGGCCGAATTGGCACTGCGACAGCCCGTTCCGAGAAGTCCCGCAAAATCTCACCGATGACAAATCGAAGCAACTCAGGACAGGTCGGTTGACATAAGCCTGCCAGCGCTCACTATTCCCGAAGTCGCTCACCTCGCCACCCAACCAGATCGGCGACGAGTCCTGAATCCGCTCACGTCCTGTCCCGCAAACGCTCACGCGCATCCCTGAACCTCATCACTGATGCGTCCCGCAAATGCTCACGATCTTTCCCGGAAGGCTTCACCTTGGCGCCGGCAAACCCTTATCCAGCAAGCCTCAGCGCAGTCGTTAACTTCTTTTAACAAGGTTCAAGGGTGTTTACTTCAATGACTCTCAAGGGCAAGGCCGTGTGTCTTCCAAAAAAGGTGTTCCACTGCTTGCGAATGCATCCGTGAAACAAGTGAACGAACAGCCACAGCCACGTAAATTCCTTATACAACAAGGCACTGGACGCGCTTGTTAGTTTTGTTTCACGAAGTTGGCGCTCGTGCTTTGTCGAAAGCCGCCCCGGTAGTGCTCGACGACAATAGATTCGTCAAAACGCAACAACAATGCTCCGAACCGTAACGGACAGCACGTAATCCGTTATGATCAACACGGTTCACATCGCCGAGGTACATCTCCTTGACTATAGACGACGAGCGGCGGGCGATTCGCCTGGAACTTGAATCGATGAAAGCAGGCGGCGCTCATCGGCGGGACCTTTCGCTGCACGCTTGCAAACGGCTCTTTTTCGATCTTGGCATACGACCGTCGATGGCGGCTGTCCGAGACTTGACGCAAACGGGCAGTGCTAGCGATATCCCGAAAGACATCGACCACTTCTGGGAACGAATTCGCGAAGCGTCGAAGGTCCGAATCGGATCGGGCGCTATCCCGCCCGCTCTCGAGGAAAAGGCGGGCGAACTGCTTGGCGAGCTTTTCCGCGAAGCAATGATCGTTGCTCGGGATTCCCTCGAATCGGAACGCCGGGATTTGCATGCCCTGAAGGACGACACCGAGCGGCGCCTGCGCGAAGCGGAAATTCGCCGTCAGGCGTCAGACGAAGCTCTGCAGCGCAGCGAAGCGCGAGCGGAGGCAGCTTGGGCACGCATTCGCGAGCTGGAAGCCGAACTGGCCTCCTCGGCCACGCGACGCGCCTCGACTCATGAGACGTTGCAGGCCGCACTGATGCGGCTCGAAGCCGACAATGAGAAGCTGACCGAGCATCTGAAGACAGAAACGGCCGCGAATGCCGCGCTGCGCGAACGCATCGACGGGCTTCATGCGGAGATGCGGCAGAACGCCGAACACTATGCCGCCCAGATCAAAGATGCGATTGCCGAAGCGGAGCGTCGCGTCAAGCCGATGCTCGTCGAGCTCGATTCGCTGCGCGGCATGGCATCGACTTATCAGGCGGGCATTCGCGATGCGAGCCGCAAGGAATTCGACTTCATCCAGCAGCTGAGCGCCGCCAAAACCCGCTCCGACCGACTGGACGCCCAGGTTCGCGACCAATCCGACGAGATCGACGCGTTGACACGCGAGCTCAACGCGTTGCGAGCGCGAAGCACGGTATCCCCGGAGGTTGCCTCCGTTGTCTGGGCGCTGGCTCGCTCCGGCCGGCTCGGCGCACAGGATTTCGATGAACTTGGCACGGCCCTCGACAATCATGTCGACGTTCCTTCGCGTTGCCCCAAATGCGGCGATGGAGAACCCGAGCTCGCTCAGGTCGATGGGCGATACGAACTGTCGTGTCCCGAATGCGAGCACAGCTCGGGCATGGGCTGCTCGCGGCTCCAGGCGGTTGCACGCTTCCTGAATGCGGCGGGCGCCTCACCTGCCTGAGGCAATCCGGAGGACTTGCCGCTGTCCCGGCGACTCCGCCTCGTCTAATGGTGAGTTTTTCCGGGATCGGAAAAGTGAGCCTTTTCAGGAGCGGGGGATAGTGTGAACAGTGTCGCAGGCGGGCCCGGTCCGCTGTTTCCGCGATGCGGCGTGCCCGGCCGCGCGCCGCTTAGCCGCGTCGCCTAGCTGCGTCGCTCCGGTCTCCGCACGAGTCGATGCGGGCGTTCGGCGGCATGGCGCGATTGCTCGGCTCGCTCGGCCTCCTCGTAGGCGGACACGACGAATGCAAATGTCGCGGGTAAAGCATTGGATCGTCCGAACGTCGCCGGGTCGTCCGTTTCCGGATAGCTCATGTCGGCCGGACGTTTGAAAAGCTCGGCAATGAACGCGTCGTGCCGGCTGGCGAAGCCGAGGTCGGCGAGCGCCTCGGCTTCGATGGCGTGCAGCAGGCGCCATGTCAACGGCACGCCCTGCACGATGTACCGCGCCGCGATGTTCCGGACGATGTGCTCGAGGTCGCGCGCCGCGGCTTGAAAGCGCAGCGCGGCAAGGTCTTGTTCTTTCATGGCCCGCGCCTATTTTTGAGATGAAGTACTGTACAAATATACAGCATCTCGGGCGGTTGGCAAACCTCGGTTTTGTGCGCCGGATCAGCCGTGGATGACGACGAGCAGCGCTTTCGCGTCGCCTTTGCCGGCGTTGCGAATGGCATGCGGCACGTCGGCGACGTACCGTGCCGTATCGGCCGTCTTGAGACGTTTCGCAATGCCGTTCGCTTCGACTTCGACCGTCCCCTGCAACACCGTCAGGTGCTCACGCGTCCCCGGTTCGTGCGCATTCGAGACGAGCGCACCGCCGGCCTGCAGCGTCAGCTCATACCATTCGAATTTCCCGGCGAGCTCGATGGGTCCCCACACGCGAAGTTGATATTTGGCGTCGTGACCATCGAGTGTCGGAATGTCGTGCGGCCCCGCCACGCTGATCGTCTCAGGCGCCCTTTGCGCCGCGAACAGTTGATCGAGGCTCACCCCCAGCGCATTCGTCAGCCGCCACGCGACGGCGATCGTCGGATTCGCCTTGTCGCGTTCGATTTCCGAAAGCATCGACTTCGAGACGCCGGCTGACCGCGAGAGATCGTCGAGTGTCATGTTGCGCTCGGTGCGCAGCCGCTGGATCTGTTCGCCGACGCGCGGTGGCGCGGCGAGTGCCGACGTAGGCGACATAGTGGGCGGCGACGACGGCGCGCGCGGGCCACGCCGGCTGGCGGTGCTTGCCATTTGGTTTCCGATCGCTTAAAGTTGTTCGATATATCGAACCTGCGTTCGACAAAACGAAATTGTCCGCTGGATGCGATAAACGACTATAACAGCAACAGGGCCGCCTTTCGCCGGAGACCCCGGTGAGCGACGCGGTGCAATCCGACTCTTACAGGAGCCATCGATGCGCGAAAGCTATCTCACCCATCTACGCAGTACGATCGATCAGATTCGCGCAGACGGCTTTTACAAATCCGAACGCGTGATTGCGAGCCCACAATCGGCCGCGGTGCGCCTCGCGAGCGGCGCGGATTTGCTGAACTTCTGTGCGAACAACTATCTGGGCCTCGCGGATGACGCGAGGCTGATCGCCGCGGCGAAAGAAGGGCTCGACACGGACGGGTTCGGCATGGCATCGGTGCGCTTCATTTGCGGCACGCAGACTGTGCACAAACAACTCGAGCACGCGCTGGCAGCGTTTCTCGGCACCGACGACTCGATTCTTTATTCGAGCTGTTTCGACGCGAACGGCGGCCTTTTCGAGACGTTGACCGATGAAAACGACGCGATCATCAGCGACGAGCTCAACCATGCGAGCATCATCGACGGCGTCCGGCTCTCGAAAGCGAAGCGCTATCGCTACAAGAACAACGATCTCGCCGACCTCGAGGCGAAGCTGCGTGAAGCGGATGCCGCCGGTGCGCGTTTTAAGCTGATCGCGACGGACGGCGTCTTCTCGATGGACGGCATCATCGCAAACCTTGCCGGAATCTGCGATCTCGCCGATCGCTATGGCGCGCTCGTGATGGTCGACGATTCGCACGCCGTCGGCTTCGTCGGCGAGCATGGCCGAGGCACGCCGGAATATTGCGGCGTCGAAGGGCGTATCGACATACTGACGGGAACCCTTGGGAAAGCGCTGGGGGGCGCATCCGGCGGATATGTCGCCGCGCGTCGCGAGATCGTCGAGCTGTTGCGCCAGCGCTCGCGGCCCTATCTCTTCTCGAATACGCTCGCGCCGAGCATCGCCGCCGCTTCCCTCAAAGTGCTCGAGCTTTTGCAAAGCGAAGAAGGCGCGCATCTGCGCAAGCGTGTCCGCGCCAACGGTGAGCGTTTTCGGGAGGCGATGACCGCCGCCGGTTTTACGCTCGTACCGGGCGAGCACCCGATCATTCCAGTGATGCTCGGCGATGCGCTCGTCGCCTCACGCATGGCCGACGCGTTGCTGCACGAGGGCATTTATGTGATTGGCTTCTCGTATCCGGTCGTCCCCAAGGGACGTGCGCGCATTCGCACGCAAATGAGCGCGGCGCATACGCCGGAGCAGATCGACGTCGCAGTCGACGCATTCAAGCGTGTCGGCGCGGCGCTCGGCGTCGTCTGATCGAACGAGGATCCTGACAATGAAAGCACTTGCAAAGCTCGAACGCGCGCCAGGCCTCACACTGACCGACGTGGCGAAGCCCGAAGTCGGCCACAACGATGTCATGATCCGCATCACGAAGACGGCGATTTGCGGTACCGACATTCATATCTGGAAGTGGGACGACTGGGCGCAAAAGACGATTCCCGTGCCGATGCACGTCGGCCACGAGTATGTCGGCGAGATCGTCGAAATGGGACAGGAGGTGCGGGGCTTTTCGATCGGCGACCGCGTGTCGGGCGAAGGGCATATCACTTGCGGCTTTTGCCGGAACTGCCGCGCGGGGCGGCGCCACCTATGCCGCAACACGGTGGGCGTCGGCGTCAATCGCGAGGGCGCGTTCGCCGAATATCTGGTCATTCCCGCGTTCAACGCATTCAGGATTCCTGACGAAATTTCGGACGACCTCGCCTCGATCTTCGATCCGTTCGGCAACGCGACGCATACGGCCCTGTCGTTCAATCTCGTCGGCGAGGATGTGCTGATCACAGGGGCCGGGCCAATCGGCATCATGGCGGCGGCGATCGCGAAGCACGTCGGTGCGCGCAACATCGTCATCACGGACATCAATGATTACCGGCTCGCGCTTGCGCGCAAAATGGGAGCGACGCGCGCCGTCAACGTCGCGCGTGAATCGCTCCGCGATGTGATGAGCGATCTCCATATGACGGAAGGCTTCGACGTCGGCCTCGAAATGTCGGGCGTGCCGACCGCATTTACGAGCCTGCTTGAAGCGATGAACCACGGCGGCAAGGTTGCGCTACTCGGGATTCCGCCAGCCCAAACGGCGATCGATTGGAATCAGGTTATCTTCAAGGGTCTCGAAATCAAGGGCATTTATGGGCGCGAGATGTTCGAGACCTGGTACAAGATGGTCGCCATGCTGCAAAGCGGACTCGACTTGTCGCCGATACTGACGCATCGCTTCCCGGTCGACGAGTATCAGACGGCGTTCTCGACGATGCTCTCGGGCGAGAGCGGCAAGGTCATCCTCGACTGGACTGCCGCCTGATCGCCGGGCAGCTACGCCGAAACGCGGCGCAGGCGGTCACTGCGCGTTGCTGTCCGCCTGCGCCGAGCCCGCCTTCTTTTTCGCAAACTCGGCTTCGATCCTCACGCGCACTTCGTCGCCGACCGCGGGGTACCAGGTCGAGAGGCCGAACTGCGCGCGGCTGAATCTGCCGCTGGCCGAAAACCCGAGCGTGTCGTCCTTCGTCAGCGGGTTGGGCCCATAGCCATTGAAAGTCACGTCCAGCGTGACGGGACGCGTGACGCCTCGGATAGTCAAGTCTCCTGCCAATTTGCCTGCGGCGGCCCCGGTGCGCGTAAAGCGCGTGCTGACGAAGCGGATCGTCGGATAAGTGTCGGCGTCGAACATGTCCTTGCCTTTCACGAGCTTGTCGAGCAAAGGCACATTCGTGTCGACGCTCGAGGCGTCGATCGAAGCATCGACAGTGCTTGCCGCAAGCCCGCCTTTTTTCCAGACGAGCATGGCATGCGCCCGATCGAATCGAATCACGAAACGCGAGTACTTCAGATGGTCGACATCGAAGATGACGCTCCAGTGGTGAGCGTCCAATGAATATTGCCCGGGCGGTACGCGCGCTTCGTCAGTCCCGACGGTATGGGTGACGACGCGCAGCGGCGTGCAGGCGGGCATGAGCGCCGCCGTCGCGGCGACAGTTAGCGCAAGAAGGGCGCGCGGAATCAGTCTCTTCACCGTGCAATGCATTCTCATGTAAGCGCCAGAAAGTTGTGCAAAACGTAGCTTATACGTGCGCTCTCCGACGATAAAGCGCCGATCGCGGCGAACGGTCGCGGAATGAATGAGACGGCACGAGAAGATGCAGGGAACGACCGTTCTACATTAAGCTTGACTCGTGAGAATGATCGTTGAAGATCTGACCGACCACGCCCACTCGCAAGGAGCTGCCGATGTCCACGACAAACCAGCAAGAGCAAGTCCGCCCACCGTTACCGCCGTTCACGCGCGAAACCGCGATGCAGAAAGTTCGTGCAGCCGAAGACGGATGGAATACTCGCGACCCCGAGCGCGTTGCATTGGCCTATACGCCGCAAAGCGTCTGGCGCAATCGAGCCGAATTCGTCACGGGGCGTCCCGAGATCGTCGCATTCCTTCGCCGCAAATGGGCGAAGGAGCTCGATTATCGACTCATCAAAGAACTATGGGCGCATGATGGCAATCGCATTGCCGTTCGGTTCGCCTACGAGTGGCACGACGATTCGGGCAATTGGTTTCGCTCGTACGGCAACGAGAACTGGGAATTCGACGATCATGGCTTGATGGCGCGTCGCTTCGCCTCCATCAACGATCTTCCGATACGAGAAAGCGAGCGTCTCTATCACTGGCCGCTCGGTCGCCGTCCCGACGATCATCCAGGGCTGTCGGATCTGGGGCTCTGAGCGATCCCGCGCCGTTGGCGGTATCCATTCAGCGTCGCGCCAGCCCGCTTCGCTGCGACCTACTTGTCCGTCCGAGAATTTCCTCCTCGCATGATGCGCCGTCATTGAGGTACAGTGCGCGGCGAGCGGCGCTGAGCCGCGAGGGAAACGACAGATAGCCGGCGTGGCGCCGGTGGGCGGAGCGGATATGCGTCTTTCGTGGATGGGTACGGGGAATCGGTATGGGAAAGCGGTGCGTGCCGCGTCGCTGCTGCTCGCGACCTTATCGGGCATGAGCGCTTCGACGAGCGCTCGCGCCGATTGGTGCAGCGGCGGGCTGTGGGTCGACGCGATGCTCGGCTCGTATCATATCCATCCGAAAGAATCGTTCGAGGACTTCAACCCCGGGCTCGGCGTGGAGTGCTGGCTCAACGGCCAATGGGCCTTGACGGCGGGTGGGTTTCGCAATTCACTTGCGCATCCGTCCTGGTATGGCGGCGGCGTATGGGCGCCTGAATTCGCGCACTGGGGATTCGTGCGCCTGGCTGTGATGGGCGGGCTTATTTCCGTGTACAACTACGGACGTTGGGGCTTCGGACATGACCATTCGATCGGTCCCGTTGCCGCGCCAATCCTGATGACGAGCTACAAGCGTGTGGGCGTCAATTTCATCCTGGTACCGCCGATTCCCTCGGACAACCTGCCCTTTACCGTCGGATTCCAGTTGAGAGTGCGGTACTAGTGCGCTGACGCAAGAATCGCTCGACGGTGAGTGTTTTCGGGAGCCACAACCGGCTCTCAGTGCTCGTCCCGCGCAGGCCAAAATCTTCTCTATTGCCGCGTATCGAGGCGCTTTCCTTGCCGGGAGGTGAATGTTTTCGGGAGCTTCGAATTCGCAAACTCCGCCCGCATCGATCCTCAGCGACGCTCAACTCGACCCTGGTCCCGTAAAAGCTCACCTCGGTAAGCTACGGTGAGGATTTTCGGGATCACCTATCGCGCCGCGGCCCGCACAGGAATAGGTGAGCCTTTTCGGGGGCGCACCATAGAGCCGATGTGCGGATCGGGAGCGGCACGTTATGCCCCATTCTGTTGTCGACGATGGATGCGAGAGGTCCCAACGCGGGGCTCAACGGTGAGTGTTTTCGGGATCTTCCGAACCCGCGTAGTTGCCGCCATGCTATCCGCGGTGGGCAAAAGGTGAGCCTTTCCGGGAACAGCCGGATCGATCTCGTCGGACAAGAATCGTCGACTCAGTGGGTAGCCGTATTCGAGCTGCCACGATGCCCATACCGTGCGCCATTCATTTTCAGCCGCAACGGTGAGCATTTGCGGGAGCGCTCCGCGGCAAAAGGTGAGTGTTTGCGGGAAAGTCGGCGGCGGCACGTTGGGCATCGCCATAGGCGTAAGGGCCCATAAGTAAAGTGACGTTCGACTATATTGCATGTCCAGCGTCCCTTCCCCGTTGACACTCCCCCGCTCAGGTTAGTCTGCGTTCGTTGGAACGCGGCCGTTCGCAGGACTCCCGAAAAGTCTCACTATTACCGCTTGCTGGCACCGAAGGTGAGCTTCTTCGGGAGCTATCGGCAAGGCTGCAGGCACCGTTCGGATGCGGCGGTGTTGCGTGATCTTTTCGATCATTTATATTTGATACGAAACGCCCATTAAAGAACGCCCCCAAAGAATGCTCATGTTGTCTTTACCGACAATATGCCGGCGCAAACAGTAAAAATTCCGGTCGACGTCGTTTGCCTTCGGGGAGATGCCGCTCGTGCGATGTGGTAAGCCGTTCTCACGGGCGCCAACCAGCCGCATCCCGCGTCGGGAGGGCATGCGCGAGCGTCCGCACTCGCGCTTGCCGCGTTCGGTCAGGTACGCGCGGGCAGCCTTCCGCATTCAATGCTTGGGCGGCCGACGGCGCGTTGAAAATCGATATGCGCGCCACGCCTCTCTTATGGTTTCTCATATTTTGCTTTTTCGAGATTTTGTATCGATAATTGGAGTTGGCAGCATGAAACACGATCTGGCGAGGGTTCATTCGGACCCCGCCGCCGGGCGGTTGCGACCGCTCATCGCCGCGAGTCGAGTATGATTCGGCTCGGGTCCAACAGGGGAGCTCGAACTCCCGCATCAACCACAACCGGAATCATCGATGGAACAGCTTGAAGGAGAGGCTCGCGAACGGTTAATTCGCTGGCTCCGGCGCCGCATGGACGAATACGGAATTACGTTGCAGGCCGTAGCCGAATCGATTTCGGCCGATCGGCAACCCGAGCGGCCGGTGCTCTATCGCGATGCAATGGGCAACACGTGGGACGGCTATGGCGATATGCCCGATTGGTTGCGCCGGGCCGTCGCCGCGGGACAGCAAATCGATTTCTACCGTTGCGCGGAGCACTGACGCGCGCACGCACGAGAGGCGTTTCTGCCTTTCGTCGAACCGAGAGAGACCTCGAACGCGCCGGCGCCGCGGCGCCACCAAGCCGCGGCCAGGCGCTGCTACTTATCGTTTGGCCTCCACATCGGCTTCCGATCGAGCAACGTACGACGTGACCACTTCGGGCAGATTCTCGATCAGCCACTTCGCCATTGCGACCTCTTGCGGAAGGATCGTTTCGCAACATCGTTGAGTTTCCGCGTCTCCCGCCGCTTTCGCGGCGGCGATGAGCGTCGTGTACGAGGCGATTTCGACATGCTCGAAGACGTACCCGGCGAGACCGCCTTTGACGACCTCATCCGTCATCGTCATGCCGCCCATCGCCTGCCCGAACGCCGCGATGCGCGCCGTGAGATCCTTGATCGTGGACGGGCCGCTGCCCAGCTGCTCGAGGCGTTGTTCGAGCAGCTTTTGCTGCGACAACGTTTCGTCGATGTGTTGCTCGATGCGCTGCTTGAGCGTTGGATAGTGCTCGAGCCGGGACGCTTGCGCTTTGAGCATGGATTCGGCTTGCTTTTCCATCGCATAGGCATCCCGCAACCAATCTACGAGGTGTTCCTGGGCTTTCGTCATCGCATTCTCCTCGACCGCATTCGGATCGCGGTCAGATCGCCGGCACCATGCTCGGCATCTCTTGAACTTTGCAACGGCTGTTCCAGCATGGGGAGGGGCGCGATCAAGAAGGCGGGTATGCTCGTTGCGCGAATCCAATTAGTCGCTTCGAGCTTTCCAACTCGATTCAACGGAGGACTGCCATGACATCGAAGAAGTCCAGCAACAACGCTCCGAGCAATCCGCGCCAGAGCGATCGCGGCGCGCCGCAACAGGGACAGCAACAGCAAAACCAACAGAAGATGCCGCGCCACCAAGGCGGGCAGCGTCAGCCTTGAGTTTCAGTGAGGGTCATTTGTGCAGCGTCTGCCGCAGGCTGTTGACGTCGTTGCCGCTGATCGGCTGCGCGTCGTTGCCCCAGGCGCTGCGCACGTAGGTCAGCACTTGGCCGATTTGCGCATCGACGAGCGTACCCGCAAAGCCCGGCATGCGTTGGCGCGGCGGCCCTGACTGCGTGGCGGGGCTGTTGCCGCCTTCGACGAGCAGCCGGATCAGCGACGTCGTGTCTTTGGCCAGCACCGACGGATTGCCGGCGAGCGCCGGGAAGACGTTCGGTATGCCCTTGCCGTCTTCACCGTGGCACCGCGCGCAAAAGGACCGGTACACATTGAAGCCCACGGATTGCGGATCGCGCACGCGGTTGCCGTTCGTCTGCGCCTGCGCCGTCTGATTGTCCGGCTCGTAGCTGCCGGACGCTTCGCGCGCCGGCAGCGACTTCAGGTAGTGCGCAATCGCTTGCAAATCCTCATCCGACATGTACTGCGTGCTGTCTTCGATCTGTTCGACCATGCTGCCGTAGGCGATGTTGCCGGCCGCGTGGCCCGTCTTCAGAAAGCGTGCAATATCGGCCTCGCCGAGCCGGCCCAGTCCCGACCCTGCTTCACCCGTCAGGTTGGGCGCGAACCAGTTGTCGTTGATGCCGCCCGTCAAGTAGCGCGGCGACGATTCGTCGTAGCCGCGCTCTTGGTATCCGAAGCCACGTGGCGTATGGCATGCGCCGCAGTGCCCGAGCGATTGCACCAGATAGGCGCCGCGGTTCCACTGCTCATCGCGATCAGGATGAGCTCGAAACGGCTTCGGCATGAAGACGACCTGCCAGAAGCGCAGTGCCCAACGCTGGTTGAACGGAAACGCAACGTCGGAGGGCGCGTTCGGCTTCGCGACCGGCGCAACGCCGTGCATGAGGAACGCGTAAAGCGCGCGCAGGTCCTCGTCGGACATCTTCGAGAATTCCGGATACGGCATGGCGGGATAGAGCCTGGTGCCTCCCGGCGCGATGCCGTGCCGAATCGCACGCTCGAAATCGCCGAGGTCATATCGGCCGATCCCGTAGCGCGGATCCGGCGTGATATTGCTGCTGACGATCGTGCCGAACGGCGAACCCATGCCAAGGCCACCCGCGTATGGCGCACCGCCACCGGGCGCCGTGTGGCAGCCTGCGCAGTCGGCCGCTTTAGCTACATATTCGCCGCGTTGGAGCAACGCGGCACTCGGCGCGGTGTCGCCGGCCGATGATGGCCTCGTGGTGTCCGCGGGCGAGGAGCCGGCATTCGCGCCCAGCACCCACTCACCGACTGCCGCCACCGCCACGACTGCGGGCAGCGCCAGCAGCAACAGGTGCCTCGTCAGGCGTCGTGAATTCATGGCGATGCGTCCGGAACCGAAGGGGCGCCCGAGCCGCTGGAACGGCTTTCGGTCACTGCGATGGGGCGCGGCGTCGCGGACAGTGCGCGGCCGCGAGTGAGCCAGCGCCCGGCGACGCCCAGCGCGGCAAGGAGATAGGCAAGCGCCGCCGGCACCCACATGATCAGTCCGCCGAGCTGCTGATCGTGGAGCGGGTCGAAGCCGAGCGCACTCGCGGGCTCGATGTACGACGGGTACCACAGCCCCGGTGCCAGGGTGATCAGTGCGCCGAGAGCGCCTGTGTGAGCCATCGTCGTGAAGAGCGAGAGCATCGCATGACCGCTGCGGCGCCGCGTGGCGCCGTCGCCGACGATGCTCCACCAGAACAGCAGTGCGGTGATGAGAAAGCTCGCATGTTGCAGCGTATGGATGAGCGGATTCGCCAGTGCGGCTTCAAAGAGCGCTGGCGCGTGCCACACCCAAAGCGCGGTTGCGTGCAGAATCCAAGCCGGTACCGGCGACACGATCCATCGCCAGAAAGCGCGCCAAGGGCGCGACTGGAAGACGCGGCCAACGCCGCTGCGCGCGCGCCGCGGCAGCGCCCAGACCCAGAGGCCGAGCGGCCGCCCTGCCACGAGCAGTGGCGCAGCGACGATCATCATCGATTCGTGCTGCACCATGTGCGCGGAGAAAAGCGCTTCGCTCAACGAATCGAGTGGAGAGACCAGTGCGGCGGCGAGAACCAACCAACCCGCGGCGAACGCAATCAAATGCGCATCGCGCTTTGCGCGCCCAGCGTTGCCGCGGCTGCGCAGGCGAGCGTACCCGATCCAGTAAGCGGCGAGACTGACGGCGAGCAACGGCGTTACCCACGGTGTGAATTCCCAGCCGAAGGTCGGAGGTATCGAGCGTTCGGCGGGGGGCAAGGGATGCGCGAGCGCGGACGGCGCCGCGACGCAGGCCGCGAATGCCGTCGCGGCCGCCCACGCGCGAGGCCTGCGGCACGGTCTCATCGGCATGGCGAAAGCAGCCATTGGGGAAACCACATCATCAGTTGAATCAACGCGCTCAGTGCACCAAGGATCGTCGCGGCGAATGCAAGGCATGCCGCGCGTGCGGCACGCGCGTCGTAGCTCGCCGGAAACGGCGCCGCCGTCGTGCGCCATTTGCGGTATGCGAGCGTCGTGGCGAACAATGAAACAGCGAATGCGACTGCGCTCACGATGTTGAGTGAGACGATGCTATGCCGCGCGCAGGCGAGCTGGACGAGCGCATAGTCGATGCTCTGCACGGCGAGCACCAGTGCCGGAGCGGCGAGCAGTCCGAGCCAGGTTTTCATCGTGCCGGTTTTTCCTCTTCCCTTTCGTTGCCGTTACCGCGCCTCGCCGCTAGTGCGGCAGACGCGGGGCCAGATAAATGACCGCATAGATCGGCGGCCAACTTAGGACAACGAAATACCAGTACAGCGCGTTTTCGCTGACGTCGACGAACCGCCGCCCCTCGAGCGGCCCCGTGAAGAGCAACACGCCGAGAACGGCCGTGTCGATCGTGTCGGTGACGAGGTGCGTTGTATGGAGGCCGAGCAGGAACCAGACGATCGAGCCATATGCATTGGCATACCACTTGACGTTGAGCGTGGCGAACTCGAAGCCGCGCACCACGAGGAATGCGAGCGCGAAGGCGAGACAGGCGACGAACCATATTTGGCATGCGCGCAGATCGAGCCGTTGCGCCGCGCGTTTGGCGAGCTCATTCGGAACAAGGCTCGCAATGAGGATCGCGAGGTTCAGCGTTCCCCATAGCAGCTTCGGCGGTGGCGCCGTCAGCGGCCACGCCACGTTGACATCGCGAAGATAGAAGTACATCGCCACGGCGATCGCGAACGCCGTGCCTTCGATCAGCATGAGCCCTGCCGTGCCCCACCACATGAGGCTTCGATGACTGAAGGCGAACGTCGGCAGCTTCGTCACGTCGAGCGCGGTCGGCGCCATGTCGGCGCGCGTTCCGGTGACGGTTTCGCCGTTCACGGCCTGCGCTCCAGCGCGAGTGCTCGCGCATGATGACGCCGGGTCGGCCAGAACCAGATCGTCAGCGTGATGACGACAGGAATCGAACCCCAAACGATCGCCCACGGCGTGAAGACCGAGCCGATGAACAGCACGGTCGTTGCGACGGCGCTCAAGAATGGCCAGATCGACGGTGCCGGAAAGAGCGAGCGCAGATCTGGGTTGGCATCGAGCACCGTGGTGAGCAGCACTTCGCGCGCATCGGCGGCAAGGCCGCTCACGAATGCCGGTTCGCCTGGCGGATCCCAGAGCGGATCGCGACCGTGCACGACGGGGATCGCATCGAAGTTGTGCGGTGGGGGCGGACTCGTCGTGGCCCATTCGAGCGTGCCCGCACCCCACGGATTCGCGCCCGCCGGGTTGCCATGCCGCCACGAGCGCGCAACGTTGACGAGAAAGAGCAGTACGCTCGCCGCGATCGTCCATGCGCCCACGGTCGCGACCAAATTCATCGTCGACCACCCCATGCCGGCCGGATAGGTCCACACGCGACGCGGCATACCGTGCAAGCCGAGCAGATGCATGGGAAAGAACGCGACGTTGAAGCCGACGAAGAAGAGCCCGAACTGCCAGTGGCCGGTGCGCTCGTCGAGCATGCGCCCGGTGACTTTCGGGAACCAGTAGTAGAACGCGCCGAACAGCGGAAAGATGGCGCCGCCGAGCAGCACGTAGTGCAGATGGGCGACGACGAAGTAGCTATCGTGCAATTGCAGGTCGAGCGCGACGGAGCCGAGCATGATGCCCGTCATGCCGCCTATCACGAGAATGAAGAAGAAGGCGAGCACGAAAAGCAGCGGCGTCTTGACGTTCAGGCGCCCGGTGACGAGCGTGGCGATCCAGCAATAGATCTGCATGCCCGAGGGAATGGCGATCATCACGCTGGCAGCCGTAAAGAAGCTCTTGCCGAGCTGCGGCACGCTCGTCGCGAACATATGGTGCACCCATAGGCCGAACGAGAGAAACGCGGTGGCGATCAGCGCAAGCACGACGGCGGTGTAGCCGAACATCGGCCGGCGCGCGAACGTAGGTATGATCGACGAGATGAAGCCGAGGGCGGGCACGAAGATCAGGTAGACCTCCGGATGGCCGAAAAACCAGAAGAGGTGCTGCCAAAGGAGCACGTCGCCGCCGAGCGCGGGATTGTAGAACGACGTTCCGACGAGCCGGTCGAGGATCAACGCCGTGCTCGCGAGCATGATCGCGGGCATCGCGAAGATGACCATGAACTGCGTGGCGAGCGTTGCCCATGCGAAGATCGGCAGCCGGTTCAACGACATGCCGGGCGCGCGCATCTTCAGGATCGTCGTAATCAGCACGATCGCTTCGAGCAAAGCGGAGAGTTCCGTGAACGTGATCATCTGCGCCCACATGTCCGAGCCTTTGCCCAACCCATAGTCGGGGCCGGCGAGCGGCACATAGCTGAACCAGCCCGAGCGCGGGCCGCTGCCCAGCGCGAACGCGGCGTAAAGCATGATGCCGCCGAACAGGTACACCCAATAGGCGTAGGCGTTCATGCGCGGAAACGCGATGCTGCGCGCACCGACCATGAGAGGAATCAGATAGCCGGCCACCGCCTGCATGACCGGTACGGCGAAGAGAAACATCATCGTCGTACCGTGCATCGTAAAGAACGTGTCGTAGACGTCGGGGCCGAGCAGCCGGTTGTCCGGCCGCGCGAGTTGCAGCCGCATGGCGAGCGCGAGCATGCCGGCGAGCAGAAAGAACACGAACGTCGTGGCGACGAAGCGGCGCGCGATCGTCTTGTGATTGACGGCCGCGAGCGCGCCCAGCCAGCCCGGTGGATCACGCCACGTTTGCGCGAGTGCGAGCCGCACGTTGTCGGGTGCGGCGGGCCCGTCGAGCAGGAGGCCCGCGGCGGGGGAGCGGGAAGCGTCGGCGCGATCGCTCATCGGAGTGTGCCCAGCCAGGCGACGAGTGCCCGAAGGTCCGGGCCGGATAGGTTGGCGGGCGGCATCATCGCGCCCGGCTTGAACGCCCCGGGATCGCGAATCCACGCGGCCAGGTTCGCGGGATCGTTGACGAGCCGCCCCGCCGCGATCGTCTGCCGGCTCATCAAATGCGTGAGGTCGGGTGCCAGCGCGCCCGCGGCTCGTGTGCCGCGCACGGTATGGCAGCTCGCGCAGGCCGACTGCTCGAAGACCTGTTTGCCGCGTTGCGCGAGCGTATCGGCCGAATCGTCGGCGTTCGCACGCTGAGCGGCGGCCCAGGCCGCATAGCGGTCGGGCGGGTCCGCGACGACGGCAAGCGCCATCAGCGCGTGCTCGGTCCCGCAGAATTGAGCACATTGGCCTCGATAGATGCCGGGCTTGTCCGCACGGAACTCAACCGTCGATCGGATGCCGGGAAGCAGGTCTTTTTTCCCGTGCAGATTGGGTACCCAGAAGCTATGAATCACATCCCCGGCGGTGAGCGAAACGACGATGGGGCGGCCGACCGGGATGTGCAATTCGTTGGCGGTGGCGAAGCCGGGCGAGTCGCCGTCGGGAGCATAGTTCGCCTGCCACCACCAGTCCCAACCGACGAGCTCGATATGCAATGCGCGCGCGACAGGCAACTGCGAGAGGGCGCGGTCGGTCAGCGCGTCGGCAACGACGAGACCGACGAGCGCGACGACGGAGACCACCGTCGCGGCAACGACGGTGCGCCGCACGCCGCGTTCGGGCCGCGTATTGCCCGAGAGATCGGGCGGCGTCGCGACGTCGGCCCGCTTTCGGCGCAGCAGAGCGACGAGAACCCCGGCCAGCACCGCGGCGAAGAAGACGGCGCACACGATCAGTGTGAGGTTCCACAGCCGCAAGATGTGAGCGGCTTGGATACCGGCGGGCTCGAGCGCGTCCTGATTAGGTAGCGCATAGGCGAGCGTCGTCACGCAAATCGAACCCGCCGTTGCGCAATGCCACGGCAGAACGAAGCGACGCGGGATCCGCGCGTTATTGCGCCGGCGGACCGGCAACGCACCCAAGCGACTTTTCATTCGGGAACGGGCATCGTGAAACGAACGCTGTCGACTCAGCAGGTTTCATTCCTGCGGATCGGCGGAAGAGTGAAAAAGGGGCGGTTCCAGCGGGCAGTTGACCGATGGAGCCGTCGGCCGGCATACGCGTTGCTCCGTCGAGAAGGCTACACTCAAGCTATCGATCATGGGCGTCGGACTGGCGCGATGCCCGGTGCCTCTCGCCTCTCGCCTCTCGCGTGTGCAGCCTATGTCGTTTGAACCCGAACGAAGCAGTGCGACGGACGAGTCGGCGATGCCCGAACGCCGGAGGAATCTCAGCGCCCAAACGGCGTCGGATGTCCGCGAGGTGCTTGACGGCCGCCGCCGCGGCCTCAGAATTCTCCTGCCGTTTGCCGGGCCGGCCGTCGTCGTCTCGGTGGCTTATATCGACCCCGGCAACATCGCGACGAACCTGCAGGCGGGCGCAGGCTACGGCTATGGCCTGCTCTGGGTGGTGCTGTTCGCGAACCTCGTCGCCATGCTGTTCCAGGCGATCTCGGCGCGTGTGGGGCTCGTCACCGGCGCGAGCCTCGCCAAGATATGCGCACGCAGCTTGCCGAAGCCGGTCGCCGCCGCGATGTGGATCGTCAGCGAGATCGCCGCGATGGCGACGGATCTGGCGGAATTCCTCGGCGGCGCCATCGGGCTCGCGCTGCTCGCGCATTTGCCGCTCATCGCCGGCATGGGCATCACGGCCGCGCTCAGTTGGGCGTTGCTTTTGCTGCAAGGGCGCGGCTTTCGGCCGATCGAGCTGACGGTCGGCGCGCTTGTCGGCGTCATCGCGATCGCTTATCTCGCCGAGCTGATACTCGTACCGATCGATTGGCGATCGGTGGCGCGCGGAACGTTCGTGCCGAGACTGGCCGACAGCCAGGCGCTGCTCGTCGCCGTCGGCATCATCGGGGCGACCGTCATGCCGCACGCGCTTTTTCTTCACTCGGGGCTAACGGGCGAGCGCATCAAGCCGGCGACCGAAGAGGACCGGCGCAAGCTGCTTCGTTACTCGAACGTCGAGGTCGTCATTGCGCTCGGCGTGGCGGGAATCGTCAACATGGCGATGGTTGCGATGGCCGCGGGCGCATTTCACCAAGGGCATCCTCAGATCGCCGAGATCGGCGACGCGTATCGAACATTGACGCCGCTTTTCGGCGCCACGGCCGCCGGTTTCTACTTGACGTCGCTGATGGCATCGGGCATCTCGAGTTCGGCCGTCGGAACGATGGCGGGTCAGCTCATCATGCGTGACTTTCTCGGCTTTGCCGTGCCGCTATGGCTGCGCCGTCTCGCTACGATGGTGCCGAGCTTCGTCGTCGTCGGGCTCGGTGTCGATGCGACGCGCGCGCTGGTAGCGAGTCAGGTCGTGCTGAGCCTCGCTGTGCCGGTGCCGATGGCCGCGCTGATCGCGTTCGCGTGCCGCCGGCAAACGATGGGCCCCTACCGGCTCGGCCGTCCGATGGCAGCGCTTGCGATCGCTTCCGCGCTTATTGTCATCGCGCTGAACATCGTGCTCGTCGTCGATGCGCTGTCGTGATCACCCAACATTCGTTCGACATCGAGCCGATGTACGCTGGATCATCGCGAAGCCGGCGATCGGTCGCGGAAAGCGCGAGCGGTCCGAGGTGAGCGTTTCCGGGATCGCTTCGAGGATGAGTAAGATGGCGGGCGTCTGCTTGCCGCGAGCGATCGGAATTCGGCTCAGTCTCAGCGCGTGAGACCCGCCCGGCGAGCCTTTGCGGTCAGTCATCGGTGAACGGACGGCCGTTTGCTTTGTTCACCGTCGATGCATCGCTCGCCCCAATGGTGAGCTTTTTCGGGATTTAGATATCTACCAAGGAGATTGATGATGCAGATCACAGGAGAGATGTTGATCGGTGCCGAAGCGGTGCGTGGCAAGGCTGGAACGTTGCGCGCGTTCGACCCCGTGCGGAATGTCGAAATCGATCCGGAATTCGGTGCGGGCGATGCGAACGATGTCGACCGCGCCTGCGGGCTGGCGCGCGAGGCGTTCGATTCGTTCCGGCACGCGCCGCTCGAGCAGCGCGCGCGTTTGCTGGAGTCGATTGGCGAACGGATCATGGCGCTCGGCGATACGCTCATCGAGCGAGCGCACGTCGAAACGGCGCTGCCGAAGGCGCGACTCGAGGGCGAGCGCGCCCGCACGGTCGGACAGCTCAAGCTCTTTGCCGCGCTCGTTCGCGATGGCCGCTGGCTCGGCGCGACGCTCGATTCGGCGCTGCCCGAGCGCAAGCCGCTGCCGCGCCCCGACTTGCGCATGCGAAAGATTCCCGTCGGTCCCGCCGCCGTATTCGGCGCAAGCAACTTCCCGCTCGCGTTTTCGGTCGCCGGCGGGGACACCGCGTCGGCGCTCGCGGCGGGCTGTCCGGTCGTCGTGAAGGCGCATCCGGCGCATCTGGGCACGTCCGAGCTCGTTGGCCGGGCTGTTCAACAGGCCGTGTCCGAATCCGGCTTGCCGTCCGGTGTCTTTTCGCTCGTGGTCGGCGCCGGCAACGCGATCGGCGAAGCGCTCGTCGCGCATCCTGCGATCAAGGCGGTCGGTTTTACGGGATCGCGCGCGGGCGGTCTTGCGCTCTCGACTATCGCGGCGCGGCGCCGGGAGCCGATTCCGGTTTTCGCGGAAATGAGCAGCGTCAATCCCAGCTTCGTGCTACCGGGCGCGCTCGCGACGCGCGGCGAGACGATCGCGAACGGATTCGTCGAATCGCTGACGCTCGGCGTCGGCCAGTTTTGCACGAACCCCGGGCTGATCGTCGTGCTCCAGGGGCCGCACCTGCAGTCGTTCGTCGATGCAGCGGCGAGGGCGCTCGAGAAAAAAGGCGCACAAACCATGCTGACTGCCGGCATCGCTTCGGCCTATCGCGACGGCGTCAAACGGCGCACGGGCGTGAACGGCGTCAAGCAGATTGCCGAAGGGGCGGCGAGCGAAGCCGCGCATGCGGCGCTGCCCGTGCTCTTCGGCGCCTCGAAACAGACGTTCCTTTCGGAGCCGCCGCTCGAGGACGAAATCTTCGGCCCGACGTCATTGATCGTCACGTGTTCCAACATCGACGAGATGATCGATCTGGCCGAGCATCTCGAAGGTCAGTTGACCGCGACGCTGCATGTCGAATCGGACGATTTCGAGCTGGCGAGCAAGCTGCTGCCTACGCTCGAACGCAAGGCCGGGCGGATTCTCGCCAACGGTTATCCGACGGGGGTCGAGGTGTCTCATGCGATGGTGCATGGCGGCCCGTTCCCGGCGACGTCCGATCCGCGCGCGACGTCCGTCGGCACATTGGCGATCGAACGCTTTCTGCGGCCTGTCTGCTACCAGGACTTGCCGGCAGCCCTGCTGCCCGAGGCGTTGAGAGACGACAACCCGCTCGGGCTCTGGCGGCTGCGCGACGGCGCGTTCGAACGCCGCTGAAGCGCGGAGCGCGCTTCCGTGCGGCAGGCGGGACGGTCCCGCGTGCCGCATGGGATCGGCTCGTCATCCGCCGACGCGATAGACGCGTCCGGTCTGCGCTCCTTCGACGCTGCGGCAGAATGCAAGCGCCGCGCGTTGAGCGGTCACGGGCTCGAACCCGCGAAAATATGCGCCGTAGGCACCCATCGATTCCTCGAGCACCGTCGGACTCACGAGGTTGATCCGAATGCCGCGCGGCAATTCGATCGCCGCTCCGCGCACGAAGCCTTCGAGCGCGAGATTGACCGTCGTTGCGTTGACGCCGTCGCGGATGGGTTCCTCGGCGAGGATGCCGCTCGTCAGCGTGAACGAGCCACCGTCGTTGAGTTGATGTTGCGCGGCGAGCACGACGTTGACTTGTCCCATGAGCTTGTCGCGCAAGCCGATCCAGAACTGATCAGCCGTCATGTCGCGAAACGGTCCGAAGTGCAGTTTGCCGATCGTCGTCACGACTGCGTCGACGCGGCCGATTTCGTGAAAGAGGCGTTCGACGCTCGGCAGGTTCGTCGCATCGACATGATGGTCGCCGTGCGATGCCCCGACTTCGATCACTTCGTGCCGCGTCTTCAACTCGGCACATACGGCGCGGCCGAGCGTGCCGCTTGCGCCTATGACGACAATTTTCATTGTTCTGCTCCTGCAGATGATTGGAAGAGGCGGGAAGTCATTGCGCGACCCGCAACCTTCGCAGCGGCAGCATCAGCAATATGGCGGCCGCCAGTTTGCCGATCACGCCAAGGCCGGTGACGATCGCCGCAAGCGGAAATACGTGCCACTCGCCGGGTAGCATCGGCGTCACGAAAAACGCCGCAAGAAAGCCGAGCGAGACGGCGATCCAGCGAGCCCAGGCGCGATGCAACGCGACGAAGACGTACAGCGCGCCGAGCAGCACTCGGGCGACGATGGCCGCGAGGAGCGCGGACGCGCCGGCCGCGCTGGTTTGCCCAGGCTGAAACGCGAACTCCAGCGGAATTTCGACCCATGCGAGCGCATAGCTCGCGAGAAGGCAAATGACCGCGACACGAAAACGCGCGGCGGCGGCCGGCTCGAGAGAGCCAGGACCGGATCCGGGCGCGAGCCGGGCGCGCCGTCTCGGCGCGCCGGAAATCAGGCGGCTTGCATTCATGGTCTACTCGCTCGCGGTCGCGTGCGCCCACTGTCGTGTGGCGGGACGAAGGTTCGACGCGTTTCAAACGCGCGTCGTCTTTCCCCTCATCGTAGCGCAGCCACTCGCAACTTCAAGCATGCATCGTGCACGGCGTATTTCATCCCGTGGACGACGTCGCCGGCTCGTCAGACAAGGCCTGTGCTGCCCGCTTCTCGAGACAGCGCGAGGGTTCTCCCCGATTCTCATTTTGGAACGTCACTCCAGCCGCGGCTCGGACGGCGTACCGAGAGTCCGGACCGGCCCGATTTTATTTCTTCGTGGAACCCGTGGTTTCTCGGGAGTATGATTCCTTTCCGGCGACCGGGCGCCCACGATCAAGAACGAGCCGCGGCCTGCCCGATTTCGCCGCCAGTTGGCGACTAAGAAAGGTTAGCGAGAGGGGATTTGGAGGCAGGCGACAATATGCATTCCGACGCCGCATTCACTCATCGGGGATACTTGCTGAACTGCGCGCCCGCGCGGGCCGTGGACGGCACTTATCAACCGTACGTCGTCATTTCGCGCACGAGCGATGGCGAACTCGTGGCCAATCGTTTCTTTCCATCCGATCTGCGTTTTTCCGACGAGGCATCCGCCATCGCACATGCGCGCGATTGGGCGGTGCGCTTGATCGATGCGAGCAGCGTGACCGTGTAGACCCGGGTCGGGCGCGTGCCGATAAAACGCGGTAATCTTTTCGACGTTTTCACTTTCAGGCCGCGCCATGCGGTTTTCGTCGAGCCATGTCCAATCCGCTTGCCCGCCACTGGGGACTCGAGACGATCGTCGCCGAGCTGCGCGCCTCCCGCGAAGAACGGCATCGCACGCGCCACCCGCGCGGCATTCGGGAGCTGCCTTCGCGCGATGCGATCGTTCATATCGTCGACGGACTGCGCGCCTCGATGTTTCCGACGCATTACGGCGCCCCCGATCTGACTGACGAGACTGTCGACTATTACGTCGGCCATACGCTCGACAGTACGTTGAGGCTGCTCAGCGAGCAGGTTCGCCGCGCGCTGCGCTTTTTGCCCGAGCATGCGGAGACGGCCGACGCGGACCTTGGCGCGCTGGCGTTCCAAATCACGCGTACGTTCGGCACTCAGCTGCCGTCCATCCGTGCGCTGCTCGTCAGCGATATTCAAGCTGCATTTGCCGGCGATCCGGCCGCGCAGCACATCACCGAGATTTTGCTCTGCTATCCGGGCGTGCTCGCCGTCGTGCACCATCGCATCGCGCATGCGTTGCATCAGCTCGGCGTCCCGCTATTGGCGCGATTCATCAACGAGATCGCCCATTCCGCGACCGGTATCGACATTCATCCGGGTGCGCGGATCGGTCCGAGCTTCTTCATCGATCATGGTACGGGCGTCGTGATCGGCGAGACCGCCGTCATCGGCGAGCGCGTGCGGCTCTATCAGGCCGTGACGCTCGGCGCCAAGAGCTTTCCCGCCGACGGCGACGGTACGCTCGTGAAGGGGCAGCCTAGGCACCCGATCGTCGAGGACGACGTAGTCATCTATGCGGGGGCGACGATCCTCGGCCGCGTGACGATCGGGCGGGGTGCCGTCATCGGCGGGAACGTCTGGCTGACGCATAGCGTCGCGCCGGGGACCCACGTTTCACAAGGCAACGTGCGCGAAGGGGCGCGTGCCGACGAGCGCGAGCACGAGCCGGCGAGGCGCGCGCGCAAATGAACATCAGGCGCAACGGCCGCGTCGTGATGTACCGCTGCGCGTTGGCAGGCGTGGAGGCAACGTATGCCGACACCGCCCGGTCGTTCGCTCGCCATTCTCATGACCGCTTCGGCGTCGGCGTCGTTGTCCGCGGAGCGCAGCGCTCGGCGAGCGGATGCGGGCCCGTGGAGGCGCGCGCCGGCGACGCCATCACCGTCAATCCCGGCGAAGTGCATGACGGCGCACCGTTCGACGCGCGTGGACGCAGTTGGCGCATGCTCTACGTCGAGCCGCTGCTGGTGCACGACATCGCGCGCGACCTCGGCGCGCCCTCGCCCGCGTCGCTCGAAATCGAGCGCCCGGTGCTGCGCGATGCGAGGTTCGCGGGCCTCTTCGATCGAGCCTTCGTCGCAGCGGTGCACGGTCCGGTTGCGTTGGATGCCATTGCACGCGAAGAAGCGCTCTTTGCCTTTCTCGCCGACGTCGTGGCGCGCCAAACCACGGTTCGACTGCGGCAATCCGCGCCGTTGCCGCGCGGCCGGACGAATATCGCCGTCGCACGCGCGCGCATGCGCATCGACGACGATCCCGCGGGCGCCCTGACGCTTGCCGATCTCGCGGTCGAGGCGGGGCTGAGCCGCTTTCAGCTGCTGCGCGAATTCACGCGCGAAACGGGCTTGCCGCCGCACGCGTATTTGATTCAGCGGCGGGTGGCGCTCGCTCGCCGGCTCATCTCAGCGGGCGCTGCGCTGGCCGACGCGGCGCTCGGCGCGGGCTTTGCCGATCAGAGCCATATGACGCGCGCGTTCGTGCGCTTCTTCGGCGTAACGCCAGCCGGCTATGCCGCCGCGGTGCGTTGAGGCGCCGACCAATGCTTCGGGTCGGGCGGTTCGCGCTCGAGCCGCCGCAGCGCTTAGGAGCATGCGTCCGTAGTCACACGCATTGTTAAGCCCTTGCCGACGTGCGACATTCGGGCGGGGTTTTCCCTGACTGCCTTGAAAATCAAAAGGCTTTCGAAAACAAAACGCGAGAAGACGAAAATGCAAGAAGACATAGAGGCAAAGATGTCCACTCAGAAATCGGCTGAAATCGCGGCGCGCTTTGATCGGCTGCCCCCGTCCCGGACCATCTGGACCATGGTCATCCTGATCTCCCTCGGTGGCGTCTTCGAGTTCTACGATCTCTTCTTTACCGGCTATGTCGCGCCGGGCATGGTTCAATCGGGGCTGTTCAAGCCTGAATCGCTCGGCTTTTTCGCCGCGCTGGCGCCGCTCGCCGTAGCCGGCTTCGGCACGTTCGTCTTCTCCACCTTCGCGGGCTTGTGGATCGGTGCGCTTGTGTTCGGCTTCGTCGCTGATCGCTTCGGCCGCCGCTTTATCTTTACCTGGTCGCTCGTCTGGTATGTCGTCTGCACGGCGATCATGGCCTTCCAGGACTCAGGGCTCACGATCAACCTCTGGCGCTTCGCGGCCGGCATCGGCATCGGCGTCGAACTCGTGACGATCGACTCGTACATCTCTGAACTGATCCCGAGCCGAGAGCGCGGGCGCGCGTATGCCGTCAATCAGTTGATCACGTTTTCGGCCGTACCCGTCGTCGCCTTTCTCGCCTATATCCTCAAAGACACGAAGCCATTCGGCCTCGAATACTGGCGCGTGGTGATCCTGATCGGCACGCTCGGCGCGATCCTGGTCTGGATCATCCGCCGCAACATTCCGGAAAGCCCGCGCTGGCTTGCGCGTCACGGCCGTGCCGACGAAGCGGAGCGGATCGTGGCCGATCTCGAGCGCCGCGTGGCCGCTGAAAAGGGCATCACGTTGCCCGCGCCCGAGCGCGCCGCGGCGGAAATGGAGGGACGCGGCTCGTTCCGTGAAATCTTCGGACCGCTCTATCTGAAGCGCACGATCATCCTCTCGATCTTCAATATGGCCCAGGTCATCGGCTTTTATGGCTTCGCCGCCTGGGTGCCGACCCTGCTCATCCATCGCGGCGTTCACGTGACGGCCAGCCTCGAATACGCGTTCATCATCGCGATCGCCAATCCGTTCGGGCCGCTGCTGGGCACGTTCTTCGCGGACAAGCTCGAACGCAAGACGCAAATCTGCGGTGGCCTCCTCGTCATGGGCATCGTCATCGCGCTCTTCGCTCGCGCGTCGGACCCGGCCGTGCTGATCGTGCTCGGGGTTCTCTTCACGCTTGCTTCGAACGTCATGTCGTACGCCTATCACGGCTATCAGGCCGAGCTCTATCCGACGCGAGTGCGCGCTCGCGCCGTGGGCTTCGTCTACTCGTGGAGCCGCATCGCCGCCGCTTTCGCGGGGCTTGCGATCGGCATTCTTCTGCATAGCTATGGCGTGCCCGGCGTGGCCGTCTTCATCGCGGCATCGATGTTGGTCGGCATTTGCATGATTCTGTTGGGGCCGTCGACGAAGGGGCGCATGCTCGAAGCCATCAGCCACTGACGCGCGCCGGCCACGGCGAGCCGAAGAATCGTCACGCGACGTGCGCTCGCCGCCCGAGAGGCGTACGCTTCCTTGTAGGCGCGCAGGCGGCTACCCCGCCGCGAAGCCCGAAGCCGAAGGAGAATTCTATGAAATCGACCGTTCGGACCGGCGCTCATATCGAAGGCATCCATTGGGTGGCCGAATACGTTGAATCGACGCACGAAGTGCGTCTGCTGCGAGAAGGCGCCGAGGTGGGCGTCTATGACGCGCCGCCCGCGTTCTTCGGCGAGGAGGCGGATGCGGGCGCGAAGAACGCCGCCGATCATCGCGCGCTCGAGGCCGCGCTGCGCGCCTACCTGCTTCGCTTCGTCGCCGAGCACGACGCCGAAGAGTAAGCGCTGCCGGCAGCGTGCTTCTAGCCGCCGCTCGCGGCCGGGCGCGGCTCGTTCAGAAAGTTGAGGACAGCGCGGGTGAACGCGTCGGCCTGCTCGACGTTCGGCAGGTGAAGCGCGTCGAGCTCGACATGACGCGCGCCGGCGATCGAGGCTGCAAGCGCACGGCCGGCTTCCGGAGCGATCGCCGCATCGTGCGTTCCCGTCAAGATCAGCGTAGGCGCTTCGATGCGGACGAGCTCAGCGGTCAGGTCGGTCGATGCGACAGCCGCGCAGTTTCCCGCGTACCCCTCGGGATCGGTATGCCGGATCATGTCGCGGATGGCGGCACAGACGAGCGGCTCGCGCGCAACGAAAGCGGCGCTGAACCATCGGGCAATTACCGCATCCGCGAGTGCGGGCATGCCGCCGCCGCGTGCCTGCTTCATGCGCTCCGCCCATATTTCGGCCGAAGTTGGATTGCGCGGCGGTGCGCTGACGGAGATCAAGCGATCGATGCGCTCTCCGTGTCGCGCGGCCAGCGCCATCCCTGTCGCGCCTCCGAGAGAAATTCCGCAGAAATGCACGCGTTCGATTCCGAGCGCATCGAGGAGAGCGAGCACATCAGCGCTCAGTTGCTCGATCGTATAAGGGCCGGCCGGCGCGCTCGAGCGCCCGAGGCCAC
Source organism: Trinickia sp. EG282A (assembly GCF_040965455.1). Classification (NCBI taxonomy): domain Bacteria; kingdom Pseudomonadati; phylum Pseudomonadota; class Betaproteobacteria; order Burkholderiales; family Burkholderiaceae; genus Trinickia; species Trinickia sp. EG282A. The sequence continues at coordinate 340,275 of NZ_JBFRCC010000004.1, read as the reverse complement.
GCGTGTCATAACGCAAAACGCGAAAAGTCCGCAACAGCGTATCGATCTGCGGGGACCATAACGCGACATCGGTGCCGAGCGCATTCGATAAGACGAGCCACGGCGCATCGGCCCGCTGGGCGCCGTCGATCCGATAGTAGAGGCTGATGTCGTTGACATTGACGTAAGGCATAAAGGCACTCCTTTTTCCAGACCGAAGCATTTATTGTGCAAGAGGGCGCTCACGCGCGCCGCGGACGTGCGCAGGGCCCTACGAAACGTGAAACAATGGCTGGAGCGGCCGATGCTGAATACGACGACGGTTCGCTAGTGCATCGAGGTCGACTCGATTGCGCCAACATCAAGCCCCATACGCTACATCATAGGAGGACAGTCAGCGATGAGCAGCGGACCCCGATCGAAGAAGAAGAGCGAGCCGATGGCCAAGACCAGGGCGAGCGCCGCAGTGGACGTGGATCCGTCGACGCGCTGGTTAGCGCGGCCGACGCGCGAGCAGGCGGAGGACGCCGTGCGCGTGTTGCTACGCTGGGCCGGCGACGACCCCGACCGGGAAGGCCTGCGCGATACGCCCGCGCGCGTCACACGTGCCTACGAGGAGTTTTTCGCGGGTTACAACGTCGATCCCCGCGAGATCCTCGTCCGCCAGTTCGCGGAAGTCGACGGCTATGACGAAATGGTCGTGCTGAAGGACATCCGCTTCGAGAGCTACTGCGAGCACCACATGGTGCCGATTATCGGACGCGCGCACGTCGCCTATCTGCCGAAGCATCGCGTGGTCGGCATCTCGAAGCTGGCGCGGCTCGTCGACGCATTCGCGAAGCGGCTGCAGATCCAGGAAAAAATGACCGTCCAGATCGCCGATACGCTCAATGAGATTCTGCAGCCGAGAGGGGTAGGCGTCATTCTCGAAGCGGCGCACCAGTGCATCACGACGCGCGGCGTCCACAAGCCTGGCGTCGCGATGGTCACGTCAAGGATGCTCGGTTCGTTCAGGACCGACCCTTCCACTCGCCGCGAGTTTCTGTCGATTGTTGGTACCTCCAGCGTATCGGGGATGCCCAACGTTTGAGGCATTCGACTTCGAAGGCGTCATTCGCGCCGGGCTCCGTCGAGGGCGATCAGCGCCACGGCCGCAAGCACGCATCCCATTGCCGACCACTGTGCAGGGCCGACGGACTCGTGCAGGACCAGCGCCGCGAACGCGGCTGCCGATACGGGGACGAACGCCGTGAACGCGCTCGCCTGCGCGCCGGCAATGCGCGCCGCGCCGGCGAACCAAAGGAGGAAGCCGCCGACCGTCGGTACGAGCGCGTAGTAGACGACGCCCGCCAATGCCGATCGATCGATGCCGGCCGGGTTCCAGGGATGCTCGAAGAGCGCCGGCACGAGCGACAAGGCGAGGCCGATGCCCGACATCAGCGTGGACATCTGTAGCGGCGAGACGGGCGTCTGCAAACGCTTGTTGAGCAGGATGAAGAAGCCTTCGCAGAATACGGCGGCGAGCACGAGCAGATCGCCGAGCAGCGAAGACGCCGCGAGTGAGTCCGGGCGTGCGCCAGCCGCGGCGGCATCCGCCCTCAGGGTGCAGACGACGACACCGACCGTGGCCAGCGCGACGGCCGCGATCGTCATCGCGCCGGGCCGCTCGCGCAACGCAAGCACGGCGACGAGCGCCGCGACGGCCGGCAGGCTGCCGGCAATAACGCCGGCATCGGTGGCCGAGGCGAGGCGCATCCCGCTCAGCAACAAGACGGTGTAGCCGACGCTTCCGCAACCGGATTGCGCGACCAGTAGCCATGCCTCGCGCCGGCGCAGGCGCGGCCAGCGCTCGCCCGTGAGGCGCATCGTCGCCATCAAGATAGGAAATGCAATGGCAAAGCGCAGTGCCGTGGCGGAGAACGGCGGCAGCCCATGTGCAATGAGCTTGCTCGCGACGACCGTGCTGCCGACGCCGATCATCGCGAGCGCGCAAAACAAATAGCCAGTCAGGCGTGAACCCATTTGCAGACCTCTTCGTCTCGTCGAAAGATGAGCGCGAAGTTAGCCTGCGTCGAACGGGGGATCTTGAACGAAATTGCAGTCGGCCGCGTGCGCGTATCGCTCACTGCACGGTAGCGAGCACCTTCCTGACCGTCCCGAAGATCTTCTCGATCTGTTCTTCCTCGATGATGAGCGGCGGCGAGAACGCCACGATGTCGCCCGTGTAGCGGACGAGCACGCCTGCCTCGAAGCACTTGACGAACACTTCGTAGGCGCGCGCGCCAGGCGCGTCGGCCCGCGATTCGAGCTCGATGCCCGCGACGAGCCCCAGGTTGCGTACGTCCTTCACGTAAGGCGCATCGGCAAGCGCGTGCGCCGCGCGTTCGAAAGCGGGCGCGAGGCGACCGGCACGCGCAAAGAGGTCTTCCTTGCGATAGACGTCCTGCGTGGCGATGGCGGCTGCGCTTGCGACCGGGTGAGCCGAATACGTGTAGCCGTGAAAGAGCTCGATCGCGCCGGGCGGACCGCTTTCCACGATGGCATCGTGAACCTTGCGGCTCGCGGCCACCGCGCCCATCGGCACGGCCGCGTTGTTGATCGCCTTGGCGAGCGCGATGAGATCGGGCGTTACGCCGAGGAATTCACTCGCCGTCGCGCGGCCGAGCCGGCCGAAGCCCGTGATGACTTCGTCGAAGATCAGCAGAATGCCGTGCTTCGTGCAGATTTCGCGCAGCCGCTGCAGATACCCCTGCGGCGGGATCAGCACGCCCGTCGAGCCGGCCACGGGCTCGACGATGACGGCCGCGATCGTCGAAGGATCGTGCAGCATCACGAGACGCTCGAGCTCGTCGGCGAGGTGAGCGCCCCACGCCGGCTGCCCCTTCGAGAACGCGTTCTGTTCAAGGTTGTGCGTATGCGGCAGGTGGTCGACGTTGCCGAGCAGCGAGCCTGAGAAGGCCTTGCGGTTCGGCGAAATGCCGCCGACTGAAATGCCGCCGAATCCCACCCCGTGGTAGCCGCGCTCGCGGCCGATGAGCCGCGTCCGTTGCCCTTCGCCACGTGCCCGGTGATAAGCGAGCGCGATCTTGAGCGCCGTATCGACGGCCTCCGAGCCCGAATTCGTGAAGAAGACGCGATCGAGTCCGGCCGGCATGACCTTCGCCACTTTTGCCGCCGCTTCGAACGCGAGCGGATGGCCCATCTGGAACGGCGGGGCATAGTCGAGCGAGGCGGCCGTCTGTTGGACTGCGGCAACGATCTCGTCGCGGCAGTGGCCTGCGTTCACGCACCAAAGACCCGCGCAGCCATCGAGCACTTCCCGCCCGTCGCTCGCGCGGTAGTACATGCCGCGTGCCGAGACGAGCAGCCGCGGCGCGGCCTTGAACTGGCGGTTGGCGGTGAACGGCATCCAGAAACTTGCAAGATCGTCGGACGCAGGGTGGGCGGTCACGGCTTTTCTCCTGTTGTAGGGGTTTCGATCGGCGCTGCGATCAAACGATGCTAAGCGCGCTCGCGGCTTGGCGACGAATCACTCTAGCGCCCCCCGTCAGCCGATGGACATGCACAGTTATTCCACCGCCCTGCCAACTGTGCTGGTAAATTGGCGTTAACCGTATTGGGAAGTGGAGATGACAGCGTGCCCGCCTTGATCGATCTGAACCTCGAGCGCGACCGGGCGCGCGCGCCGACGCTCGTCGAGCAACTGGTGCGTGCGTTCGCGCAGGCGATCGACGCGCAGACGCTGAGGGCCGGCGCCGCACTCCCTTCGGTGCGGCAGCTGGCGCGCGAGCAGGGGCTCAGCACCTTCACGGTGACCGAGGCGTACGGGCGGCTCGTCTCGATGGGGCTCGTCGCGTCGCGGCCGGGCTCGGGCTACCGCGTCGCCGCACGCGGCGAGGCGACGCGCAGCGAGATGCCCGCCTGGCAGCCGCCGAGCTTGACGGCGACTTGGCTGCTCTCGGACGTCTATGCCGACCATTCGGTGCCGATCAAGGCCGGATGCGGCACATTGCCCAACGAGTGGGTCAACGAAGGCGGCCTGCATCAGGCGTTGCGCGCCCTGGCGCGCGTGCCGGCGGCGCGTCTGGCCGACTATGGGCATCCCTACGGTTTCGCGCCGTTGCGCGAGCGAATCGTGGAGCAACTCGATCGCCTCGGGCTGCCTGCCGCGCTCGATAACGTCCTGCTGACGCAAGGTGCGACGCAGGCACTCGATCTCATTGTGCGAACGTTGCTGAGGCCGGGCGATGTGGTCATCGTCGAAGACCCGGGCTACTGCAATCTTCTGCAGATTCTGAAGCTGGCCGGCTTGAAGGTGGTCGGCGTGCCGCGCACGCCAACCGGGCTCGACATCGACGCGCTCGATGCGCTCGTCGCGACGCATCGTCCGAAGGCCGTCTTCGTGAACACCGCGCTGCAAAACCCGACCGGCGCGACGTTCAGCATGGCATCGGCATTCCGCCTCGTTCAGATCGCCGAGCGGGCCGGCATGTGGATCGTCGAGGACGACGTGAGCCGCGAGCTGGCGCCGTCGAACACGCCGGTCATCGCGGCGATGGAAGGATTGCAGCGCGCGCTCTACATCGGCGGGTTTTCCAAGACGGTCACGCCCGCGCTGCGCTGCGGCTACGTCGTCGGTCAACGCGACGTGCTGCGTGAGCTTGCGCGGATCAAGATGGCGGTCGGGTTGACGTCGTCCGAGACGATCGAGCGCATCGTCGACAAGGTTCTCGTCGAGGGGCATTACGCGCGACATGTCGAGCGCGTCGACGAGCGGCTCAAAGAGGCGCATGCGGCCGTCGAGGCGAGCATGGACGAGTTGGGGCTGGAAATCTTTCATCGACCGCGCGCGGGACTCTTCCTTTGGGCTCGCTTGCCGATCGAGGACGAGCGTGCCGCCGAAGTGGCGACCGAAGCGCTCGGCGACGGCATCTGGCTCGCACCTGGCTCCTACTTCCGCCCGGATGATGCCGCGAGCGCCTGGTTTCGCTTCAACGTTCCTTATTCGAACGACGGGCGGCTCTGGCGGTTCTTGCGGCGCGTCGTCGGTACCTGATCGTCAGCATCTGAGACCGGCCGCACCCGCCGTCGCGGTCAAGCAGCGAGGGCCGGCGGCGCGGAGCGATGGAGCAGCACGGGTATCGACTTGGAAGTCGGCGTATTGCACACGTCACCCACGCTCGAGAGTGGCACGAGCGGATTGGTCTCGGGGTAGTAGGCGCCGATGCACCCGCGCGGAATGTCGTACTCGACGAGCAGGAAGGAATCGGCGCGACGGTCGATGCCGTCGTCCCACACCGTAGTCAAGTCGACCCATTCGCCGGCCTTCAGGCCGAGCATGTCGAGATCGGCGCGATTGATGAAGACCACTCGGCGTTGGCCGAACACGCCGCGATAGCGGTCGTCCAGCGCATAAATCGTGGTGTTGTACTGATCGTGTGACCGTGTGGTCATGAGCACCATGACGCGCTCCCCGTGGAGCTTCTTCGCACGCGCGATCGGCGTATCGTGCTCGATCGCGTTGACGACGAAGTTCGCCTTGCCCGTGCCCGTCTTCCAGTCGCGCTCGCGCGATGCCACGCGCAGATGGAAGCCGCCGGGGTGTGCGATGCGCGCATTGTAGTCTTCGAAGCCCTCGATTGTTTGCTCGATCGCATCGCGGACGCGCGAGTAGTCGTTCGCCATGCCGAGCCAGTCCACTTTATCGCTGCCGATCGTCGCATGCGCGATGTTCGCCACGATGGCGACCTCGGACAGGAGATTCTTCGAAGCCGGAGCGTTCATTCCGTATGAGATATGGACCATGCTCATCGAATCCTCCACCGTGACGCCTTGCGCAACGCCGCCTTGCTCGTCGATTTCGGTTCGGCCGAGCGTCGGCAGAATCAGCGCATGCCTGCCGTGCACAAGATGACTGCGATTGAGCTTGGTCGCGATATGGACCGTCAGGTCGCAAGAACGCAGTGCATCGAATGTCCTCGGCGTGTCGGGCGTCGCGATGGCGAAGTTGCCGCCGAGACCGATGAACGCCTTAACATGCCCTTCGATCATGGCTTCGATCGTCTCGACGACATCGTAGCCGTGCTCGCGTGGCGGCTCGAAGTCGAACACCTTGCCGAGGCGGTCGAGAAATTCCTGCGTCGGCTTCTCCTCGATGCCGACCGTTCGATTGCCCTGTACGTTCGAATGTCCGCGCACGGGGCAGAGCCCCGCGCCTGCGCGCCCGATGTTGCCGCGCATCATCATGAGGTTCGACAGCATCTGCACGGTCGCCACCGAGTTCTTGTGCTGCGTCAAGCCCATACCCCACGTCGCGATGACGCGGCGGCCGTTGGCATAAATACCCGCGAGCGCCTCAATGTCCTCGCGCGCCACGCCTGATTCCGCTTCGAGCGTGGGCCAGCTTTCGGCGCGCAGATCAGCGGCGAATGCGTCGAAGCCGTGCGTATGGGCCTCTATGAAGTCGACGTCGAGCACGCGCTCCACGCCGCGCTCGCGCGCTTCGTCATCGAGCTCGAGCACCCGTTTCGCGACGCCCTTGAGCAGCGCGAAATCGCCGCCGACCTTGGGGCGAATGAACGTCGATGCGATCTTCGTGCTCGAAAGCGTCAGCATTTCGATCGGATGCTGAGGGCTCGCGAACCGTTCGAGCCCGCGCTCGCGGAGCGGGTTGATCGAGACGATGGTCGCGCCGCGCCGCGAGCATTCGCGCAGCTCACCGAGCATGCGCGGGTGATTGGTGGCCGGGTTCTGGCCGAAGATGAGAATCGTATCGGCGAGCTCGAAGTCGTCGAGCGTGACCGTGCCCTTGCCGATGCCGACCGTCACCGGCAGGCCTCGGCTCGTCGCCTCGTGGCACATGTTCGAGCAATCGGGGAAGTTATTGGTGCCGAACATCCGCACGAAGAGCTGATAGAGGAATGCGGCTTCGTTGCTCGCACGCCCGGAGGTATAGAAGGCCGCTTGGTGTGGCGAGGAGAGCTTCTTCAGCTCCTCGGCGATCAGCGCGAAAGCGCCGTTCCACGAAATTGGCTTGTATTTATCGGTCAGTGCATCGTAGACCACGGGGTCGGTCAACCGTCCATGCTGCTCGAGCTCATAGTCCGTTTGCTTCATTAGCGCTTCGATCGTATGCGCTTCGAAGAACGCCGGCGTCACCCGTTTCGTCGTCGACTCGGCCGCGACAGCCTTAACTCCGTTTTCGCAGAATTCGAACGTTGAGGAGTGCTTACGATCGGGCCACGCGCAGCCTGGACAATCGAAGCCATCGGGCTGGTTTTGCTTGAAGAGCGTCCGGTAGTTGCCGCCCGCGACCTTCTCCTTGATCAGATTGATCGCGACGTACTTGAGCGCCCCCCAGCCTGCCGCGGGGTGATGATAGGGCTCGATGCGCCCTTGCGGTTTCGATTTGTCCATGACGTCGGTTCCGATGACTTGTCGCGATGCCGAACGGCGCCTCATGCGGCCCGTTGCAGTATTGCCAGATGCGATGGTTGAAGCGTAAAGGCATCGCGGCCTCATCGGAGCACACACATCGGCGTGCGGAAAAAGAGTACAGTTCTGCGGGATGCGGATCTGCTCTGGAACTGTGCTCTATGACGGTGCACCGAAGCAAGGTCAGGGCGCGGCGCGCATGGATTTTGTGCAGGCAGTCAGTTGCGCCGTTGGCGCGTTACCCCGGGGAAGGACGCGGAACACCTATGGTGAAACTCTACGAACAGCTCGCGAAGGACATCGACGATCTCGTCCAACGCGGCGTTTTTCGCGCCGGAGACCGCATTCCGTCGGTCAGGCAGACGAGCCAGCATCGGCAGGTGAGCATCACGACGGTCATCCGTGCGTATCTGCTGCTCGAGAGCAAAGGGGTGATCGAGAGCCGACCGCAGTCGGGGTACTTCGTTCGCCGCGGTGCCGCCGACGCGGCTGAGCGCGACGTGGCGGGGTTGCGCCCCTCGAAGCCGCTCGCCGTTTCGTCGAAGGTCGACGTCAGCCGCCTCGTGCTTTCGACACTTCGCTCGATCGGCACCGATGAGGCGATACCGCTCGGCTCGCCCTATCCGGACCCGCGGCTCTTTCCGTTCGAGAAGATCAACCGCTATGCGTACTCGATCGGACGCGACAAGGCGATATGGGGCGTGACCGACGAATTGCCGCCAGGCAACCCCAATCTCATTCGACAAATCGCCCGCCGTTACCACGAGAACGGCATTGCGGTCGATCCACGTGAAATCGTGGTGACCGTCGGAGCGACAGAAGCGATCAACCTCTGCCTGCAGGCCGTCGGCAAGCCCGGCGACACAGTGGCTGTCGAGTCGCCGACCTTTTACGCGATGCTGCACGCAATCGAGCGCATGGGCATGCGCGCGATCGAAGTCGCGACGCATCCGCGCGAGGGGATCGATCTCGGCTCGCTCGAAGAAATCCTGAAGAAACGAACGATCGCGGCGTGCATGGTCATGCCGAATTTTCAGAACCCGCTCGGATTCCAGATGCCCGACGAGAAAAAGCGCGCGCTGGTCGCGCTGCTGTCGCGTCACGACGTGCCCATCATCGAAAACGACGTCTACAACGAGCTCTATTTCGGCGAGGCGCATCCGAGCGCGCTGAAATCGTACGATAAGAAGGGCATCGTGCTTCATTGCGCGTCGTTTTCGAAGAGCCTGACCGCCGCCTACCGCATCGGCTGGGCAATGCCTGGCCGATATCGCGATCAGGTGGAGAAGCTCAAGTTTCTCAACACGCTGACGACACCGTCGATTCCACAGCTCGCGATTGCCGAGTACCTCGAAAAGGACGGCTACGAGCACCATCTTCGCCGGGTGCGCAAGCTGTACCGGCAGCAGGCAAAGCTGACGAAGACGATCGTCGATCGCTTCTTTCCGGGGGGAACGCGTACATCGGAGCCGATGGGCGGCTACGTGTTGTGGGTCGAGCTGCCCAACAAGGTCGATTCAATGAAGCTCTACCAATCGGCGCTGGAGCGCGGCATCACGATCGGGCCCGGCTATATGTTCTCGACGTCGAACCGCTACAGCAATTTCATTCGGCTCAACTATAGTTATCAATGGTCTCCCGAGCTCGAGAACGCGCTCGTGACGGTCGGCAAGCTCGTCGCCCATGGTGCGCGATAGCGGGCGGCCGATGTCGATCTGACGGCGGGAGACGCCCACGCGGCACGGTATTCGACTTCCCACAGACGAGCAGAGGAGCGCAACTTGGCCCCCGACGAACAGGTAAAGACGCACGACGACGAGCTCGACCCCGTCGTCATGACCGTGCTCCTGTATCTCTGGACGGCGTGGCAGGAATCGCCCGACAAGCCTTGGTCCCTGCCGAAGCTCGGCAAGCGGACGGACCTGCCCATGAGCACACTGCGCCGGACGCTGTCGCGGTTGCAGGGCGCCGGTCTCGTGGAATTGAGGACGAGCGAGGACGACGAGAGGACGACGGCGGCGCTGAGTTCAGCCGGAATCGAGTTTTCCACTCAGCTTTTTCGCCCCGAGTGAACGGCGCTCCCGCGGTTCACCTATCGGCCGTATCCCGAGCAGTGGACGGCTTCGAGCGGCCTGGTCACGCACCGATTCGATACATCTCGTACATTCATTGCTGACTGCGAGTGGGCTTATCGCATCTCCCGAGCAGGACTAAAGTTTTGCGTCGGCGTAGGCGCTGTCCTATGCGAGGCGCAGGCGACATGAGGAGAGATGCAGGATGAAGCGTGAACGTAACGCGAAAATCATCGCGACGCTCGGGCCGTCGAGTTCCGACGGGAAGACGATTCGGCAACTGTTCGAGGCGGGCGTGGATGTCTTCCGTCTCAACTTCAGTCATGGCACGCATGACGACCATCTGCGGCGCTTGACGGAAATCAGAAAGCTCGAGAAGGAGAGCGGCCGGCCGATTGGCGTTTTGCTGGACCTGCAGGGGCCGAAGCTGCGGCTCGGCACGTTCGAGGGCGGCAGTGCCGAGCTGCGCAGCGGCGAACGCTTTCGGCTTGATTTGAATTCGTTGTCCGGCGATGCCACGCGAGCGCCGCTGCCGCATCCGGAGATTTTCGAAGCGATCGAAGCCGGGTCTGACTTATTGCTCGACGACGGCAAGATCCGTTTGCGCGTCGAGCGGAAGGGGCGCGATTTCGCCGACACCCTGGTCGTCGTCGGCGGGCGAATATCCGACCGCAAGGGAGTCAACGTACCGGCCGTCATGCTGCCGATTTCGGCGTTGACGCACAAGGACCGAGAAGACCTCGCGTTCGGGCTCGAGAACGGCATCGACTGGGTGGCGCTGTCGTTCGTGCAGCGCGCCGAGGATATCGACGAAGCGCGCGAGATCATCGGCGATCGCGCGTGGATCATGGCCAAGCTCGAGAAGCCGCTGGCGATCGATCATCTCGACGAAATCGTCGACCGTTGCGACGGCATCATGGTGGCGCGCGGCGATCTCGGGGTCGAGCTGCCGGCCGAGCAGATACCGGAGTTGCAGCGGCGGATCGTGCGTGCTTGCCGGGCGGCTGGAAAGGCGGTTGTCGTTGCGACGCAGATGCTGGAATCGATGACGAACTCTCCCGTTCCCACGCGGGCCGAGACTTCGGACGTGGCGGGCGCGATCTACGAAGGCGCGGATGCGGTGATGCTGTCGGCCGAATCGGCCAGCGGGAAATATCCGCTCGAGGCCGTATCGATGATGAATCGGATCGTCGAGCGCGTGGAACGAGACCCGGAGTACAGGTCCGGAATCGATGCCTCACACACGCGCGCACAGTCGACTGCGGCCGATGCCATATGCTGCGCGCTGCGGGAGGTCGTTCAGCTCATCGGTCCGGCCGTGACGGTGACGTATACGTCGTCGGGTTTCACGAGCGTGCGCGCGGCGAGAGAGCGTGTCGCGACCGCGATTATTGCAATGACGCCTTCGTTGGCGGTGGCACGTCGGCTCACCCTCGTTTGGGGCGTGCATTCGATTGCGTTCAGGAACGCACGGGATGTCGACGATATGATCGCGCTCGCCTCTGAAGCCGCGCGAAGCTCGGGATTCGCGAAACCAGGCGAGTCGATCGTGATCGCGGCCGGCTTGCCATTCGGCGAATCCGGGACGACGAATCTCCTGCATATCGCCAAAGTCGGGCCGTGAGGCGGTTTGCCGCGCATGTCAGGGCGCGGGAATGTGTTTTAAGCGCTGAACTCATTGATGAGGGCGGTTGGAGGGCGATTACTAAAAGTTTGTGGGCGGATGTCGATTCGACGCACTATCGTTCGTCGTGGGTATGGAGCCAGTCGAAGCATCGATTCGACCGTGCGGCTCTTTTCCTCATAACGTTCCAACAGGAGCCATCATCATGTCCGCGACATCCGTCAAGCCGATTCCCGAAGGCATGCATTCGCTCACGCCGCACCTCGTCTGCGCGAACGCTTCCGAGGCTATCGCGTTCTACCAGAAGGCTTTCGGGGCGACGGAGCTGTTCCGCATGCCGGGCCGCGAAGGCAAGATCGCGCATGCTCAGATCAGGATTGGCAACTCCCCTGTGATGCTGACCGACGAAGCACCGGAGCACGACTGCCTGGGCCCCAAGGCGCTCAAGGGTACGCCGGTCAGTCTTTACTTGTACGTCGAGAACGCCGACAAAGCGTTCGAACAGGCCGTGGCGGCAGGAGCGACTGTCAAGATGCCGCTCGCCGACATGTTCTGGGGCGATCGCTGGGGGCTCGTCGAAGATCCGTTCGGGCATCAGTGGCATATCGCGTCGCATACGCGTGATGTCAGCGCTGAGGAAATGCAGAAGGCGATGAAGGAGATGAATTGCCCGGGTTAAGGAGGGGATTGCTCGGTTGGGCATTGTTGTACACGCGCGTCGCCGTCGTTGCGAAGTGCAAACGGCTACGATCGGCGGCGTGCGTTTCGTGCGCGGTTTCTAGCTCGTTGCTAGCCGCCGCTGCGGACTGACGAATTTCGCTGACGCCAGCCGAAAGCGAGCAGCGCGGTTGCCGACATGCCTACCATCGCTGACAGCAGTTGGTAGAGGGCTGGAATGGAGAAATGATCGCAGACCGTGGGTGTCATAAAAATGACGACGCCGACGAAGCTGGTGATAAACAAGCTATTCGCGCGGAAACGGCCTAGGAGGTGCGTGGGGCATTCCGTTAAGAAGCGCGTTTCGCTACGTATGCGGACGAGCGAGAAGGCGGCACCCAACAGGAGGTGCGCCGCAAGCAACGCAGGCAGCCACGGCAAGCGCGGAACAATCGATAAGAGGCCGGTGACAATCACAATGAGGACGAGATCATTGCGGAGGTCGCCGACTCTGACCTTCGGGGATCTTCGCCAAGCCAACGCTCGCTGCGAGTGCACCGATCGACCACGCTGCCTCCACAAGAGAATAGCTCCTGCCTGTAAGCCCAAGATGAAGGCTCATTAGCGGGGGCAAGAGTGTATTCGTGGCCTGTCCAATTGCGAATGCCAGCGCGGAGCAGCACGCGATCGAAAACAAGTGATGATGTTTCAGATACAGAGCGGGACCAGCCAGGAAGACCCCGCGCCTCCTGTCCGGTTGATTGACAGCGGCCAGCGTTAACGGCGGCAGGCGAAAGGCGCAAAGGGCGACGAGAAGGAAACTACATCCGGTAATTGGAAGGAATGCACTCCGCCATGACACACAGGAAACGATGTAGCCACCGAACGCGGTGCCTGCGATTAGTGCGAGCTGAGATACGGAGCTAATCGTCGCAAGTTTCTTGATCCGGTCATCTGATGCAATGGTGAGCTTTGTGAAGTAGTCCATTCCGCCGCCGATGACGACGCTCGATACACTGGCGAGCAGTGCGACGAAGGCAAGAGCGGAGAAGGGTGCCAGTTCAGGCAAAAGAAAATCGATGAAACAGGGGGCCATACCGCAAAGCAAAATGCCCGTATGTCCCGCCATTACCAACGGCTTTTTGCTGACGCAACGATCGATAAGCGCGCCGATGAGAGGGGAAAGCGCGAGGTTCGCCACGCTCGTGATCAGCAGGATCTGACCTGCGGACTCCGCCCGCCCTGTGATTTGCACCGCGGACCATGCGGTGACGACCAGCTGACATCCGATCCTGAAGAAGTTGAGTGCTACCAGCACGACTAGCAGGAGGAAACCCACCGAGTGTGTCTGAGCGTTTGTCGTCGTCGTCGGATCGTTCGTGAACGGGGGCACATTCGTTGTTCGCATCGGTTCGAGATCGGTGGCCAATGTCATCGACAAACCGCAGTTTGCGTATCTCAGTATTTGGCGTCACGTCTATCCGCGCAGAATGCGGCTCTTATATGCGGATCGCATAAAAACCCACTAGCAGTGGCGCCTACCACCTGGATCGGCAAGCTGGTTGGAAGGTGCTTGTAGGTGGGGGCGGCTCCAATGTCATCCGGGGCAGAAAGTGCGAATTTCGCAACATCAGTCGGATATTGATACCGACCGCGACTAACGAATATAGAAAGCTATATGTAATTTTAGTGAAAGATTGTGGCTTCACCTACAGCATCGGTGGCCAAATGAAAAGCCCGTCGGTGCAAGCCACTAACTTATTTTCGCTCGGCCTCGATTGCTTTCAACTTGACATCCATTGAAGCTGCGGAGGCGAAGAGGCGCGTCAAGCTGACGTCGATAGAGACCTTCAGTTAATCGATTTCGTCCGACTTTTTTGTTAGCATGCACCCCGTTTGCCGTCGGGGCGGCCAGCCCGGCAGCGAATGGTTTCGTCAAGAAACGGAAGTCAATAACAAACGAGCAACAGCGCGAGCGGAGAGAGGCTGCAATGAGAGCGGCCAAAACGCGCGGGGACCTGACAAACAACAATGCATTACCGTAAAAGCCGTGCGGGGCTCACGGAAACAACGGTCATCACGCTACGAGGGTTGGCGTTGCGGGCCGGTCGATATGCAAATGTCGTGGCGTTCGTTTCGATCGCCGCGGCTGTTTTCGTTCGTCCGGCGGATGCCGCCGGGATCGTCCCCGACGGCGCAACGGCGACAACCGTCACTACGAGCGGCAATGGCCGGCAGACGGTCTCGATCGCGCCTGCCGTCTTCGGCGTATCGAACAATACCTATACGAGCTTCAACGTCGGAAAACCCGGCGCTGCGCTCGACAATACGAGCATCAACGCTCGCACGATCGTCAATCAGGTCACGGGTACGAACCCGAGCCTCATCGAAGGCCAGATCGCAGTCCTGGGCCCGCGCGCGAACGTCGTGCTCGCCAATCCAAACGGCATCACGGTTAACGGCGGCTCATTCGTCAACACAGGCCACGTTGCGCTGACGACGGGGCAGGTTAGCTTCTCCGACGTTCAACTCGCTTCGGGGCAATTTCAACGCAACGTCGTGCTGAACACGCAGGGCGGCACGATCACGGTCGGCCCCGGCGGCTTGGCCGGGACGCTCATCGGCCTCGACCTGATCGCGAAGAACGTTCAACTGAACGGTCCGGTAACGAACCGCTTTTCATCCGCGACGGCGTACGTCCGGGCCGTTGCGGGCACGACGCAAGTCACGCTCAACACCGGCATCTCGCCCGACGACAACGGCAACGATTGGCTTTCACTGGCCAACAGCCAGATCGCGAACCCGAACTCGATCGCGATCGACGTCGAGCCCGCCGGCAGCATCACGGCCGGCAGTATCCGTCTCATCGCCACCGATCTCGGCGCCGGTGTGCGCACCGCCGGCGCAATCGCGGCCAATGCCGGCGACTTCACGTTGACCGCGGCCGGCGATGTGCAGTTGCTCCAAGGCAGCAGCACGGTCGCCGCGAATAGTGTCACGGCTCAAACGAGCGGCGCCTTGTCGCTGACCGGCGCCAGCTTGCAAGCCGGCGGCGCGCTGTCGATATCGAGCAACGGGTTCACGTCGACGAACGCCGGTGCGACCGAGTCCGTCATCTCGTCGACGTCGAGCGGCGTGCTGATCCGCAGCACCGGCGACATCACCAACAACAGCAGCTTGATCCAGGGCGTCACGCGCATATCGAACAACAGCGCATCGCTTGGCGCGGTCACACTCAATGCGGCCGGCAACGTGACCAACTCGTCGGATACGACTCAGCCCGGAACGCTCGGCGTCGTGTATGGCAGTAGCGACGACGTATCGATCACCGCCAGCGGCAACGTCGTCAACCGCAACGCGCGGATCGAATCGAACGAGAACGTAGCGATCGGTGCGCAAGGCGATATCGACAACATCATCGACCATACGCCTGGCGCGAATGGTGGCCAGTTGACGAGCTATTCCAATCATGGCCACCGCTGGCTGTTCTTTACCGCGAACGACGACGGCTTTTCGATCGACTACGGCGCACTGCCTGCACCGACGCAGCAGTCGTACATCTTTGCCGACTCAGGCAACGTCACGCTGACGGGGCGCAACGTCAACAACCTCGGCGGTAATGTCCTCTCCAACGGGGGCAATGTGACGATTGCGGCGCAGCAGCAGATGGTCAATCAGGCCGTCTTTACCGGGCAGGCGTCTTTCAGTCAGCACTGCTTCATTTTTTGCCACGACAATGCTTGGACCACGATTCAATCGTTCGGCGGACAGATCGAGGCGAGCGGCGACATCGCCATCACCGCCGGAACGCAAGCGATCAACATTGGCGGCAACGTCTACGCTCAAAACGGCAACCTGACGGTGAGCGCACCGACCGTCACGGCGCAGGGCGTGATGGGCTATATCGCGTACAACCGCGATATTGGCCTGAAGGCATGGTTCGGCAACCACTGGGCCGCAATCTACGCGGCCGATGACGGTGGGCTTTTTGAAGCGGCATCCGGCCAAGTCGTGCTCGTCGGCCAGGGCGTGATCAACGGCGGGGTGTTCTCCGGCGCGAAGGGCGTAACCGCGACGAACGGCATTGTCACCGTCGCACCGCCTTATCATCAGCCTGTGACGATCGGCAGTCACAATCACTTGGGGCTCGTGTCATGGTTCGGCCTCTGAGTGCATTGCGGTTGCCGATCGGCGCAAAGCGGGCATTCACGCCGTTGACGATGGCGGCGGCGAGCGTCATATCGCAGCCCGCACTCGCACAGCAGGCGATACCGGCGGCCGCGATTCCTCCGGCATTCGCGGCCGCGGCGCAGCCACCCGCGCCACCGATCATTCAGGACCCAGGCCAGCGGCTGCTCGACGATCAGCGCGCGCGCCAACGCCAGCGCGAGCTCGACGCGGCGCCCGCGCAAATCGAAGCGGCGCCGGGCGCGCTGCCCGCGATTCCAAATCTGCCGGCAGGCGCTGACGTTGAATCCTTGCCCGAGACGGGGCCGACATTCCTGATCGAGCATGTCACGTTTTCGGGCGAGACGGTGCTGTCGCAAAAGCAGCTCGACGCGGTCACGCAGCCGTTCGTCGGCAAGCATCTCGGTCGAAATCGCATCGATCTATTGCTGCGGAGATTGACCGAGGCTTATATCGCCCACGGCTACATCACGACGCGCGTTTATCTGAGCACCCCGCAAAACCTGGCATCGGGAACGCTCGCCATCACGGTCGTGCCGGGGCGCATCCAGGCGATGATGATCAACGGTTCGCCGCTGAGACCCGCACCGCCGTTGCCGAAGAGCGGCTTGCCGGAGACGAAAGGCGGCGGTTTGCTCACCGACGCGGGCACGGCATGGGCGTTTCCGGAAGGTGTCGGCGATGTGCTGCGTCTGCCCGATCTCGAGCAGGGCGTCGATCAGATCAACCGGCTGCGGCGCAATCAAGCACAGATTCAAATACTGCCTGGGCAGGCGAGCGGCGAATCGATCATCGCGCTCACCAATCCTTATGGCGATCGCTTTTCGTACAACCTCGGCGTCGACAACTACGGCGATTCGGCGACCGGCCGGCTGCGCTATCGCGCGGGTGCGGAGGCTGACAATGTGATCGGGCTGCAAGAGTCGCTCGCGCTTTCGTACATCGGAACGAACGATAGCAACGCCGTGGTTTTCTCGGCGGCCGTTCCGTTCGGATTTCAGACGTTCAGCTACACCACATCACTTTCCGAGTACCAGCAGACCATCGGCGACTCGGCGCTGCTGTTCGGCCGCACGTTCAGCCAGATTGTGGGATGGGACTACGTTTTTGCGCGCTCTTCCGTGGCGCGATACGCGTTCGATGCCACGCTGACGAAGCTCAGCTCGCAGCGCGAGGTGAACGACATCCAGCTGACCCCGCAAAACCTCACCGTTCTCCGCGTCGCGGTTTCGGGCTTGTGGCATTTCACGTCGCATGACGAACCTGCGGCATTGAGTGCCGAGGCCGGAATTGCGCAGGGCATGCCGTGGCTCGCCGCGACTCACGATGCGCCCGGCATCGACGAGACCGATGCGCATGCGCAGTTCACGCGGCTCGATGGGACCGCCACGCTGCAGATGCCGCTCGGACGTCTGGGATCGAGCGCGTGGACGTACCGCGGTACGTTGACGGGGCAGTACAGCCACGATGCGCTGTTCGGCAACGAGCAGATCTTTCTCGGCGGCACGGATACCGTGCGCGGCTTTACGCAAGGCGCCGTCAGCGGCGACAGCGGCTTTTATCTGCGCGACGAGTGCGTCTGGACCAATGCGCCTTCGTGGCGTGACGGTCATTGGGAGCCGTATGTGTTTCTCGATGCGGGCAAGGCGCACCTCGTTTCGCGAGGAGGTTGGCCGACGCTTGCAGGAGCGGGTATCGGGGCACGCGCGCAATGGCGCGTTCATTCGCAGTTGCTTTCCGGAGAAGTCATGGCCGGGCAGGCGCTGCTGCAGCCCGCCTCGATGGGGCCCAAGGCGCGCGTGCTGTTATTTACTTTGAACTGGGCGACGTAGGGCACATGCATACGGGTGGCCTGCGTTTTTCCATTAATTGATCCCTCTCAGGGGAAAGGAAAGGACGAGTCGATGAAGCATGATCTAAAAGCCAGCATCAAGCGAGGTGCCACTGCCGTTTTGCTCTTGTCGTTGATGAGCGCAACGACGACAACGTTTGCCGCGAAGAAGTCCGCGCAGGAGCCGGCGACGGCACAGGCGGCGATCGGGGCGAGTGGAGCGTTGCCATCGGGCGTGATTGCGCGAGTGAATAGTGTGTCGATTCAGCAATCGGATCTCGATGCCGCTGTCCGCGCGACCGGGCAGCCGGATACGCCGGCCCTGCGTGCGTCCCTGAAGAACCAGCTCATCGCTCGCGAGCTTTTCCGTCAGGCGGCGCAGAAGCAGCACTATGAGACGCACGCCGATGTGCAAGCGATCGTCGAGCAGGCAAAGACCGCGGCGATGATGCAGGCGTATCTGCGCGATGCGGTGAAGCCTGCACCGGTTACCGATGCCGACGTGAAGGCCAGGTATGACTCGATCGTCGCGTCTCTCGGCGAAAACGAATACAAGGCAAGTGCGATCGCCGTGAAAGACGAGGCGACGGCCAAGACGATTCTCGATCAGTTGAAGAAGGGTGGTGATTTTGCGCAGCTCGCCAAGCAGTACAGCCAAGGTCCGAACGCCGCGCAAGGTGGTGTGCTCAATTGGGTATCGTTCAAGACCCCGATCGTCGCGGGGCAGACGCAGAACTGGCCGCAGCCGCTTGCGGAGGCGATCGTGAAGCTGCCGCAAGGTGCGGTATCGAGTGCGCCGATACAGGTCGGGGAAGCGTATTGGATTCTGCGCGCCGACCAGGTGCGCAAGACGCAGGTTCCGACGTTCGATCAAACGAAGGATTCGTTGCGTAAGGAGCTCGAGCAAGTGGCGTTGGCGAAGGCGACGGCGCAGGTGGTGACCGAGCTCGTCAAGAGCGCGCATATCGAGCAGTGAGCGTGGCATTGAGCTTGTAGGACTTGCGCATCGGAGAGATGAATCGCTAAGGAGTGCGAACTCCATCCGATGCGCCGCCGGTAGGCCACCGGCACATGATCGGCTCGACAAAAATCAACAACGATCGAGAAGAAGAAATGAACAAGGCAAAGCGGGGTATCTGGTCGCAACTGGAACGCGCACGGATGGCGCGTGACGGGCTGCGAGGGATGACGGGGTTGACTGCGACCGAGGCGGGCGAGCGCCGCTATCGCTCGTGGCAACGCGTGCTGAGCGCATTCGTCGCGGCGACGCTGTTCGTTGGGCCGATCACGGTCACGGTCGAGACAGGCCGCGATGCCGCGGGTGTGCTTGCTGCCGGCAGCCATCGCCTGGATGACGAGGCGTGGCGCACGATCCAGGACCTCGCCTCGCTACGCATCCGCTTTGCCATGAACGCGGCCGAGGCCACGCCGATCGTCGATCCGACCGCGCCGATCACGTTCCGGCCGCAAATCACGCAGTCGACTGGCTCGGGCGGCGGCGTGCCCGTCGTAAACATTGCCACGCCCAATCAGGCCGGCATCTCGCTCAATCAATATCAAAGCTTCAACATCGATGCAGTCGGGCTGATTCTGAACAACAGTCTGCAAGGCGGCACGACGCTCACGGGCGGCAACGTATCGGCGAATCCGAACCTGAACGGACGCACGGCCAGCGTGATTGTCAATCAGGTCACTTCGAGTGGGCCGAGCTATGCGAGCGTGCTGGCGGGGCCGTTGGAAGTCTTCGGCGCGCCGGCTACGGTTGTCATCGCGAACCCGAACGGCATCGCCGTGCGCGGCGCCGGCTTCACCAATACGGTCGGGGTGACGCTCACCACCGGCACGCCGCAGTTTCTGACCAGTGTTGGCGGTACGCAAACCGACTTCACGAACGGCGAGGCGCTCGCCTATGACGTGACGGGCGGCCACATTCAGATCGAAGGCAACGCGGGCGTGAACGGCCCGGGCGCTGGCATCGAGGGCACGGTCGGCACGATCGATTTGATCGGCGAGACGATCGGCATCAACGCGCCGCTCTATGCGGGCACGCGTATCAATGTGATCGCGGGCGATCAACGCGTGACGCCGACCGTAGTCGATGCAACGACGGGCAGCACGACATACGGCACGAGCGCGAACGGCAGCGCGAATACGGCGGCGGCGATCGGCAACGTGAACCAGGGCTACGCGATCGACGCGACGGCGTATGGGGCGATGACGGCTGGTCAGATCGCGATCGTCGCGACGCCGGCGGGCATGGGCGTGCGCAGCGATGCGGCGCTCTCGGCCACAGCGGGGGATTTGACGTTGTCGTCGAATGGCGATTTGACGACGACCGGGGCGGGGCTCAGCGCCGGCAACTACGAGGTCAGCGCGCAGGGCGATGTCGTCTCAACCGGAACAGTGAAGTCGAATGCCGACCTGTCGGTTGTGGCGGGGCACAGCGTCACCATCTCTGCTCAGACGACAGCGGTCAACAACATTACGCTTTCGGCTGGGCAGGACGTTGCCTTGACTGGCTCGCTCGCCAGCGGGAAGGCATTTGACGCAGCCGTCGGCGGTGCGTTCAACGTGTCCGGTTCGCTGCTGACCGGCACCGATGCCACGATCACCAGCGGTACCTTCGATGTACCGGGAGTCGTCATCGTTCAGCAGAACGGAATCGTGACCACACAGGGCGACATCACCGGTAGCGGCTCCATTGCGTTCGGGCAAAGCGGAACGATGGCGAGCGGCCATGACGTCAATCTGAGCGGGAAGCTCCTTGCCAATGACCTACAGGTCAATGCTGCCAACAGCGCGACGTTCGCCGACGTACAGGCGGGTGGCGCGTTTGGGGTGGTGGCTAACGGCTCGGCCGGCAACGGCAACGTGACGTTCAACGGTAACGCGGCCTCAGTGGGCGATGCGACCGTTCGGGCTGCGGGCGATGTGGTTGTCAATGGAACGATGGCCGGCGGGGCGCACACCGCCGTGACGGCGCAAGGCAACATCACGGTCGCAAGCTGGGGAACGCTTCAATCGGTCGGCGATCTGTCGATGACCGCGTCGACCGGCAGCGTCAACTCGACGGGATCGATCACTAGCGGTGGTGCGCTCGCAGCACAGGCCGCACAGAACGTGGCGTTGACCGGCACGACGAACGCGGTCGGCGATACGAGTCTCAGTGCAGGGAGCGACGTGACGATCGCCGGTACGTTCGCCGACAAGGGCAACGGCACGCTGACGGCGGGACACGACGTGACGCTAGCCGGCACCAGCGGATTTACGAAGGATGTGACCGCCACCGCCGGCAACAACATCTCCGTCACTGGTGCGCTGCAAGGCAACAACGTCACGCTGACCGCCAACGATGCCATCGCGCTGAACGACGTGCAGGCCAACGGTGCATTGGCCATAACGACGACGGGGACGGCGGGCAGCGGCGACATCGCCGTCAATGGGACCGTCGCATCGCTTTCGAGCGGCGCCCTGAACGCGGCTGGCGCCGTTGCTGTGAACGGCACGCTGAAGACGGCTGGTACGCTGGGTATCGCGGCGGCGACGGATACGACTATCGCGGGGACGTTGACGTCCAACGGCGATATGACGCTCTCGAACACGACCGGATCGTTAGCGAGCACCGGCACGATTCAGTCGGGCGGGAATCTCACGGCCAACGCCGCGCAGTCGATCGATCTAGGAACCGGCGCCACGTCGACATTGGGTGATCTCTCGTTGACGGCGGGTCAGAACGTCACCATGAACGGCACGATCGTGAGCCAGGGCAACGGCACGGTCACGGCCGGCGGGGCGATCTCGGGCGCGGCCTCGCTTGCGTTCGGTCTGAACGCGAGCCTCGCCTCGGTTGGAGATACCACGCTCACTGGCTCGCTGCGCGGCGCGACGATTCAGACGACCGCGGGCGGCTCAGGCACGTTCGCCAACGTGCAGGCCGGCTCCAACATCGCCATGGCGGCCAGCAGTGACCTGAGCGTGACAGGCACGCTCGTCGGCGGCGCCAATGTGAACATGACGGCGGGGCGCGATGTCAACGTCAGCGGCACGACGACGGTGACGCTCGATACCACGTTGCAAAGCGGGCGCGATGTCAACGTCACAGGTACGTTGAACGGCCAAGGCAACGGGTACCTGACGGCGGGCCGCGACATCATCGGAAACGGATCGCTCGGGTTTCAACAGTCGGCAGTCCTAAACGCCGCGGCGGATGTTGCGCAAAGCGGGCTGATACAAGGGCAGAGCGTGCAGGCATCGGCCGGCGGCAACATGGCGCTGAACAACGTACAGTCGGCAACCACTGTCACCTTGAACGCCGGCACGAGCAGCTTGGGTGACCTCACGGTCAATGGCGCGGTGTCCGCCGCGCAAGGCATCACGGCGACCGCGCTCGGCAATGTCACGATCGGCAGCAACGGCAAGCTGGCGGCCGGTTCGACGATCGGCGTCGCGGCGCTGAACGACATCAACGTGGCCGGTGCGATCGAATCGGTAGGCGACACCGCGCTCAACGCGCAGTTCGGCAGCGTGAATGCGACGGGCGGCATCAATAGCGGCGCAAAGCTGTCAATTGCGACGTGGCTAGACCTGTCGCTCGGTGCGAGCACGACCTCGGTGGGCGACATGACGCTCACGGCGGGACGCAATGCGGTCCTGAACGGCACGCTCGTCAGTCAAAGCAACGGCTACGTCAGTGCTGGGCAAGACATCACCGGCCCGGGCACGCAGGCGTTTTCGGCTGCGGCCGTGCTGACTGCGCAACGCGACATTTCGCTGATCGGCGCCTTGCAGGCAAATTCGGTTCAAGCGGCGGGGGGCGACAGCGCGGCGCTGAATAACGTCACGTCCGCAACGACGCTGTCCTTGACGGCCAACGGCAATGCCGGCAATGGCGATGCCTCCATTGCGGGCACGGCTACGGCGCCGGGCGACGTCACGATCACTGCTGCGCGAGATGCAATCGTCAACGGTTCGCTGGGCGGTGGCTCGATGGTCGCACTCACAGCAACGCGCAACCTCACGATCACGGGCGGCGTGCAATCGGCTTCCGACCTGAACATCACCGCGACGAGCGGGACGGCATCGCTCACGGGTACTGCAGCGACCTCGGGTGCGCTGAACATCACCTCGGGCCTGGACACGATCCTCGGCGGACAGACAAACGCCTTAGGTGCGGTCAATGTTCAGGCAGGCAACAACGTTCAACTGACCGGGTCTCTCGCCGGTCAGGCCGCAGGTACCTTGACGGCAGGCCAAGACATCACGGGAGCGGGCTCGGCAGCGTTCGCACAGGCCGCGACGCTGGCGGCGACCAACAATGTTGCCTTGACCGGATCGCTGCAAGGCGCAAGCGTGAGCGTGATCGGCCTGAACAACGCCGGTCTCGGTACGGTGCAATCGACAACGGGCGACCTGAGCGTGAAGGCGTTCGGCCTCGCGGGCCAAGGCGATGTGATGATCGGCGGCGCGGCGACGTCGATGGGTAATTTGATCCTGCAAGCGGCCCGCGACCTAAGCGTGACTGGAGCCGCCAACGGCATTGGAGCGGCGACGATCGCCGCGAGGCGCAATGCGACGACCTCCGACGTGACAGCGGGTGGCGCGCTGTCAATGACGGCGGCAAACGGCAGCATCAAGACCGGCAACCTGAAGACAAACGCCAATCTTTCCGGCACGGCGGGCAACAGCTTATCGACGGGCCTAATCAACGCTGGTGGGACCGTTACACTGCAAGCGCAAGGTCTCGACGGAACGGGCGATCTTACCGTGGGCGGTGCAATGGCGTCGGGCGGTGAGACCGGCATCACGGCTACGCGTGACGCAACGCTCAGTTCGACCGTGAAGACGGGCGACGCATTGACCGTGTCGGCGGGTCGCAATCTAACGGTGAACGGCGACATCTCGACGAACGCCGACACCACGCTGACCGCGACGATCGGCAACCTTGGCGTGACCGGTGCTGTCACCACGGTTGGCAATCTGAATGCCAGCGCGGGCGGACCACTTGCGTTGGCGGGTGGCCTGATCAACGGCAATACGACGCTGACCTCGGGCACCGCGATGTCGCTGACGAATGCCTTCTATGGGCTCGGTGTCGCGACGATCACGGCGGGCGGCGCGATCAGCGGCGGGGGCTCGCTCACGTTCGGCAACGATATCGCGCTAACATCCGGTGCCGGCTTGACGCTAGGCGGCGTACAGGGTGCTGGGCAGTTGACGGCCACGTCGGTGGACGATATGTCGTTCGGTGCAACGACGGCAGTCGGTAACGTCACAGCGAAATCGACTGCGGGGAGTATCGCGTTCAATGGCCAGTTGCAATCCGGCGGCGATGTTCAGCTCACTGCGACCAACGACGCTTCGGTAACGGGAGGTGTGTCGTCCGCCGGGAAGGTGACCGTCACTGGAAAGCACGGCAACGTCAATATCGCGGGCGTGTCGTCGAACGGCGATACGACGTTGACGGCAGGCAAGACGCTCACGCTGAGCGGCACGAGCGTGGTGGCTGGCGAATTCTCGCTGACGGGAGGCAACGTCACGCTGTCGGGCTCGCAAAGCGGCTCGAAGAGCATTGCTGTCGCCGCGCAAGGCACGCTTGACGCGAGTCAGTCGTCGATCGTGTCATCGCAAAACTTGCAGATGAGTGGCACGAACGTGACGCTCGGCAATGCGATCGTGGGCGGAACGTTGAATGCGCAGGCGTCGAATCAGTTGTCGCTTGTGGGCAGTGCGGTTGATGTCGTTGGAAATGCAACCCTTACGTCGCAGAACGGACTCTATAACGCAAGCAATGTGCTGGCCGGAGGTGCACTCAACGTTTCAGCACCTTCCATTACCAACGCGGCCAATGCGTCGCTTGCTTCGACTAGTACAACGACGATTAGCGCGACGAACTTCACGAACGCCGGCCTCGTCAACGGCAAGACGACGTCTGTCAATGTAGGCGGCACCCTGAATAACAGCGGTGGCTCGCTGATGGGCGTCAACGCGCTGACGATCAATGCAGGAGCGCTGAACAACCAGAACGGGCTCATCTTCGCGGGCGACCCGAATTCGCCGACGGGCGCGACGGGGGACTTGTCGATCACGATTAATGGTGGCGGCAGCGCATTCGCGAACGCAGGCGGACAACTGTTGGCCCAGCGCAATCTGACGCTCGGCGCGGTCAATGCCGCGCTCGATCCGTCGCAGGGGACGATCAGCCAAGGCGGTCAGCTGTCGATTACGGCGGGTTCTATCAACGTCGGGAGCATGTGGAATTACGGTGGCCAAAGCGTTTCGGTTGACGGGATCAACGGCATCACCAACACCGGCACGATGACAGGTACCGCGCCGCTCACGATTTCGACGAATGGCACGTTCACGAACTACGGCCAGGTCATTGGCAACGACGTCACCTTCAACGGTTCGCTTTACAACGTCGCCAATGCGGTGATGCATGCCGGCAGCACGCTCAGCCTCAATGGCAGTGTAACGAATCGCGGTACGGTCGAAAGCGCTGGCGACATCGCTTTCAACGGCGGGGGGAATTACGACAATCAGAGTGCAACGACACAGGCAAACGGCAACATCTTGATCCAGACCGGTGGCACGGTGTACAACCAAGCCGGCATGATAACCGCGAACGGGAACGTCACCCTCAGCGCAGGCGCCGTCATCAACGATGCGACGGCTGGCGCGATGCAGACGCAGGTGCAGATGATTGCGGCGTCGGCGGACGAGGCGCTCTATAACCCTCTCATAATTGGCACCCGGTACGGGCGCGCCACGCGTTGCGGCGGGGGGGGCGATGGCTGTGGCGGCTTGGTGATCACGCCGAGGAATGCGACTTTTGCGGACCTCGGGCCGGACTGGGCGAATGGCGTCATCGATGTACAGACCAACGCGCCTGGCACGTGCGATATGGCGACTGATTGCTATCCCGATCCGACGGTGCAGGTCGGGTCGAAGCTGACGCCAGGTCAATACGGATACGAAACGATCGCGCTGCCAGAAATCGAGCGCACGATCACCTCGCAGGCGGCTGGAACAGCCGGCACAATCATGGCCGGCGGAAGTGTCAACATCAGCACGGCTTCGCTCTCGAACGCGGCGGGCGTCGTATCGGCGGGGCTAGACGTCAACCTGAATCTCCAGTCGCTCAACAATGGCACGCTCGGCAACGTATCCACGCAGGTCGTCGATCAAATTGATCAAGGCCAGCTCAACACCTTTCTCGCCCAGTTGAATGCATTCGGCACGATCGGACTGGCGAATGTCGCGTTCAGCGAGATGGAATCGACGGCGACGATCAACGCCTCGGTCGCCGCACCGTCGTCAAGCGGCTCGGCAACGAGCTTCGGGCAACAAGGCACGCTTCTCGCCGGCCGCGACCTGAACGTGTCGGGCGGGAATGTCGTCAACGCGGGGATCATCTATGCAGGCCGGAACTTCAATGCGTCCGGCACGCAGAGTTTCACCAACCAGGGCTCACAGCTTTCCTCGACATCGACGCAGCCCGGCTGCACGCCAGACGCGACTACCGTGCAATGCGCATTCTACGGCTACGGCATGCGTAGCGGCGCAAGCACGACGACATTCAGCTATCAGCAGCAAAACGCCACGATCGTTGCAGGTAACGATCTGGTGATTGCGGCGGGGCAAGTTAGCAATACGTACGGGACACTGCTGGCCGGGCACGATGTCGTAATCGGAGGGGTTGGCACGACGGCCAGCTCCACGACGCCCGCGCAAGGCTTGACCAACACCTCGGGGACCATCGTTGCTGGCAATAACGTCACGTTGAACGTTTCCGGCGCACTCACCAACACTTTGCCGCCGCCCGTATCGGTTCATCAGAACTATGGGACGAAGGAGGAGTACACGGGCTGCATGACCTCGGGTGGGTATAAGCAAGGCTACTGCGAGGCTTACGTCGATCAGCAATCGGGCAACTCATCGCTGATCAGCGCGGGCAACAACCTACAAATCAATGCAGGCAGCCTGGCGAATATCGGCAGCCTAATCTCGGCAGGCACCAGTGCGGCGATCAACGTCGCGGGCCCCGTCGTCAACGAAGCACAAACGCTGAACGCCTATTGGCACTCCCACTGGGTGCAGGAAACGGGCATGTTCAGCAAGGACAAGCCGCACGACATCTGGGCGTGCGGCTCGGCGGCCGAATGTACGGCGTTGTATGGCAGTGCCTATACGAGTGTCGGCGGCACGATCGACCCGCCGCAACCGGTGGGCAACATCGCGGCGACAATCGAGGCGCCGAATCTGTCGATTACTTCGGGTGGACAGATTGAGAACGTAGGCAACGTGCTGGGCATGTCGGTGACATTGACGGGGCAAAAGCTCATCAACGGCATCACGACGGCGAACACCTACGCACCGCGTGTAAATGCACCTTCGCAAGTCATCTCATTGAGCCCTGTAAACGTCAAGGGAGCGAGCCTGTTCAGCTCGCATGCGGGGACGGTATCGACGCCGGTTGCGGGGCAAGCATCGTACGTCGATCAATCGCTGGGCAGTACCGCGATGGTGGGACCTCAGTTGCTGCTGACGAGTCTGCCATCGAAGCTGCAGCCAAGCTCGACGCTGTTTTACTACAACCCGCAGGAAGAGGACCTGTTGCTGCAACAGGCGGCGTTGCAGCAAACGGGCAAGGCGAGCTTTGTCGATGGCTTGTCGTACGACAGCAAGAGCAATCTCTCGGTTACGGAGCAGGAGAAGGCCTACCTCTATGCGAACGCGCTGAGCTATGCCGAGGCGAATGACCTCCAGCTCGGGCAAGCGTTGACGCAGACGCAAATCACCGCGCTCGACAAGCCGATGCTGTGGTACGTGGAGCAGACGGTCCCGGATCCGAGTTGCACGGCGACGGGACCAGCCACGTGCCCGACGATCACGGCGTTGATGCCGCAGGTGTATCTACCGTCGACGACGAGCGCGTTGTCCGCGGGCGGCAACATCATCGGCACCGATGTGACGCTGAACTTCGAGGGCAACGGGCAGGGCAGCATTCTCAATACGGGGTCCATCACTGCCTCGGACACATTGAAGGTCGATACGCCGACGCTGACGAACGAGGCGAATCAGGTCAACATCGGGCAGATCTGGAGCAAGGTCAAGGGCGGATACGTCGATACGACGGGCACCGAGGTCCAGCCGGGCGGGTTCATGAGCGCGGCGAACATGGACCTGAACGTGCAGACGTTGAATCAGATCGGCGGCGCGCTACAAAAGCTCAACGCGGACGGCACGATCGATCAAGCGGGCACGCAGCAGATGCTCGCGGCCCTTCAGCAGCAACTGGGCGGCAACTTCACGCAGATGACGTTGACCGATCAGCTGCATACGGACTTCGTGAAACAGGGGGGCGGCCTACCGACGTTCGTCGTCGCAGCCCTTGCCATTGCCGCGTCGATCGTTACGGCGGGTGCCGCGGCGGCGGCCGCAGGTGTCGTGATGACCCAGCTGTCGATCGGATCGGTGCTGATCGGCGCGCTCGGTGGGATGGTCGGCAGTGCGGTCAGCCAAGTCGCATCGGGTCAAGGCTTCAATTTTGGACAGATTCTAGAAGCTGGCGCGATCGGCGCTATTACCGCGGGTGCATTCGCGGCGATGGGGGCGAGCACGCAAGCGCTTCAGCAATTCGGCAGCAAGATCGCGAACGGGACCGTTGGTCTCGCCGACGTTGGAAATGCACTGAAGGTGGTGATCGAGCGCGGCGTGGTGACTGCTACGGCCGAAAGCACTATCGAGGGAACCGACTTTGGTCAGGCGCTGGAAGGCAGCGCAATCAGCGATCTCGGCGCCATCGGGGCCTCCGCGATCGGTACGGAATTCAACGGAGCGAACGGGCATCCGGACATCAACAATCCGCTCTATGTAGCAAGCCATGCCGCGCTGGGCTGCGTGTTGTCGGCGGCACAGGGTACCGGATGCGCAGGGGGGGCGATCGGAGGGGCGGTGTCTGCCGCCTCGGCCGAAACGATTGCGTACGGTATTACGGGGGGGCAAGGTAATCCGAATTCCGCTCAGTTGGCAGCGATCACATCACTATCGATGCTCGCAGGAGGGAGCGTTGCAGCTGCACTAGGTCAAAATGCTGACGCTGCAGCGAGCGTTGCTGAAAATGAGACGTTAAACAATACATGTGGGAGTGACGATCCGAACGGCTGTGGCAAGAAGCTTGGCGCATTGGGAGCTCTCGCGGGCGCCGCGAGCGCGTTCTTCGCCTCGCTGGTGGGCGACGAAGTGACCGTTGGCGGCAACTTGCCGTTGACGCTGGAGGAAATGGCTGCCGGCGCAAGCCTGGGACGAAAAATCGGTACCACGATCGGCAACGGCGCCGATGCATTGCTTTCGGAAGGAAACACTCAAACCACTGGCACCGCGAATTCGACGGAGGGAGGGCAGAGCACGCCTGGGCAGACATTGGCCAACTCACGTGCGGCACACAACGCTGCGGTAAACGAGGTGGCCAACGGCTTCGCCGAACAAGGCGCGGTCGTCCAGCCAGAAGTAACGTTGGATGCCGCCAACGCCGCGGGCGAGTCCGTGCGCGCGCGGGCCGATCAGGTCGTCACCGTTACAGGATCTTCGGGGGGGACGCTGCAAGTGCCTCCTGGATATGTAGCGACCGACTTAAACGGCAACGTTCTACAGTCGATTCCACTAAACTCCGCAGGGCAGGTCATCGTCGAGGTGAAGACTGGCGGAGGGAATTTGACGTCGAACCAAGCGACGGTCTACCCCAGCGCTTCCGTCGGCAATGCTGCCGGCGCGGGACGCAACGCAGCAAATGCCAATGTCCAAGGGCCGATTTCCCCTACTCCTGTCGTAATTATTCGTCCGAAAGCGCTATGACATTCAAGACAGAGATATTTGACATAGGTCGTCAGGTGGCTGTACAGACGGCTGACTGGGCTTTCAGTTCGGCCGGTGACTTTGTCAACAAGGGGCTCAAGCACACGGACCTGGTTGTCAGCCCAGGGTTCACCTTCAACAATGAGCCAAGTTGCTCGGTTACCCCCATTGCAGGTCTACGGAACAAAAAGATCATTCGTCTCTGCAAAGAGATTCTCGGTCGAGACCCGTTTTGGACGTTGTCGATCAAATTTCAGTTGGAATCGGAGAAGTATCGTGGGCCTGCGAGTCCCAAGCGGATCTATCCCCGCAAGGTTCCGTTTACGACAGTGCACGGTGAACCCAACTACTGGCCTGCGGACTTCATCACCCAAGAGCAGACCTACGACTACCTTCGCGGCGTCTTGGCGGACGGCAACGAGTATCTCGGGCGGTATTTCAACTTTGAGAGCGAAGAAGCTTTGCTTAGCCATCTGCCCATGACGTATCGGTGGATGGACAAGGGAATCGGAAACGCTGGCCTGATGGGATCTTTTTACGAACAAATGGACGGGATAATTCATTGTCTTGCCGCTATCGTCCTTGGTAATTTTGAGTTTGTCGAAAGATACGCGAGCGATGATTTCAAGACGATGGCGCCAAAGCGCATGCAGGACCTGGCGAAGATTATTTCGGCGTTGCCGGAGCTTCAGCGCCGCTTCGCTGAGACGGGGAAGGTGGTCTAGCCGGGAGGCACGTGCCGCCGGCGGGTGAGAGTGGTTGGAGCTGGGAAGCCAGGGTTTCCAGGTGGAACCACGATTCCACCGACGATTGTCGAAATTATCCGAGGGCCTTGAGCGTTATGTCTATTGAGCAAACCGGTACGGTCGACGTCGTGAACGTTGATCGTGTCTCTGGCGATCTATTGCTTACGGTGAGCGATCATCTTCCTTGGTGCGAAGGAGAGCGACAGCACCTCCTTCTTCTCCAGGCGAAATTGAATGCATACCTTCGCTTCATTGAGAGTGGCGAGCTTGCTAAGAGATTTCCTGAAGCGAGCGGGCGGCGCATAGTGATCAATGTTGTGGGTAAATTCCCCTTGAATGAGACGGCTCAGGCGTTCTTCGAAAAAGTAGGAGCCGCGATTGATGCGGCTGGATTCAAGCTTCGATTTAGCCCCTTGCGCCCGAATTGAGCGAGAGATATAACTTCGCATGTGCAGCGAGCCCGGCTTCGGCCGGGTTCGCTGCCTCGATGGTTGTTCAGGCGGGCGTGATCACAAGCCGTTCGTCATGGACTTCGATCTTGAGCCGTTGGTGGGGCTTGAAGCCGGCATGCTCTAGCCAACGGCCTGAGACCTTGAACCAGGGAAAGAGCGGCGGGTCGGAGCGGTAGCTGCGGTTGGGCTTCCATTGGCGATAGCGCCACGACTGCTGAATGGTGACGCGCCGCTCGGGATGGACGGGACGTGCGTTAAGATTGGCGTCAGCCATGATCGACTCTCCTAGCGAGTTGATGGTGGTCAGCGGGTCGTATGGGTTGCAGCCCATGCGGCCCGCGCTGCGTTTACGGCGATGGAAGGGGTAGCCGTTCTCCTGTTGGTGGTGATGTTAAGTCTTTGATTGTATTAAAAATCACCACTCCTAACCATTAGCCGATCGGCCTAGGACGCTGGGTAATGCAGGGCGGGCCATGCGGCTGTGTGCCGAGCATCCCCTGCGGCAATGGCAGGCCACGGCGTGTTTCGAGATAACTACACTTGCCGTATACAAGCAAAGGTTGGGAGTGAAAACATGGGGACGAACTACGAGACGGATGTAGTGGCGTGGGCCAACGAACAGGCCGCGTTATTGCGAGCGCGAAAGTTCTCGGCGCTAGATATCGAACACGTAGCGGAGGAGATCGAGAGCGTGGGCAGGAGCGAGCAGCGTGAATTGGCAAATCACCTGGCCCTGCTAGTGGCCAACCTTCTAAAGTGGCAATATCAATGTGGCCGCCGCTCGTCAGCTCGACGGCGTGTGATCGGGGAGCTGCGACGCCTACTTAGCATACAGTTGCAGATGACGCCCACTCTACAAAAATCGCTCACTGATCCGCACTGGGCGACGAGAGTTTGGGCGGACGCGATCGTTCAATCCGTTGAGGAAATCGGTTTGGCGTTACCGGAGACTTGTCCATGGACGATGCAGCAGGTGATCGACGAGACTTTCCTACCGGAATAGAGCGAATGGCACGGTCGCCGAAGTCCGGGGCAGTTTGCTCTTAGCGCCTGCGACCAAAGGGTCCTCTCCCATCGCTGCCCGGCGGATACATTCGGCCCACGGCGACCGCCTGCCCGCCGCTCGCTCAATCGTCTTTGTCCCCGCTGTCCTGGGCCGTCGTCGCGGAAGCAGCTGCACCTGTCGCAGAGCCTGCCTCCGGCGCCGAAGCTTCGTCGGGCCCATCCTCATCCTTGATTTCATAACGCGCATTGTGAACCCAGCGCCGCAAGTCTTTAGCGATGGCCACGCTGGTGCGATCAAGAATCGAGCAAGTGCCTTTAAATGCGCCCCACACGCCACCGACAGACCAACGCTTGAACTTCGTGTGACGGACGACCTTCCCGTTGTCGATCAGATCGGCTGACAGAGAGATGGCTTTGGGCCCCGTCCATGCGCCGCCGCCGACGCCCATCACATACGTAATCTGCAGTCTCAGAACCTCTGCGTCGCCCGGAGAGCTGTTCGCGTCGATCGTCCCTTCGCCGGTCCGATTGAGCCGGCGAAGGGCTTCCCCGACGCGACGCGTCAACAAATCGTCAATGTGGCACTCGTCCTTCACTCGCTCGACGACGCCGGCACCCGAAGCGTAGGTGACCGGCGTTTCGAGCAAGACCTGCCTGCGCTCTCCCGAGAAAGCGGCGGCGGAGACCAGGCACAGGGCAATCAAAAGAAGGCGTTTCATGGAATTATCGGACCCCTCGTGTGGTTGGTCGTTATTGTCGAAGCGATGCCATCAAAAGCCGTCAATGTCGAAGGCTCGCGCCCACTCCTTGGCTATTACGGCCTCGCTTTGTGGATCTTTAACGCGCTACCTGCGGAGCCGCCGACAGGCTGCTTGTCACATCTCGGCGCTGGCGATCATCTCATCCGTTGCCGCCTTTGTGGCGTCACATCCGCCAGATTAAGACTTGCCTTCCCAGTCACGATATCCTCAGCGAGTTGAAAGGCCGAACGCTGGCTTTCGAGGTCAGCTTCGGCCATGCCGCAGCCCTCGACATACAACGAGCGCCACGATTCGTGAACCGTCCTGGCCATCACCTGCAGCGTTTCCCATGCTTCTTGTTTTGTGTAGGAAAACAGATCAGCGCTATAGACGAGCGATTCGGGCGTCGCGATGCGTTGTCCAACCCGCCCGGTTTCGAGCCGCTTTCGGTTGATGGCCATGCCTTGCCCGCCGCGGCTGTTTGGCATCGCGACGATGTCATAGGCTGGCGAAAGCCCCCAGTTGCCGTCACGAAAGAGCAGCCCGTGATTGCGCGGGTGATCGTCGATGTTGCCGACGAGCGCGTTGAACACCATGCGACGCCATAGCTCACGTTGCTCAGCGGCGTATCGCTCGCCTTCGACGGCGCACCAGCGCCGTATTTCATCGGAAAACGCAACGTAAGATCGCGCATCGTCTTCCCGGGTAGTAACGCTGCGCAATCGCAGGACCGTTGCCGCACTTGCGAAAAGCGATCGCTCGATTCCGGCTGGACTGACCTTGCGGTCGAAGCGCCGGATAAGGACGATCCCGTGCGGTCCGACTCGCCGATAGTTGACCGTGGCGGCGTCGATGTCGCACTTTCTGGCGAGCGTCATAGCCACGTACTCGCGGGCCGGCAACAAGAGGCTGCCGCCACGCTCCGGCAACTTCGCGATCCACCACTCATGTGCATTCCCGACAGCTCGAGAAACGGTCAGCTTGGGTTTCTCTCCACCGAGACTCGTGCCGTCGTCCGCACCTGATAGACGTTGTACGATGGGGCGGACTGATCCAGGCAGGTCAGCTTTCCCCAGTTCGGCGAGCAGCTTTTTCTCGGGGGGAGGAGCGAAGGCCAGCTTATGTTCCAACTGTTCCTCGGAGCACACTTCGATCGCGCCGACGCCGTCGCCAGCCGACAGCTCCATTCGGTCGATCTCATCGAGTGACTCACGCGAGTATTTGGAAAGCAGCAGGTCTAGCCCAAAGCCTTCCGGTGCGGCGTCACGCAGGACGCCAAACAGTCCATTCCATTGGTCGGTCGAATAGGGCTTGCTCGACCGCGTAAAAGGCAAGTTGATGGGATCGATGGGTACCGCACCCGCAACCTTCCTGTATTCCTCTCCATAACGGAAGCGGCCCAGCCCAGGCGACCACCAAAATGTGCCGCATCGAACGGGTTCGGTTCGGCCAGGAAGCCACACCCATACCGGCCGCTCCTTTTCAGCCATGACGGTCTCCGCGAGCTCGTCGCGGAATGCGGCGCAGCCCCTCGGCCTGGACCACCGGATCGAGTTCGGGACGTAGCGAATCCTGAAGCACGTCCAAGCGGTCCAGAGTCCATAGTGCCTTGAGCAGCTGCGCCAACGAGACCGACGGTCGGCCCTTTTCGAGATTGACCACCGTGTTGACGCTGACGCCCATCTTCGCGGCGAGATCGCCTTGCGTCCAAAAGCGTGCTCGGCGTGCCAGGGAAATGGTCTCACCCAGCGCGCGAGCCACATTCTCGGCCTCATAAGGCAGAAGTTCTGCAAGCTGGCGAGTTTTCACGATATATTCAAAGCAAAAGCTGTTTTATTTGAGTATAAGCAAAATTCTCTGGCAGCTCAATGACGTCGGGACGACTTCGACGTTCCGTATGCGCATCACCGCAGCGGCGCTAGGGGTTAGGCGAGATTCCGCGCGTATTTGCGTTCTAATGCCGTCTCGAACAAAAGAGCCAGGAGCCAACGTCCGATGTCGGCGCAATTTCCTCAACGCCTTACCGCAAGCACCGCTGTACTCCTCACCGTCCCGCCGATGATGTGGGCGGGCAATGCCGTAGTCGGACGGATGGTGAGCGGTTTGGTGCCGCCCGTCACGCTGAATTTTCTGCGTTGGGCGCTGGCCTTCCTCATTCTTCTGCCGCTCGCGGGACGGGTACTCAGTCCGGCAAGCGGACTCTGGGCGCATTGGCGTCGATTTGCAGTGCTCGGCCTGCTGGGCGTCGGCTGCTACAACGCCTTGCAGTACCTGGCGCTGAAGAGCTCAAGTCCCCTCAACGTCACGTTGATGGCATCGAGCATCCCGGTCTGGATGCTGCTCGTCGGCTGGCTATGGTTCGGACAACGAATCAGTTATCGGCAACTCATCGGAATTGTCTTCTCCGTCGCCGGCGTCGTGCTCGTGCTGTGCCGCGGACAGTTAGCACTACTAACGCATTTCCGGCTGGTCCCCGGCGACCTGTTGATGCTCGTCGCGGCCTTTGCCTGGGCCATCTATAGTTGGCTGCTGGCGCGCTCTCGCGAGCCCGCCCGCTGGCGCAACGACTGGTCGGCATTCCTGCTCGCACAAATCACTTTCGGCTTGTTCTGGTCCGGCATCTTCGCCGCTGGAGAATGGGCTTCGACCGACGCGCGTATCGTCTGGGGCTGGCCGCTCGCGGCCGCGCTGCTCTACGTCGGCATCGGCCCCGCAGTGCTCGCCTACTGTTGTTGGGGGCTCGGCGTGCAGCGCGTCGGCCCCAACATCGCCGGCTTCTTTTCGAATCTCGCTCCGTTGTTTGCGGCGCTGATGTCGGCCGCGTTTCTCGGGGAGCCCCCGCAGCCCTATCATGCCGCGGCGTTTTTGCTGATCGTCGGGGGCATCGTAGTCGCTTCGCGTCGCTGATCTCGCGCCGAGCCAAGGCTGGCGCGGGACGCAAGCAGGCAGCCGCTCCTGGCCGACCGAAGGGGCGGGCCGTGGGCCATTAAGCGGCCGTTTCCGTCGCCAATATCGCAGTACAATCGCCGGAAGTCGTCGTAATATACCAAGCTCTATAACGCTACCGGGGATAACATGCTTCGCAAGCTGTTCGTTTGCTGCACGGTACTGGCTGCCGCGCTTGGAACACAGGCACACGCCGCCGACGACGACACGGTGAAAGTGCTCTACGCGGGCTCGCTCGTCAATTTGATGGAGCGCAGCGTCGGTCCCGCCTTCGAAAGGGAGACGGGGCTGCACTTTCAGGGCTACGCGGCCGGGTCCAACAAGATCGCGAACGAAATCAAAGGCAAACTGCGGCGCGGCGACGTGTTCATCAGCGCGAGCCCCAAGGTCAACACGAGCCTGATGGGAACGGCGAACGGCAATCACGTCACGTGGTACGTCAATTTCGCGGAATCTCCACTATTGATCGGCTACAACCCGCAAAGCCGCTTTGCGAACGACTTCAAGACGAAGCGCTGGGACGAGGTGCTGCAAGAGCCCGGTATTCGCATCGGTCGCACCGATCCCGCACTCGATCCGAAGGGCGCGTTTACGGTGGAAATGATGACAAAGGCCGCCGAGCTTTATCACCAGCCCGACCTCGTGGAGAAGACACTCGGTGCCCCGGAGAATCCCGCTCAGGTATTGCCTGAGGAAACGCTTGTCGGCCGCCTTCAGTCGGGCCAGCTCGATGCGGGATTCTTTTATTCGACCGAAACGTCTGACCTGAAGATTGCCGCAGTGAGCCCTGCACCCGAGCTCGGCGTCAAGGCGAGCTACACGCTGACGATTCTCGCCGATGCAGCCAATCCGACTGGCGCCGCGCGGTTCGTCAATTTTCTGCTGAGTGCGCAGGGTCGCACGCTGCTGCGGGAGCACGGCGTCGATGTCGTGAAGCCGGCCGTGACGGGCGACGCTCAGGCGATCCCGGCATCACTGCAGGCGGTCGTCGAAGCGGGGCCGTGAATCTATGAAGACAACCGTGGCGCGGCCGCTCGCCGCGCTTGCCGTCCTCCTTGCCGTCTATCTCTGCGCGCCGTTCATCGCGAGCCTGCCTCAAATCGGCCACGCCGATTGGGCGAGCGTCGATTGGCGAACGATGGGCGCGGCGGTCGGCACGTCGGTTGCCAGTGCCAGCGTCGCGGCGCTCCTCATTCTTATCGGCGGTGTGCCGCTCGGCTATTGGCTTGCACGTTCGTCGTCGCGAGCGATGTCGCTGCTCGGCTTCGTCGTTCAACTGCCGCTTGCACTGCCGCCGCTGACGAGCGGCGTGCTGCTGCTTTTTCTTTTCGGCCCTTACAGCTTGATCGGTCGCACGGCGAGCGGCCTGCTGACCGACTCGTTCGCGGGCATCGTGCTCGCCGAGACGTTCGTTGCCGCGCCGTTTCTGATCGTGGCGGCGCGGTCGGCGTTCGCGTCGGTGGACCCGGTGCTCGAAGATGTCGCCGCAACGCTCGGACATCACGCGGCCAGCCGCTTCTTTCGCGTGGCGCTGCCGGCCGCGTGGCCCGGGATTCGCGCAGGGCTTGCGCTTGCATGGCTGCGCGCATTCGGCGAATTCGGCGCGACGGTGATGGTCGCCTACCATCCCTACTCGTTGCCGGTTTATACCTATGTCGTCTTCGGCGGGCAGGGTTTGCCGGCGATGATGCCGTTGCTGTTGCCGACGCTCGCCATCGCCGTCGCGTGCGCTGCGTTGTCGGTCTATCGCCGCGGCAACCGATATGAAACAACGGTATCGCACATCGAGAATGGCGACGAACCGCTCGTCCCCGTGCCGAATTCCATCGCAACGGCGCCGAGCCGAGATCTGCGGCTCGCCATCCAGGTGAGTCGCCGGTTGGGGCCATTCAGCCTGGATATCGCGTGGGCGCCTTCAACGCGGCGGCTCGCCATCATTGGGCCTTCCGGTTCTGGGAAATCGCTGACGTTGCGTCTCATCGCAGGCCTCGAGGACAACGAGGGCGGCACGGTCATGCTTGGCGCGGCGGATCTCTCGAAGTTGCCGCCCGAGCGGCGGCAAATCGGCTATATGCCGCAGGATTACGGGCTTTTTCCGCACATGACAGTCGGCGAGCAGTTGGCGTTTCCTGTCGATGGGGATCCGGCCGCCGCGCGTTACTGGACCGGCCATCTGGGGTTGACGGGATTGCTGGGCCGTTTTCCGCGCGAGCTGTCGCTCGGGCAGCGTCAGCGTGTTGCGCTCGCGCGAGCGCTCACGCGTCACAGCCATCTGTTGTTGTTCGACGAACCCTTTGCCGCGCTCGACACGCCGCGGCGGCGCCGTCTGCAGCGATCGCTGCGCGATCTGCAGCGCGAAATCGCGGCCGTCACGATCATCGTCACCCATGACCCCGACGAGGCGGCGCTGCTCGCCGACGAGATTCTCGTGATCGATCAGGGTCGTGCGCTACAGGCTGGAACGATCGAAAGCGTGTTCGAGCAACCGGCGAACATGCGCGTGGCGGAACTGCTCGGCTTGCGCAATGTAGGCACAGGCGTGGTCTGTGCGCCGGGATCGATCAGGATCAACGATCGATTGGTGTTGGAAACGGCCGACCGTTCAACCGAGGTCGGGACGCGGGTGATGTGGCGCGTTGCATCGCGGGCGATTCGGCTGTCGGCGCGGGGGCCGCTCGAGGCCGTCGTCGATTCGGTCGAACTGCGTGACGGAGAACGATTCGCACGCCTGAATATCGGCGGCGTTCAGCTTGACGTCGCGGTCAACGACGCTTTGCTGCGCGAGCGGGAGGTCTGCCGATTCTTTATCGATCCGGCCGGAGTGTCGGCGTGGACCAGCGGCGCAGGGGCCCGCCAGGAAGCGCTTAGCAACGCCGCACAATGCTGTCCTTAGCCTTGACGATTCCCGTTGCCGGAAGCCTTCGGCGATTGGCGTTAGACTTGTTGCTATGGAAAAGTGTCGCTACTGCGGAAGAATTCGTGACGAATGGGACTGTCACGGGGACGAGTGTCGCAAGGCGATAGCCAGGGCTTTGCGGCGGCAACGCTCCGGCTTGCCGATGATTCCAAATGTGATCCGAAACGAGATTCCGCCTGATGCAACGACGGATCAGGTAATTGGCGTGCTCTCGCGACAACGGCTGCGTGCACGCCGTGGCAATGAAGAACGCCGGGAACGCAAGGCGGTGGAAGATGGCGAGGAAGGTTGACGGTGCGTTGCGCTCTCCCGATGGACTCGCCTTAACCGCGTGACGCGCCTGCCTCGCTTGCTCAGCGCTCCGCAACCGGATCATACGGCTCCACCCGATCATTTTCCTCGGCCATGTTGCGCGCGACGATCGCGCGCGCGGGCATTGTGTCGCTGAGGTTGACCGGTTGATGCGGTACGCCGGGTGGCACGAACAGAAAATCTCCGGCCTCGGTGACGACTGATTCCCGCAAGCCCGGACCATAGCGCGTCTCGACACGGCCTTCGAGCACGTAGATCCCCGTTTCATAACCGACGTGCACATGTGGTTCCGCCTGCCCGCCGGGCGGCACGACAACGAGATGCATCGACAAATTCTTCGAACCCACGGTATCGGCTGAAATACCCACGAAGTAAGGCAAGCGCTGAGTTGTGGCGATCTCGCGATCGGGATGCACCACCACCAGTGATGCTTGCATGCCGGACGAGCCGTTTTCCATGGCGCACCTCCGAATGACGAACTCTTACTGCGTAACCGCAGTTTGGCGTTTGCGGCGCCACTCGGCATATTGCCAAGCGAAGAGTCCCGGCAAAAAGATGATCAAGTCGCGTATCCGTCGGGCGCCCGCGAGTGCCAAGCTGGTCTGTGCATCGAGGCCTAGCGCGCTACCGATCAACAGGAATCCGCCCTCCTGAATGCCGAGCGCGCCTGGAACAAAGAACGCGGCGCTGCTCAACGCCTGAACGAGCGATTCAATGGCGACCGCCTTCAAAAAACTGACTTTCGCGCCGAGGAAGTAAAGGGCGAGCCAGATCTCGAGCGCCGTCGCGAGCCACTGCAGCGACTGCCAGACGAACAGGTAGCGGGTCACGATGCCTGGCTGGCGCCAGATCCTCTTGATCGATTGATCGATGCGCGCTGATTCGCCGACGAGCGTCGCCAGCTTGCCGCTCGTGACGTGATTGAAGAAGTGCGTAAGGCGTTGGAACGGCCTCGCATGTTGCACGAGCGAAAACAACACAAGCACCGGCGTCAGCAATGCGAGGCCCCACGCGAAGTTCGCTGCCAGCTCGACTGAGCCTGACACGGTATGCCCGAGCAGATAGCCGATGCCGGCTATGGCAAAAATCACCTGGCTGATGAGCGTGAGTTGAATATCGACGATCAGGCTCGCCATCGCGGCAGCGGGGCGCATGCCCCATTGCCGCATCATGCGAAACGTGACGATCTCGCCGCCTATTCGCGCAACGGGCAACATGCCGTTCACGGACTCACGAATCCATACGAGGCCCAGGACGGCCGACAGCTTCGGCTTGATTGCACCGCGCATCAGCAATTGCCAATCCTTAGCATTGGCGAGCATCGGCAAAACGTGCGCGATGCCGGCGAGCAGCAGCCCCGCGCCCGCGGCGCGCATCAACGTGAGCACGGCGTGGGCGTCCTCGCGCCAGAACAGCCAAACGGCGACGGCCAGTCCGACGACTGCTGCAATCGGGCCTAGATGTTTCATGGTGCCGTCAATATCAAACATACGTCGCGCAGCGCCGCCGGCCCGACGGTGCGAAGCCCGAGCATAACTGGCTGAGCCCGGGCGATGCGGACATCAAAACACGTGCGGGCCATGGCTATTTGTCCTGGACGGGGCGCAGCAGCCCGTTGCGATCGACTTCGAAGCTGGCGCCTCGCCAGATCACGCGCGTCGAGAAGAAACTGACGATTAGGACTGCGAACGATGCGACGTCTCTGAGCGGCAGCAGCCACAAGTCGCGACCGGGTTCTCGAACCGCCGAATCCGAAAGGCATTTCAACGCGATGCGGGCGAGGAGCGCGGCGAGCACGAGCAGCCATGCCCACGCGGCCCCCTCGGACAGCAGGGCGGCCAGCAGAGCGAGCGGCACGGGATGGGTCAGCACGGAGCCGAGGTGCCCGAGCGGATCGACTGCGCGAATCGTTCGGCTCCAGCGCAGCTCAT
Organism: Trinickia sp. EG282A; assembly: GCF_040965455.1. Classification (NCBI taxonomy): domain Bacteria; kingdom Pseudomonadati; phylum Pseudomonadota; class Betaproteobacteria; order Burkholderiales; family Burkholderiaceae; genus Trinickia; species Trinickia sp. EG282A. Next base: position 299,588 of record NZ_JBFRCC010000004.1, on the reverse strand, counting down.
GCGCGGCGAGCGCCCGCGCGCTCGGCTCCTCACACGTATGCGAGACGACGAGTGGAGGAATCGCGACTTTCTGGCCAGTTTTGCGGACAGCCTCGCCTATCGCATTGTCTTCAGCCAACAGGTGCGCGAACTGGCCGAATCCGCCGATCCGCTCGAGCGTGGTGCGCCGCGTGGCGATGGTCTGGCCGAAGCACGGGCGCGCGAGACCGAGCGCCAGCCCGGTCATCACGCTGGGCATGAAGTGATAGTTGATCCATTGCGCCGACAATCTTGGCCACAATCCGGGGCCGGGCCTGCCGCGATAGACGCAGGTCACGAGTCCGACGTTGGGCTTTTGCAGCTCCCCAATGACATGGCGAAGGTAGTCCGGAGGGGCGCTGACATCGCTATCCGCGAATACCAGCAAGTCGTGTAATGCGTGCGGCATCATGTTGAGAATGTTGCTGATCTTCCGATTCGGCCCGTGCATGCGGGTATCGGTCACCACGGTGACATGTGCGCCCGGATAGAGACGCTGAAGCGTTTCGACCGCCTTCAAAGCGGGGTCCGCGCTGTCTTGCACGCCGAACAGAAACTGTATTGGACCCGGATACTCCTGCTCGCAGAAGCTCTTCAGATTGCTCAGCAATTCCCACTCGTCGCCATGGAGCGGTTTGACGATCGTGACCGGCGGGAAGCTCGTGGGCTCCGACGTGGGCTGCGCGAAGAACCGGCAAACGAGCACTGTGGCCAACAACGTGTACAAAATTCCGAACAAAGCGGCCACGCTGAAGATGAACGCGGGCAGCTGGGTCAGAAGATGTGCCGCATCGGATGTGCCGGCCCGAACCAATAGTTCGAGCGCGGCAAGCACGCCGACCAAGCAGGCAAGCCACGTCAATTGCCTCATATTCCGGAGCTCTGGAGAGGGTGGAGAAACGAGGCGAGTGCGCCTCGTTCCGAGGTGGGACTTCGCAGGCAAGGCTTCGCGTATCCTACAACAGTCCGGACCTCATTTGCTCCGATAAGAGAACCTGAAAGTCAGATGAAAGAGCGATGCGACTCCTCATATTGTGTGATGACGTCGCTCAAAGCAGGCGCTTTGCAACGGTTGAGGGTGTGACAGTCGGCGGTCTCTGCCCTCCGGTGCCCAGGGGATTCGGAGGAAGCGCTAGCGCTCAGCGTCTTGTCGGTCGATTCCCGCCACACCATCGAGCTCGCGTACCGCTTCTTCGGGCAAGTCGATAGCGGCTGCCGCGAGGTTTTCGCGCAGATGCGCGAGCGACGACGTGCCGGGAATCAAAAGGATATTAGGCGCGCGGCGCAGCAACCACGCGAGCGCCACCTGCATCGGCGTCGCATGGAGCCGAGCAGCCACATCGCTGAGGATCGACGATTGCAACGGGCTGAAGCCGCCGAGCGGAAAGTACGGCACGTAGGCGATTCCGTCCTGAGCGAGTGCGTCGATGAAGTTGTCATCGGCCCGGTGCGCGAGATTGAAATGGTTTTGCACACAGGCGATGTCACAAAGCCGGCGAGCTTCCGCCACCTGCATGGGCGTGACATTGCTCAAACCGATATGGCGCACGAGACCTTGCCGCTGGAGCTCGGCCAGCACGGTGAGCGGGGCCTCGATCGAGCCTTCGGCGGGCTGGTGCGCATCGAACATAATCCGCAAGTTCACGACGTCGAGTACGTCGAGGCCAAGGTTGCGAAGGTTGTCGTGCACCGCTTGCGTCAGTGCGTCAGCCGAGAATGCGGGCTGCCACGACGCGTCGTCGCCGCGTCGGGCACCGATCTTCGTCACGATGACGAGATCGTCGCGATACGGGTGCAACGCCTCGCGGATCAATTGGTTCGTGACGTGAGGACCGTAGAAATCGCTGGTGTCAATGTGATTGACCCCGGATGCGACGGCTTCGCGCAGCACGGCCAGTGCCGTATCGCGATCTCTGGGCGGCCCGAACACGCCGGGCCCCGCGAGTTGCATCGCACCGTAGCCGAGGCGGTAAACGGTGCGGTCGCCGAGGACGAAAGTGCCGGATTTGCGGACGCTGGTCATGGTTGCTCTCCTTTCTCGAATGATCCGCAAAGACTAAGCGCTGCGTTATCGAACGGGAATAGGCCATAATCCGCACAGGCCGTTCGGGGAAGCGAACAATGCAAGTGGACCTTGGTGATCTGAGCGCATTCGTCGCGGTAGCGCGTGCGAAGGGCTTCCGTGAGGGCGCGCGCGTCAGCGGCGCCAGCGCATCCGGGCTTAGCGAGGCGCTACGCCGGCTCGAAACGCAGCTCGGTGTCCGATTGCTTCATCGCACGACGCGCAGTGTCGTGCCAACGGAAGCCGGCGAGCGGCTGCTGGCACGACTCGGGCCCGCACTGACGGAAGTCGAGGCGGCGCTCGACATCGTCAACCATTTCCGTGACCGGCCCGCGGGGACGCTCAAACTCAACGTCCCGGTCAGCGCGGCGCGGCTCGTCCTGCCTTCGATCGTCCCTGCATTCCTCGACGCCTATCCCGAGATACGGCTGGAAGTGATCGCGGAGGAAAGCTTCGTCGACATCCTGGCCGCGGGCTGCGACGCAGGCATCCGCTATGAGGAGCGCCTGGAGCAGGACATGATCGCCGTGCCGATCGGGCCTCGAGAGCAACGCTTCGCAACTGCCGCGGCGCCTGCATACCTCGATCGCCGTGGCCGGCCGGCGCACCCGCGAGAATTGCTCGATTACGCCTGCCTGCGCGGACGTTTCGCGAGTGGCGCGATGCCGCTCTGGGAATTCGAGCGCGACGGGGAGGTCGTACGCCTCGATCCGTCGGGGCCGCTCCTGGTCCAAATCGGCGGTGGGGCCGATCTGCTAGTCGACGCAGCGCTCGCCGGAACCGGCATCGTGCATCTCTTCGAGGCTTGGCTGCGCCCGTACTTCGAGAGCGGAGCGCTCGAACCCGTTCTCGAGCCCTGGTGGCGGCCCTTCTCGGGGCCGTACCTGTATTACCCGGGCCGGCGTCTCGTGCCCGCGCCACTGCGCGCGTTCATCGATTTCGTCAAGGGGCGGTAAGGCTTCGTGCTGATCGAGCTCGAAGAAAAAGCAAGGCGCCTTTCGCCGTGGAATCCGCTTTCTGTTCTTCCGGGCGCAGCCTAATATTCCTCTACGCATGTCTTGTCCGAACGTGATCTATCGGGTTCGACCCAATGGGGAGAGAGCGATGGCGGATCAAGTCCCATGGCACCTTTCCGGTGACTATTTCGAGAATTGCAGTTGCAGCATCGTGTGTCCGTGCCTCGTGTCGGCGGCCGCCCCGCTGACTTCGCGACCGACCGAGGGTTTTTGTGACGTCCCGCTGATCTTCCATGTCGCAAGTGGCCGCTATGGGGACACCGAGCTCGATGGTCTCAATGTTCTGGTTGTCTTCCACGCACCTGGGGTCATGGCGGACGGAGAATGGTCGATGGCCACCTACGTCGATGAGCGTGCCGACGACGCGCAGACCGAGGCGCTAGCTGCGATTTTCACCGGCACCGCCGGAGGGCCTATGGCCGCGTTCGCACCGCTCGTCAGCCAGAACCTGGGGGTGAGCAAGGCCCCGATCAGCTTCCGCATCGAGGGCAAGACGCGTTCCGCGGAAATCCCGGGCATTCTGCACATGTCCGTCGATCCGCTGCCGACGATGCATCCGGGCGAGGAAATGTGGGCGAATCTCGGCCATCCGATCAGCCCCGACAAAATGGCATTGGCGGTCGGGGCCCCCGGCAATACGTTCAGCGATCACGGCATGCGCTGGGACAATTCCGGCAAGAACGGTTTCTACGCGTCCATCAGCTGGTCGAACCAGGCTTGATCGATGTACGTGACGAGGCGGTCCGTCGGCTGGGCCGATGAGATCGTAAGTTCATGGGCGATGGCACTCTGGAAGCGGTGCTGCGGCGCGATCGCGTCGTCGTTGCGGGCGCTCTCGGCGTAGTCGCTGCGCTGGCGTGGGCCTATGTGCTTTGGCTCGCCGCCGATATGAGCATGGGTGGGATGAGCATGCGCGGGTACCGCATGGTACCTGCGGGCCTCGGCTGGATGGCGCCGGCCGCCGCGCCGTGGAGCGCTATCGAATTCGCCCTCGTGTTCGCGATGTGGGCGGTCATGATGGTCGGCATGATGGCGCCCTCCGCGGCGCCAATGCTGCTCATGTATGCCCACGTGGGTCGCAACAAAAAAAGCGCAGGCAAGCCGTTAGCGGCGACCGGTTGGTTCGCGGCAGGCTATTTCCTGGCGTGGACCGGATTTTCGCTGGCCGCAACGGTTGTCCAATGGGCGTTGGAGCGGGCAGCCCTCATCGATGCCCGCATGGCGAGCGGCAATGTCGTGCTCGGATCGATCGTGCTGATCGCGGCCGGCATCTACCAGTGGACACCCATCAAGAACGCCTGTCTCACCCAATGCCAGACGCCGTTCGGGTTCCTGATGAGACACGGCGGCTTTCGCGGCAATGTCCTCGGGTGTTTGCAGCTGGGGCTTCTCCACGGAGCTTATTGCGTCGGCTGCTGCTGGGTCCTGATGGCGCTCTTGTTCGTAGTTGGCGTGATGAACGTACTCTGGATCGCGCTTCTGGCGCTGCTCGTCCTCCTGGAAAAGCTCACCCCGTGGGGACGGTGGGTCGCACGCATTGCCGGCGCCGGTTGTATTGTCGCGGGCGCCTGGATGGCATTTTCGTGACGCTATCGGCCCTCGGGGCCGAGCGGTTCGGCGACCGTCGAACCGATGTTTCCCTCGCGATATTTTTCGGCGCTGATGTCCATCGGCGTCCGGCCCGCGCGTCATTGTCATGGCGGCCCGGTGTAGTTACCGCCCCAACTCTACGACGGAGGCTCAAATGCAATACCTGTTGATGATCTATTCGGAAGAAAACCGCTGGAATGAGATGAGCGACAGCGAGCGGCAGCAAGGTGTTGCCGCGTATCAGGCGTATACGGAATCGCTGAAGAAGGCGGAGGTGCTGGTGGGCGCGAACCGGCTGCAGCACACGAATACGGCCACCACGGTGCGGCTCGTCGACGGCAAGGCGCGGGTACTCGACGGCCCGTATTCCGATTCCAAGGAACAGCTTGCCGGATACTACCTGATCGATGTACCCGATCTTGACGCCGCGATCGCGTGGGCATCGCGTTGCCCAGGCGCGGCGCACGGTCTCATGGAAGTGCGCCCGGTCTGGAACGCTCCCGACTATGCGCGATCCGCGGCATGAGTCTTTCCGCCGGCGGGCGCGACGCTGAGGACGCTGCGCGCTCGATCGCGGAGGCGGTCGCTCGGCGCAGCTACGGCAAGCTCGTAGCGCTTCTGGCGATGCGAACGCGCGACGTCGCCGCGGCCGAGGACGCGCTGGCCGACGCGTTCGCGGCCGCGCTGGCGGACTGGCCGGAGCGCGGCTGCCCCGCGAATCCCGAAGCATGGCTGATGACGGTGGCGCGCCGCCGAGCGATCGATGGCGTGCGCCATCGTCAGCTTGGCGATGAGGTGACGAACCAGCTCGCGATCCTCGCGGATGAAATCGACGAGCGGGAAGGCGGTGCATTGCCCGATCGGCGGCTTGCCTTGCTGTTCGCATGCACCCACCCTGCGCTCGAGGCCGCGATTCGCACGCCGCTTATGCTGCAAGTCGTACTGGGACTGGAAGCGAAGACGATTGCGTCTGCCTTTCTGATGTCTCCCTCGGCGATGAGCAAGCGCCTCGTGCGGGCGAAGACCAAGATCCGTGAAGCCGGCATTCCGTTCACCGTGCCCGAGCGCGAGGAGCTGCCGGGCCGGCTCGATGCGGTGCTGGAAGCCGTCTATGCAGCGTATGCGGAAGGGTGGACCGATCCGGTCGGAGGCGATGTCGTGCGGCGCGAGCTCACTGACGAGGCGCTCTATCTTGCGCATGTGCTCGTCGAGCTACTGCCCGGGGAGCCCGAGACGCTCGGTCTGCTGGCGCTGATGCTGTATGCGCAGGCACGGCGCGACGCGCGACGCGATGTGGCCGGCAACTACGTGCCGCTGTCGGCTCAGGATCCAGCGACGTGGAACGCGCCGATGCTCGACGCAGCCGATGCACTGCTGCGGCGCGCGAGCACGTTCAACGCGATCGGCCGCTTCCAACTCGAGGCCGCGCTGCAGTCTGCCCATGTTTACCGCTGCCGGACGCGTTGCCCGAACTGGGACGAAGTGGTGCAGCTTTACGATGCGCTGCTCGCGATTGCCGCCTCTCCGGTAGTCGCGGTGAACCGTGCAATCGCGCTGGCGGAAAGGGACGGCCCGCAGGCGGCGCTGGACGCCCTCGCGCCGTATGCGGATGATCCGCGGCTCTCCGACTACCAACCATACTGGGCCGCGCGCGCCGATTTGCTGTCACGCGTGGGTGCAATGACAGAAGCCCTCGGCGCGTACGATGTCGCGATCGGGCTGGAGCGCGATCCTGCCGTGCGCCGGTTTTTGCAAGGCAAGCGCGCGGGATTGTCGCCGGCGAGCGGATAAAGGGAAGCCCTGCCGCCGCGCTGCTCGGCATCACCCTAGCCTTTGTCCATTCCCCGTATCGAAGAGATGCACGTGCTCGGCCGGCAGGCGCAACGTCACGCGCTGTCCGGGCTCGATCGACGCGCGCTGGCGCGTCGTGGCACACCACGTGCTGCCGCCGATCTTGCCGTACACGTGGGTTTCGGCGCCGGTCGGCTCGATTACTTCCACTTCCATCACCACGCCCTCGGACGCGCGCGTTTCGATGTGCTCGGGTCGGACGCCGAGCGTAATCTTCGCGCCCGGAGCCGCGGAAACATTCGTCTGCGGTAGCGCAATCGAACCGCCATCGGCGAGCAAAAGCCGCGCTCCCTGAGCGTCGCGCTGCCATTCGCCTTCGACGAAATTCATCGACGGCGAGCCGAGAAAGCTCGCGACAAACAGGTTCGCAGGCCGGTCGTACAGTTCGAGCGGCCGGCCGATCTGTTCGATGCGCCCCGCGTTCATCACGACGATGCGGTCGGCCATCGTCATCGCCTCGATCTGATCGTGGGTCACATAAATGACCGTGTTCTTCAAGCGCTGATGCAGCGCCTTGATTTCGGTGCGCATCTGCACGCGCAGTTTCGCGTCGAGGTTCGACAGCGGTTCGTCGAACAGGAACAGCTCCGGCTCGCGCACCACCGCGCGCCCCATCGCCACGCGCTGCCGCTGGCCGCCCGACAGCGCGCGCGGCAAACGGTCCAGATAGCCGGAAAGGTTCAGCATCTTCGCGGCGGCCTCAATGCGCGGCTTGAAGCGCGTTGCCGGCTCTTTGCGGATGCGCGGACCGAACGCGATGTTCTCGAAGACGGATAGATGCGGGTAGAGCGCATAGCTCTGGAATACCATCGACACATTGCGCTGCTGCGGCGAAAGCCCATTCGCGCGCTTGCCGCCGATGGTCAGCTCGCCGCCGGAGATCTCTTCGAGCCCGGCGACCATTCGCATCAGCGTGCTCTTGCCACAACCCGACGGGCCGACCAGCACGACGAACTCGCCGTCGTCGATCGAAAGATCGATGCCGTGCACGACCTGGGTGTCGCCATAGCGTTTGAAAATGCCGCTCATCTGCACTGCTGCCATGCTGTCCTCGTTGCGGTCGGATACGTCGTTCTCGTTACAGGATGGAAGCGAGGATCAGAACGATTCGAGCGTCAGCTCCTCGGCCATTAGCCGGTTGCCCGCCATAAGCCCGCCGTCGACCGGCAGCGCGACCCCGGTGATCACGCGCGCCATCGGGGAGGCAAGGAAGATTACGGCGTCGGCGACATCGTCGGGCGTTGGAAAGTCCCCGAGCGGGTACCATTTCTTCAATGCTTCGAACACCTGCGGATTCTTGTCGACGCGCGCCTGCCAGGCCGGCGTTTTCACGGTGCCGGGGCAGACAATGTTCGCGCGGATGCCGTGGCGGCCCAGTTCCATCGCAAGCGCCTTGGTATAGCTGATCAAGCCTGCCTTCGCGGCGCTATATGCCGGGTGACCTAACGCGGTCATGCCGTTCACGGAGCCAATCAGCACGATCGCGCCGCGCCTGCGCTCGATCATCGAAGCGCGCACGGCTTCGACCGTGTGATAGGTGCCGTTCAGGTTGAGATGCACGTCGCGCTGCCAGCTTGCCGGGTCGGTGGAGGCGAGCGAGCCGCTTGTCGCCCCGCCCGCATTCGCGACGAGCACGTCAACGGGGCCTGTGGCGGCAACGGCCTGCGCGACGGCCGATTTGACGGCGGCTGCCTCGCCCAGGTCCACTGTGACAGGGCTCATGCGATCGGCGCCGAGCTCACCAGCGAGTGCGCTCAGGGCTCCCGCGTCGATATCGAGCGCGAGCACGTGGTCCCCTGCCTCTACGAAACGCCTGCACAGCGCGCTGCCGATCCCGCCGCATGCGCCAGTCACCAGCACGACACGATTCATCCTGTCCTCGTCTGTTGGGCCGTTTTCAAAAGACCACCACGGAAGCCCGCCTCCGACTGGTTCGTCGCGCTGAGACAGCCATGCCGGCCACCGAGTCCGCACTGCAGCAATTTCGCGTTGCTAACAAGATATCAGGCAAACGATAGGCGCGCGGGAAATGTCGCAGATCCTACGTGACAAGCGCATTTTCGTAACGTAGGATTTTTGCAAATCGAATAATCAACAACCCGGCGGCCTGTCAGGCGGCGGATTCATTCAGGAGAGTCAACATGTCGTTGCAATCCCGTGCTTCCCTCGCGCTTGGCAAATTTGCCGCGGCCCTGGCGTTTGCTGGACTCGCCGTGTCGGCCTCGGCCGACACCGTCCGGGTCACCGTCGCCCACTACAGCGATGCGACCGCGCCGTACTTCGAGAAGATGGCCCGCAACTTCGAAAAGGCCAACCCTGGCACGACGATCAAGATCGAGGACGTGAACTGGGACACGCTGCAACAAAAGCTGCAGACGGACATTTCCGGCGGTGCCAACGCGGACCTCGCGATCATCGGGACGCGTTGGCTCCTCGACTTCGTGAAGGACGACGTGGCCGAGCCGCTCGACAGCTACATGGGCCCGGACTTCAAGAACCGCTTCATCGCCCCGTTCCTGGCCCCGGGGCAGATCAACGGCAAGACCTATGGCCTGCCCATCGCGGCTTCCGCGCGCGCGCTCTACTACAACAAGGACATGCTCGCGTCGGTGGGTTATCCGGATGGTCCCAAAACGTGGAACGACGTGATCGATGCATCGAAGAAGCTGAAGGCGAAAGGCATCGCGGGCTTCGGGCTGCAAGGCAAGGAGATCGAAACGGACGTCTACTTTTACTACGCGCTGTGGACCGATGGCGGCGAGGTTGTCAACAAGGCGGACAAGGCCGCATTCAATTCGCCGGCCGGCGTCAAGGCCGCGACGATGTACAAGATGATGATCGATGAAGGGCTTACGCAGCCGGGCGTCACGGGCTATAGCCGCGAGGACGTGCAGAACCTTTTCAAGCAGGGCCGCGTCGCGATGATGATTTCGGCGCCGTTCCTCGCGAAGCAGATCAAGAAGGAAGCGCCGAACCTCAAATATGGGATCGATCCGATTCCGATGGGTACGACGCATGCGACTTACGCGGTCACCGATTCGATCATGATGTTCAAGAACTCGAAGGTGAAGCAGACCGCGTGGAAATTCCTCGACTATCTGTTCACGAAGGAACCGCGCGTCGAGTTCACGAGCACCGAGGGTTTCCTGCCGACCACGAAGGCCGAGGCCGACGATCCGGCCTTCAAGGATCCGGACACCAAGGCGTTTGTCGCGCTCCTGCCGACGGCCCGCTTCGCCCCGACCGTCACGGGCTGGGAAGACACGGCGAAGGCCGTGACGGACGCGATGCAGTCGATCTATCTCGGCAAGGCGAAACCGGCCGATGCGCTGAACGCGGCGGCCGCCAAGGCCGACAAGTCGCTCGGTCATTGACGTAACGATGTCACGGCGGGTGGCCTGGCGCGAGCCTGCGCCGCCTGTCCACGCACGCAATTTATGGCCCATCTCTCCTATGACCAAACCGGTGTCGGCCGCCCGGCAGCGTCGCGCTTCAATCAGCCATGGCTGCTGATCGTGCCGAGCCTCGTCCTCGCGCTTTTCATCATCAGCTACCCGATTTTCAACATTGTGTACCAGTCGGTGCATGATGTGTCGCGCTTCGGGGCGATACGCGGCTTCAACGGCCTGCAGAACTTCTACGACGTATTCAGCGATCCGGTCTTTATTGGCTCGGTCAGGCGCACGCTCGTGTGGACAGCGTGCGTAGTCGGTGGCACGGTGCTGCTTTCCGTACCGGTCGCGCTCGTGCTCAACCAGGATTTTTACGGGCGCGGCGTGGCGCGCACGATCGTGATGCTGCCTTGGTCCGTTTCGTTGACGATGACGGCCGTCGTCTGGCGCTGGGCGTTCAATGACGATTACGGGATGGTCAACGTCACGCTGCAACGGCTCGGGCTGATCAACGGGGCGATCCACTGGCTCGCGAGGCCCGAGATCGCTTTTCCGGTGGAGATCGGCATTGGCATTCTCGTATCGATTCCCTTCACGGTGACAATCCTCCTGGGCGGTCTCTCTTCGGTGCCGGCCGATATCTATGAAGCCGCGCGCATCGAAGGCGCGAGTGCATGGCAGCAGTTCCGCAAGCTGACGCTGCCCTTGCTGCGGCCTTTCGTGAACATGGCGATCCTGCTGAATGTCATCTACGTCTTCAATTCGTTTCCCATTATCTGGGTCATGACGCAAGGCGGACCCGATGAGGGCACACATATCCTCGTCACGTACCTCTACGAGCTCGGCTTCAGACTTGGGCGTCCCGGTCAGGCGGCGGCGGTATCGCTGATCATGCTCGTCATGCTCTTTGTCTTCACGGTGATCTACTTACGGCTGCAGCCTAAGCAGGGAGGGGAATAATGGACGACCCCCACACTCACTTTCGTTCGCTGCCCCCTCCCACACGGGGACTTCCTCAGGGGGCCCCCGAGAGGGTGCCCCCTTCGGGGCGCGAGGGGGCGGATGCCTCCCTTGGGGCGGCCCGGCAGGAGGCATCGTGAATGCCAAGCTGAAACGCACCGTATGGTGCTGGCTCGCGCTATCCCCGCTGATCGTGATCGTGCTGTTCCCGTTTGCGGTCATGCTGTGCACTGCGTTCAAGCCGGCCGATGAGATCTTCGTCTATCCGGCTCGCTGGCTGCCCGTGCATTGGCGCTGGGAGAACTTCGTCGAGATGTGGGATGCGGCCAACTTCGGCGTCGCGTTGAAGAACAGTTGCGTCATCAGTTTTCTCTCGACATCGCTCGCGCTGGCCGTCAGTGTGCCCGCCGCTTATGCACTCGCGCGCTTTCCGTTCGCAGGGCGCGGCGTGTATCGGCAGTTCCTGCTCGTCACGCAAATGCTTTCGCCGATACTGCTCGTGGTTGGCCTCTTCAGGCTCGCTGCGATGATTCCGTATGGCAACGGCAACCTCGTCGATTCGAAGCTCGGTGTAATCGTCTCCTACGCTGCATTCAATATCGCGTTCGCGGTATGGATGCTGTCGTCCTACTTTCAGACCGTGCCGCGCGATCTCGAAGAGTCGGCGTGGCTCGAAGGGTGCGGACGGACGAAGGCCGTCTTCAAGGTGTTCTTGCCGCTTGCCGTGCCTGCGATCGTCGTGACCGCGATCTTCACGTTCATCAGCGCCTGGAACGAGTTCGCGGTGGTCTATACGCTGATCCGCTCGCCCGAGAACAAGACGCTGACCGTGCAGGTGACCGACATGGTCGCCGGCAAGTACACGGTCGAATGGCATCTGGTGATGGCAGCGACGCTTTGCGCGACGCTGCCGGTTTCAGTCGTCTTCGCGTGGCTGCAGCGGTATCTTGTGAAGGGGCTGGCGCTGGGAGCGGTGAAGTAGGGGAACTTCACATCGCGTTGCTTTAGTTGCGGTAGTACCACCGTCTAGATGGCGTGAGACCCAGCGCCGCGCAAAACGAGTTGTTCCGGGGCGACTACTATAGGGAAACCGCCCCCGCTCGAGATAGGTTCGCCATGCGTGCCAATGATGCTTTGCCTCAGCAAGCCAGCATACCCGTGTTCCAAATGAGGGGCGATGCGTACTCATTCGGTAACGACATCATTGCATTGCGCTGGGCGGTCAAGGATGCACGTCTCGCCGAGTTTTCGTTGATCGATTGCGCACGGGACCGCACGCTGCCCATCGTCGCGCCCTTCGCGCTGTTGCTCGCTGACGGAAGCCGCGTAGGCCTGGATGAGCTAAGGATCGTTGCGCCGGTGAGCGAAGCTGCGCTTGTACCCAACCCTCACTCATCCCGCTTGGCCGAACGCATCGCTGGTCGAAGCGTGCGTGCGACGCTTATCGACACTGAAGGGCGTCTACGGGTGGAATGGAGCCTGGAGCAGCGCGACGGTTCGCGGTATCTGCGTGAGCGCTTAGCGGTTACGGCGCTTCTTGGGGACGAAGAGATCGCTGTCGTTTCATTGCTGACGACGCGTGCTGCCGATGCGCAGGCCAGTCGCGAACTAAAGGGCACCCCTGTCATTGCGGGAAACTTCTATCTCGGCTTTGAGCTGCCGATGGCAGTAAGTCATGTGGATGGCGACAGCGTCAGCTTTACCCTGCAATGCTCGTCGCCGCTGAGAAAGGACAGAACGCTGGTCTGCTCGGCAGTGGCAGGCGTAGCGCCCGACGGTCAGTTGCGGCGCGAGTTCGCCACCTATCTCGAACGGGAGCGGGCTCGCGAGTATCGTCCCTTTCTGCACTACAACAGCTGGGGCGACATCGGTTACCTGACGCCATACACACAGGCACAAGCGCTGGAGCGCATCGAAACGATCGGCCGCAAGTTGCATAGCGCGCGCGGGGTGCAGATCGATTCGTTTCTGTTCGACGATGGCTGGGACGATCTTGGCGGCGGATGGCATTTCAGTAAGGAATTTCCGAATGGCTTCCTTCCGCTGCGCGACGCTGCGGCACAATACGGCGCTGCGCCCGGCGTATGGTTGTCCCCTTGGGGTGGGTACGGACCGCCGAAGCAAGAACGCGTGACGCGCGGCCGTGCCGCCGGGTATGAGGTCATCGATGACGGCTTTGCATTATCGGGCCCGACTTACTATCGACGCTTTCATGAAATGGTGATGGCCTTGCTGGATAAGCACGGCGTAAGCCAGTTCAAGTTCGACGGCACAGGCAACGCCGACAAGGCGTTTCCAGGTAGCCTCTTCGATAGTGATTGGCAAGCGGCGATTCACCTCATCGAGGACGTCCGCGCGGCTAAACCCGAAACCTTCATCAGTCTCACGACAGGGACGCATCCGTCGCCGTTCTGGCTACGCTATGTGGACGCTATCTGGCGCGGTGGCGAGGACGACGGTTTCGCGGGAACCGGTACTGACCGCGAACGCTGGATCACGTACCGGGACGCCCAGACCTATCACAACGTCGTCGTGCGCAGTCCGCACTTTCCGCTCAATTCGCTAATGCTGCATGGCATCGTCTATGCGCAATGCAATCCGCGCCTCAATTCGGCGGTAGGCAATGGTTTCGCCAACGAAGTACGGTCCTACTTCGGTAGCGGCACGCAATTGCAGGAGCTGTACATTACGCCGTCGCTGCTGAGCGAAAACGATTGGGATGTACTCGCGGACGCCGCCAGATGGGAGCGCGCGAACGCAGATGTTCTGCGCGACAGCCATTGGATCGGCGGGGCACCTGACCAACGGGCGGTATACGGTTGGGCGGCGTGGACGTCGCACAAGGCGATCGTCACGCTGCGCAATCCAGACAGCCGTGCGCGACGCTTCGCGGTGGATCTGCGGCGACAACTGGAGCTGCCGGCGGCCGCGGCGGGACGATTCGTTTGGCGTCGTGTTTGGGGTGCAGGGGATTCCGAAATTCCTGCGGTGCTAGATGCAGATCTGCCAGAGGAAGTCGAGCTCGCGCCGTTCGAAGTGCTCACGCTGGAACTGTTGCCGATCGATCGAGCGGAGCTATGAAGTGGATGAGGCGTATCCTCGACATCGGCCCACTGCGGTTCCGCTAACACGGTGTATCCGCCAGTTGCACCGGCTTCGCCTGAATCTGGTGCAGGTCGAAAATGAGCACCTCGTTTTCACCTTGGGCAAGCCACGGCGCGGGGCAATATAAGCGCCTTTGCGGACCGATATTCCAGTAGCGTCCGAGATTGTGCCCGTTGACCCAGACGACGCCCTTGGTCCAGTTGCTCATGTCGAGCCAGGTGTCGCCAACTTCATTCAGCCGCAAGCTTGCCTTAAAAAAGAGGCCGGGCTTCAGCGGATTCACACACCTTTTCTTGAGGTTGGCGATAAACGCTTCATCCATCGGCAGCAGGAAAACTTCCCAGCCCTCGAGCAAGGAGAGCGACCCGTCAGCGTTTTTTATCCCGACCGGTTCGAGCAGGCCTTTGCGGTCGACGATCGCGGGGCCGAAGTTCACGCGCCCCATGCCCTCGACGAGGATCTCCAACGATACGGGGTCGCCACGGTTTGACTCGTCCTCGGGCAACGACGATGGAAGGGCGAGCGGTGCGCGGTGCATCAGGTGGAGTGGCTCAGCGTAGCTCTGCGGGGTCTGCGCCCTCGACACGCCGCCCACATAGTGTTCGTCCACAAAAACGGTCGCGTAGTCATGAACACTGCTGATATCCATGACACCGTTCGCGTACTCCTCCAGCCGCGTGCGGTAAAGCACGAAGCCAAATGCCTGACCGTAGCGCTCAAAGGACTGCGGATCGACGCTCTGTTCGCGCGGCAGTGCCGGGGGCAGGTTGTCCCAGATCGACGCGTAGACCGTTGGCATCAACGCATCGGCACCCGAGCATTCAAGCGTGGCGATCGCGTCAGGTATATCCGGCAACGGCTCACGCAAGTAGCTGGCGATGATGTTGCGGTACTTTACGTACTTCGGCGTCGCCACGCCCTGCTCGCTGATCGGCGCCGAATAGTCGTAGCTGGTGATGTCGGGTTGATAGTTGCCCGAACCGTCCACGTTCGCGCCGGCATAAAAACCAAAGCTCGTGCCGCCGTGAATGACATACAGATTGAACGACAGTTTCGACTGCATGAACGCCCTCAAGACGTCGGAGAGGTCATAGTCCACCCCCGCGAAATCTGATTCGCCCCAATGGGTGAGCCACCCTGGGTACACCTCACCCGCCATCGCGGGCACCGCGGGGAATTCGCGGCGGACAGTGGCGATTTGTGCCGCGTCTCCATTGCTCAACGCAATTGCACCGCCGGTCACCGTGGTGCGATTGCGTTGGAGCTGCGCGAGACCGTCTTCCGTATAGAACGGCCCCGTTACGCCGCCTTTGAGCCAGAGCTGCCTGAGCTCTTCGAGGTAAGCCGGATTGCTCGCGCACGAACCGAATTCATTCTCGATCTGGATCATCAGGATCGGTCCGCCGTGCCGGATCAGCAATGGCTTGATGCGAGGTATCAGTTCGTCGATGTAGCGAGCCACCGCCGCCATGTAGTGCGAATCGGTGGCCGAGTCGGTCCTCAACTGGATGTCCGGATCGCTCAGCAGGTATGACGGGAGGCCTCCCAGATCCCATTCTGCGCAAACATACGGCCCCGGGCGCAGCAGGACCCACATCCCTTCGGATTGGCATAGCCGGATGAAGGCCTCGATATGGCGGTTACCGCTCTCGAAATCGAACACGCCTCTACGCGTCTCGTGGTAGTTCCACATGACGTACATGGCGATGCAGTTCATCCCCATTGCCTTGGCCATGCGGATCCGGTGTTGCCAATACTCGCGCGGGATGCGGGCGGGATGCATCTCGCCGCTGCGAATCTGGAGAGGCTCGCCGTCGAGCAGGAAGTGCTCGCCGTCAGGGGCGAAAGAGAAAGTGTGCTTGCGTTCGAGGGGCACGACGCACTCACGGTTGGCGCCTGGCGCGATGTAAGCCAGTGATGTAAGCCATGGAAGGGTAAGGCCAGTATAGTTGGAAATTTCCCGGTTAGGCGTGGGCTGAAATCTTGCACCACGGAAGGCGCTTTCTTCGCTTTTCCCGCAGCCACAGCCATCAGACCGCGCAACGGTTCACATGGCGAAACGCCCGTGACGGATTTTGAATCGACACACCGCATCGCTATCGCTCATGAAAGGCGTCTTTCGTTCGCTGAACAATCGCAACTACCGGATCTGGGCAGCCGGCGCGCTGATCTCGAACGTGGGTACCTGGATGCAGCGCACGGCGCAGGACTGGCTCGTGCTAACGGGGCTCACGCATCGTAACGCGACGGCGGTCGGCATCGTCATGGCGCTGCAATACGGGCCGCAGTTGCTGTTCCTGCCGTGGACCGGATTCGCGGCCGACTATTTCGATCGGCGGAAGTTGTTGCTGGTGACGCAGGCGGCAAAGGGCGTGCTCGCCTTGATGCTCGGTCTGCTGACCGTGTTCGGAGCGGTGGTGCTTTGGCATGTCTATGTGCTCGCATTCCTGCTCGGCACGGTCAGCGCGTTCGATCAGCCGGCGCGGCAGACGTTCGTCTATGACCTCGTCGGCGATACAGACCTGTCGAACGCAATAGCGCTGAACTCGACATCGTTCAATGCGGCCCGGTTGATTGGGCCGGCCGTTGCGGGCGTCGTCGTGGCGGCGGTAGGATCCGGCTGGGCGTTTCTGGTCAATGCGGCGTCGTTCGTCGCGGTAGTGTGGTCACTCACGCTGTTGCGGCGAGACGAGCTTCATGCGCGCGTGAGAATCGCGCGCACACGTGGCCATTTCGGCGAAGGTCTTCGCTACGTCTGGGAGCACCGCGAGCTGCGCGTCACCGCGATCATGCTCTTCCTCATCGGCACCTTCGGGCTCAATTTTCCCATCTATATTTCGACGATGTCCGCATCCGTGTTCCACGTCGGCGCGGACCGGTTCGGTCTGCTGATGTCGATGATGGCGGTTGGCTCGCTGGTCGGTGCTCTTTTGGCCGCGCGACGGGAACGGCCGACGTTCGGTCTGCTGCTCGCCGGCGCCGCCGTATTTGGCGGCGGGCTGCTGATGGCCGCGCTAATGCCCGATTATGTGTTGTTCGGCTTGGCGCTGATCGTCGTCGGCGTCGCGGCCCTGACTTTTACGAATTCATCCAACAGCCTGATGCAACTGTCGGCTGAACCGAGCATGAGAGGCCGCGTGATCGCGATCCGCGCATCGATCGCGCTGGGCGGCACGCCAATTGGCGCGCCGATCGTGGGGTGGGTTGCCGATCGGCTCGGGCCGCGCTGCGGTGTCGGTGTGGGGGCGGCGGCGGGTTTTGCTGCCGCGATGGTGGCGGCACATTACTTGTGGAAGCACCGGCGATCGCAATCGAGCTTCAGCAAAAGCTGGTGAGCGTCGGCGAAGGAGTTTCCGCCCACGCATACGCTCGCTATGCGGCAAATGCCGCGTCGCGAGCCGGTCTGTTTGGGGCGAGGCGATGAAGCGGACATCGCCGACTCTGGCGACGTTTCCCCTCGCGTTGTCCCTCTTTGTCACCAAGACAAACCCTGCCGATTGTTGTAGGTCTCGTCGTAGCGACGTCCCCACCACGGCAGGTAGGCGTCCCCCTCGCCTCGCGCCCTGAACCAGTCCGCATCGGGATCAATCGGGTTCGGTTTCTCGGGTGGAGTGATCACGGCCGCGACTGGTTCGTCAGGGTTAGTCGTGCCCGCCACCAACACACGTTCTCCGAAGTGATTCGCGCGGCCGATCGCGAGCACGACGTTGGTGAGTGCACTGCCGGCACCCATGTCGCCGAGCAAGCTTGGGGTATTGAACGTCTGTTTCTGGAACTCGAATTCCAGCAGCGTTTCCGTCAGCGTACGGCCAAGCGTGCCGATACGGCTCGAAGCCTCATCAGTGCCCATGCCCGCGTCGTGAATGATGTAATCGATGTTGTCGGTTGAACTGTTCGCGTTGCGCGCCGCCGCGGCGATTGCCGCCTTCCATGCTTGGACCGCTCGGGTTGTGCCGGCCTTCTTTTCGTAGTCGCCGACGTTGGCCGTCGCCGCTTTGCCGATCCAGGCCAGCGGCGCGCGCTCCGTCTTCATCTCCGGACCGGCTAGGATGAGTAGCACCATGTTTTCATTGAGCTGGGCGTCGTTCGGTGGGAAGCTCGGTGCGTCCCAGTTCATTACCCAGACGCTTTCTTGGGGGTGCGTTTGCAGATAGTCGAGTGCGGCGTTCAGTGAAGTGAAGCCTGCGTTGGCGCCCCCTTGGGTGATCCGGACGTCGGGTGGCGTGTTTTTGCTCCAAAGGTCGGGGAACCCCTTGCTGCCTATATTGAAGTAATCCACCATTTCATCGCGCAAGAACGCTGCGGCCTCGGTCGCGTCTAGGCGATCAGAAGGAATCGCCAATTCGACGTGTATGCCGGCGAGTTCCCGCCATTGCCTACGGTCCTCCGGGCCGACCGTGTAGAAGTACTTCGGATTCATTGCGTATCTGTCTGCAAAGAGCAGGAGAAGCTTGTCGATGTACTTGTGGTAGAAACCCTTGAATGTTTCCGAACCCTCATTGCCATAGACGAGGGCACCTATTGGCCGAAGTGTCGAGAATTTTTGTGGCTTGGTACGTACCATGTCGTCGTCCTTGTTCGGCTTCACGAGACCAAGCGTCCATAGGATTTGCCACTCTGTTGGGTAATCACGACGCTGTAGCGGGTTCAGCCACTCGAGCCCCACCACCTGAGCTACGAACGGCTTGGGCGCGTCCGTTGGCGCAGGCTTGGTAGCAACAGTTTGAGCTGTCGCGGTATTGGAGATGCAAAGGACAAAATATGTGCTCAGCAGAAGAACACAAACGCCTACCATGAAAGGAAAATGCACCAAACG
Source organism: Trinickia sp. EG282A (assembly GCF_040965455.1). Taxonomy (NCBI): domain Bacteria; kingdom Pseudomonadati; phylum Pseudomonadota; class Betaproteobacteria; order Burkholderiales; family Burkholderiaceae; genus Trinickia; species Trinickia sp. EG282A. Next base: position 280,778 of record NZ_JBFRCC010000004.1, on the reverse strand, counting down.
CTTCATGAGGTCCTCATCGCTTACGGATTGTGGGTCAACGTTCGTAAAGATCATCCAGGTCAACGTCGCCGCGCTCGTCAGCAACATCGCAACGATCGCTAATACGAGCCGCCGTTGCCACGTTCCAATCAACGATTTCATAGAAAGTCTCCGGCGTTGAGGAAGAGCTCGCCCTCGCGCTGGTCCTGAATCTTTGTCGGCCTAACGACCTCAGGATCGCTACAGGCCCAGTCGTGCAGATGCTGATCGTTGAATTTGCCTGTCTCGAAGTACTTCGAGTACTTTTTGACGGGATTGCTGTCGCTCAATCCATTACAGAATCGCCAGTCAGCCTCGATGCGCAGAGTCTTCCAGTCGCGCTCCGACAGGTAGCAAAGGCCAATCGCAATGTCGAAAGCTAGCGCCTTTTCCGCATGCGTCGGATTGGTAAGGATCGTCGAGTGGTTTGTTGGATTATTTTTGATGCCGTCTTTCAGGATCTTGCCGATCTGCCCGTTGCGCCATCTCTTGTATTCGAGCGTCGCCTTGGCCAGATCGTCTTCGCCAAGTACCTTGCCGTCACGGCTGACCCAGCCCTTCGTGGCGCCGAAGTTCTCATTTCGGCGAGCCTCCTGGCGCATCAGCGCGTGGTCCTCGTAGCGTTGCGCCGCCTCGGATTCCAGCGTTCCTTGTCTTTGCAGCGCCGGGTCGCTTGAATGAAAGGTGTCATAAGGGTCATCCGCGTTCTTCTCACCCTCACTCTTTTGCGCATTGCGCGCGGCAGAAGGCGGGTCGTAGGTTTCGTTGAACCGACTCTTCAACCCATCAACGACGATCTCGGACACCCGCCCATAGCGCATCGCTTCGGGTTCGAACGGCTCATCGAGCTTCGGCGCATCAACCGGGATAGTCCATCCGCTCGGTGGATCGGCGTTTATTCGCGGCTTTACGACCAGGGTAGCAAAATAGAGAATCGGCGCCGACGCCAACGTGCCAAGCGCCGCCAGCGGATTTTCATTGGCGCGCAATGCCCGGAGGAGCCCGAACTCGGCACTCGGCGACGGTGGATACCAAAATCCCTTCTGCCGGTTCACCATCGCCCGCCAGTCGTCTTCCCAATAGCGATACGTAGGGCTGGCAGTCGGATCCTTTCCGACTACCCACCCCGATGCGAACACGCGCTGCGTGAAGACACCCTGACCGCCGGTCCGCTAGATCTCCTCGGCGCTCATGCCACGCCAGCCGATGCCTTGCACGGTCGTCGCCGAAATCACCTGATCGTGCGGGCAGCAATAGAGCGTCACGCGGCCAAGCGTGTGGCCGTTCAGGCCGTGACTCGTGCGGTCGTCGCCGGCGCTATACGGCTTACCTTTCGCAGACGTCCGTTTGTTGCCCATGTCTTCGTCGAGTTCACGCGCATCGGGCTCCAGTGCCGCGCGCTTGCGCAATATCTCGAAGAAGGCTTTCAACGTCTCAGCCCGCGCGTTGAACGTCGCGCGGCCGCGGTTGCCATCGGCGTCGCGCACCGTGCGCTGCGCCCAGTTCTCCATGCCCAGCTTTTCGACGAGGCTGTCCGGTGCATTGGCCAACACGTAGGCGTCCGCCACACAGCTTCCGGCCTTGCCCCATGGATCGGTGACATCGGACATCCTGTCCCCGAGAAAGGCGGCCGCCAGCCCGATCATATTGCCCTGGCTGTGACACACAACAGTAATAGGCACATCGGCTTGCTTCTCTCGTATCGATTTGATCAGCTTGGCGAGCCGTAGCGCCGCCATCACCATGTAGGCGCGCGGCGGGGTCTGATAGACCAGGCGCGGCGTGGAATTCAACGCCTGCACTGTGATCCAGCCGAAGATTCGATCGTCGAGCCCGGGGCTCCACAGATCGGCCAGACTCGAGCAGCCATTCGCAAACGGGCCGCCGCCCCAGTAGTTGTGCTCGTTGAGAAACAGGTTCGCGCCGTAGTCCTTGAGATCCTGCTGGTTCGCCTTGTAGCCCCAGCGGAAATGGATCACAGGCGAGAACGACGGATCCGGCTTGATGTAGCTATCGGGCAGCAGGTCGGGGTTGATGTACCCGTCCGGTGTGAGACTTTCCATATAGCGGACCGGTGACATCTGGCCGGCCTCGACGCCTCGATAGGCGAGCTGGTCGTCCAAACGCCCCAACCTCCGGTTCAGGCCTTCGCAGAGTCCTTCCTCTGCAGCGGTGTACCACTCGCCCTCGGAGTTCACGCCGTGCACGAAGATGACGACGCCCGGCAATGGCATCTGTTTGACGCAGATCAGTTCGTTGTCAGTGCCAAAGAGGGTGACGCCCTCCACGCGGCCGACCAGGATGCGAGGCGGCTCGGCACTCTTCTTGGCCGATGTCTCGGCCGCATTGGAATTCGGATGTGTCATGTGTTTGCGTTCCCCATCGTCAATTTGCTTGCGCGCAGCACAATTTCGATCGATGAGCGCAATTCGACTGGAACGGCAAATCCTTCGCACCCGCTTTGTATCAGCCGTCGGTTGTGCATCTCTTCTTCTCCCGCTTTGTTGTTACACCTATGTCCGTTGAATCGCCCGGATCGCGCAGATGCGGCCCACGAAGCGGACCCGGGCTGGGCGACGCAAAAACATAAGCCGCGAAAGTTGGTGGGAGACCTTAGTGCGCTGAAATTAGGACGAAGAGACACAACCGCGCGCCCTGAATGGATCGAGCGACGTCATGCGAATTGGCTAATGGCGCTGGTGTCGACCGCCTGGTTCGTATAGATTCACGGGATAACCGACCCAAGAGCCTCTCGATGATCGACTTGTCCGCCGTTATTGCCGTCTTCTTCATCTATTTAGCCGGGGTCGTCATACCCGGGCCAAATTTCGTGGCGGTGGCTCATACCGCGGCTTCCAGAGGGCGCTCGGATTCCCTCGCGCTCGTCGCTGGAGTCGTAATCGTCAATCTCTTCTGGGCGAGTTGCTCGATCCTCGGTGTCGGCCTCGTCTTTGCGGTTTTTCCCTGGTTGGCGGTGATCGTCAAGCTTGCAGGGGCCGGCTACCTTCTCTGGTTCGGCTTGCGCCTGATCGTCTCCGCGCGGGCAAACAGCGAGAGTCGGATGGAGGTGCAACAGCGCACCGGCTTGTATGCCGCGTTTCTGCAAGGCGTCGCGACGAACATCACAAACCCGAAATCAATTGCGTTCTTCGCCGCGGTGTTCTCTTCAGCCGCCCCCGCGCATGTCTCCGCGGCGACATTCGCTGCCATGCTTGCAATGGTGTGCGTTACGGCTACCTCTTGGTACGGGCTCGTCGCAATCGTTATGTCGCATCCGAGGGTCGCATCGGCTCATCGACGCGCGCGTGGCGTCGTCGATCGCGTATGTGGCGCCGTCATCGTCGCGCTCGGAATAAGGCAACTGATTCGTTGACGGATGGGGTCAACGGAGCTAAAACTCACCGGTTGCCTGCCAAAGGAGATCGGTCATGCCCCGTACCGTCAAAGAAAGAAGAGCCGCCTTCCGAGCCCTGCACGAATCAGGCTGTTTCATGTTGCCGAACCCCTGGGACATCGGTAGCGCACGATACTTGCAGACGCTCGGCTTCAAAGCGATCGCCACGACCAGTTCCGGTTTCGCGTGGTCGATCGGTCATGCGGACAACGCGTCGCCTCGCGAAATGGTGCTGGCGCACTTGCGCGAACTCGTCGAAGCAACGGATCTGCCGGTCAACGCGGACTTCGAGAATGGTTTCGGCGCCACGCCCGCCGAAGTTGCGCAAAGCGTCAAGCTCGCCGTCGATACTGGCGTCGCGGGATTGTCGATCGAAGATTCGACGGGAGATGCCGCATCGCCCCTGTTTTCGGTTGAAATCGCAGTCGAGCGGATCAAAGCGGCACGACGCGCGATCGACGAGAATGGCGGCGATACTTTGCTCGTTGGACGCGCCGAGAACTTCGTGGTCGGCGTATCCGATCTCGCCGATGCCATCGCGCGGCTCAAAGCGTACGCCGCTGCCGGAGCCGATTGTCTTTACGCACCGGGCATCAAGACACGTGAGCAGATCACCGCCGTGGTTTCGGCGGTTGCCCCGAAGCCGGTGAATGTATTGGTCGGCTCGACCTCGGAATTCACGTTGCAAGATCTCGCTTCGATGGGCGTGCGGCGCGTCAGTGTTGGTGGAGCGCTCGCGCGCGTGGCGTGGGGCGGCTTCATGCGCGCGGCCCAGTCATTGGCCGATGGTCGATTCGACGGATTTGCCGGCGCCGCATCGGGCGCCGAGCTCAACGACGTGTTCAAGGTTGGCGGCCGGGGCGAGTAGCTGCTGGATTCGCCGCCCGATCGTTCGAACACCGGAACACCACTTCGCCGGAGCAGGCGACAAAGCCGAGAGCCGGCGCGTGACGCCATTGCTGCTCGATCCGCAATGCGATCGATCGGCGCGGGAGCGAATTTGGTCCGCCAGCACATTCCCGATAGTCTGCGGCGCGCGGCGCATGTCATCGCCGCGCAGGCGAGCCCGTGCGACGAGCTCGTCATACGCTCGCAACCGGCCGGCGCCGGCCGGCCTTGTCAACGGAAGCGCCTCGCATTGGCCGCGACGATCCTCGGCTCGAGCATGGCCTTTATCGACGGCTCCGTCGTCAACGTCGCGCTGCCGTCCATTCAGAGCGAGCTCGGCGCAAGCGTAGCGGCAATGCAGTGGGTGGTCGATGCGTACCTGCTCTTTCTCGGCTCGCTCGTGCTGGTGGGCGGGGCGATGGGCGACAAGCTCGGCCGCCGCAACGTGTTCATCGCCGGCATCGCGCTCTTCGCGCTCGCGTCGATCGCCTGCGCGCTCGCGCCGCATGCAGGCTCGCTCATTGCCGCACGCGCAGTGCAGGGCATCGGAGCGGCGCTACTCGTCCCGAGCAGTCTCGCAATCATCGGCGCTGTATTCTCCGGCGAAGAACGCGGACGAGCGATCGGCACCTGGGCGGGAATCGGCGCGATCACGTCGGCGATCGGTCCAGTGGCGGGCGGCTGGCTCGTCGATGCGTTTTCGTGGCGCGCGATCTTTTTCATCAACGTGCCGCTTGCCATCGCGACGAGCGTTCTGGCCGTCTGGTCGGTGCCCAATAGCCGCGACCCCGATGCGTCGCAACAGTTGGACTGGCTCGGCGCCGCAACCGCGGCCGCAGGGCTCGGAGCCTTCGCCTTCGGTCTGACCGAGGCGCCGACGCATGGGCTAGGCCATCCGCTCGTGCTCGGCGCGATCGGCGCAGGTGTGCTGGTGTTGGCCGCGTTCATGGCAATTGAAGCGAACAGTCGCAATCCGATGATGCCGCTCGACGTATTCCGCTCGCGCGATTTCACCGGCGCCAACCTCGTCACGTTGCTGCTCTATTTCGGGCTCGGCGGTGCGCTCTTCTTCTTGCCGTTCACGCTGATCCGCGCGCACGGCTATACGGCAACGGAAGCGGGTGCGGCGCTATTGCCAGTGCCCGTCATCATCGGCTTGCTTTCGCGCCTGACCGGCGGCTGGACGAGCCGTTATGGTCCGCGCTGGCTGCTCACGGTGGGGCCCGGCATTGCCGGGATCGGATTTGGAATGCTGGCGGTGTTGTCCGTGCGCGGCAGCTATTGGGCCAGCCTTTTCCCTGCGCTGGCGGTGCTCGGTCTCGGCATGACGATCACGGTCGCACCGTTGACGGCAACCGTGATGGGTTCGGTGCCGGGCGAACGCGCCGGCGTGGCATCCGGTATCAACAATGCCGTTGCACGCGTCGCGAGCCTGCTTGCCGTTGCCGTGCTCGGCATCGTGTTCCTGTGGACGCATCATGCGACGCTGGCGGCACGGCTCGATCAGCTGCACGTGCCGCAGGACGCGCGCCGCTCCGGGCAACTGCTTGAACCGAACGCGCAATCCATGGCGCCGCCGGGTGCCGCGCATATGCCACCTGGAACGCCTCTCGCCCGCGCCGAAGCCGAAGCCATCGCCGAGGCGCTGCGCGCAGTCGCGCTGGTGTGCGCCGCATGCGCGTTCGCGGGGGCGGGCCTGGCAGCAGTGACCATTCGCCCCGGCACCTATCCAAGCTCGACCTCGTAGAGCGGTATCTACAACGGTTCGACGAGCCGCCGATCGCTTTTCGCGCAATATTCGTGGCAGGCCGTCCGCGCGGCCGCCGCCGCGGCGTGCACGAGACGCGATGCATCGGCGCGACGCGACATCGACACGACGATCGACGGGGGCGTGGGCTGGAGCGGCAATTCGACCATTTCTCCGGATTCGATCAGTGCGTCGACAAAGAGCCGCGGGATCGCCGCGACTCCGAACCCGTCGCGCACGAGCTGGACGATTACCGAGATCGACGGCGAGCCGGTAATGCGCGTCTCTCCGAGCGGGACGCCGTTCGCGCGCGCGAGCGTGGCGACGATGTCTTCGAGCGCGCGATGCGGGGCGGTGCCGCGGCCGAACGTGAGGATAGGGTGCTCGAGGACGCGCTTTGCAAGACCGCTGCGTGCGACTGGCACCAGGCCCGCGCGCGCAATCCAGTGCACGGGGTAGTTCGCGAGCGCGTCGCAAACGACGCTGGCTTCGTCGCTGCCCTCGACGCGGACGATCAGATCGAGTTCTCCCCCCATGAGCCGGCGCTGCAGCACGACGCTGACGTCGACATTCAAGTCGATGTCGAGATGTGGATAGTCGATCGAGAGCCGCGTCATGTATTGAGGCAGCCAGCTATGCACGACTGTTTCGATGACGCCGAGTCGCAGCTTGCCGCGCACGGCGCTGTCGCTCGCCGCTGCCGCCTGCAGCTGGCGCGTGGCATCGACGACGGCTTTGGCGTAGCCGAGCAGGTACTCGCCATTCGGTGTCAGGCGAAACTCACGGCTTTCGCGGTCGACGAGCACTGTCCCCAGTTCGTCTTCGAGCGCCTTCACGCGCTGTGAAATCGCGGCGGGCGTTGCGTGCAGCTCGGCGGCGGTCGTGCGGAAGCTGCGCAGCTTCGCCAGAGCGACGAAGGTCTCAAGGAAGCGTGTGTTCATGGTGAAGAACGAAGCAATCGACGCGGAGACTGCACGCTACAAAATCTTCACGAGACTAGGGAAAACCCGGCGTTACGTTAAGAAATTCTATTCGTCGAACGCAAGAAAAACTAGGTGGCGTCAAATTTTCGTCTTTTCTATCCTTCGCCTATTCCTGACGACCAACGTCATTCGACTGTCACAGAGATTCATTCATGACCCCCTATGAATTTCGCCGCGCCGTGCGCAACGGCGCATTTCGCGGCCCGACGGCCGGCCACTGCGGCGAATTCGCGCAGGCCAACCTCGCGATCATGCCCGAAGCCTATGCGCATGACTTCCTGCGTTTTTGCAACGCGAACCCGAAGGCGTGTCCGTTGCTGGCGGTCGGCGAGCCGGGCGCCTATGCGATCGACGCGCTCGGGCACGATCTCGACATTCGCACCGATGTGCCCGCGTACAACGTGTACAGAGAGGGGCGCCTGGTCGAACGCGTCGACTCGTTGAACGAGCTCTGGCAGCCCGACTTCGTCGTATTCGCGATCGGCTGCTCGTTTTCATTCGAAGCGATGCTCGCGCGGGAAGGCATACCGCTGCGTCATGTCGAAGAGGGGCGCAATGTGCCGATGTACCGGACGACCATCCCGAACCGCCGGGCCGGCGTATTCGGCGGGGAACTCGTCGTGTCGATGCGGCCGATGCGCGGCGCGGATGCGATCCGCGCGGTGCAGATCACGAGCCGCTTTCCCGGCGTGCACGGTGCGCCCATCCACATCGGGGCGCCGTCAGAACTCGGCATCGCGGATCTGGCACGCCCCGATTTCGGCGATCCGGTCACGATCCGCGACAGCGAACTGCCGGTGTTCTGGGCATGCGGCGTGACACCGCAGACGGCGTTGATGGCCGCTCGTCTGCCGCTCGCCATCGCGCATGCGCCGGGCCACATGCTGATGACGGACATCGAGAACACATCGCTCGCCGTTTTCTGATGCACGCCGCGGGGCGCCTGAAGACCGGTGCTTCGCTTTTACGATTACCACGGCGCGCCAGGCCGTGAGCCGAGGATCCGCGCAGCCGGAGGGAAGCATGCATCCTCGACGCGACAACCGTTCGCCTGCCGCGCGGCGGTGTACTCGAGCGCTTTCGACAAGGAGCAAAAGATGGACAGCAAGACCGCGGCGGCGCAATCCGCCGACATCGAGCAGGGAGGCCGCAATGGCATGTTCGCGTGGTACGCCGATGCGGGGCCGCGCGAACGGCGCGCATTCTGGAGTTGCAAGGTCGGCTACATGCTCGACGGAATGGACACGCAGATGCTCTCGTTCGTGATCCCGACGCTCGTCGCGACATGGGGAATCAGTCTTGCCGACGCGGGCTTCATCGGCACGCTGACGCTGCTCACGTCGGCCGCGGGCGGCTGGCTCGCCGGCATCTTGTCCGATCGCATCGGGCGCGTGCGGACGTTGCAGATCACGGTTTTGTGGTTCGCGGCGTTTACGGGCCTGTGCGGGCTCGCGCAAAACTACGAGCAGCTTCTCGCCGCGCGTGCGCTCATGGGCTTTGGTTTCGGCGGCGAATGGACGGCGGGGGCGGTCCTGATCGGTGAAGTGATCCGCGCGCGCGATCGCGGCAAGGCGGTCGGCCTCGTGCAGGCGGGCTGGGCGATCGGTTGGGGTGCCGCGGCTTTGCTGTATGCGTGGAGTTTCTCCGTGCTGCCCGCCGCGACCGCGTGGCGCGCGCTCTTTCTCTTCGGGCTCGTGCCGGCCCTGCTCGTGCTTGTGATTCGCCGCTATGTGAAGGAGCCGGAGGTCTATCGGCATGCGAAGGCGGCGCAGCAAAGCGAGGGCGACAAGCCGAGCCTCGGCGAAATCTTCTCGCCGCGACTGCTTTCCACGACGCTGCGCGCGGCAATGCTCACGACGGGTGCGCAGGGCGGCTATTACGCGATCACGACGTGGCTGCCGACGTTCCTCAAGACCGAGCGCCATCTGACCGTGATGGGCACGGGCGGTTATCTCGCCACGATCATCGTCGGCTCCTACATCGGCTATCTGTCGGGCGCCTATCTGACCGATCGCCTCGGCCGCAAGCCGAACTTCATTCTGTTCGCGGCGGGCTCGATGGCGATCGCATTCGCGTACACGTCGTTGAACCTGACGGACCACTCGATGCTCTGGCTCGGCTTTCCGCTCGGTTTCTTCGCGTCGGGAATCTTTGCAGGCATGGGCGCGTTCCTGACGGAGCTCTTTCCGACACGCGTGCGCGGCTCCGGCCAGGGCTTTTGCTACAACGTCGGCCGCGCGATCGGTGCGCTGTTCCCGTTTCTGATCGGTGCGCTCGCGAAGCAGTACGGTCTCGGCACGAGCATCGGCCTCTTCGCGGTCGCCGCCTACGGCGTGCTGATCGTTGCCGCGCTCACGTTGCCCGAGACCCGCGGCCGCGAGCTCGAGTCGGCCTGACGTCTGCTCGCATCGCCTGCTCGATTACGCGTTTTCATTTCCAGTCTTCGTTTCCGTTTCCATTTCCGTTTTCGATTCGATCACCATGTCTGAACACTTCTCCAATGCCGACTTCACGGCGCCTCGCTGGCAATTTTGGATCGACCGCGGCGGTACCTTCACCGACATCGTCGCGCGCCGTCCTGACGGTTCGCTCGCCACGCACAAGCTGCTCTCGGAAAACCCGGAACAGTACCGCGATGCGGCCGTCGCCGGCATCCGCCATCTGCTCGGCCTCGCGGCGGGCGAGCCGATCACGCCGGCTCAGGTGGAAATGGTCAAGATGGGTACGACCGTCGCGACCAACGCGCTGCTCGAACGCAAGGGCGAGCCGACCGCGCTCGTGACGACACGCGGCTTTCGCGATGTGCTGCGCATTGCGTATCAGAATCGGCCACGCCTCTTCGATCTCGACATCGCGTTGCCCGAGGCGCTCTACGAGCGCGTCGTGGAAGTGGACGAGCGCATCGGCGCGCACGGCGACATCATCGAGCCGCTCGACCGCGAGCGCGCGGAGGCTGCGCTCGCGGCGGTCTACGACAGCGGCATCCGGGCGCTCGCGATCGTCTTGATTCACGGTTACCGATATACGCATCACGAGCGCGCGCTCGCCGAGCTTGCGCGCCGAATCGGCTTCACGCAGGTGTCCGTGTCGCACGAGGTCTCGCCGCTGATGAAGATCGTGCCTCGCGGCGATACGACCGTTGTCGATGCTTACCTGTCGCCGATACTGCGTCGCTACGTCGAACAGGTCGCGGCCGAGATGCCGGGCGTCAATCTGCAATTCATGCAGAGCAGCGGTGGGCTCACGCGTGCCGATGCGTTCCAGGGCAAGGATGCGATTCTTTCGGGGCCCGCGGGCGGCATCGTCGGGATGGTCCGCGCCGCGCAAGCGGCCGGCTTCGATGAGGTGATTGGTTTCGATATGGGCGGCACGTCGACCGACGTTTCGCATTTCAACGGCGAGTTCGAGCGCGTGTTCGAGACGCAGGTGGCGGGCGTGCGGATGCGTGCGCCGATGATGAGCATCCACACGGTCGCGGCCGGCGGCGGCTCGGTGCTGACGTTCGATGGCAGCCGGCTGCGCGTCGGTCCCGAATCGGCTGGCGCAAACCCGGGACCCGCATCGTATCGACGTGGCGGCCCCCTGGCGGTGACCGACTGCAATGTGATGCTCGGCAAGATTCAGCCCGACTACTTCCCGCGTGTGTTCGGCCCGCACGCCGACGCGCCGCTCGATCGCGACGTCGTGGCCGAGCGCTTCGCCACGCTTGCCGACGAGATCTTCGCCGCGACGGGACGCCGGCAAACGCCTGAGGAACTGGCCGAAGGCTTTCTCGAGATTGCGATTGGAAGCATGGCGAATGCCATCAAGAAGATCTCGGTGCAACGCGGCCACGATGTGTCGCGCTATGTGCTGACGACGTTCGGCGGCGCGGGCGGGCAGCATGCGTGCGGCGTTGCCGACGCGCTCGGGATGACGAAGGTATTCGCGCATCCGCTTGCGGGCGTGCTCTCGGCTTATGGCATGGGGCTGGCCGATCAGACCGCGATGCGCGAGCGCGCCATCGAGGCGGAGCTCGACGACGCCACGCTCGTGCTACTGAACGACACGCTCGACGCGCTCGCCGAGCAAGCTGTGCGCGTGCTGCGCGAGCAGGGCGTGCCGTCGGCGCGGATCGACACCGTGCGTCTCGCGCATTTGCGCTATCGCGGCACCGATTCGGCGATTGCCGTGCCGGCGGGCAGCCTGGATGCCATGCGTCGGTCGTTCGAGCACGCTTACCGGCAGCGCTACGCGTTTCTGATGGAAGGAACACCGCTCGTCGTGGAGCTCGCATCGGTCGAAGCGATCGGCCGCTCCGACGCGCCGCTCGACGTTGCCCCCGTTTCCCGCCGCACGCAGGGCGTGCCAACCGCGGATACCAACGTCCGCTTCTATTCAAGTGGCGCGTGGCACAATGCGCCGCTTTACGTGCGCGAGACACTGTTTGCAGGCGACGTCCTCGACGGTCCCGCGATCGTCGCGGAAAAGAATGGCACGACGGTGATCGAGCCGGGCTGGCGCGGAGAGTTGACCGACGCCGGGAACCTCGTGCTCACGCGTGTGGCTCCGCTGCCGACACGCCGTTCGCTCGGCACCGACGCCGATCCGGTGCGACTCGAGATCTTCAACAACCTGTTCATGTCGATCGCCGAGCAGATGGGGCTGACGCTTCAGAATACGGCCTACTCCGTCAACATCAAGGAGCGGCTCGACTTCTCGTGCGCGGTCTTCGATGCCGACGGCAATCTGATTGCGAACGCGCCGCATATGCCGGTGCATCTCGGCTCGATGGGCGAGAGCATCCGCACCGTGATCGAACGCAACCGAGGACGAATGCGCGATGGTGACGTGTTCATGCTGAACGATCCCTATCATGGCGGGACGCACCTGCCCGATGTGACGGTCATTACGCCGGTGTTCGCGAATGGATCGGCCGAACCGCTCTTCTATGTGGGCTCGCGTGGCCACCATGCCGATATCGGCGGGATTACGCCGGGCTCGATGCCGCCCAACTCGACTCATATTGACGAAGAAGGCGTGCTGATCGACAACTGGCAGCTTGTGTCCGGCGGCGTGCTGCGCGATCGCGAGACGCGCGCGCTGTTCGCGTCCGGCCGTTATCCCGCGCGCAACGTCGATCAAAACATGGCCGACTTGCGCGCGCAAATCGCGGCGAATCAGAAGGGTGTCGAAGAACTGCGCCGGATGATCGCGCAGTTCGGCGAGGACGTCGTGCGCGCCTATATGCGGCACGTGCAAGACAACGCCGAGGAGGCCGTGCGGCGCGTCATCGGCGCGCTGCGGGACGGACATTATCGCTATCCGCTTGATAACGGCGCGGTGATCGAAGTCACGATCCGCGTCGATGCGCGTGCCCGGTGCGCGGAGATCGACTTCCGCGGTACGTCGGCGCAGTTGCCGAACAACTTCAACGCGCCGAAGGCCGTGTGCATGGCGGCGGTGCTCTATGTGTTTCGCACGCTCGTTGGCGACGACATTCCGCTCAACGCCGGGTGCCTGAAGCCGCTGACCGTGATCGTGCCGGAAGGGTCGATGCTCAATCCGGTGTATCCGGCCGCGGTCGTATCGGGGAACGTCGAAACCTCTTCAGCGATCACGAATGCGCTCTACGGCGCGCTCGGCCGTGTCGCGTCGAGCCAGGGAACGATGAACAATTTCACGTTCGGCAACGCACGGCACCAGTACTACGAAACGATCGCGGGAGGCAGTGGCGCGGGGCCCGGATTTGAAGGTGTCGATGCGGTGCAGACGCACATGACGAATTCGCGGCTGACCGATCCCGAGGTACTCGAATGGCGGTACCCGGTGCGGCTCGAATCGCATTTCATCCGCAGCCGGTCGGGCGGCGCAGGGCGCTGGCGCGGCGGCAACGGCGCCATCCGGCGGATTCGCTTCCTAGAACCAATGACGGCGTCGATCCTGTCGAACAACCGCGTGCATGCGCCGTTCGGTGCGGCGGGGGGGGAGGCGGGCGCGCTCGGGCGCAACTACGTCGAGCGAGCCGACGGCACGATCGTGCCTGTTGCACACGTCGGCGGCGCGCAGATGGCGCCCGGTGACACATTCGTCATCGAGACGCCGGGTGGTGGTGGATATGGTGCGCCGGTGGCATAAGCGCGTGTGAGGAGCGCAGCAATCGTCGATGCACTTTGCGCCGCGGGGCGGGCGTGGTCGCGGGCACCGCCCGCCCCGGCACACATCAACGCTCGGCCCCGTAGACCAGTGTCGACGATACTCACCAAGTCGCGGTTAAAGCGAGTCTGCCGCCGGCACCGCGTACCGGCGCAAGACGACTTCGCCGGGAATCGATGTCAGGGCAGGGTTGTCGTAGAGCCCGGCCATCACGACGACAACTAGATCGAGTTGCGGAATGATGAACAACCGTTGGCCACCGTAGCCTACGCCGGCGACCCACCTGAACTCCTTCCGATGCACAAGAGATCGACCGAGCCACCATTGGAACCCATAGAAGAACAGCCCCTCGCCGTTGATGTGAGCGCTCGTGGCGTCGTCGATCCACGCCTGCGAGACGATCGTCTTGCCGTTCCATCTCCCCCGCTGGAGGACGATCTGGCCAATCTTCGCAACATCGCGGGGCCGCATGCGAAGCCCTGACACCGCGTTCGGCGCGCCGTCCGCGTACCGGACCCATTCGACGTCTTCGATACCCAGCGGGCCGAAGAGCACTTCCTTTGCGAGCAGATCGAGAGGCCGTCCCGATGCCTTCTCCAGGATGGCAGCGAGAAGAGCGGTCAATCCGCCGTTATAGAGGTAAGTCGCGCCGGGCGGCCGCACGATCGGCTGCTCGAGCACATAGCGGCACCGGTCAGTCGCGTCGGACATTCGCCGTTCGCTATTGGCAGGGTCGCTATAGGGACAAGCCTCGTCCCACGCCAAGCCAGCCGACATCGTAAGAAGATGTCGGAGACAGATCGCGTCTTTTTCCGCTGTACGCAGGTCCGCATACTCGGGAAAGAACGAGAAAACCGGCTCGTCCAAGTCGCCGATCCAACCTTGGTCGATAGCGATTCCGAACAGCATAGAGACAATGCTCTTTGTAATCGAGCGGACGTCATGCTTGAGTTCAGAATGGTATGAAACGCGGCCGAGCGGCCTGCCCCATGCCTGATCTTTACCCGAGAAATAGTGCTCGCAGACGATCTTGCCATGCCGGACGATCAATATCGAATGGACGTTGGCCTCCGTCCAGGCTTCGAACTGCGGCGCAAGGCCCTCGAGCAGGGCCGCGTTCATCCCTTGTTCTTCGGGGGTAGATACCATCCAGTCGTTGCTATTGCTTGCGTAAGCCAGCTCTTTCATGGCGGACTTGCCCTCGCGGTATCGACATTAACCGTGAGACTGCGTGGTTTCGGACAATTCCGCAAGAGCGTGTAGACCGATTCGCCGGCGCTATTCCGTCGGCAGCGTGACCGGAAGGCGCATCCGGTACAACGAGACAGCTTGAATCGCGAGCGTGCAGAGAATCGCGCCACCATAAGCGGCAAACAAGCTGAACCGCGTCAGCGTCAGGCTCAGCAAATAGAAAAATGCGGCAAAGCCCAAAAGCCCCGTCACCATGCCGCGCATCAATTGTTGTGCGGCCGTATGGCCGATCATGCGGTGAGTGAAAACCGCAAGGATGATCGCCATGAACGGGAACGACGCGAGCACGCCGCTCGCCTCGGGACCGACGTAAGGCGCGATGAGCGTCACACCGACGACCAGGCTCGCGATGAGCGCCATGCGCAGGGGCAAATCCCACCACGGCGGATCGAGCTTGCCCGTTGCGGCTGCCTTGTTAGGGATGAGGATGAGCGCGAGTGCGATGGCTACGATGGCGACGATAAACAGGCCGGTTTCCGGTAGCGCGCTTTGCTGCAAAAGGCCGGCCACGATGGAAAACAGCGCACATGCGCCTGCGAGAGCTATCGGCCATCCCACGCGTGCCAGTCTGCAATAGGCAACGCAAAACGCCGCTTGCGCGGCCGTCGCGACAAGCGATCCCGCCGTAGCCTGTACTGCAAAGGCAGGTCCATGCTCGAGTGTCAGAAAAACCGAGATCGGCCCGGACGTGAGCGGCAGGCCTACGAGGAGCCCGCCGATTGCCTCGCCCCAGCGGCGAACGGCCAGGGTGGCAGCCAACAGCAACAGCGGCGTGACGACGAGCTTGAAGACTAGAAGATTCATGAATTAGCCAAAGAGCACGGGTATGCCGAGGTGAAGACTGCCGCGTGCCTCGTTAAAACACGAACATAACAACAATCGGGATAATGGCAAAGACATCACTGCAGTCCTGGTTAAAGCGCCGGGGCCAGAACCTGGGAGACATCAGTGTCCGAGAACGTGAGCGGCACCGAGGGCTACGCGGAGAACGCGCCGCTGCTCATCGAGCAATGGCGGCGCGTTTCATTTGCCGAACATCACAGATCCATATTGCATCTCATACCAGCCGACCCGTCGTCCGTTCTCGACATTGGGGCGGGCATCGGGACCGACGCGGCTGCGTTTGCGGCAATGGGGCACAGTGTCGTAGCCGTAGAGCCCGTGGATCAGTTGCGCAACGCGGGAATGGAGCTGCATTCCTCGCCTCGAATCGAATGGGTCGACGATAGCTTGCCGGACTTGCCCCTCTTGCGCTCCAGAAAAAAGCCGTTTGAACTTGCGATGCTGACAGCCGTCTGGATGCATCTCGATGAGAAAGAGCGACGTCGATCGATGGCGAGCGTGAGCGCTCTTTTGGCTGGCGGCGGCATGCTGATTATGTCTTTGCGCCATGGTCCGGTTCCAGACGGAAGGCGGATGTTCGATGTTTCGGCCGAAGAGACCATCGAGCTCGCACATGCCTACGGTTTGAAACCCGTGCTCAATCTCCAAACCGAATCGGTGCAAAACGAAAATCGGCGGATCGGAGTGACATGGAGCCGATTGGCCTTTGTCAAAGGCCCGCGAGCCGGCTAAATTGCGTAAAACGCCTGAAGGGAACATCAATACCGCGTCATGTCCGAGGCTGCCTCCGCATCGCTCGTCTTCGTGCTACTGCTCGCTTTTGCAGGCATCGGCGTCATGCTGCGTCCGTTTCTACCCGAGGAGCACAAGGCTCACGAGACGGTGCAACTGGTGACGTTGGTCATCGGGATGCTCGTGACGTTTGCCTCACTTGTTCTCGGTCTGCTGACGGCATCCGCAAAAAGCAGCTTCGATACGGTCGGAAACGATTTGCGCGATTACGCATCGGAGTTGATCCAATTGGATCAGCAGCTGCGGGACTACGGTCGAGACGCTGACGACACGCGTGCCCTCCTGCGCGCTTACACCGCCGCCGTCATCGCATCGACCTGGCCCGCGGAGCCGCGGCCACCCGGCAACTACTACCCCATCGAGCGCACAAGTAATCAACTTGAAAGCGTGCATCTCGGCCAAATGCTCGATTCCGCCGGACGCGAGATCCGACACCTCGCGCCACAGGACGAGTATCACCATCGGCTTGCCGACGATATTCAGACTTCGTTCAGTCGGCTCGGCCGCGGGCGGTGGAAGCTGATCGAAGAAGCACGGGCCGCGATTTCACTCCCCTTTTTCGTGATGCTGACTTTCTGGCTCATTGTGATCTTTCTCAGCTTCGGGCTCGTTGCTCCCCGCAATGCGTTGGCGCTCGTGACTATCCTGCTCGGCGCGCTATCGATCGCGTCGGCCGTGTATGTCATCGTCGACCTTCAGACGCCGCTTACAGGATCGCTCATCATTTCAAGCCGTTCGATGCGGGATGCGCTCGCGCATCTGAGCCGTTAGCGAGCGCTGGCCAACGGAACGTGCTGGCGCGAGGTCGTCCAGCCCAGAGCGCTTGAGACGTCGTATTCAATATCGCAAAGATGCACTCTGTAGCGCTTGATTAACGCGGCGCCGCCTACGACAATCCTTACGACAGATACGCAGTTTCCCGCAGCTTTCGTCACGCCGTCGCTCAGGCATTCCGACTGACGAAAGAACGCCTCGACGCAAGCTAAGATCTGCCTCTCTGAGATTCGAGGCGAACAATGGTTACCATTCGTGGCAATTCCAGGTTTCGCCTCGTCTCGTACGCCGGGATCGTTGCATTGGCGTACTACGCGGGTGCAAGGGTAGGGCTTGCTTATGCGGTCGTGGGCGGCGCGATCTCTCTCGTTTGGCCTTCGAGCGGCATCGCTCTGGTGGCGCTCTTCGCTCTAGGCGTCGCGGCAGCCCCCGGAATTGCCATAGGCTCATTTCTGGCCAACGTGTCCGTGGGCGTGCCCGTACCTGTGGCTGCTGTGATTGGCGTCGGCTCAATGGTAGGAACGTTGACGGCGGCGATCTCGTTGAAGCGTCTGGCTCGATTTCGGATCAGTCTCGATCGCATCAGCGACGTGTTGGCCTTCGTCGGCCTGGCGGCGGTGCTGAGTACGGCAATCAGCGCGCTGATTGGCGCGACGGCCTTACTCCACGTGGGCTTGGTGCAGGTCGACGCGTACGGCGCGGCCTTCCTAAAATGGTGGCTCGGCGACATGATGGGCGTTCTGGTCGTGGCCCCGCCGCTCTTCAACTGCCTTGCCTATTCGAACGCTCTTCGCTCCCCGGGGCACACGATAGAGGCGTGCGTGCTGACCGTTGGGACCTTCTGGGTCAGCTATCTGATCTTCGGCGCCCCGCAACTCGCGGGGCACGGCTACTATCCCGCGGCCCTCGCGATCTTTCCGTTCATTATCTGGGCGGCGCTGCGCTTCGATCGGTTGGGCACCACCATCGCTACCTTGATGGTTTGCGTAGTCGCCATCTGGGGCACGACTCACGGCACAGGGCCCTTCGCGGCGCAATCTCCGGTAGACAGCCTCGTGAGATGGTGCACCTTCGCTAACGTGGTGGCGGTAACCGGACTGCTTCTCGTGGCGGCACGCGCTCAGGAACGGCGTGTCCATAGTTTGCTGCGGGCGTCACATATCGAACTGGAACGGCGAGTCCAGGAGCGTACCCGGGACTTGGAGAAGACGAACAGCGAATTGAAGGAGGAGATGGCACAGCGCCGTTTGCTGGAGGGAGAGCTGATTCGGATCGGCGATGAGCAGCGCAGGGCGATGGGCCGGGAACTGCACGATGGACTTGGGCAACATCTGACCAGCCTGGGCCTCTACTGCGCCGCCCTCAATCAAAAACTGCGAACGCAAGGCCACTCCGCAGCTGACGATACGGGCATCATCGTCGAATTGGTGAAGCAGGCGTCCCTGATGACGCGCAGGATTGCCCATGGCCTCGATCCGGTTGCCATGGAATACGGTGGGCTCGCGGCTGCGTTGCAGTGGCTGGCGGAGACGGCTCGCACGCTCAACGGCGTGGATTGCGTGCTGCAAATCTCGCCGAACGTGGATTTGCCGGATCCGCTGATGCAAAACAACCTGTACCGTGCGGCACAGGAGGCCGTCAACAACGCGCTGAAATATAGCCGCGGCCGTCGAATCTGGATCGACCTGGGCCGAGCGGACGGGAAGCAGACGCTTTCAATCAGCGACGATGGGGTCGGCGTCGGGCTCGAAGAGATGGAGCGCGTCTCGGGACTGGGGCTTCACAATCTGCGTCACCGGGCAAGCCTTCTAGGCGGCTGTTGCACCGTGACGCGCAATGTTTGGGGCGGTACCACGGTCGCTATCAGCTACCCGCTATTGGAGGGCCTCGGCCGTGCACGCGAAATCGTCTAGCCCTGGCTCTGAGACTCGGGTCCTGATCGTCGACGATCACCCCATCATCCGGGAAGGGATGAGGCATTTGCTGAATCTGCAAGGAGATCTGCACGTCTGTTTTGCGGCCGCCAGCACCGAGGAAGCCTTGGCGGCGATGGCCTGCCAGCCTGACATTGCCATCGTCGACATCAGTCTGCAATCGGACTCCGGACTGGACCTGGTGAAGACCCTTCGTCATCGGCACCCGAACTTGCCGATCCTGGTCCTCAGCATGCACGACGAGAGCCTCTTTGCCGAGCGTGCTCTACGGTCCGGCGCAAACGGGTATTTGATGAAGCTGGAGGCCACCGATCATGTCGTCAGCGCCGTTCGCGAAGTGCTGGCCGGCAATATCTATCTGAGCGCAGCCATGCACGAGAAATTGGCGCGGGCGCTAATGATTCCTCAAGAAAGGTCGAAGGGCCCGATTGCAAGCCTCTCGGAGCGCGAGTTCGAGGTTCTGCACCTCATCGGGCTCGGCTTCAGCGCGCGCCAAATCGCCGAGAAACTGAATCGCAGCGTAAAGACCATCGAGGCGCATCAGGCCAACATCAAGGAAAAGCTCGATATCCATAGCGGAAAGGAGTTGATGCGCTTTGCCATTCAGTGGATCGAAAGCCAATAGGGCGCTGCCCGAGTACCGAATAAGGCAATCCCTTAGTCCCTTTTAAGACTGCTGCCTTATTCATACCCGTGAAGTGAGCGCATACAGTCATTGGCACCTGCCGCCGTGCCACGACCCTTTTGTCGGATGAGCGGACGTAGCCGGAAAGCTCTATGAGGGTCGCCGCAATGAACAACAAAATTCAGCGAACCATTGCCGTCCCGGCGTTTGCGCTCATTGCCGTAATCGCCCGCGGCCTATCGCCAATGTGTCGGTGCATCGCGATTGCTTGCTTGGTGGCCGGCCACACGCTGGCGGCACAGGCGGCCGGCGGCATTACGGGCGCCGGTTCGAGCTTTTTCGATCCTCTGGTGCAGAAGTGGGCCGCTTCCTATTTCGAAAGAACCGGTCAGCAGGTGAGCTTTCATGCGATTGGATCGGGAAACGGGATCGACCGATTGAAAGCCGGCGCGGTCGATTTCGGCGCGTCGGACATGCCGCTCGCACCGGCTGAATTGCGCGCCGCGGGCCTCATCCAGTTTCCGGTGGCGGCGGGTGGCCTGGTGCCGGTGATCAACCTCGACGGCATTGCCGCGGGACGGCTTCATCTGACCGGCGCGCTGCTGGCCGATATCTACCTGGGCAAGATCAAGAAATGGAACGACGCGGCCATCAAGGCGATCAATCCCGGCCTCGCGCTGCCTGATCTGCCGATCGTCGTGGTCCATCGCGGCGATCGCTCCGGGTCGACCTTCAATTGGACGAACTACTTATGCGCGGTCAGCGCGCAATGGCGCGACCAGGTGGGCCGCGGCCTGACGGTCAAGTGGCCGGTGGGGAGCAGCGCCACGAGCAATCAGCTCGTCGCCGCCTATGTGAAGCAGATCAAGGGCGCAATCGGTTATGTCGAACTGGCCTACGCCGCGCCCGCGCACTTGGCCTATGCGATCGTCCAGAACAGAAGCGGCGCGTTCGTCGGGCCCTCGGCCGCGAGTTTCAAGGCAGCGGTGGAAACGGTGGCGTGGGGACGCGAGGACGATTTCTACCAGACCGTCACCAATCCGTCCAGCGATCGGGCGTGGCCGATTCCCGGCGTCGTATTCGTCTTGCTGCAGGCCGATGCGAAGGACAAAGCTGGCGCGGCAGCGGTGCTTGCGCTTTTCCATTGGGCTCTCATCGAGGGCCGAACAGAAGCGGCGGTTGAAAATTACGGCACGCCGCCTCTGGAGTTGGTGCAACAAATCGAAGTGTATTGGGCGCAGAGAATGGACAACGGGCAAAGCACCAGCGTCGTCGCGCGTGTCTCGCCCAGGCGCCACTAATCGAAATGTGCAGGGGTGTCACCGCGGTTTCGCGGAGGCGCGCAAATACTCGCCGAGGAAATCCACGAACGTCCTGAGCTTGACCGAAAGCTGATTTCGCTCCAGATAGATTGCGTGGATGTTCGCATTCGGCAGCGACCAATCCTCGAGCAAAGGTATCAGTTTTCCCTCCTCGAGATGGCCCTGGATTTCCCACTGCGACCGCACGACGATGCCGCGCCCTTCGAGCGCCCACTGCAGGACCACGCCACCGTCGTTGCTCGACAACGCCCCATCGACTTTGATCGTCTCCGCGCGCTTGCCGCGGGAAAAGTGCCAAGTGCCATAAGCCGAATCGTTCTCGCGCAGCACGATGCACGCGTGGCGAGTCAGATCGTGCGGCACTGAAGGCTTGCCATGCCGCGCGACATAAGCGGGCGACGCACACACGATGCGCCGATTCTCCAGCAGCAAGCGGGCATTGACGCGCGCATCGGGTACTTCGCCAAAGCGAATGCCAACATCGAAGCCTTCTTCCTGAAGACTCATCGGCCGATCGGTGAGCTGTAGCTGGATCTTCATCGCGGGAAAGCGCGCGACGAACTCCGACACCGCCGGCGCGATACGCGCACGCCCGAATCCGAACGACGCATTCACCCGCAGCAGGCCAGTCGGTTCGCCCCGACTGCGGGCGACTAGCTGCTCCAACTCCGTGAGTTCGTCGAGAATGCGTGAGCCGCTCGACAAATACAGCTCGCCTTCTGGCGTGAGGCTCAGACGCCGCGTCGTGCGGTTCATCAGGCGCACGCCGAGGCGCCGCTCGAGCTGCGCGAGCCGCTTGCTGACGGCGGGCGGGGTCACGCCCAATTCCCGAGCGGCGGCGGCAAGATTGCGATGTCGCGCCACGAGCGCGAACACATTCAAATCGGAGAAGCCGTCCATTGATTCGTTCCCATAAGTTACGATCGGATTGCTTTCTTGGAAACCCAATCGCATGCGTCATCAATTAGACTCGAACCCACTTTGGGAGACAAGCATGTTCGAAGGCTTCAGCGATGCATCGGCGACCGTCGACGGCATCACCATTCACGCGATCAAGGGCGGGCACGGCCCGGCGCTTCTGCTGCTGCACGGGCATCCGCAGACGCACGTGATCTGGCACAAGGTCGCGCCCGCGCTCGCGCAACGTTTCACCGTGGTCGCCGCCGACTTGCGCGGGTACGGCGACAGCGGCAAGCCTTCCGGCGCCGCCGACCACTCGAACTATTCGAAGCGGCGCATGGCGCAAGATCAAGTCGAACTCATGCGGAGTCTCGGCTATGAGTCGTTCGCGGTAATCGGTCACGACCGCGGCGGGCGCGTCGGCGCACGCATGGCGCTCGATCATCCCGCCGCGGTGACGCGGCTCGTCACGCTCGATGTCGCGCCGACACTCGCCATGTACGAGCAAACGTCGTTTGCATTCGCGCGCGCCTATTGGCACTGGTTCATGCTGGTGCGACCCGCGCCGTTTCCGGAAACGCTGATTCGCGCCGACCCGGACCTCTACCTCAAACAGACCATCGGCGCGCGCAGCGCGGGCCTCGCGCCGTTCACGGCGGAAGCCTATGCGGAATATCTGCGCTGCCTGTCGGATCCCGACACGGCGCACGGCATCTGCGAGGACTACCGCGCCAGCATCACGATCGACCTCGAGCACGACCGTGCCACGCTCGATGCAGCTCAACGTATCGCCTGTCCGTTCATGGCCTTATGGGGTGCGCAGGGCGTCATCGAGCAATGCTTCGATCCGCTCGCCGAGTGGCGGGCCTATGCACCCCAAGTGCAGGGCGAGTCGCTGCCCTGCGGTCACTACATTCCCGAAGAAGCGCCGCAACTGCTGCTCGACCGTGTATTGCCCTTTCTGACCCAGTAACGTATGCCCAACCGAACCCTTTACCAAAAGCTCGTCGATTCGCACGTGGTATCGCGTATCGATGGCGAGAACGTCTTGCTGTACGTCGATCTGCATCTGATGAACGAGTACACGAGCCCGCAAGCTTTCAGCGCGCTCGATGCTCGCGGCCGCACGGTGCGCCGTCCGCGCCAGCAGCTTGCGGTCGTGAGCCACATTATTCCGACACATGCGGAATCGCCGCGCGTCATTCGCGATGCGGCGTCGCTCGTGCAGGCGGACAACCTCGCCCGCAATTGCGAGCGCGCCGGCATCCGTCTTTTCGCCGCGAACGATCCACTGCAAGGCATCGAGCACATCGTCGCGCCGGAACTCGGGCTGATCCGCCCCGGCATGGTCGTGCTTTGCGGCGACAGCCATACGACGACGTACGGCGCGCTCGGAGCGCTCGGCTTCGGCATCGGGACTTCGGAGGTCGAGCACGTGCTGGCGACGCAAACGCTTGTCTATCGGCTCGCGCGAACCATGCGCATCACGATCGATGGTGCGCTGCCTTACGGCACATCGGCGAAGGACATCGTCATATGGCTGATCAGCCGCATCGGCGCACAAGGGGCACGCGGCTACGCGGTCGAGTTCCGAGGATCGACGATCGCTTCGCTTTCCGCTGAAGCGCGCATGACGCTTTGCAATATGACGGTCGAAGCCGGCGCACGGGCCGCGCTGATTGCGCCCGACGAGACGACTTTCGACTATGTGCGCGCTCACACGCCTTCGCTCGATGAAGCAGCGTGGCGAGCAGCGGTAGACGACTGGCGCGGCCTTTACTCCGACGCCGATGCGCACTTCGACGTCGAGCACCGGTTCGACGCGCGCCACATTGCGCCCTTCGTCACCTGGGGAACGAGTCCGGATCAGGCCATCGCGATCGACGAGCCGATTCCCGATGAAGCGGCGCAGCCAAGCCCCGAAGCGGCCGCATCGCTGCGACGCGCGCTCGTTTACATGGGACTCGAAGCCAACCGGCCGCTCGCGGGCACGCGCATCGACCGTGTCTTCATCGGTTCGTGCACGAACGGGCGCATCGAGGATCTGCGCACGGTCGCCGCCATCGTGCGGGGCAAGCGCGTGGCTGAGGGCGTGCGAGCGATGGTGGTGCCGGGCTCCGGCAGCGTGCGCCGCGCAGCCGTTCAGGAAGGCATTGCTGAGACGCTGATCGAGGCAGGCTTCGAATGGCGCGAACCGGGCTGCTCGATGTGCCTTGCAATGAACGACGACGTGCTGGCACCCGGCGAGCGCTGCGCGTCGACAACCAACCGCAACTTCGAAGGCCGCCAGGGACGCGGCGGCCGCACCCATCTGATGAGCCCGGCAATGGCGGCGGCCGCCGCGATAACCGGCCGCATCACCGATGTCCGCACGCTCGAGGCCCACGCATCATGAAGCGACTGACGACCATTGAAGGCAGCGCGGTGCCGCTGCCCATCGACAATCTCGATACCGACCAGATCATGCCCAAGCAGTTTTTGCGCATCATCGACAAGGCCGGTCTCGCGGATGGCTTGCTCTACGACTTGCGTTTCGACGAATGTGCCGCGCCCCGCGCGGACTGCGTGCTCAATAAGTCCGCTTACGCGAACGCGCGCATTCTGCTCGGCGGGGCGAATTTCGGCTGCGGATCGAGCCGCGAGCACGCAGTGTGGGGGCTGCAGCAGTTCGGCTTCGACGCTGTGATCGCGCCGAGTTTTGCGGAGATCTTCTACTCGAACGCGATGAACAACCGCCTGCTTCTCGTCCAATTGGAACGCGACGCCGTCCATGCGCTGGTACGTGAAGCGACCCGGACGCCCGGTGCGTCGTTGCTGATCGATCTCGAAAGCCAGACCGTGAGGTCGGCCTCAGGCAGCACCTACACCTATCCCATCGGCGCGCGTCACAAGCGCATGGTGATCGACGGTATGGACGCGGTCGATCTCACGCTCGCGTCGCTTGCCGACATCGAATCGTTCGAACGCGCGCACTTCACGCGGCATCCCTGGGCACAGGTGATGTAAGCGCCACCGCGCCGATATTCTCGCAATCCGCAATGCCGATTCCCTTCCGCGAGAAGAAGGGGGAGCATCGCTTTGCCTCTAAAAATGGAGGAGACATGAAACGCAAGCCGTTCTATACCGTCCTATATGTGCAGGTGCTGGCGGCCATCGTTGCCGGCGTGGCGCTCGGGCACTTCGCGCCCCAGGTTGCCGTCGCTTTAAAGCCGCTCGGAGATCTCTTCATCAAGCTCGTGCGCATGATCATCGGCCCGGTGATTTTCTGTACGGTGGTCACGGGTATCGCCGGCATGCAGGACATGAGGAAAGTCGGGCGCGTCGGCGGCAAGGCGTTGCTCTATTTCGAATTCGCGTCGACGCTCGCACTGGCGATCGGCTTGCTTGCCGCGCATCTGCTTTCGCCCGGCGCGGGCTTCAACGTCGATCCGGCCACGCTCGACGCGAGCGCGGTCAAGGGCTATGCGGCGCAGGCCGCGCACGGTGACGGTATCGTAGGCTTCATCGCGCATGTGATACCGGATACGTTTCTCGGCGCGTTGGTTCAGGGCGATATCCTGCCTGTGCTGCTGATCGCCATGCTGTTCGGGACTGCACTCGCGCTGCTTGGCGAGCCAGCCGCGCCCGTGACGCAATTGATCGAGACGTTATCGAAAGCGTTCTTTCGGATCGTGAGGATGATTACCAGTCTCGCGCCGATCGGCGCCTTCGGTGCGATGGCGTTCACGATCGGCCGCTATGGCATCGTCTCACTGCTGCCGATGCTCAAGCTTATCGGCGTGTTCTACCTCACCGCGTTTTTGTTCGTCGCAATCGTGCTGGGCACCATCGCGCGTTTGTGCGGCTTCAGCCTATGGCGATTTCTCGCGTATATCCGCGACGAGCTGCTGATCGTGCTCGGCACGTCGACGTCCGAGGCGGCGCTGCCTCAATTGATGGACAAGCTCGAGCGGCTCGGTTGCCCACGTGGTGTCGTCGGGCTCGTCGTGCCAACCGGGTATTCGTTCAACCTCGACGGCACCAATATCTATATGACATTGGCAGTGCTTTTTCTCGCGCAGGCGACGAATACGCATTTGACGCTGGCGCAGGAGGTCACGCTATTGCTCGTCACGATGCTGACCTCCAAGGGATCGACGGGGGTGACGGGCGCGGGTTTCATCACCCTCGCCGCGAGCCTGTCGGTCGTGCCGACGGTGCCTGTCAGCGCCATGGTGCTGATCCTCGGCATCGACCGATTCATGTCGGAGTGCCGGGCGCTGACGAATATCGTCGGCAATGGCGTTGCGTCGATCGTCGTGTCGGCCTGGGAAGGCGGTCTCGATCGGAAGAAGCTCGCCGTGGCGTTGAGCCCGGCCGATCTCGAACGAGGCCGTGTCGACTCGAGACCGGCGAGCGTTCTCGAAGCGAGCGCTTCGGATCGAAAGGCCTCTCTCGCCAGGGACTAGTCGGAATGGATCAACGCAGTTTTATTCCCGTCAGTCTTCGGCTCGGACGCCCGCGCGCGTCAACAGCCACTGCCTGAACGCCGCAACTTTCTCAACGCGGGATTCGTTTTTTCGGTAGGAAAGAAAGTGCGTTTCCCGTGCGAAGCGCACGAACGCGTCGCTGCGTATTTCGACAAGATCGCCGCGCGCAATCTCGCGTTCGGCGAGCCGCGTGCTTTCGAGCACGACGCCCATGCCGTCGGCCGCGGCAGAGATACCGAGCGCCGCGCGATCGAACGAAGGGCGAGGCGTTGCCGGCATCTCGAGCCCGTTAGCCGCGAACCAGTCGGACCAGGTAATGCGGCTAAGCTGTGTATCGATCAGCGTCAGCGCGCTCATGCGTCGCGCAGCGGGCATTTCATCGTCGAGCAAAGCGGGAGAGCAGAGCGGCACGATCGCTTCGCGCCCGAGCGGAATCGTTTCGACGCCGGGGCGATCGAGTGCACTGCCATACGAAATCTCGATGTCGACTTCCTGAACGCGCGTGAGGTCGAGCGGTTCGGCGCCTGTCGACAGACGAATGGTGATGTGTGGGTGAGCTCGATTGAACTCGGGCAGCTTAGGCCCTAGCCACTTGACCGCAAAGCTCGGCGCGCAATGAACGACGAGTACCTGTGCGTTGGGCGCGAGCGTCACTTCGCTGCAAGCGGCTTCCACCGCATCGAATACCCGGGTCAGCGTTTCCAGTAGCCGCACTGCCTCGGGCGTGGGCTCGATGCGCCGGTTGCGGCGCAAGAACAGCGCGCGGCCGAAATATTCCTCGAGCTCCTTCACCTGGTGACTGATCGCCGAAGGCGTCAGATGCAGCTCCTGCGCGGCGAGCGCGAAGCTCTCGAGCCGTGCGGCTGCTTCGAACGCGCGCAGCAGCACGAAATTCGGCATTCGCCTCATGCTTTTCCCTGATAGGTGAATGCAATTCATGCTTTCATGAACAACCATCGTTTGTCAACGCGGTTGGCTCCGGACGACCATGTGCCTACCCAATGTCCACATGTTCAAAGGAGCCGACATGTCCGAAGTGATGGAAGCCCCATCGAAAGCGATCGATCTGAAAGGCCGCGTCTCGATCTATCAGCCTGAGCAAGAAGGTCTGATCTTTCCGCAATTGCCGGTGTTCGAAAGCCATGCAGAGCACAGGCAGCACCTGAAGGAACGACTCGTCGGCGCGTGCCGTGCGTTCGCACTGCAGGGATTCGATTACGGCTTCGCCGGCCACCTGACCGTGCGCGACCCGGAGAATCCCGGCCTTTATTGGACGAATCCGATGGCCGTGCATTTCTCTCAGGTCAAAGTTTCCAATCTCATTTGCGCGGACCACGAAGGCAACGTCGTCGAAGGCGAATACGCGATCAATCGCGCCGGTTTCGTGCTGCATGCGGCGGTTCACGAGATGCACCAGGACATCGTCGCGATGTGTCACGCGCATACCGTGTACGGCACCGCGTTCGCGTCGCTCGGCAGGAAACTCGATCCCATCAGTCAGGACGCCGCCGCGTTCTTCGAAGACCACGTCGTCATCGGCGAGGAAGCCGGGCAGGTTGCCGTCGAGGTGAAGGCGGGCCACAAGGTCGCGCATGCATTCCGGGGCGTCAAGGCGGCGATTCACCAAAATCATGGCCTGTTGACGGCAAGCCGGCACAGCATCGAGTCCGCCGCGTTCTGGTTCATCGCGCTCGAACGCTGCTGCCGACAGCAGCTGATGATCGAAGCCAGCGGCATCAAGCCGCGCTTCGTGACCGAAGAGCGTGCCCGCTACAGCCGCGAGCATGTCGGCAGCGAGTACATCGGATGGTTGCACTTCCAGACCATCTGGAACGAGCTCGTGAACACGCAGCCCGATATGTTCGACTGAGCGCCGGGCATCGCGTCACTGCGCGGCGGGCAGCGCGAGGTGCGCGCCTGCCGCAACGAATCATTACACGACGGAGACATCCTCATGAGTTCGATCAGCCAGGACGTGTATCTGCAACGTCTGGAAGCAGGCACCTATGCGAAGGTCGCATGGCGCTTGATTCCGTTTTTGTTCTTTTGCTATCTGTGCGCTTATCTCGATCGCATCAACGTCAGCTTCGCGAAGCTGCAGATGCTCCAGGATTTGGGGATGAGCGACGCGGTCTATGGACTCGGCGCGGGGATTTTCTTCGTCGGCTATCTGCTTTTCGAAGTGCCCAGCAACCTCCTCCTGCTCAAAGTCGGGGCGCGGCGATGGATCGCGCGGATCATGGTGACGTGGGGTGTGATTTCTGCGGCGATGATGTTCGTATCGACTCCGACGCAGTTCTACGTCGTGCGCTTCCTGCTCGGCGTGGCCGAGGCGGGCTTCTTTCCCGCGATCCTGCTCTACCTGACCTACTGGTTTCCGGCGGGCCGGCGCAGCAAGGTCACGGCGCTGTTCATGACGGGTATCCCGATGTCCGGCGTGCTCGGCGGTCCGCTGTCCGGTTGGATCATGCATTCGATGAGCGGCACGCATGGCCTCGCGGGATGGCAGTGGTTGTTCCTGCTCGAAGGCATACCGACAATGATCGTCGGTGTCGTTGCATTCTTCTATCTGGACGACAAGGTCTCGGGTGCGCGCTGGCTGACCACGGACGAGCAAGCGACGATCGAAGCGGATTTGCAGGCGGAAGCCGGTCATCACAAGCTGCACTCGTTGCGCGACGGTCTCGCGAGCCCGCGCGTGCTCTTGTTGTCGGCGATCTACTTCTTCTTCACGATGGGGCTATACGGCGTGAGCTTCTGGCTGCCGTCGCTCGTGAAGGCATCGGGCGTCTCGGGCACGTTGAACATCGGCTTGCTGTCGGCGGTACCGTATGCGGCCGCGGCAATCACGATGGTAGCCGTCGGACGAAGCTCGGACCGCCATGGCGAGCGCCGCTGGCACCTTGCCGTTCCGGGTGTCGTGGGCGCGCTGGCGCTCTGCGCGAGCGTCGTCTATGCGCACGATACAGTGATCGCGATGATCGCGCTGACGGTCGGCACGATGGGCGTCATCACCACGATCTCGCAGTTCTGGACCGTGCCGCCCGCCGTGCTTCAAGGTACGGCCGCCGCCGGCGGGATTGCGCTGGCGAATTCGGTCGGCTCGATCTCCGGCGTGGTGAGCCCGTATCTGATCGGTTGGCTGCAGACGTCGACAGGTTCGACGGGGAGTGGGGTCGTTGGCATCGCCGCCAGCATGGTGGTCGGCAGCGTGCTGACGCTGACGTTGCGCCGTGCTCATGTCAATCATCGCGTGCGGCGCGGTTGATCGAAGCTTCTACGCTGTCAGAATCTCGCCGAGCCGCGCGACCAGATTCTGGCGGGCGCGGCTCGCATGCAGTT
The DNA here is from genome assembly GCF_040965455.1 of Trinickia sp. EG282A. Classification (NCBI taxonomy): domain Bacteria; kingdom Pseudomonadati; phylum Pseudomonadota; class Betaproteobacteria; order Burkholderiales; family Burkholderiaceae; genus Trinickia; species Trinickia sp. EG282A. The sequence goes on along the minus strand of NZ_JBFRCC010000004.1, from coordinate 251,361 downwards.
CGGTCAGCTCGGCCGCGCGCGCCGGATCGCGCGCTGCGATTGCCTCAGCGATCGCCTGATGCTCGTCCCAAATCGAATCGCGCAGCCGCGACGATTGCAGCACGGCACCCATCACGCGCCGCAAATGCACCCAATGCAATTGCGCGCTCTCGACAATCAGCGGATTGCCTGACGCTTCATAAATGGCCTGGTGAAATGCGATGTCGGCATCGATCATCGCCTTGACGTCCTTGCCCTTCGAAACGAGCCGCCCGCGCATGATGAGCGCATTGTCGATGATCGCGCCGCGCTCCGCGGCGAGCTTCGCCGCGAGCGCATCGAGCGCGCCGCGCACCTGATAGAGCTGGCTGGTCCGCTCGACGTCGAGCGGCGCCACTAGTACGCCACGCCCCGGCGCGTCTTGCACGAGTCCGTCCTTCTTGAGCAGGCGCAACGCCTGCAACACGGGCGAGCGCGAGACGGCGAACTGTTCCGCGATCTCTTCCTGCGTCAAACGCGTGCCGGGCGCGAGCGATCCGTCGCTGATCGCGTCTGCCAACACCCGATACACCTCGTCGACGTAGTCGGGGCGCGTCTGAATTTTTTCGAACTTGAGCGTCATGAGCAAAGTGCCTCTGTGCTTTGGATACAGACTACAAGCGCATTGCTAAGACGTCAAGCGTACGCGTAAACCCATATTGGCCTGCCCTCAGCGTTCGCTTAATCTCTGTATACAGAGTTCGGTATCCGTACTCAGACATCTAAGTCGCAGCGGCAATAGGGATGTCTTCGTTCACACAGTCACGAGGAGCGGTCATGACAATCAAGTCGGAGCAGATGGAAAAGGGCAGCAGTGCAGGCGGCGCGGTGGTGAAAAAGCTGATCCCGTACGGCGGCTACTACACGAACAAGGTGCCGGGGCACGACGTCGAGTTGACCGAGACGGGCCCCGGCACGCCAATGGGCGAATACATGCGCCGTTTTTGGCACCCTATCTGCATGTCGATGGAGCTGACCGATACGCCGCGCTTCCTGAAGATCCTGAGCGAGGAACTGGTCGCGTTCCGCGATGGCAGCGGGCGCGTCGGCGTATTGCACGCGCATTGCGTGCATCGAGGCGCCTCGCTCGAGTATGGCGCGATCGAGGAGCGCGGCATCCAGTGCTGCTATCACGGGATGGTGTTCGATGTCGACGGAACCTGCCTTCACGCGCCATTCCCCAAGGGCGAAGAGGCGGAAGCGGAGAAATACGCATGCTCGATCCGTCAAGGCGCCTATAAGGCCGTCGAGCGTAACGGGCTCGTGTTCGCCTACATGGGGCCGCCGGACGAAGAACCGCCGTTCCCCGAGTGGGAGGGCAATTTCACGGTGCTGCCGACGGACGAACTCGTGCCCTACAGCAACTTCCAGCACTGCAACTGGCTGCAGGTTCAGGACAATGCGGCCGACAACTACCACACGGCCGCCCTGCACGCCGGCAAGAACGTGGTCGATGGCCATTACCAGGGCACGACGTTCGACGAAGTGGGCGCCGCCTCGATGGAAGTGCCGCCCGACATGCAGTTCATCCCCGTGCAGCAAGGCCGTAGTCTTGCTTGCGCGGGCGCACGTCGGGCCGACAAGGATCATCTGTTCGTTCGCGTGCAGCACCAGGTTCTGCCGAATCTGAGCCTGCACGCGTACACATCCGAAGATGGCTTGAACAAGAAGCTGTTCAGCCGTTTCCATATGATCCGCTGGACGGTGCCTGTCGACGACGAGAACAGCAAGATGATCGGCTGGCGCGTGATGGGGCCGGGGATCGACACGCGCGGCGTCGGCAACAAGGAACTGGTCGGCTATGAAACGATCGACTTCCTCGAGGGACAGGTGGCGATGCGCAGGCCCGAGCGCTTCGGCAAGTACAAGCTCGAGGACATGCCGCCGATTCCGCCGAACCATCGAGAGCGTGCCAACTATAAGGACGCGCAGTATGCACCGGGCGATTACGAGGCAATCATCAGTCAGCGCCCGATCGCCGTCCATTCGCTCGAGCATCCCACCAAGTTCGACGCAGGGCTGTATCTGTTCCGCAAAATGTTGCGCGATGCCGTGCGCGGCACGAATCCGGCCGCGGGTCCCGCCGAGTTCGCGCAGTGGCTGCGCGATGTCGGCGCAACGCCGAACAGCTATTGCTCGGGCAATGTCTTCGAGATTCCCGAGGGAGCGACCGTCGAAGAGGAGGTCGCGCAACGCCGCCGCATTTCAAAAGCGGTGGTCGCGATTCTCACGGAGAGCGATCGCTTGAAGGGCGAAGAGCGGGCGGCGTTCGTGCGCGCAAAGATGGAGGAACTCGAGAAGTCGGCGCGCAAGTGAGAGCGATACGCGGCACTCATTGGGCCAGCGCATTGAAGCCCCTTGGGTGCCGCCTCGGTCCATGGCGCGCGGGCAGAATCCAGTCGCAAGGAGAGATCAATTGACAGCAAGTAATCAGGCCGCGACGGCGCCCTCGTCGACACTCGAGCTTTTTGTGCGGCAGATCCGTTACGAAGGCCGCAATATCCAGTCTTATGAGCTGGTCGATCCGGATGGCCGCGAATTGCCGCCGTTCACGGCCGGGGCCCATATCGACGTGCATCTGTCGAACGGGATCGTTCGGCAGTATTCGCTCTGCAATTCGCCCGGCGATCGTCGGCGTTACGTCATCGCTGTGCTGCGCGATGAAAAAGGCCGCGGCGGATCAACGGCCGTTCATGAGCAGCTGCACGTACAGGATCGGCTGCGGGTCAGCTATCCGCGCAACAACTTCGAGCTGGCGGCGGGGGCGCGCAAGATCATCCTGCTCGCAGGTGGAATCGGCGTGACACCGTTGAAGTCGATGGCGCATCAGCTCGCCGCCGCGGGCGATGTCGAGTACGAGTTTCACTATTGCGCACGCGAGGCCCAGTGCGCCGCGTTCATGGAGGAATTGAAGGCGCTGATCGAACCGCATCGACTGCATTTTCACTTCGATGGGGGCGAGCCGTCACGAGGCCTCGACATCGGAGCGCTATTGCGCGACGAAGCGCAAGACGGCACGCACGTCTACTATTGCGGACCAGCCGGCTTCATGCGCGCGTGCGCCGAGGCATGCGGGAATTGGCCGACGGCCGCCGTCCACTGCGAGCACTTCAAGGCGCCCGAGCGCGCGAGCGCGCCTGAGAGCCGAACACCCGGCGAATTTACGGTTGAAATTGCCAGCACTGGGCAACGCCTGCCCGTTCCTGTCGACAAGAGTATCGCGGCTGTGCTCAAAGCTGCGGGCATTGCCGTGCAAACGTCCTGCGAAGCTGGCTTATGCGCGACGTGCAAGGTTCGTTATTTAGCCGGAGAGGTCGAGCACCAGGATTGCATCCTCGATGGCGACGACCAGCGGAATTTCCTGACGATTTGCGTGTCGCGCGGGAAGAGCGAACTGTTGGTGCTCGATTTGTAGAGCCTCTACCGTTAGCGCTGCTTCGCCGTCACTTCGATTTCAATCTTCATGCGCTCGTCCAACAGGCCGGCCTCGATCATCATCGCCGCCGGCCGCGCATTCCCGAGATAGCGGCGCAAAACGGGCCAGCACGCCTTGAAATCGTTGCGGTCAGGCAAAATGTAACGGACGCGCACGACATCGTCGAACGTCGCGCCTGCCTTGCTCAGCGCGTCGCCAATGTTGCGCATGCATTGTTCCGTCTGCTCCACGATGTCGTCGGAGATGGTCCGCGCCTGGTAGTCGAATCCGGTCGTTCCGGAAACGAAGACCCAGTCGCCCTCGACAACGGCCCTGCTGTAGCCAATGAGTTCCTCGAATTCCGATCCCGATGAAATCCGCTGTCGCTCTGTCATGAAAGCCTCCGGCTGTTGATATGCGGCCGAGTGTAGACGCTGGGGAGTTCCTCGTCCAATGCGGCGGGTTCGAGCGATTCTCATTAAGAGGGACGACGGGCTCCGATCGACGGCCCCCGAAGTGAGTGATAATCACGCCTGCGCCCGCATATTCCGGAGATTTTCCATGAGAAGCATCGACGATCCTCTGCACGACAAAGAGGTAGGCGTTGCCGATGTTACGCAGGACACGACCCGCATCGACGACGTCCGCATCGGCGCCGTCCGTCCGCTCATTTCACCCGCGCTGCTGCAGGACGAACTGCCGGTATCGCCCGAAGTGCAGGCGCTCGTCGAGCGCAGCCGCGAAACCATCGGCAACATCCTGCACGGCCGTGACGATCGGCTGCTCGCCGTGGTCGGTCCCTGCTCGATTCATGACCACGACCAGGCCCTCGACTATGCTCACCGGCTCAAAGCCGCGGCCGATGCACTGAAGGACGACCTTTACATCGTCATGCGCGTCTATTTCGAGAAGCCGCGCACGACGGTCGGATGGAAGGGCTATATCAACGATCCGAGGCTCGACGGGAGCTTCCGCATCAACGAAGGGCTGCGCTGCGCGCGGCAACTGCTGCTCGATATCAATGGCCTCGGGTTGCCGGCGGGTACCGAATTTCTCGACCTGCTCAGTCCGCAATACATCGCGGACTTGATTGCCTGGGGCGCGATCGGCGCGCGCACGACCGAGAGCCAAAGCCACCGTCAACTCGCATCGGGCCTCAGCAGCCCGATCGGATTCAAGAACGGCACCGACGGCGGCGTGCAGATCGCCGCCGATGCGATCGTCGCGGCGCGTGCGAGCCATGCCTTCATGGGCATGACGAAGATGGGCATGGCGGCGATCTTCGAAACGCGCGGCAACGACGATGCGCACGTCATTCTTCGCGGCGGAAAGAAGGGGCCGAATTACGACAGCGCCAGCATCGTGGATACTTGCGGCGTATTGAAGGCGGCGGGTCTGCGAGAGCAAGTCATGGTCGATTGCTCGCATGCGAATTCGGGCAAGTCGCATATTCGCCAGATCGAAGTCGCGCAGGATCTGGCGCGACAGCTTTCGCAGGGCGAACAGCGGATCATCGGCGTCATGATCGAGAGCAATCTCGAAGAGGGCCGCCAGGATTTGAAGCCGGGCGTGCCGCTGCGGTACGGGGTTTCGATCACCGACGCCTGTCTGGCATGGTCGCAAACGGAGCCTGTCCTCGATCTGCTGGCGAACGCGGTTCGCGAGCGGCGCAAGGCAGTCAGCGGCCTTTCTTCGTCGAACTGGAAGTAAACGCGGCAACCGCTTCCCGGAAAGCGACGCTGCCGTAAACTTCTTCGATCAGGTCCTCGTCGTCGAGCCGCTGCTCGACGACGATGCGACGCAGGCTTTCCTTGACCACCTTTTGCGTGACCGCCGAAAGTGCCATGAGCCGTTCGGCGAGCGTGCGCGCCGCAGTCTCGAGCGCATCCTGCGCCGAAACCTCATAGACATAGCCGCAATCGAGCGCTTCGCGCGCCGTCAGGTAATCCGCGAGCATCAGCATTTTCTTCACACGAGGCACGCCGAAGGCTGCCTGCAGCCGCGCGATATTGCGCGACGAAAGCGTATTGGACAGGGTCTTCGCGATCGGTGCGCCGAACCGCGAAGTATCGCTGCATACCCGGAAATCGCACGCGGTCGCGAGGGCCAGGCCACCGCCGACGGCCCAGCCGTCGATGACGGCGATCGTGGGTACCGGAATCCGTTCGACGGCGCCGATCACGCGTTCAATAAGGGCCTCGTAGGCCACGCCCTGGCGGCCCTCGCGAAAGTCCTTGAAGTAGCCGATGTCCGTCCCCGAAACGAACGACTTTCCACCGGCGCCTCTGAGCAGGATGCAGCGCACATCGCGGTCACGTGCGCATTGATCGATGAGCGCGAGCAGCGACTCATACATCGCAATCGTCATGGCATTGTGCCGTTCGGGGCGGTCGATCACGATTTCCGCCGCACCCGACGGGTGCACGACAAGCCCGATCTCCTCGCTCATGACGCTCTCCTCTTGATCTCCGCGAAAATCTCGTCGTTGTGCTCGCCGAGGCGCGGCGGGTGGCGGCGCACTTGTTGCGGCGTGCCGAGCATTTTGACGGGGAAGCCGATGTTCTTGACCTTGCCCTCGACCGGATGATCGATTTCCATGCGCATGCGACGGTGCTGAGCGTGCTCGCTCTCGAAGGCCTCGGGATAGGAGAGGAGCGGGCCGGCCGGGATGCCGGCAGCGAGCAGGGCGTCGACCCAATCGGCGCTGTCGCGCCGGGCGAACTCCCGCTCGAGAATCTCGATCATCGCCTCGCGATTCTTCAGGCGCAGCGAGACGGTTTCAAAATCCGGATGCTTCACGAGGTCGGGGCGCTCCAGCAATTCGCAGAGCCTGGTCCATAGCTTTTGGTTCGTTGCGCCCATGACGAAATAGCCGTCGCGCGCCTTGACGGCCTGATAGGGCGCGCTCATTTTATTGCCGGTGCCGAGCGGAGCCGGGGGCACACCCGTGCCCCAGTAATCCGACATCTCCCAGATCGCGAAGGCCATCGCCGAATCGAGGAGCGACGCGTCGATATGCTGGCCGACCCCCGTCTTCTGAGCACCGATGTAAGCGGAGAGCAGGCCATAGACGGCAAAGAGCGCGCAACCGAGATCGGCGACGGGCACCCCGCATTTGACCGGCTTTCCACCTTTATAGCCCGTCACGCTCATCACGCCCGACATGGCCTGCGCGATCAGGTCGAAGCCGGGCCGCGAAGACCAAGGCCCGCTTTGCCCGAAACCAGAAATACTGACGTACACGATTTTCGGATTGATCTTGCGGATCGATTCATAATCGATCCGCAACCGTTGCACGACACCCGGCCGATAATTCTCGACGATGGCGTCGGCGGTCTTCGCCAGCTCGTAGAAGGTCTCGCGCCCGTCGTCGCTCTTGAGGTCGAGCACGATCGAGCGCTTGTTTCGATTCAGGTTCAGGAAGCCCATACTGTCGGGGCCCTTCATCTTGAAGCCCATCGCACTACGCGTCTGGTCGCCTTCGGCCGGTTCGACCTTGATCACGTCCGCGCCGGCATCGGCGAGCATCATGCAGGCGAACGGACCCGCCATGACCTGGGTTACGTCGAGTACGCGAATCCCTTCCAGCGGCAACTGAGCGGCTTTCGTCATTTGGCGTCTCCTCCCAATGGGAATGGGTTGTACGCCCAACTGTCCGCCAGGGCGGCGCCTCTCGCAAGCATCGGCGCATCATGCCTGATTTCGCCGATTGCGAAACCTCGCCGCGCTATTCGGCCTGCGAATGGGCGAGAAGCTCGGCAACGACGTTGCGCAGTGTTTGCTCTTGTGCGTGCCAATCGACGGCAGAGAGGACGTAACTGCGGTGATGCCAGTCGCCTTCGAGCTGCACTGAGCCGAGCGTTTCCTCGGGATGAAAACTGCGCAAGACCTCGGGCGGCATCAAACCGACGCCGAGACCATGGCGCACCATGGCCAGCATCGTGTCGAACCCGTTCGCGGTGAAATTGTTGGGGAAATGCCGTCCGCGGCTCCGATAGGCGCGTTGCAGCGCGGACAAGATCGCCGATCCCTTTCCAAGACTGACGATCGGAATATCGAGAATATCGTCGATGCCGAGGGGCTTCTCGGCGAATCGAAAATGCGGCCGGCTATAAACGAGCACGAGCCGGTCTTGCCTGTACAGTGACTGCGGTAAATCGAGGAAGCCGCTCTTCTTCTCGTATATGCCGATATCGATGACTTTGTCGCGCAGCAATTGCTGCACGATTTTACTGTTCTCCTCGACGATTTTCAGGCTGATGCCCGGGTACTTGCGCTGAAGGCCGGCAATGTCGCGAGCGAGGAATTCGATGATGACGGCTTTGGGCGCGCCGATAATGATGCGTCCGTCGAGACCGTGCTGGAGCGCTTGCGCATCGCCTTCGAGGCGGTCGACGAGATTGTCGATTTGCCGAATGTATTGGAGCAGCTTGTCGCCGGCTTCCGTGATCTGGACGCCATGAGGTACCCGCCTGAAGAGTGTTGCGCCGAGCTGTTGCTCGAGGTCGGACACGCGGCGCGATGCGGCCGCGACGGCGAGATTCAGTTTGTCCGCAGCTCGCGAAATGCTGCCTTCCTCAACGATGGCGAGGACCAGCCGGACGGTGGTCGTGTCGATTTTCACTATGGCTCCGGGGTGGGCGATCGATTCGCCAGACGGTTGTAGCACGCGGACGCGCGAATGACGAGCGCGCTTCGGTTCGCGCGAAGTCGTCGCCGGCGGCGATGACATACACAGCGATCGATCATCGCCTTCGTCGACCCCCTCCTCGCCTTACTGCCATCGTCGATAGCTTTCTGAAAGCTCGTTGTCATTACCGATTCTTACCGATGGCCCACATTCAGCCCTTTACGCAGTCCCGTTCTGTTGCATAACAAGGAGGCAGGAATGACAAATGGCAAGCGGCGGTCTTTGTTCGGCGCGCTATTGGCAACTGGCGCGATTACAGTGGGTGTTCATCCGGCCGCGCACGCGGAACCGAAGCCCGATGTGAAGCACGTGCTGCTAGTCAGCATCGACGGCCTGCACGAGCAGGACGTTGCGCGCTGCATCAGCGCGAACACGTGCCCCAATCTCGCGGTGCTCGCCCAATCCGGCGTGACCTACACGAATGCATACACGCCTGGCTTGTCGGATTCGTTCCCCGGCCTCGCCGCGCTCGTCACGGGCGGCTCGCCGAAGAGCGCGGGCCTCTTCTATGACGTGTCGTACGACCGCACGCTTTACGCCCCCTCGGACACGACCTGCTCGGGCAAGCAGGGGTGGAACGTCGTATTCGATGAGACGACGGGCATCGATGCCGAGAATGGCGGCGCGCTGACCCATCTCGACGGCGGCGGCGCCTTCAATCCGCAGGCGATTCCGCACGCGCTCGTGGGCGGCTCCTGCGTGCCGGTCTATCCGCACAACTACGTCAAGACGAACACGATCTTTGAAGTCGTGAAAGAGCACGTTGCGGGCGCACGCACGGCATGGGCCGACAAGCACGCATGGGGCTACGACTGGCTGAACGGGCCGTCGGGCAAGGGCGTCGACGACCTCGCGCGCACCGAGATCAACTCGATCGATCCCGCGACGGGCACGGACTACACCGACGTTTATTCGCACACCGAGAAGTTCGACAACTACCACGTGCAGGCGATCATCAATCAGATCGACGGCAAAAACTCGACGGGTACGGCGAGCGCTTCGGTGCCGACGCTCTTCGGCACGAATTTCCAGACGTTGAGTGTGGCGCAGAAGGCACCGGTCGCCAAAGGCGGCGGCTACCTCGACGCCAGCTTCACGCCCGGCCCGGCCGTGACGAATGCGATCGCCTATGTCGACGATGCGCTTGGCCGCTTTGTTTCCGAGCTGAAGCAACGCAATCTCTATTCGAGCACGGCAATCATCGTCACGGCGAAGCATGGCCAATCGCCGACGGATCACACGAAGCTCGTCAAGAATGGCGATACGTTGACGAAACTGCTCGAAGCCAACAACTACCTGGACCCGAACGGCAATTTCGGCCAGAACAATACGGCGAGCGGCAACCTTAATGACGGTACGGGCCTCGTCGGCACGGGCTTTGTTCAGACGGATGACGTCGGCCTCATCTGGCTGCGCGACCGCAGCCAGTTGAACGCCGTCGTCTCGACGCTCAACGCGAATCTCGGCTGCAATGCGCCCGGCATCTGCGCTGACGGGCCGCAAGCGTACATCCTCTCTGGGTCTCGCCTCGCGGAGCGCTTCGGCGATCCGGCGGCGGGACGCACGCCCGACATCATCGTGCAGCCGAACCCCGGCGTCATTTATACGTCGAGCACGAAGAAGGACGAAGAGCACGGCGGTAACGCGCCGGACGATAGCCATCTGGGGCTCGTCGTCTCGTTCCCCGGCATTCGTCACGCTCGCACGATCGATGCGCCCGTTCACACGACTCAGGTGGCGCCGACGATCCTGCGTCTGCTCGATCTGAAGCCCGAGTTTCTGCACTCGGTCGCGCAAGAGGGTACGCGTGCCTTGCCGGGGCTGGGCCTGGGTCATGGGCACGAGCACGACGAGTAAGAGAAGCCGAAGCACACGATCGCCGCGCCGCGCTGCGCCGCGCCGCCGCTCACAAGCGAACGCCGGTCTCCGGCTTGCGTTGGCGATCGAATCACCTGTGTGTCATGCATGCTTCGCCTATCATGGTTCAGATCGAATCGATGCGGTACTGACCGCATTCGCTGAACCGCAGTGATAACTGGCGAAGGTGAAGCAGCATGACCACTCAATTTGACGCGATCATCATCGGCACCGGCCAGGCCGGGCCGGCGCTCGCCGCCCGGCTGTCCTCGGCGGGGATGCAAGTTGCTATCGTCGAGCGCAATCTCTTCGGCGGCACTTGCGTGAACACGGGCTGCATTCCAACGAAGGCGCTCGTCGCGAGTGCCTACGCGGCCCATCTCGCGCGTCGCGCGAGCGATTACGGTGTGACCATAGGCGGTGCCGTCGAGGTCGACATGAAGCGCGTCAAGGCGCGCAAAGACGAGATCTCGGGGCGCTCGCGCAAAGGCGTCGAGCGCTGGCTCAAAGGTCTTGCGCGCTGCACCGTGATCGAGGGTCACGCGCGTTTCGAATCCGCCGACACTGTACGCGTGAACGACGAATTGCTTACGGCGAAGCGCATCTTCATCAACGTCGGGACGCGACCGTTCATTCCCCCGATGCCGGGGCTCGACCAAGTCAACTATCTGACAAATTCGACGATGATGGATCTCGACTTCCTGCCCGAGCACCTGATCGTAGTCGGCGGCAGTTATACGGGTCTCGAGTTCGCTCAAATGTACCGGCGTTTCGGCAGCGCGGTGACGGTCGTCGAGAAAGGCGCGCGACTGATTTCGCGCGAGGACGAGGACGTCTCGAAGGCGGTGGAAGAGATCCTGCGCAACGACGGCGTGGGAATCGAAACGCACGCGGAGTGCATGGCGGCCGAAAAGCGCGGGAATGGAATCGCCGTCAACCTCGATTGCAAGGAAGGCAAACGCGAAGTCGTCGGCTCACATCTACTGCTTGCAGTGGGGCGAACGCCGAACACGGACGACCTCGGGCTCGAACACGCGGGAATCGAGGCCAACGACCGCGGCTATATCACGGTCGACGATCAATTGAATACGAGCGTGCCGGGTGTGTGGGCGCTCGGCGACTGCAACGGACGGGGCGCCTTCACCCATACCTCGTACAACGACTACGAGATCGTCGCCTCCAACCTACTCGACGGTGAAAACCGCAGCGTGCGCGACCGTATCGTCGCATATGGTCTCTACGTGGATCCGCCGCTCGGGCGAGCCGGGATGACGGAGAACCAAGTCCGCGATGCGGGCCGCAACGCGCTCGTCGGCATTCGCCCCATGACACGCGTGGGCCGCGCGGTCGAAAAGGGCGAGACGCAGGGCTTCATGAAAGTCACGGTCGATGCCGATACCAAAGAGATTCTTGGCGCTGCGATTCTAGGGGTGGGCGGCGACGAAGCGATCCATTGCCTTCTCGATGCGATGTATGCGAAGGCCCCTTATACGGTCGTTCAGCGTGCCGTCCACATCCACCCCACCGTCTGCGAGTTGCTGCCGACCTTGCTCGGCGATTTGAAGCCAATGACTGAATCGCCGGCCGATCGATCCGAAGATTGACCGCGAGCCAGGCGCCTCGTGATCCGCGGCCCACGCGGCGGCCCTCCAATTACCGATCCCAATGTGCGTGACATCACACAGCGGAGTAACTTTGTCCTGCGGATCTTGCCGCCCCATTATCATTACGCAGCGTTCCCGACGCGGCCGGCAGGCGGCGAAGATTTCGCGGGAATGGTCTGATCGATTAGGAGTGCGAATGTACGGAGACGTGTTGGATCTCGTGAGAAAGATCCGCCGCAGCGAGGGATTCAAATATTTCGTCGGTACGCCTGCGCGCCTTGCGGTACATACCAGGCAGCGTCTCAACAAGGATGTCTTCTCGATCGATATCTACGAGGTATCCGGATTCTTTTCGGTGTTGCAGATGGTGCTGTTCGTCCTCATGCATTGCGAGACAAAGCATCTGACTCCCCGGATCTCCGCGCGCGGAAAGATCTATGGAGACCCCGACGGGAAGGTCGACTGGTTCTCGGAGCTCTTCGAGACGGTCCAGAAGCCGCGCGCCGCGTTGCAGCCCGGACAAATCCGGACGTCCAAAGTCAACGATCTGGTTCACCTCGGCTTACGCAACAAGTATGAAAAAAAGCTGAGGATCGAGAGCGCGAGCAAGTTGTTTCTCTCGCATTACCGTCCCGCCGCGCATATTGCCGAGGAGGTGGCGGCGATCAGCCAGGCACTGGAGCTCGGCGAATCCACGCTCGCGGTTCACTATAGAGGCACGGACAAGAGGCTGGAAGCCGAGACGATTTCGTGGGAGCGCTTTTGCACGCTCGTCGCGTCCGTCCTTGATTCACATCCGCATTTGACGAGCATTTTCATTTCGAGCGACGAGCCCGAGTTCATCGATTATTTTCTGGACTGGCCGTTTGGCGTGTGCGTCAAGGTCGCGCCGGCCAAATACCTGGCGAGCGGCAATGTGCCCGTGCATTTTGCAGGCTACCCCGGATTGGAAATCGCTCGTGAAGCACTGCTGACTTGCCTGCTGCTCTCGAATTGCGGATTTCTCGTGAAGACGCCGTCGTATTTGTCGGCCTGGTCGAAGATATTCAATCCCGCGTTGCCGGTTGTACTCGCTTCGCCCCCTCGTCGCGACGCCTTCTGGTTTCCCGACAGCGAGCTATGGACTGAGGCCGCAGTGCATGCCGGAGCGGCTGGAGATTCGATCGGCGAGGAGTTCGTCGCCGCACAGCTCACCACGAATGCCGAGTAGCGTTGGAGGATCCGTTGCTTAGCGAAGCGAACGGCCTCGTCTGTGATGACGGTGCCTGTGGCATTCCAACAACGCAGCAGTACCGCTGCCGCGCCGCGCGGCAATGCGATTGTTCCAGACATCCGACTGTCACGATTTTTTTACTTGCAGGAGCGGAAGTACCGCGCATAGAATCCGCCCTGTTTTCCAACAGAGGAGTCCTTCGTGGACGCATGTAGTAGTCGATCTTGTCGGCCGGTGAGAGCCGGCAGCCATTTCGCAATCGTGCGTTAGCGACGTCTGATCTCCTGTGCCGCTGACCGTGATTGCAGGGTCAGCGCGCTTGTTTCGGGACCGATGCCCACGGTCCTTCTCGAGCCGCTTCCTTTTTGTTCGACCGTTCGCCGCGTGCTTCGGGCGCGTGCCAGTGTGCATCGACGTTGCCGGTCGCGCCTGCTGGTTCGCGGACGCATGAACCGGCGCGGTTCAAATCCCTATCGAGAAGACCAATGATATTCGTTCGCCAAACCCTGCCAATTCTCCGTGACAGCGCATCCATGCCGGTTCGTCGCGTCTCCGCGTTTGCCGGCGCCGCCTTCGCGACGGTGACGCCGTCCTATTACGCAGGGGCATTGCTCGCGTTCGCGCTCAGCGCGGGCGCGGCTATGCCCGCTTATGCGGAATCCGCGTCGGAGGCGGCCAGTGCGGAAACGCAAAGCACGGCTGTTTCGGCGCCTGTCGTCGCGGCGGCTTCCGCGCCCGCCGAGGCGGCCGCACACTCAGCCGAAACAGCCGCGGCCCCCGCATCTGAAACACCTGCAGCACCGCCGGCCCCGACCGGGTTCTGGGAGCGCTCGAACCTGCTGGGCGATATGGGTGGACTGCGGACCTGGCTGGGCAACTACGGTGTGACGTTGAACATTCAGGAAACGAGCGAGCTTTTCGGAAACCTCACGGGCGGGTTCAAGCGAGGTCTTGCCTACGACGGCGCCACACAGGTCGGCCTCAATGTCGATATGGACAAGGCGTTCGGGATCAAGGGCGGTCAGTTCTTCGTCGACGCGTTGCAGATCCATGGCCGCGGCATCACCGCGTCGCACCTCGGCGCGCTGCAGAGCGTGAGCGGCGTCGAGGCCGAGGCCACGACGCGCTTGTGGGAACTTTGGTATCAGCAGTCGCTTGGCGACAAGCTCGACGTGAAGGTCGGTCAGCAAAGTCTCGACCAGGAATTCATCGTCAGCCAATATTCGGCGACGTTCGTGAACGCGACGTTCGGCTGGCCCGTGCTGCCCGCTGCCGATATGCCCGCCGGCGGACCCGCTTACCCGTTGTCGTCGCTCGGCGTGAGACTGCGTTTCAAGCCGACGAATTCGTTGACCGTGCTGGGCGGCATCTTCGATGGCAATCCGGCGCCCGGCACTGGCGACGTGCAGAAGCTGAACGCCAGTGGCACGACGTTCAATCTGCACAACGGTGCACTCTTGATCGGCGAACTCCAGTACGCGATCAACCAGCCGCCGGCCGACGGCTCAGCGTCGCCACAACCAAGCGGATTGCCGGGCACCTACAAGATCGGCTTTTGGTATAACAACGCGCGCTTCTCCGATCAGCACTACGACAGCGCCGGCGTCTCGCTGGCGAGCCCGCTCTCGAGCGGTGTGCCCGCGACGCATCGCGGCAACTGGAGCGTCTATGCCGTGGCGGATCAGATGGTCTGGCGCCCGAGCCCCGACAGCCCCCGGTCGTTGGGCGTGTTTACTCGCGCGATGGGCGCGCCGGGCGACCGCAACGTCGTCAATTTCAACGTCGATGCGGGCGTCGTGTTGAAGGCGCCGTTCAAGGGGCGCGACAACGATTCGGTCGGCCTTGCTGTCGGCTATGCGAACATCGGTGCGAGCGCGAGCGCCCTCGATCGCGACACGGCCGCATTGACCACGCCCGGCTATCCGGTGCGCTCCGCCGAAACTGTCGTCGAGGCCACGTACCAGTATCAGGTGGCGCCATGGTGGCTGTTGCAGGCGGATTTCCAGTACTTCTTCCGGCCGGGCGGCGGTATTCCGAATCCGAGCGAAGGCGGTGCGCGAATCGGCAATGAAGCGGTGGTGGGGTTGCGGACGGTCGTGACGTTCTAAGTTGCCGCGTTGTCGAATTGCCGGCGCCTCGATGCTTCCCTTCGATAGCCGCATCGAAAGGCTGATTGCGATCGGGTATGCTGCGATTCGACCGTGATCCATCAATTTGGCTGCTGCGATGAACCCGAGATTTACTGCGATTCTGACGGCGCTCGTCGCCGCGGCGCTCTTCGGCGCGGCAACGCCGCTCGCCAAGGCGTTGCTCGGATCGACGTCCGCATTCATGGTGGCGGGGCTTTTCTATCTCGGTAGTGGTTTAGGGTTGGGCATCGCCATTGTCGTTCGCCGATTGTCAGTAGACCGGACCGGCAACAAACACATCGATGGCGCGGGCATTCAAAAAAGCGAACTTCCCTGGCTGGCCGGCGCTATCGTGGCCGGTGGTGTGGCGGGCCCCGCGCTGCTGATGCTCGGCCTGTCGACGACGCCCGCTGCCTCGAGCTCACTGCTGCTCAATCTCGAAGGCGTGCTGACGGCGGTGATTGCGTGGGTCGTCTTTCGCGAAAATGTCGATCTGCAGATCTTCCTCGGGATGATCGCGATCGTCGCGGGAGGAGTCCTGCTTTCATGGCAGCCGGGCGGGCATGGGTTGGCTACCGGTGCGCTGCTGATCGTCGGCGCGTGTCTGTGCTGGGCTATCGATAACAATCTGACGCGCCGAGTGTCGACGAACGATGCAATGGTGATCGCGGGCCTGAAGGGGTTGATCGCGGGGCCCGTGAACCTGGCGATCGCATGTGTCGCGGGCGCGCATCTGCCGTCCGCGCTTGCGATCGCGGCCGCAATGCTGACCGGGTTCGCGGGCTACGGGGTGAGTCTTGTGCTTTTCGTCGTGGCACTGCGCCACCTCGGAACGGCGCGAACGGGCGCTTACTTTTCGGTCGCGCCGTTGTTCGGCGTAGTGCTTTCGCTTGCGATCTGGCCCGCGTGGCCGCCGGCGCTGTTCTGGATCGCGGCAGGGTTGATGGCTATCGGAGTCTGGCTCCATGTGCGCGAGCGACACGAGCATCAGCACACTCATGAACCACTGACGCACACGCATCGGCATCGTCATGACGAACATCACCAGCACGAGCATGACTTTCCGTACAGCGGTGACGAGCCGCATGTGCATCCGCATTCGCATCTGCCGATCACGCATTCGCACGCGCATTTCCCCGACATTCATCATCGGCACCGGCATTGACGAGCGTCCGGTTCCGCGCGGACGGACCACGTCTCCGCGCGAGTTGTCTTCGTGACGTTTCCGTTATTTTTCCTTTTTGTCCAATCCCGCGACGGCTTCATGGGCGCTCGAAACGAAGCAACTATCGGGGCCGGGCTTGCTTGCGCAAGCTGCCGATCGCTGATCGATTCGCGGATTGCCGTTGCTGTCGATGGTCATTGCATCGCCTAAACCCTTCAACTGAACGACGGCGGCCCTCGCTTCCGGTTCGATGTGCTGTTCCGCCATGTTGGCGGCAAGCGTGGTGACTTCCGCGCTTCGCCCATGCGCAATGTCGGCAGCGAGTTCGCGTATGCGTCGCTCATACCAGTCCGCGACACAGGCCTTGTCCGTGCAGTTGTGTTGGCGCCATTGCCATTGAGCGACTCGGTCCGCCTCTATCGCGTCGGGCACCGGGGCGGCATTTTTGGCGAGCCGATAAACGACGGCGAGCTTATCGTCCAGCGCCGACAGTTGTGGATCGCTGCATATCAGCTTTTCGGACACCGAAGCATTGTGCGGACACTTGAAGCTTGCCGCGTGGGCGAGTTGAATCGTCGCCGCTAGCGCGACGAGCGGGACGATAACCGACGCAGCCGCGCGCCGGCGTGGATGAAATGCGGACTTGTCGATGTGACGAATCATGGGCGACCTCTCGTTGTGCAGCTCGGGGATGGCATCGCGGGCATGGCCGCGCCTTTCCGCTGAGAGATCGGCGTCCGTGCCCCGACGGCAACGAAGATAAGCGCGGACGCACCGACCGAAAGCTCGCATGTGCGGCGTGAATCGGGAGCTTGTTACCAGTTCTTGCGGCTCAACCGCGGCGGTCGTGTCGGTGAACCGACAAAAGCTCTTGTTCGTGCAGTGCGGCATATTGGAGCAGCATGATCGTCTTGCCGTCAATAATTTCGCCTCTTTCGATCATCCGAAGCGCCTCTCGTAATGGCACTTCGATGACTTCGAGATCTTCGCCTTCGTCCTTCAATCCGCCGCCGGAGCCGACGCGCATCGATGCGTCGTATTCCCCGATGTAGAAGTAAAGCTTCTCCGTGACGGACCCCGGGCTCATGAATGCTTCGAAGACCTTACGAATGTGCGTCACCCGATAACCGGTCTCTTCTTCCGCCTCCGCACGAATGCGCACATCGGGCGAGGCATCGTCGAGAAGCCCGCCCGCGGCCTCGATCAACATTCCGTCGTATCCATTCACGAACGCCGGCATCCGGAACTGGCGCGTCAATACGACGTTGCTCGAGCGAGGATCGATGAGCAGGATCGTTGCGCCGTTTCCGCGATCGTAGGTTTCGCGGCTTTGACGCTGCCACGTTCCGTCGCTGCGAAGGAAATCGAACGTCACCTTCCGCAGCACGTACCAGTCATCCGCCAGAACTTGCGTATCGATCATGCGCACGCGGTCTTTCATCGACGTCATCGTCATTTTGGTTCCCTCCGTTGTCCGACATCGCTTATACTAGCGTGCATATTCGTGCAATTTCAAGATAATTCGTGCATGACCATGCTGACTAGTCAAAGGAAGAAAGCGATCCTCGATGCGCTCAAGCGCGATGGACAAGTGCTGGCAACCGAGCTCAGCGTCAGATTCGATGTCTCTGAAGATACGGTGCGCCGCGATCTGCGTGAACTGGCGGCCGAGGGCTTGCTTCAGCGCGTGCATGGAGGCGCGTTGCCGGCATCGCCGGCGGTTGCGCCGTTCGCGCAACGCGAGGACATGGAGTCGCCCGTGAAGCAACGCATTGCACGCAGGGCCGCCGCAATGATCGCGCCGGGGCAGGTTGTCATCATCGATGGCGGGACCACTTCGGCGCACCTGGTGCGCAGCCTCCCCGCGGATCTCTCGGCGACCGTCGTGACGCACAGCCCAAGCGTGGCGGTCGCGCTTGCGGATCATCCGTCGATCGAAGTAGTGCTTATCGGCGGACGGCTTTACAAGCATTCGATCGTCACGGTCGGCGCCGCGGCCGTGGAGGCCGTGTCGCACATTCATGCGGACATTTACTTCATGGGCGTAACAGGCGTGCATCCGAAGGCCGGCTTGAGCACGGGCGACTTCGAAGAGGCTTACATCAAACGGGCGCTCGCCGGCCGCGCGGCGGAGACTGTCGTGCTGGCGTCTTCCGCTAAGCTCAATGCCGCCTCGCCGTATGTCATCGGCGATATCGGGTTGGCGCAGACGATCATCGTGGAGGAATCGGCTGACTCGAAGCTGACCGATCCCATCGAGAAAGCGGGGGTGACCGTTCTACGCGCGTAGCGCAGATTCGCGCTATTCGTGCAAGATTTGGCGGTGTCTCCCGCGTGACATGTGTGGCGCAAGGCTTTCCTTCGGTTCCAACGATTTCCGACAGTACGCTTGCCCTCCGTTGGCAGAGCTGAAATACGGAGCGGATATACTGCGCCGATATCGAGGATGACAAGCTCGTTCAGCGCTATTGCCGATGCAAACCGAACCGCGTATCAGTGTTCTTCGACAGATTCCACGCAGTGTATGGATACTGGGCTGCGTCAGCCTCTTCATGGACGTTTCGTCCGAGATCATCCATAGCTTGTTACCTATGTTCCTTATGGCGACGCTCGGTGCCAGCGCGACGGCCATTGGGCTCATCGAAGGTATCGCGGAGGCGACGGCTCCGATCGTCAAAGTGTTTTCGGGCACTCTCAGCGATTATCTCGGCAATCGGAAATGGCTCGCGGTTGCGGGATATGGGCTGGGTGCGTTGAGCAAGCCCCTGTTCGCCGTTGCCCCAAGCATCGGTGTCGTCGTGGCCGCGCGCGTGATCGATCGCGTTGGCAAGGGCATTCGAGGGGCTCCCCGCGACGCGCTCGTTGCCGACGTTACGCCGCCTAATCTCAGAGGTGCGGCGTATGGGCTGCGTCAATCGCTCGACACAGTCGGTGCGTTTCTGGGGCCGCTACTCGCGGTCGCCATCATGTTTGCGTCCGCCGACAACTTCAGGCTCGCGTTCTGGGTCGCCGTCGTGCCCGGTTTGATCGCCGTCGGATTGTTGACCGTTGGGGTGGAAGAGCCGGAGAGGGAGCCCGGCACACGCCGAGTCAACCCGATTCGCTGGCATAACCTCGAGCAATTGGGCGCGCGTTACTGGTGGGTCGTTGTCGTTGGCGCTGTGTTCGCCCTGGCACGGTTCAGCGAGGCGTTTCTTGTGTTGCGAGCGATGGCGAGCGGCGTTCCCGTTGCGTTGGTGCCGCTCGTGATGGTGGCGATGAATATCGTCTATGCGCTGTCGGCCTATCCGTTTGGCAAACTCGCCGATGCAATGAGTCACCGGAAACTATTGGCTGCGGGTCTCATTGTGTTGATGGTCGCTGATATCGTGCTTGCGCACGGCTCGCATTGGACCGTAGTAATCGCCGGCGTCGCGCTCTGGGGATTGCACATGGGTATGACCCAGGGGCTGCTCGCTACGATGGTTTCCCACGCCGCCCCGGCACACCTTCGAGGCACTGCGTTCGGGTTCTTCAATCTGGTGAGCGGGATCGTGACGCTTGTTTCCAGCGTTATCGCAGGCGAGTTGTGGGACCGACTCGGTGCTGCGACTACGTTTTATGCAGGGGCCGGGTTTGCTCTTGCGACCATCGGGCTTCTATTTTCTCGCCGGGCCTCTTCGTAGGCGAGGCTGTCGGGTCGCGATATCTGCGGGACCATCGGGTACTCTGCTCACGATATGAGGCTCGAAATCAAATGACAGCCGCACGTTGCCTTGTGCCCGTGCCTCGCGATCGGAACGCCTTCGTCAGTCATCGATTCGTCGCCTTCGATGATGATGTTTGGCTCGATGCCCGGATGCTTGGGGCATGAGACTTCGTCACCTTTGCGCGCCACGAAGCGGCCATCGAAGCTCATCGTCGGCGAGCCGGTGATCACCTTGCCGCCGTGGTCAGTGTCGTCGCCTACGCGAATGAGATTGATCATGGATGGTTTCCTCGTCTTCCTGCAGTAGATTCATCTACCCTCACTTGTAGCGAAAATAGTAGTTTCCGTAGTTCGGTAGCTTGTTTTCACGGCGGTTCTCGCGCGAAGTTTTTCTCAGGTCGATTTTTTCAACGTCCGGCCATCCATAGGCGCGGAAGATTGTTTCGGCTAAATGCGCAAAACTCATCAATTTGCGTCCCGTGCGATAAAATATTGCGATAAGCACTATTAGTCCGGCTGCTCCATATAGTGTCATATCAGAAAAGAAGCCAACCGGGTCTCCGCCAAACCCATTTCCAGCCAAGTAAAAGGCAACAATAGAGATTGGGTAGACGATACAGAATGTCCACAACATAATTCGCATCATATTCTTATAATGTGCCTTTCGGCCCGCTGTTGCGTGCGGGTAGACCGCCAACAGATCATCGCTTTCCCGCCTTACCGCGAAGGCAAGATATTGGTTTTCACCGGCCTGCTGTGCTACAACTTCGACCTTGTCGCCGTTGCGCATTGGCATCATCCATAGCCATCCTTCGATATGTTTCCCGTCTAGTTCGAACTCGACCCAGTCGGCTTCTTCATCCGAGTTGGCAGCCATATTGATGAGCCCGATGCCGGCTGCTCCCATGCCCATTGCTGCTGCGCCCAAACCGGTGACGCTCACCTGCCATTGTTGGGCCTGACTTAAGACGAAGTCGTGACTGCGCCTCGAGCGCTGCAAGTTTGCGATGCGCCCGCACAACAGCACGGTGGAGATGTCAGGCTTGATTTTCTGCATGAAAGCTTTGAAATCGCGGCGATGGCGTTGTCAACAGGGCCGTCACTTGTAGCGGAAATAGAAGTTGCCGTAATTGGGTAGTCTGTTTTCCCGACGGTTCTCGCGCGAGGTCTTGCGCAGGTCAATGTTCTCAACGTCTGGCCAACCGTAGGCGCCGAAGATGGTCTCTGCCAGGTACGCAAAGCGCACCAATCTTCGAGCTGCGCGATAAAAAAGGATGCTGAACATAAGAAATCCACAAATTCCTATGCAACTATTTAGATAAGCAAAATCAGCTAATGATATCCCGCCGATTCTTTTGCTTGCAAAGTAGGTCATAACGAGAAACATTGGGTAAACAACGAAGAACGATCTCCACATCATTCTTCTCATATTCCTATAATGTGCTTTTCGGCCTGCGGTGGTATGCGGGTAAACCGCTAATAGTTCATCTCCCTCGCGCTTTACCGCGTATGCGATGTATTGATCCTGACGCACTTGTTGCGCCACGACTTCGACTTTATCGCCGTCGCGCATCGGCATCATCCACAGCCAGCCGTCAATTTGTTTCCCATCTAATTCAAACTGTACCCAATCGGCTTCCTCCTCGGAGTTCGTGGCCATATTGAGAAGTCCGATGCCGGCCGCTCCCATGCCCATCGCGGTCGCCCCCAAAGCGGTCGCCCCGACTTGCCAGTGTTGCGACTGCGTCAACACGAAGTTATGACTGCGCCGCGCGCGACGGAGGTTGGAGATAGTCCCGCTCAATAGCACGGTCGGGATGTCAGGCTCGATCTTTTTCATGAAAATTTAGCCATAGCGTCTGTAAAGTCCCTGTCCTGCTGGACGGCGTCAGTGTACTTGTCGACACTATGGTCGGCGACGCGAAACAAGCTTTCGCGTCCAGTACCAAAAGCGCAGCGGGAGCACCACGCTTCTAACGCGTCTGGCGTAAGCCAATCGGCCAAGGCTTGGAGCACAAGCAGGAAAATGGTAGCTTCCCAGCCGATTAGGATCCCCACTGCGCGCATGCCTGCAATGACGACTGCTCGTTCCGTGACGGTTTCGACGGCCGCCATAACAGTCTCAGTGCCGAAGCGCGCGGCTAGTTTCTTGAGCAATGGCGCCGCGGTGCTGATGGAATCGATCAGCATTGCTGTGCCGGAAACAAACTCTCCAAATGATTTGACACCTAAGACCAAGGCAAGATCGAACTCGTTCTTCTTGTACTTTTCCAAAGCACTCCCAAAATCCATCCATGAGGAAATCATTGTTGCCGCGCCGCCAAGCGTGCCGCCGACGAACTTCCAACTTTGCCCGCGGATAGATTCCTTAAGTGTGGCGTAATACGGCGACATAACGATGGTAATAACCGAAGCGCACAGTGACGCGCCCGACTGCACGAGCTTCAGTCGCGTATCGTTATCCGGCGCACCAGCTAACAGGTGCGCGAAGTTGACGGCTTCCAGCAGCGCTGCGACTACGGCGATCCGCTGCGTCCGCAATTGCTTCACGCCATCGTCGTTGAGCTTGACCTTCCCCCATACGTCGTACAACGCCTGCGTAGCTGGAGCAGATCCCTCTGGCGCTGGCGCGCGCAGCAGCCCACGCGTTTTCAGAAGTCGCTGGATCGTCTCCTGCCGGCTCGCATGTTCGACTTCCGCCTGCTTGCGCACCAAGGCCATCGCGTCTTCATACGACACGCCCGCGCGCTGCAGCAGCAGCGTTTGTATGATCTTCTCGCCGACAAAGTCGCCCAATTGATTGACGCGAAATTTGGCGAAGATCGCATCGCCAACGACCATGCCGAACTGGTCGATTTCGAGCCTCCGCAGCAGGTTGCCAATCGGGGTGATCCTTTTCTCGTCGGTTTCGAGCGACAGTTGGGTCAAATTCTTGTAATAGCCGATCAGTGTCTTGGCCCCGGCCGCTGCGCTCGCCACCGTATCGAAACCTTTGTCCAGCGGCGAGTCCTTGTGGGCTCGCGCCGTTTCCAGCACCTTGCGCAACTCGATGCGGGCAGTCATCTTGTTTAACGCAATCACGCGCCAAACCAAACTTTCGGCCTGCGTCGGATCCCACTTGTTGACGAGGGCGTCGACGATGTTCTTTCCCTTAGGGGTATTCGCCAGACCGCAGAGCGCCTCGCTCACCACAATTTCGAGCGCCAGACTATCGGCCATATCGTTCGAGTTGTAATCCTCGAGCGTGTCCAACAGCAACGGCGCCTTCAGCAGCCATTGGCCCACGTCGTCGCTGCGCGTTTCCTGCAACGTATAAACGTCGTGCTGTAGCGCCCGGTAATGCTGGCTGAATAAATTAATCGCGGGTCGATCGAGGCGTGCCTCGTACACGGACCATCGGTAAGCCGTCATCTGGTTCAAGGTGCGATCGTGCGAACCGGGCTTCGCCTGAGCGTAAGCGCGCGCATCGGCCATGATTCGATCGCGCTCGGGATTAGTGTAATTCGCAAACGCAGTAGGGTTAACCGCGTTGGTTGAGCGGGCCAACTGATACAGGCGGGTTTGATAGCTGCCCGGAATCTGGTTGACCGTCATCCAATTCATGTCGTCGTAGTAGGCATTGATCTGCTCGACGCGGGACGGTGACGCGCTAGCCAGCGCCTGCACGCGCTGCGCGGCCAACGCCGCCCGCGCTCCGGGTCGCCCGAGTCCGGTCATCTCCTGTGCCTGTTTCGCCATGTCCTCCTGAGTGTTCAACTCCCGTTCCTCCTTGGAGCGAACGACTCGGTGCGCCGTTTCAATGTCATTGAGCGCCGCGACTTGCAAGCGCCGTTCTTCGCTCGCATATCGGTTCAGCCATGCGAGCGGCTCGTTGCGGAAACCGTTCAGCTCATGCACGACACCGACGGCATCCCACAAGCCGAGCATCATCGGCCGATGGTGTTTCCCGTCGGCCGTCTCGCCGACGGCGTGCATGAGTTTGACGAGCGCCGCGCTCGCGGAATCCGGCGTGGCTTGCCGGATATGCAATGGATAGCGAGTCGTTTCTTTTTGAAGCCATTCCGACTTGTAAGCCCCTGTTGCATCGCTAAACGGTGGCGCCGGCTTTGAGGGATGGGGCGCCGCGGGTAGCTCGAGCTGCTTGGGATCGAAGCCGGGCATGTACTCGACGACGTCATCGATCCGGCGTTCGGTGGCCTCCACGGCATGCCCATGCGGATCCGCGCCGCCGTTAATCCAGCTTGCCGGTTCGATAGCCTGCATGCGGTGCTCGCGCAGAGCCGCGAATGCATCGTTTGCGTATTGCTCGAAAACTTCCTGATGCCAAGTGTGCTCGGAAAACGCGATGTAGACCTTGCCGCACTTGTGCGGCTGCTCGATCGCGATGATGTCCATCGGCACCGCGATGCCCGCCTTAGCGCAGGCTGGATCTGTATGGGGCTCTCGCGGCAGCGGCAGAGATTGCTTCCAGAGGCGACCGTCTTCGGTCACCCGGTACGCCTCCCAGTAGCGATTGCCGCGGGCGCCTCGCTCGTAGAAAAGGTAGACCCAGCCTTCACGCAAGGTCCTACACCGTATCGGTGCCCCGTGAGCGTCACATCGGTCACGCGGTGCCCGCTGAGGCCCTCGGGCAGCTTCACAGGCGCCTTCTCGGGCAGCACTGCGTAGCGCACCGGAAGTATCGGCAAACCCGCCTTTTCGCAGTTATCGCATTTCATTTCGCGTTCTTCATCTCGTCTCACGCCCACGGTCGGCTTATGCCGTTCTTGGTCCGGCGAGCCAGCTGCCGCTCCTGATGTCCCCGATCTCTTCGGGCCCGATCTCGCTGACAGCGGCGGTATAGAAGCAGTCCGTCGAGACTTCGCGTAAAGCCTCCAAGATGCGTGGATGGCTATCGAAGTAGGGATGCCACGCTAGGGCATGTCCGATAAAAGCGATCATGTCGTCTTTGTCAGTCAATCCAAAGTGCTCGGCGCGTTCCGCGCTCGCCACGGCCGCTTTCACTTCGTCAGGCGTCGGTTGCCGGCCCGTTGCCGCCATGTGCAGCGCCAATGCGCGATTGATCAGGCCATGTCGGTGGATCGCATTCCACTGCCCCGGCTTGAGCAGCAGTTCAGCCCGCGACTGCGGATACAGCCCTTTGTACGTACAGAGTTCGGCACAGGCATCGAGTGCATACCACGCTTTGACGGGACCGAGCAGCGTCTCCTGCTGCATGAGCGTCAACACCGGCCAGAGCAGACTCAACGCGCGCGCGTCGTAAAAGCGCAGCGCGCAGGTTCGCGCGCGGCCGTCCTGCTGCAGTAAATATTTGGACCAGTGCGCAGCGACTTCATCGGCCGGTAAAGAGCTTGCCAGCCAGCCGCCGATCCGCTGTCCGAGTCCTTGCACGACGTCATCGGGGCGTCGATCGTGGTAAGCGACGCGCACGCTGTCGAAAAGCAACATGCAATCTTGCGGCTGCGACAAATCGAGTGTCAGGAGATAGGGCCGATGCTCAGCGGGAAACGCCGGATGATCGACCTCGATGACAGCGCGAGGCAAGTCGTCAAACGTCGGCTTGCCCTTTTTTGCTGGTGGTAACGCTCGCATTCCCGAGTCCACTACGAGCAGGCAATGCATATCACGATGCTGGCGCTCGAAATGTCGGCGCAGCGCGATCGTGGCCGCCTCGATTTGCGCGGATTCCGCGTCCGCATGGCGTTGATCGTCGGATGCATTCATGGCCTTTAATCCAGTGCAACGCTAGAGGCGCTGTCGCCCGACGCTGAGGTCAGCTTCCATGCGCAGCCCTTGGGCGCGCTGACGATCTGAGTGGGCATCCGCATCGTGGCCGGTCCCGGCTTGTCCCAGCTCGCACACTTCTCGACGATCTGGCCCGACGTACCGTTCTCGATTCCGTCAGCGGTGATCTTGATGTACGAGCCGCCCGCGCCGATCCAGATTTCCTTCTCGGCCGACAGCACGATTCGGCCATCGGTGCTCGTAATCGTGATGTCCTTCAATGCGGAAGCCGTGATGGCATCGCTTTGCGCTTGTATGTCGACGTTGCCCCTGGCAGCAAACAGCTTCATGCCAGCGTTCTGCACGAACAGGCTGACTTTCTCCATGGCGCTTGCAATCAGTGACTTCCCTGTTGCAATGTGCGTGCTTTGACCGCTGACGACGTTCACGTGCTGGTTCGCCGCCACCTGCATCGAATCCTGCGTCGACAAACCCATGCTTGCGGGGCTCGCAAGCAACATGATCGGCAACGCGAAGCCGTTCGCATTACCGGTGCCGCCCCCAGCGGTACGTCCACCGCTGCCCATGCTGCCCGTCACGCTATAGCGCGTCGCATCCGTGAAGCGCTTCAGCGCGTGCAGACCATCGTCGAGGCTCTCGGCATGGTTTGCCGTACTCGCTTGCGATGCCATGTCGACTACGCTTTCCGCGCCCGTGAGCTGCTCGCTGGCCGCGGCCACGTTTAGCGGCTGGACGGCTGACGCTGGATGCGTCGACACATAGAGTCCTTGGCCCGCTCGGATTGCACCATAGGCATCCGACTTCAAGTCGAAGCCGCTTCCGAGAAATGCTCCACGCGTGTTATTCGTGTGGTCGATGAGATACCCGAGATGAAGCTGCGTCTGGTAGCTGGTGGAGTACAGTCGGACGCGATTTTGTCCGGTCGAGTCGTCCATTGCGAGCTCGTTGTAGCCGCTCCCGCCGTACTCTTTCGAGCGGTAACCCGAGAGGAGCCCGTTGGTGTGCCATACGGGTTCACTGGCGCCGCCGAAGACGCGCGAGACGATGACGGGCCGATCGCAATCGCCGCCGAGGAAGTCGATGAGGACTTCGTCGCCGCCACGCAGCGGGTGGATGGCTCCGCGCTGATCTCCCGCGTCGGCAAACGCCGCCCGCACCCAGCAAGAAGCACGCGAGTCGCGATACCAGGGATAGCGCACCTTGACGCGGTTCAGACGATCGGTCGAGACTTCTTCTCCATTGGCAGCATCGACAATGGCGCTCATGAGCGACATCTCCGGCTTGCGGTGCTCGCGGGGCAGCCGGAACGGTGCGCGACGCGGCTGCAGTTCCACTTTCACCTGAAAGAAGCCCAGACTGCCATCGAAATGTGCAATGGTGGAGCCTGTTTTCGTGAGCGCTTGGGCTTCGATCTCCTCGCGCAGGCTGTCGTCGAAGGCGGGGTAGCTGTTCATGCCGGGCACATTGTTACGGATCGCCCAATCCACACCGAGGATCACATATTCGTTGTCGCCCGAAGAGCCGCCAGTCTGGGTCGTGTTGCGAGACAGCGTGAACCAGTAGCCAGGGAACGCCGCTCGTAGTCCCCCTATGGCGTCGACACGCTGCAGTTGGGATTCCCATGCTTCGACTCGGTTGGCGACCTGACGCTCGCCGTCCTCGCGTGCCCCCCAGCCGTAGGCGCCCGTGTATTCATAAATTTCGCCCTGCGCACGCAGGGATTCGGGAGTCGATGTGTCGGCTTGGACGCGCTTCGACAGATTGGGCCGCTTGTAGTCGAATGTGCTCGCGGTAAACCGCGCGCTTTGCAAGCGCAGCCGTTCCCGCCAGGACACGAAACCATCGAATTCTTCGCCGGCGCCCGCGTGGCCGAGCGATACGACCTGCTGCTCGAGCGGCGGAAGTGCGCCGATACTATCCACGATGACGAGCGTGTGCGACTTGCCGTCGTTGGAAAACTCGAACCGCCCGAATACGCCGGCTTCCTCCAGACTGCGATAGACGAAGTCGAGGTCATACTCCCGCTGCATGCGATAGGAGTAGTAAGGCATCGGTTTGCGCAACTCGAAGCGGTAGCGGCGGACCGCTTGGCGGTGTTCCGCGAACACGTCGGTCAGGATCCCTTCGCCACGCTGCTCCTGCCAGTCGCGCATGTCACGGCGCAGGCCAAGGAAGTAGAGCCACGATGAAAAGCGCAATTGATAGTAATTGCACTCTCCGTCGGTTCCCAGTTCGACGAAGTCATGCACATAGCCATGAATCGGCAGATACGCGCCACCGGCCTGCTGAATCCATAGTGTCACCGCCTCGCCGAGCAGGTCACGCGGATCGATGGGGTCGCCGTCGCGCACCGCGGCCGCTTCGACCGTGAATGTATAGTCTCGGCCAAGCTGAGCTGTGCCTTTTACCATCAACGGGACCAGCCGATCCGGCCCAGCCCGGGTATCGAGCTTGATCAGCCGTTGATATTGCGCATAACCGCCCCGTAACGTACTTGAGATACTTCGCAAGCTCATTCAACGCGCTCCCTCGGCTCTTCTTTTGGCGCGATATTTTTCGCGGATGCCATTCTAGAGGAGGGGCGCGACGGGCCGCAATTCTATTCTTTGCAAAGTTTTGAAAACTCCAGAATTTTATTCATGGAGCATAATGCGCAGTTTTTTCCGATTCATCGTCAATAAATGGTTAATTCGGTAAATATTCCATATTTGCTGGGTGCTATGGAATGACAGGTCAATCTATGCGCGCTTGATTTGCGGCGATGTCCGTTGTATGTCCTGCGGAACCCTCGCAAATCGTAAAGAGCGCGGGTTCCTTCCGTCCGCCAATGCTCGGCAGCTACTGCTCTGCCGCACGCACGGGCAATTCGTCGTAGCCCTTCGCACGATAGATCGCGAACGACGCGAGCCACGCAAAAATGAACACGCCGATGATGACGAAGCCGAGATTGTTGAAGTTGTCGTTGAGCGTACCGATCAGATCCCAAAGCGCGCCCTTGAGATTGAACCGGCCCGCCAGCAGGCCGAGTGTTTCGATGCTGCCGATTAGCACTGCAACGACAACGGATACGAGAGTAATCGTCAAGTTGTAATAGAGCTTGCGGATCGGGCGCACGAATGCCCAGTCGTAGGCGCCGAGCATCAGCACGCCGTCGGTCGTGTCGACGAGCGACATGCCAGCCGCGAAAAGCACCGGGAAGACGAGCACAATCCAGATCGATAGCCCCTGTGCCGCCTGGCTTGCGGAGATTCCGAGCAGGCTGACTTCGGTCGCCGTATCGAAGCCCAGGCCGAACAGGAAACCGAGCGGCAGCATCCAGACCGGCTTCGAGACTAGGCGGAACATCGGGCGAAATAGCCGGGCGACCAGCCCGCGGCTGTTCAATAGCAAGTCGAGATCGTCATGATCGTAAGGTTCACCTCGGCGTACCTTGCGGAACGCGCGCCATACGCCTCGCAAGATAACGACGTTCATTGCGGCGATCAGGAACAGGAACAGCGCCGATACGCTCGTCGACACCACCCCGCCAAAGCCTTTCCAGTCCTCGATGCGGCTTTCCAGGGCGGCCGCGGTCGCGGCCACGGCGGCCGCGACGAGGAGGACCACGGCCGAATGCCCGAGAGCAAAGAAGAATCCGACGGTGACGGGACGCTGCCCGTCCTGCATCAGCTTGCGCGTTACGTTGTCGATTGCGGCGATATGGTCCGCATCGACTGCGTGGCGCAAGCCGAATCCGTATGCGAGGAGCCCTGTGCTCAGGAGCAGAGGGTGACCATGGAAGACGATGAAGGCCCAGACCCAGGCGCCGATGTTGAAGGCGGCGAGGACGCCATAGATCGCGATGACGCGGCGTCTGAGACTTTTCTGTTGGGGTGAAGTGGTTTGCGCAAGGGTAGGCATATAGGAGATCCTGGTGGACAAGCACCAGCGTGCAAGCCTACAGACCCCCTCACATTGGAGTCAATCGCTGGACAAAAAGAAACCGGTCGTGTGAGATCGAGGCGCCGCTTGAGGTCGTGCGAGCGATTCCCCACACTGGTGCCGAGGTCTCAACGGCAAAAGTCGATTGGTGCCACAATGCCTCGCAGACACGAGCTTTCCCGCCTGAAGAGCCAAACTCGAGGAGAGGCGCCATGACGAAGCCAGTGAAGATTCCCGGCCCTGACCATCCGATTTCGATCGAGCGCAATCCGTCTCGCGTGATCGTCACGGTGGCGGGCAAGGTGATTGCCGACACGAAAGACGCATTGACGTTGCGCGAGGCAAACTACCCACCGGTTTTCTACATCCCGCGACAGGACGTGGACATGTCCTCGTTGCAGCGCACCGATCACACGACATACTGCCCCTACAAGGGCGACTGCTCGTACTTCTCGATTCCGTCCGGCGGCGAGCGAGCGGTGAATGCCGTATGGACCTACGAGCACGCCTACGAGGCGGTCAGCGAGATCCGTGGCCGTCTCGCCTTCTATCCGGATCGCGTCGACTCGATCGAAGAGCAGCCGGCCGGCGTCGCCGCCAGCTGAGCGGCCGGCGCGGCACGTCGCTCAGGCTCCGCTATGCCACGTGCGCGGCGAAGCCCGATTGGCCCGGCGCGATGTCGGGCCGCAACGTCAGCTCGGGGATGTCATAGGCGCCCGCGTTTTGCGGGCGAAACGGTATCGGCGTGGTGTTCCAAAGGTCGTCGAGCCGACGTCCGAGCTCGTCGCAGATCTTTGCGTACCTCGCCTCATCCGTCTTGCCCGCGCGATAGATCACGAACGGCGGCAGGACCGAGAATCCGGGGTAATACAAAATCCCATGCTGAATCGGGAAGAGAATGTCGTCGATCGGGCCGTTGACGCCGCGCGGGCCGTAATGCGACTCCCACCCGCCTGCGGTCACGACGAGCATCGCGCGCTTGCCCGCCATCGTGCCCTCTCCGTAGCGGTCGCCCCATCGAACGTCCGAGTGCTCTCCCACGCCGTATCCGAAGCCATACGCGTAGACGCGCTCCACCCAGCCTTTCAGGATCGCGGGGACCGAGAACCACCAAAGCGGGAACTGCAGGATCACCGCGTCCGCCCACAGCAGCTTCTCCTGTTCCGATGCGATATCGTCGGGCTGAGTGCCGTTCTCGAATGCGCGCTTGGAATCAAGTGCGGGATCCAAGCGCGCACCCGGATTGCTATCCGGGAAGTCATCAGCGTCGAGCGTCGGTTTCCATTTCATCGCGTATAGGTCCGATACCTGGACGACGTGTCCGGCATTCTCGAGCCGCTTGACCGAAAAATTCTTCAGCGAGCCGTTCAGTGATTCGGGCTCGGGATGAGCGTAGACGATAAGCACGTTCATTGAGCGAACTCCATCTTGTTGACGAGAGCAAGATAACGTTTCGCCCGCTATAGTTGAAATGAATTGTTGAAATACGAGGCATTGTCGTGGTCAATCTAAGACGGATCGATCTCAATCTGCTGGCGACACTGGACGTCCTGCTGTCCGAGCACAACGTGACTCGCGCAGCCGAGCGCCTGAACCTCTCTCAGCCGTCGGTGAGCGTTCAACTCGCCAAGCTGCGCGAGATTTTCGGAGACCCGTTGCTGCTGCCGGGGCCGAGAGGAATGCGGCCTACCGCGCGAGGCGACGAGTTGCGCGAGCCGTTGCGGCAAGCGCTCGAGGCTTTGGAGCAAGCGGTGGCACCGGCAACCGCTTTCGACCCTGCCGGAGCCGATCACACGTGGCGTGTCGCGGCGACCGATTACACGGAGTCGACCATCGTGCTGCCGACGCTGAATGCGCTGCGCTCGGCCGCCCCACGTACGCGTCTGGCAGTGCTCGAGATGATCCCGTCACGGATAGCGAAGCAGGCAGAGCAAGGGGATATCGATCTCGCGTTTCATACGACGGACGGGTCGCCGTCCGCTTTGCGTCGCCGGGCGCTTTTTACGGAGCGTTACGTGCTCGTCGGCCGCGCAGGTCATCCGCGCCTGAAAAGGCGGCCGACGCTTGCGCAATTCCGCGCGCTCGAGCACGTAATCGTCTCGCCCGACGGCGGCGGGTTTTATGGCATCACTGACGAAGCGCTTGCGGAAGTCGGCCTGTCGCGACGTGTCGTGCTGTCCGTTCCGCATTTCCTGTTCGTCATGTCGGTGATCGCGAATACCGACCTCGTTGCCATGTTGCCGGAACGCCTCGTCCGGAACGTCAACGCGCTCGAAGTCGTGGAGTCGCCCATCGAGGTGCCCGGCTTCGAGATCTCGATGCTGTGGCACGAGCGCGCTCATCGAGACCGCGCGCATCAATGGTTGCGCGAGTGCATCGTTCAGTCGGTTTGACGGTGCGGCCGCACGGGCATTGTTCTTCATTTGAAAACGGTGAATTCATTCCGCGGCGATTGATGCGCGCCGTGAGATTCATAGACTAGAGGCAAGTGTTCGCTGATCTCAGCGTGCGGTGGAATTGAAGAAGGGAGCACAAGATGGACATTCTGGACTTGGCACGAAAATCGGGAATGACGGTTGTCCTCGAAGCGAAGATCGGCCGGCAGGAATATCAATCTGTGCATGGTTCGCTCGAGGCGCTCGAAGCGTTCGCGGAACTCGTGGCGACGGCTGTGCAAGACGAGCTTGCAGGGCAGGAAGCGTAGAAAGGAGAATGTAAGTGAAACGCGATTCTTTGGAAGTCTTGAGCAGCGCCGATCAAAGCTGCGTGAGCAACGAGGGCCGGCTAGCGGTGTCGTCGAACGCAATCTCGCGAAAAGCCGGTGAGCGGTCGAAGACGAGAAACTGGGCATGGGCCCACACCGCCGAGTCCTACGACTGGATGGATTGGCACAGCCCATCTTCGACCGGCGAGTTCTATCAGTGAGCTTTTCGAGCGCGTGGATGCTCGACGAGGCACGGCGCCCCAGGCGCGCAGTTTCATCGTTGACAGAACCGCAGTTGCCAATCTGGAGCAGCGGAGGCGCGCGCTACTCCGCCGATGCGGCGCGATCCAGCGACATCCCCGTCGGAAGGAACGTCTTCACGAACTGCGCCGGCGGCATCGGCCGCCCGAGCAGATATCCCTGAAGGGCGTCGCAGCCGAGCTGAGTCAAAAACGCCTGCTGCTCGCTTGTCTCCACGCCTTCGGCGACGATGTTGAGCTTCAGCGTTTGCCCGAGCGCGACGATCGCCGAAACGATCGCCGCATCCTCGCTATCGTGCTCCAGATCGCGCACGAATCCGCGATCGATCTTGAGTTCGGCGGCCGGCAGCCGCTTGAGGTAGAGCAGGCTGGAATATCCGGTGCCGAAATCGTCGATCGCAATGCGTACCCCCATCGCATGCAGCTCTTGCAAGATCGCGAGACTGGCGGCGGCGTCTCGCATCGCCGTCGTTTCCGTGATCTCGAGCGTCAACCGACGAGGCTCTAGCCCGTGGCGCGCGAGCGTGCCGCGCACGCACTCGACGAGTCCGGGATTTCCGAACTGCAAGGCGGATAAGTTGACGGCGATGCTCCAATCGCTCGCCAACGCCGGGTCGGCGCTGCACCATTGGGCCATTTGCCGGCACGCCTCGTCGAGCACCCATTCGCCGATCGGCACGATCGTGCCGGTGCGCTCCGCGAGCGGGATGAACTGATCC
The DNA here is from genome assembly GCF_040965455.1 of Trinickia sp. EG282A. Lineage (NCBI taxonomy): Bacteria > Pseudomonadati > Pseudomonadota > Betaproteobacteria > Burkholderiales > Burkholderiaceae > Trinickia > Trinickia sp. EG282A. The sequence continues at coordinate 218,233 of NZ_JBFRCC010000004.1, read as the reverse complement.
GGCATGACGAGCCCACGGGTCGGATGCGCCCAACGAACGAGCGCTTCGGCGCCCAAGAGCGGCCCACCGGGCGCGGCGAGCTTCGGCTGGTAATGGAGAACGAATTCGCCTCGCGAAAGCGCGAGGCGCAGGTCGTGCAGCAGTTGAAGCTGCTCGCGCGCATCGGCGTTCATCGACGTTTCGAAGAAGCAATAGCCGTTGCGCCCGAGGGCTTTCGCGTGATACATCGCGGCGTCTGCATGCGTGACGAGCGTATGCGGGTCGTCCCCGTCATCGGGAAAACAGGCGATCCCGATGCTTGCCGAGACGCGCAGATCCTGCCCGTCGATGAGATAGGAGTCGCTCAGCAGCGTGACCAGGTTGTCGGCGAGCGTTGCGGCATCCGTCGGCTCAATACCAGGCGCAAGCAGCACGAACTCGTCCCCGCCCATGCGCGCCACCGTATCCTCCGTGCGCGCGGCGCCTCGCAGCCGCTTCGACGCTTCCACGAGCAGCGCATCTCCGACGGGATGCCCAAACACGTCGTTGATGGCCTTGAATCCGTCGAGATCGAGGTACATCAGCGCAAATCGCCGGCGCGATTGCCTGGCGCTGGCGATGGCCTGCTCGAGCCGGTCTTCGAGCAGGATCCGATTGGGCAACTGGGTCAGGCGGTCATGCAGCGCGAGAAACGTCAGTTCGGCATTGGCTTGCGCGAGCGAGGCGGCCAGCACCGCGGTTCTCGATTCCAGCCGCATGTCGAGGACGGAGACGATCAATGCGACCGCGAGCGCGGCCACACTCGCCACGATGATCGCGAGCGCGACCCAACCGGTGTCGATGCCGCCGCGCGCAGCGCCGCATACGGATCCGACAGGAAAATGCGCGGCGGCCATCCCCGTGTAGTGCATACCGGTGATCGCAACGCCCATCACGACGCCGGCGCCCATCTGCGCAAACGGCCGTCGCGTCGCCTGGCGGCGCAGATGGAAGGTGATCCAGAGCGCTGCGCCCGAGGCCGCCACCGCGATGACCACCGACAGCGCGAGCAGCAGCGGGTCATATTGGAGGGCAGGCGTCATCTGCATGGCCGCCATTCCGGTGTAATGCATGCCGGCCACGGCGATGCCCATCACGAGCGCGCCGCAAGCGAGCCGCGCGTATGGCAAGTTCGATTGCGTGACGAGCCATAGCGCGAAACCGGATGCCGCGATGGCAATCAGCAAGGAAAGCAGCGTAATTTCCGGATCGTAGCCGACCGGAATCGGCAAGCTGAAAGCGAGCATGCCGATGAAATGCATCGACCAGATCCCGGCCCCCATCGCGCAGGCGCCGCCCGCCAGCCAAAGGCGCGCGATGCGGCCTCGTGCGGTCGCGATCCGGCCTGACAGGTTGAGCGCGGTATAGGACGTGAAGATCGCGACCGCGAGCGAGAAGAAGACGAGCAAATTGTCATACGTTGTTGGGTACATCGATCTCATCCTTTCCGCTGGTCCCATCTGCGCTACGCGAAACGCCAACCCCTGCCGCTCTATCGGCATGCGTCCGCCATTCTGAACTATCTGAACCGCCAACCACCGAAAAAAATGACTTCGCCCGTTCGCGGTGGCGGCCCGAACAACGTGTCATGGCGTACGCAGACGTCTGGGCACTGGATTTGTAGGACTACTACGGATTCGGTTTTCAGCGCGCGCAAGGATGGCCCTCCGACCCCGACTGTGCTAGCATCCCATGCTCAATCCAACGACAGCTCGCCCAAGTAACGAGCGACCAAGCACGACGCCACGGCAGGAGAGGACCGAAGAGGAAACTCGCGGCAATAAATAAATCACCAATGCCGCTCACAAACAACTCCCGTTTTCAAAAGGAGCGCTAGTGAGCCGTCTAGTCGTAGTGTCGAATCGTGTAGCGGATCCGCGCAAGGCCGCGGCAGGTGGACTGGCCGTAGCGATCAGAGACGGCCTTCAGCAAACGGGCGGTATCTGGTTCGGCTGGAGCGGCAAGACTGTGGATGCCTCCGTTGCGAGCAGTCACAACGGCGTCCATACGCAGACGGTCGGCAAAGTGCAGCTGGTCACCGTCGACCTCAGTCAGCAGGACTACGAAACGTATTACCTCGGCTACGCGAACAACGTGCTGTGGCCGGTGTTTCACTATCGTCTCGACGTCGCGCAGTTCGACGTGCGTTTCGGCAGCGGTTACCGCCGTGTCAATCAGCTGTTCGCGCAGCGCCTTTTCCCGTTGCTCGAGCCGGGCGACATCGTCTGGGTCCACGACTATCACCTTATCCCGCTCGCCGCCGAGCTGCGGGCGATGGGATGCCGCAACCCGATCGGGTTCTTTCTGCACATTCCCGTGCCGCCCCCGCCGCTCTTGGCCGCGATCCCCGAGCACGAGTGGCTGGTCCGCTCGCTCTTCGCCTACGACCTCGTCGGTCTGCAAACCGAGGCCGATATGCGGCACTTGTTCGACTACGCCCACTGGGAACTGGGGGCGGAGCGGCTGACGGACGGCTATCTGCGGGCGTTCAATCGGACGCTGCGCGTCGCCGCGTTCCCGATCGGTATCGACGTGGGCGAATTCGCGGCGATGGCCGACGCCCGCGAGGGCGTCGACATGTTCTCGCGAATGCGCGCCGAGTACTCTCGGCGGCAGCTGCTGCTCGGCGTGGACCGGCTCGATTATTCGAAGGGATTGCCGCAGCGCATACGCGCTATGCGCTATTTGCTGGAGCACTATCCGGAAAACCGCAAGCGTGCAACGCTGATTCAAATCGCGGCGCCGAGTCGAGAGGACCTCGGAGCCTACGACGATTTACGTCGGCAGATGGATAGCCTCTGCGGTGCAATCAACGGGGACTACGGCGAGCTCGACTGGATGCCGGTGCGCTACATCCATCGCAACGTCGCGCGCAGGCGCTTGCCGGGCCTTTATCGTGCAAGCCGCGTCGCGCTCGTGACGCCATTGCGCGATGGCATGAATCTCGTCGCCAAGGAGTTTCTCGCGGCTCAGGATCCGGAGGATCCCGGTGTTCTCGTGCTCTCGCGCTTCGCCGGCGCGGCCGAGCATCTGAAACAGGCGTTGCTCGTGAACCCGTACGATGCGCACGGCGCCGCTGAGGCGATTCAGCGCGCGCTGACCATGCCGCTCGGCGAACGCGTCGAGCGGCATTCGGCACTGATGGCAACGATCCGCAAGTACGACGTCCATTGGTGGCGCAAGGCCTTCATCGAGATGTTGGAAGAGTCCGTTCGCGAGACCGGCTGATGCGCGAAACGTGCGAGCCATGGCTTGTCTTGGTTTCTTGTTGCATCGCGGCACGCGAGCGCGTCGACACTATCGCCCGCATAGAAAATGCCAATTGGGGAACGTGCCCCCGACCTTCTAGATTAGAAAAGGCAGCGCTTGCTCGACGCTGGCGCCGCTTCTCGCGCGACGTTTTTCCGCAAACCCGAACAGATGGCCGGGCGTGCCGTGCCTTCGCGACGTGTCCCGGCCCACGAAGGAGGATGAGATGGCGCAGTTGAAGGGCTCCAAGACGGAAGACAACCTGAAGGCCGCGTTCGCCGGTGAGTCTCAAGCCAATCGGCGGTACCTCTATTTCGCGGCCAAGGCCGACGTCGAGGGGCAAAACGATGTTGCGGCATTGTTCCGCTCTACGGCCGAAGGCGAGACAGGCCATGCCCACGGCCATCTGGAGTACCTCGAGGCGGTGGGAGATCCGGCCACGGGTCTGCCGTTCGGCAGTTCACGGCAGAATCTGCAATCGGCCATCGCCGGTGAAACGCACGAGTACACGGACATGTACCCCGGCATGGCGAAGACCGCTCGCGAAGAAGGCTTCGACGAAATCGCGAACTGGTTCGAGACGCTAGCCAAGGCCGAGCGCAGTCACGCAAACCGCTATACGAAGGCGCTCGAGGCGCTGAACGACTGAAAGAAGCCGTCGAGGACGTACTCGCCGGTCTCGGCGAGGCGTTCTCGCCGCTTGTCCGCTGCTCGGCTCCGCGAGATCGGCTGATTGCATTGCATCTATCCTGCGCGGCAGCGGTCGAGCGAGTTCCTACGAACGGCCGTCACAACGAGTCCTCGCAGGTAGTGCGTCCCCACGGAGGAGCGCCGACTCATGCCCCACAAAGAAGGCAGCCTTGAAGCGCCGACTCGCCATCCGCTCGATTGGCGCTCCGAGACGTTTTATGACCAGAACGCCATCGACCACGAGCTCGCCCGCGTCTTCGACATATGCGCGGGATGTAGGCGCTGTGTATCGTTGTGCGGCGCGTTCCCGACGCTGTTCGATCTCGTCGATGAGACCGACAGCGGCGAGGCGCACGACGTCGATAAGCAGTCCTACGCGAATGTGGTAGACCAGTGCTACCTGTGCGACCTCTGTTACATGACGAAATGTCCGTACGTGCCGCCGCACCCGTGGAACGTCGACTTTCCGCATCTGATGCTGCGCGCGAAGGCGGCCCGCTATAAGCGAGGCGAAGTGGCGTTGCGCGACAAGGTGCTTTCGAACACCGATGCGCTCGGCCATTTCGCGGGAATTCCGATCGTCACGCAGACCGTGAACCGGGTGAATCGCACGAAGGCAGCCCGCAGCATGATGGAATCGGCACTCGGCGTGGATCGCGAAGCCTGGTTGCCGGCGTTCGCCCCGCGCAAGTTTCGCCGCTCGGCGAAATCATCACCGCAGCTACCCGTGCGCGACGGTGAGCGGACGCCGGGAAAGGTCGCGATCTACGCGACCTGCTACGTCAATTTCAACGAGCCCGGCATCGGACACGACCTGCTCGCATTGCTGACGCACAACGAGATTCCCTATGTGCTCGTGGCGAGCGAAGCGTGCTGCGGGATGCCGCTGCTCGAGCAAGGCAACCTCGAAGGCGTGGCCGCGAAAAAGGAAAAGAACATGCCGGTGCTCATGCGGTATGCGCGCGAAGGATACGCGTTGATGGGGGCGATACCGAGCTGCGTCCTGATGTACAAGCATGAGTTGCCGCTGATGTTCCCCGAAGACGAGGATGTGCGCGCGGTGAGCGAAGCATTCTGGGACCCGTTCGAATACTTCGTCTCGCGTCACCGCGACGGTCTGCTGAAGACCGATTTCAAGCGGGCGCTCGGCAAGATTTCGTATCACGTGCCGTGTCACGGCCGCGTGCAGAACCTGGGCCGCAAGACGTTCGATGCGCTTTCTCTCGTACCAGGAACGGAAGTGAAAGTCGTCGAGCGTTGTTCGGGGCACGCGGGAACGTTCGGCGTGAAGAAGGAGTTTCACCGGACCGCGATGAAGATTGGAACCCCCGTCTTCAAAGCGATGGCCGAGGGCGAACCTGCGTTCATCGCGTCCGATTGCCAGCTCGCGGGGCACCACATCGAGCAGGGAATCGAGGAAGCAGGGCTGCGAGAAGCGCAGCTCGCGCATCCGCTGACGCTGCTTCGCAGAGCTTATGACATCTGAGCGAATGCTTTTTATGAAGGCGATTCCATGACGATTTCCCGCAATTCATTGATGACGCTCGAGGCTTATGCCAAAGCAAGAAAAGCAATGCGCGAGCAGGTGATCGAGCATAAAAAGGATCGCGTCGTGCAGCTCGGGAATCATTTGACGCTGCTGTTCGAGGACGACATCACGATTCGCTACCAGATTCAAGAAATGTTGCATATTGAAAAGATTTTCGACGAGGAAGGCATACAAGGTGAGCTCGATGCCTACCTGCCGCTGCTTCCCGATGGCAGCAATCTGAAGGCGACGATGCAAATCGAGTACGAGAACGAAATTGAGCGCCGCGCGGCATTGCGGCGGCTGATCGGCATAGAGGATCACGTATTCCTGCAAGTCGAAGGCGAGTCGCCCATCTATGCCGTCGCCGATGAAGATCTGGAGCGCGAAAACGAAGAAAAGACTTCGGCCGTCCATTTCCTGCGCTTCGAGCTCTCGCCAGAGATGCGGGCGCGCTTGCGCGACGGAGCGCGTCTTTTCGCTGGTTGCGATCACGCCAACTATCCGTCGCCGGTCAAGGAAATCGAGCCGCGCGTTCGCGCATCTCTGGTCAAAGATCTCCGCTAGCGCTAGAGCGGTAATCGTCCGAGGCGCCTTTTCTTACATTTATATTACAGTGCGAAAATAATTCCGCCTCGCCGGGAAATAATACCGGATCCGAGTCGCCGCGAATTGCATTAAGGTTTCGATATTTGCATTGCATGCATTGTTTGCACTTCTGCTAAGAGATGGTGCATTCGGCATTTGCGCACACGCAAAAATATTCTAAGATAGCGACTCGTTGTTCTTTCCGACAGGGCATAGCATCGATACGCCGTCGGCGCCGGCACCGGCCCGACGAGTATCCCGCGGCCGGAAAGAGTATTAAGCCGTGTGCAGGCTCGATTGGTATGTTTTCTGCACACTTTTTCCATGCACGAGCGAGACCGCCTTTTCTGCTTCAACGGAGGGCAAAACCGCACTGCCGCTGTGCGGATTTGGTCGCTGTCACAAAAACAAAAATATTTTGTGCAACCTGCGGCTTTGGCGTTGGACGGAACGCCCAAGCCAAGCGTCGCAGCCAGGCCAGGCTGCGTGGAGAAAAATATGTTCGAAGATTTGAACGACGATGAGTGGGCGCGCATCGCTCCGCTTGCGGCCGATGAGCCTGTCCATCCGCATCGACGCGGGCGGCCTCGCGCCGAAACGCGAATCGTGGCCAACGCGGTGCTCTGGATTCTGACGACGGGGGAGCGCTGGTCGAAGTTGCCGGCGCGCTATCCGTCGGGGCCCACGTGCCGGCGCCGTTTCGACGAATGGCTTGCCGACGGCACGCTGATCGAGATCGTCAAGATCCTCTCGGAGGGCGGGCGCGTCTTCACGTACGTGCCGCAACCTCAACCCGTTGCGCCGGAGCCGCCGAAGCAGATGCCGGCTCCTGAATCGCCGCGTTTGCGCGGCGTGTTCTGGACCAATCCTGAATCGTGGCAGCAGGCGGCGGGGGCGTGCTCGTATCGCGCGGGCGATTTGCCGATCGCGTCCTCGCGGACACTTCACAATTCGGGCAGCGCGCATCCGCCGATGCGTGAATTTGCGCCTCATGGCGCGCCCGCGATCAGCGTCGCGGAGATCCACAAGCGGAGTGACGACTATTGCGGCTATACGATTCACGCGATCGCGCAGCCGGCGACGAGGCAAATGACACTCTCATACCGTGCCTCGGCGGAGATCGTGAAAGACGGCAAGCGGGTCGAGCGGTCCGGTCTCATCGGGCCGCCTTTCCCCGATCATGAGGGCGCGCAACGACACGCGCTCGAATGGGCGCGCGATTGGATCGATCGGCGTACCAGCGCTGTCGCTGTCATGACGAGCGCGGGCGCCGATGCGAATGCCGCGTTCCCGGCGGAGAGAGCCGAGGGGGGCGCTGAACCCGCGCCGAGGGCCGCGACGATCGCGGATTTGGCGGCGGTGGGCACCGTGGGCGAGCTCGGGGCGGACTCTGCGGAACGCCAGGCGAATTGGCTGCTGCATCAGGACGGCCGGGGCGACTCAAAGCCGCCCGAGGTCGTTTATCACGCTTAGTGGTCGGAACGAGTCAGACTTCGACGTAGCGGCGCTTGTCCAATCGCGGCCGATCGGCCAAGCGCCGCATGTCTGGCAGCCGTCGTGCAAGCCGGCGACTCAACTTCGTCCATAGGTATCGTCGAACCGCACGATATCGTCTTCGCCGAGGTACGCGCCGGATTGCACTTCGACGATCTCGAGCGGCAGCTTGCCTGGGTTTTCCAGTCGGTGCGAAACGCCGAGGGGAATGTAGGTCGATTCGTTTTCCGAAAGCAGGAACGTCTCTTCGCCGCGCGTGACGCGAGCCGTGCCGCGCACGACGATCCAATGCTCCGCGCGATGATGATGCATTTGCAGCGAGAGCTGTGCGCCGGGCTTGACGACGATACGCTTCACCTGGAACCGCTCACCGGTATCGATCGAGTCGTAGTACCCCCACGGGCGATGAACCTTGCGGTGGTTCGCGGCTTCGGCGCCATGCTCCGCCTTGAGTCGCGAGACGACCTTTTTCACGTCCTGTACGCGGGACTTATCCGCGACGAGCACAGCATCGGCCGTTTCCACGACGACGAGATCGCGGGTGCCGACGCAAGCGATCAGCCTCCCTTCGGAATGCGCGAGCGTCGATTGGGTGTCCTCCAACAGGACGCGCCCGCGCACGACGTTGCCGCTGGCGTCCTTTCGCGAGATCTGCCATATCGCGTCCCAGGAGCCTACGTCGGACCAGCCGGCCTCGAGCGGCACGGCCACGCCGCCACGCAACGTGTCGTCGCTGGAGAGCCGCTCCATCACCGCATAATCGATCGAGTTCGAAGGCGATGCGGCGAACGCCTCGCGATCGAGGCGGAAGAAATCGCCGTCGAGCGTGCCGTGCGAATGTGCGTTGACACAGGCTTCGTACATCGCGGGCTCCAGACGGTCGACCGCGTGCAGCCATGTCGAGGCGCGCACGACGAAAATGCCGCTGTTCCACCAATACTCGCCCGAGGCGAGGTATTGCTGCGCGAGCTCCAGATGCGGCTTTTCGACGAAGCGCGCGAGCCGCCGGGCCGCGTGAGCGGAGCGGTCTGAGCCGTCTTCGCCGTCCGCTGCGAGCGGTTCGCCGAGCCGCAGATACCCATAGCCGGTCTCCGCGTGCGTCGGCACGATGCCGAGCGTGGCAATCATCCCGTCCGCCGCGTGGCGAATTCCGGCAACGACGGCCGCATGAAAGCGAGCCGCGTCGGCAACGGCATGATCGGCGGGCATCGCGACGAGCACCGCGTCGGAGTCGGCCCCGCCTCGAGCCAATGCGTCGAGCGCGGCGATCGTGAGCGCGGGTGCCGTATCTCGTCCAATCGGTTCGAGCACGATGCGCGCGCGCACTCCGCTCGCGCGCAATTGCTCGGCGGTCGTGAAACGATGTTCGTCGCCGCAGACGACGGTCACTTCATCGGCGAATGGCAGGTCGCTCACGAGGCCCTGGAGGCGGCGCGCCGTCGATTGCAGAAGCGATTCGTCGCCGAGCAATTCGATCAATTGCTTCGGATAGAGCTCGCGCGACATGGGCCACAGGCGCGTGCCCGATCCGCCCGCGAGAATGACCGGATGAACCTTGTATCGCGTCTGCACGCTTGCGGTCGGCTCCGGCGGGGTCGAGGCTTTGCGCTGCCGTCGCTTGTGAGGCAGCGAACGAATCTCGGCGTAGGGGCTATTCATCTTCGCTCCTCGGCGTAGTGATGACGTACCGCTCAGTGTCGCAAGAAGTAAATCGACAATAAAAGCGGCGCGCTCGGCGGCAGCCGTTAGCGCGACTAAGGAAACTCACCGAAGGGCTGGGCAAGGTCCCAGGGCACGCGTCAGCCAGCAACAAAAAATCAAAAAATAATCCGGTAAACCCCGCTGAAATTTTTTCGAATATTCGTCGGCTTGCCGTTCGCTTTTTGATAGCGCTTCATGGATACCCATGAATAGATGCGTCAAATCGAGGTGTTGCGATGCTGGGCCTTCTCTCGCGGTTGATCGACGTCGCGCTGGTGAGCGTTGCGGCGTGTGCGGCGGGCGCGCTGCACGCCGGGCGTCCGGTTTGGCTCAGCGATACGCAGAGCATTGCGGTGGCATTCGACGCCATGCTCGTCGTCGCCTTCTTTCCTGCCTTCGGCATTTATGGCTCATGGCGGGGCAAGCCGCTCGGCGACCTCCTTTGGCGAACGGCGCTTGCCTGGCTCGTCGTGGAAGCCGCGGGCGTGTTGATGAGCTTCAGCGTGCATCGTGTCGACGCGCTTTCGCGCACGTGGCTCGCACTCTGGGCGTGCTCGGCGATCTCGATGCTGCTCGGCGCCAAAGTGCTCGTCTACACGATGCTCAAACGGTTGCGCCGCCACGGCTTCAATCGGAAGTCCGTCGCGATTGTCGGCAGCGGACCTTACGCGACGTCGCTGATCGAGCGAATGAATGCGCATCCCGAGGCGGGCTTCTGGCCTGTTTGCGTCTTCGACGACGAGGACGGCGCGCAGGGTGACGGTGCATCGCAATCGCGGCGCGAGAGTATCGGTGCAATCGAGGGGGTGCCGCTCAGGCGCGACTTCGACGAGCTCCTGGCGCTCGTGAGGCGTCGATCGATTCGCGAGCTGTGGCTGGCGTTGCCAATGTCGCGCGAGCCCATGGTTCATCGGATCGTGACGGCGTTCAGACACGACTTCGTGAACATTCGCTTCATCCCCGACGTGAGCAGCCTGACGCTGTTGAATCAGGAGGTGGTCGATCTGCTCGGCGTACCGGCGATCAATCTCGTCGCCTCGCCGGTGGGCGAGGTGCGCGCGTTGCCGAAGCTCGTCTTCGATCGGCTTTTCGCATTCGCCGCGCTCGTCGCGCTGGCGCCGCTCATGCTCGTCATCGCCATTGCGGTGAAGCTGTCGTCGCCGGGCCCGGTGTTTTTTCGCCAGAGGCGCCTCGGCGCGGACGGCAAGGCGTTCGAGATCTACAAGTTCCGCACGATGAAGGTGCACGCGGAGAGCTCGGGGCGCATCACGCAGGCGACGCGCCGCGATCCACGCGTGACGCGCGTGGGCCGCTTTCTGCGGCGCACGAGCCTCGACGAATTGCCGCAGTTCATCAACGTTCTGAAGGGCGAGATGTCGGTGGTCGGACCACGGCCGCATGCGCTCGAACACGACGATCTCTACAAGGATCTCGTGAACGGCTACATGTTTCGTTATCGGATCAAGCCAGGCATCACGGGCTGGGCGCAGATCCACGGCTTTCGCGGCGAAACCGATCGCATCGAGAAGATGAGCGGGCGCGTCAAGCTCGATCTCTACTACATCCAGAACTGGACGTTCTGGTTCGACATCAAAATCGTCGTCCTTACATTCTGGAAGGGATTTGCCGGCAGCAACGCTTATTGAACGAAACCGCTGCGGGAACGCGAGGCCTTTCCGCTTAACCCCCGCTATGGCTCATCTTATCGAGGGCATCGAAACATGAACGTGACCATCATCGGCTGCGGCTACGTAGGTCTTGTGACGGGCGCATGCCTGGCGGACATCGGCAACGACGTCTGCTGCTACGACGTCGACGCAAACCGGGTCGCCACGCTCGAGCAGGGCGGCATGCCCATTCACGAACCGGGCTTGCGCGAGATCGTCGCGCGCAATCGTGGCGCGGGGCGGCTTACGTTCACGACGCAAGTGCGAGCCGCCATCGAGCACGGGGACATCGTGTTCATCGCCGTCGGAACGCCGAGCGGCGAGGATGGCTCCGCCGATCTGCAATACGTGCTCGCGGCCGCGAAAGAGATTGGACGCTATATGGCCCGCTTCACCGTTGTGGTCGACAAATCGACGGTGCCCGTGGGCACGGCCGAACGCGTGCGGGCAACGATTGCCGAGCAATTGGCGCTGCGCGGCTCAGATGCGTTGTTCTCGGTCGTCTCCAATCCCGAGTTCCTGAAGGAAGGCGCGGCCATCGACGACTTCACGCGCCCGGAGCGGATCGTGCTCGGCTGCGACGACGACGCGCTCGGTGAACGCGCGCGCGAGCTGATGAAACGCCTTTACGCACCATTCAATCGCAATCACGAGCGGACGCTGCATATGGATGTGCGTTCGGCCGAGTTCACGAAGTATGCGGCGAACGCGATGCTCGCCACGCGCATCTCGTTCATGAACGAGCTCGCCAATCTCGCCGAGCGCGTCGGTGCCGATATCGATGCGGTGCGGCGCGGCATCGGCTCGGACTCGCGCATCGGTTATCACTTTCTTTACGCGGGATGCGGATACGGCGGCTCGTGCTTTCCCAAGGACGTTCATGCGCTCATGCGCACGGCGCATGAAAACGAGCAGGAATTGCGCATCCTGCAGGCCGTGTCCGCCGTCAATGCGGCGCAAAAGCAGGTGCTGGCCCGCAAGATCGTCGCGCGCTTCGGCGACGACTTGAACGGGAGATCGTTCGGAGTCTGGGGGCTGGCGTTCAAACCGGAAACCGACGATATGCGCGAGGCGCCGAGCCGTGTGCTGATCGCGACTCTGCTCGAGCACGGCGCGCGCGTGGCAGCCTATGACCCCGTTGCCCTCGAGGAAGCCAAGCGTGCGTTCGCGGCGGATTTGCACTCGAAGCCCGAGGCGCTGTCACGGCTCACCCTCGTCGACGATCAGATGGAAGCGGCCGAGGGCGCCGATGCGCTCGTCGTGCTCACGGAATGGAAGGCCTTCAAGAGCCCCGACTTCGCGGGGCTCACACGAGTGCTCAAGCATCCGATCGTCTTCGATGGACGCAATCTCTACGAGCCGCTCGCCTTGGCCGAAGCCGGCATCGAGTACCACTCGATCGGGCGGCCCGGCGCGTCATGGACCGCCGCGAGATCGAAGCGCCCCGGTGGCCCTGTGCCGGCCTTTTCCGCCTGACTTCTTGCCTCGATCGTCCATGACTCGACGCTTTCTACTCCCGGTCCTTACCGCAGGCTTCGTATCCTGGCTCACGGCCTGTTCCGCGCTGCCAGGCTATTCGCTCGACAGGTCGCATATGCAGGAGGTGAACCAGCCGGCGAACGAAGAGATGTACGACGTGCACCGGATCACGGCCCAAGTCATTGCCAAACTGGCCGCAGACGCGGCGCAGACGCAGCAGCCGTTGCCCGAGTCTCGGTTTTCCAGCGCATCGCAGTACGTCTATCACATCGGGCCTCAGGATATTCTAGGCATCACCGTCTGGGACCATCCGGAGCTGACCACGCCGCAAGGCACGACGTTCTCGACGGGGGGGAACACGACACAAACGATCGCGGGCGCGCTGGCGCAGCCCTACACGACGGCGCTGCCCGGCCAAGCGGACCCGTACGGACAGACGGTTGCCGCCGACGGCACCATCTTCTTCCCGTTCGTCGGACGCGTTCACGTTGCCGGCAAGACGCCGCAGCAGGTCCGCGACCAGCTCGCCGCGGCGCTCGAGCCGTATCTGCACAAGCCGCAACTCGATGTGCGCGTGCTCGCCTATCGCAGTCAGCGCGTGCAGGTGACCGGCGATGTCAAGTCGCCGGGCCCGCTCGCAATCACCGACGTGCCCCTGACGCTCGTCGACGCGATCACGCGCTCGGGCGGCTCGACCGATAACGCGGATCTTCAGCGTGTGCGGCTGATGCGTCATAAACGTTTCTATCAGCTCGATGCGAACGGGCTGCTCGATCGCGGCGACATATCTCAGGACGTGATGCTCGAGGACGGGGACATCATCAACGTTCCCGATCGCTCGGACAGCCGCGTATTCGTGCTCGGCGAAGTGAAGGTGCCCACCGCCGTCCAGCTGATCCGGGGGTCGCTGACGATCGCGGACTCCCTGACCAGCGCGGGCGGCATTCTCGATACGGACGCGAATCCACGGCAGGTGTATGTGATTCGCGGCATGAGCTCGCGTCCGGACGCTCCCGACATCTATCGGCTCGACATGACGCAGCCCGATGCGTTGCTGCTGTCGACGCAGTTCCGATTGCAGCCGTTCGATGTCGTCTACGTTGGCACGGCCAGCGCGGTGCAGTTCAACCGGCTGATCCAGCAGGTGCTGCCGACGCTGGAGACCATTGTTTTGACGAGACAGCTCACGCGGTGATGCTATGAAGACGACTCCTATCGTGCCCCCATCGATCGCGGCGCTGCCGCCGGCTGTGTTTCAGTCCGACGAGGAGGACGTTGTCCTCGGGCAACTGCTGCGCGTCGTGCTCGACGACATCTGGTGGTTGATCGGCATCGCCGCGGCGGTCGTCGCGATGGCGGGGCTCTACTGCTTTCTCGCCAGCCCGACCTATTCGGCCGACGCGCACGTGCGCGTGGAAGCGCCGAGCAATGCCACGCAGGGCCTGCAGACGCAAAACGGCAGTGGGGCGGGCGGCGGCAGTTCGACCACGCTCCCCACCGATGCCGAGATTGAAATCATCAAGAGCCGCGGTGTCGTCGCGCCCGTCGTCGAGCAATACAAGCTCAACTTCTCGGTGACGCCGAAGACTGTACCGCTCATCGGCAGTCTCGCGCAAAAGCTCGCCACGCCGGGTATCCCGTCGCGGCCATGGCTCGGGTTGTCGTCGTACGCATGGGGCGGCGAGATCGCGGACGTCGACGCTTTGCAGGTGACGCCCGCTCTCGAAGGCAAGAAGCTCACGATGACGGCGTTGGGCGGCGATCGTTATGCGCTGCGCGACCCGAACGGAAATCTGCTCATCGACGGCCGTGTGGGCCAAACGGAATCGGGGGGCGGCGTGACAATTTTCGTGAAGCGGCTGGTGGCACGTGCGGGTACGCGCTTCAACGTAGTGCGCTGGAACGATCTTGACGCGATCACCGGCTTTCAGTTGGCGCTCGATGTCGAAGAGCAGGGCAAGCAGACAGGCGTGATCGAGATCGCGCTACAGAACAAGGATCCCGCTCGCGCGGCCGAGCTCGCCAATGCGGTGACGCAGTCGTATCTGCGGGAGTACACGAGCGCGCGGCAGGCCGAGGCGACGAAGATGCTCGACTTCCTGAAAAGCGAGGAGCCGCGCATGAAGGCCGATCTCGAGCGCGCAGAGACGAAGCTGTCCTCGTATCAGCAGAAGGCCGGGTCGATCAATCCGAGCGAGGAAGCGAAGGCTTATCTCGAGGGCAGCATTCAGTACGATCAGCAAATCTCTGCGATGCAACTGCAGATCGCGGCGCTGAAGCAGCGCTACGGCCCGAGCCATCCCGCGATCCTGGCGGCGCAGCAGCAACTCGGCAGGCTCGAGTCCGATCGCAATGCTTTCTCCGAACGCTTTCGCAATCTGCCGAGCTCCGAGGTGAAGGGGGTCGCGCTGCAACGCGACGCGAAGGTCGCCGAGGACATCTATGAGCTGTTGCTGAACCGGATCCAGGAGCTCTCGGTGCAAAAAGCCGGCACCGGCGGCAATGTGCATCTCGTCGATGCGGCATTGCGCCCGGGCGATCCCATCAAGCCGAAGAAGGTGTTGATTCTGTCGGCCGCGACGATGCTCGGGCTCATCGCGGGCACGGGCTTCGTGTTCGTGCGCCGTAACATGCTGAAGGGCATCGAGGACCCAGAGCGCGTCGAGCGCAGTGCGGGATTGCCGCTCTACGGTCTGGTGCCGGCGAGCCACGAGGCGGAGCGGCTCGATGCAGCTTATGCGCGCAGTCGCAAGCTCGGCCCAAGGCCGATACTTGCGCTCGCTCGCCCGAACGATCCCTGCATCGAAAGTCTGCGCAGCTTGCGCACCTCGATTCAGTTCGCGCTCGCGGAGGCCAACAACAACGTGATGGTGTTGACGGGGCCGTCTCCGCGCATCGGCAAGACATTCATGACGGCGAACCTGGCCGTGCTCTTTGCCGATTCGGGCAGGCGTGTGCTCGCGATCGATGGCGATATGCGCCGCGGCACATTGCACGAGTATTTCGGCGGCCTGTCCGAGGGCGGCCTTTCCGAGCTATTGGCCGGCGGGATTGCGCTCGATGAGGCGATTCGCTCGACAGCCGTCGGCACGCTCGATTTCATCGCGTCGGGCGCGCATCCGAGCAACCCTTCGGAACTTCTGATGTCGCCGCGGCTACGTCAGTACCTCGACGCGCTCGCGAAGCGCTATGACGTGATCCTGATCGATACGCCGCCGTTGCTCGCGGTCACGGATGCCTCGGTCGTCGCGGCGCTGGCGGGCAGCTCGTTCGTCGTCCTTCGCTCGGGCATGCATGCCGAGGCGGACATCGCAGCGTCGTTGAAGCGCCTCGCGACAGCGGGCGTGCGTGTGCAAGGCGGCATCTTCAATGCAGTGCCATATCGCTCTCATGCGCTCTCGCGCGCGGGGTATGCAGCGGTTCGCGATTATCTCAACGCTTGAACGACCGCGGCCAGATCCCGCGGATCGCACAAAAACCGGAGCACTCATGAAGTTGACGGTCCTCGTTCCCACGTATCGGCGCCCGGATGATCTCGCCCGCTGCTTGAACGCGCTATCGCGGCAGACGCGTCGGCCCGATCAGGTGCTCGTGGTCTTGCGTCCCGACGACTACGCGAGCCAGGCCGTCTTGATGGACCCCACTTTGCGGGGCGCGCTCGCCCTCGATTGCGTGACGATCGAAGTGGCCGGGCAGGTCGCGGCGCTGAACCGCGGACTCGATGCGGCGGCGGGCGACATCATCGCGATCACCGATGACGATGCAGCCCCGCGGCCCGACTGGCTCGAACGGATCGCGGCGGCGTTCACGGCCGATGCGCGCCTTGGGGCGCTCGGCGGTCGGGACTGGGTCCACGAGCGCGGGCTTGTGCTCGACGCCTCGAGGACGTGCGTGGGGAAGCTCCGTGCGTCGGGCAAGGTCATCGGCAATCATCACCTCGGGGTGGGCGAGGCTCGCGAAGTCGACGTGCTCAAGGGCGCGAACATGAGCTATCGGCGCGCCGCCATTGCCGGCATTCGCTTCGACGAGCGGCTGCGCGGCGGCGGTGCCCAGGTTCACAACGACATGGCGTTCAGCCTGCGCGTGAAGCGCGCCGGCTGGAAGCTCGTCTACGACCCCCTGGTCGCCGTCGACCATTACCCCGCGCCGCGGATTCGCGACAGCCAGCGCGATGCCCAGTCGACGACCGCGATACGCAACGCGGCGTACAACCTCCATCTGACGTTGCGCGAGTATTTGCCACCGCTGCGCCGGGGCATCGCGTGGTGGTGGTACATGCTCGTCGGCACGCGCGTGTACCCGGGGCTTCTTCATCCGCTGCTCGCGCTCGCATCGAGGAACCGTGCGGCCGTGCGTGAGCGATGGCGCGCGGCGCGGCTCGGCGCGAACGATGCGCGCAGGGTGACGCGGTGACGGCGCTTCTCGCTTCCGCGCGTGCGAGCGCTGGGCTGGGTCGGCTGGCTCGATCCGATCCGAAGCACTGGTTGCCGCAGGCGCTGTTGTCCTTGGCGACGGCGATGCTTTGCGCCGCGCATCAGGGCACGCTGCTCACGCTCGCATTCCCCGCGCTCGCGACGCTCGTCGGATTGTGGCTGTTTTTCATGAGCCCGGCGCGCTACGTCGGGTTCGTCTGGTGGATGTGGTTTCTGAGCCCCGAAGTACGACGCTTCGCGGACTACGTCAAAGGCGCTTACACGCCGACGAGCCTCATCCAGATCGCGCCGGTGGCGGTAACGATGATCTGCGGGATCGGCCTCGTACGGCGCTATCGCCTGCTCGGCACGTGGCGCGGCTTGCCGATTCTGTTGATCCTCGTCGCGATCGGTTACGCCTACATCGTCGGCATCGGTTCGAGCGGACCGCTCGCGGCCACCTACGACCTCGCGAACTGGCTCTACCCGGTGCTGGTGGCACTGCACATCATCGCGCATTCTCGCGACTATCCGCAGTACCGTGACGCCATCGTCTCGACGTTCGTCTGGGGGATGCTCGTCATGGGCATCTACGGCGCGGTGCAGTTCTTCTTCATGCCGGCCTGGGACGCGATGTGGATGATCGGCTCGCAAATGAATTCCGAAGGCGACCCGGTCCGCATGGGCGTGCGCGTTTTCAGCACGATGAATTCGTCGGGCCCCTTCGCGTTCGCGATGATGGGTGCGCTCGTCCTCGTGCCGGCGGCAACGCAGCGTTTCCGCTGGGTGGCGGCCGCGGCGGGATTTGCGGCGTTCGGCCTTTCGCTCGTGCGCTCGACATGGGGAGGCTGGATCATCGCGCTCGTCATCCAGCTCGCGAAATCGAGCAACCGCGTGCGCGTTCGCACGATACTCGGTCTGGCCGTGCTGGCTGGCCTGTCACTGCCGCTTCTCGCGGTCGGGCCTGTCGCCGAGCGTCTGTCCGCGCGTTTGCAGACAGTCTCGAACCTCGACAACGATCAAAGCTACGCGGCGCGCAATCAGTTCTACGCGACGTTCGCCGAAACCGCGTTCACGAACGTGGCCGGAACGGGGCTCGGGGCGACGGGAACATCGACGAAGCTGAGCCAGCCCGGCAACGGCAGTCAGCTCGGCAAGTACGGCAACTTCGACAGCGGCGTCATGAACATTCCATTCGTGCTCGGCTGGCCCGGCACGCTCCTCTATCTCTGCGGCATCGGCTGGCTGCTTGCGCGCGCGATACGGGCTTCCTTTTCGCTCGGGGACGACAAGTTTTCGTCGGCGTGCCTCGCGCTCGCCTGCTCTGTCTTCGCGATGCTGGTGTTCACGAACTCGTTCGTCAGTACGGGCGGGTTGCTGCTCTACACGAGCATGGCCTCGTTGATTGCCGGTGCGCACTGGCAAAAACTGCGGGCGCGCGAACTCCGCGAGCACGCCGCTGCTTTGCTTGCTCCCCCCTCAGTCGACGAGGCATCCCGTACATGAAGATCGCGATCGTCACGCACGCTGTCCGTCACAACGACGGACAGGGGCGCGTCAATTACGAAGTCGCCGTTGCCGCGCTCGCGCAAGGGTGCGAGGTCACGCTCGTCGCGTCGCAGGTGTCGCCTGCGCTGCTCGCCGATCCACGCGTACGCTGGGTGCCGATTCGTATCCCGCGTGCATGGCCGACGAATCTGTTGCGTCATCAGCTCTTCGCGATCAAGAGCGCCGCCTGGCTTCGGAAGCACCACCGTGAGTACGACGTGCTTCACGTCAACGGGTTCATCTCCTGGGTCCGTGCCGACGTCAATACCGCTCACTTCGTGCACGGCGGATGGATGAGGAGTCCTTACTATCCGTACGGGCTGACGCGGGGCCTGCATTCGGCCTATCAGTATGTCTACACGCGCGTGAATGCTCGGCTCGAGCGCTGGGCGTACCGTCGATCGCTCGTCGTGGCGGCGGTGTCGCAGAAAGTGGCTGCCGAGCTGAGGGAGACGGGCATAACGGCGGAGAAGATCGAAGTGGTTCACAACGGCGTCGACACGCGGGCGTTTGCCGAGGCGAGCGGCACGAGGTCCGCTTTCGGTTTGGCCGACGACGGGTTCCTGCTGCTCTTTGCCGGAGACCTGCGCACGCCGCGCAAGAACCTCGGCACCGTGTTGCGTGCACTGCCGCGCCTGCCGCCCCATGTCCATGTGGTAGTCGCGGGGAGCGTGAAGGGCAGTCCCTATCCGGACGAAGCGCATGCGCTCGGCGTCGCCGGCCGCGTTCATTTTCTGGACTTCGTCGAGAACGTCCCGGCGCTCATGCACTGCGTCGACGCCTATGTATTCCCGTCGCGCTACGAAGCGATGAGCCTGTCGTTGCTGGAGGCAATGGCGGCCGGGCTGCCCGTCGTGACGGCGCGCACCGCGGGCGGCGCGGAAATCATCGATCCCGAGTGCGGAATCGTGCTCGATGATCCCGACGATGTGGACGCGCTCGCCGGTGCAGTCGGCCGGCTCGCCGGCGACGAACGGCTGCGTTGCGCGATGGGCGCGGCGGCGAGCCGGGTGGCACAACGGTTTGGCTGGGAGCGGATGGGCGCGCAATACATGGAGATCTATCGACGCGTGGTGCGTTTCAAATCGGACCAAGTAGGAGAGCGGGTGGGTTCGACGGACCGTTGGATGCAGATGGAAGGGGGCGAGACCGAATGAAAATCGAAAGGATCGAGATGGGCCGAGGCGCCCTCAAGTCACTGCAGATCGGCATGCACTGGTTTCCCGAGCGAGCCGGTGGGCTCGATCGGATGTACTACTCGCTCGTGCGTGCGCTGCCCGGCGCCGGGGTGGCGGTGCGCGGCATGGTGGCGGGCTCGCCGCGTGTCGCGCACGACACCGACGGCGCCATTCACGGCTTCGGGCCTGCGGCGCAAGCGCTGCCGCTGCGCCTGATGGCCGCGCGCCGCGCGGTGGCCAAGGCGATTCGCGTAGAGCGCCCCGACGTGATTTCGTCGCACTTCGCGCTCTACACGTGGCCGGGGCTCGATGTCACGCGCGACATCGCGCAAGTCTCGCATTTCCAGGGGCCTTGGGCCGACGAGAGCGGCGTGGAAGGCGCGGCGACGCTGGGGCAACGCGCGAAGCATTGGGTCGAGCGCAGCGTCTATGCGCGCTCGACGCGCTTCATCGTTCTTTCCGCTGCGTTTGGTCGGATCCTGACGTCGCGCTACGGCGTGTCGCCCGAACGCGTGCGCGTCGTGCCGGGCTGCGTCGATGTCGCGCGCTTCGATATCGACACGCCCGGCTGGAGCGCACGGCAGCGTTTGCAATTGCCGCAGAACCGGCCGATCGTGCTCACCGTGCGCCGGCTGGTGCGGCGCATGGGGCTCGAGGACCTCATCGATGCGATGGCGCTGCTCAAGAAGCGCCGCGGCTCCGATGCAATGCTGCTGATCGCGGGCAAAGGCCGGCTCGCCGACGAGTTGCAGCGGCGCATCGTCGAAAAAGGGCTCGAGAACGACGTCAAGCTGCTCGGATTCGTGCCCGACGAGCGATTGCCGGAGCTCTATCGCGCCGCGACGATCAGCGTCGTGCCGACGGTGGCGCTCGAAGGATTCGGGCTGATCACGGCCGAATCGCTCGCGGCGGGCACGCCGGTGCTCGTCACGCCCGTTGGCGGGCTCCCCGAAGCCGTGGAAGGGCTCTCACGCGATCTGGTTTTGCCGGCCACGGGAGCCGAGGCGCTGGCCGATGGGATAGCTTCGGCGCTCGCTGGCGGCTTGCGTATGCCCGGCGCGCAAGCGTGCCGCGATTTCGCGCGCGCCAACTTCGACAACGCGGTCATTGCACGGCGCGTGGCGGAGGTCTACCGGGAAGCGGTCGCGCAAGGGTCGGTTTGAGCCGTTCGAACCGGGATGGGCGAACAAATCGTGCACCGCAGCGGTGCGCGACGCGAAATTCAGTACCCCTGAAAATCGGCATTCCTGACGGTATGGTGGCGTGCCGCTTTCGATGGCCTTTTGCCAACGCGTGTATCATCGCACCCGCATCGCTCTATCCTTACGCCGTCCCCATTTTCAATGTCAGTCGCCGAACTCAAGCGCCGCCGCACGTTCGCGGTCATTTCACATCCCGATGCGGGTAAAACCACGCTCACCGAAAAGCTGCTGCTGTTTTCGGGGGCGATTCAAATCGCCGGTACCGTCAAGGGCCGCAAGAGCGGCCGCTATGCGACCTCGGACTGGATGGAAATCGAAAAGCAGCGCGGCATTTCGGTGGCGAGCTCGGTCATGCAGTTCGAGTATGGCGATGCCGTCATCAACCTGCTCGATACGCCGGGCCACGAGGACTTCTCCGAGGATACCTACCGCGTGCTGACCGCTGTCGACGCGGCGGTGATGGTGATCGACGGCGCGAACGGCGTCGAGGCGCAAACGCTGAAGCTGCTCGAGGTCTGCCGCAGCCGCCGCACGCCGATCGTCACGTTCATCAACAAGCTCGATCGTGAAGTGCGCGAGCCGCTCGACCTGCTCGACGAAATCGAGCGCCATCTCGGCGTGGCGGCGGTGCCGTTCACGTGGCCCATCGGCATGGGCAAGGACTTCAAGGGCGTCTATGACATTCAGCACGATCAAGTCCGCGTGTTTCGCGCCGGCGACGATACGGCGAACGGGGTCGTGGAGACGTTGTCGTCGATCGACGACGAGGAAGGCGAGCGACGTTTCGGCTTTCCCTGGAAGCGAGCGAAAGACGAGATCGAGCTGATCGGCGCGGCAACGCCCGATTTCGATCGCGAGGCGTTTCTTGCCGGCGAACAGTCGCCCGTGCTGTTCGGCTCGGCCATCAACAATTTCGGCGTGAAGGAAATTCTCGACGCGCTCGTCGATCTCGCGCCGCCCCCTTCGATGCGGATGGCAGTGGAGCGGCCGGTGCTGCCCGACGAGCCCAAATTCACGGGTGTCGTCTTCAAAGTTCAGGCGAATATGGACTTGGCGCATCGGGACCGCGTCGCGTTCATTCGTGTCTGCTCGGGTCGCTTCGAACGAGGCATGGCGATCAAGGTGACGCGCTCCGGCAAGACGTTTCGCGCGAACAACGTCGTGACGTTCCTCTCGCAGCGCCGCGAGACCGTGAGCGAAGCGTATGCGGGCGACATCATCGGCATTCCCAATCATGGCACGCTGAGTCTCGGGGACACGCTGACCGAGGGCGAGCAGCTTCAGTTCGTCGGCTTGCCGTTCTTTGCGCCCGAGATTTTCCAGACGATCGAAGTCGTCGATCCAATGCGCGCGAAGCAGCTCGGCGAAGCGCTCAAGCAGCTCGGCGAAGAAGGCGCGATTCAGGTGTTCCGTCCGACGCACGGCGGGCTGACGATTCTCGGTGCCGTCGGTCAGCTGCAATTCGAAGTGGTTTCACATAGGCTTTCGGCTGAATACAAGGTCGACGTGCGAATCATGCCCGCACGGTATCGGATGTCGCGTTGGGTGACCTGTGACGACGCGGCCGAGTTGCGGCGGTTCATGGATGCCTATTCGGTGCGCATTGCGCTGGACGCCTCGAATGCGCCGACGTATCTCGCTTCGCACATCTCGGAGATCGAGGTGGCGCAGAAGGCGTGGCCTAAGATCGTGTTCAACGAGTTGCGCGAGCGATCGGGCGCGCCGTTCAAAAAGGCGATGTAGCCGTTCGCCGCATGGCGCGTCAACAATGCGGGCGAATCGGACCAATGACAGTAACGATAAGGAGAGGGATATGTGGAAACGATGGATAGCCATTAGCGTCTCTGCGATGATCGCTTCGGCCGCGCATGCGGCCGGTGCTGTCGAAACCCTGCCGTCCGGCGTCAAAGTGGAGATCACGCGAGAGGGAACGGGTGCGCAGCCGAGCGCCACCGATGTGGTCAAGGTCCGTTATCGCGGGACGCTTGCCGACGGCACCGAATTCGACAATTCCGAAAAACACGGTGGCGTGGCTACCTTCCCGCTCAATCGCGTCATCCCATGCTGGACGCAAGGCGTGCAAAAGCTGAGAGTCGGCGGCAAGGCAAAGCTCACGTGTCCGCCGGAGACGGCGTACGGCAGCCGAGGTATCGGACCGATTCCGCCGAATAGCACGCTCACCTTCGAGGTCGAGCTCGTCGACATCGTCAAGTAGGGCGCGGTTCGATGCCACCCGTTGTCTACCGCGATACCGTGCGCGCCGAGTGGGTCGATTACAACGGCCACTTGCGCGACGCGTATTACATGCTGATCTTCAGCTTCGCGACGGACGCGGTCCTCGACGCAATCGGTCTCGACGACGCGCAACGCAAGCGGCGCCGCCGTTCGGTCTACACGCTGGAAGCGCATATCAACTATCTGCATGAAATCAAGGAAGGCGCGCAGGTGCGGGTAGACGCGCACGTGCAGGGCCACGATGCGAAGCGTCTGCATCTCTACCTCGAGATGTTCGCTGACGAGGGGATCGCGCCCGTCGCCGCTAGCGAGCAAATGCTCCTTCACGTCGATACGGACGGGCCACGATCGGCCGAATTCGACGCCGACGTTCTCGAACGCGTGCGGGCACTGCAAGCCGCCGATGCACCACCGGCGCGGGCCCGCTACTGCGGGCGCGTGATCGGACTGCCCGCGAACCGCGGTTCATAGCCTTCCGCGCCTGCTAGCCCTTCTCGGCGGCAGCGTCCATGCCTGCGGAGCAACGCGGCTCGAAGGATCCGTGCCGGCGCGAGCCGGATAGGCGCACATCGCCTATGCTATGGGCTGTTGCCGAGAGGAGCGCCCATGACCGTCCGCAACCTCGATGCGCTTTTCAAGCCCGAATCCGTCGCCGTGATCGGCGCTTCCTCGCGCGCGGGCACTCTTGGCGCCATCGTCTGGGAGCGCGTGCTGGCCGGCGGCTTCAATGGTCCAGTCTGGCCAGTCAACCCGAAATACGATGAACTCGACGGCCGTATTGTCTTCGCCGATGCCGGCGATCTGCTTGAAGCGCCGAGCGTCGCGCTCGTCTGCACGCCGAGCGCGACCTGGGTCGATATCGTCGGCAAGCTCGGTCGGCTCGGCACTCGCGCGGTCATCATCGTTGCCGACGCGAGACGAGATCACGCGGCCGACCCTGCCGTCGTTCAAGCCACGCTCGCGGCGGCGCGCCCCCACCTGTTGCGTATCGTCGGACCGGCCAGCGTCGGCGTCGTGACCCCGGCGTTGCGCGCGTACCTCGGCGCGCCGCCTTACCTGGTCAAGCACGGCGGCGTCGCATGGGTATCGCAGTCGAACGCGTTGACGAATGCCGTGCTCGGCTGGGCCGACGCGCGCGGACTCGGGTTTTCCCATGCTATCGCGCTGGGCGACGAAACCGACGTCGATGCCGGCGACGTGCTCGACTATCTGGCGAGCGACAGCGCCACGCGTGCGATCCTGCTCGAGCTCAACACCGTGCGCTCGGCGCGCAAGTTCATGTCGGCGGCGCGTGCCGCGGCTCGCAACAAGCCCGTCCTCGTGCTGCGCACCGGCAGAGGCGACGCGAACGACGCGCTCTATACGGCCGCGTTCAGGCGTGCCGGCATGGTACGCGTCGATTCGCTCGACGATCTGCTCGACGAGATCGAAACGCTCGGCGTCGGCCGCATTGCCGCGAGCTCGACGGCAACGCTCGTGACGAGCGATCGCGGTGTCGCTTCGCTCGCCACTGATGCATTTGCGGCGGCGGGCGGCATGCTCGCGCAATGGTCGGACGAGACGGCACGGGCGCTGGCGGGCGCGTTGCCGCATGTCAGTCCGGGCAACCCGCTGCTGCTTGGCGACGACGCGCGACCGGAAGACTTCCGCCGTGCGCTCGAAGCGCTCGCGCCGCGCGGCGATACCGGCACAGCGTTCGTCATTCATTCCACCACCCATGGAGCGCCGGTGGAAGAAGTCGCGCGCGTGGTGATCGATTGCCAATGCATCGCCTATCGCGGCATGTTGGCTTGTTTCTTTGGCGGTCTGAATACGACGACGCGAGACGCGTTGCGCGCACGCGGCATTGCGGTTCATCCGACGCCACAGCGGCTTGCACGCGCGTTCACGCGTCTCGTCGATTACCGGTTGGGCCGCGAGTTGTTGATGCAGACGCCGCAAGGGCTGCCGGCGCGAATACCGGCCGCGATCGAGGCCGCGCAAGCGTATGCCGCCGCCGCGCTGGCTAAGGACGGGCGTGCGGTGCTTACGGATGAAGCCGCCGTGCGCCTTCTCGAGCCTTTCGCGTTGCCGGTGAGGGCGGACAATGAGCCTTGCCCGAGCGATACCATCGTCGACATCGCCGTCGAACTCCACGACGATGCCGAGTTCGGCCCTGTCTTTCGTTTCGCGGCGCCGCCTGTCGATGGCATTTCATCCCCATTCGTGTTCTACGGTTTGCCGCCGCTCAATCCGACGCTGGCTCGTGAGGTCTTGTCGCGTTCACCGTATGCGCACCGTGTGCCAATCGATCCGGTGCTGAACGTGCTGACGGCGTTGTCGGACGCCATATGCGTGATCGAACAGATTGCGGGATTCACGGCATCGCTGCGCATCGCGCCTGCGCGCGTCGATTTACGCTCGCCGCAAATCCGTCTCGCCCCGAAGCGAGGACGTCTTGCCATCGTTCCTTACCCGCGCCGGCTCGAGCAGACGATCGAATGGCGCGGCATGCAGTTGACGATCCGGCCGATCCGCCCCGAAGATGAGCAAGCGCATAGTGCCTTCGCCGCGGCGATGTCACCCGAAGACCTCCGCATGCGATTCTTCGGCGCCGTGCGCGGCTTCGATCATTCTCAGCTCGCTCGAATGACGCAGATCGACTACGACCGCGAGATGGCATTCATCGCGACGGCGGCCGACGCGAAAGGAGCCATGGAGACGCTCGGCGTCGTGCGCGCGGTGGCCGATCCCGACAACGAGTCCGCCGAGTTCGCCGTCGCCGTTCGTTCCGATATGAAGGGAAAGGGGCTCGGACGGCTGCTGATTGAGCGGATCATCGATTACGCGCGTGCGCGCGGCATGCGCGTAATCACGGGCGAGATCCTGCGTGAAAACGCGCCGATGCTCGCGCTCGCAAGAGCGAAGGGCTTCGAGATGCACGCTTCGGAAGATCCTGCAGTCATCTCCGTTCGATTTCCGCTCCAATAAGCACCGACGTCAATACCTCGGCGATGACCGTTGCAACGGCATTGCTCATGGATTTAACGATCCTTTGCAGTTCATTTCAAATTGTTCCGATATATTCCAGCACTCGTGCAGGGCATGGACTCTTAAGTTTGAGCGTACTAGTCCGTTCAATCCTTCGCTTGTGGTCGAAGCATCCGCCTTCTGCACTTCGGACATCGGTATAACAAATTGGAATGGGCATATGCGGAAAGAACGTCTACCTCATGGTGCGTGGGGCCGTCACGCCGGATCACGTGTAAGTCGCCATGGAGTCCTCGATAAAGCTTCGAGCCCACGCCCGAAGGCGACGACCCTCGCCGTTCTCGGCTACGTTGCGGTGATTCCCGCGCTGGCTCACGCAAACTGCACGACATCGGGCACGACGACCACTTGCGACTCGTCTTCGCAATGGACCACCATGATCGGCACAGGCCCGACGACACCCTCGGGTTCCCAGGTAATCGTCGGCACGGGTGCGGTGGTCAATCTCGTCAATAGCAGCGCTATCGCGCTGTCGGACAATGCGAACATCGTGGTTCAGTCCGGCGCGCTCGTACAGAACGCTTCGTCCAACTCGACCGGCACGTACGGAACGGGCGGCAATACGATCGATTTTCGGAACAACAGTACCCTGACGGTCGAGGAAGGCGCGACAGTCCAATCCACCGGTAGCCAGACGACTGCCGAGGCCGTGAACCCGGAGGGGGCCGGCAATACGATCGTCAATAACGGCACCATCAAGGGCGTCAAGTCCGCGGCAATCTGGTTTCAAAACACGTTGGGCACGAATACCGTCATCAACAACGCGACCGGCGTCATCCAGGCGCCGAACAGCGTGATGGGCGCGTCGGGCAATGGCGCGGTGGTGTTCAGCAACCTCGGCAAGGTGATCGGAAACCTGGTTTTCGCGGGCGGCAACGACACGCTCAACATGTTCACTGGATCGAGCGTATCCGGGACGATTGATGGCGGCGGCGGCAGCAATCTGCTGACGCTCGATGGCACCGGGAGCGGCACACTGCCTACGACGATCACGAAATTTCAGACGCTGCAGAAAAACGACAGCGGCACCTGGACGATCACGAACTCGATCGGCGGGATGGGCGTGACCTCGGCCGAGGTCCAGCAAGGCACGCTCGTACTGACGGGCAACAACACAGGCTACACGGGCTCGATGCTGGTCGACCAGGCCGGCACATTGCGCGCGAGCGCGCAAAGCCTCCCGTCGGCCGTCACGGACAACGGCCTCGTTCAGTTCCAGCAAGATGCGGCGGGCACCTACACGGGGCTTCTGAGCGGCTCGGGCGCCGTCGAAAAGGACGGCGCGGGCACGCTGACACTCGCTCCGACGGGAGCCGGCGGCAACACGTATACCGGCGGTACGGTGCTCAAGCAGGGCGTGCTTTCCGTCTCGGCGGACAGCGCACTCGGCGGCGCTTCCGGCGGCGTGACGTTCGACGGCGGCACGCTGCAGCTCGGCAGCGCTTTCGATCTCGCGAGCACGCGGGCTATTTCGGTCACAACGAACGGCGGCACGATCGACACGCAAGGCTTTCAGTCGACGATCGACCAGACCATCAGCGGATCGGGCGCGCTCGACAAAACAGGCTCGGGGACGCTGACGGTCAACGGCGCAGTGGTCGGCTCGATAGCCGCCGAGGTGCAGCAGGGCACGCTCGTACTCAACGGCGACGGCTCGCAATTCACGGGAAGCGTGACGGTCGATCAGCCGGCCGTCCTGCAGGCGAGCGCGCGGAGTCTGCCGCCCGCGGTGACGGACAACGGCCTCGTGCAATTTGAGCAAAGCGTCGACGGCACCTACGCGGGAACGATCGGCGGCACCGGGACGGTCGAGAAAGACGGAGCGGGCACGTTGACGCTCGCCCCATCGGCAGCTTCAGGCAATACCTATACCGGCGGCACGGTACTGAAAGCGGGCACGCTGTCGGTCGCGGCCGACAGCGCGCTTGGCGGCGCATCGGGCGGCATGACGTTCGACGGCGGTGCGCTTCAACTCGGCAGTAGCTTCGACTTGGCCAGCACGCGTGCCGTTACGATCACTTCGAACGGCGGCACGATCGACACGCAGGGCTTCCAATCGACCATTGCACAAGCGATCACGGGTGCCGGCGCCCTCACCAAGGCCGGCACAGGCACGCTCGTGCTCGACGGCGTCAACACGTATTCGGGCGGCACGTCGGTCTCGGCCGGCACGCTCGTCGTCGGCGATGCGTCGAACGCGGGGGCGTCGGTGGCGGGACCGGCGACCGTCGCAACGGGCGCCGTGCTCGGCGGTTATGGCAGCGTCAACGGCGACGTCACGAACAGTGGGACGATCGCGGTGGCCAACGCTTTGTCGACGGCTGCGGCGAGTGCGAATGCGAATGCGAGCGTAGCCAGAGCGAGCATGATCGCGGTGGCCCACGCGCAATCGTCCGTCGCTGCCGGCACGCAGGGCAGTTTCACGATCAACGGGCAATTGACGAACGCGGGCCTGGTGCAACTGGGCGGCGGGGGGCAGGCCGGCAACACCCTGAACGTCAACAGCTATGTCGGGCAGAACGGGACGATCGCGCTCAATACCGTGCTTGCCGGGGACAACGCGGCATCGGACAAGCTCGTCGTCAATGGCGGCACGGCGACGGGCTCGACGACGCTTAAGGTGACGAACGTCGGCGGACACGGAGCGCCGATCCTGTCGAACGGCATCGAGGTCGTCGCGGCGGCCAATGGCGCAACGACCGATACGAGCGCGTTCACGCTTGCCGGCGGCACGGTGAAGGCGGGCGCGTACGCCTACTATCTCGCGAAGGGGGGCGTGACGGCAGGTACGTCGCAGAACTGGTACTTGCGTAATACGGTGCCGGCCGCGAACAGTGCGTCGCCGGCCAACGCGGACGGTAGCGGCGGATCGGTGATCGCGGCGGCCGGCACGCCTGCGTTGCCGGCTGCCGGTGCCGATCCGGTCGCGCTTTACCGCCCCGAAGTCGCGCTCTACGCGCAAATCCCGAGCGTGATGCGTCAGCTCGACTGGATGCAGATCGACGACTTCCATCAGCGGCAGGGCGACCAGTTGCTGCTCGGCGAGAAGGGCCGCTTGCCCGCCTCATGGGGCCGTGTCTGGGGCGCGCATAGCGTGCTGTCCGAAGGCGGCGACGTGAGTCCGCAATTCGAAGGCTCGATGGGCGGTGTGCAGATCGGACAGGACGTGTATGCGGATGGAACGGAAGGCGGCCACCGCAACCACTACGGCTTCTATCTCGGCATGGCCCGCGCGACCGGCGAGGTCAGCGGGTCGGCATTGGGCGTGCAGGGTGTCGACGTCGGGCATCTTTCAGTCAACGCGTACAGCCTGGCGGGCTATTGGACGCACATCGGGCCGGGCGGATGGTACACGGATACGGTTGTTTCGGGCAGCTCGCTGATGGCGGACACGAACTCGAGTGACAACGTTCGTTCGAGCACACACGGTACCGCCGTGACGGCCTCGATCGAAGGAGGCTTGCCGCTCCCGATCGGTCACGGGCTCACGATGGAACCGCAGGCCCAGTTGATCTATCAGCATCTTTCGATCGGAGATCTGAACGACGGTGCGTCAAACGTGGCGTTCGGTAGCGGCAATACCGTGCTGGCGAGATTCGGCGTTCGGTTCTCAGGTACTTGGGAGGCGCTCGGCGCCGCGTGGCAGCCGTATATGGGGTTCAACGTGCTGCACGCGTTTGCCAACGGTGACCACCAGACGTACGACAGCGTGACCTCGATCGCCACGCCGGTCAATCAGACGACGGCGCGGATCGACGCGGGCGTGGTCACGAAGTTGTCCAAGCACGGCAGCGCCTACGCCGCCGTCAACTGGGGCACGAACCTCGACGGGGAGCACGTGCGCACGGTAGGAGGAAATGTCGGCTTGCGTTGGTCCTGGTGAAGGAGGGCGGCCATGAGCGCCGCCGACCGTGCATGAGCTGGGCGGTGCGGACGTCGCCGCGCCGCTCAGGCCTGGCCCGCTTCGAGCTTCTCGAGCCGATATCCGTAGCCGTAGACGGGATAGATGCAGTACCCGTTCTGCGGACGCAGATCGAGCTTGATGCGAACGGACGAGACATGCGTGTCGAGCGTGCGCGACGGGATATCGGCCGTTTGTTTCCAGATCGTCTCGACGATGTGGCTGCGCGAGAGCGGCCGTCCGAGATTCCGAAACAGCAGCAGCGCAACCTGGAATTCCTTCTGCGACAGCGTGACAGGCACGGCTTGACGGTAGACGATGCTCTCGCGCAGGTCGAAGACATATTCGCCGAACTCCTGCGAGGCAACGCTCTCATCGCGGCGATAGGTTCTGCGCAAAAGAGTCGAGACTCGTGCGAGCAGGATCGACGCCGCGACGGGCTTCACCACGTAATCGTCGGCGCCGGCATTCAACGCGGTGACAATGTCAGCTTCGCGCGATCGGCTGGTCATGAAAAGGACGGGAAGCTCTTCATGGCAGTGCTCGCGCACCCAGGCGAGCACCTCGTCGCCTGGCATGTCGGCCACGTTCCAGTCGAGCACGATCAGGTCGTAGCTCTCCCGCCGCAGCTCACGGATCAATGCCCGACCTTCGGTGAAGGCATGACAGGTATGCCCCGCGGGGCTCAGCGATTCGGAGACAAACTCCAATTGGCTCGGGTCGTCGTCGAGGATGGCGATCCGCATTGTCTGACTCGGATAGAAGTGAAGCGTTGTGCCGAAGCAAAGAGGAGCAAGCGACGCCCGGTTCTGGTGCATTCCGCGCGGAGCTGCCGGTTTGACGCCAGCAATGATGGGGCAAATCCTAAGGGTTTGCCAATATCTGGGTGAGAATGATCCGGGCGCTGTTCAATGGGGCATCCTTCCGTTGCCGGCGACTTAACAATTCTTGAGCCAATTGACGATCGTTCCTTTCTATACTGCTTGCCGGATACCAAAAATGACTTGCGTTACGGGGTGCTATGAGAATCGCCGTTCTGGACGATGATCCGGCGCAGGCTCACTTCGTGTGTGAGACGCTGGCGGCGGCCGATCACGTTTGCTGCTCCTTCTCAGCGGGGGATCTGCTCGTCGAGCGGTTAAAGCACGAGACCTTCGATCTTTTGGTGCTGGACTGGAACGTTCCGGGCATGTCCGGTGAAGAGGTGCTGCGCTGGGTTCGGGAGTCGCTTTCGGAAAGGGTGCCGGTCGTCTTCCTGACGAGCTGCGGCAGCGAAGCCGACGTAACCTCGATCTTCGCGCTCGGCGCCGATGATTACCTCGTCAAGCCCGTGCGCGCCGACGTATTGCGCGCGCGTGTGACGTCGCTGCTGCGCTGTGCCTACCGATTCAATCCGTGCGAGGGAACGGAGACCTTCGGCGACTTCGTATTCGACTTGCGGACTTCGCAGACGGCGACCCACGGCATGCCGATCGAACTGACCCGCGAGGAGTTCCAACTTGCGCTGTTGCTGTTTCGGCATCTTGGCCGGCCCCTTTCGCGTGCTCACATTCACGAGGCGGTTTGGCACAATGTCGCCGGCGTATCGTCCCGAATCATCGATACGCATATGTCGGTGATAAGAACGAAGCTCGATCTGCGGCCCCAACACGGCTACCGTCTGGCGTCGATCGCCGGCTACGGCTATCGTCTTGACCGGATGGAGGATGACCAGCCATGAGGCGAGACAACGACATGCCGAAGATGCGGCGGCGATTTTCCGGATGCGAAGGCGATCTTCTGATCGCGCGCCGGTGGCGGCTTCGATGAAATTGCTCGCGCGGCTGATCCGCTCGCGGCTCGGGCCATCGCTGGGGCGCCGCTTCCTGCTGGAGTGGATCGCGACCGGCTGCCTCGGCATTGCATTCGTCGCGTTGAGCTCGAGCTGGCGTCTGACCTCCAGTCTCGATCATCTCGTCTATGACGAATTTCTCGCGTTGTCGACGCGGCCGGTATCGAACGACATCGTCGTCGTCGAGATCGACGACGACAGTATCGAAGCGCTTGGCCGCTGGCCCTGGCCGCGCAACATACACGCTCGCCTTATCGATACGCTCGCGAAGGACGGCGCGGCGGCCATCGTCTACGACGTGCTGTTTACGGAGCCCGGCGCGGACGACGCGGCGCTTGCGCGCGCGATTGCATCGAGCAGGACCTATCTGCCGATTTTGCTCGACTCCCCGGATGCCGCGGGCCATCGTGACGCGGTGCTGCCGATCGCCGAATTGGCTCACGCGGCGGCGGGGCTCGGCCATATCAATTTCGAAGTCGATAAAGACGGCATCGTGCGCAGCGTGGCGCCATACGAAGGCGATGCGCGTGCATGGTGGCCGCAGTTGACGGTTCCTGTCTGGCATGCCGTGGAAACCGGCGTGATACACCTGGCCGGCATGAAGAAGGTGAGGCGCGCAGCGCCCGATCTCGCCGAGATGGCCAATCCGAGCGGCGATCAGCGTTTGCTGATTCCGTTCAGTCCGCTGGGCCAAACCTACCGAAAGGTATCCGTCGCGCAAGTGCTGGCTGGAACAGTGCCGCCCGACGTCGTGCGAGGCAAGATCGTGCTGGTGGGCTCGACGGCGTCGGGGCTTTACGACCATTTCGCGACGCCGATGTCGGGCCGCTCGGGGATCATGCCCGGCGTTTACGCCCATGCGAGCGTGCTCGACATGTTGCTCAACGGTACGGCCATCAGGCCGGCATCGTCTCTCGGATTGCTTGCCGCATGGCTGCTGCCACTTGCCGCGCTGCTCATCGGCTTTCTGGTGCTCTCTCCCATGTTCTCGCTGGCGCTCGCGATCGTGCTCGCCGGCTTGGCGCTCGCCGTCGATGCCATGCTGCTGCACACGCTGCGGCTCTGGGTGTCGCCTGTGCCCGCGATCCTCGGGCTCGTCGCCGTTTATCCGGTATGGAGCTGGCGCCGGCTCGAAATGACGATGGCGTACCTGCGCAAGGAGTTGCGGCATCTCGCCGATGAACCCTACCTGCTGCCCGAAGCGCCGACGCGGCAAAATGAATTCATGGGTGACGCGCTGGAGCAGCAAATGTCGCTGATGGCTCAGGCCGCGCGGCGCGCCAGAGATATGAAGCGGTTCGTCTGGGACAGCCTCGATAATGGACCTGAGCCGATTTTCGTCGCCGACGTGAACAATGTCGTGCTGATCGCGAACCGCGCCGCGCGAGCGTATTGCGCGCGACTGTCGGCGCCCGGCCCGGAGGGCTGGCCATTGCAGGCCGTGCTGACCGACTGCGCATTCTCGAAGACGGTCGGCGCCGAGCCGGAAGACGAGCTGATCGCGCGCCGGGATTGGCCCGCGGTAATGAATCCGACGCGGCCCGAATACAAGCGGATCATGACGAATGGGATCGAGGTGCGCTGCCGCGACGACCGCGACTACTTGCTGCGGTACTCCGAATGCAGCAATGCGTTCGGCGAGGCAACGGGCTGGATCGCTGGCCTTGTCGACACCACGGCGTTGCATGAAGCCGAGCGCCAGCGTGAGGACGCGTTGCAGCTCCTTTCGCACGACATGCGTTCGCCCCATGCGTCGATTCTTGCGCTCGTCGAGATGGAGCGCGCGCGCATCGAGTCGGAGCAGGTGCGCAACGTCATGGATCGCATCGCGCGCTACGCCACGCGCGCACTGACGCTCGCCGACGACTTCGTGCAGCTTGCGCGCGCCGAGTCGCAGGCCTACGAATTCGAGCCCGTGAACCTCGCCGACCTCGTGCTCGATGCGAGCGACCAGGTCTGGCCTCAGGCGCATGCGAAGCGCATCCGCATCGATGCGGAATTGGGCGACAGCGAAGGATGCTGGATTCGCGCGGACCGCTCATTACTGACGCGCGCGCTCGTGAACATCCTGCAGAACGCGATCAAGTACAGTCCGGACGACACGCGCATTGCATGCACGATCCTGCCTGCGAGCGCGTCGTTGGCCGGGGGGCATGTGAGCTGCTCGATTCGCGATCAGGGATACGGCATTCCGCTGGACAAGCAGGGCCGCTTGTTCGAGCGGTTTCGCCGCTTCCACGCGGGCGAGCGTCCCGAAGTGGGCGGTGCGGGGCTCGGCATGGCATTCGTGAAGACCGTCGTCGTGCGACATGGGGGCGAGGTGGCGGTGCAGAGCGAGCAGGGTAAGGGCACCGAATTCGTGATCTCGTTGCCGCCCCTGGTGGAGGAGGCCGAACTCGGGCGGGCCGACGAGCCCGCGTGAGACGTGCTCGCACATAGGGAAAGTCCACCGCGCCCCGCCTTCACCTGACACTTGTTTGCAGTCGTTTTTGGGGTGACTTGGCATAATTGCGACGCTGAACGAAATCCTGCTCGCTGCGTTCGACGATGCCCGTAGCCAAGGCAGAGCGATGACGGGCGTGCCGTTGCGTCATGGATTCCAGGTTACCAAAAATGAGTTCTCAATCGATGCGTGAAGTGTTCTGGCGCGCAGACCAACAAACGCGTAGAGGTACGGCGTGGTTGCCGTCGCTTGCGGCATGGGCTCGCCGCTTGTGCCGCGGTTTCGAGAACGCGGAGCGTGGCCGCTTGCAAGGCAGGATCCGTCAACTGGAATCCGAAGTGGCGCGCCTGTCGCGGCTCGCCGTGACCGATGAACTGACCGGCGCATTCAATCGCCGGCATATCGAGGAAATATTCGAAACTCGCGTTGCATCGCCGGGTATCAACGAACCCCTTGCGTTCTGCCTGTTCGACATCGACGGCTTCAAAGCGTACAACGACACATACGGCCACGGTGCGGGCGACGACGCGCTGAAACAAGTCGCGCAAGCTGTCCACGGTCAGCTGCGCCAATCGGGCGACAGCTTGATTCGCCTCGGCGGCGACGAGTTCTGCATTCTGTTGCGCGCCGAATCGCCGGCTGACGCGCTGGCTGCGATCGATCGCCTGCGATTGGCCGTGCGAGCCCTTGCATTACCGCACCCGACGAAAAGCAATGCGGTGTTGACGGCGAGCTTCGGCTTCGTATGGCGAGGCGCTCGCGGCGCGACGCGCCATCTGCCGCGCGATCTCTATCGCCACGCCGACCGAATGCTGTATGAGGCAAAGCGTGCGGGCCGCGATACGGTGAGGCTCGCGGTCCTGTGACTTGCGCGCGGCTCGCGGGCGACGATCGGCTTCCTGCTTACGCGGCGAGCTTTGCCGCCGCCTCATCGACTTGTGCACGTGAGATCGACAATTCGTCGAGCCACGCCTCGGCATAAACGCCGCCGGTTTCGCGCTCGAGACGTGCAACCGTTGCGGCGTTGCGTGCCGTATCCTTCGGCGTGGCCAGAAAACGCTTGATCGATTCGCCAGCCTTGAACGCATCGAAAAGCGGCACGCGAATTTCGTCGGGCAGCGCGCGAGTCCATTGATAGGGCTTGCCGTTGAACGTCAGCGTCGGCGGCAATACACGCTCTTTTTTCGCCGACGAAGCGATGAGACCGTAGGTCCGCGCCGCTTCGCCGATCTGCTCGGGCGAAAAGAGCTCTTCCGGCGTGATTTCGAATTGCGCGAGATAGCCTTCGATGGTCTTCATCGCGGCCGCGCGGTCGTCGCGCTTTTGTTGAGCGCGCTCGACGATGAGCCGCAGTTCGTCCGCTTCTTCGCTCGTGATCGTGAAGCTCGCCTGCTTTTGCTGCAGTTCGGTGAAGCGCTGAAATTCGGAGTCGGTCAGAAGTTTTGCCATGGATGGGATCACGGGTCGTCATGCGCCGTGCGCGAAAACGCCCGGCGCGAATTGCGAAGGGCCGCCATTCTAGCGTCAGACGGCTCAGCGATCCAGAGGCGTACCCTTCGTCGCCGAGCGGATGAAGTCGACAGTCACCGACAGCACGGCCTCGGGACATTCCTGATGCGGCGTGTGTCCGCAGCCTGGCAGCAGCGCCGCTGTTGCCGACCCGGCGGTTTGCCCGGTGATCGATTGCAATTGCAGCGCCGTGCCGTATTGATCGTGTTCGCCTTGCATGGCAAGAAGCGGCACCTCGATCCGTGGCAACAGCGCTTCGATGTTCCACGTTGCGAATCGAGGATCGAGCCACGTATCGGACCATCCGCGGAAGACCTGTTCCGTCTTCGCTCCGTGATAGCGGGTAAGGTTGGTCAGCTTGCCCGAGTCGTACGCGGCGACGGCATCGCGAATGCCGGCGAGCGTCACTTTTTCGACAAAGACGTGCGCTGCCTCGGTCACGATGCCGAGCAAGCGCTCGGGACGCAAAGCGCCATAGATCAAGGCGATGCTGCCGCCGTCCGAATGACCGAACACGATGAGCGATGCTTCGGCGGGCAGCAGGCTGTCGATCACCTGCGGCAAGTCGCGCGTGGCAGCCGTTTGAAGGTAGTCGGCGGACCAGGGCGGCGGCGGCGATGAACGGCCGTACCCGAGGCGATCATAGACGAGCCCGGGACAGCCGCTCGCTTCGCAGAGGCGTTGCGGGAAATCACCCCACATTGCAGTACAACCGAGTCCTTCGTGCAGAAAGACGAGATGCGGCAGAGCCGGGT
The DNA here is from genome assembly GCF_040965455.1 of Trinickia sp. EG282A. NCBI lineage: Bacteria > Pseudomonadati > Pseudomonadota > Betaproteobacteria > Burkholderiales > Burkholderiaceae > Trinickia > Trinickia sp. EG282A. The sequence goes on along the minus strand of NZ_JBFRCC010000004.1, from coordinate 181,775 downwards.
CGCCGTCGATTCTTAGATAGGCAATCGTTCCGTCGGCTATTTCCAGTTCGTTCATCGATTAAAAGCGAAAGGTATTGCACTAGGCACCCGGGTCGTCGTGGCAAACCGCCTCGACATTATGGCCGTCCGGGTCGAGCACGAATGCGCCGTAATAGTTGGCATGATAATGGGGCCGCAAGCCCGGCGTGCCATTGTCTTTGCCGCCGGCGGCAATGGCGGCCGCGTAGAAAGCGTCGACCTGCCCGCGATCCTTGGCGCGAAACGCGATATGAATCGGCGGATCGTTCGGCGTGCCCTTGCTGAGCCAGAAGTCCGCCACGCCGTCTGCGCCGAAACCCGCCACGTCGGTATGGCCCGTTACCGATGCCGGGAATTCGCGCAACAGTTCGTAGCCGATGGGCGCTAGAGCGTTCGTATAGAACCGCTTGCTCGCTTCGAAATCGCTTACTGTTACACCTGTATGGTCGATCACGTTCGTCTCCTGAGGGCAGGCACCATTCAACGAGTGGGAAGAAACGACGAGCGGCGAAAGCAGGACCGTCGCGGCACTAGCGGTCCTTGGCGCGACTATCGTCCGGCGCTGTTGCGGGGGGCACCGCTGACGCCTCGGCGCCGCCGTGGGAGTGATTGCCGTCCGTGCCGTCGCCGACGCGATTGATCGTCCCCTGCGCGAGCGCCACGAGCGTTTCCTTATCGCCATCGAGCACATAGACATGGCATTGGCAGGTGGCATGGCCACGCCCCGCGTAGACGAGTTCGGCGCGCGCCAGCAGCGCGCCGCGCACCGCCGGGCGCAGGTAACTGATCTTGTATTCGCCCGTCACGACACGCGGCCCCAGTGCGATCGCGCCCGCGAACGTCAACGCGTTGTCGGCGAGATAGCTGATGACGCCGCCGTGGACGAAGCCGTGCTGCTGCCGCAACTCGTCGCGAATCGGCAATCGCAGCGTGAGCCCGCGTTCGCCGATCTGAACGAGCTCGGTGCCAAGCAGCATGCTGAACGGTTGTGCATGCAGCGCGCCGCGAGCCAAATCGAAGAAATCGGTCATTGGGGACCCCTCGGGGCGGGGGCCCCGTATCGTGTTCGTTCCACGCTAGGAACGCTTCATCATACGCTTGACATCCGCCCCTGCCTAAACGCAGGGCTCATAGCGTGCGGATCGACGCCGGCGATCGACGGCCGGCGACCGGCGTCAGGCCGGCAGCGAGGCATACGCCGTGGCGAGATGATAGGGCGTTGTCGACGGCATGTCGCCACGCGCAATTTCGCCGTCGGCCGTCTTGCATTCGTACCAGCCGAGCGGATGCAGGAAGCGGATGCGGAAATGCTCGATTTGCGAGGCGAGGGCGCCGCGGTCGGCCGGTGTGCCGCGCGTCGCGAGCGCGCGCAGGTATTCCGTCTGCGCCCAGATGCGCTGCGTCGCGTCCTGTACCGAGCCGTCTTCGTTGAGCGCGGCGCATACGCCGCCCGTTTGCGCGTCGACGCCATGGCGTTGCGCAAAGTCGAAGGCTCGCTCCAGCGACGCGGCTAGCCCCGATGCCGCGATGGCACGGCCCGCCCGCGCGACGAGATAAAACCATTCGAACTGGTGGCCGGGCTCGATCCGATTGCCCTCGGTGCCGATCGGCAGCTCCGCGATCGCACCCGTCGGCGCGTGGACGAACGTGCGGGCGACGGCCGTGGCCAGCCCGCCGAGCGCTTGCTCGAACGTGGCGTCGCGCGTCGCTTCGTGCGCGGCGAGATAGGCCTCGGTCAAGTGCATCAGCGGGTTTTGCAGCGGCCCGCTGCGCACGGTCGAAAAGCGCTCGTCGAGCGCCGAGTGGAGCAGCCCTTCCGTCGCGGCGAAGCGTTCGCCAATGAGCGCGGCCGTCCCACTCAGCACGTCGCGCGCATCGCTGTCGCCGAAAGCCGCGAGATAGGATGCACATGCGAAAACGACGAAGGCATGCGTGTAGAGATCTTTCGTCGTCTCGAGCGGAGCGCCCGCCGCATCGACGCTGTAGAACCATCCGCCATGGCGTTCGTCGCGGAAATACCGGCGCAGCGAAGCAAACAGCGTTTGCGCATGCGCTGCATCGCCGGCGAGCGAGAAGACGAACAGTTGCCGCGCGCACGCCATCGCGCGGTAGCGGGCGACAGGCAGCGGCGTCTGGTCTTCGGCTAGTACCGCCTCATAAGGCAACTGCATCGACGCGTTGAAGCCTTGAACACGCCAGAGCGGCAGGACGATCTGCGTAAAGTGCGTGGAAAGAGCGGCGGATTGAGCAGCGATCGCTGCGTCGGTCGGGTTTGACATTGTGCGAAAACGGAGTTCGAAGATCGATTGCACTGGCAATTCGTGCCAATTGATGCGAGATGCGCCAAGGATAATGCAAATCGCTTTCGCTCGATTCGCCCGTCGCGCCCTTGAGCGATCGTGAGACAATGCCGCCGACGCCACGCACGTGGCAATCGAACGAACAAGAGGCTTCGAACCGGGCGGCGCGGGCCGCGACCGGACTTTCACGCTATGGCAGATTCCGCAGCATCTTCGACGTCGGGCCTACGGCGCCCCGCTACGACCAAAAGGCGTGCACGCGCCGCCTCATCCGAGACCGACAATCGGCCGGCCCGCGTCGCGCTCTTTGTCGAGGACGCCGTCCAAACGGTCGCCCGGGCGGCACAAGGCGCGGGTGCAGCGGTCGAAAAGTCCGTCGATCTCGTCCCGCCGGAAGATGCGCTTGCCGTGGCGCATACGATGAACCTCGATCCGCGCCAGGGCACGCTCGACGGCTTCGAGTTGCCCGCCGAGGCGCTCTCGTCGCTTCGTGAGCGGGAGGAAAAAGAGCCGACGCGGCCCGTGAGCGATGCCGGCGATTTCGTCGAGATCGAGGAGGCCGCAGCCAAGTCTTCGCCAAGCGGCGCATCGTCGCGCAGGCAAGCGGCCGCCCGAAAATCGACGGAGCCCGCCGCGCGCAGCGCCAACTTGGCCGAGGCGGCGGATGCGTCCTCGCAGCGCCCGTACGATGCCCTGACGCAAAGCGTGGCGGCGCTTCAAGCGGCGCTGGTCGACGAGCGCCGGGCGGCAGACGCGAGCCGGCGCGGAACCAGGCAACTCGTCGTTGCGGCGCTGGCCATATCGCTGATCGTTGGCGTCCTCAGCGTCGTGCAGACGGTCGTTGCAGTCCGGGCCTCCGAGGCAAGCGCCGCCGCGGAGCAAAAGACGGCAGCGCTTTTGCGCGCCCAGCAGACGGAACTCGCGGCATTCGTCGATGCGGCTTCGGCGGCCTCGGCCGACATTCGCGACGCGGCCGATTCGCTCGATGCGAAGCAGAGTGCGCAGCCGGCCCGCGCCTCAGCGGCCGCGCCGAGCGCCGGCAAGCATGCACCGCGCCCGACGCACCCGCGCAAGACCGCCGAAAAGGCGCGCGGCGCGAACGCCTATTGAGCCGGCGGCACGCGCGGTCAACGCTTCTTCCAGCGCTTCAGCAATAGCGCGTTCGTGACGACGCTCACGCTCGAAAAGGCCATCGCCGCGCCCGCGAGCATCGGATTCAGCATGCCGAGCGCGGCCAGCGGGATGCCGACGAGGTTGTAGACAAAAGCCCAGAAGAGATTTTGCTGGATCTTGCGGTAGGTGCGCCGCGAGATGTCGATGGCATCGGCCACGAGCGTCGGATCGCCGCGCATGAGCGTGATGCCGGCCGCGTGCATGGCGACGTCGGTGCCGCTTGCGAGCGCGATGCCGATATCGGCGGCGGCAAGCGCCGGCGCGTCGTTGATGCCGTCGCCGGCCATGGCGACGATGCCTCCGCTCTCGGCCTTCAGATCGCGGATGACGCGCGCCTTGTCCTCGGGCAGCACCTGCGCATGGAATTCCTCGATGCCGAGTGCCGCCGCCACCGATGCGGCGGCTCCGCGATTGTCGCCGGTCACGAGCACGCTTTTCACGCCGCGCGCCTCGAGCCGTTCGATCGCCGCGCGCGCTTCTGGCTTGAGCTCGTCGCCGAATGCAACGAGCGCGATCGCCGCGGCGCGCGCGCCGGGCGCCGCCGCCCGCATCAGCCACGACACCGTGTTGCCCGCCGCTTCGAGCTCGCGCGCACGTCTCTCGGCGGCCGGGGGCAACGCGATGCCGAGCTCGGCTACCCATCGTGCGTTGCCGAGCATCACCATTTGCCCGTCGATCTGGGCCTGCATCCCGCGTCCCGCCACCGCCTGCGACAGCGCGGGGGCGGGCCGGGTGCCGCGGCTCGCTTGCGCCGACGCTGCTTGCGCGTACTCCGCCTGGAAAGCGGCGACGAGCGCCCGTGCGAGCGGATGGTCGCTGCCGCGCTCGAGGGCGGCAGCGAGCGCAAACGCGGTTTCCCGGTCTAGATCAACGTCGGCGGCGGCCAATGCCGCGCCCTTTGTCGATGCGGCATGCGGCTCCTGATCGGCATTTGCCGCCCTGGCGCTCGCTTGCGCCCCGTCCGACACGCATTCGAACGCCACCACGCGAGGCTTGCCGACCGTGAGTGTGCCTGTCTTGTCGAACGCGACGACCGTCACGCGCTGCGCGAGCTCGAGTGCCTCCGCATCCTTGATGAGCACGCCATGTCGCGCCGCGACGCCGGTGCCGGCCATGATGGCGGCCGGCGTGGCGAGCCCGAGCGCGCACGGGCAGGCGATGACGAGCACGGATACGGCGTCGAGGATCGCCGCTTCGACCGATGCGCCAGCCAGCAGCCAGCCGGCCAGCGTGGCGGCCGCGAGCACGAGAATCGCCGGCACGAAGATCGCGCTCACGCGGTCCACGAGCCGTTGAATGGGCGCCTTCTTCGCCTGGGCCGACTCGACCAGGCGAATGATGCGCGCGAGCGTCGTCTCCGCGCCGGTGGCGCGCGTCGTGACTTCGATCAGGCCTTCCCCGTTGATCGAGCCTGCCGTGACGGTCTCGCCCGGCCCTTTCGCGACAGGCAGGCTTTCGCCGGTGATGAGCGCTTCGTCGACGTGCGTGCGGCCCTCGCGGACGATACCGTCGACGGGCACGCGCTCGCCGGGCCGTACGACGACCACCATGCCGACGCGCACCTGCGCGAGCGGCACATCGCGCTCGCCTTCGCCCTCGCCGAGCTTGATGCGCGCGCGGTCCGGGCGCAAGGCGTTGAGTGCGCGAATGGCGTCGGTCGTTTCGCGCTTGGCCCGCGCTTCGAGCCATTTGCCGAGCCGCACGAGCGCGATGACCACCGCCGAAGCCTCGAAGTACAGATGCATGGTGTCGCCGGGATGCGCGATCATCTGCCAGACGCTCAGCCCGTAGGCGGCCGAAGTACCCAGCGCAACGAGCAAATCCATGTTGCCGGTTCGCGCGCGCACCGCGCGGTAAGCCCCGCCATAGAACCTTGCGCCGCACGCGAACTGGACGATGCTCGCGAGCGCGAGCTGCAGCCCGGCGGGCAGCATCCAATGCCGGCCTGCCGCTTCGGCGAGCATCGGCAACATCAGCGGTAGCGCGAACGCGGCCGCCACGGCCACGGCGACAAGCTCGCGACGGGCGAGTCGGCGTCGCTCTTCGGCAGCTCGCGCGATGTCGGCGACATCTTGCGGCGCCGCCCGGTCGGTGACGACGGGGCGCGCTTCGTAACCCGCGTCGACGACGGCTTTGACGAGCGCGTCGAGCGCCGGCGGTTGTGCCGCGGCGGAGAGATCGACGGTCGCGCGCTCGGTTGCCAAATTGACCGACGCGCGCAGTACGCCGGGCACGCGCGCCAGCGACTTCTCGACGCGCATGGCGCACGAGGCGCAGGTCATGCCGCCGATATCGAGTTCGGCCGTCGAGGAGGCGACGTCGGGAGGGGAGGACAAATCGGTCATGGTGGACGACTGCAACTAGGCCGCGATGAGAGGCAGTGTCGTCCTTCCAATGATGGGAAGGTCAAGCGCGACTGCCGCGGTCCGCGCGGCCCCCCGTTCAGTCAGCGGACAGCGGCGGATAAATATTCCTCGCAAACGCGCCCAAGAGTCGAGAGGGATTGCGTTGCGCCATTGCGCAATCGTTAGCGCATTCTTCTTGCCTACCGACTGAGGATACGATAAAACGCTTTCGCGAACTGATGATTCGACGACTACGTCGTGCGCGACGTCGTGGCCGGACGGCACCGCGCCGCGGAAGTGCTTCGCGGCTCGAGAGCGGCGCCTCGTAAAACTCTGACATCACAATGACAACAACACTCGCTACTGCGCGAAACAGCGTTTCGCTGGCTCGGGTCGGGGCCTGGCTGGCTTGCTTTGCCGTTTTCGCTCTGGCCGGCTGCGCCGCCCGAGCGCCTGCCCCCGCCGTGTCCGCCAACCACGGTTGGACGAAGGACGAAGTATCGGACTCCTACGTATTCGGCTATCCGCTCGTGCTCATGACGAGCGCCCGTGTCGCGGCCAGCGCGCCGGGCGGTCCCGGCGTCAACAAGCTGCAGTACTCGCGGACGCCGCCGGCCGCGGACGATCCGGGCCTCCCGCCTCGCCCCGACGTCGATACGCTGGCCTCCTCCGGCTGGCTCGATCTGAGCAACGAACCCGTGCTGCTGACGCTGCCTGCCACGCGTGGCCAGTACCTCGACGCGCGCGTGCTCGACATGTGGACGAACGTCGTCTGGTCGACGGGTTCGCTCGAGAATGCACGTGGGGCGCTCGCGAAGCCGCGCACGATCGCCTTTGTGGCGCCTGGGTGGCAGGGCGGCCTGCCGGACGGCGTCGAGCGTGTCCAGGCACCGGGCAAGAGCCTCTGGCTGGCCGTGCGCCTCGCCGCGACCGGCCCGCGCGAGCTCGCCGCGGCACGCCGATTGCAAGAGGAAGTCCGCGTAACGCCGCTATCGGCGTTCGATGCCGAGCACAATGGAAGGCCCAGGGTGAAGCGTGTGAAGGGGACGAAGCGCGGCAGGCCGCTCAACGGTGGGAGCGCGGATCGAGCGGACGACGATCCGCCGTCGTTCGACGATACGCCAGCCGGGCAGAGCGCCGCCGTGGCGTCGCTCGACGCGAACGCGTTTTTCAGCCGGCTTGCCGATGCGCTGCAGGACAACCCGCCCTCCCCGAACGATGCGCACGCATTGGAGATTCTGGCGGATCTGGGCGTGAAGCCCGGTGAGCCCTTGCATCTGCCGACGGGCGCGGCACAGGCGATCGCGGGGGGTCTCGCCGAGGCGCGGGCGCGGATCGCGACGGCGCCGAACAACGCGTTGTCCGTGAACGGCTGGATCTGGCTCGGCGATGGTCTCGGACACTACGATGACGACTATGCGCTGCGCGCCTATGCTGCCTATGCACAGCCGGGCAGTGGCACGAAGGACGACGAAGTGGTGGCGACCGCCACGCTCGACGCCGATGGGAAGGGGCTGGACGGCAGCAACCGATATGTGCTGCACTTTCCGGCGAAGGGACTGCCGCCGGTGCGGGCGTTCTGGACGCTCACGGCTTACACGAAAGACGGTGCGCTCGTCGAAGGCGATTTTCGACGCCGTTCGATCGCTTCGCGCGACGCGCTGCGTCGCAATCGTGACGGTTCGCTCGACGTCTATCTACAGGCGGAAACGCCGGGGCGCGCACGACAGGCGAATTGGCTCCCGACGCCCGACGGCGCGTTTCAAGTCGTGATGCGGCTCTATGCGCCGCAAGGCCCGGCGATCGACGGCACCTGGCAGCCGCCGGCGCTCGAGCGCCAATAAACCGGAGCAGCGATGTCCAGCGAAACGAAGGCCGGCGTAGCAAAGACGTTCGTCAAGGTGCGCAAGGCGACCCATTCGCGCCGCCTACGCCGTACCGCAGTTGTAATCGTCGTACTGATCGTGCTCTACGGGCTGATCGGTTTCTTTGCCGCACCGCCCCTCATTCGGCATATTGCCGAGCAACAGATGAGCGAAGCGCTCGGGCGGCCCGCCCATATCGAGCGCGTCTCGCTGAATCCGTACACGCTGCGGCTCGAGGCGGATCGCATCCGCGTCGGCGAGCAAGGCGGCGCCGGCGATTTCGCGAGCATCGAGCGGCTCGTGGTCCAAGCATCGTGGTTCTCGCTGCTGCGTTTCGCGCCGATCGTCGACGAAGTCAAGGTCGATTCGCCGCACGCGAACATCGTGCGCTACGACGCCCAGCGCTTCAATTTCAGCGATATCGCCGACAAGTTCGCGAACGAGCCGTCGAAGCCGTCGAAGGGGCCCGCGCTCTTTTCCGTATCGAACATCGATGTCGAGAACGGGCGCATCGATTTCGACGATCGGCTCGCCGGCCGCAAGCACGTCATCGATCGTCTTTCGCTGGGGGTCCCGTTTATTGCGACGCTGCCGTCGAAGACCAATATTTTCGTCGATCCGCGCTTCATGGCGCGTGTCGACGGAAGCCCGATCCATATCGCAGGCAAGACGAAGCCCTTTGCCGCCTCACGCGAATCGGAAATCGCGTTGAAGTTCGACGATCTCGACGTGCCGCAAATGTTGTCGTTCTCGCCGACGAAGCTGCCCGTGACCGTCGCAAGCGGCAAGCTCGCCGGCGATCTCACGCTGCGCTTCGTCATGACGGGCAGCGCTCCCGCGCTCACTGTCACGGGGACCACCGATCTCACCGATGCGCAGGTCGTCGACGAGCGCAAAGCGCCGCTTTTCGCCGCTCGCGCCGTGCATGTGGCGGCGGCATCGCTCGAGCCTTTGCGCAAAGTGTTCCGTTTCGACGAGATCCGGCTCGATCAACCGTCGCTGCACCTCGCACGGGAGCGCTCGGGCGACCTCAGCATCTCGCGCACACTGGCCGGATCGCCTTCCACGGCCGCCTCGTCCGCCGTGCCGGCATCGGCCCCCGGTGGGGCGGCGAGCACGGCCACCGCACCCAAGGCATCCGCGGCCTCCGCCGCTTCCGCGGTCGGAGCGGCAGCGCAGGCCGTTCAGCCGCTCGACCTTTCGATCAAGCATTTCGCGCTCAACGACGGCGACGTTGGGCTCGAGGATCATGCGCCGGCGCAACCGGTCTCCCTCGGACTCACGCACCTCGACGTGTCGCTCGACGGTTTTTCGACGGTGGGAGAGACGCCTGCGCACTACGACGTCCACACCGTGCTGGCGCAGGGCGGCACGCTTGCCGCGACGGGGGCCCTGAGTCTCGCCGCGAAGGCGGCGGACCTAAAGCTGACGACCGATGGGCTTCCGCTCGCGCTCGTGCAACCCTATCTGTCCGGTTCGACGTCCGCGCGCATCGATGGCGGGACGCTCGGCACGGCTTTGACGGTCAAGGCCGACTGGTCGAAGACGCCGACGAACGTGCAGGTGGCGCAAAGCGACGTCACAGTGAAGTCGCTGAAGGTGACGGGGCCGGCCGTGGCCACCGGGGCGAATGCACCGACGCCCGCGCTCGCGCTCGACGAAGGGCATGTGGCGATCAAACAAGTGGACCTCGCCGCGCGTAAAGCCGACATTTCGGCCATCGACCTGGCGGGGCTGTCGGTCAACGGAGCGCGTGCGAAGGACGGGCGTATCGATCTCATGGCGCTCGCGGGCTCGCCACAGGAAGGGCAGACGCATACGACAAATACGCAGGCGCACGAGCAAAAGCCGCATGGCCGTGAGCGAGGTGCGGCGCGGACAAGCGAAGGCGGCCAGGGCGGAAAGGAGCAGGCGGCCGCGAACGCGCCGCCCGCGGCCGGCGCTCAGTCCGGCTGGCACTATACGATCGGCGCCGTGCGGCTCAAGGACGGCACGGCGCAGATCGTCGATGAGGTTCCGGCACGGCCCGCCACGGTCCGCATGTCGTCGATCCAGTTCGAAGCGCACGACGTCAGCGACGATATGCACCGTGCGTTGCCGATCAAGCTGGCCGCGACGCTGGGCGGCAAAGGCACGCTCGACGTTTCGGGCGACGTTACGCCGAGCCCGCTCGCGGCGTCGGTGACGTTGCACGCGAATCGGCTCGACGTGTCTTCGGCGGAGCCGTATTTCGGCGACGACCTCAACGCAAAGCTTGCGAGCGCATTCCTGAACGCGGGCGGCGACGTGAAGCTCGGTATGGCGAACGACGCGCTGACGGCGACTTTCCGAGGCGGCGTGGCGCTCGTCGACGTGAAACTGCTCGACCGCACCACGTCCGCGCCGCTCGCCGGCTGGCGCGCGCTGTCGCTCGCCCGCATGAATGCACGCTACGACGCGCACGGTACCGATGTCGATATTGGCCGCATCACGTTCTCGCAATTCTTCGGCAGCGTGCTGCTCGACGAGCAGGGCAAGCTGAACTTGCAGGACGTGCTCGGCAATGAGCACAAGCCGTCGCCGGCACCGGGGACGACCGCTACGCATCGCGGCAGCACGACGACGGTCGCCGAGGCGCCCAAAGCCGCGCCATCGCAGACGCAGCCGCCGTTCAAGGCTCACGTCGGCGAGGTCGTGCTTCAGCAGGGGCACGTGAATTACACCGACCATTTCGTCAAGCCGAACTACACGGCGAACCTCGTCGACATCACCGGCACGATCGGCGCGTTCGGCACCGAAAAGCGCGCGCCCGCGCCCGTCGATGTCAGCGCGAACCTGGCTGGGAACGGACCGATCACGATACGCGGCACGGCCGATCCGCTGGCGCCAAAGCCGTCGCTGGATCTCGGCGCGAGCGCGCATGAAATCGAGCTCAAGAGCTTGACGCCATACTCGCTGAAGTACGCCGGCTATCCGATCACGAAAGGCCAGCTCAACGTCGATTTGCATTACAAGCTCGAGAACGATGTGCTGACGGCGAACAATCACATCTTCATTTCGCAGCTGACGTTCGGCGATCACGTGGAGAACAGCACCGAGACGCATCTGCCGGTGAAGCTCGCGATTGCGTTGCTGAAGAACCGGCGCGGTGAGATCGACGTGAACATACCTGTTTCGGGCTCGCTCGCGAATCCGCAATTCAGTATCGGCAGCGTGATCTGGGGCGCGATCCGCAACCTGATCTCGAAGGCCGTGACCGCGCCGTTCACGCTGCTCGCCAACGCGTTCGGCGGTGGCGGTGCGGACAGCGCGCATGCGGCCGAGCAACTGCACTACGTCGCGTTCACGCCAGGCTCGGCCGATCTGAGCGATGCGGCGCGCGGTAAGCTCGACACGATCGCGAAGTTGCTCACCGACAAGCCCGAAGTGAAGCTCGAATTGACGGGCCGTGCCGATCCGGCTATCGATACGCCGGGTCTGCGTCTCGCCTATGTCGACGATCTCGTGAAGAAGGAGAAGGCACAGGATTTGGCGGCCAAAGGGCAGAAAGTCGACCTGTCGACGGTGAAGATCGATCAAAGCGAATACAGCGATTACTTGAAGAAGGCCTATAAAGATGCCGACTTCAAGAAGCCGCGCAATTTCATCGGCATGACGAAGAGCATGCCCGACGACGACATGAAACGCATGCTCGCCAATCATGCGACTGTCGACGAGGCGAGCTTGCGTGCACTCGCAGAGCGTCGCGCCGACGCTGTGCGTCAATATTTGATCGCGAAGGTCGACGCGAAGCGCATCACCGTCGGTGCGCCGAAGCTCGACGCCAATGAAGTCAAGGACAGCGGCCCGACGACGCGCGTCGACTTCGGCCTGCAGTAAGCGACGGCACGGCGCGGCGGCCTCGTGCCGGCGCATCGTGCTTCTTTCACCATATCTCGCAGCCGCACTTCGAAGCACTCAGTCCGTGCAGGAAGAAGTCGAACCCTTCGTAAGTCGCGAATGCCACCTATCGCGCCGCGTTCGAGCAGTTTTCCAGTCCTAGTTTTCGAGAAGCCCGGCCTGCTCGATGACCCTCTGGACCGACGCGGTTATTCGTCGCACCTGCTGCGCGTGATGCGCGGCGCTGATACACTACTCGCTTCCACTCACTCGACACGAACAGGGAGGCGTCAAATGGTAACGACAATGCTCGCGGCCACCCTGGGTATGCCTCGGTTCGTGACGCCACCTTTGCGACGCCTGTGGGGAAATCCCCTCGGAGGACGACCGTAGTTTTCACGGTTCGTTCGTCGCTTCACCTCGGCTTTCGCCCGGCGCTTCGCGCAAGTTCTCGCTTGCGCGGCTAGGGTTTCAGCATCGGGCACGACGTCGTGCCGAGGCTTTTCGGCAGGTACGTTGCGCGTGGTTCGATGTTCGCGCGCCGTGCTTTTCGTATTTCGATTCCATGACCGCCAGCGCCCTGCGCTTGGCGGCTGAACATTTATGATCGCCAAGAATACTTTCGGCGCCCAGACGTTCAAGAGCGTCCTTGGGTACACGTTTTCTCATTGGGGCCGGCAGCGCGTGCGCATCGTCGTCATCGCGCTTTTCGCGCTGACAGGCGCGGTGGCCGACGTGCTGACCCCGCTTTTCGCGGGCCGTCTCGTCAACGCGCTCGCGCATGGCTTGACGGACAAGCACGCGGCCCTTCACCCGGCGCTCGCGGCGTTTGCAGCGATGCTCGTGCTCGGGCTCGGCGCCGCGCTTGCGCGCTACCTCATGTTCGTGCAGATCATCGCATTGACGTTGCGGATGATGAGTGAAATCGCGGGCAATGCCTTCCACCGTGTCCAGCGCTTTTCGACCGATTGGCATGCGAACAGCTTTGCGGGCTCGACCGTCCGCAAGATCACGCGCGGGATGTGGGCGCTCGATTTGCTGAACGACACCGTCTTGATCGGCTTGCTGCCTTCGTTCGCGATGCTCATCGGTGCGACGGTGCTGCTCGGCATGCATTGGCCCGCCATGGGTGCCGTCGTCGGCGCGGGCGCGTTGATCTATGTCGGCGTTACGGCCGGCCTGTCGCTCGGCGTCGTCGCGCCGGCGGCGCGGCTTGGCAATGCGTGGGACACGCGACTCGGCGGCGCGCTTGCCGATGCCGTCACCTGCAACTCCGTCGTCAAAGCGTTCGGCGCCGAGCTGCGCGAGGAGACGAGGCTTTCGCGCGTCGTCGGCAAATGGCGCGAGCGCACGCGGCGCGCGTGGCTGCGCGGCACGGCCAACGGCGGCGTGCAGAACGTAATGCTCGCGGGGATGCAGGCCGCGATACTCGGGGCGGCGTTGATCCTTTGGTTGAACGACGAGGCGACGGTCGGCGACATCGCATTCGCGCTGACGATGTTTCTCGTGCTTCAGGGCTACCTGCGCGACGTCGGGATGCTCGTGCGCAACTTGCAGCGCTCGGTCAACGATATGGAAGAGCTCGTTGCGCTCGAGCGTCAGCCGCTCGGTATAGAAGACAAGCCGGGTGCGCCGCCGATCGTCATCGACAAGGGCGATATCCGATTCGAGCACGTCACGTTTCGCTACGACGCGCACGCGGCGCCGCTCTATTCGAATTTCTCGGTGCGGATCGCGCCGGGCGAGCGCGTGGGTCTGATTGGCCATTCGGGCTCGGGCAAGACGACGTTCATTAAGCTCATTCAGCGGCTCTACGACGTGTCGGGTGGCGCGATCACGATCGATGGTCAGAACATTGCCGAAGTCGGGCAAGCTTCGTTGCGCGCTCAGCTTGCGATCGTCCAGCAGGAGCCGTTGCTGTTTCATCGCACGCTGGCGGAAAACATTGCGTACGCGAAACCGGGTGCGACAGAGGCGGAGATCGAGCGCGCGGCACGGCTCGCGAACGCGCATGATTTCATTTCGGGCTTGCCGAAGGGGTATGAGACGCTCGTCGGCGAGCGCGGCGTGAAGCTCTCCGGCGGAGAGCGTCAACGTGTCGCCATCGCACGGGCGTTTCTCGCCGATGCGCCTGTGCTGATCTTCGACGAGGCGACCTCGAGCCTCGATAGCGAAAGCGAGGCGTTGATCCAGCAGGCGACGGAGCGGCTCATGGTCGGGCGCACGACGATCGTCGTCGCGCATCGTCTATCGACCGTACGCGCTTTGGATCGGCTGCTCGTGCTCGATAAGGGCAGAATCGTCGAGGAGGGCAGTCACGATACGTTGATTCGCATCGAGGGCGGGCTCTACCGGCGGCTCTTTGAGCGGCAGGCGTTCGAGTTGACGAAGGGAATGGATGTCGCGCGCGATGGGGCGATCGGTGAGTCGATGACAGAGGCGTGAGCTGGCGGGCTATTTGATGATCGTTTCGGATGATCGCTGTCGCCAAATTTTGGGGGCGCGAGGGATTGCAGCGGCCGCTTTTCGAAATCGCTATGTGCCCCGCCAGCAGGACGGTTACTTGAGAGCCTTGCTCGATACCTCTATTGAACTGGCGCTAGTTCGACGATGTCGTCAACCGCTTCGTCCGCATCGGGAGGCGTGTGCGTCAACCGGATCTGCTCGATCATCTTCGTCAAGACGTCGAAGGCCGTCTCGGGGGTGGCCTGCGTAGGGGTTGGCTTGTTCGGGTTCTGATGAGCGATCCAATCACGGTATTGCTTGATTTGCTTGACCTGCCCAATCAGATTGGAGTCGACTTCGCCCTTGAAGAGGTCGAGAATCTCGCCGAATCTCCAGTACTCGACCTCGCTTTCGAATTTTTCTGCCAACCTGCTCGAGTATTGCTGCGGATATCCGGCCGCGAGCAGACGATTCGCCGTCTGCAGGTGCTCGATGACGCATCTCTCGAATGTGGCAAACAGCGCCAAAATGGCGAGGTCGGCCGCCTGCTTTACGGCGCCATCGAGGGCGGCGTTTGCTTGCTCCGGAGTTGCGCCAATGAATTCAGTGCGTCGGATGAGTTCCTCGTGCTGGATTTGAATCGTGCGTTCGGCAACCTTGAAGCAATCACTCGCCACGGAGAAAGCCCGGAAGACAGGTTCGAGCGGATTATTCGAATTCATAGTCCGAGACATCGGTCAGCAGGTCAATGAACAGGCCTTCGTCAATGCGTTTCGGTCGACGGACTGTGGCCTCGATCCAGTACCAACCGTCCCCATCGACTCCGGCGAGCATGGGTGTTGGCGATGAGCCTATGGACTTCCCGCCAGATACGGTTTCTGTCGAAATTCCTGGGCCTTTTCCAACGTGGAATAGAAACGCATGTCTCGCCACTCGGCCGATCAGGTCTACTCTCCCACGTGCGCCTATGATCTTGGATCCGACAGGGACGATTTTGGCCACAGACACACCGTCCTTTGCTATGCAAAGACTCGGTGCCTCATATTCGGCCATCCTTTCCTCTCTGAGCGTTACTACACCCGTCTCCACTGACAGGCCATGTTTTTTGCACCAGCCGCCGGCTTCCATCAGGAAGGCTGTGACACGTTCCAAATACTCGTCGGGGTATAAAAGCGCGTGCTCAGTCAATGTTAGTCCTTGCATTTCACGATCCGTTCACTGCGTAGTGCCCCTGCATCTGCTCGCGCGATTCGCATAGCGATCTCGCCAGTCAGAAGCGAGCGCTGATTCCTTGTGCGCGCATCAGAAGTCCAAGCTTAGCACTGACCCCATCTCAAAACATGCGATTTCCGGCGGCTTAGGACAGGCAGCGCCATACCGATCGCCGGTTCACGTCGCCTTTGCCATCGCGGCAAACGCAGCCTCCTGCGATGAAGGCTGTTGGGCCCGCAGCACCAGCCACATCGCCGAGCGCGCTCCTTTCTCCTTCAGCGGCCTGTACACCACGCCATTGGCGTTCATACTGCGCAGCGATTCCGGCACCAGCGCGACGCCGAGGCCAGCCGCAACGAGCCCGACGATCGTCGGCGCGGCGCGCGCTTCCTGCCCTATGCGCGGCGCAAACCCGGCCTGCCGGCACAGCGCGATGATCTGATCGTACACGCCGGTCCCGCTTTCGCGCGGGTACATGACGAACGTCTCGTCCGCCAACGCGCCGATCGTGAGCGGCTTCGCGGCCGCTGTGAGCCGGTGATGAGGCGGCAGCGCGACGATGAGCGAGTCTTCGAACAAACGAGTTGCGCGCAGTGTCGGCGGCAGGTCGGGGGCCGATATGCCGCGCACGATCGCAACATCGAGCCGCTGCTCGAGCAGTGCCGCCAGTTGCTCCTGCGTCGTCAGCTCCTCGATTCGCAAATGCACGCCCGGAAAACGCTGCCGATATTTCAGAATCAGACGCGGAATCAACGCAGTGAAGGCGGCCGACCCCGTCAATCCGACACGAAGCTCCCCGATTTCGCCCCGTTGTGCACGTGCCGCCACCGTCGACACCCGCTCGGCCTGAGCGAGCAGCGCGCGCGCCTCGGGCAGCAACGCCTTGCCGGCTGGCGTCAAGTCCACGCGCCGGTTGCCGCGATCGAACAGTTGCGCGCCGAGCTCCTCTTCGAGCACGCGAATCTGCTGACTGAGCGGCGGCTGCGCGATATTCAGGCGCAGTGCGGCCCGGCCGAAATGCAGCGTCTCGGCCAGTACGACGAAGTAGCGGATGCGGCGCAAATCCATGATATCTCCCATGTATCAATCCGCGCGGAATTGATATTGGACGCGTATGCGGCGACGCGCGATTATTTCACATTATCGAAGCACTCCTCGAGCAGGGCTCGAATATGACTGAACAAGACGTCGACCTTCTGGATCCGCGAAGCGAGACCGCGCGGATGACAGCACCGCCTGCCTCCGGCGCGGCGGTGAACGCTAAAATCGAGTTTGGTACGCCTGCATTCATCCGTACGAACTGCGCACTGTTCGCGGCCGGCTTTGCGACTTTCGCGCTGCTCTACTGCGTGCAGCCGCTGATGCCACTGTTTTCCGACAGTTTTCACGTGAGCGCGGCAAGCGCCAGTCTCGCGCTGTCGCTGACCACCGGTCTGCTGGCAGTCTCGATGCTCATTGCAGGCGTGCTCTCCGAAACGTGGGGCCGCAAACCGATGATGGTCGGCTCGTTGTTCATGTCAGCCGCGCTGGCTGCGCTCAGCGCGATACTGCCGCACTGGCATGCGCTGCTCGCCACTCGCGCGCTAATGGGCGTGGCGCTGAGCGGCTTGCCAGCCGTCGCAATGGCCTACGTCGGCGAAGAGATGCATCCGCGCTCGCTCGGTGTCGCGATGGGACTCTACGTGGGAGGCACGGGCCTGGGCGGCATGGCCGGGCGTCTGCTGACGGGCGTGGTGACGGACTTTTGGGGATGGCGCGCGGCCGTGATGACGATGGCTGTGCTTGCAGTGTTCTGCGCGATCATCCTCTCGCGTTGCCTGCCTGCGTCACGGCATTTCACGCGACGCCCACTGCGCCTCATGCCGGTGGCCACGACGTATGCGCTGCAGTTGCACGATGGTGCGTTACCGTGGCTGTTCGCGGAAGGCTTTCTGCTGATGGGCGCGTTTGTGACCGTCTACAACTACGTTGGCTATAGACTTATCGCGCCGCCGTTCTCAATGAGTCAGACAGGGATCGGTCTGATCTTCGCCGTCTACTTATGCGGAATCGTTAGCTCGGCGTGGGTCGGCAGCCTGTCGGAACGGCTCGGCCGGCAAACGTTGCTGCCGGCGACGCTCGGGCTGATGCTGCTCGGCACCGCGCTCACGCGGGCCAATTCGCTGCCGGTGATCATCGCCGGTATCGCGGTGTTGACGATCGGGTTTTTCGGCTCGCATTCCGTCGCTAGCGCGTGGATCGGGGCTCGCGCTCGGAGCAGCAAAGCACAAGCTTCATCGATGTACCTCTTTGCCTACTACGTCGGGTCGAGCGTGGTGGGGTCGGTCGGTGGCGTGTTCTGGAGTGTCGGCGGATGGCCCGGCGTGACGGGGATGACAGGATCGCTGCTCGTTATCGCGATTGCCATTGCGTTTAGGCTGCGCGCCATCACCATGCAAGCCGCGGATTCGCACTGAAGCCGAGCGGGTGAAAATGACCAAGTCTATGAAAACAATGCCGAAGCATCGAGATCGGACATTTTGTCCAACTCATCGCGGCGTGTATCGCAGATTCGCCTGATCGTCGCGCCTTGCGTAACCCATACCGCGAGAGAGATGGCCGCGAGGCTACCGAGCGCAATGAAGGCTGCTGGATAGCCGAAGCGGCTGGCGAGCCAGCCGCCAAGCAATGGACTGAGGCAACCGCCCGCGGCCTCCACGCTTATCACCGCTCCCTGACCCAGGTTCACCCGTCCGGTGCCGTGCAACAGGTGCACCACCAGCGCCGGTATCGCAACACTTTGCAGGCCGGAGCCGAGTCCGTCGAAAATCTGCACGGGCACTATTGCCCACACCGCCGTCAGCCACGCCGCGGTCAATCCTCGCAGCGGAAGCGTAACCAGCGTGACGAGGATGACCCACCAGAAACCCCAGCGGCGGATGAGGCGGCTGGCATAGACGGCGGCAGCCAGCATCACGACCTGCGAGATGATGATATTGGCCGCGGTAATCCCGCTTGCGCTGTGGTGGTGAGCCGCTGATTGTGCAAGGCTGTAAAGCGGCAGCATGGCGGAGTTGCCCAGGCTGAACGCTGCGAGGGCGATGGCAAGCAACACGAGCGGGCGGCAGCGAAACACGGCGCGCATGCTCTCCGCGCGTACCTGTGATCGGTCCGTATCGTCTTCGTGTACGAGTCCACGCGCATAGTGCCGATGCACCGCACGCGCGGGAATCAGCAGGACGGATACGATGCACGCGAGGCCGAATCCCGCGGCTAGCGCGAACACCCAGATGATGCCGAGCCACCAGCCGATCGCGCCGGACAATGCAGCCGCCGCGATGTTTCCCGCGTGGTTCGCCACCTGATTCCGGCCGTACTGGCGGTCGAAATTTTTCCGCCCGGTCATTCCGAGTGTCAGTCCCGTCAGTGCCGTGCCCATGACCGAGCCGCCAACGGCCGTCGCGATCTGCGAAAACGCAATCGGCCAGTAACCGCGGGAAAACCAGATGACGCACGCGGCAACGATCGTCAGGGAGCTGGCGCCAACCACCACTGCGCGTCGATGACAGGTGGCATCGACGAGCGCGCCGGCCGGCACGGTTGCGATCACTCCGACGATCGCCCCCATGGTCAGCACGGTGCCGATCATATCGGCGGTCCATCCGTGTTCTTGCAGGTAGATGCCGAGAAACGGACCCGCGCCTGCCTGCACATCCGCGGCGAAGAAACTGACTGCCAGTAGGGGGATGCTCGGCTTCGTTTTGCGTCCTTCCATTATTGACGGGCGCGATCGATGAACTGCTGTCGATCGGGCGCCCGTCCGCGCATTGCGCGAAAGACCAGTGCAGTGTCGACGAAGCATCATCCGTGCCTGTGCGCACCCAGCTCGCCCAAGAGCTTCAGCTGAGCGCCATACGAGTACCGGCTACTGCGAATGTCAGGTCACTCAGACAACGACAAATACGGCGACGTGAGCGGTCTCGGCGGGAACGGCTGCAGGCCCATTTCCTTCGTGAAGCTGTAGCGCAGATATACGGCTGCGATCCATTCACGGTACTGATATGCGTTGCCGAGCGAGGCTGTTGCTCCAAGCGACAGTTGCGGGGCGAAGCGGTATTCGGCCTCTGCTTTCAAGGAGTACGCGAGACCGGTCTTGCTCGTGCCAGGATAGGTGAGCTGCGAATCCGGGGCGTTGGTATCGTCGGCTTTCCCCTGAACAGACGCGTTATCAGACAACACGAAGTAATTCGAGCCCTTATTGCGGAAGTGCTGGACGCCGACCGAGCCGAGCAGGTCATACGTGAAATTGCCGTTGCGCCCGGTCCACTCGACCGGAAAGTTCAGGATGATGTATTGCTGCGGGCTGAAATAGCCCCCTTGCCCATAGGTGTAGTAGGAAAGGTCCTTGGCGTAACGCATAAGCGTCGTATTTGCACCGATCGTAAGTGTCTGATTGGCGTCTTTATAGACGCGGGAGTAAAAGCCGCCTCCTCCCTTCAAAGCATTGTTCGATGCGACGTTGTCGCCATGAAAGAACTGGTATGACGCGTTCACGTATGCACCGTTGGTCCCGTCATCCCAATTCAACGCGGCCAGTCCCCCGTTCGAAGTTACACCGCCCCACTTCACGGTAGAGCCCGAGTTCGGATCAAAATAGCGCGTGCCAGCGTAAGACAGCATGCTGTCCGTCACGGCTCTCCGTGCCACTTCGAGCGAGTAGGTGAGCTTATCGGTAACTGCGCCCCGGTACTTGAGCCCGCCGATAGCGTTCATCTCGACGAATCCGAGCGGGGTAACGCCGGCGTCGCCGCTCCAGGAGCGACTCTCGTAGCCGATCGAAAGTCCGACGCCGCTCGCATTCTGCGCGCCATAGGTGCTCGGCGTGTACTTGGCGCCGCCCGTTCCAAACCGGGCGATTGCATTCGCCGTGCCGGCCACTGTGCCCGCATCAAGCAAAACGGGTGTCGCCGTTACTACGATGTGGCCGTTGCCCGCTTTAATGCGTCCCTGGATCGGGGCTTCGATGTCGGTCAGGTTGGAGAGGCCGTCCTCGCCGTCTCGATTGCGAAATACGACGCCGCCGGAGACTGTGCTCGCTCGCTCGCGATCGATGTCGGCAAGCTCCTTCGCGACACTCGTCGTTTGCGAACTAGCGCCGGTCGCACTATCCACGTTAGCGTCCGCACCCATCTCGTCGGCATAGCCTCGCGGCACAGCTTGCTGAGCATAATAGGGCTGCCCATATCCGGCCGGCGGTTGAGGAACATACGCCTGTTGCGACTGCACAGGATACGGTGGCTGCGGCACATACGGCTGTTGCGCGGCATACACCGGTTGCGGCGCGGGCGCGTATGGCGCGTATGGCGTATACGGCTGTGGTTGCTGCCGATACGCCGACTGGCGCGGGTACGGTTGCCCATAGTCGGGCTGCTGCGCATACGCCTGCTGCTGCGCGTACTGAGGCTGCCGCGCATAGGCGGGCTGCGGTGCGTAGGGATACGGCTGTTGCGCGTATGCAGGCTGTTGCTGCGGATAGCTTGGTTGCCCGTAATACGGCTGCGGCGCATATCCGGCCGGCATGCCGTTCCCTCGCGCGTAAGCGCCGCGCGTCGTCCCATTAGCAGCCGAGCCCGCGCTTTTGCGCGCCGCTGTCTTCTTGTTGCCGCGTTGAACTTCCTGCGTTCGCGCAGGCATGCCCTGACCATACGGTGCCCCCGCGGGATACGCCTGTGCCATCTGCGCATCCTGCGCGGCCGGCGACATGGGCCAAGGTGTCGGCGCGTAGCCGTCAGGCACGCCTACATACGGTGCGGCGCCCACCGCTCCCGATTCGGCGGCACCGTACATCTCTGGACCATACCCCCCGGCGGGCGCCGCTGTCGGCGCGTTGTACGGAGCGACGTAGGGAGCGGGCTCGAGCCCCGGCTGAGAGGCAGGCTGGGAAACCGGCGGATAGTAAGGCACGTTTTGCCTCGGAGAAGAAGGCGATAAGAAGGTAGGCAGTGTCGGCAAAGCACTTCGCGCGCCGCCGTTCGCATCTGCCGATGCATCCGCGTCGAGACTCGTCGATTGCGCCGCGCCGGCAACGGGCGTCTTTCCCACGAATGGGTTCGTGCCCGGTAGCGGCGCGGTGCCGATCCGTTGCATCGCGATTTGCCAATTGCGGGGCACGTTGCTGAAGCGGTCGGCGCGTCCGGCTTGATTGCCGGCCGAACTGTTCGCGGCGATCAGCGAGCGTCGCAGGTAGAGTGCCGCGTGCGAGAGATCGCCCTCGGCCCGATACATGCGGCCGACCGCCGCGAGTGTCTGCGGATCGTTCGGCGCCGCGTTGAGCGCCTTCCGAGCGAGCGACTTCGCATAGTCGAATTGCTTCACGCCGCTCGCGGCCCCGATCGCGGCCAACAGCAATCCCTGATCGTCGGGGCGGCGCGCGAGCGCCGCGCGGTAATTCGCGAGCGCGTTGGCATCATCGCCGGCGCTCGAGTAGAGCCGGCCCAGGGCGGCTTGCAGGTCCGGCTCGTCGGGCATGGCCGCAAGCCACGGCGACATGACGTCGTAAGCACCGGCGAGGTCGCCACGCTCGCGGACAGCGTCCGTTCTCTGCACGACGATCGCGATGTTGAGCTTGTCGAGGTCGGCATGCTGGGCCGCCGTCAGCGGCATCGCCGCGAGTCGGCGCATGACGTCGTCGCGCTCGGCGTCTTGCCGCGCCGCGAGCGCGATGCCCGCGTATTGCAAGAGGACGTCGGCGCTGCCGGGCGCCGCTTGGGCGGCGTCGCGAACGAGCGCAAGCGCCTGGCCCGCGTCGCCGATCTGCAGATAGCCCGTTGCGATCGCGCCGATCAATTCGGCATTGCCGCCCGCGACAGGCAGCGCCGATCGCAGCGTCGCCGCGGCATCCTGCGGCCGACCTTCGCGAGCGAGCTGCGCCGCGAGCTCGGCTTGCTGGTGTACCCAGAGACGGTGCTGCAGCGTCGCCATCGCATCCGTTCGCTGTTTTGCCGGCACTTTCTCGAGCAGCGCGAGTCCCTTCGACCAATCGTGCGTTTCCGCGGCAAGCAGCGCACTTGCGTAGATCGCATCGGGCATATCGGGGTTCGTCGCAAGCAACCCGTCCATCATGCTGCGCGCGTTGCCGAGGGCGCCTTCGCGTACGTAAATGCGCGCAAGGTCGAGACGCAGCCACGGATCCGTCGGATTACTCGCGAGCGCATCTTCGAAGAGGCTGCGCGCCGTGCCGAGGTCGCCACGCGCTTCGGCTGCGCGTGCCTGTCCGGCTTCGACGGTGCCGCGCAATCGATCGATGCCCCCGGCCTTTGCCTGCTGCTCGGTCGTGAGCTTGCTCGCGAGCGCGAGCGCTTCGCTGGCGCGCCCTTGCGCGGCCAGCGCACCGATGAGTCCGCGGATCGCATCGGGGTTATCCGCCTGCCGGCGCAGCGCCATCCGGTACGCCTGCTCGGCGCCGGAAGCGTCGCGATTGGCGAGCAGCATATCCGCGAGCAGCACTTGAGCCGTGACGTCCGACGGATCGAGCGCGATGGCGCGCTCGAAGAGCGTCTTTGCTTTCGCGTACTCGCCGTTGCTGCGTGCGCCGATCGCCTCGCTGGTGTAGCTCCAATAGGTTGCGCTCTGCAAAGAGCTCTTCCAGCGTGCGGGGTTGGCGCTTCGCGCGCTCGCACGCTCGAGATCGTTGCGTGCCTCCGCAAAACGCTCTTGCTTGAGCGCGACGATGCCCATGCCGCCAAGCGCGTCGGGATCCTCGGGCGATTTCGAGAGGATCGTCGTGAATTGCCGCTTCGCGGATTCGAGATCCCCGCGGTTCAGCGCATCGAACGCATCGGCAATCGCGCGTCCGTGCGCGCTTGCCGCCGCGGCTTGCTGCGCGCGCGTCCGCGCTTCTTTGTCCTGCTCGACCATCGACTCGTAGCGCGCTTTGACAGCGACATCGTCGCCCGCAATACGAAGATAGTCCTGGTACAACGCAGCATCGGACGCGCGTGCGCCGAGCCAGAGCAACGCCTGGCGCCAGCTTCGGCGCGCGGCCTCGCCGGTCGTTGCATCGTTCGCGAGCTTTTCGAGCCGCGCGATGCCTTCCCGGCGCGTCGCGTCGCGATACGTGAGATGCTGCGCGTAAGCGAGCGCATAGCGCGGATCGTCGGTATGCTCGCGCGCGAGCTGCTCGAGACCGCGGCGCGCCTCGTCCCACCCCTGCGGCGTTGCCGCGAGCGCCTCGTAGTACTCGAGCTGCAGCTCGGCCGACGCGGGCTTTCCCGTCAGCGCTCGCTGATACTCCTGCGCCGCCGCCGTGTTCTGGCCGCTTTGCGCAAGACGTCGTGCCTCGTTGACGGCCTGATCGCGCGGACTGAAGATGCCCAGGCGCCGCGCGAGCTCGTCGAGCTCCGGATAGTTCGGCGCCACTTGACGCAGGTGTTCGAGATACTGCTGCGCCTCGCCGACGTTCTTGCGGTCGGCCAGGACGATACCCATCCCGTAGAGCGCATCGGGCTGGTTGGGATCGATGCCGAGCACCTTGCGCCATGCTTGCTCGGCGAGATCGCCGCGCCGATGCGCCTGCCAATACTTGCCCTGCGAGATGAGGACATTCATCGGATCGATTTTGGCCGGCGCCGTCTGCGCGCGCGGGGTGTTCGTCGCCCCGCAGGCCGCGGCAACGCTCAGTGCGAGTGCAAGGGACTTCAGCCGCATGCAGGTCTCCAATTCGGCACGAGACGGCCGTCTACGTCGAAGCGGAAGCGGCCGTCGATGAATCCGGTGCCGAACAAGCCCAGCACACGATCGTAATAAAGGGGTTGCTTGTCGGGCGCATCGCCGTCGAGCACTGAGAGGTGCAGGCGCGCAAGCGAGGCATTGCGCTTATCGCCGAGCGCGGAAAAGTACGGCGCCAGCGCGCCCCAGTACGAGAGCGGACCCTCGCCGCTCGCCGTTCCGGTTGCGGTCGCGACTTTCTCGGGCGGAAAGCCCGTGCTGTCCACGCGTGCGCGCATGCCGCCGAGCGCGGCGAGCCAGGGCTTCGCAAGCGTGTCGCCGGAGGCGGTCAGGCCCGCCCACAGGTAGACGCGAATCGCGTCGTAGCTCCCCGTATCGCCCTTTTGCGGGTCGACGCCGAAGCGGCCCTGCTGCCAGGCGGCCCAGTCGGGTGCAAATCCCTGCGGCGCGGTCGCCTTGATGAGGGTCAACGAGTTGTTCGCGACGGTATTCCACGGCCCCTTGGGCGCCGCATGCGCGAGGCGGCGCAAGACCGGCAGCGGTATATAGCTGGGGTTGACGCGCGTGACGCCATCTTTGACGAAGCCGTGCGGGCCCGGCAACAGCATCGTGCCGAGACCCGGCAGGTCCGTGATTTCCTCGCTCGCGATCCGTTGCGCGAGTGCCTCGCCCAATTGCCGATACTCGGGCTCGCGCCAAAGGCGGCCGGCCTCGATGAGATCGTAGGCGAGCCAGAGATCCGCATCGGCGGCCGAATTCGGATCGAGCACGCCCCACGAGCCGTCGGGCCTGCGGCCCCACAGCCATGCCGGCAGTGCTACGGCGGTCGCATCGAAGCGGTTCGACGCGAGATTCGCTCGCGTCCAGCCAAGCAGTCGGTCGAACGTGGCGCGGTCGTTCGCGACGAGCGCGAAGAACATGGCGTAGGCCTGTCCTTCGGTCGTCGTTTGTTGCGCGGGCGTCGACGCATCGATGACGCGACCGTCGCCGGAGACATCACGCTCGATAAAGAGGCGATAGGCGTGCCAGTCGTCGCACTGCGCGGCGACATGCGAGGCCGGCTCGGGCGGATTGGCCGCGTGCGCAGCATGCCCTTGGCCGAGCGATAGCGCGAGGGCGACGGTTTGCACCAGGGCTGATCTTGTTGCCATTTCAGCCGCTCATTCGCTCAGACGCCGCGTCGCGACCGCGCGCAACGCTCGATAGAACAGCGCGCCGAAAACGAGCGCCGCGAATACGCCGGACAATGCGAGCAGGATCGGATGCGACGAAAGCGCCCAGCGCAGGTAGTCCAACGGCGAGAGATGGCCCACGTAGTAGGTGTTGCCGTTCGACGTCACCGTGACGGACCGACCGTGAATGACGTCGGTGGCGCCCTGGATCATCGGCACGACGTCGGAATCGAGCAAGGCGGAGGCGAGGTTGGCGTCCGATTGCCCAGCGGCGCCGATCAGCGCGACGACGCTGCGGCCGCGGCGCAGCGGCGATTGAAACGCGGTGACGACGGCGTTGCTTTCCGAGCTGACGAGCGACAGATCCGCTCGCGCGGGCGGGCGCGAGACGCCGCGCTCGCCGCCTTGCCACCAGTCTTCGACCTTGTAGACGACGTCCGAGACGGTGAAACGTGTCGCGTTGCCGTCGCCCGAAAACGACATCGAGTTCGCCCATTTCTGCAAGAGCGGTTGATGTCCGGGTGCGCCGAGAACCAACAGGTCCTTGTCGGCGAACTTGTCGACCTCGCCCGCGCTCGCCACAGTCACGCCGAGCACCGGATAGCCCGTCGACGCTCCCATGCGCCCCATTTCGAGCAAATAAAGGCTGTAGTCGCTCGCGCTCGCGTCGTCGGGCAGGATGACGGCCGTTTCCGACAGATCCGCCATCCGCGTGAACGGGAAGCCGCTGTTGGCGAATGCCGCGAGGTCAGGCAGGGCGATGTAGTGAGGAAACGACGAGACGTCGATGACGGAGTTCGGATCGATCGTGCCCACCACGTTTTCGAGCATGCGTCCGTGACATTCGCCGGTGTTCGGAATGTCATAGAAGAAGTGCAGGCGCAACTGCGCGCGCGGCGTGAGCAGCAGCGGCGGAACGAAGACGCGCTTGTGCGCCTGCGCCGTGCCGTCGGGCAATATGCTGCTCAGGTAACGAGCCGGGTCGAACATCGACGTCGGGCGCGCCGGAATCGGCAGCGATTCCACGAAGCCGTCGTTGACGCTGATGTTGAGCGACGAGCGGTCCGCCGTCGGCCGCACGCTGTAGCGATAGTCGAGATCGATCGGCGCGCCTTTCGAATGCCACATGAAGAGATCGGGCGGAACGCGCAGATTCACGCGCACTGCCCCGGCGCTATAGCCCGATACCGTCAGATCGCGCTCGGCCGCCAGTTCGCCGAAGTGAACGGGGCGATCGGTGGGCAGCCAGTTCGGCGCGTCGTACGGTGCGCGCGGTGCCAGGGACTTGACGTTCGTGATCGTGACGCTGGAGCCGGCCAGCTCGTTGCCGCCCAGACTCAACGCCTCGGCCGCCGTCTTCAGCTCGGCTTCGTTGCGGCCGAGCACGAGAAGGAGCTTGCCTTGAGCGGGCGCCTGCCGGTCCACGATGGCGAGCATCGGTCCCGCGATCTCGGGCAGCGCGATCCCGGTCGGGCGATTGTCCGCGGTCGCGAAGACGACGGCATTGCCCGTGAGCGGCGCGTTATCGAACTGCGTCGGGAAGAGCGCGCCCCGGTAGCCGGCATTCGCGCCGAACCACGACGCCACCGCGCCCGCTGCTTCGAGCGTGCCGATGTCGGGCTTGCCCGGCAGCACGAAGGGCAGCTCGAGCCGGCGTACGTCGCGCCGATCGAAGAACGGCCGCGGCAGATCGGCGAGATCGGGTTTGCTTTGCAGCGTCGCGTAGGTGAGCTCGAGCGAACTGTGATTGCTGACCGACGCCCAGAGCGACGAGTGCGCCGGGTCTTCGCATTTGCGCGTGTAATGGCCGACGAGCTCGACGTTGACGTGATTGAACTCGGTGATGAAGCGCGGATCGATCGAGACGTCGCGCGTGACTTGCATGCCGGCCTGCTCGCGTGGAAGCGGCAGCGTGGCGGCCAGTTCTCCGTTGATGAGCACGTTGAGCTGCGAGAGGTCGGGCAGCAGCGCCGGCGAATAGCTGTAGACTAGGTGCAGTATCGCGCTCGTCACGACTTCGTCGCGACGCACGGAGAACTCGACGCCGTTCTGCCCTTCGACGCCGCGCAACTGCAGCGGATCGAGCGCGCCGAGTTCGGCAAACGTCAGACCCTGGCGCCGCCCGCCCGGCACGACGATGCCCGGGTTCGCCGTTGTCGGCATGGTTGCCGCGGTCGCTTTGGAGGCAAGCGCATCCTGTGGTGCCGGCGTGGCAAGCGCGGCTTGAACGATCGCATTCGGCGTGAACGGCGCGGCGGGCGGCAGGGCGCTCGGCGTGGCACTCGCCGCCATCGACGAGGTCATCGCACTCGCGAGCAGCGCTACGCCCGCGAGGGGCAGCAGATAGAGTGAGCGTCGGGAGTGTTTCATCTCAGGCTGTGCCTTTTTCTTGCTGTTGTGGCTCGCGTTTGCGCGAGAACCGGGCCTTGAGGTCGCTGCCGAGGTGTTCGAACAATCCGGCGATGCCGCTCGAGCCGACTCGCAGCACGTGTGACAGGGCGCGCAGCGGCGTGTCGTGCGCGCGGCCCTCCGACCAGCCGGTCCAGGCATCGGCGCGCGCGAACGTTGCACTGACGAGCTCGAACTCCTGCTCGCGCGTGAGCGCGTCGAACCGCAAGCCCACTCTGCCTGGCTCGCTGTAGCCGACGGTTGCCGGAAACGCGTACTCCTCGGTGCCGCGAAAGAGCGAGACGATCACGCGCTCCTCGGAGGGCACGCTCGTCTGCTGCGGCAGCGCGACGGCGACGCCGCCCTCGGAGTAATCGATCGTTTCGCAGGCAAGCGTGCGGCCTGTCGAGAATTTGAGCGTGACGGGAATGCGCATCGCCACGCGATGCACGGCTCGGATCTGTTTGCGTTCGCGCGCCGCGGCCACGCACGCGCCGAGGATCAGCACGTTGTAGCCTGTCCAGGCGAGGTTCAGCAGCGTCGTCTGTACTTCGCCTTTCACGTGCCAGTTGAAGCCGATGTGCGCGACGCCCGCGACGATGCCGAGCACGTTGAGCAGCAGCAACAGCAGATAGGGCCGGGAAATCGCCCAGTCGAAATAGTTCTTTTCGATCTGACCGCCTTTGGCCGTGACGTTGAACTTGCCGAGCTTCGGGTTGATGAGCGCGAGCAGTGTGGGCAACGTGATGTAGGAGGCGAGCACTGATTCGTAGACTTCCGCCCAGAACGAATGCCGGAACGCGCGTTGCATCCGCGAGTTCGTCACGTTCGCGTGCGCCATGTGCGGCAACGCGTAGATGGCGATGGTGCTGGCCGCGGCGTCGATGATGTGCGCGCCGAAGAAAAGGAACGAGAGCGGCGCCGTCAGGAAGATGAGTCGCGGGATGCCGTAGAAGAAGTGCATCATCGCGTTCAGGTAGCAAAGCCGCTGACTGATCTTGAGCCCGCCACCCCGCAGCAGCGGATTGTCAACGCGGAAGATCTGCGTCATGCCGCGCGCCCAGCGGATTCGCTGCCCAATATGACCCGAGAGGCTTTCGGTAGCGAGCCCGGCCGCCTGCGGAATCGCGAGGTAGGCCGTCGTATAGCCGCGGCGATGAAGCTTGAGGGCGGTATGCGCATCCTCGGTGACGGTTTCGACGGCGATGCCGCCGATCTCCTCGACCATCGAGCGCCGCAACAGCGCGCACGAGCCGCAGAAGAAGGTCGCGTTCCAGAGATCGTTGCCGTCCTGCACGAGACCATAAAAAAGCTCGCCCTCGTTCGGCACTTTTCGGAACGTGCCGAGATTGCGCTCGAATGGGTCCGCCGAGAAAAAGTGGTGCGGCGTCTGCAGCATCGCGAGGCGCTTGTCGCGCAGGAACCAGCCGAGGCAAACCTGCAGGAACGAGCGCGTGGGAATGTGATCGCAGTCGAAGATCGCGAAGTATTCGCCGCTCGTATGCTTGAGTGCCTCGTTGATGTTGCCCGCCTTCGCATGGCGGTTGTGCGTGCGAATCGTCCAATGCACGCCGACCTCCTCGCAAAAGGCCTTGAATTCGGGCCGGCGGCCGTCGTCGAGGACGTGAATCGACAGCTTCGAAGCGGGGTAGTCGAGCGCCATCGCCGCATAGATCGTCGGCTTGACGACGGAAAGCGGCTCGTTATAGGTGGGAATGAAGACATCGACGGTCGGCCATTCGTCGCGCGAGGCCGGCAGCGGCACGGGGGCACGCTTGAGCGGCCACGACGTCTGGAAGTAGCCGAGCAGCAGCACGACGCACGAGTAGAGCTCCGCGGCAACGACGAACGTTCCCCAGATGGCGTCGAGCGCGTGCTCCCACTGCGTCGTGGCCGTCAGCCGCCAGTAGATGTAGCGGCCGGAGGCGACGACCGAGAGCATGACCATCACGAGCGTTGCATAGCGGCCCTCGAGCCGCCGGAAGAAAAGCGCGGCGGCGAAGCAGAGAACGGCGAACAACAACTGCTCGGAGAAGGCGAACGGCACCGTGACGACGAAGTAAAGCGCGACGAGCGCCAAGCCGGTCACGACGAGGCGCATCACACGGGTGTCCCAGAGCGATGCATCGACGAACCGCTCGAGGCGAGAGGGGGTGGCGGCGCCGTCGAGCGCCGGAAGCGGCTTGCTGCTCATGCGATGCTCCGCGTGCGGGCCGGCGCGCAAGCGAGGGCGTTGAGGAGCCACTGCGCGCAGCTTTTAAGATCGGCGGCGGCACGGCTTACCGCATCGTAGGCCACGAGCGTCGTCTGATAGGCGAGCGCTTCGCTGACGCCTTCGTCGTGATGAATGACGCCCGGGAACATCGTCGCGCCGCGCGAATCGCGCAGCACCTTCAGCACGTCTTTCGTCAGCTGGCGGGTTTGATCGACTTGATTGACGACGTACCCGTGGCCGATGAACTCGCTCCGCGGCGCGGCGTAACAGTCGATGAGGCGCTCCATCTGCGGAATCGCCGCGTACGAGGCCGCATCGGCGAGCACCACGTTGACCGCGAACGTGGCTGCGCGCAGCGCCGCGCGCGCGTAGACGGAGGCGCCGGGCGGCGTATCGATGATGACGATGTCCGACGCGTCGAGCGGCAATTCGTCGAGCGCATGACGTACGGCGTCGGGGTTGGCGTCGAGATGGGCTTCGAAGCGGCGCCGGTCGTCCTCGTTGAGCTCGCCGTACGGCGATACGATCACACCATCGGTTCCGCCGACGAGCGCCGTGACCCAGCTTTCGCCGCGCAACGTGGCGCGAGAGAGACCATCGACGCTCTCGAGCGGCACGCCGAAGTGCAAGCGCAGCGCATTTTGCGGATCGAGGTCGACCGCGACGACACGCTGGCCGCCCGCGGCGAGCACGGAGGCAAGGTTGGCGGCGAGCGTCGTCTTGCCGACCCCGCCTTTTGCCGAGACGACAGCGACGATGTTCATGGCAGGTTCCGTTTCGCGCTCGCGAGCTGGCGCAGCGGCGATGAGTCGGTATCGGAGCCGCTGGGGACGGCGGCGAGCCGCCGGAACAGATCCGTCAATTTGCGCGATGAGCCGGCCGCGGGTATCGGCCGCTCGCCGCTCGCGCTCGCGTTCGGGGTACCGAAAAGGCCGGCGAGCGGTGAGCGCTCGGCCGGTTCCGCCGTGTCGGTCCTGTCGGCCGACATTGGCGCTGAGCTTGCGCTATCCGCCGAAGTCGTCGTTGTCGCGGCGATCGCCGCCTTGGGCGGCATCGGCGACGGCTGCATCGGTTGCTCCTCAAGCGGGGGAACCGTGCCTCGAGTCGTCTGCGTCAGGGAGCCGAGCAGCGGCCAACGCCGACGCGCCACCTCGGCACCGTCTTCGCGGCCGACTTCCTGGTAATCCGCGGCGTTTCCGCCAAAACGCCGAAAAAGATTCTCGACATCGCTTGATTGGCTCATGCCTGTAACTCCTGCGAGAGGCGCACGTTCAGAGGCGACCAGCGCCGCCCGGTGCAACGGGGAAGAACGATTTATCGCGCGAGCCGGAACTCGAGCTCGGTGTGTCCGGCGGCGCGTACCTGCTTCAACGTCAGTGCGTCGGCACCGAGCGTTTCGAGCCAACGGCGATAGGCGCCTTCGAGAAACGCCGTTGCCCACGTATCGGCTCCGGGGCCGAACGCCGCAAGCGGTGCACAGAGATGAGTCAGGCTGAGATGATCGGATTCGTCGGCGAGGCGGACAAATCCCCAATCGAGTCGCGCCCAGTTCGCGTTGAGGGCGGTGGCAAGGTCGTCGATCGTCTCGCATTGACCGAGCGGATGCGCATCGGCAAAGCGCTCGCCGATGCGCGCCATCAACTGCCTGAGCTGCGCATGATCGAGCTCGCTCTCGAATTCTTCGGCGAGCGCGGTGAGAAATCCCTGCCATTGCGGCGAGGGATGTGTGCTCGCATAAAAGGCGAGCATTGTCGTAGCGAGCGGCGTTTGCATGGTCTTTGCAAGGCGTTCTTCGAAGTTGTCCAGGGCGTCGATCCGCACCTCCGATCTTTGCCGGCGTTTGGGCGCTCGGTTCGAGCCTTCCGACCGATGATGCGACGCGGGACGCATTATGCCCTGCCAGCGTTAACGCACTGTTGACAATCGTCAAAAATAACTGGCGACAGTTAACGTAGCGCAACACTGTCCGGCATTTGTCAGTTCTTTACTTTTTTTATTTAGCACGCATTGCGTGAGCGGCGGGGCCCGGCAATTTGCCAAATTGCGAAACGCGCAAAGGTTTGCGCTTATTCATCGCATGGCTCGACAGGTTGCACTCGTCTAATTGAGACCCTTCGCATACCGCCTTCGATTTTTTGCTGATTCACTCCTTTCCTGACCGTTTGCGGGCGCTGCGCCCAGGGGCCGAGCGCTCTCGCGTCCGACGGGCTTACGACACCTACGCTCGAGAAAGGAGTTGACAGAATGGACCGCTTGACCAAAAAGGAAGCCCTGCTGGGGCAATCGTCGGCGATGCTTGCCGGCGCGATATCCTTGTTCGCGACGGTGCTCGCGCTTGCCGCCTCATCGATATGCTTCGCCGCTCCCCCAAAGGCATCCGCCGACACGGCGAGCTCGGCCGGGCACTACGCGGCGACCCGCTATCCAATCGTGCTCGTGCATGGACTCTCGGGCACCGACAGCTACGCGAATTTGCTCGACTACTGGTACGGCATTCCGTCGGACTTGGAATCGCATGGGGCCGCGGTATTCGTGGCGAATCTGTCGGGCTTTCAAAGCGACCTGGGCCCGAACGGGCGTGGCGAGCAACTCCTGGCGTTCGTCAAAGAGGTGCTTGCCGTGACAGGTGCCCGGAAAGTCAATCTCATCGGCCATAGCCAGGGCGGCCTCACCGCGCGCTACGTCGCGACCGTCGCGCCCGAACTCGTCGCTTCCGTCACGACGATCGGCACGCCGCATCGCGGCTCCGAGTTCGCGGACTTCGCAATCGACGCGATGCGAAAAGACCCGATCGGCCTTTCGGAGCCCATCGTCGCGCAATTCGCCAAGGTGCTCGGGGCGCTCGTCAGCAGCGACCACAACTGGAACCAGGATGCGGTGGGCGCGCTGCAGTCGTTGACGACGGCGGCCGCCGCGTCGTTCAACGAAGCCGTGCCGAGCGCGGGGCTCGGCGCGCCGGGCTCTTGCCGCACGGGGGCGGCGACGGAAACCATCGACGGCAACACCCATTTCCTTTATTCGTGGACGGGCGACGCGATTCAGCCGTCAGGGACGACGCTCGGCATACGCGGCGCGACCGATACGAGTGTGTCCGGCGCGTTCGATGTCGCCAATCTCGCCGATCCCAGCACGCTGACATTGCGGGGAACGGGGGCGATGATGATCAATCGCGGCGCCGGGCGGAACGACGGTCTCGTCTCCGTCTGCAGCGCGCTCTTCGGCGATGTGCTGAGCACGAGCTACCGGTGGAATCACGCAGATGAAATCAACCAATTGCTCGGCGTGGTCGGGCAGTATGCCGAGGATCCGGTGGCAGTGATCCGGACGCATGCGAATAGGCTGAAGCTGCAGGGGCTCTAACTCATGAACGCCTGTGTAAACCCACGGAAGGCGGCACTGATCGCTGTAATCGTCGCGCTGGCGATGACGGGCGGCGCAAGCGCGGCATGGCTGATCGGCGGGCTGGGCGGACGGGCTTCGCCACGCACGAGCGCGGTTCCCGCGGCGGCACGCAGCGCCGGGTTCGGCGCTCTTGCGAGAGCATCGTTCATTCGTGCGCGACCGCGTCCGGCATCCTCGTCGGCAGAAGTATTGCCGTCATCGCTGAGCGGGTCACTGCCACCCCGACTACCTCTCGATGAGAGCGGACGTCTTGCGCGAGTGCGCGCGGTCCGCGACTTCTTCGATTACTTCCTCACGGCGCAGCACGACGTTTCGGCTGATACGCTCGACGCGCTCATCCGTCGAGAGGTTGCCGCGCAACTCGAGGGTACGGCAGCGCAGACGGAAGCGCTCGACCTCTGGCAGCGATATGGCGCTTATCGCGACGCAGTAGCGCGCGTTGGAGCTTTACAAGCAACTCAGGCGGTACCGGCCGACACTGCGAACGGCGCGCCGATCGATCTCGATACGATGCAATCCACGCTCGACGAGCGCGCTTCGATCGCCGGGCGCACGATGGGCCTGGACTGGAGCGAGGCGTTCTTCGGCAGCGAGTGGCGGCGGGCGCGCTACGATCTCGCACGCTGGCGCACGATGGCCGATTCCGCCCTCACCGATGCGCAGAAGGCTGCGCGGCTGCAGACTCTCGCGGATACCCTGCCGCCCGCCGAGCGGACCGCGCTCGAGCGTGAGGCGCGGCGGCAGGCCTCGGTGACGGCAATTGCGCAATGGCGAACGCAGGGCCTCCCGCCCGATCAGCTGCGGGCGGCGGCCACGGAGGCGCTCGGTGCCGAGGCGGCGCAACGGGTCCTGCAAATGCAGACGGACGAAGATGCCTGGATAACCCGTTACTCGCAGTACGCGGTAGAGCGCGCGCATATCGACGCGATGAGACTTGCGCCCGCGGACCGCGATGCGCAGCTCGGTCGATTGCGCGACCGATCGTTCGCGACAAGGGGCGAGCGGCTGCGCGCCGCGTTGCTCGATCGTGGCTCGGCTTCGCTGCCGAGTGCAGATGCCGAGCCATATCATCGATGAAGGCAGATAGTGAATACCGACGACGTGAGCTGAAACAGGCGCCGATCGTTATGTTGCCGCCGCGTTATGAGCGAGCGCACGCGCCGCGCGAGGCTGCGCTCGCACGAGTAAATAGAAGGCGGCGACGTGCGTGATCATCAGTAGCGGCACGTAGACGATCGGAATCACATAGGCGCTACCTAACTCGCCGGCAATCTTCGGAAGGTCCAGTTGGACCGCAAGCGAATAGTCGACGATGAGGTCGGTCACTCCCACGAGGTTAAAGGCGATAACGAACAGCCAGAAGAGCCTGCGCAGCCTGGCGGTGAGGAGCGCCATCATAGCCAGCACTCCGGTGGCGAGATCGCCGTAGGCCGACCACGTGGCGAAGGCGGGGGGCAGATGAGGGCCGACGACCCCAGGAAGGATGAAGACAAGACCAAAAAACCGAAAGCTGTGCAACGTGGCGATAGCGCGTTGCGCGTCGATGCGATCCATCGATTTCAGCTTAGGCCAGATGTAGGCGCTGAAACAAAGCAGCCACGCCACATAGCCCGCCGCGAGATGGATCCGAAATAGGGTTTCCGTCGACATGCCGTCCTCCATGATTGAAAGCGCCTTCGAGCCGGACCATTGGCTCGTTCCTGTTCGGCAACATAGATGTACCATTGCTTCCACTGATTGACTATTCGCGACAATGTCGACGAGGTATGAAGCAAAACTTCACAGTCAGGCAGGGCGCGCTCGACGGCGTCGAGGCGTTTCTCAGCGTCGCTCAGCACCGCAGCTTTCGCAAAGCGGCCGCCGAACTCGGCGTGACGCCGTCTGCGATGAGCCAGGCGGTGCGGTCGCTCGAGGCGCGTGTCGGCGCAACGCTTTTCATACGTACCACGCGCAGCGTCGGCCTGACGGAAGCCGGGGAGCGTTTCCTTGCGCGCGCCAAGCCCGCTTTCGAGGAACTCGTTGCCGCCGGTGAGCTCGCGCGCGAACTCGGACAGAGGCCGACCGGCCGGCTGCGTCTTTCAGTGCCGCCCGCTGTCGTGCCGATCCTGCTGCAGCCGCTGATCGCATCGTTTTGTCGGGCCTATCCCGAAGTCGAAGTGGAAGTCTCGGCTAGCGAAGAACTCGTCGATCTCGCCGCCGAAGGGTTCGATGCCGGGATTCGGCTAGGCCAGTTCATCGCCGCCGACATGGTGACTGTGCGGCTGACGCCTCCGTTCAGCCTGATCGTCGTTGGCAGCCCTGCCTACCTCACCGATCGTGGCCGGCCCGAACGGCCCGATGATTTGCGCGGGCACGCATGCCTGAGACTGCGTCGATCGAACGGGGCGCTCGCGCCATGGCCCCTCAGCAGCAATGGGCGAGCGGTCGAGATTGCCGTTTCGGGCCCGCTCATCGCGAGCGACTTTCTCACCGTGCTGGGCGCGGCTGTCGATGGTGTCGGGCTCGCGCAAGTGCCCGAGCCGATCGCTGCCGATTTGCTGGCGCAGGGCAAACTGGAACGCGTATTGGAGCCGTTCGCGCCGAAGGTGCCCGGTGTGTTTCTCTATTATCCCGATCGCAAGCAGACGATGCCGAAGCTGCGAGCGTTCATCGATCACGTGAAGAGCGAGCGCGCACGCCGTTGACCGGCTCGTTCAAGGTCGAGCCGCTATTGCGAAAACTCCTCGAAGACTAGCTGCCTGAGCCACTGATTGCTGGGCTCCCGATGATTGCGTGCGTGCCATAAGACGTTGATCGTGATGTCGGGAATCTTCACGGGGCACGGTGCGCTATCGAGGCCGAACGGCGCAAGCGTGCGAGTGGCATACGCCTGCGGGACCACGGCGATCAAGTCCGTTGTCTGAAGAATGTGCCCCACCGCCACGAAGTGCGGCACGCGCAGACAAACGCGCCGCGGCACGCTTGCGCGCTGGATCGCCGCGTCGACCATCCCGTGGCCCGTGCCCTCCGCGACGATGGCAACGTGCTCGGCCTCGAGAAACGCCTTCATCGTCATGCCGCTCTTCGCCAGAGGATGTCCTTTCCGGAAGAGACACACGTATCGTTGCTTGAACAAACGACGTTGAAAGAAGCCCGTTTTCAAATCGGGCATAAAGCCGATGGCCAGGTCGACTTGACCGGTCTCCATGGCATCCCGGAGCGCATCGGGATAGTTGCGCACGGTGCTGATCGTGACGCCCGGCGCTTCCTTCGCCAATCGCTTCATGAGCGCGGGCAGGAAATAAATCTCGCCGATGTCCGTCATGGCGACGGTGAAGGACCGGTTGCTCGACGTGGGCTCGAACGTCGACGTCGCGTTGAGCGTGTTGTATATCGCCCCCAAAGCGTAGCCGATCGGTTCGGCGAGCGATTCGGCGAACGGCGTGGGCATCATGCCTTTCGACGTCCTGAGAAACAGCTCGTCGCCGAGCAGCTTGCGCAGGCGGTTCAACGCATTGCTGATTGCCGGCTGCGAGATGCCTAGCGTCTGCGCCACGGTGGAAACGCGCCGTTGCCTGAGCAGCTCGTTGAATACGACGAGCAGGTTCAGATCGATGTCCTGAAGCTCCATATCCGTGTCTCCTGGTCCCATGCGGCGGTCCGGTTGGGACTCGCGCTCGAGTGCTCGCCGGGCGCTCGCGCTCCTTGGCGGCATTATCACTTTGGGTGATGTGGATTATCAAGGAGTTTCTATTTATCAATACCATGTGCAGCGGCATCATGGCACGACGAATTGACCAGCCCCGGAGACACTGGCGCCATGGAAGTATCGATTTTGCCGCTCAAGCGCGTGCTGGACGCACCGGCCGGCGAAAACCTGCTCGACGTGCTGCGTGCGCACGACGTTCCGGTTTCCTATAGCTGCATGGCCGGCCGTTGCGGCACCTGTCGTTGCCGCGTGGTTTCAGGCAACGTGCTCGTGACGGGCGCCGCCGAGACGAACGCGCCGGCGGCCACGGGGCAGACCGTGCTGGCCTGCCAGACGACCATCGTCGAAGACTGCGCGATCGAATTGCCCGAAGTCGACGAAATCGTCGTCCATCCGGCGAAGATCATCAAGGCCACGGTCGTCGGTATCGAAGACATGACGCACGACATCAAGCGGCTTCGGCTCGCCCTGTCGAAACCGTTCGAATTCTCGCCCGGGCAATACGCGACGCTGCAGTTGACGCCGCAACATAGCCGGCCGTACTCGATGGCGGTTGCACCGAACGCGGGGGAGGTCGAGTTCCATATTCGGCTCGTCCCGGGCGGCCGAGCTACCACCTACGTAGCAACCCAGCTGAAAGTAGGCGACGCCGTTCGCCTGAGCGGCCCGCTCGGCACGGCCTACCTGCGCCGCAAGACGACCGACCCCATCGTATGCATTGCCGGCGGCACCGGCCTCGCACCGATTCTTTCGATTCTGAGGGGCATCGCCGATGAAGGCATGACGAACCCCGTGCAACTGTATTTCGGCGTGCGCTCGCCGGACGACATCTATGGCACGCATTGGATCGACGAGCTTCGCGAACGGCTCCCGAATTTGACGGCGCATGTCGTCGTGGCTGCGGCTGGCAAATCGGACCGATACCGCGGCGGCGTCGTGACCGAAGCCGTCGGCAAGGATTGGTCGAGCCTCAAGGGCTGGCGTGCCTATGTCGCCGGTGCGCCCGTGATGGTCGATGCCGCGTCGATCTTGCTGCGTCAACGCGGCGTCGCTGCCGAGCACGTCTATGCCGATGCGTTCTACGCAAGCGGCATATGACCTCGAAACTCGGCCGATGGCACAGAGAAACCCAGAGATCCCACGAATCCCCAGGAGACAAAGCATGAACGAGGCTCCTATTGCCTTCAAAGAACCCGTATGGAACGGCGCGGGATCGAGCCGCATTCCATTCAGGGCCTATACGGATGCCGACATCTACCGCCGAGAGCTCGAGCGACTCTTCTATACGGGGCACTGGTGCTATGTGGGCCTCGAGGCGGAAATCCCGAACCCGGGCGATTTCAAGCGCACGGTCGTGGGCGAGCGTTCGGTCATCGTCGCCCGGACGCAGGACGGAGACGTCAGCGTGGTCGAAAACGTCTGCGCGCATCGCGGCGTGCGCTTTTGCCGCGAGAAGTTCGGCAACCGCAAGGACTTCACTTGCCCTTACCACCAATGGAACTACGACCTGAAGGGGAATCTGGTCGGCGTGCCGTTCCGGCGTGGCGTCAAGCAGGACGGCAAGATCAACGGCGGCATGCCGTCCGACTTCGACCCGAAGGAGCACGGCCTCACGAAACTCAACGTGGCCACGCGAAACGGCGTCATCTTCGCGTCGTTCGATCCCGATCTGCCTTCGCTCGAAGCGTTCCTCGGCCCGACGATTCTGCGCTATTTCGATCGCGTCTTCGACGGGCGCAAGCTGACGATCCTCGGCTACAGCCGGCAACGTATTCCCGGCAACTGGAAGCTGATGCAGGAGAACATCAAGGACCCGTACCATCCGGGCCTGCTTCATACTTGGTTCGTCACCTTCGGCCTTTGGCGCGCCGACAATAAGTCCGAGCTGAAAATGGACGAGCAGTTTCGCCATGCGGCCATGATCTCGACCCGCGGCGCGGGCGGCAAAGGCGACGTGACGAGCGGCGTATCGAGCTTCAAGGATCAAATGACGCTCAACGACGACCGCTTCCTCGACGTCGTCCAAGAGCCCTGGTGGGGTGGCCCGACGGCGGTCATGACCACGGTGTTTCCAAGCGTCATCATTCAGCAGCAGGTCAATTCCTTGTCGACACGCCATATCCAGCCGAACGGGCAAGGCTCGTTCGATTTCGTCTGGACGCATTTCGGTTTCGAAGACGATAGCGGCGAGATGACGCGCCGCCGCTTGCGCCAGGCGAATTTGTTCGGGCCGGCGGGTTTCGTTTCGGCTGACGACGGCGAGGTGATCGAGTTTTCGCAGGAAGGTTTCGAGCAGAAGCCGTTTCACCGAACCATCGCGGAACTCGGCGGTCGCGAAATCGGCGATACCGATCATATGGTGACGGAGACGCTGATTCGCGGCATGTACGACTACTGGCGTCGCGTGATGGAGATCTGACGATGCTCGATTTCGAAACTTATCAGCAACTCGTCGCGCTCTATACCGACTACGCCGCGACTGTCGACAACAACGAGTGGGACAAGTGGCCCGAGTTCTTTACGCAGCATTGCGTCTACAAAGTTCAGGCGCGCGAGAACTACGACCGGGGATTTCCGCTCGCGACGCTGTCGTTCGAGAGCAAGGGCATGTTGAAGGATCGTGTCTACGGCATGACCGAGACGATTTTTCACGATCCGTACTACCAACGCCATGTCGTCGGTGCGCCACGTGTCATCGGCGTGGAGGACGCGCGAATCCAAGCCGAGGCCAACTATGCGGTGTTCCGCACTAAGCCCGACGAGATGACGACCGTGTTCAACGTCGGCCGGTATATCGACACGATCGTGCGCATGGACAGTGGCTTGAAGTTCGAATCGCGGCTCTGCGTATTCGATAGCGAGATGATCGCCAACTCCCTCATTTACCCGATTTGAGCCTCCTATGACCAAGCAATGGATCAAAGTCATCGATCTGGCCGCTGTGCCGGGC
The DNA here is from genome assembly GCF_040965455.1 of Trinickia sp. EG282A. Classification (NCBI taxonomy): domain Bacteria; kingdom Pseudomonadati; phylum Pseudomonadota; class Betaproteobacteria; order Burkholderiales; family Burkholderiaceae; genus Trinickia; species Trinickia sp. EG282A. Next base: position 142,038 of record NZ_JBFRCC010000004.1, on the reverse strand, counting down.
GACGACGTGGTGGCGGTCGAGGCCGCCGGACAAGAGCTCGCCCTCTACGGCGTGGATGGCGCTGTGTATGCCACGGACAACATCTGCACGCACGGCCATGCCCGTCTTTGCGACGGATTTCTGGAGGGACACGAAATCGAATGTCCTCTGCACCAGGGCCGCTTCGACGTGAGAACAGGGAAAGCCCTTTGCGAGCCGCTTGCGGCCGATATCCGCACGTATCCGATCAGGATCGTGGACGGCAGCGTTTTCGTCGAAATCTGAACGGACATCAACGAAAGGAGACGCCGGATGGAGACAGATTCGACACGTGAAGCGCGGTCGGCCTACTACGAGCAACTCGCAGCGCGCGGCCTTTCCCCGCTTTGGGAGTCGCTGCACAGCCTTGTGCCGAAGGAGCCGCGGCCGCAGGCCGTCGCGGCGATATGGAAATATGCGCGGATTCGCGACCTGATCATGCGGGCCGGCACGTTGATCAGCGCAGAGGAAGCGATTCGCCGCGTACTCGTTTTGGAGAACCCGGGCCTTGCCGGGAAAGCGAGCATTACTTCGACGCTCTATGCAGGCCTGCAACTGATTCTGCCCGGCGAAATCGCACCAAGTCATCGGCATACGCAGTCCGCGTTGCGCTTCATCGTGGAAGGCCGCGGCGCGTGGACGGCCGTAAACGGCGAACGCACTACGATGCACCCGGGCGATTTCATCATTACACCTTCTTGGACTTGGCACGATCATGGCAATCCGTCCGTGGAAGAAGGCGGCGAGCCGGTCGTATGGCTCGATGGGCTAGACATTCCATTGATCGCGAGCCTCAATGCGGGCTTCGCTGAAAACTATCCGCGAGCGACTCAGCCTATCGCTCGCCCCGAAGGCGACAGCTTTGCGCGCTTCGGCCACAACATGGTCCCGGTTCGCCATCGTGTCGACGATCCGAGTTCGCCTGTATTTAGCTATCCCTACGATCGTAGCCGCGAAGCGCTCGACATCCTTCACCGCAATGGCGAGCTCGACGAATGGGATGGCGTGAAGCTTCGCTACGTGAATCCGGCCACGGGTGGATGGCCGATGCCGACGATCGCCACGTTCATGCAGCTTCTTCCCGCGGGCTTCTCCGGCAGGCCCTATCGCAGCACGGATGCCACGGTCTACTGCGTCGTGGAAGGGCAGGGATCGGTGCGGATCGGTGATACGTCCTTTGCCTTCGAGCCGCACGACGTCTTCGTCGTGCCGGCGTGGCAGCCGGCCAGCTTGACCGCATCGACGGAAAGCGTGCTCTTCAGCTATTCGGATCGACCGGTCATGTCGGCGCTCAATCTGCTGCGCGAAGAGCGCCAATAACTTCAGTAGTGCTGAATCGATCCGGCAGGCGCTTAGGTCCCCGCTGCCCGCCTTCGATCGCAATTGCAATTGAACTTCCGATGTTCCATTTAATGTGAGGCCTATCGCCATGGCATTCGTTTTTTCTCCCGAGCCGCCCATCGCTGTGCCTGTCGCGGGCAGTGACGACAAATTCGCCGTGCGCCGCGTCTACTGCGTCGGGCGCAACTACGCGGCTCACGCGCGCGAGATGGGATTCGATCCCGACCGCGAGCCGCCCTTCTTTTTTTGCAAGCCGGCGGGCGCGGTGATTCCGGTCGCCTACGGCGAGACGCTCGAAATCCCTTACCCGTCACAGACCGCGAACTACCATTACGAAGCCGAGCTCGTCGCGGCCATCGGCAAAGGAGGCACGGACATCGCAGTGGCTGACGCGCTCGATCATGTCTGGGGCTACGCGGTCGGTCTGGACATGACGCGTCGCGATCTGCAGATGAAGATGCGCGAGATGGGCCGGCCGTGGGAGATCGGCAAGGCATTCGACGATTCGGCTCCGATCGGTCCGATCCATAAGGCAAGCGAAGTTGGCCACTTCGAGAGCGGTGGAATATGGCTGACGGTGAACGGCGCGACCAAACAAGAAAGCGATGTTTCGCACTTGATCTGGTCGGTGGCGGAAACCGTCTCTGACCTATCGAAGTTTTTCCGGCTCGAGCCCGGCGATCTCATCTACACGGGGACGCCTGAAGGCGTTGGCCCGGTGGTCAAGGGCGATTCGATGATGGTTGGAATCGAGCGGCTGGGCGAGCTGAGCGTGCGCGTGGATTGATTGCGAGGGCGCCTTGCATGCAACTTCATAGTTTTTTCAATAGCTCCGCCTCCTATCGCGTGCGAATCGCGCTTGCGCTCAAAGGGCTTGCCAGCGATTACGTCCCCGTGAACATTCGCGCGGGCGCGCATCGCGACGCCGAATATGTCGATCGCGTCAATCCCTCGGCGGTCGTGCCCGCGCTCGTCGACGGCGAGTTCGCGCTCGGCCAGTCGCTCGCCATCATCGACTATCTGGACGCGCGCCATCCCGAGCCGCGCCTGATTCCGTCCGAGCCGACACTGCGTGCGCGCATCCTCGAGTTCGCCTATTTGATCTCCTGCGATATCCACCCTGTCAACAACCTGCGGATCCTTAAATACCTCGACGCGGTGCTTCACGTCACGCCCGAGCAAAAGGACGCCTGGTACAAGCATTGGATCGCGGAAGGAATGGCCGGGGTCGAGCGGATGCTCGCGCGACACGGGCAAGGGCCATGGTGTTTCGGGGGCGCGCCGACTTTGGCTGATTGCTGCCTCGTGCCTCAAATCGCGAACGCGCAGCGGATGGGGTGTGATCTCACTCTCTATCCGTTGAGTCTGGCCGCCTACCGCCACGCCATGGAGCATCCGGCGTTCGACGCTGCTCAGCCGAACAAGCAGCCGGACTATCTGGGCTCGTAAACGAAGTCGCTCGCGGCACGCGCCGCGAGCGAACCCGCACATCCCCGATCAGAACTTGTGGCGTATGCCTAGGCGTACGCCAAGCTGCTTGTCGGTGGCGGACGGCGTGAAGCCACTGATATTGGCGACCGCGGGCTGACCGAGCGAATCGCGACCGGTTGCGCGCTGCAATACCGCCAATGCATAGACGTCCGTTCGTTTCGACAGGCTATAGATGGTGCCGAGGTCGAGCTGAAAATACTTGGCGCCGCCGTCGCCTTTCACCGAATTGCGCCGCGTGTAATCGAACGCCACGCCGGTCAGCAAAGACGGCGTCCAGCGATAACGAACGCCGAGCTCCGCGCTCGTGAAGATGGCGTTGCCCGTGTAGCCGAGCGGGTTCGGACCCGACGAAGAGCCTAGCGAGTCGAAGCGCGTGTTCGTCACGACCGTCGAGATCGTTGCTTGGCCGAGCGTATAGGACGCGCCGGCGCCGAGTATCTCCGTCGTATGCGCGGAGGCGTATCCGGCATAGCCGGGCGAGGACTCGGGCGCCGTGGCGGAACCGAACGACCCGAGGTTGTTCGCCGTCGCTAGGCCCTTGTTGGGCGTGTTTCCGTAGAACGACACATTGGGGTTTCGCGCATTGAGGTACCCCGCCCCGAACGCGAATGCGTTGCCGCTGTAGCTGACGCCGAGCGACCAGATCTGATTTTGGCTCGTGTTTCCAGCAACGCCGCCGAAGCTATAGAGCGCGCCGGCGCGAAACCCGCGATAGGTCGGCGTCGTGAACTTGATCGAGTTGTTGATGCGATTCGTGTTGCTGAGGTTGTCGACATCGTTGAGATGCGACGACATGTAGCCGCCCCATGCGCCCGATGCCCCGAAGGACTGAACGGATTCCACCAGAGGGTCGTACTGGCGCCCGAGCGTGACGGTGCCGAGCCGCGACGAAGACAAGCCGACGTACGCTTGCCGTCCGAACTCGGCCCCGCCTTGAGCAAGGACCCCGCTGTTGGCCATGAAGCCGTTTTCGATGACGAAGACCGCGCTCAGTCCGTTTCCGAGCTCTTCCGTGCCGCGCAATCCCCATCGGCTGCCGGACAGGCCCGTCGTATGAGCGTCGGTCAGCGCGAATTGACTTCCCCCGTGTGGATGGCCGCTTGCGACGCCTGTTTGTGCGCTGTTCGTATAGGTAATGCCGAGATCGACGATGCCGTAGAGCGTGACGCTCGTCTGCGCGTGCGAGGCAGTGGCCGCGACGGCAAAGCCGCAAGCGGCGAGTTGCTTCTTCATCAAGTGTCTCCGTACTTTGTTAGTAGTGCTTACGATACTGCAGGACCTGAGGTGGGTCTGAGGAATGCGGATGGAGGGCGGGGGTCATTGCCGCCTTTGTCCCTTCATCCGCCGGTTCAAGCCGCGTCGATGCCGGCAGATGCGGCAAGCGCGGGGAGGGCTGCGCGGCGTCGAGCCTGCACTCCGCATAGGTAGATGGCGGCGGCCGCGATGCCGGCCGGTACCGCAACGATGAGGAAGAGCACCGGAAACCGGATATGGGCCGCGAGCAAGGCGCCGCCGACGAGCGCGCCGCAGACGGAGCCGAGCCGGCCCACCCCCAGCGCCCAACTGAGGCCGGTCACGCGGTTGGCAGTCGGGTAGTAGCGCGCCGCGAACGCATTGGCGCCGATCTGCGAACCGCTGATGCAAAAGCCGACGCCTGCGACCGTGACGGCAAGCAAGTCGCCCGAGACGCAGCCGGTCAGGGCGAGAAAGACTGCTCCGAATGCGTAGGAGAGGCCGAGAACGCCGGTGGCGGAAAACCTGTCCATGAGTCTTCCCAGCACGAGCGCGCCGAGCGTGCCGCCCACTTGATAGAACACGCCGATTCGCGAGGCTGAGGCGAGCGAGAGGCCGGAGGCATGAACGAGCGTCGGCAGCCAGTTCGTCATGAGATAGACGATCAGGAGGCTCATGAAGAAAACGCACCAGAGAAGCAGCGTTCCGGTGCGGAACGCAGGCGCGAACAATTGTTTCACGGGCGAACCCACCGTCCGGGTTTCGTGCAAGGTGAAGCGTGTATCGACGTCAGCCCGGAGCGGGGCGATGCGGTTGAGCAACGCGGCGATCTTGCTTGCGTCCGCGCCCTTGACGACGAGGTAGCGTACCGATTCGGGCAGCCATACCGCGAGCGCGGCGGCGAGCACGAGCGGGGCAATGCCGCCGAAGAGGAAGACGCCGCGCCAACCGTAATCGGGAATCAGCTCTGCCGCGACGACGCCGCCCAGGCCCGACCCCATCGTGAATCCACAGAACATGACCGTCGTGAGAAACGCCCGGCGGCGCTCGGGGCAATATTCAGACGTAAGCGCAATCGCATTCGGCATGGCCGCGCCGAGTCCGAGCCCGGTGGCGAAGCGCAACGCGATCAGGATCGCCACGCTTGGCGAATGCGCGGTCGCGAGGCTCGCGAGACCGAAGAAGGCGACGGTGGCGATCAAGGTCTTCTTTCGCCCGATTCGATCGGCGACGGGCCCGAGCAGTAGAGCGCCCACCATCAAGCCGCCGAGGCCGGCGCCGAACAGCATGCCGAGTACATTAGGACCGATATGCCAGTCCCGCATCAGCAGCGGTGCGATGAAACCGACGCAGGCCGTATCGAAGCCGTCGACCGCGACGATGCAAAAGCATAAAAGCAGGACCCGCCATTGAAAAAGCGAGAAGGGGCGCTCGTCGAGCCAGGCTCGAACGTCGATAGGGGGCGGTGCCGAGGACATCAGGGGTGTCTCCTTTCATCATGGCCGCGCGGTTGTCGGCCTTTCGTTATGAAAGGGAACTTAAACTGCGCCGCACCACGCGTCGACATAGGAACGTGAATTCGGCGCATTCACCGAATCAATATTGCGGGCCTTGCGTGCCGAAACGTCAATCCGCGAGTACGATGGAAAACTGACTCATCGATGAATTTCGGGAGGTGCCATGAACGCGGTGTGCCCGCTGCATGGGCCAACGACTATCATCGGCACGAACGCATACGGGTTCCCGGTCTATGCGTGCTGCCGCAACGACCTTCCTTACGTCACGCCACCGGACGCATGTACGAGGGCCCCGACCGAGCGCGGACTGGAGCCGCAGGAGCGTGCCCAGGAACCAAAGACGAAAAAGGAATGATGCGGAGATCGGCCTGCTATCCGTGTGCTGACGAGTTTTGAGGCTCGCGCTTTACCGATACGCCGCAGACCGATCATGACGACTTCACTGCTTGCCGCTGACGCGATCGATCGTCGCAACGAGTTCGGTTAGCGCCTGTTTGCAGGATGACTGCTCGGGCTTGGCGGCGCGCAATGCCGCGAGCGCGCGGTCGATCGCCTTGTCGACGGCATGCCAATCTGCAGCCGCGCGTGGTTTCAGCGAAGGCTCGGCGTCGTCCCAAGAAGTTTCGAGGTCTTTGATGCGTGTCTTCGCGCCGGCAAGGTCGCCTTTGTCGACGAGCGTGGCGGAGTCGCTAGCGATCTTGCGGAAGGGCGCGAGATCGCCAAGCTTCGAGGGCGTCGCGGCGCGAGCCGACGCGACGATGATGCCGCCGCCCGGAAGCTGCGCCAAGCCTGCGAAGGCGAGTGCGGCAGCCGACGCGAAAGTGATCGTGGTTTTTTTGATGCTCACTGATTCGTTCTCCTTAGCATTGAATCCGCTTGGCGCGGGGGAGAGGGCGGTATCGCCCCCGTTCATTGAAACCAGTCGAAGGTCCGGCTCAGCGTGAGGTTTGTCCGCGAGGCGCGCGTTCGATGGCGCTCTGCCAAGCCACGAGGGCGACGATGACGGCGAGGAATGCGATGCTCGTGCGAACCGTGCCCAGGCCCACTCCGCCGTATTCGCTGGCTTGCGAAAGCAGATCGCCGAGGGAAGCGCCCAACGGGCGCGTCAATATGTAGGCGACCCAAAACGTCAGCACGGCGTTGCCGCCCAGGTAATAGGCGAGTGCCGTGATGCCGATAAGCGCACTAAAGACCACTACGCCGAGCCTGAATCCGAGGCCGAGCGCTTCGGTCGCGAGATCGCCGGCAGCCGTGCCGAGCGCGAACGTCAGCAGGATTGCGGCCCAATAGAACAGTTCGCGGCGACGCGTGACGATCGTGTGAATCGAGAGCGTCCGTTCGCAGCGATACCAAAGAAGAAAGGTGGCCGCGAGCGCGACGGCGAAAACGGCGGTGCTGGCGTAGAGGCTCACGCCGAGCGTATCGGTGAGCGCATCGGTGATCTGAGTCCCGACGATGCTGACGAGCACGACCATGAGCCAGTAGGTCGATGGTACGTATCGGGTGGCATTGAGCTGCCGAAAGAGCGCGAGCACCAATAGTGCGAGCATGAGTGCGCCCGTCACCGCGGTGCCGAGACCGACATGGACAGCGAGGTAGTCGGCGCCGGTCTCGCCGACGGTCGTGGACAGGATCTTGATCAACCAGAAAACGGCGGTGACTTCGGGCACCTTGTTCAGCATCTCGGCGGCGCGGCCAGTTCCAAGCTTGTTCACATTCTTCTCCTAGGTCTACGCATCGTTCGGTGGCCGATCGGGCGGGGCGCGACGATGCGCATCTCGCAAGGCCGGGAACCGTGTGCGAGAGTCTGCTTGGACTTTGCTTACGGGAAGCTTATGGAGGGGAATGTGCGTAAAGCGAGTGTTGGAACTTCACCGGCGATGGCGCCGATTGTCTAGACCATGATGAATCCGTGCCGCATACCGAGCATCACCGCTTCGGTGCGGTTGGTCGCACCGAGCTTGCCGAAGATGGAGGAGAGATGGAACTTGACCGTGTTGTCCGAGATGTCGAGTCGCCGCGCGATGTCCTTGTTGCCGAGTCCGTCGGCGAGCATCGCCAGCACTTCGATCTCGCGTAAAGTCAAGGCTTCGAACGGTTCGCCGGATGCCGTCTGGCGCGACGGTCTTCGTCGGGTCAGTAGCCTTGCGAGGGTGTCGGGCGACAGCACGCAAAGGCCCGCGGCGACTGCTTCGATGGACATAACGATTTCGGCCGGCATCGCGTTGCGCGGCAGGATCGCCGCCGCATCGGCGGGCAGCACATCAAGGAGCCAGTCGCTGTCCGTATCGTCGCTCAACAGAACGAGCGACGGTGGCGCGTGCCCGAGTTCGAGTAGCGTTTTGATCGCGTCGCTCGCCTCCGGCTCGATGTCGGTTACGATCACATCCGGCGCCGACCCGGCGAGGCAATCGACGAGCGTTTCAGCGTCGGCTGCGCTACCTAAGAACGCAAGTGCCGGGTTCTCCTCGACAAGCGATTGCAGGCTAGCGCGCACCTGCGACGATGCCGCAAACACCAGCACCCGAACCGGCGCCGTGTGTACCGTTTGTCCATCCGACATTTCGTCGCTTCCCGGACATCACCTGCACGAATTCCGTTGGGGGCGTTCGCCCACTGTTACCGCACACGGGTGGCGTTCGCCACCTCGGATCAACGCGATTTGCAACTGCTGCCCAATGCTTGCGGAGCCCAGCGCGGCATGCAAGTCATTCATGTCGCTGCAAGGCTTGCCGTCCAGTTCGATCATCACATCGCCTATCAGCACGCCACCCTGTTCCGCAGGACCGCCCGGTGCAAGCGAATTGATCAGCAATCCGCTACTGAACGGAAGATTCATTTTTTTGACCCATGCGTCCAGCAGGCTGACCTGCTGTGTGCCGACGCCAAGGTAGCCCCGTGAAACGTGCCCTTTAGCCAACAACTCATCGGCGACGCGTTCCACGGTCACCGCCGGAATCACGACGCCGGCGCCGCGCATCAGTGCCGACGTGCAGATGCCCATGACCTGCCCGCGCATATCCGCGAGGGCCGCCCCGGAGAAACCCGGGCGTAGACCGCCGTCCAGGCGCACGAACGCATCGAGTTGTCCGTTTCTCCAGGTGCGCCATGGACCACCCGTGCTGCCGATCACGCCAAAATCAGCGCTGGTGCCGAACTCGTCCGCCCGCGCGACGGCGAGCGCAAGATGACCCGGCTTCAGTGAGCTGGCATCGCCCGAATCGATTGGGTCCAGGTCCACGCCGTCCAGTTTCAGCACGCCGACGTCGGAGCCCAAATCCAGGCCCGCGAGGACTGCGGCGACTGTGCGGCCGTCGGTCAATGTGACCTCGATCCCGTCCTCACGCCTGATCGTGTGTGCAGCCGTCACGACTACGCCATTTCGCCAGATTACCCCACTCGACGGCATGCGATGTCGGCCGTGTACTGCCACGACACTTCGCCCGACTCGCGCGACAATGTTTGCCAGATTGTCCGACAGATCCATTAAAGGATTTCCGCTCGAGGATGTGGTTTCCATTTCAAGTCTCCTGCCAATTGCATGCGAGCTGCTTGCGCTTCTCGTCATCGTCAATTGCTCACTTGCCCTATGCGGGTAGCGCGTTGTGACGACGGTTTCACAATGACAGAAGGACAGGGGGCGCACATCACCCAAATGGGTAGCCGGGGAGATGTGCGACAAGCTTCGCGAAACAGCGCGCATGACCACAGGCCGCGGAATGCAAAAAATAGAAGGCCTCGACACCTCTCGAAAGACGCGCCAGTTACTCGGTCCTAAAAGCGAGTCTTTCAGCAGAATCGCTAGTCGTCCAGCCTACTATCGCTGGCATCGCGCGTAGTCGGCCATTCTGCCGTGCGGCTTCCAGTGCAAGCTCGGACTGCGGTTTCGCCGCACTCCGATCAGTTTGTGCATGATGCGATCGCATCGGTGGTCACACTGTCGGCATGCGTCTCGACAGGTGCGTGCGAATGCGCCCCGATGATCGGCGCTCCCTTCGAAGCAAAAGCGGTCAGGTCCACGACTTTCGTCCTGCGGTCTTGCGAGCAGAGATGGGAAGGACGACAGGCCGCTCCTATCGGCGGCCTACTGACAGCCGTAGCCAAGGGCACGTGTGGTCATCGGTTTCGATCAAAAACTATTCCCTTGACGGAATACACCCTGCCGGCTATATTTTCATGACGTGGGACGTTGAATATACCGATCACTTTGGTGCTTGGTGGGACGAGCTAGTCGAGGCAGAACAGGAGTCCATTGCGGCGTCCGTTCGGTTGCTCGAAAACTACGGCCCCAACTTGCGACACCCATACTCAAGTGGGATCAACAGTTCTCGCCATGGCCACCTGCGCGAGCTACGAGTGCAACACGAAGGCCGCCCCTACCGAGTGTTGTATGCGTTCGACCCGCGCCGCACTGCGATTCTTTTGCTTGGCGGCGATAAGACGGGCAATGACCGCTGGTACGACGTAAGCATCCCGCGTGCCGATGCGCTGTATGAGGAACATCTGGCGCAACTCAAACAGGAGCGTTTCGACGATGGCTAGGAAGTTTTCCGAGTTAAGAGCGAGAATGTCGCCCGAGGCGCGGGCTCGGTCGGACGCAAAGGCGCGCCAAATGATCGCGGAGATGGCCTTGAGCGAGTTGCGGCGCGCGCGTGGTCTGTCGCAGCAGGCTCTGGCGGCGGTGCTGAATGTGAAACAACCGAGCATTGCGAAGCTGGAACAACGCACCGACATGTACATCTCGACGCTCCGCGCGCACATAAAGGCGATGGGAGGCGAGCTTGAAATCGTTGCTCACTTCCCGGATGGTGATGTGAGGATCGCCAATTTCTCCGAGCTTTGAGAGCCCGAAGGGCCGAGGCGGCCTCTCATTGAGAGAGGCTGAGGCAATTCATTCGCGGCCCAGATCAGCACTGACCGATCTTTTGCGCTTCCGCAACTTAGGATGAGGCCGGGTCCTAAAATAACGCCTTGTGTCCTTTTAGGATCGAAGCTGCCGATACAGCGAAGCCTTTCTTCGAGCGGCCCGGTCCTGCGTCGAACGGCTACGCGCGGCTTGTCACGCCGACATCGGCAAGCCATCGCGCGACACGCAAGAGCAAGGCCGACTGATCTTCAAACTGTTCGATTCCCTGCACCTGCGGCGCGCCGCAGATTCCGAACACCGGCTTGCCCCATTGGAGACCGAGTGCGATCTCAGAAAGCGTGCCGAGTCCTCCCCCCACGGCAACCAGGCAGAGCGATGCTCGCGCGATCAATGCATTACGCGTGATGCCGAGTCCCGTCGGCAATGCCACGCTGAGATAGGGATTCGCTTGACCATCATCGTCTTCGGGAAGCAAGCCGACGACGACCCCGTTTGCTTGGCGTGCGCCTCGGGCAGCCGCCTCCATGACGCCGCCTTTACCTCCGCAGAGAAGCGCGACGCCTGCGCCTGCGAACGCATGCGCAACCGCTTCGGCCGTGCGCAGCTGCTCCTCGGTAGCAACGCGCGGCCCGATCATCGCCATCGGCATCGCGAGCCGATCCGGTCCATGTTGACGCAACGCCACGCGTTCAAGTGCCGCCGCGACCGTAGTCCCCTCATCCCTACCGACGTCTGACAATGCATTCTCCGATTGCAAGCACACAGGTGCATAACGCGGTCAGTATGATCGACAGCACGGCCACCTGTGAAAAATCCGTCTGCCCGTCAGACATTTTCAAATACATCAAGAGCGGCAGCATATCGATCTGCGTGCCGGCCAATGCGAGGGCAGTCCCGTACGTCCCGAGCGCGATCGCGGTGACGAGGCACCAGGCCGACAGCACCGACGGCCAAAGCTCGCGCCATGCGACGTCGATCCATGCCCGCCAGGGGTGCGCGCCCAGCGTCATCGCCGCCTCGAGCGGTCGCCGGTCTAGATTCGCGAACGCTGGAAAGAGCATGAGCGCAACGCGCGGAATGAGGTAATAGGCGTATGCGATGACGAGGCCTGTAATCGTGTAGATCAAGCCGCCCAATTTCGCCGCATCGGCGCCGAAACGAGCAAGCAGCATCGTCACGAACCCGGCGCGGCCGAACGTCAGAATGAAGCCGTAGGCGATCACGAGCCCCGAAAACGCGAGCGGCACCCCAAGGATGGCCAACAACCAGCGCCGCTCGCCAGGAGGCCGTCCCGCAAGCTCGAAGGCGAGAACGAGACCGACGCCGGTCGACAACGTACCGGCGCCGAGCGCCAGCGCGAATGAATGCGCGATCGCACTCACGATGAGCGGGTCGCGCGCAATGACGGCGAACGCAGCACCACCGTTGCCGCAGGCTGCGACGACGAGCGCGGCGAGCGGCAGTGCGAAGCACACCGCCAACAGAACGCCTGCCGGCGCCGAACCGAAGCGCCGAATCAGGCCCTCTCGCTCTAGTAACGAGCCGCGCATTGCTACGTCCTCACTTGCCGAGCGTGGCTTGCGACCAGAGCTGATCGATTTCGCCCTTGTGCGCCGCGGCCTTCGCGACATCGAGCGGGTGAACTTGCGGTGCGTTCGGCATCTTCGCGGCGATCTCGGGGGCGAGCGTGACGCTGGGCACAGCCGGCCGCACGTAGCCCTGCGCGAACAATGCCTGACCGACGTCGCTCATCACCAGGTTCAGCCACAACTGCGCAGCGGCGGGATTCGGACCTTTCTTGACGAGACTCATCGCATAGGGCGCCGAGACGCTGCCGTCCTGCGGAATCACGACATCGACCGCGTCGCCCATGCCGTCCGTGTACTTCGCCTTGAGGCCGTCGTTTTCATAGCCGATCAAGATCGGAATTTCGCCTTTGACGAACTTCGCGTAAGGCGTCGTGCCTTCGACGCGCAGCACGTTGCCCGCCGACGTCAGCTTCCCGAAGAAGTCGGCACCAGGCTTCGGGTTGTCGACGTTGCCGCCGAACGCGTAGGCGGCGGCGAAGACGTCGACTTGTCCCTGGCCTGTCGAGCGCGGATCAAGGTAGACGACCGCATTCCGGTATTCAGGCTTCAGCAGATCGGCCCATCGCTGCGGCACCTCCTTCACGAGTTTCTTGTTGACGAGGAAGGCGATGTTGAGCGAATGCACGGTGAACCAGCGGCCGTCGGCTTCGCGAAACACGGTGGGCAGCTTGTCGAAATTGACCGGCTTGAACGGTTCAACGACGTCCTTGCCGACCGCATCGAGCGCGGAAGCCGCGAAGTAATAGGCGGTATCGGCCTGCGGGCGACGGCGGGACTTGTCGAGGGCGACGACCGTCGCGGCCGAACCTATGTCGTTGTACGTGAGCTCGACCTTCGGATAGCGCTTGCGAAATTCGGCAAAGAGTGACTTCCAGTTCGCCCATTCGGGACCGGTATCGAACGAGACGACGATTCCCTCATCGGCGGCTTTGGCGTAAAGCGCATCCTCGCCGGGATAAAGCGACGCGCCATGCGCCGTGGTCGCTGCAAGCGCTGCGCACGCGCCGAGCAAGACGCCGATACGGCGCAAGGCGGTCGAGAGGGTCAGGACTGCAGACATTCGGGTTCTCCGTTGGGCAAAGGGATGGATTGAGTGTCGGGCGACGCATTCAACGTAACGAGATGGCACGGATCGATGGCGATGCTGCTCGTCGGAAGTGATCGGCCTTCGCATAGCAGCGGCTTTGATGAGCCGCTCGGTAAAAAGTCGTAGCGTTGCGTAGCGCCGAAGTACCGAATTTCGCCGAGTGCGCCATCAATGCGATTGGCGGTACCCACAGGCGGATCCGGTCGGATATGCTCGGGTCGCAATAGCAATTCGACTTGATCGCCGATGCGGCGAATGCCCGTATCGGCAGTCAGCAACGCGAACCCCACGTCGACCGTGTCTTTGGCGCTGATGCGGCCAGGCAGGATCGTCGAATGGCCGACGAAACGCGCGACCTGCACGGAAACGGGGCGCTCATATAGGTTGCAGGGGGTGTCGACCTGCAGCACGCGGCCGCTTTCTACCACTGCGACGCGATCGGCCATGCTGAGTGCTTCTTCTTGATCGTGCGTGACGAGCAGCGTCGTGGCGCCGCTTGCCCGTTGCAACGCACGAATCAAATCACGGAGTTGATGGCGAATGCCGGCGTCCAGGGCGGCGAGCGGCTCATCGAGCAGCAAGACGCGCGGCGCGATCACGAGCGCGCGAGCGAGCGCGACCCGTTGCTGCTGCCCGCCCGATAGCATCGTCGTGCCGCGGTCCGCATGCGACGAGAGTCCGACGCGCTCGAGCATCTCCAGCGCGCGGACGCGCCGCTGCGCGGCCGGCACGCCACGCATGCGCAGGCCGTAGGCGACGTTTTCGACGACGGACAGGTGTGGAAAGAGCGCGTACTGCTGAAACACCATGCCGACCTCTCGACGCCAGACCGGCACGCCCGCCATGTCATCGCCTCCAATCGCGATGCGTCCGTCGTAGCCGTCGAGCAGGCCGGCAGCAAGGCGCAGCAGGGTCGATTTGCCCGATCCGCTGCGGCCCATGACGGCGAGCAGTTCGCCGGGCTGCGCTGCGAGGGTGACGGCATCGACGCCATGCCCGCCGCGCGGATATTTGAAGCTGACATTGTCGAAATTGAGGCTCATGCTGATTACAGCCTGTTGACGGTGTTGATCGACGCGAGCGTGGCCGCCACGGCCAGGACGAGCAGGACGACGGTTGCGGCGCAAGCCAAGCCGGAAGCGCCGTAGAACGCCTGGAGCAACACGACCGGAAAATTGCGGTAGCGAAAGCCCGCGATCAAATTGGATATCTGAAATTCGCCGATCGAGAGAGCCGAGACCATCACGAGGCCCGAAAACAGGCTCTGCCGTAGGTTCGGTACGACGATCGAGAAGAACTGACGTGAGGGCGTGGCGCCCAACGTCGCGGCACAGTCCTCGAGTTTTGTCAGATCGAGGTGGCGCAAATCGCTGAGCAGCGTCTGCACCAGGTAGGGGAGGGTCAGCACGGCGTGCGCGGCGATCATCAACGGCAGCGTTCCGAGCCACGGCAGCGTATCGCCGCCGAATACGGCGATATAGCCGAAACCGAGGGTTAGCGCCGGTACGGCGACCGGCATCAGCATGACGACGCGCGAAGCGGCTCCTCGCCCGCTCCGCGCGCGGTAATTCAACGCATAGGCGAGCGGCAAGCCGATGCAGGCATCGACTGCGCAACAAGCCAGCGCAACGACGAAGCTCACGCCAAATGCTCGCCGGAAACTGACATCCGTTGCCAGCTCGACAAACCAGCGCCAGGTGAAGCCGCTAGGGAGCAAGGTATTCGTCCAGCTCTTGCCGACTGAGCCGATCAGCAGCAATACCATCGGCGTCAGCAGATAGAGCGCGAACAGCGTGACGACGGCGCGAACCGCGATTCGCCCGATGGACGGCTGGGCGCTCCTTTGACGAAACGGCACAGTGGGGGCTGGCGCGGTGTTCGATGACAAGTCTTTCTCGCGTGTGTTCGATAAATGGCTCGCCGCGGCCCGCTGTGCAAAGCTGCCGGAGGCGACGACGCAACGGGCAGTTTGCGGGGTGGACATTGCATCGTCATGAAACGAGGGTAAAAAGCGCGCAATGTACTGTGCGGATTTGGAACAGCTCGAATGAAGTCTTCTTGCCCGAGTACCGTGGAGTTGCTCACGTTCCTGGCGTCCGCGAAGCATCTCAACTTCTCGCGCGCGGCACGCGAGCTGGGACTGACGCCGAGCGCGGTCAGCCGACAGGTATCGAATCTCGAAGCCCAGGTCGGCGTCCGGCTTTTCGTACGCGACGGCCGCCAGCTCGCGCTCACGCCGGCCGGGGCCACGTATCACGCACGAATCAAGGAGCCGCTGCGTGAAATCTGTCACGCTTCGCTGGAACTCCTCGCCTCACGCGAGGAAGCCGATTTGCTCACGATCGCGAGCGTGCCTACCTTCACGACAAGATGGCTCGTGCCGCGTCTGCCGCGCTTCCTCGCGTCCGCGCCGAACGTCACACTGAGCTTTCGGCGACATCTGGCGCACGGCGATGCGTTTCCGCCGGAGCTCGATGCGGCCGTTCGCTACGGAGACGGCCGTTGGGAAGGAGTGCTAAGCGACTACCTGGACGGACATACGTTCGCGCTTGTCTGTTCGCCCGAGTTCGCGCAGCGGCATCCGGTCCGCGAGCCGGCCGACGTTGCCGACGCGCCTCGGCTCGTGCATGAGCAAGCCGCAACGGCATGGATCAAGTGGGCGGAGCGGCATGGCGTGACGCGGATGCGAGCCCTGGCGGGACCACGCTTCGAGCAATACGCCGTACTGATACAGGCGGCGTGCGCGGGGCTCGGTCTCGCGCTCGTCCCGGCGTTCCTGATTCGCGATCTGCTCAGCTCGGGGGCGCTCGTCGAGCCGATCGATGCGCCGGTCGACGTCGATGACCAGGGCCACTATCTCTGCTACTCGGGGGAGCGTCTCGCTACCAGACCCGGGTTGCAACGCTTCAGAGCGTGGATGCTCGAGGAATGTCGGGGCTGAGGTGTGTCGGCTGTCGCGCCGCCGCTGCTGTTAGCCTGCAGCGCGCCGGTCGCCGATATCTTTTCAAGTGATCGCGGCTAGCCTGGCCGCCCGGCTTCGATCCATGCCTTCGTTTCCGCCATCGTCAACCGATACCGCGCACAATTGAAAACTTCCAGCTTCGCCAACTCATCGGCGAGTATGGCGCTGAACCCCGGCGCGGATTCCTCGGTGAGTCCAAGCTCGGACGCCGCCTCGACCGCGGCTTTCCGACCGCGCACGACGAGTCCGATTGCCTCGCTCAGTGCTTGCCGATAACGCAGGCGCATCGTATCGGGCACTCCCATCGATTCGAGCACGACCTTGTATTTGTCGATCGAACGCCGATAGGTCCACTCGAACATATCGACAGCGAGCGAGACGTCGCGCAGTTCGTAGACGCCTATCATCGCAAGCGCGTAATCGTGTATGTCGACGTCCAGAAACGATAGCGGCGCGCAGTTGTATAGCATCAGCGGAATGTTCGCCGCCAGGCGGCTCGTACGCTTGTTGCCATCCTCGAACGGCTGCAGATAAGCAAGGTTTGTCCATAGGAAAAACGCCGCTTCGACAGGGTTCCTGATCAATCGAGCTTTGGTGACGATGAGGTCGAGCATTTCCTCCAGGACGGACGGCACCTGCATCGGCAGGTAGGTGGTATCGCTGATGTTGACGACCTTTTTGCGGATCGTTCCAAGACCTTCTTCATCCACGAGCAGATTCTGCATCAGCACCGCGTGTAGATTGCGGATAACGGGTGTGGACAGGCCTTCCGTCGGCACGGCGTCGACAAGGAACTCGATAGCGCTCTTGTGGTTGAGCAGCATGACGGCATCGAAATCGCCGTCGGCTATGCCGCTTTCGAACAGTTTGCGTGTGTCGAGCAGCGTGAACCGATTGCCTTCAAGGCGCGACGACGACCATGACAAGTCGATCAGCAGCTGCTCCAGCACCTTACGAGCGTAGGTGCCCGCCGGCTGTTGCCCCTGCATGCGCCCGGCGTTTGCCAGCTGGATGGCGAGCGGCTCGGGGATCAGCGATGACTTGTTCGGTTCGTAGTGGTCGACGAAATCGCGTTTGTAAGAAACGGGGGCGCGGGTCGCCAATGGAGCGGCCAATCGCCGACGCACGGCAACGCTCGCAGGAGACCATTGCATCTCTGTCGGACTGAGCGTGCCGAGCGCCAGTTCCGCCGAAGGTATGTCCGAAGCAAGCGTGTAGCGCGTTGCACGACCCGTCCCGTGGCGGTTCACTCGGCCTGCCGCGCGCAGGTCGCCAAGAAGCCGCTTTATCGTCGCGAGACTTTTCCCCGTGGCGTTGGCAAGTTCGGAAGACGTGACCTGGCTATGGCCCTGTGCCGTAAAACGGCGCAAGGCTTCAATGACGTCTTCGGCGGGCAGTAGTCCAGTGCTCATGCAAATCGGCTCAGAATCGGCTCATATCGGCTCACGTTGGAGCTGATTTTGAGCCGATTTGAGCCGATTCGCAAGACTTTGAGCCGATTCAGCCCGCAATGAGCCGATTCGTGAGCCGATGAGTCGATATTCCGCTCGGCAACACCCACGTGACCGTCAAGTTTGCCGCCAACCCCAATGAAAAGGCCCGGCAGGGCAGCCGGGCCTTCGAACGGCCGCGCTTCGACGATCGAAGCGCGGCAATGACTACCTCAGACGGCAGAGCGCGCCGGCGCCCGCGCCACGCGCCAAACGGCTTACGCCGCCAACAGCGACCGCAGCACGAACGGCAGAATCCCGCCGTGCTTGTAGTAGTCGACTTCGATCGGCGTATCGATGCGCAACAACACCGGCACGCGCTGCTCCTTGCCGTCCTTGCGATGGATCACGAGCGTGACTTCTTGCTGCGGCTTGAAGTCGTCGGCGAGGCCTTCGATGTCGAACGTCTCTTCACCGGTGATGCCAAGCGACTGGATGCTGTCCGAGCCCTTGAACTGCAGCGGCAACACACCCATGCCGACCAGATTGGAGCGGTGGATCCGCTCGAAGCTGCGGGCGATGACAGCCTTCACGCCGAGCAACTGCGTGCCCTTCGCGGCCCAGTCGCGCGACGATCCCGTGCCGTACTCCTCGCCGGCGAAAATCACGGTCGGCGTGCCGGCATCGATGTACTTCATCGCGGCATCGTAAATCGACAGTTGCTCGCCGCTAGGCTGATGAATCGTCAGCCCGCCCTCCACACGCGTGCCGTCGGCCTTCGGCGGGATCATCAGGTTCTTGATCCGCACGTTCGCGAACGTGCCGCGCATCATCACGTCATGATTGCCGCGGCGTGAGCCGTAACTGTTGAAGTCGGCCTTCTGTACGCCGTTGGCCTTGAGCCACTTGCCGGCCGGCGAATCTTCCTTGATCGAACCCGCGGGGCTGATGTGGTCCGTCGTGACGGAATCGCCGAAGACGCCGAGCGCACGCGCACCCTTGATCGTCGGAATCGCGTCGGTCGGCTGCATCGAAAACTGCTCGCCGAAAAACGGCGGTTCGGCGATGTAGGTCGACTTCGGCCAGTCGTAGACTTGACCTTCCTCGCCCTGGATCTTGCTCCAGAGGTCGCCTTCTTGCGTGAGCTGCGAGTAGTTCTTGCGGAACGCTTCGGGGTCGAGCGCGTATCTGAGCAACGCATGAACCTCTTCGCTCGACGGCCAGATGTCGCCGAGATAGATGTCCCTGCCGCCCTTGCCCTTGCCGACGGGCTCCGTCATCAGATCACGCGTGATCGTACCGGCGATCGCATAAGCGACGACGAGCGGCGGCGAGGCGAGGAAGTTCGCGCGGATGTTCGGGTGAATGCGCGCCTCGAAGTTGCGGTTGCCCGACAAGACGGCGGCCGCGACGATATCGTTCTTCGTGATCGTCTCGTTGATCTCGGGCGTGAGATCGCCGGCGTTGCCGATACAGGTCGTGCAGCCGTAGGCCGCGAGCTCGAAACCGAGTTGCGAAAGGTAGGGCAGGAGGCCCGTCTTGGTCAGGTACTCGGTCACGATCCGCGATCCCGGCGCGAGCGAGGTCTTGATATGCGGCGCCACGGTCAGGCCGGCCTCGACGGCCTTCTTCGCCAACAGGCCGGCGGCCAGCAGCACGCTCGGGTTCGACGTGTTCGTGCACGACGTGATGGCGGCGATCACCACGTCGCCGTTCTTCAGCTTGATGCCGTTCGATGTCTCGTACACGGCGTCCAGTTCGGCCGGCTTCTTCGCAAAGCCGTTTTCGCCGACGGGCTTCGAGAACAGATCCGCGAACGTCGACTTCACATAGCCGATCTCGATGCGATCCTGCGGACGCTTCGGACCGGCGAGTGACGGGGCGACGGTTGCGAGGTCGAGCGTGACGACCTTCGTGAAGTCGATCTGGCCTGCCTTCGGAATCCCGAAGAGCTGCTGCGCCTTGAAGTAGTTCTCGAAAGCGGCGATTTCGGCATCGGTGCGGCCGGTGCCCCTGAAGAAATCGATCGTCTTTTCGTCGACCGGGAAAAAGCCCATCGTCGCGCCGTACTCGGGCGCCATGTTGCCGATCGTCGCGCGATCTGGAACCGCGATCGATTCCGTGCCCTCTCCGAAAAACTCGACGAATTTGCCGACCACCTTCTCCTTGCGCAGCAGCTCGGTGATCGTCAGCACGAGGTCCGTCGCCGTGACGCCTTCGCGCAGCTTGCCCTTGAGCTCGACGCCGACGACATCGGGCGTGAGGAAGTAGACGGGCTGGCCGAGCATGCCGGCCTCGGCTTCGATACCGCCCACGCCCCAGCCCACGACGCCGATGCCGTTGATCATCGTCGTATGGCTATCGGTGCCGACGAGCGTGTCGGGGTAGTAGACCGTGTCGCCGTTCTCGGCCTTCTTGTGCACGCCGCGCGCGAGGTACTCGAGGTTGACCTGGTGCACGATGCCGACGCCGGGCGGCACGACCTTGAACGTGTCGAACGCTTGCATGCCCCACTTCATGAACTGGTAGCGCTCATTGTTGCGCTGGAATTCCAGCTTCATGTTGAGATCGAGCGCATCCTTCTGGCGGTAGTAGTCGACCTGCACGGAGTGGTCGACGACGAGATCCACGGGTACGAGCGGCTCGATCAGCTTGGGGTTCTTGTCCATGCGCTGCGCCACGCCGCGCATCGCGGCAATATCGGCGAGCAGCGGAACGCCCGTGAAGTCCTGCAACACGACACGGGAGACGACGAACGGAATCTCGTCGACGCGCGGTGCATTCGGCTTCCAGTTGGCAAGCTGTGCGACGTGCTCTTCGGCGACTTTCTTACCGTCGAAGTTACGCAGCACCGATTCCAGAACGATGCGGATCGACACGGGCAGGCGCTCGATCTTGACGTTCAATGCCTTGCCGAGCTCGGGCAGCGAGTAGAACTTCCCTTTTCCTGAGCCGCTGTCGAATTCCTTGAGCGTGTTGTGGAGGTTGTGGGCCATGGTTTGTCCTAGGTTTGGAGCGAGGAAACAACGATCTTGTTGCCTTTCTTTCTGAAACCTTACTTGAACCTTGTAACGAACTACTGTATCCGATTCGATGCTCGATCAAATGACGTACAGATCGACGTACTCGTTGACCGGCATGGCTTCGAGTCGCGTCTGGTCGAGCGAGACGTCGAGGATCGCTTGCTGTTGCTTGGCCGGAAAGCGCCTCGCGAGGTTCGTCCTGAACTTCTCGACGAGCAGCGGCACACCTTCGGCGCGCCGACGCCGATGGCCAATCGGATATTCGACGACGACTTCATCGATCGTCGTCCCGTCGTCGAGCTCGACGGTCAACGCGTTGGCGATCGAGCGCTTGTCCGGATCGTGATAATCCTTCGTGAACTGCGCGTCTTCGACGCACTGCATCTTGGCGCGCAGCGCGTCGATGCGCGGATCGGCCGCCACGGCGTCTTCATAATCGGCCGCGGTCAGTCGTCCGAAAAGCAGCGGCACCGCGATCATGTACTGAATGCAGTGATCGCGGTCGGCCGGATTGTTCAGGGGGCCTTTCTTGTCGATGATGCGAATCGCCGCTTCATGCGTGCGAATCGTGATCTTCGCGATGTTCTCGGCCGTCTTCCCTTTCCCTTTCAGGATGCCGTGCAGCGTCATCGCCGCTTCGGCGGCGGTCTGCGCATGAAACTCGGCCGGAAACGAGATCTTGAACAGCACGTTCTCCATCACGTACGAACCGTAGGGGCGCTGAAAGCTGAACGGGCGGCTTTTGAACAGCACGTCGTAAAAGCCCCAGGTTGGAGCCGTGAGAACGGACGGGTAGCCCATCTCGCCCGTCTTCGCGATCAGCGCAAGGCGCACGGCGCGCGAGGTGGCGTCGCCCGCCGCCCATGATTTGCGCGAGCCTGTGTTCGGCGCATGGCGATAGGTGCGAAGCGAATGTCCGTCGACGAACGCGAGCGAAACAGCGTTGATGAGTTCGTCGCGCGACAGTCCGAGCAGCCAGCCGACGACTGCCGTCGAAGCCACCTTCACGAGCAGCACATGATCGAGCCCGACGCGGTTGAACGAGTTCTCGAGCGCGATGACGCCCTGAATCTCGTGCGCCTTCACCATCGCAATCAGCACGTCCTGCATGGGGAGCGGCTTCTTGCCCGACGCGACGGCAACGCGCGAAAGCCAATCGGCCGTCGCGAGAATGCCGCCGAGGTTGTCGGAGGGATGACCCCACTCGGCCGCGAGCCATGTGTCGTTGAAATCGAGCCAGCGGATCATCGCGCCGATGTTGAACGCGGCCTGTACCGGGTCCAGCTGAAACGGCGTGCCGGGCACCTTTGCGCCGTGCGGCACGATCGTACCCGGCACGATAGGGCCGAGCAGTTTCGTGCATGCGGGATAGGAGAGCGCTTCCAGGCCACAACCGAGCGTGTCGATGAGGCAATGGCGCGCCGTTTCGAGCGCGAGCGCGCTGTCCACCTCGAAGCCGAGGACGTAATCGACGATATCGACGAGCACTCGATCAGGCTCTGGCCTTACGTTCGAAGTCGAGGCGGACATGGTGGTCGGCTCGTGCAGAAAGAAAAACGATCAGTCGCCCTTCTTCAACGCGTTCGCTTGCGTCGGAGCGGGCGCGCCTTGCGCCATCGCGGCGGTTTGGCACTCGTCGGCGAGACGCGCACCGTCGTGATCCGAGAACAGCATCGCCTTCCCCGGAATCACGACGAGGTCGAGGCCGGTCGCCGCGTCATGGAAGCGGTCCGCGCCCGTCGTCGTCGATTCGCGCGGCAGGTTGTAGTTCTTGTTCGCCCAGTGAACGGTGACGATCTGGTCCTTCTTCATGTCGCCCTTCAGGTCGAACGAAAGCCCTTCACTGCACTTCCACTCTACGGAGCCTTCGGGGATCGGGTCGGTCTTGGCGGCAGCCGTCGTTTCGCGCGACTTGCGTTTCACGAGCCGGTGCTTCGGCGCGGGCGCCTTGCCTACCTTCTTCGTGGCAGTCGTCGACTGCGTTTGAGCGGCCGCGTCCGCTGCTGCGAGCGACATCGTGGCGGAAATCGTGCCGATAAGGGTTGCGATCAGCAATTTTTTCATGGGAATGCCGGACCTTTCGATTTTGGAATAGATGACAGAGACAAATACCGAGCCCCTTGGTTGCAGCGGCGCCGCGCGAGAGCCGCGGGGCGCCGGGCGGGGATGCCGCGCGTGCCGTCCACCTGGCTAGGGCGCGCGCGGCGGTCGCTATTTTCTCCTATTTAGCGGGACGAACTTCATACTTTCTGGGCCGGTGTAGTTCGCGCTCGGCCGGATGATCTTGTTGTCGATCCGCTGCTCGATGATGTGCGCGCTCCAGCCGGAGGTGCGCGAGATCACGAAGAGCGGCGTGAACATCGCCGTCGGCACGCCCATCATGTGATAAGAGACGGCGCTGAACCAGTCGAGGTTCGCGAACATTTTCTTCACGTCCGCCATCACCGATTCGATCCGCTCGGCGATGGCGAAGAGCTTCATGTCGCACGCGTCTTTCGAGAGCTTGCGCGCCACTTCCTTGATCACCTTGTTGCGCGGATCGGCAACGGTATAGACGGGATGGCCGAAGCCGATCACCACCTCTTTGTTCTCGACGCGGCGGCGAATGTCGGCTTCCGCTTCGTCGGGCGTCGCGTAGCGCGACTGGATCTCGAACGCCGCCTCGTTCGCGCCGCCGTGCTTCGGCCCGCGCAGCGCGCCGATCGCGCCCGTGAGGGCCGAGTAGATATCCGAGCCGGTGCCGGCGATCACGCGGCCGGTGAACGTCGAGGCATTGAACTCGTGCTCGGCGTAAAGGATCAGCGACGTGTGCATCGCCTGCACCCACTCCTTCGGCGGCGCCCAGCCATGCAGCAGATGCAGGAAGTGACCGCCGATCGAATCGTCATCGGTTTCGACTTCGATGCGCCGGCCGTTGTGCGAGTAGTGGTACCAGTAGAGCAGCATCGAGCCGAGCGAGGCCATCAGGCGATCGGCGATCGCGCGCGCCCCGGCGATCGAATGATCGTCCTTCTCGGGCAGGACCGTGCCGAGCACGGAGACGCCCGTGCGCATGACGTCCATCGGATGGGCGCTCGCCGGCACCCATTCGAGCGCGGCCTTCACGTTCGCGGGCAGCCCGCGCAGCGCTTTGAGCTTCGTCTTGTAGGCGCTGAGCTCGGCGGCCGTCGGCAGCTTTTCGTGCACGAGCAGATAGGCAATCTCCTCGAACTCGCAGGTGGTCGCGATATCGAGGATGTCGTAGCCGCGATAGTGCAGATCGTTGCCCGTGCGCCCGACCGTGCAGAGCGCCGTGTTGCCGGCCGTCACGCCCGAAAGCGCGACGGATTTCTTCGGTTTGAAGCCTGACGGGCTGGGTGTCGTGTTATCGGCTTCACTCATGGTGTTTGACCGTCTCCTCGTACTCGGCTATTCGGACGAGCCCATGCCGAAAAGCGGCGCCGTCTCGGGCGGCAGCGCCTTGCCTGTGGCGCGCGCCCTGCGCAGCACGGACCAGTAATAGCGATAGCTCGCGCGATCGTGCAGCGTGTCGCCGTGGCGTATCGGACCCCACTGCGCGCCTTGAGCGGCGAGCAGGATATCGGAAGCCGTCGCGATCGCGTCGTCGCGTGGGGCGAATGCGGCGACGATGACGGGCACCTGAGCGGGATGGATGCTCCACATCCTCGTATAGCCGAACTCGTCCCGTGCGCGCGCGGCGTCGTTCGCGACAACTTCCATGTCCCGCACTTCCGTGCTCACGTTGTGCGAAGGAACGCGCCCATGTGCATGACACGCTGCCGCGATTTCGAGCTTGGCCCGCCGCACGAGCGGATGATCGAACTGGCCCGGCGAGCGCATCGCCGTGTCGGGAATCGCGCCGTCGTGCGCCGAAACGAAATCCATGAGGCCGAACGAAAGTGATTCGACCGTTGGCAGTGCCGCGAGCTGGAATACATTGGCGAGCGCGCCGTGCGTCTCGATCAGCAATTGCACCGGTATCGCCTTCGCGATGCCGAGCTCGCGCCGCATGCCTTCGATGAACGCGCACATTTCGGCTGCGTCGGCCGTGCGGCGGATCTTCGGCAGCGTAATGTAGGCAGGTGCGCGCTTCGCGGCGCGTAGAATCAGGCGGACGTCGTCGCGCCAATGCGGGTGATCGAAGCCGTGGATGCGCACGCCGACGCGACCGAACCGATCGTGCTCGCCGCCGATCATCGAGGCGACGAGCTCGGCATGCTCTTGCTCGCGGCCGACCTGCGCGCCGTCTTCGCAATCGAGCGTGACGTCGAAGACGGGCCCGAGCTGCGCCTGCAGCGCGAGCGACTTCGACATCAGCTTCTCGCTGCCCGCGTAGTGATCGCAAACGGGCAGAACGGTGGGAGGGGCTTCGCCGTCAAACAGGACTTCGGCGGGAGTGAGGGCGCGCATGTTCGGCGTCGACGGGCATGCCGGCCTGCCCGCCGCGCTAGCGCGATGCGACGGCGGCCGGCATGCGATGCATCAGCCGAGCAGATGCTGCACGCCGTCACGCTCCTCGAGCAGCTCTTGCAGCGTGAAGTCCATTTTCTCGCGCGAGAAAGCGTCGATTTCAAGCCCCGTCACGCGCTTGTACTCGCCGTTCTCGCAAGTCACCGGCACGCCGTAGACGATATCTTCGGGGATGCCATACGAACCGTCCGACGGTACGCCCATCGTGACCCACTTGCCGTTCGTGCCGAGCACCCAGTCGCGCACGTGATCGATCGCCGCGTTGGCCGCCGACGCTGCCGACGAGAGGCCGCGCGCCTCGATGATCGCCGCGCCGCGCTTGCCGACCGTCGGAATGAAGACGTTGCGATTCCACTCGTCGTCGTTGATGAGCTTCGTGAGCGACTGGCCTTCGACCGTGGCGAAGCGGAAGTCCGGGTACATCGTCGGCGAGTGGTTACCCCAGACGGCAAGCTTCTCGATCGCGGCGACGGGCTTGCCCGACTTGGCCGCAAGCTGCGAGAGCGCGCGGTTGTGGTCGAGGCGCAGCATCGCCGTGAAATTCTTCTTCGGCAGATCGGGTGCCGACTTCATCGCGATATAGGCGTTCGTGTTCGCCGGGTTGCCGACGACGAGCACCTTCACGTCGCGGCTCGCCACTTCATTGAGCGCGCGGCCTTGCACCGTGAAGATCTCGGCGTTGGCGGACAGCAGATCCTTGCGTTCCATGCCCTTCGAGCGCGGGCGAGCGCCGACGAGCAGGGCGTAGTCGACATCCTTGAAGGCGACTTTCGGATCGTCCGTGACGACGACGCCGGCAAGAAGCGGGAATGCGCAGTCTTCCAGCTCCATCACGACGCCTTTGACGGCGGCTTGCGCTTGCGGCAGATCGAGCAGTTGCAGGATGACGGGCTGGTCTTTGCCGAGAAGATCGCCGTTGGCGATGCGAAAGAGCAGCGAGTAACCGATTTGACCTGCGGCGCCGGTGACGGCAACGCGCTTTGCGGGCTTAGCCATTGAGAACTCTCCAGGACGATGCGTTGATGCGTTTGGTGCAGTCTTACGCTAGGGGAAACGCCATTTTATGCGCGTTACGCGAAACGTGGGGCCGAAGCGGGACCGGCGGCCACCTCGGCGGAGTGCCGCGAGGACCCGGCTGGCATTGCTTCGCGATGATCTGCATAAATCGTGCGAAGCTCGCGCGCCCGCGGGTGCGAGGCCGGCCCGGAACCGTTGCTCGCGACGGAGTTTAGGATCGCGTCCCTACAAAAGTCAACCGTATCTTATGTCTTATATAAGACACAGGAATTGGCCGGGAAAATCTGGACGCGCGAGCCGCGTTTGTGTTGAAATGCGCGCCATGAATGCGAACCAGGCGAGCAACGCGAATCCGAACGGCCAGACCGGCGACGGGACGGCTGGGAGCGCGCCTTCGCCGACGTTCAGCCCGCTTTACCAGCAGATCAAGGGGCTCATCACGCAAAGCCTCGTGTCGGGCGAGTGGAAGCCGGGCGAGATCATACCGAGCGAGCTCGAGCTCGCCGCGCGCTACAAAGTCAGCCAGGGCACGGTCAGAAAGGCGATCGACGAGCTCGCCGCCGAGAACCTGCTCGTGCGCCGTCAGGGGAAAGGCACGTTTGTTGCAACGCACAACGAGGATCGCGCCCAGTTTCGCTTCCTCAGATTGCTGGCCGATGACGGAATCGAGCATCCGCACGTCAGCAAGCTGCTCGAATGCAAGCGGCTGCGCGCGCCGGCCGAGATCGCGCGCCAGCTGGAGCTGAAGCCGGCCGACCCGGTGGTGCAGATCAAGCGGCTCTTGCAGTTCGACGGCGTCACGACCGTCTTCGACGAGATCTGGCTGCCGGGCGCCATATTCCGCGGCCTGACGTTCGAGCGGCTCTCGGAGTACAAGGGGCCGATGTACGCGATGTTCGAAGCGGAGTTCGGCACGCGCATGATTCGCGCGTCCGAGAAGATCCGGGCGATCGCAGCGGAGCCGGCCGTCGCCGAATTGCTCGGCGTGCCCGAGGGATTTCCGTTGTTGTCGGTCGACCGTGTGTCTTACACGTACGGCGATCGGCCCGTCGAAGTGCGCCGCGGTTGGTATGTCACAACCGGGTACTACTATCAGAACGATTTGAGCTGAATGCCGGCGGGGAGGCGTCCGCGAGCGCCGCGCCGGAATATGACAGAAGCGTTTCTTTTGCCGACTGCGCAACGGTGTTTGCACTTCATTCGCTGCGCTGCGGTATGAAATGGCGCTAAAATCGCGGGTTAGTTGACTACACAGTAGGGGTCTAGCATGGCAGAAGCCGTAAGAAAGCCGAGGCCGGAGTTCCGGAACATCGGATTGGGTGACATCACGATGACGTATCGCCTACCGCTGGCGGCGAAGGTGTCCATCCTCCACCGAGTCAGCGGCGCGCTGCTCTTTCTCTTTCTTCCGTTCCTGCTCTACCTCTTCGATCGAAGCCTCACGTCCGAATTGAGCTTCGAAGTCTTCAAGGCGTTCCTCTCCAACATCGTCGTCAAGCTCATCACGCTCGTGCTCGCGTGGGCTTTCCTTTTCCATTTTTGCGCCGGCATCCGCCACCTCTTGATGGACTTGCACCACTCGGTGACGAAGGAAGGCGGTCGGCAAACGTCGCTCGTCGTCTTCGTCGTGTCCTCGGTGCTGACGATCGCTTTCGCGCTCAAACTGTTCGGAGCTTTCTGACAACATGGCAGCCAACAATCGAATCGGCCCGAAGCGTCTCGTCGTCGGCGCGCATTACGGCTTGCGCGACTGGCTCGCGCAACGTGTCACCGCCACCATCATGGCGATCTACACGATCATTCTGCTCGTCTGGTTTTTCGGCGCGCAGGCATTCTCCTACGAAGGCTGGGCGTCGATCTTCGCCACGCAATGGATGAAGCTCGCGACGTTCGTCACGCTGCTGTCGCTCTTCTATCACGCGTGGGTCGGTGTGCGCGACATCTGGATGGACTATGTGAAGCCCGTCGGTGTGCGCCTCTTCCTGCAAGCGCTGACGATCGCCTGGCTGCTCGCGTGCGCGGGCTACGCCGCACAGATTCTCTGGAGAGTGTAAAAGAATGGCTGCAATCAAGAATTCTCTGCCGCGTCGCCGCTTCGACGTGGTCATCGTCGGCGCGGGCGGCTCGGGAATGCGTGCTTCGCTGCAACTCGCGCGCGCGGGCCTGTCCGTTTGCGTGCTCTCCAAAGTGTTCCCGACGCGCTCGCACACGGTCGCCGCGCAAGGCGGGATCGGCGCTTCGCTCGGCAACATGAGCGAAGACAACTGGCACTACCACTTCTACGACACGATCAAGGGTTCCGACTGGCTCGGCGATCAGGACGCGATCGAATTCATGTGCCGCGAGGCGCCGAACGCGGTGTACGAGCTCGAGCACTTCGGCATGCCGTTCGACCGCAATGCCGACGGTACGATCTATCAGCGCCCGTTCGGCGGCCACACCGCGAACTACGGCGAAAAGCCCGTGCAGCGGGCCTGTGCGGCGGCCGACCGTACCGGTCACGCGCTGCTGCACACGCTCTACCAGCAGAACGTCGCGGCGAAGACGCAATTCTTCGTCGAGTGGATGGCGCTCGACCTGATTCGCGACGCGGACGGCGACGTCCTCGGCGTCACGGCGCTCGAAATGGAGACGGGCGACGTCTACATCCTCGAAGGCAAGACGACGCTCTTCGCCACGGGCGGCGCGGGCCGCATCTTCGCCGCATCGACGAACGCGTTCATCAATACGGGTGACGGCCTCGGCATGGCGGCGCGCGCGGGCATCGCGCTGCAGGACATGGAGTTCTGGCAGTTCCACCCGACGGGCGTGGCGGGTGCGGGCGTGCTGATCACCGAAGGCGTGCGCGGCGAAGGCGGCATTTTGCGCAACGCGAACGGCGAGCGCTTCATGGAGCGTTATGCGCCGACGCTGAAGGACCTCGCGCCGCGCGACTTCGTCTCGCGCTCGATGGACCAGGAAATCAAGGAAGGCCGCGGCGTGGGTCCGAACAAGGACCACGTGCTGCTCGACCTCTCGCATATCGGCGCCGAGACGATCATGAAGCGTCTGCCGTCGATCCGCGAGATCGCGCTGAAGTTCGCCAACGTCGACTGCATCAAGGAGCCGATCCCCGTCGTGCCGACCATCCACTATCAGATGGGCGGCATTCCGACGAACATGCACGGCCAGGTCGTCGGGACGTCGCGCGATCACGAAGAGCCCGTCAACGGCTTTTACGCCGTGGGCGAGTGCTCGTGCGTCTCGGTGCACGGCGCGAACCGCCTCGGCACGAACTCGCTGCTCGACCTCGTGGTTTTCGGCCGCGCGGCCGGCAACCATATCGTCAAGCACGTGAAGGACATCAAGGAGCATAAGCCGCTGCCGGCCGATGCGGCCGATTTGTCGCTCGCGCGCTTGGCGAAGCTCGACAGCTCGAGCTCGGGCGAGTACACGCAGGCAATCGCCGGCGATATCCGCTCCACGATGCAGTCGCACGCCGGTGTATTCCGCACGTCGAAGCTGCTCGCCGAAGGCGTCACGAAGGTGAAGGAGCTCAGCGAGCGCGTCGAGCATGTCCATCTGAAGGACAAGTCGAAGGTGTTCAACACGGCTCGCGTCGAGGCGCTCGAGCTCGCCAACCTGATCGAGGTGGCGCGCGCGACGATAGTCTCGGCCGAAGCGCGCAAGGAAAGCCGCGGCGCGCATGCGCAAAGCGACTACGAACACCGCGACGACGAGAACTGGCTGCGTCACACGCTTTGGTTCAGCGAGGGGGATCGCCTCGATTACAAGCCGGTGCACATGAAGCCGCTGACGGTCGAATCGGTGCCGCCGAAGGCGCGTACTTTCTGAGACGGACGGCATTCCAAGGACAGCAGAAATGGCAAAACGCATTTTCGAAATCTACCGCTACGACCCGGACAAGGACGCGGCGCCGCGCATGCAGACTTACGAGCTCGAAATCGAACACGAGCGTATGCTGCTCGATGCGCTCGTCAAATTGAAGTCGATCGACGAGACGCTGTCGTTCCGTCGCTCGTGCCGTGAAGGCGTTTGCGGCTCGGACGCGATGAACATCAACGGCAAGAACGGCTTGGCTTGTCTGACGAATCTGAACGAGCTGCCCCAGAAGATCGTGCTGCGTCCGTTGCCGGGCCTGCCCGTCGTACGCGACCTGATCTGCGACTTCACGCAGTTCTTCAATCAGTACCACTCGATCAAGCCGTACCTGATCAACGATGCGCCGCCGCCCGAGAAGGAGCGTCTGCAGTCGCCCGAAGAGCGCGACGAACTCGACGGGCTTTATGAGTGTATCTTGTGTGCAAGCTGCTCGACGTCGTGCCCGAGCTTCTGGTGGAATCCGGACAAGTTCGTCGGACCGGCCGGGCTGTTGCAGGCCTATCGCTTCATCGCGGACAGCCGCGATACCGCGACGGGCGAGCGTCTCGACAACCTTGAAGACCCGTATCGTCTCTTCCGTTGCCATACGATCATGAACTGCGTCGACGTGTGCCCGAAGGGGCTCAATCCGACGAAGGCGATCGGCAAGATCAAGGAACTGATGGTACGCCGTACCGTTTGACGTTTTAGACGTATGGAAACCTCGCATCAGTCCGACCCGCTGCGCCGCGCGCGTCTGCGCTGGCGCGCGCGGCGCGGCTTGCTGGAAAACGACCTCATCTTCGAGCGTTTTTTCAGCCGTTACGAGGATAGCCTCAGCGATGACGACGTGGGGGCGCTCACGCGCCTCTTCGAGCTGAGCGATAACGACCTGATGGACTTGCTTCTCGCTCGCAAGGAACCGGAAGGCGAGCTTTCCGACCCGGCCATTGTCCGGGTGCTGGGGCTGTTGCGCGCCGTTTGAGCGGCGCATCTCGGGCGCCGCGCGCGCATGACACGGAAACCCGTTCCAACTTCGATTGAGGATGCTATGACTCCGTCAGATGTTAAAGCCACCCTGTCCTTCAGCGACAACTCGCCGAGCGTCGAACTGCCGATCTACAAGGGCACGATGGGCCCGGACGTGATCGACATCCGCAAGCTCTACGGGCAGACGGGCAAATTCACGTACGACCCCGGCTTCATGTCGACCGCGTCGTGCAATTCCGCGATCACCTACATCGACGGCGACAAGGGCGAGCTGCTCTACCGCGGCTATCCGATCGACGAACTTGCCAAGGTCGCGGATTTCCCCGAGACCTGCTACTTGCTGCTGAAGGGCGACCTGCCGAACGAGGCGCAGAAGAAGGAGTTCGTGGATACGGTCACGCGTCACACGATGGTGCACGAGCAGATGCAGTACTTCTTCCGCGGCTTCCGTCGCGATTCGCACCCGATGGCGACGCTCGTCGGCACCGTTGGGGCGCTGTCGGCGTTCTACCACGATTCGCTCGACATCACCGATCCGCGTCACCGCGACATCTCGGCGATTCGCATGATCGCGAAGCTGCCGACGCTCGTGGCGATGGCGTACAAGTACAGCATCGGTCAGCCGTTCGTCTATCCGAAGAACGACCTTTCGTACACCGCGAACTTCATGCGGATGATGTTCTCGAACCCGTGCGAGGATTATCACGTCAACGACGTGCTCGTGCGCGCGCTCGATCGCATCCTGATCCTGCATGCCGATCATGAGCAGAACGCGTCGACCTCGACCGTGCGTCTCGCCGGCTCGTCGGGTGCGAATCCGTTTGCGTGTATCGCGGCCGGCATCGCGTGTCTGTGGGGCCCTGCGCATGGCGGCGCGAACGAAGCGGCGCTCAACATGCTCGAGCAGATCGGCTCGCCGGACAACATCAGCTCGTTCATCAAGCAGGTCAAGGACAAGAACTCGGGCGTGAAGCTGATGGGCTTCGGCCACCGCGTCTACAAGAACTACGATCCGCGCGCGAAGCTCATGCGCGAAACATGCCACGAAGTGCTCGAGGAGCTCGGCCTGCACGAC
Source organism: Trinickia sp. EG282A (assembly GCF_040965455.1). Classification (NCBI taxonomy): domain Bacteria; kingdom Pseudomonadati; phylum Pseudomonadota; class Betaproteobacteria; order Burkholderiales; family Burkholderiaceae; genus Trinickia; species Trinickia sp. EG282A. The sequence continues at coordinate 110,067 of NZ_JBFRCC010000004.1, read as the reverse complement.
GATCCGCTCTTCGCGCTCGCCATGCAGCTCGAGAAGATCGCGCTCGAAGACGAATACTTCGTATCACGCAAGCTCTACCCGAACGTCGACTTCTACTCGGGCATCGTGCAACGCGCGCTCGGCATTCCGACGTCGATGTTCACCTGCATCTTCGCGATGGCGCGCACGGTCGGCTGGATCGCGCAATGGAACGAGATGATCGCTGACGACGAGCAGAAGATCGGTCGTCCGCGTCAGCTCTTCGTCGGCCACACGGCTCGCGAGGCGAAGCCGATCTCGCAGCGTTGATCGGAATGGTCGGTTCGTAGCCGCCGCGTGCTTCGGCGGTGGCGGCGACGGATTGAAGCAGATTGCGCCCCGGCGGGTACAACCGTCGGGGCGCGTTGTTTATCGGGACGTCGTTCCGAGCATGGACCGGAGCGCGATGCGCGTCGCAATGTCCGGCGCGAGCAGAGACAACGGCGGCGCGAGCATATGCATGACGTGGAGCAGTCGCCGGTAAACGTCGCCGCGTTCGGCAGCGAGCGCGACGACGTGATCCATATAGCGCTGCATGACACGCATGTGCCAGGCGCGCTTCGGTCCCTGCGTTTTCTCGTATCGGTAATCGACGCCGGTCGAAAGCGTCCACGCGGCGCGACGCGCGGCGGCCACGTCGCGTTGAAACGCATGCCCGATCGCGTGCTTGCCCGCGGCCTCCCTCAGATGCGTGTGGAGCAATTGTGCGTCGATCGCCGCGATGGTCATGCCTTGACCATAGACGGGATTGAATCCGCAGACCGCGTCGCCGACGACTGCAATTCCTTCGGGCCAGCGTGCGACGCGCTCGTAGTGGCGTAGCCGGTTTTCCATGCGCCGATAGTGATGCACGGCGCTGAGCGGCTCGGCGGCAACGATCGATTCGTAGAGCGCTTGCGAGCGGAGGCTGCGCGCGAACTCGAGAAAGCCCGCGTCGTCGGCGGGCGGGTAGTCCCTCGAGGCGCCTGTCAGCGTAACGATCCAGCGCTTGCCTTCCATGGGAAAGATCGTGCCGCTGCGCAGGCAGAGCGGCGGTCGGCTGTGAACGACGAGCGCTTTCCAAGCCGCATCCGCGTGCTTCGACGGAATGCGATAAATGCGGCTTGCATAGCCGACGAATGCATTGACGACGGTTTCTTGCGGCGTCTCGCAGCCGAGATCGCGCAGCCAGACGGGCATATGCGACGATCGTCCGCTGGCGTCGACGACGAGTGCCGCATCGATTCGGGCGAGGCTCGAAGCGGGCGGCTCGGGTGTGTGCCAGCGAACGCGCAGGGAAGCGGCCGCTCCCGGTGCCGCCGCTTTCACGAGTCCGACCACTTCACACGACTTATGCAACGTGATTCGGTTGTTCGACAGCACGCGGCGGCGCACGACGAACTCGAGCAGGTCTCGGCTCGTCGACCAGGTGGCGAACCCGCGCTCGGTGCGCGCCATCCAGCCGGCGGGCCCGAACCAGTGCACGTCGGCATACCAGTCGAGCGGCACCGCGCCGAAGCCGAGGAGCTCGTTCTCGATGCCAGGAAAGAACTGTTCGAGGATCAGCCTGCCGCGCATCAGCAGCTGATGCACATAGCGCGCTTGCGGCACGCCCTTGCGGCTCGACGGCTCGTTGGGCAGCTCGTCGCGCTCGACGATGTGGACCGAATCGAAGTGATCGGCAAGCACGCGGGCGGCCAGTAAGCCCGCCATGCCTGCGCCGATCACGATTGCTCGCCGTGCCGCGCGTTTGTCCGCATCCACTGTCAGGGGCGCGTTCATCGAAATACCTTGTTCAGCGGCGTGTCGGACGGCGGTGCCTTGATGCGCGCAGCGATCTGCCGGTGAAATTCCGGCAGCTTGGTCCAATGAAGCCCCGGCCGCAGGTGATGGGCGAGGTGGTAGCCGTTGTTGAAGAAAACGAGATTCAACCAACGGTTCGTCTTCGTATGCGACGCGGCGTAGGGGTCGTCGGAGAAGAGGTCGATATGATCGTCGTAGGTGAGATGTATGAAGTTCAACCAGACGATGACGATTGGCGTGATAAAAAAGATGGCTGCTGAAACGGGTTTGGCATAGATGAGCGCCGCGACCACGGCGTAGGTCGACACGACCTGCAGCGCGCATTGAAGTAGAAGATGACGGTGTTTCAGCCCGATCCCGATGACGTGATAGTTGTAGCTGAAGAAGTAGTGCGCGATATAGACCAGCCGCGACATTGCAGCGCCGTCCGCCCCCACCCATGTGGACGGATCGAGCTTCGGATTGCGGTAATGCTGATGATGCCCGTGATTGTGATGAAGCGCGAATTTCGTCGTGTACATGCCCGTTTGAAGGAACATCAGCAGCTCGACCATGCGGTTCATCGAGCGCCGCTTGAACATGCCGACATGAGACTGATTGTGCACGACGGTCGATACCGCGATTTGCGGCAATAGGAGCAGCGCGGCGCAGGCGAGTGCCGGGCCGATCGCATGCACTTCGAAATAGCAAAGCCATTGAGCCGCGCTCGTCGTAACGACGAGCGCGAGCGGATACCGGTCCTCGCGGTATCGCAGCAGCCGAGTGGCGGTCGTCGTGGTGGTCATGGCGTCAACTCTCCCGTCTGTTGATCGTCGGCCAAGGGCGTGAACGAGGAGTGAATCGCGCTATGACGCAAGCGCGAAAGGATGGCCGGCGAGGAAAAGCTCCACTCGGCATCCATCGTTCCGAGCGATCGTCCGTCCTGCAGCCATTGACTTTTGCACGCGAGACCGTTGAGGCGCCGATGCCGGTAGGCCTTCTCGGTAATCGTCATTTGAACGGCCACGGGGCTCGTCAGCTCCGCGAAGTTCGTGAAGCGCACTTCGAGCCAATTCAATACGAAGCTGAGGTCGAACGAGACGTCATAGAAAAGATGCGAAATCGCGGTTCCGACTTGGCGCGTGCCTTCGATCAGCATGAGCCCGGGCACATGGTCGAGCGGGTGCTCGAAGAAAAACGGATGACGGCTGTCGATGACGAGCGGTGCCAGGAAGCGGTCGAAGCCGTCGTCGGTTCGCGGCAAGGCCTCGATGTGCTCGACGAAGACATGTGCCAGTTCGGCTTTGTGCACGAGCTTGCGATGAATGTGCTTGCGGTTGTCCGCGTCGAATTCGCTTCCGAATTCGAGCGATCGTTCGAGACTGCTCATGGTGGTTCCTCTTACTTCGTCTGAGGATGGGGGCGAGAAGACGCCGACGTGTTCGTTCTAATGTGAGGCGATGTCTTCAACGGGGTGCTCGCCCGGCGACGTAGATCGACGCTGACGGCGGGGACTTGCGTCGACGATCTGCGCGGCGGTTTCGCGGGCCGCGCGCAGGCACGCTTCGATGGATGCGCCCCGCACGTAATCTCCCGTGAGGTGAAGGCCTCCTATAGAGTGCGGTACCGCATCGATTGCTTCGAGCACGCGTTCGTGATGCGGCGCATAGGCGGTCAGCCCCGGGTCGAAAGTGCGGGCGACGAATGCGCGGCGTTCATTTCGCCTGACGCCGATGTGACGATTGAGAATGTTTTCAGCGGTATCGAGCAGTGCTTCGGCGGTTACGCATTGCTCGATCAGCGGCCGCGCCGCGCGGCCGCTGAAGGTATAGCGCACGATGTGACGATCGTCGATGCCGTAGGCGCCGGCGTTGCTGAGCGGTTGTTCGGGCCCGAACGTCAATGCACGCACCGTCTCCGAGAAAATTTCCCGCTTGTACTCGGCGACGACTACCGCGACCGGAAAATAACGCACCTCATCGAGCAGCGCGGCGGTCTTCGATAATGCGTCGCGAATTAGACACGCTGACACGCTGGCCGGCGTGGCGAGCACGACGGCGTCGTAGTGGCGCGTGATCGTTTTGCCGTCGGAATCAGTCACGCACAAGCCCGCGATGTGACCGTTGCGGACGATCAATGCATCAACGCGCGAGGAGAGCCGCACCGGCATCGTTCGCGCGAAATCGCTCAGTAGCCCCGCCATGCCGCCGCGAAGCTGATCGTAGCTGTCGAGCCACATCCCGAGATTCGTGCCGATATTGCCCGCGTAGACCTCGTCCGGCTCCGCGCCGTTCATTCGAACCGACATGGGGCGCAGCACCGCGTTGCCGAAATGTGGGCTGAACCGCTGGGCAAGCGGAGCATCGTCGAGGCGCCGAGCGAGCGAATTGAAGAACGGGGAGCCGAGGTATCGGTTTCGATGTCGGAGCAGGACGCGCGCGCACAGATGCGCGAACCGGAGAACGTCGGCCTTTGGGCAATCCCGCAAAAAATCGATGGTCGAGCGCCAGCGGCGCGAGCTGTCGAGCGTGACGATACGGCCTTGCCGCACGCGCGAGGTGTTGATGCCGAACGGTTCGTAATCGCAATGGCCGAGAGATGCGGCGAACGCCCGAAACACGGCGTACTTGTGCCCGATATTCTTGCCGCCGAGATCGATGGTTCGATTGCCGAGCCTCGCCGATCCGACGCGGCCGCCCAGCGAGTCGTCTTGCTCGAGGATTTCGACGTCGAAATGGCGCAAGCGCAGAAAATGCGCGGCGGCGATACCCGAAATGCCACCGCCGACCACTGCGCAACGTCGGTGCCGCTCGATCTCTGTCATGGCTGGCGTCCTTGCGCACTTCGACGGACCCGTCGATCGAGCCGTGCTCTGTGCGTTGATTGTTCATACGATAGGTCGCCCCAGACCGCTTTGAAACCTGTCGCTTTTGCTAGGCAATTCCCAAATAGTGGCGAAACCGTCTCGGAGCGAGCCTGGCTTGCCTTCGCCGAACGAAACGCTCAAGCTGATTGGAATCCGACTTCCTCCTCCGTTGCCTGGATGTGCCGATGTCGATCCCGCCACGCTGCGTGACTGTTCTTTCGAGCAAGCGGTTGCTCGCCGTGGGGCTGCTATGGTGTGCCGCGTTGAGCGCAGCGCAGCCGGCCTCGTCCATCGGCTCGTCTGCCGCTCGCGCGCGGCCGTTGAGCGTCACTGAAATTGCGCGGGGCCTCTTCGCCCATCGCGGCCACGACGACGTTGCGACGCGTCAGAACGGCGGCGACATCGCCAACATCGGCTTCGTGATCGGTGCGCGATGCGTCGCGGTGATCGATACCGGCGGCACGCTGGCCGAAGGGCGCGCCTTGCGTGCCGCGATTCGTGCCGTTACGCCGTTGCCCATTTGCTATGTGATCAACACCCATATGCATCCCGATCACATCTTCGGCAACGCGGCGTTCGTCGACGATCATCCGCAATTCGTCGGCAGCGCCAAACTGCCGGAAGCGGAGCTTTCTCATTCGGAAAGTTACCTGCGCGTGCTGACGAGAGAGCTCGGCGACGTTGCCGCCGGTAGCCGCGTCATTCCTCCGACGTTGCTCGTTCACGGCACGCTCGACCTGGACCTCGGTTCACGCGTTTTGACGTTGCGCACCTGGAAAACGGCACATACGAACAACGACCTGACGGTCTACGATGTAAACACGGGTACCTTGTGGCTTGCCGACCTCCTCTTCGCCGGCTGCCTCCCGGTCATCGACGGCAGCGTACTCGGCTGGATCGACGACCTCGCGACAATCCGGGCGCTGCCGGGGGTGCGGCGCGCGGTGCCGGGGCACGGCCCGCTTCGCGTGCCGTGGCCGATGACGCTCGATAAAGAGAATGCCTACCTGACTCGACTGGCGCATGATGTACGTGCGGCCATTCGCGCGGGGAAAACGATGCAGCAGGCGGTGGACACGATCGGTCTCGACGAACGCAGCCGATGGCGGCTCTTCGACGTCTACCAGCGCCGTAACGTGACGGCGGCCTATGCTGAGCTCGAGTGGGAGCCGTAGCGCCTGACGATGCGCGCGGATGTCACTCGATGGAGGGAAGGGTCATGAACGACCTCAATCCGATGAAATTCCAGACGATTCGTATGGCGACATGGGTCGCTATCGCCCTCGTCGGCGTGATCTCCGGGGCGAACCTGGCCCGAGCGGCGATGGCTTCCCCGGAGGACGATCCGAACAAGGTCGAGCGCTGGACCGATTTCCGCGCCGGACTCTTCCAGAACCGACCGATCGAAGCGCACGGCGACGCCATCATCAAGTTGGATGCGCCGGCTCGAGCGGCCGATGCGGCCATCGTTCCGATTTCGATTACCGCGCAATTCCCGCAAACGCCGACGCACTACATCCGCAAGATTTATCTCTTCATCGACCAGAATCCCGAGCCGTACGCCGGCTGGTTCGAGTTCACGCCCGACTCGGGGCGCGCGAGCATCGAAACGCGCGTTCGGGTCGAGGACTACACGTTCATGCGCGTCATCGCGGAAACGAACGACGGCCGCCTCTACAGCGCGGTGCGTTTCATCAAGGCGTCGGGCGGCTGCTCCGCGCCGGCCGGCAAAGACGACGAAGCCGCTGCCGCCAACGCGGGCAAGATGCGCCTCGCCACCGTCGGCCAAGCGCAGTCGGGCGGACCGCAGCTCGCGCAATTGATGATCAGCCATCCGAACCGCACCGGCATGGCGATGAACCAGATCACGCGGAGGTATGCATCGGCGTACTTCGTTCGCAAGGTCGAGGTGACCTACGCTGGCAAGCCGGTGATGACGGCGAACGTCAACTTCACGATTAGCGAGAATCCGAACTTCCGGTTCTACTTCATGCCGCACGGCAGCGGTGAGCTCAAGGCGACCGTGGAGGATTCGCAGAACCACCTCTTCGAAAGTGCGATCAGCGTTCCCGGGCAAGGGGCGACGATATCGCAGGCGCCCGCGCCGAAGTGATCGGCGAGCATGGACGAAGGCCCGCAAACTCGCCCGACTCGATCTCGATCCGCGCTTGGCAAGTATGGCGCGAGGGCCTCGCTCGGGGGCGCGTGCGCGACGCGATCGTTGCTTGCCTTGCTTGCGGCGTTTTTGCTGCTCGCACCCCGTCTCGGGGCGGCTCAGGCGCCGATCGCGACTGACCGCGTTGCATCCGCCACGGCGCAGGCAACCCAAAATGCGGCGGGCATTGCCACGTTACCCGCGGTAGCGACGGAGCAGGACATTCCGCATCCGCTGCAAGTCGCGCCCGGCGTCTACGTCATGCTCGGCAATGGCGATGCCGTTGCGCCGCGCAATCATGGCATCGTCGCCAACAGCGGGTTTCTCGTTGGAACGAGCGGCGTCGTCGTCGTGGACACAGGCTCGTCCTATCGCTATGGTCGCGCGATGATCGAGACGATTCATCGCGTGACGCCTCTGCCGATCGAGCTTGTCATCCTCACGCACCAGGCGCCCGAGTTCGTCTTTGGCGCATCGGCGTTCCGGGACGCGGGGATACCGATTCTCGCTCATCGGCGCACGGCTGAATTGATCCGTGAGCGCTGCTCGATCTGCCTCGCGAACCTGCGTCGCACGCTGGGCGAGGAAGAGATGAGCGGCTCGCGCGTGACCGTGCCGGATCGCACGGTCGACGGCACAACGCGTATCGAAGCCGGTGGCCGTGCGATCGAACTGCTTAACTTCGGTGTTGCCGCGACGCCCGGCGATCTTGCCGTGCGCGACGAGCGGACGGCTGTGTTGTTCGCGGGCGCGCTCGTCAGCATCGGACGCATTCCCGAGCTTCGCAATGAGTCGATCCCCGGCTGGATCGCGGCGCTCGACCGACTCGGTGGGCTCGAAATCACGAAGGTCGTGCCGGGGTTCGGTCCAGTCGTCGGACTGGAGCGCATCGGTGCGACGGGCGACTATTTGCGCGCGCTAGATGCGTCGGTACGCCGCGCGTACGCGTCGGGCAGGGGACTCGTCAGTGCGAGAGAGCATGCCGAGACCCCGGATTTCCGCACGTGGAAGCTGTATTCGACAGTGCATCCGCAAAACGTGCAGCGGGTATATCTCGAGTTGGAACGTCAATAGAAGCGGCGCCATATCCAGGTAGTGAAACTACTACCCAACTTACTGTTTTTTCAGGGTTTTTTCGCGCCGGGGATGCATGTGGCCGGATACGGTGGCATAATCGACCACAGTCGAACCGTCGTATAACCACCCCGCATAGCCATGCCAAAGACCCTCTACGACAAGCTGTGGGATTCGCACGTCGTCCACACGGAAGACGACGGCACCACTTTGCTCTACATCGATCGCCATCTCCTGCACGAAGTGACGAGCCCACAGGCGTTCGAAGGCCTGAAGCTCAACGAGCGGCCGCTCTGGCGTGTCAGCGCCAACCTCGCCGTTTCGGACCATAACGTGCCTACGACGGATCGCAGCCACGGCATCGCCGATCCGATCTCGAAGCTGCAGGTCGACACGCTCGACGCGAACTGCGACGCCTACGGCATCACGCAGTTCAAGATGAACGACATGCGCCAGGGCATCGTCCACATCATCGGCCCCGAGCAGGGCGCGACGCTGCCGGGCATGACGATCGTCTGCGGCGACTCGCACACCTCGACGCACGGCGCCTTCGGCGCGCTCGCGCACGGCATCGGCACGTCCGAGGTCGAGCACGTGCTGGCCACGCAAACGCTCTTGCAGAAGAAGAGCAAGAACATGCTCGTGAAGGTCGAGGGCTCGCTGCCGCGCGGCTGTACGGCGAAGGACATCGTGCTCGCGATCATCGGCAAGATCGGCACGGCCGGTGGTACGGGCTACGCCATCGAGTTCGGCGGCTCGACGATCCGCGCGCTCTCGATGGAAGGCCGCATGACCGTCTGCAACATGGCGATCGAAGCGGGCGCGCGCGCAGGCATGGTCGCCGTCGACGATACGACGATCGAGTACCTGAAGGGGCGTCCGTTCTCGCCGCAGGGTGTCGAGTGGGATCAGGCGGTCGAATACTGGAAGACGTTCACGTCCGGCCCGGATGCGCATTTCGATCGCGTCGTCGAGCTCAATGCGGCTGAGATCGTGCCGCAGGTCACCTGGGGCACCTCACCGGAAATGGTCACATCGGTCGATGGCCGCGTGCCCGATCCCGAGCGCGAGAAAGACGCGGTCAAGCGCAGCGCGATGGAGCGCGCGCTGCAATACATGGCGCTCGAGCCGAATACGCCCATCGAGTCGATCAAGCTCGACAAGATATTCATCGGTTCCTGCACGAACGCGCGCATCGAAGATCTGCGCGCAGCGGCCTACGTCGTGAAGAAGCTGGGGCGCCGCGTCGCCTCGAACATCCGGCTCGCGCTGGTCGTGCCGGGCTCCGGGCTCGTCAAGGCACAGGCCGAACGCGAAGGGCTCGACAAGGTCTTCGCGGAGGCGGGCTTCGAATGGCGCGAACCGGGGTGCTCGATGTGCCTCGCGATGAACGCGGACCGGCTCGAGCCCGGCGAGCGCTGCGCATCGACGTCGAACCGCAATTTCGAAGGGCGCCAGGGCGCGGGCGGGCGCACGCATCTCGTGAGCCCGGCGATGGCGGCGGCAGCGGCGATCGAAGGGCATTTCGTCGACATTCGCAGGCTGGGGTGACAGATGAAGGCTCGTGTTTTCGGTCGCGGCGCAGCGCTGATTCTGCTGCTGGCAGCGTTGATGTCGATGGCGGGCTGCAATACCGTGGCGGGCTTCGGCCAGGACATCCACGATTCGGCCCGCACCGTTCAGCACGCTCTATGACGTTCCCGATTTGACGTTGCTTATTCTCGCGCCGGTCCGGCAACGCCCGGGCTGGCGGTGCCTTGCATAACCGAGGCGATATCCATCTGGATGACGGATCATGGAAAAATTCATCGTGCATACCGGCGTTGCCGCGCCGCTCGATCGCGAGAACGTCGATACGGACGCGATCATTCCGAAGCAGTTTCTGAAATCGATCAAGCGCTCGGGCTTCGGCCCCAATCTCTTCGACGAGTGGCGCTACCTCGATCATGGCGAGCCGGGCCAGGACAACTCGCGTCGCCCGCTCAATCCCGACTTCGTGCTCAATCAGCCGCGCTACCAAGGCGCGTCGGTGCTGCTTGCGCGCAAGAATTTCGGCTGTGGGAGCTCGCGCGAGCATGCGCCCTGGGCGCTGCAGCAGTATGGCTTTCGCACGTTGATCGCGCCGAGCTTCGCCGACATCTTCTATAACAACTGCTTCAAGAACGGCTTGCTGCCGATCGTGCTTTCGGAGCAGCAGGTCGATCATCTGTTCAACGAGACGTATGCCTTCAACGGCTATCAGTTGACCATCGATCTCGCCGCGCAAGTCGTTCGGAGTCCTGATGGTCGCGAGTACCCGTTCGAAGTCGACGCATTCCGCAAGTACTGCTTGCTGAACGGCTTCGACGACATCGGCCTGACGCTTCGGCACGCGGACAAGATTCGCGCCTTCGAAGCGGAGCGGATCGCGAAGCAGCCGTGGCTCGGCCATCGGATCGTCCGCTGACGCATATCCTCGGCGGGCTCGTCGATCGATGTCCGCGGCTCGGATCGAAGCGGTCGTTACTTGCTCCGCTGCTGCCGTCTCTGGTTCGAGATTGACTAGAGAATCTCAACGAACAACGCAATACAGGAATTACGCATGAAGATCGCAGTGCTGCCCGGCGACGGCATCGGCCCCGAAATCGTCAAGGAAGCGGTAAAGGTACTCAACGCGCTCGGTGAGAAGTTCGAGCTCGAGGAGGCGCCCGTCGGCGGTGCCGGTTATGAAGCGAAGGGGCACCCGCTGCCCGATTCGACGCTCGCGCTGGCGAAGGAAGCGGACGCTATCCTGTTCGGCGCCGTCGGAGACTGGAAGTACGACTCGCTCGAGCGCGCGCTGCGCCCGGAGCAGGCCATTCTTGGCCTGCGCAAGCATCTGCAGCTCTTCGCGAACTTCCGTCCTGCGATCTGCTATCCGCAGTTGACGGGCGCTTCGTCGCTGAAGCCCGAGATCGTTTCGGGGCTCGACATTCTGATCGTGCGCGAACTGAACGGGGACATCTACTTCGGCTCGCCGCGTGGAATCCGCCAGGCGCCGGACGGCGCCTTCGAAGGCGCGCGCGAAGGCTTCGATACGATGCGCTATTCGGAGCCTGAAGTGCGCCGTATCGCGCACGTTGCCTTCCAGGCGGCGCAAAAGCGCGGCAAGCGGTTGACGTCGGTCGACAAGGCGAATGTGCTGGAAACGTCGCAGCTCTGGAAAGAGGTGATGATCGACGTGGCGAAGGAGTACGCCGACGTCGATCTCTCACACATGTACGTCGACAACGCGGCCATGCAACTCGTCAAGGCGCCAAAATCGTTCGACGTGATCGTGACGGGCAATATGTTCGGCGACATTCTCTCCGATGAAGCCGCCATGTTGACGGGTTCGATCGGCATGTTGCCGTCGGCCTCGCTCGATAAGAACAACAAGGGCCTTTACGAACCTTCGCACGGCTCCGCGCCCGACATCGCCGGCAAGGGCATCGCGAATCCGCTCGCGACGATTCTCTCGGCCGCGATGATGCTGCGTTACTCGCTCAATAAGGCCGAGCAGGCCGATAGGATCGAGAAAGCGGTGCAAAAAGTGCTCGAAGCGGGCTACCGCACGGCCGATATCGCGACGCCCGGAGGCAAGCAGGTCGGCACCGTCGAAATGGGCGATGCTGTTCTCGCTGCTCTGTAGGAGCCGACGCCAGTCGAAACCGGTGCGGGTGCGCGCCGGATGATCGGAATCTAATGCCGATTTTGCGTAAAATCGACGCAAAATCGGCATTTTCGTGTAGACTGTCGCGATGGCGCGAATCCCCCAAATCCCCTCGATTTCAAACCTGGACGGCATGACTGTTCGTGCGGGCGGGTTCGCCATTGCCGGCGCCATCGGCGCGGCCGGCATTATTTCGATCAAATCGATTACCCCCAAAACGATCACGACGAAACGCTGATCGTCCGCCGTGCCCGCCCGTCTTCCCCGCGCGGTCACGCCGGGCAAGATTGCGGGGAAGCGTCCACTCGAAGGGTAAATCATGAATGTAGGTCTCGTAGGTTGGCGCGGCATGGTCGGCAGCGTCCTGATGCAGCGGATGCGGCAGGAGGGCGACTTCGACCTGATCGAACCGGTGTTCTTCAGCACGAGCAATGCGGGCGGCGCCGCCCCGTCGTTCGCCAAGAACGAGACCAAGCTCAAAGATGCCGCCAGCATCGACGATCTGAAAAAGTGCGACGTCATCATCACCTGCCAGGGTGGCGACTACACGAATGAAGTGTTCCCGAAGCTGCGCGCGGCGGGCTGGAACGGCTATTGGATCGATGCGGCTTCGTCGCTGCGGATGAAGGACGATGCGGTCATCGTGCTCGATCCGGTCAACCTGAACGTGATCAAGGACGCGCTCGTCAAGGGCACGAAGAACTTCATCGGCGGCAACTGCACGGTCAGCTTGATGTTGATGGCGCTCGGCGGGCTCTTCCGCGAGAACCTCATCGAATGGATGACGGCGATGACCTATCAGGCCGCCTCGGGCGCCGGCGCGCAAAACATGCGCGAACTGCTCGCGCAGATGGGCACGCTCAACGGCGCCGTAAAGGACGAACTCAAGGATCCGTCCTCGGCGATTCTCGATATCGACCGCCGCGTGCTCGCCGCCATGAATGGCGATGCGATGCCGACCGAGCACTTCGGCGTGCCGCTCGCGGGCTCGTTGATCCCCTGGATCGACAAGGATCTCGGCAACGGCATGTCGAAGGAGGAATGGAAGGGCGGCGCCGAGACGAACAAAATCCTCGGCAAGCCGGCCATGGGCGCGCCGGGCTCGATTCCCGTCGATGGCCTCTGCGTGCGGATCGGCGCGATGCGCTGCCACTCGCAGGCGCTCACGATCAAGCTCACGAAGGACGTGCCGCTTGACGAAGTGAACGCGATTCTCGCCTCGGGCAACGATTGGGTGAAGGTCGTGCCGAACGAGCGCGAAGCTTCGATGCGTGATTTGTCGCCGGCCGTCGTGACGGGCACGCTCACGGTGCCGGTCGGCCGGTTGCGCAAGCTCGCGATGGGCGGCGAGTATCTGTCCGCCTTTACCGTCGGCGATCAATTGCTGTGGGGCGCCGCCGAGCCGCTGCGCCGCATGCTGCGCATCCTGCTCGACAAGTGAGGCGATGGCGTGGCCTTGCCGGCCGTCCTCGCGTAAACTACGCGCTGACTGGCGCGTAAAGCCGCAAAGGCGCCGCACCGCGGCGCCTTTTTCGTTGCCGCTCCGAACCGAATCTTGTCTTCCCACAACGCCAATCAAGGCCGCGCTTCGTGGCGCGGAATGCATTCATGACGGTACGTTCGACGCTCCGCCTGCGGGCCGTGCGTGTTGTTGCCCGTTCGACTGTCGCCGCGTGCGCGCTCTTGGGCGCGCTGGGCTCGTCGGCCGCGCGCGCCGACGATGCGGCGAGCGCCGCTGCTGCCTCCGTAACCGCCTCCGCAGCGACGCAATACACAGTCAAGCCCGGACAATCGCTCAACGATGTCGCCATCGCCGCGACGCAATCGCACGACAAAGCGATCCTCGCACGCGCCGCGAAAGCGATTTTCGACGCCAATCCGTCCGCGTTCATGCGCGGCGATCCGAGCCTCATGAAGCTCGGCGCCGTCCTCAACGTGCCGCCGCTCGATGCGTCGGGCGCACCCGTGGCGGGCGGCGCATCGGCGCCTTCGGCGTCGTCGGCGGCAGTCGCGAGTGCCGGGGCGGCCGGCACGGCCTCGGCTACCGCCTCGCATCCGGCGTCCGCGGGCGTGGCCGCTGGCGCGTCAGCGAGCGCAGCGCAGAAAGCGGCGGGGGCATCGGCAGGCCAATCCGCGAGTGCAAGCCTCGCGCCGGCTTCCACTGCGGCCGCGGCGGCCAGCAGCGCCGCGCAATCGGCACCGCATTCACAAGGGGCGGCTGCTTCGGCAAGCGCGCCGCTGGCAGCAAGTGGCACAACGGGACATGCGTGGACCGGCACGATCCAATCGGCGCCCGCCACTTCCGCGCAGGCCCCAGCAAGCGGAACCGGCGAAGCGCCCGCGGTCGCCGCGCCAGCGCCGGTTAGTGCAACAGGCAGCACCGCCGTTGCGCCGACGCCCGGAGCGGCGTCATCCGCCACAGGTGCAGCCGCCGCGCCAGTCTCGGGTGCATCACCCGCCAGCACGCCGCATCCGCGTTTTTCGAGTTTGCAGCAGTTGCTCGCGCTGAAGAACCGCGTGCTGATGGACCTGCAGCGGCATGGATTTGCTTCCAAGCAATCCCATGAATCATCGGCGAGCAGCGAGAATGCGGCGAGCGGAGCAACGGGCGCGCCGCAAGGCGGCTCGGCGCCGCAGGCGGGCATGCCGCCTGCGCCCGTTCATGTCCCGAATGCTCGCGGGTCAGCCGTTGGCGAGCAGTTCATCGGCATTGGGGACTACGGCATCCGCGTCCCTCACGGTTCTATTCCGGTCGTCGCAGCCGTGGCTTCGGCCGTTGTCGCGGCGTTGCTCGTGCTCGCCGTCGGCTTTTCGATCGGTGGCCGCAAGCGCCGAGCGGCGCGCGCCGCAGCGTCGGCGGAAGTGGCCGCCGCCGGCGGCGCCGCGTCGACGCAAGGGAGCGACGCCGCGAAGCCCTTCGTGGCCGATACGTCGAGCCAGGATCCCGTCGAAGCCGAGTACCTCGCCGCCCTTGCACGGACACCGACGAGCAAACGCGCGCTGATGGGGCTCGCCGGCCATTACGCCGAGCGTCGCAATATCAAGGGCTTCGACGAAATCGCACAGCGAATCTGGCATCTATCGGGCGGTCAAGGTCCCAATTGGTTGCATATCGCCTCGCTCGGGCGCCAGCTCGACCCCGACAACCCGCTGTTCGCGCCTTCGGGCGAGGGGCGGGAAGCGGCTGCGCCGGCAGTGCTCGATGAGCGCGAGGAAGGTGTGTTGCCCGAGCATTCGGCCGCCGCCGAGCAACGGCAGTCCGTGGATCACGACGCTAAGCCGGCCGTCGCCGAGGAAGGCCCGCCCGATACTTCGAGCTCGCACGAACAGACGCCTCATTCGCCGGCTCCAGATGAGGTTCGCGCAACGTCACCAGCGGCTGAGGACGAGCCGCCCGCTGTGCCTGCAAGCGAAGCCCATGCGCAGCGCGATGAGCAGGGGTCGCCTGTACGCGAAGAAACGCACGAGGCGAGTGCTGCTGCCATTGCTGATGACGCGTCAACCGTCGATGCATCAACCTCCGATGCCACGGCAGGGGCCGAGGCGGCAGCGGTGACGCCCGACGGGCGCGACGCGACGGAGCACGCCGCGCAAGCCGAGGCGGACAATCCGCCGGTCGCAAATGTCAGCGAATCCGAACCGCCGCACACTGTACTGCCTGCGGAGGCCGTCGATGCGCTGAACGATCTCGATATGGCCTTGCCGCCTCGCGCTGAAGGCTACGATCGGTCTCGGGTCGACGATGTTGCCTCGGCGCCGGACCCGGCAGCTGGCGCCGGTGCGGCAGACTCGGCTGACGAGGAGCTGGAGCTCGACGAGTCCTTGCATAGCCCGCTCCCCGAGGAACAGTCGCACCTTGGCGATAGTGAGATCGAGAGGGCTCGAGCCTCCGATTTTGGCGAGGACCGCGCCGCCGCTCCCGCGCACGAGGCGCCCGACGTAAACCGGATGCACGATGGCCAGAATGCGCACGAGGCGCGTGAGGTACACGAGGCGCACGAGCCCCACGACGAGCCTGAAGGCGAGCCGATGCCCCCGCCGCCCGCGGTGGCGGGCCTCGGCGCCGCACGCTTCGGCGGGCTGAACCTGGCGTTCGACCTCGATTTGCCCGGTGACGGGCAGGGCTCGCCGACGACGGTGGCCACGCCCGCGCAACCGATGTTCTCGGCCGAGCAGATCGCCAAAATCGCCCGCAATAAGCTCGAGCTGGCGCACGAGTACATCGCGCTCGGCGACGTGGGCGGCGCGCGGACGTTGATCCACGAAGTGATCGAATCGAACGACGCGGGCACGCGCGCCGAGGCGCATGCGCTGCTCGCCACGCTCGCTCCGCTGTCGTGAACGACAAAGACGGCCGCCCGATGCGCATCGCCTTAGGCATCCAATACGACGGCACGGCGTTCTGCGGCTGGCAATCGCAGCCGCACGGCAAGACGGTGCAGGATGTGCTCGAGCGGGCGCTCGCCGATTTCGCGTGCACGCCGATCCACACGATCGTGGCCGGACGGACCGACACAGGGGTGCACGGGCTCGGCCAAGTCGTGCATTTCGATACCGACCTCGAGCGCGCCGATTTTTCATGGGTGCGCGGAACGAATGCATTCCTGCAGCCCGAGGTGGCGGTGCAGTGGGCGAAGCCGATGCCGGAGACGTTTCATGCGCGGTTTTCGGCATTCGAGCGGACCTACTACTACGCGCTGCACGTGCACCCGGTCCGCTCGCCGATGCTCGCGGGCCGCGCCGGCTGGGTCCATACGCCGCTCGATATCGACGCGATGCGCGCGGCGGCGGCCTGCCTCATCGGCGAGCACGACTTCTCGGCGTTCCGCTCGTCCGAATGTCAGGCGAAGACACCCGTCAAGCACCTGTATCAGATCGACATCCGGCGTGCCGGCGACCTGATCCACTTCCGCTTTCGGGCCAATGCGTTCCTGCATCATATGGTGCGCAACCTGATGGGATGCCTCGTCGCGGTGGGCCGAGGGCGCTACCCTGTGTCGTGGCTCGCCGAGGTCCTGGCCAGCCGCGACCGGGACCGCGCCGCGCCGACGTTCATGCCCGAGGGGCTCTATCTCGCGCACGTCGGCTATCCGGAAACGTTCGGCGTGCCGGCCGCGAACCTCGGCAGCGTGCCGTGGAGCGTTGTTTGGACCGACTGATGCTGACGCAATCCCATCGAAAGCAAGGTAATCTGAAGCCCGCGAAGACGAGACCATGAACGCAACCGCCCCCTCATCGACACCCTCACCGTCGCCGTTTGCCGGCGATGTCCCGCACCGCACGCGCGTCAAGCTATGCGGCCTTTCGCGCGAATCCGATGTCGAGCTGGCCGTCGAGCTCGGCGCCGATGCGATCGGCCTCGTCTTCTATCCCCAGAGCCCGCGTTTCGTCGGCGTGGCCGAAGCCATCGATCTCGTGAAGCGGCTGCCGCCGTTCGTTTCCGCGGTCGGCCTCTTCGTCAACGCATCGCCCGAATGGATGAGCGAGGTCACGAGCAACGTGCCGCTCGCGATGCTGCAGTTCCACGGCGACGAGACGCCGGCGCAATGCGAGGCGCTTGCCAACCTCGCCGGCCTGCCGTGGCTGCGGGCGCTGCGCATCGGGGCGGATACGAAGCGCGCCGATTTGGTAGAATCGGCGCTTAATTATTCAGCAGCCGGCGGCCTGCTCTTCGATACGCACGTCGAAGGGTACGGCGGCGGCGGGAAGATTTTCGATTGGTCACTTATCCCCGAAGAGCTCGGGCGTCGGGCCGTTTTGAGTGGTGGCTTGAACGCGCAAAACGTCGGTGACGCGATTCGTCGCGTGCGCCCGTTCGCTGTCGATGTCTCGAGCGGCATCGAAGTGCCGGGCGCCAAGGGCGTGAAGGATCCCGCCCGGATGGCGGCGTTCGTACGCGCGGTGCGCGACGCGGACGCCGGATGAATCGAAGGCGGCGCGGCATGGATGTCCCGGCAGAGCGCCGGCGCCGCCGCTCATCGGAGTGACGAATATGTACAACCTTCCCGACCAAAGAGGCCATTTCGGCCCCTACGGCGGCACGTTCGTGGCGGAAACGCTCGTCCATGCCCTCGACGAACTGCGCCTCGCCTATGAGAAGTTCCGCGTGGATCCGGCGTTCGTCGCCGAATACGAGCGCGAGCTGAAGCACTTCGTCGGCCGGCCGTCGCCGATCTATCATGCGCAGCGTTGGAGCGAGCTGCTCGGCGGCGCGCAAGTCTATCTGAAGCGCGAAGATCTCAATCACACGGGCGCGCACAAGGTCAACAACGTCATCGGTCAGGCGCTGCTCGCCAAGCGCATGGGCAAGCCGCGCGTGATCGCCGAGACTGGCGCGGGCCAGCACGGCGTCGCGACGGCGACGATCGCCGCCCGCTTCGGCATGGAGTGCGTCGTCTACATGGGCGCCGAGGACGTGCGCCGGCAGGCGGCCAACGTCTACCGGATGAAGCTGCTCGGCGCGACCGTGGTACCGGTAGAGTCCGGCTCGCGCACGCTCAAGGACGCGCTCAACGAAGCGATGCGCGACTGGGTGACCAACGTCGAAAGCACGTTTTACATCATTGGCACCGTGGCCGGGCCGCACCCGTATCCGATGATGGTGCGCGACTTCCAACGCGTGATCGGCGACGAGTGCCGCGTGCAGATGCCCGAGATGACGGGGCGTCAGCCCGATGTCGTCATTGCCTGCGTCGGCGGTGGATCGAACGCGATGGGCATCTTCTATCCGTACATCGATGACGAGGCGGTCAAGCTCGTCGGCGTCGAGGCGGCCGGGGACGGGCTCGAGACGGGGCGTCACGCGGCGTCGCTGACGGGCGGCCGCCCTGGCGTGCTGCACGGCAACCGGACGTACCTTCTGCAAGACGAGAACGGGCAGATCATCGAGACGCATTCGGTTTCGGCAGGGCTCGACTATCCGGGCGTCGGTCCCGAGCACGCGTGGCTCAAGGATAGCGGGCGTGCTCAGTACGTGACGATCACGGACGAAGAGGCGCTGAAGGCTTTTCACGATTGCTGTCGCATCGAGGGCATCATTCCCGCGCTCGAGTCGAGCCATGCGCTTGCGTATGCGGCGAAGCTCGCGCCGACGCTCGGACGCGACAAGCATCTGCTCGTGAACCTCTCGGGGCGTGGCGACAAAGACATGCATACCGTCGCCGAGCGTTCGGGTATTCACTTCTGAGCCTCGCCGCGATGCGCGACGTCCTCGACGACTTCGACGAACCGCAGCCGGCCGCGGGCAGTGCGCCCGCGCCGGTCGCGGCCGTGCCTGCCCGCATCGATCTGCGTCATCGCGATTTTCTGGCCGATGCCGCGAACGTCGCCGATGCCTCGATCGACCTGATCGTTGCCGACCCGCCCTATGGGCTCGGCAAGGACTACGGCAACGATTCGGACATGCTGGCAGGGGAGGCGTTTTTGTCGTGGACGCGCCAATGGCTCGAGCTGGCGATTCCGAAGCTGAAGGAGAGCGGGTCGCTCTATGTTTTCTGCACGTGGCAGTACGCGCCTGAGATCTTCTCGTTCCTGAAGACGAAGCTGAAGATGGTGAACGAGATCATCTGGGACCGTCGCGTGCCGAGCATGGGTGGCACGACGCGCCGCTTCACGTCGGTGCACGACAACATCGGCTTCTTCGCGGTTTCGAAGGATTACTACTTCGATCTCGATCCGGTGCGCATCCCGTACGACGCCGCAACGAAGAAGGCGCGCTCGCGCAAGCTCTTCGAGGGCAGCAGGTGGCTCGAGCTCGGCTATAACCCGAAGGACGTCTGGTCGGTTTCGCGCTTGCATCGGCAACATGCCGAGCGCGTCGACCACCCGACGCAAAAGCCGCTCGAGATCGTCGAACGGATGGTGCTCTCGAGCTGCCCGCCGGGCGGCCGCGTGCTCGATCCGTTCATGGGCAGCGGTACGACGGCTGTCGCATGCGCGCGTCACGGGCGCGCGTTCGTCGGCTACGAGATCAACGAAAGCTATTGCGCGATTGCGCGCGAGCGCGTGGCCGCGGCCTGCGGCGAGCGCTCCGGCGCGAGTGCCGTCGCCTGAACTGGACGCGGGCTCGATGCAAAGCGCCCGACGACCGAAGGCTCGGCCGATGCAACCCGATTCAAGAGAAAAAATCATGTCCCGTATCGAAAAGACTTTTGCGGCGCTCGCCGCGCAACAGAGAAAAGGGTTGATCCCGTTCATCACGGCCGGCGATCCGGACCCGTCGAAAACGGTCGACTTCATGCATGCGCTCGCCGCGGGCGGCGCCGACGTCATCGAGCTCGGCGTGCCGTTTTCCGATCCGATGGCCGACGGTCCGGTGATCCAGCGTTCGTCGGAGCGGGCGCTCGCGCGCGGCGTCTCGTTGCGCCAGGTGCTGGCGGACGTAAAGCGCTTTCGCGAGCGAGATGACAAGACGCCCGTCGTGCTCATGGGCTATGCGAACCCGATCGAATGCATGGGCATCGACGCCTTCGCGGCCGCCGCGGTGGACGCGGGTGTCGACGGGGTCCTTGTCGTCGACTATCCGCCCGAGGAATCGGCCGATTTCGCCGAGCGGATGCGCGCGGCCGGCGTCGATCCGATCTTCCTGCTCGCGCCGACGTCGACCGACGCGCGTATCGCGGCCGTCAGCCAGGTGGCGAGCGGTTACGTCTACTATGTGTCGCTCAAAGGGGTGACGGGCGCGGCGCATCTGGACGTTTCCAGCATCGCGAGTAAAATCCCGGCCATCAAGTCGCATGTGCCCCTGCCGGTGGGCGTCGGTTTCGGTATTCGCGACGCGCGAACGGCGCGCGCCGTGGCCGAAGTGGCCGATGCGGTGGTGATCGGCAGCCGTATCGTGCAGCTGCTGGAAGAAACGCCGCCCGAAGCGGCCGTGACGACGCTGACGGAATTCATCGCCGAAGTGCGGCGCGCGCTCGACGGGGCGTGACTTCCAAGACCAATTAAAAGGAATGACGATGAGCTGGCTCGATAAACTGCTGCCGCCGAAGATCAAGCAGACTGATCCGAAAAGCCGCAAGGGGATCCCCGAGGGGCTGTGGGTCAAGTGTCCGTCGTGCGAGGCGGTGCTCTACCGCAACGACGTCGAGGCGAATCTGCATGTGTGCCCGAAATGCAGCCACCACATGCGGATCGGCGCACGCGCGCGGCTCGACGCGCTGCTCGATGCCGAAGGACGTTACGAGATCGGCCAGGAAATCGTGCCCGTCGACGCGCTCAAGTTCAAGGACAGCCGCAAATATCCCGATCGCATCAAGGATGCGATGGACGAGACTGGAGAAACCGACGCCATGGTCGTCATGGGCGGCGCGATTCATACGCTGCCCGTCGTCGTGGCCTGCTTCGAATTCTCGTTCATGGGCGGCTCGATGGGCTCGGTGGTCGGCGAGCGCTTCGTGCGCGGCGCGACGAATGCGCTCGAGCAACAGGTGCCTTTTATCTGCGTCACGGCTTCGGGCGGGGCGCGCATGCAGGAAAGCCTGCTTTCGCTGATGCAGATGGCGAAGACCACGGCGTTGCTGACGAAGCTCTCCGATGCGAAGCTGCCGTTCATTTCCGTGCTGACCGATCCGACGATGGGCGGTGTCTCGGCGAGCTTCGCGTTCCTCGGCGATGTCGTCATCGCCGAGCCGAAGGCGCTGATCGGCTTCGCCGGACCGCGCGTGATCGAACAGACCGTGCGTGAGAAGCTGCCCGAGGGCTTCCAGCGCGCCGAATTCCTGCTGCAAAAGGGAGCGATCGACATGATCGTCGATCGCCGCAAGCTGCGCGAAGAGATCGCCAGACTCATCGCGCTGATGACACGGCAGCCGGCCGACGCAGTGGCGTAAATCGACGACGTTGTGACTACTTTTTCGACGCTCGACGCCTGGCTCGCGCATCTCGAGTCGGCACACCCAGTCGGCATCGACATGGGGCTCGCCCGCATCGGCAAGGTGAAGGATGCGCTGCGGTTGACGCTCCCATGTCCGGTCATCACCGTCGGCGGCACGAACGGCAAGGGCTCGACCTGCGCGATCCTCGAATCGATCCTGCTCGCCGCGGGCTACCACGTCGGCTGCCACACCTCGCCGCACCTGCTCGAGTTCAACGAGCGCGCGCGCATCGACGGGCAGAGCGCCACCGATGCCGAGCTGCTCCCGCATTTCGAAGCCGTCGAAGCCGCGCGCCGAAGCCTGACCGAGCCGGTTTCGCTGACTTATTTCGAGTTCACGACGCTGGCGATCCTCCACCTCTTCGCGTCGCGCGGGCTCGACGCGGTCATTCTCGAAGTCGGCTTGGGCGGGCGGCTCGATGCGGTCAACGTGATCGATACTGACTGTGCAATCGTGACGAGCATCGATCTCGACCATACCGAGTACCTCGGCGACACGCGCGAAAAGATTGCGCTCGAGAAAGCCGGGATTTTCCGGGCGGGCAAGCCGGCGATTTGCGCCGATCCCGCCGCCCCGCACACGCTTGTCGACCACGCTGACGCGATCGGGGCCGATCTGTGGCTCTTCGGACGGGACTTCCGCTACGAAGGCCAGGCCGGCAGCGAGCGGCAACAATGGAGCTACGTCGGGCGCGGTCTGCGGCGATCGTCGCTCGCTTACCCGGCGCTGCGCGGCGCGAACCAGCTCATCAATACGTCGGCGGCGCTTGCGGCGCTCGAAGCACTGCGCGCGCAACTGCCGGTTTCGGCGCAGGACGTGCGGCTCGGTCTTGCCAATGTCGAGTTGCCCGGGCGGTTCCAGGTGCTGCCGGGCCGGCCGGCGATCATTCTCGACGTGGCCCACAATCCGCATGCGGCCGCGGTCCTTGCCCAGAATCTCGGCAGCATGGGCTTTTACCGGTACACGTACGCCGTCTTCGGCGCCATGCGCGACAAGGACATCGAGGCTATCGTCGGACTGTTGAAGGGCGAAATCGATCACTGGTGTGTGACGGATCTGCCGATCGGGCGCGCGGCTTCCGCGGAGCTGCTCGAGGCGGAATTGCGCCGCGCCGGCGTGACGGATGGGCCCGACAGCAGCGTGACGCGCTTCCCGAACCCCGCCGATGCCTTCCAGGATGCCATGAGCCGAGCGACAGACGATGATAGAATCTTGGTTTTCGGCAGTTTCTATACGGTGGGCGGTGTGATGGCCTACCGCAAGTCGCGGCAACATTGACGGTTCCGAGGCGCGCCAGGAATTCAGCGATTCATGGGATTTTTCTCGTTCGGCAATAAAGACGACGCGCCGCGCCGGCGCGGCGGCAATGCCAAATCCTCCGCGCGC
Source organism: Trinickia sp. EG282A (assembly GCF_040965455.1). Lineage (NCBI taxonomy): Bacteria > Pseudomonadati > Pseudomonadota > Betaproteobacteria > Burkholderiales > Burkholderiaceae > Trinickia > Trinickia sp. EG282A. Next base: position 87,262 of record NZ_JBFRCC010000004.1, on the reverse strand, counting down.
GGCGAGCCGCGTCGTCGCCGCACGGAGCGCAGCGGCGAGAGCGCCGCGGGCAATACCGGTTACGACGCCGATGCGATGCTGCTCGACCCGACGTTGCCTGAAAAGCAGCGCGCGCGCCGCCGGCTGGTTGGCGCGATCGCGCTCGTGATTGCGGCGGTGGTCGTGCTGCCGATGGTGCTCGATTCGCACCCGAAGCCCGTCACTGACGACATCGCCATCGATATTCCAAATCGGCCCATCAGTGTGCCGCGCCGCGCGGCGGACGACCAGGCCGACACGCAGGCAGGCGTCGCACCCGATTCCGATACGGGCGCGCAGGCCGCGGCAGGCGTGACGCCGCCGGGCGCCGATGCGGGAAAGGCATCGGAAGCCCAGGCATCGACTCAATCGAAGGCGGAACAGTCAGCGGACTCCACGGCCCGATCGACCAAATCGACCAAATCGACCAAATCGACCGAATCGACGCAGTCGGCCAAGCCCGCAACGCCGCCGCAGCCCACTGCCCGAGCCGGGCAGTCCGCGCAGCAGGCGCCCGTTGCGCCGGCCGCGAAACCGCAGGCTCAGACACAAGCGCAGACCGCGAAGCCCACGCCGATGCCCGCGCCGAGCGCGGCAAATGCCGATTCGGGCACGCCGGCGGCACCGCCGGGCGCGCGTTTTGCCGTTCAGCTCGGTATCTTCTCCGACGACGCGAGCGCGCGCCGCTGGGAAAGCAAGCTGAAAGCGGCGGGCGTTCCGGCATACATCGAAAACCGCAAGCAAGCTGACGGATCCACGCGGGCGCTGTTGCGCGCGGGTCCGTTCCCCGACCGCGCCGCGGCCTCGGCCGCCATCGCCAAAGTGCGCGAGGCGGGGCTCACGGCCAATGCGGCGCAGTAACGCGTGAGCATGCTGACCGCGTTCGACTATGCGGCACTGGCCGTCATCTTGCTTTCGGCGCTGCGCGGAGCGTGGCGCGGTTTGCTGTCGGAGATTTTCGGCCTGATCGGCTGGATCGCGGCTTTTTTTGTGGCGTGCCGTTACGTCGACCGTTTGGTGCCCTATATTCCAGCTGACTGGCCCGGCGGTGCGTTGACGCAATGGCTGCTGGCTTTCGCCGCGGTCATGGTCGGCGTGGTGATCGTCGCGGGCGTGCTCGGCGCGCTCGTCACGCGCGTCGTGGCCGCTAGCGGGCTGAATGGCGTCGATCGGTCGCTCGGCCTGATGTTCGGCTTTGCGCGCGGCGTGGCGATGGTGCTCGTGCTCGTCGCGCTGGCGGGGCTGACCGAGCTGCCGACAAAGGAATTCTGGCGCGACGCGCTGCTGCGGCCCTATGCCGTGGACGGCGTGCACAAGCTGAAACCGTTCTTGCCTCAGGCGCTCGCCGAGTACGTGCGGATTTGAGGCGATGACGGGCGGGCCCTCCGGGCCTCACGGCTCCGAGGCGCGTGCGCCAACCTGGTTTTCGTATTCTTGAAGGACCTGCCATGTGCGGCATCGTAGGCGTAGTCTCCCACTCCCCGGTCAACCAGCTGATCTACGACAGCCTCCTGCTGTTGCAGCATCGGGGCCAGGATGCAGCCGGCATCGCCACGGCGAACGGCAGCACATTTCATATGTACAAGGCGAACGGCATGGTGCGCGACGTCTTCCGCACGCGCAACATGCGCAGCCTGCCCGGCACCGTCGGCATCGGCCAGGTGCGCTACCCGACGGCCGGCTCGGCGACGAGCGAAGAGGAAGCGCAGCCGTTTTACGTGAACGCGCCGTTCGGCATCATCCTCGCGCATAACGGCAATCTGACGAATTGGCGGCAGTTGAAGGACGAAATGTTCCGTATCGACCGCCGTCACGTGAACACCGATTCGGACACCGAAGTATTGCTGAACGTGCTCGCGCACGAGATGCAGCTTGCGACTTCGGGCCTCCAACTCGATCCCGAGACCGTGTTCAAGGCGGTGGCCGGTGTTCATCGGCGAGTGCGCGGCTCCTACGCGATCGTTTCGCTGATTGCGGGCCACGGCCTGCTGGCTTTTCGCGATCCGTTCGGCATCCGGCCGCTTTGTATCGGCAAGCAGGAAACGAACGAGGGGGTGGAGTGGATCGTGGCGTCGGAATCGGTGGCCGTGGAAGGCATCGGTTTCGAGTTCGTGCGCGACGTCGCGCCGGGCGAGGCAATCTTCATCGACAACGACGGCCGCCTGCATAGTCAGCAATGCGCGGAGAAGCCGAGCCTGAACCCCTGCATCTTCGAGTACGTCTATCTCGCGCGTCCCGATTCGGTGCTCGACGGCGTGCCCGTCTACAACGTGCGGCTGCGCATGGGCGACTATCTCGCCGAGAAGATCAAGCGCGAGCTGCCCGACGTGAAGATCGATGTGGTGATGCCGATCCCCGATTCGTCGCGGCCCGCCGCGATGCAGGTGGCGGCGAAGCTGGGCGTTGAATACCGGGAAGGCTTCTTCAAGAACCGCTATGTCGGCCGCACGTTCATCATGCCGGGGCAGGCGGTGCGCAAGAAGTCGGTACGCCAGAAGCTCAATGCGATGGCGATCGAGTTCAAGGGTAAGAATGTACTGATCGTCGACGATTCGATCGTGCGCGGCACGACTTCGCACGAGATCGTGCAGATGGCGCGCGATGCGGGCGCGAACAAGGTGATCTTCGCTTCGGCGGCGCCGCCCGTGAAGTTTCCGAATGTCTATGGCATCGATATGCCGACGCGCGGCGAGCTGGTCGCGCATGGGCGGACGGATGATGAGGTCGCGAAGATCATCGGCGCCGATTACCTCGTGTATCAGGACGTCGATGCGCTGAAGCAGGCGGTGCGCGATATCAATCCGTCGCTGTCGCGGTTCGAGGCGTCTTGCTTCGATGGCGATTACATCACAGGGGACGTGACGACTGAATATCTCGACGTCATCGAACGCGCACGTACAGCGCCGGCTTCTCAGGCCGATCGTGATTCGGCCGGCGATGTCACCGATAGTACGGTGACGCGGTCTCAGCTGCATTTGCAGTTGTCGGTGGAGTAGTTGGCAGCTTTTGGCCGCGTAATCGAGAGCGGGTGATCACGCGCTGTCTTTTTGCAAGCCCGCTTCGGCTTACGCCAAGCGGGCTTGTCGTCATTGGGGCATCTATCTTGCCTATGCGGTACCCATGGCATCCAAAGCAAATCGATTCTAACCTTCGATCGCGCACGCCTTGACATGCTCGGTCTGCGCCGGAAGTTACGGCTATCCTGATGGACTAGACAGGTTGCCACATCAACCCGCCGGTGAAACCTAGTTATTTTGCCAGGTCTTCGAGCTCGATCTTCGAGTACAGTGCGTTTAAAGAGGCGCACTAATTTGCGCCGGCCGATAAAGTCGCTGATGTCTCAATGGAAAGCGGTGGAGCGAGGTGACGGCTCGCTATGTGTCTTTTAATCGAACTTTTCAAATTAAAAACTCGCCCATGATAACTGTGGTTTTTATGGGGTCATAGAAAATCCGACGCGATCGAAATGATGTGAGAAAAATCTGATATTGACATCCGATGATCGTTGTGAGCTGGGCATTGCGTTAATATCGCCGGTCATGTTCACGTTGTGTATTGGACTCGCTCCATAAGGGGCGATCTGTTTCCTGCGTGTTCGTTGTTGACGTTTGGCGGCGAACGATCCGTTGGTCTCGCCAAATTCGGAGCCAGCTTTTGCTGTCCGTGGAGAGGCGCGGCGACGCGCGTCCTCGCGGCGATGAGTGTATGAACGCTACGAGACACCCTTGATGTTGCGAGGTGTTGAGCAGCGCCCGGCACCTACGAGTCCGCTCCGGCTACTGAAAAGCATTTTTAGTCGGCGCGTTGTCCCCAGTGGCGTGCCCCTTTTCAACGCTCAAAATATAAGCGACATCGGCGTGAGAAATCAAAAGCATTCTATAGGCTCGTCAAAGCGATTCGTGGAATCTCCGACATCGAGCATGGTCGGCTCACGCGGCCGTTTTTTTCAAAAGACCCTTGGTTTGCCAAAGCAGGCAGACACGGCGCGACCGGCGACGCCTCGCCGTCGCCTCGTTGCGTTGATAGCCATGATTCTGCACTGCGGTTTGCTTGTCGATATCAAGAAGGCGGAGGCTTCGCCCCCTGGCTATTGCGGCAGTCCGCTGAGCAATGCAGTAGTCGAAAATGCCAGCCCCACAGACGGTACGTGTTATCAGCCTAACCTTTTGCAGACTACGCACGGCGGTATCGTCGAACAATCGGCGGCAGGGACATTAACAACAGCTAGTCGCAATTACTACACCGACACGGGTAACACGGCGCTGAGCTTCGGCATTGGCGTCTGGTCCGGAACCATTGCGGGAAGCTATGCCGTCGAGATTGCTGGCGCGCAAACGCTTGAGCTTGTCAACAACGACAGCAAGGGCCTGTTCAACAACGGGAACAATACCTACCGTAGTGGCGTCACGTCGGCCCTTGACATCCGGGCAGGCAGCAGTGTGATCGTCAAAATGTCCGGTAACGCAGTTAATAATCAAGTATGGGGGCTCTTGACGCAAGGCGCCAATATCAACGGTGCCACCGATCCCGGTTTCGGAGACAGCCTGACCAAGCTCGACGGCAATCTCAGCATCACGCTCACAGGTCTGGGGGCGTCGTATGGGGTCAATGCCATCAGAGATGCCTGGTTACAGGGTAGCGGGACGCTGACTGTCGACGCGCAGGGGAACGGGATTCCGACTGACCAGGCCAGAACCGGAACGACCGCTGCGACTGGCAAGTGGTGGTCGCAGGGATTGGCAAGCGACTTTGGTTCTCACGTCGATTTCACCGGCGACGTGCACATTAAAGCTTCGCAAGGCGTAGTTGTAGGCCAAAGGACGGACAGTTTCATCCTAGGCAGCCTCGCCGCCCCTCAAGGCATCGTGACCACCAACGCCACGGATGGTGCAGGCGTCATCATCTTCAATACTCAAAGTACCACCCTGACCAACCTGCAAGTTTCCTCGCAAGCGGATGGTGCGGTGGGCGTGGTCGCCTACAGCGGCACGAACACGCTGGAAAACTTGCAAATCGGTACCTCGGGAGGGAAGACCACCACCACCGGTGATCCGGGTTTCTACGATAGCTACGGACTATTGTTGAGGCAATATCAGAGTCTGGCTCAGCCCACCGTTACCGCATCTGGTATGAGTATCACGACCACCGGCGAGGGTTCCCACGGAATCGAAATGGAGGCCGGTGCGCTTACCTACAGCGGCGACGTAACGACGAACGGCCCGGGGGCGCACGCGGTGAATCTGCAAGGCGGCACCGTGACTTTGAATGCCGGCACTTACGAGACGACGAACACCGATCCCAGTGCACCCTCGTATGCGCTGCACTTGGTCCAAGGAGCGCTCAGCACCGGTACAGGGGTGACCTTCAAGACGTCGGGCACGGGCACGGCTGTCATCGACTACGCTCCCGCGGGGCCCGGCATGCTCAGAGTGACGTTGGACCCCAGCACCGTAATAGAGGCAGACGGCGTAAATGCCTTCGGTGTCCTTGCCGACGGCACGAATTTGTCCGTCGGTATCGGAGGGGATATTGGCGGTCTGGCGTTGAGCAACATCAAGGCGTTGGGCACGAACTCCGTGGCGGTGGCCGCCAGGAACGCCACCCTTACCCTCAACGGGGGCCAGTTCCAGAACGATGCCGCCCATTTCGGTCCGCAGTCCTGGGCGGCTGAGGCGGCCCGAGGGGGCACCGTCAAGTTCAGCGCGGGCGCACAGACTGGCGGCGCGGGGATATGGGCGGCGGAGGGCGGCACACTGGATTTCAATGAGGACGGCACCGGTGCGTCTCAGTCGATCGTCAGAATCGACCAGGGAAACACGGCGGGCGGCAAGCTCGATTTGAGCGGGCGGACTTCGGCGCTGAACGTCGGTCTGCTTTCATCGGCCAACACCACCGGCGCAACCAACGGTATCGTCAACCTCGGCGCCAATACCCTAGACCTCGACGGCCCATCCGCGCTCGGTATCCAAACGTTCAACGGCACAATCGCAGGTTCGGGCGGTATTGCTGTGACGGGCGGTGGGGTGCAGGTTCTGTCGGGTGCCCACGTATTCGACTACGAGGGGGCGACTCAGATCAACAATGGGGCGCTTCAGGTCCAGGGTGGCGCGGTGGGCCGCGACGATACGGGAAATTGGAAGGCATTCCAAGTCAACCCGAACGGCGTTTTGGACATCAGCGGCAACGGCAGCTCATTCGATCTCGGCACGGTCGACGGCCAAGGAACAGTCAACCTTGGCTCGGCGAACCTCGTGGTACACGGCGCGGCCAGCGATCCGACGCCGACTTTCTCCGGTGCGATCACGGGCAGCGGTGGCCTTGAAGTGCAGGGCGGCACCCTGACGCTGGCCGGTCCTAATGTGTTCGGTTACACCGGGTCCACCACGGTGAGTGGCGGAACGCTCGCGGTGTCAGGCAGCGACATTTCGGCGAGTCACCGTCTCTTCGACGTGGAAGGGGCCGGTAAGCTCGACATCAGCGCGGCGGCTGCCAGCGTCGCAAGCGTCGTCCCGGGCGGTGAAGGTTTTCAGGCGGGACTGATCGAAGGGAACGGCCATGTCGATCTCGGCAGCGGCGGCAAATACCTCTTGCTCGACGGTCTTGACGCGGGCAACGCCGTGCCCGGCACGACGAAGACTTTCTCCGGCACGATTACCGGAAATGGCGGCTTGGCCAAGAACGGTGGCGGCACCCAAGTGTTCTCCAACGCCGGTGTCTTTGGCTACAGCGGCGCGACCATCCTCAATGGCGGTGTGCTCGCGCTCGAGGGTAACGGCTTCGATCCCGCCACATTCAACCGGGCGTTCATATTGGATGGCGGCTGGCTGGATCTTTCGCAAGTTCCCAATTCGGGCGGCCTCAAGGACTGGCAACAACTGACGGTGTCCGATTCCACTAATGGCCGGGCGGGCCTGGGCGGTGTCATCACCGCTGATGACATCATTCACTTTTCGATTTCATCCGGTACGCAGACGGAAAGCGGCCACTTGGGCGGCGATGGTTCATCCTGGCAACCGGCCGACCCGGTCGGCTATTTGGTCAAAGATGGCGCTGGCGCGCTCGATCTCGACGGGCAGAACTATTACGTCGGCATCACCCGCATCGACGACGGCGATCTGATCGTCCACAACGATCACAATCTCGGCGATCCCCGGTACGAGCGCGCGGTTGTGCTGAACGGTGGAAACCTGATCATCTCGCCGAACAGCGGCACATTCGAATCCGGCCGCACGCTGCAGATGCAGAAGGACGGCACCGTCACCGTCGAAGGAGCGGGCGCCACCGCCAGCTTGGGCAACGTCGACGGCGCAGGGATGACGCTCACGAAGGAGGGCATCGGTGCGCTGACCTTAAGCTCGCCGGGCGTGCTTGGGCGCGCCGAGGTCAACGCGGGAACGCTCGAGCTCGCGCAGACGACCGTGGACGGCACCGCCACGACGAACGCGTCCGCCCCTGCGATCGAGCAGGCCGCGGGGACCACGGTGAGGCTCGACGGCGGTTCAGTGATCAGCGATGGCGACGCGATCGTAGCGAACGGTACCAGCACAACGGAGCTTCACAATACGAGCCTCGTCGCTGGATCAGGCAAGGCGCTCTATCGCGTGACCAGCGGCGCCGGAACCTTGAACGCCTACGGACAGACGCTATCCGGCGTGCTGCAAGCCGATGGCAACGGCAACGCGCTCTCCGTCGCGCTATTGGACGGCAGCACTTATACGGGGACGCCAGTGCTTACGGCCGGCGCTACAGCCTCGTTGTCCACCGACGCTAGCAGCGTGTGGAACGTGAATGGCGACGCCACGCTGTCGAGCTTGAGCAATCAGGGCCGGTTGCAGTTTATCGACGATGCGTCGGCGAGCCCGAGCCCCTCATACCACAGTCTGCGCGTCAATGGGCAGTATAGCGGGGGCGGTGCGGTCACGATGCGCACGGAACTGAACGAAGGTGGCAACCCATCGAACCAGCACACCGATCGTCTACTGATCGCCGGCAATGTGACAGGCGAGACCGTGCTGGACGTGCAAGCCACCGGCAACGGCGCCAATACGAACGTGGCGGGCAATCACAAGCCGATGCCGGAGGAAGGCATATCGCTGGTGCAAGTGGGCGGAAGCGCCGAACAGAACGCGTTCAAGCTCAGTCGGGACTATGTGACCAGCGAGGGCAGCGCCTTCCAGTATCGGTTGTTCGCCTATGGGCCGGACAGCGCGAACGGCATGCCATCGCAGAACCTCCTGGGAGACGGGCAGACCGTGCAATGGGACTACCGCTTGCAGACGGCGTGCACCGATTCCACCGGTCGTGTCTATGCCGGCGCTTGCGATCCGAACGTCGATAACGGTGGCGGCGGTGGCGGCGATGGCGGGCGCCCCGTGCTCGTCCCTCAAGGCAGCACCTACCTCGTCGCTCCGCTAGCGCTGCTGAACTACGAGAGTGTCGTGATAGACAGTCTCGTTCGCAGGCTGGGTGACGTGCGTCTGAATCGCTTTCAGCAACCGGGGGAAACCGCCGAGATGTTCGTGCGCCCGCTGGCAAGCCGCAGCAGCTATAGCAGCAACCTGAGCTTTCGCGATTACGGCTACGGCTTCGGTCAGGATATCTACGCCGTCCAAATCGGTGGCAATCTGTTGCGCCTCATGCGTGGCAACCAGGAGATGCGGCTGGGTGCGGCCGTCACCCTGGGTTCGACGACGATCAATCCGGACGCCAACTCCGTCGAGTCCAGCCGGGCCACGGTGGACGCGCGCGGCCTCGCGCTGACCGGCACCTGGCGCAATGATCGCGGTTGGTATGTCGATGGAGTGCTCTCCGCTGCGCACTATTCGGGCGATGTCACCACGACGCAGAGCCAGAACGCGGGAAGGGTCGTCGCAAACGGTTTTGACTTCTCACTGGAGGGCGGGCGCACCTTCGTCCTCAAGAACGGTCTCGAGATCGAGCCGATGGTGCAGGTGCTGGGCCAGGTTCTGCGGTTCAAGGCCCACGAGGATGTCGACGGTATCGTCGCCCAGCCCGGTGACGTGCGCGCATTGACTGGGCGGCTCGGCGTTCGTTTCGCGATGCCCATCCCCTCGACCGATTCCTGGATCCCCTACGTCCGCCTGCAGTACCAACAGACCTGGATGAGTGCGCAGGACACGAATCTGTCTGGAACGGTGTTCGATGTCGGGGCACCTGGAAAGGCCCTTCGGTTGGGGATGGGCGCGAGCGGTATGCTGACGCCCAAGTTGTCGTTGTACGGTGAGATCAGCGGGCAACGCCGGCTCGGGAACGGATTTAACAACATCAGCGCCACCGCGGGTCTGCGGTACGACTTTTAGTCCGGCATCCGTCACAGGCCCTGGGGTTCCCGTCCGTGTTGGGCTTGCCTCCGGGCAAATTCCCCTTTCAACGGCGGCGAGGGAGTCGCCGCTGCTTAAGGGCGCCTCCCGGCCGCCTCTCAAATAGATCACGTTCGCCTACCTGCAAGCTTGCGTGGTGTCCAGTCGGCGGCCTGCTACACCCCAGCAGAATTGATAGGTTCACTCAGTAGCCGCTGATCTAAAATGCATTTCAATTGACCATGCGCGAGTGAATGCGCCTCAAAAATAGGTATATTTCAAATCGATTGGTTTTTGAATAAAAATCTGACTCTTCACGAAAAAGTCGTATTGAAAATAATTTGCCCATCAAGCACGACTTCAGTGATTCTGGAATAACGGTATACCGTTGAAGCAATAGGGTGCTGTCGTTCAGCGCATCGTCGTCTATCGTCAACAACACTGAAGCATTGGTCATTGAAAGGGGGTTGCCATGGGGGTTACCACTAATCCTATCGCGGGCGCTGACATTGAGCGGGGCCAAGTCATTACGTTACAAGTGACGACAACAAGCCCGGATTCCATCAAGGTGGGCGACGTCATCAGGTTCTGGCTCTACAGGTCGAGGGACGGCAAGAGACCTGCCGACGGCTTTCTGCCCACTGACCAGGACTCGCGGAACAGCAATATGTGGAGCAGCGCCAAAACGCCGTATGTCGACGTAAAGGCGACGGCTGCCGATACGGCGGAGCTGGAGGTGTTTCATATCGACACGGAAGATGGTAGTGATCCCGTCTGGTGTGTGGAGAACACGACGACGCCGTGGGCGACGCCGATCGTCAACGTGGCCATGACGTTGAATGCCTATGAGCTGGAACCTGTAAGCGTAGGCATTGCACCCGACGAAGTCCATTTGACGCAAAGCAATGGCGCTCCTCCGGACAACACTACGAACAACTACTTCACGATAGACTTTCAACTTGAGATTCAAGGCGACCCTCCGACAGCGATCAATGATGTGCGTATGGGACCAGCATATTTAGCCAAAGATCACGAGTCGGGCCAGAGCCTGGACCTTACAGCGGTCGCCCTATGGACGGGTACGGTCGGTTCGACGACTTCGGTTTCCGCAGACGCCGACGGCAAGTACTATTTCAGGTCTGACAGCGGTGGCCACGTGAATTTCTTCATCACGGGGAAGACTCAAGCGGTATTTCAACAATTCGATCTCGCCCTCGGCAATACCACCATGGGTGGAGCCGAGGCTCTTCTCTTCGTGAATTTGGACCGTAACGGGGCAATCAATGCGCCGGAGATCTCGGGCCCGGGCGTGGAAGGGAACCAATACGAGCCACCAGCGAATACCGGGACTTGTCCGATTGCCGTCAGGCAGGGGACAGGAGCAGGCGTCTACGTGGCAGGCGATGTAGTTTACGTGTTCAATAAGACCAAGAAAAGACTATTGCAAACCGTGTACATCAAAGATCCCGATACGGATCTGGCGACCGGTTACGATTCGACGTTCGAGTCGCCCCTGACGACCGACAACTTCGTGCTGGTGGGAGACAACGTACTGGTAGGCGGGGTTGTGCGCGGTAGCAAACTTTTCGTCACCCAATCGAAGTCATACCTGTTCAATGTCACCGAGGCGATCGATCCAAATGAGCCCCCTTACCCCGGCGGTTATCCGAAAGGCTTCACGCTGAAGAGGCCACAAATAGAACAGCTCGGCGCTTCTCAGGTCGGGCCCGTGGATTACGACGTCTGTAGGTACGGTCTTACGATCAAGGCCCAATGGGATGCAAATGCACAGGCGACTTTGAGGCCGGACGCCGGCGACAAACTAACCGCCAAGCTATATCTGAACGGCTGGGCCGCCGGCACGGATGACGAACGGCATGGGGCGCCCAGTCGCCCGCTAGACGTCGATGCCACATTGGCAGCCTCGGGCACGGCCGAGTTTTCCTTCACCTACGCGGACATCATGGGCTACGGCCCCCGGCTGCACGTGCCGGACGATCCCAACCAGAGGCAAGACAGCCTGATATCAGTGCAGGTCAGCGTTGCGCGCAGCGATGGCACACCGAAGGGCTATTCGACGGTCCTCGGTCCCCTGATTTTCAGTTCGGTGATTCCGGGCATGACGCGTCGCGACCGCAGCAGTAAGAAGTGACGACGGCGCGGCGACGGGAAGCCCCGCAGGGGCTTCTGCGCGCCGCACCTTCCCTTTTCCATCTGCGAGGACGACGACAATGAGGCTGGACATGCCAGTCATGGAACGGCCGTCGGGGCGAAACTTGCTCAAGGCGCTGGATCCGCCCGTACTGCCGGACATCCTCGATCTGCAGGATCCGGACATCGCGGCGCAAGGAGCAGTGGAGGTGAACATTCCCTTCTACTCGCAGCGAAACTGGGGCGACCGGATCATGTTGCAGTTCAGCCCCGCGTTGGGCGAAACGCTGCCGCAGGTACGCCGCTACTACTATCTGGCCGTGCCGAACGAGCTTACCTATGGCAAGACGTTGCCGGTCTACGTCGCCCCGCTTTGGGCGTTGCAAGACGGCACATATAACGTTTCGTATGTCCTGGCGGATAGGGCGGAGAACATGTCGACGAGTCCCGCGAAGTCAGTCACGGTCAAGAACGCGCCCGCCGCCCCGGTGGCCGGCTCGGTGCAGACCAGCTTCTTTGGAACGTACAGCGGGGGCCTTACAGCCGAGCCGATCGAAAGCTGGATCGTTGCTTCGGACTATGATCTGCCGCTGGATGCGAGCGGGATCCTGCTGCGATCGCTCGACGACCAGGCCTCCGTCTCAACCATCGGGGCCAAGCTGGGTTTGTATCTGGCGGGAAGCGAGAGGCCTTTCGTCACACTCAGCTGCCAGCGCGACGGGAACTGGAGCATCGAGCCCGAGCCTGGGGTGTCTTCGCCCATGCGTTTGAGCCGCGGAGACATGGTGTCGATCATGCATGAAAGCAGTCAACCGGAGCGGATCTACCTGGCTCTGACGCTTTGACTCCGGTCGGCTCGATACTTCGGAAGGCAATAGCCAACAGAGGCGAACCATGCCCAGTATAAACATCACCGTCGACGGCAAGGAACCGTTGCCCGACGAGCGGCGGCCTTTCTTTACCGGCAAGATCGTTACCGTCGTCGCCTATGTTCGCATCGATAACGGCTCCATCGGGGACAGCGATACGGTCGGCTTTCAACCGTTCGGAACTGGCGCGTCGATGCTTCCCTATGACGGGTTCAAGAAGATCGACAAGGGACTCGTCATCGTCGGCCTCACGCGGGATTCAGTCGACTCCAAGGCGGGGACCGCCACCTTCCGGGCACTGGTTTGGACGACCAATCCCGACGAGTTCTATGCCACCTACGACAAGATCCCGACGCTGACTTCCGATCCTTACCGTTACAAGGTAATTGAGCCGAGTGCGACTTCGCTGGTGCCGCAGGCGACGATGCTCAGCATTCCGCCAGCCGGAGATGTGGCTACGCCGGCATCGGGCAACCATGCGCATTACCGGTTCTTCGTGTGGGATCCGGATCAGAACAACAACTACGCGCCGCTGAGAGATATGTGCATCCGGCTGATTTGCCAAGCGGAACCGCCAAATATCAACCGCTATGCGTTCTACAGGGAAATGACCGACGGCCCGAATCAGCAGTTGGAGGTGGACAGTAACAACTTTGTCGAGCTCGTGACCGACGCATCCGGAGCGGCCGAAGTGTTCGTGTGCGGCAAGTTCAATGCATCTGCGGTCCCTGACGTGCCCATTGCCACGGCCGACAAGCTTTTCTGGCAGCTCGGTGTGGCCTCGGACAGCGGATACGCTTTCGACTGGCTCATCATGCTGGACCTTTCCAAAAAGGCGAATATCGCGCCACCGGAAGTCCCCCAGCAACTGAACCTGACCAGCAATCCGAGGGTGACAATCGGAATCCCCTTCTACCAAGGTGCGACGCCTAGCGATATCGCATTTCTTTTCTGCAACGGAGAGTTCCAAGGGGCAAGCCCCGTGGTGCCGAAGGGCGAAGCCAACGACGTAGCGACCTTCAACATCAGTACCTCCAGTCTGCGCAGCAAGGACTACAACGACCGCTCGAACAACAGCCTGCAGTACGCAATCAAGCTGAGGGCTGGCGATGTCATCGTCTCGTTTGCGGCCTCCGTTTCGGCGGACGGCATTCCTCCCGCGATTCATCCCCCTGCTGTCGAAGGTGAGACTCCGGCACCGCCGCCATTGCCGGTCGGCGGCTCCGGTTTCGTCGCGGGATGGCCGATCAATGGCCGCGGGGGCATGTTGCAGCTTCGCGTGCCTCTGGAAGATCCCGCGCTCGATAGCGTCAAAGTGAAGGACATAGTGGAAATGTACGTGTACCTGAACGGGTATCGCCCCTGGGCGGACGGCCTGGACGAACCTCGCGGCAAGGTGCTCCAAGGCGTGTACTACTTCACTGTCACGCCGATGATAAAGAACGGTCAACCTATGATTTTCGATTTCCAGGCGGCCGATCTGACCGGTTTCGGAAACAAGTTCACGACCGGCGAAATGGGTACGCTCGAGGCGCAATACACCATCTTCAGCAGCGACGCCAAGGACAAACAGACACGGGCGGCCCTCTACCGTTCACTGCCGCTGACGCTGGGCTTGGATACTGTTCCGCCAGCTGGCGCAGGCGTGAGAGACGGTGACGCCATGGCGGATCCGCTTTTCGAAGCCGGGCATGGCGCACGCGGGAGCGCGACATGAGCGGGATACTGGTAGCGTCAAAGAGCGTCGACCCGAGCGGCCTATGGCGGCCGTGGATCTTCCAGTCCGGCGGAGTGCCAGGCTCTGAGCAGCCTGCGGAGCAGACCGTGGATGTCCAGACCATCGATCCGGCGAGCCAGAACATCGTCGTCAGCGCTTATCTTCCGGATGCAAGGCCTGGCGATACAGTCAAGGTCCACATGGGAGCATTGCCAACGAAGACGTATCCCGAGGAGGGAAACTCTCTGCTGCCTCAAAAATACGTTCACGACGTGGCGTTCTTTTCCTTGAGCGATATCGATGCGCCCGGGGTATACGACGTCTATTACAACGTTTACCGGACCGGCCAGGACGAGCTGTCGTCGCCGGTGCTGAAGTTGAGCGTGATCGATTCAGGCCTCGCCAGTTGGCGGCCCCATCAGTGTTGCTGCTATGGTTTGTACGCTCCGGGCCTCGTGGATGCCTGGGTGGTTTCGATATCGCGTCGCATGCCACAGGCCGATGCGCTCATCCGCCTCATTGATTACGGCAACCCTCCAACCGCGAACGTGACTCTGCGGATTACTGTGCAATCGGTCCGAGGGGAGCCTTTCCGGACAATCGGTACTGTCACTCGCGTGGATGGCCAGTGGCAAGTGAACTTTACCAATGGTAGGGCCAATTTCACGCGAGGCGACCTGGTTGCACTGCAGTTGGACAGCGCCGCATTCCTGAATTTCGCTGCGGCTTTTTGATGGAAGGCGGCGCATCGAGCGACATCGAACTTGTCTTCGAGCAGGTGCATGCGCAGTTGCTGCAGTTCGAGGGCAGGCAAGACAACGACGGTTTCAACGTCAATAGAGGCGACATGTTCGCTTTCACGGGCTTCTTGGAGTGAGGATATCGATGCCTGTTCCTTGGACGGTTTCGTGGAAGCCGTACATGCGCGTCGATTTCCTGCAAACCTGCATGAACTCGCGCAATGTAACGATGCCAGGCCAGACGTTCCTGGTCGCCACGCCGGGCAGTGCCGTGCAACTCGGTATTGGCGCCGCCGGGATGATTACGCCGAATCTGTCGATGTATGGAGAAGTGAGCGGAAAACAGCGACTCGGCCATGGCTTCGAGAGCATCGGAGCGACGCTCGGGTTGCGCTATACGTTCTAACGCTTAACAGCCAAAGGCGATTCAAGGAGAAAGCAAATGTTGCCGGTAGCCACGAACGACGATTTGGGTGCCATCAAGCTCAGTGACGATTTCACTATGGATGCCGAGAGCAAACTACATATCAAGGGAGGCGGCACGGCGCTCTTGCTCGACGTGGTGGCTGCTTACGGCAGTCCTCCGCTCGACGAAGGCCATCATCCGGACTGGCAACCATCGAGTGTGCTGACAGTGTATGGCCGGCCCAAGTTGCGCTGTGTGCTGGTGGTCGGCAACGGCGCCACAATTGTCGGGCAGAACGTCGACCCGACCAAGCAGAACTTCGCGATCGGAGACGATGGGACTTGGCAATGCAGTATTCAGATGCCTGGTACCGCGAAGAACTGGCTCGCAGCGGTTGCCGTTGCGCCGTTCTATCAGGGCAGCGCAGATAAAAACGCGTTGGCGATGTTGGGGGTGATCACGCCGGTGCAAAAGATGGTGCCCTTCCTGCCGATGCAAATTCCTAGTCTGGATGTGGACTACGTCTTGAGCTACGGCTATACGCGTGCCGCACCATGCGATGCCATCTCGCAATGCCAGATCAGCGTCTTCGGTCCGGCGAACACCTCAGTCAATATGGGAATCTCCTCAGGCCCAGGCGTATTCGAAAAAAATGGACAGAAATCCATTACCGCGACGATAAATTCCTCGGGATGGGTAATGGTCGGCGTGAAGAGTAGCGACGGTGTGACGCCTGGAGCGGTGGAGGTGGAGATTTCAGATCCAACCGGACAGGAAGAGAGCATCTACGTGTACCCGTCGTTTGTTTCGCCCCCCAAGGTGAGCGGCGCGTGGTGAATGGGCAGGTGACAGTTGTCGTCCTGGATTTAAGAGAAAGTTCTTGTTTTGACTTTGTGATTGACAGCGTACCGCTGGGAGATTGCCATGGGGAAGAACCAGAAGAACCAGACGCCTGAGATTCGGGTCTTCGTGAAGGGCAGTCCGCAGCCAGCGGATGGTGTTAGCCCTATCGACGTTCGCGCGCGCATTGTGTATGTAGACGGCGATGTGAATAATGTGCCGGGGTCCGGCCAGCAAGTTCAGTTCACTATTGAAGACTCGGGGTCCGCATACTTCGACGAGGAGGGCGGACACAGCACGACTGCAACGCGGGATTGCGATAGCTCCACGGGATTTACGACCGGGCGTAAGGTGTCGCTTTACAGTCAGACCGCTGATGACGGGACGGTAACTGGCAAATGGCTGCAAACAGGGGCGTCAGACGAACGACCTTTCAAGTTCACTGCTGCGCCAACGCCAACGCCAACGCCAACGCCAACGCCAACGCCAACGCCAACGCCAACGCCAACGCCAACGCCAACGCCGACACCGACACCGACACCGACACCGACACCGACACCGACACCGACACCCGCCCCAATACTCCAGGGGTATGTGCAGTTGCAAGGTACGAATTGGTATTGGGAAGCTTATGACTCGCCCAACCTGACGACCAGCGAGCAAAAGGTCGACCTATTTACGTTTCTAAGTGCCGGCGGCAACCAAGTACAGATCCGCCGCGAATCCAGTGGGCGTTATCTCACGTTACACGAAAGCGACCCGGCACTTTGGTTTACGTCCGATCCATCGGATGCGGCCACTTTCACACTCAACTACGTGTCAATGTCAGATTCGATCATAAGGTTGTCACACGGAAAAGACGATGTGTATGCGTTTCTGAATAACGGTACTTATTACATGTTGTGCGCCTCCAGTAGTTACGAAACGGGGGTACAAATCTTCGAGTTCAAAATCATTGCGGCAACGCCAACGCCAACGCCAACGCCAACGCCAACGCCAACGCCAACGCCAACGCCAACGCCAACGCCGACCCCGACGCCGACGCCGACCCCGACGCCGACCCCAACGCCCACGACAAGCTATTCATTGACGCTATGGCCGCTTGTTCCGCAGTTTGACGAAAACCATAGCTACACGGTCACGGCGACTTTGAAGGACGGGGACGCGGTTTTCGGTAACCCTGTGAAGGGCGCTTTGTGCGGTATTCACTGCGAGAGCCCGTTGCAATGTCTGCCATCGCAACAGGTGACCGACGACAAAGGACAGGCGTCCTTCACGATCTTTTACAACCCTTCGGACGTGTCCGATAGCAAGGGCGATGGGGAGACATGCAACATAACTGTCTCGTATCCGCCTGACGATGGTCAGCATACGGTGCTCGCACACGCTTCGCAAACCGCGGTCTTGTACTGACGAGGATGCTCCAACATCTTTGAGCTGATTCACTCCACCGCGCAACCACGTGGTGTCCGGGCGTGGTGACGGGTGGTCAGCGCGCGATACGTTCGCGCGCTGCCCGGCGCGAATGATCGGCTGCGGACGATAAAGAGGGGGTGCAATGTGAAAACCGAGGACTTCGACTTCACACTCGAGCCCGCCCTCGTACCAGAGTTCCCTGCCGAATTGCGGGGCCGGCAGCGCGATTGCGGACGGATGATCGTGCTCGACAGGGCACGCGGAACAATCGCGCATGAGGTGTTCTCGTCCATTTGCGACCATCTTCGCGACGGCGACCTTCTAGTTCTGAACGACAGCTATGTATTGCCGAACATGCTTTTGTTCCAGCACGCCAATCGTGCGGCGTGGGTGATCATCTGCGGTCATGAGCCGGAGGGTACGGCCATCGTCGCCATCCGGCCGATCGACATGCCCGAATCTGGCCTTGTCCTAGTGTCGGCCGACGACGACCGACTTCGATGCACTTTGACCGCGCCGCTGCCGCGTGGGCTTTGGAGGGCCACGTTTGATCCTATGGACCGATTGACGCAGACATTGGAGCAGTACGGGCAGCGCTTTTACCGCTCGGCCTTGCCGGCGGAACGCGGCTCGGCGGCTGCAAGCCCCGTGTCGTCGTCCTGGCGTTCGACGCCGGCTGCATATCGTTCGGTGTATGCGAAGACGCCCGGCTCGCTGCAAATTCCATCGGCGGGTCTTCACTTTTCCGAGGCGTTGCTGGGGCGCTTAGCCAGCAAGGGTGTCGAAATCGCGTACATCACGCTGCACGTGGGCGCGACCGAGCTTCTCTCGGTGCGTGCCATTGGCGAGCCTGGAATCGAACAGCACCAAGTGAGACCGGAGTTCTTTTCTGTCGGTCCAGTAGCCGCGGCTCAAATCAATCGGGCGATGGACGAAGGGCGGCGCGTAGTCGCAGTCGGGACGACCGTTTTACGGACTCTGGAAACATTGGCGGTCGGCAAGACGTCAAAGGCGGCAATAGAGCCGCAGACGGGATGGACCGATCTTTACATTTACCCCGGTTTTCGCTTCAACGTCGCGGATGCATTGCTTACGAACCTTCACCGGCCGAGGTCGACGCACCTTGTGCTGACGGCGGCGTTCGCCGGTAAAGACCTCGTAATGAAAAGCTACGCGGAGATGCTCCAAATGAGGATCTATGAATTCGACATGTTCGGAGATAGCATGTTAATCGTTTAGCGCATCTCGTGCGCTGAGGGTGCCAATGCGTTGCGAGCGTCCCGGTCGAAAAATCACATTCGAACGCGCCCAAAGATTGTGCGGTTGCTAAAGATTCGGAGCATCTGATGCCTGTTCTAGACGACACTTGGCGAGATTGGCTGACCCTCAACCAAAACCGCGGTTGCACGCCGGAATCGATGATCGAGGCAATGATCAAAGCGGGTTTCGATCAGGTAGCAGCTAGTGCCGCAGTAGCGCGATCGACGCGACTCGCTGCTGCCGAATCGACGGAATTCGCTGCCCCCGAAGTCGGCACCGAAGCGGCGATTCCCGAACGGACGTCACGAGAGTATCAATATGATCCATTACCCGTTGCAAGCGGCCACGTCATCCGCGCGGAGGACCGCAACATCAAAGTGTTGCTGCGTTGCGAGAAGCCACAAATCATCGTATTCGGCGACGTGCTCACTGATGATGAATGCCAGGCGATCATCGAGCGCTCACGCGACCGGCTTCGACCATCGACAACGGTCAATCCCGAGACGGGCTCCCAGGATGTCATCCCCAATCGAACCAGCGATGGGATATGGTTCCAGCGCGGTGAGAACGAACTCATTGCGCGCCTGGAGCGGCGTTTCGCGAGCTTGATGAATTGGCCCGTCGAGAACGGAGAAGGTCTTCAAGTGCTGCGCTATCAGCTCGGCGGCGAATACTGCCCGCACTTCGATTACTTCCCACCGAATCAACGGGGCAGCAATGTGCATGTCAAGCGTGGCGGGCAGCGCGTCGCCACGCTGATCGTCTACCTCAATGACGTCGAGGCTGGTGGCGCGACGATCTTCCCGGAGGTTGGGATATCGGTGGTTCCGCGAAAAGGCAGCGCTGTCTATTTCCGCTATATGAATGAAGCGCGCCAACTCGATCCGCTCACTTTGCACGGCGGCACCCCTGTGGCGGGCGGCGAGAAATGGATCATGACCAAGTGGGTGCGCGAACACCCTCATCTATGAACATTGACGCGTTGTAGTCAGAAGCGGGGTCGTCACGGCTCTTGCACGCGGCATCGGGTATGATGTCCTGATTGCCGTTCAACGCCCCAAGGCATCGCCCCGATATGAACGATCCGCTGAACTTCGACACGCTTGCTGTGCGCGCCGGCACCACGCGCACGGAATTCAACGAACACTGCGAAGCGCTTTTCCTGACCTCGAGCTTCTGCTTCAAAAGCGCCGCCGAAGCCGCCGAGCGCTTCAAGCATTCCGAGGACTACTACACGTATTCCCGCTTCACGAACCCGACGGTCACGATGTTCCAGGAGCGCCTCGCCGCGCTCGAAGGCGGCGAGGCTTGCATCGCGACGGCCTCGGGCATGAGCGCGATTCTCTCCGTCGTCATGGCCGCGATGCAGGCGGGCGACCATATCGTCAGTTCGCGCGCGCTTTTCGGCTCGACGCTCGGCATGTTCTCGCAAATTTTCTCGCGCTTCGGGATTACAACGACGTACGTCGACCCCGTCGACCTCGATGCATGGAAAGCCGCCGTGCGGCCCGAGACGAAGATGTTCTTCGTCGAAACGCCTTCGAATCCGATGACCGAGCTTTGCGATATCGAAGCCGTCGGCAAGATCGCGAAAGCGGCGGGCGCGATTTACGTGGTCGATAACACGTTTTGCAGTCCCGCCGTTCAGCAACCGTTGAAGCTCGGCGCCGACGTCGTCATGCATTCGGCCACGAAGCTCATCGATGGGCAGGGCCGGGTGCTGGGTGGCGCGCTCGTCGGTACGCGTCAGTTCATCATGGAGAAAGTCTTCCCGTTCGTCCGCACCGCTGGGCCGACGATGTCCGCGTTCAACGCCTGGATCCTGCTCAAAGGGATGGAGACGCTTGCACTGCGTGCGGAGCGCCATTCCGCCTCCTCGTTGACCGTCGCCCGGTGGCTCGAGGCGCATCCCACGGTGAAGCGCGTTTTTTATCCGGGGCTCGAATCGCATCCGCAGTATGAGCTGGCAAAGCGGCAGCAACGCTCGGGCGGCTCGGTGCTGGCATTCGAGGTGGTCGGCGAGACACCCGAGCAACAACGTGAAAATGCTTGGCGTGTGATCGACAACACGAAGCTCTGCTCGATCACGGCCAACGTCGGCGATACGCGTACGACGATTACGCATCCGGCAACGACGACGCACAGTCGCATCACCCCGGAAGCGCGCGCGCAGGCCGGCATTACCGAAGCGCTGCTGCGCGTCGCGGTGGGGCTCGAGAATGCGGACGATATCTGTGCGGACCTCGGTCGAGGATTGAACCGCTGATTTGGACCACTGACGACGCTGTGTCAACCGGCCCCGATTAGCCTCGGTCTCAATAAAGGAGCGCACAGCGACGCGTGCGCGCTCAATGAGCGCGCATCGCCCGCCACTGCCCGGGTGCAAGCCCGAATCGACGCGTGAACGCATGCGTGAACGCGCTCTGATCGCCAAAGCCGACGGCCAGCGCGACGTCAGTCAGCGTGTTGCGAGGATCGCGCAGCAACGCGAGGGCCGTGTCGAGCCGCAGGCGCTGCAAATAGCGATGCGGCGTCGTGCCGAACGCTTCTTCGAACAACTGATGGAAGCGCCGCGTGCCGAATCCGCAATGTGCCGCAAGATCGGGCACCCGCAACGGCTCGGACAAATTCGTCCGCAGCCACTTGTCGATACGAGGAAAATCGAGCCCGACAGCGGGTGGTTCGATGCCGATTGCCGTGGCGAGTGCGGCAGCGAGACGCGTCGCGGTATCCCACGCGAATTGCCGGGAGTGCGACGCCCCGAACGTCGACGCGGGTTTCGCAATCGGCGCACCGCCCGTTGCCACGTCCATGACGAGTCGGGCAAACGCGTCATCGAGGGTGACCACGAGCGGGCGAGCAAAGAGCCGCTCGGGTATCGCGAGCGAGGCGGGCGACAAATCGAGCACGACTTGTCGGTTCTCGCCGATTCCCGCGTATTCGTGCCGCGAGCCCGCCGGTATCAGCCACGCATAGCGCTTGTCGATGCGTTGCGCAACACCGTCCACGGCCATCTCCATCGCGCCGTCGAGCCCGAGCACGACTTGATGGAAATCGTGCTCGTCAGCTGCGCTCGCCTCCTCGAAGCAGCGCAGCGTCACGCTGGGCGCACGGATCGCCTGCTCGCTCATGCGTCTCTCAGTCCTTCACGTTACGTCTTCACGCGCGGCTCGCATTCCGGCCCCGCGTGCTCAATCACGCTTCGAGCAGTTCGACTTCGAACACGAGCGTCGCATTCGGCGGAATGACGCCGCCCGCGCCGCGCGCACCGTACCCGAGCTGAGGCGGGATGGTGAGCCGCCGCACGCCGCCCACCTTCATGCCCTGCACGCCTTCGTCCCAGCCCTTGATAACCATGCCGCCGCCGAGCACGAACGCGAACGGATCGTTGCGGTCCTTGCTCGAATCGAACTTCTGCCCGTCGGTGAGCCAGCCCGTGTAGTGCACGCTGACGGTGCGGCCGGCGGTAGCTTCGGCGCCGGCGCCTTCGGTCAGGTCTTCATACTTGAGGCCGGAAGCGGTTGTCACGATCGACATCGGAGAACTCCTCGAATCACGGTTAAAAGCGCCATTGTAGGCGCTCACCGTTGGCATCGGTGCCTATAATGTCAGTCTCATCAACGTGCTACCCGGTCCTGCCCATCGCCGCGAGGCTGAGCAAATGCCGTGCCCCGACGGCGCGGCGATCAATGGGCCGTCGAGCGCTTCATACGAGGGGCCGATCGTGTCGACGTCTTTCAGTGCCGTTGCCGCTGCCACATCCGACGAACGCTTTGCGCGTATGCGCGCCGAGACGGCGCTTTTTATGCGCGACCACGTGCTGTCGATCGTATCCCACGATCTGCGGAGTCCTCTGAACGCCATCCATAGCTGGGCGTATGTGCTCGAACGCAAGCTGGACCCGAACGACGCCGCGGCGCAACGCGCGCTCGCAGGCATCCGGTCGGGCGTCGATCAACAAGTGAAGTTGTTGGAGGAAGCCGTCGACAGCACGCGCGCCGAGACGAAAGCGCTGCCGCTCACGCGTGCGCCGTTCGCCATGAGGCAGGCTCTCGACCGCTCGCTCGACGATGTCCGGCGCGCGCTGGCCGATGCGCGCGGGGTTACGATCAAGCTCGATTCGCAACTCGATGCCGAGCAGTGCGATGGCGACCGCGAGCGGCTTTCGCAGGCAATATGGGTGATGCTGGCATTTGCCGTCGAAGCCAGCGCGCCTGGCGGCTCCGTGGCGCTCGCGAGCAGTGTCGAGTCCGGTTCGTGGCGTGTCGACGTCGCCTATACAACGAGTTTCGCCGCGTTGAGCGATGCGGAGCTGCCGCACGCGTTCGACGCTTTCTCCCGCAAGCAGGCGATGCTTGCGCGCGAAGCGGGGCGCATCGCCTGGGTTCTTGCGCTGCCGCAGCGCGTAGCATCGGCGCATGGCGGGATGTTCGAGCAAGGCGACACGCTGGACGGGCAACCGTCGGCGCTTTCTCTACGCGTGCCGCTCGTGGCGGTTTGATGTTCGCGGGCAGGGCGAAGCGGATAGCTCACAACGTCACCGCCCCGGCACGCCCTCCTCGACAAGTAGTGCGACGGGCAACGCGGTCAATACGTCTTGCACGAAAAGATTTCCGTCGTCATCGACCTTCGGCGCGCCGGGGCTCAACCAATCGAACAGGGCACGCGAGGCGAGCGCCGGCGGCAGTTCGACGCGTGTGTCCTGCCACACCGCTGGATCGACGAGCGGTACATCGCTTTCAGGCGCGAGAAGCCCACAGGCAAACCGCGTGGCGATGGCAATGGCGTACGCATCCCCGTGCCGACGCGCGAACGCGACGACGTGCCGTGCGTAAGTCCCCTGCACGGAAAGCGGGATATACGACCCTTCGAGGAAAAGCGCCGGCGATACGGCGCGCAGCGTCAATGCGCGATGGATGACGCCAAGCTTCACGCGCCCGTCGCGCCAGTTCGAAAGCTGTTCGCTCGGCGGCGTATCGACGAGCATCGCTCGACGCAGCGCGAAATCGACAGGCCGGCGATTGTCGGGATCGACGAGGCTGAAGTCCCAAAGCTCGGTGCCTTGAAAAAGATCGGGCACCCCGGGCGACGCGATGCGCAGCATCGTTTGCAACAGACTATTGACGGCGCCCGCGCGGCTCACGCGAGCAACGAACTGCGAGAGCTCGCGCAGGAAACCGTCGCGCCGCTGCGGCGCGAGTATGTCGAAGAGAAAGTCGCGCGATGCCGCTTCGTATTCCAAGTCGGGCGCATACCAAGTCGTCCTTAGCTTCGCTTCTCGCAGCGCTTTCAACTGCCACTGCGCGACGCGCTCGGCGAACGCTTCGACGCCCGCGGCGTCGGATGGATCGAGATCGTACGGCCAGCAACCGACGAGCGTTTGATAGAGCATCGCCTCGGCCGCGGCGCCGGGAGCCCATCCGTGCGAGAGGCGGTAGGCTACGTCGCCCGCCGGCGGCTCCGCGGCCGCCCGTGCCAGTGCCCCTGGCGCTTCGCGACGATGAGGCGCATTCAATGTCGACCAGGCACGCAGGGTGGCACTCCATTCGCTTGCGATTTCGCTCAACACTGCGAGCCGCGCACGAACGTCTTCGCCGCGCTTGTGATCGTGCGTGGCCGTCGCGACGAGCGCGTGCGGAAAGCGTTGCTGGCGGGCGAGATTGGTTTCGTGAAACGCTTCGACCGAAAGCGAAAAGTCGCCCGGATCGGCCCCGACTTCGTTGCGCGAAAGCAGCCGGCCATATCGATAGAATGCGGTGTCCTCGACGGCCTTCGCCGCAAGCGGCGCAGTCAGTTGCGCAAAGAGCGCGCATGCGGTGCGCCGTTCGCGATTCGGGGTCGGCGTCCTGGCGGCCTCCGCTCCGCTCGCCGCTTCCGTGCCTGTACCTGCCGGCGCTTGCGCTTGCGCCGGCGCCTGCGTTCGCGCTTGCGGTCCAAGGCCGCCGAGCCATTCGTCGAGTTTAGCCAGCACGCCGTGATAGGCCGCCGGCAATACCGCGCGTGCGGCTTCGTAGGCCGTGCGGAAGTAGCGCTCATCGGCCTCCGTACGGAGACCGTTGACCGGGTAGAACCGATACACCGGGAAATGAACGGCCAGCTCGGTCAGCGCGCGACGAATCGCAAGGAACGTGAAGTCGCGCGTGGCCGGCTGCTCGCGCGCCAGCCGGTGCAGGGCGCGCGTTGCTCTATCGAGCTCAGCCGGGAGGTTTTCGGCGAGCACCTGCCGGCGCGCGGCGAGCACTTCCTGGGCGAAGGTCGTTTCGCTCGCGGCCAACTCGTTCCATGTGGCCGTCAGCGCGGCCTCGCCCTCGGGATCGTGCAGCAGCGCGCCGATGTCGTTCATGAAGTCGTAACCCGTCGTGCCATCGACCGGCCAATCGGCGGGCAACGCCTCGCCGCGCGCAAGAATCTTTTCGACGACGAGATAGGCGCGTGTGCCGTCGAGCTGGGGCGGACGCTGCGTTTCACGTTCGGCGAGTCGCTCGCGCAGGCGTTGACAGTACTCGCGCGGATCGAGCAGGCCATCGATATGGTCGATGCGCACGCCGTCGATGACGCCTTCGGCGAAAAGCCGCAAGATGAGCGCGTGCGCGGCCTCGAACACTTCAGTGCGTTCAGCCCGCACGGCCGCGAGCGTCGAAATGTCGAAAAAGCGCCGCCAGTTCACCTCGTCGGCGGCGGTGCGCCACCAGGCCAGGCGAAAGTACTGCCTCTCGAGCAGCCGATGGAGGCGCTCGCGCGAGGCGGGCGTATCGGGCGAATAGGCGGCGAGCGCGTTGTCGATGGCAGCGCGGCCGTGCGCGTCGACGAACGCGTGCAACGCTTCCAACGCATCTTGCGCGCGCGGCCGTTCGTCGGGCTGCGCCGTGAGTCCGTCGAAATGCGCGGCCAACACCTTCAGCGCCTCGCGTTCGCGGTCTTGCTCCGCCGTCGGCCGAGCCTTGCCGGCCTCGGCGCGTTTAGCGTCATCCCTGAGCGCCTTGCCATCGATAGCGGTCCGCAAGATCGTCGCGTAATCGACGGGACAGATCGGAAACAGGTGCTCGGCGTAGCGCGCGACAATGCGCGTGAGCTCCGTGTCGAACGACAGCGTGATGCGACCGGCCATCAACTCCTCGCCGTACTGCGCACCGAGGCAAGGCGCGAGCACTTTGCCGCGCAACGCGGGGTCGGGCGAATGCCAGTCGATGTCGAAGTAACGGGCATGCGCGCTGTGCCTGCCCCATTCGAGGATGTCGAGCCACCACGCGTTGTGGCTGCCCGCGATGCCCATGTGATTCGGCACGATGTCGGCGACGATGCCCATCTGCCGCGCGCGCAATTCAGCGGCGAGCCGCTTCAATGCGGGCTCGCCGCCGAGTTCCGGGTTGACGTTGCCGTAGTCGACCGTGTCGTAGCCGTGCATCGAGCCGGGCACGGCAGTCGTGATCGGCGACAGATAGAGATGGCTCACGCCGAGCGCCGAGAAGTAGTCGACATGCGCGGCAGCATCGTCGAACGTGAAGCCGCGATGCAACTGCAACCTGAGCGTGGAGCGCGGCAGCGTCATGATGCGCGGGGCGGCTCGGGCGCCGCGGGGCCGCCCGCCGCGCTCGCCCGGACGCGCGCAATCGCAAGCAGGCGATCGGCGAACGCGGCGTCGGCGAACAGCGTGTCGACAGGGGCGCCTACGCGGCGGCGCCAGTTCGGATGCTCGTCGATCGAGCCGGGCAGGTTCGGCTGCTCGGCGAGCCCGAGCAGATCTTCGAGCGGGTACAGGGCGAGCGGCGTCGGCGTCGACGCGACGAACGCGAGCGCTTCGTCGACGGGCGGCTCTTCGAGCGGCGGCGCGCCGACATCGCGCGCGGCAATGCCGGCCTGCTGCAACGCATGCCAGAGCGCTTCGCGGTCCGTCGCACGCTCGGCTTGCGCTACGGCGACGGGGTCTTTGCCGTCAGGGCGCGCCGCGGTCTGGCCTATGCGGCTGCGCCACTCGATGTCATGTCCTTCCCACCAGCCGGCAACGGTCGGCAGATCGTGCGTCGTCGTCATTGCAACCGAACTCGCTCCCCATTGCTCGGGCGCGCGGAATCCGCCGTCCTCCTCGTTGCGCTCGAACCAAAGAACGCGCATCCCGAGCAGACCATGCTCCGCGAGGCGATCGCGCAGGCCCGCCGGCACGGTGCCGAGGTCTTCGCCGATCACGATCGCTCGATGCCGCCACGATTCGAGCGCGATAAGTCGCAGCAAATCGTCGATGGGGTAGCTGAGGTAAGCCCCATCGGCCGGGGACGCGCCTTCGGGAACGAGCCACAGACGCCGCAGACCGAGTACGTGATCGATGCGCAATCCGCCCGCATGCGCGAACGTGGCACGGAGCATATCGATAAATGCCGTGAAGCCCTGGTTGCGCATCGCGCGTGGCGAGAACGTCGTCAAGCCCCACGCTTGTCCGGCTTGATTGAAGAGGTCGGGCGGGGCGCCGACGGAGACGCCCTCCAGCATGTCGTCGCGGTACGACCAGGCGTGGCTGCCGGCTCCGTCGCAACCGACCGCGAGATCGGCGACGAGCCCGATCGCCATGCCGGCATCGCGCGCGGCCCGCTGAGCCTCCGAGAGGCCTGCCGCCGCGAGCCATTGCATGAACAGATGGAAGTCGATTTCCTGTCTGTGTTCACGCGCAAACGCGTCGACTTCGGCACGTCGCGGGTCGGTCAATTCGGCCGGCCATCGGCGCCAATGCGTTTGTCCGTGCTCGGCTCGCTGGCGCGCGTCGAGCGCCTCGAAACGCGCGTGGTCTTCGAGCGCTCGGCCGCCCTGCGCGCAAAAGGCATCGAATTGCGCTGCCAGTGGGCTGCGTTGGTTGCAATCGTGAGCCCTGAAGCGGTCGAACAGCGCCCTCAAAACCTTGAGCCGCAGCGTAACGGCGCGAGGCCAATCGACGAGCGGCTCGCTCTCGAGCGCGGCCCACGCTGCGCCGGCGCCGAGCGCGTCCAGCGTTTCGCGCAGAGCCTCGTCGCCGAGCACGGCCGCGGGGTCGATGTGAGCCACGTTCAGGAAAAGACGTGAAGACGGCGAGTAGGGGCTGAACTTGCCCGGGTCGGCACTGAACATCGCATGCGCGGGACTGATCGCCAGCGCGTGCGCCCCTCGGCGCGCGCTCTCGGCCGCGAATGCGGCGAGCGCCGAATAGTCGCCGATGCCCCCATCGCCTGCGCGACGCAGCCCGTAAAGTTGGGCACCGATGCCCCATAGCGCCGGCGCTTCGCCGCCTTCCACGCCTGCCGCGAGGCACGCGTCGCTGACGGTGTGGCACCGCGAGGGCGCAACGGCAAGCGCGATGCGGCGATCGTTGAGGAGGAGCTGGTGGTAGCCCGGCTCGGCGATCGGCGCAAGCAGCGCCGATTGGGCTCTCGGCGCGCTGAGACGGCCGTCGATGACTTCGCCGCTCTCGAGCTCGATTCGATATCGAGTGCCCGCTTCGATGGCTGCGGCGGGCAGCGCGATGGCGCGATCGCATTCGGCGGTGACGAGCGGAGGCAACGCGCCATGTTGGTGTTCGGCGTCGAGCGCGGCAAGGCTCTCGGCGGCTTCCTCGCGCGTGGCGCAGGGCAGTCCGAGCGCGGCGAGCAGGGCCGCCAGCGTTTCGGATGGCACGCGGCGCTTGCGGCGGTGTGCGTCTTCCCAATGCACCGAGAATCCCGCTCGCGTGGCGACGCGCTCGATGGCTTGACGCGCGGAGCGAGCGGAACGCCGCGACTCGAGCGAGGGCGCGGGTGTTGGCGGTTGCGTCGGCGCATTCACGCGGTGTTCTCCCGCGGCTGAAGCACGCGCGAATCGTGCCGCAATGCGTAGCTGTTGACGTCCCCGGTCAGCCACGCGATGCATGCGTAGGGGGGCAAGTCACCCGCTTCCACGGTATCGCGCGAACGCGGAGGCGTTTCGAAAACGACCATGCCGTCGGGGCGCTCAGCGAACGGCAGTGCATCCGGCGTCAGGTTCAGCGCGATGGCGAGCGTCTCGCCGTCCGAAAGCCGCCAGCGCGCAACAAGCGCGTTCGCTTCGTGGCCGTTGCGCATAGCGAGCACCGAGGCGCCGAGGGAGCGTGCTTGCGCGATGCGTGGCGCAATCAGCTTGGCCCGCACGGCAAGCGCCGAGCGGTAGAAGTGAAGCCATGCATCGCGCTCGCCGCCGGCATTGCCGTTACCCGTCGTCGTCGCTTCGCAACTGCCGTTTTCGGCGGGCGGCGACGATAGCGCGAACGTCTGTACGGCGTTGGGATCGGGAATGCGCGCACGCCGCTCCGCATCGCTGAATGCAGAAAATTTCGCGAACTCGCGGCGGCGTCCCTCGCGCACCGCATCGGCGAGTTCGCCGTCGTAGTCGGTGAAATAAAGGAACGGTTGCGTCGAGCCGTGCTCTTCTTCCATGAAGAGGAGAGGAATTTGCGGCGACAGCAGCATTAGCCCTGTCGCCGCCAGCAGTGCCTGCGGCGCGCAGAGCGTGCGCAGCCGTTCGCCGAACGCGCGATTGCCGATCTGATCGTGATTCTGCAGGAACATCACGAACGAAGTCGGCGCAAGGTGGCCGCTGGGCTCGCCGCGCGGCGCGCCGTCGTGGATCGGCGACGGCTCTCCTTGGTAGGCGAAACCCTCGGCCAACACGCGCGCGAGTTTGCGGATCGGCTCGTCGGCATACGCGCGATAATAGCCTTCGTGCTCGCCGGTCAACAGCACGTGTAACGCGTTGTGCGCATCGTCATTCCATTGAGCGTCGAAATGGCCCTGCAAAAGGCTCGCCGTGTTGTGCTCGTTCTCGAGCACGAGATGCACGTGGCGCCCCGGCTCCGTGGTGCGACGTATTCGGTCCGCCAGCTCGCGCAGCCATTCGTCGTCGCCTATGGCATGGACGGCATCGATTCGCAAGCCGTCGAAACGATATTCCTGGAGCCAGTAAAGCGCGTTTTGGGCGAAAAACTCGCGCGTCTCGAGGCGGCGAAAGTCGATCGCCGGACCCCACGGTGTGATCACGTCCTCGCGAAAGAACTGGGGTGCGTACGAAGGCAGATAGTTGCCATCCGGGCCGAAATGGTTGTAGACGACGTCGATGAGCACGGCGAGTCCAAGCTCGTGCGCGCGATCGATCATCGCCTTGAGGTCTTCAGGGCGGCCGTAGGCCGAATCGGGCGCGAACGGAAGTGTTCCATCGTATCCCCAGTTGCGGCGGCCAGGGAAATCGTTGATCGGCATCAGCTCGATGGCAGTGACGCCGAGTTCGGCGATGCGGGGCAGGCGCTTGGCCACGCTCTCGTAGCCGCCGAGCGTACCGACGTGCAGTTCGTAGACGACCATTTCTTCCCATGGCCGACCGAGCCACTGCGATTGCTGCCAGACATAGGCGCGCGGATCGATCACCTCGCTCGGCCCATGCACGTCCTCGGGTTGAAACCGTGAGGCGGGATCGGGAACGGCGGGCCCGTCGGGGCCGCCGAGCCGATAGCGATAGCGCGCGCCTGCGCCGCATTGGGCTTGCGCTTGGAACCAACCGTTGCCCGCCGGCGTCATTTCGACAGCGACCGTCGTGGAGGCGTATTCGATTTCCACGCTGACCGCCGTGTACGCTGGCGCCCAGAAGCGAAACCGCGTGTGTGGCGGCGCGCCGGAAGCGGCATCGATCAGATGGGCGCCGAACGGCAGGCAGTGCGCGTGACGCTGCTGCCGGCGATCGAGCGGATGTTCGGACATGGGGCTCATCCTTGTCTTTGCGTCGTCACCGATAAAAAGTGTAGGTCGGTCTGAGGCCGGCCGTAGCGTAGTCCTGGCTCTAGGGTTGAACGTGCTCTCCGAGCGATCGGGCGACAAGGACGGCGAAGCCGTGCTCACCGAGCTCGAGCGCGTCGCTCTCGAGCGGATGCGGCTCGGCCCCGGGCGCTGTCGTATCGAGCAGCACGTTCCATTCCAGACGGGGAGCCGGCGGCAGGAACGATAGGGGCGTATCGGCGCCGTTGAATATCATCAGCAGCACCTCGGTC
The DNA here is from genome assembly GCF_040965455.1 of Trinickia sp. EG282A. NCBI lineage: Bacteria > Pseudomonadati > Pseudomonadota > Betaproteobacteria > Burkholderiales > Burkholderiaceae > Trinickia > Trinickia sp. EG282A. The sequence goes on along the minus strand of NZ_JBFRCC010000004.1, from coordinate 56,515 downwards.
GCGCCGTCGAGCCCCGCGCCCGCGCGACGCAGTACCAACGCGCGGCCTTCCGGGTCTTGCCACACTTCGCTCGTGAGCGGCTCGCCTCGCTCGTCGAACCATCCGACGTCCTTGATGCCGGCCAGCACTTCGTTGTCGCCATGCAGAAAGCGGCTATCGCGCAGGAGCGGATGATTCTTGCGCAAGGCGATGAGGCGCGCGGTAAACGTTGCGAGCGATCGCGCCTCTTCCGTATCGGCTTCGATCCAGTCGAGCCACGATGTTTCGTTGTCCTGACAATAAGCGTTGTTGTTGCCCTTCTGCGTGCGCCCGAACTCGTCGCCTGCCGTGAGCATCGGCGTGCCGAGCGACGTGAAGAGGCAGGCGAGCATGGAGCGCATGACGCGGCGGCGCGTTTCGTTGATCGTCGCGTCCTCGGTCGGCCCTTCGGCCCCCCAGTTCGAGCTGCAATTCTCGTTATGGCCGTCCGCGTTGTTTTCGCCGTTCGCTTCGTTGTGCTTTTGCTCGTACGAAACGAGGTCGGCGAGCGTGAAGCCGTCATGCGAGGCGAGGAAGTTGACCGAGGCCCACGGCCGCCTGTAGCGGTGATTGAACAGGTCCGCCGAGCCGGTGATGCGTGCCGCCAGTTCGGCGCGCATGCCCGCGTCCCCGCGCCAGAAACGCCTCACGCAGTCGCGAAATTTGTCGTTCCATTCGGCGAAACCAGGTGGATGCCGGCCGACCTGATAGCCGCCGGGCCCGACGTCCCACGGTTCCGAAATGAGCTTGCGCAGCGACAATACCGGGTCCTGGCGAATCGCATCGAAAAAGCCCGAACCAGGATCGAAGCCGTGGCCTTCGCGCCCGAGCGTCGCGCCGAGGTCGAAGCGAAAGCCATCGACGTGATAGGCGGTCGTCCAGTAGCGCAGCGAATCCATGACCATCTGCAACACGCGCGGGTGCGAGAGATTGACGGTGTTGCCGCATCCCGTGTCGTTGATGTAGTGACGCTCGTCGCCGGGAATCAACCGGTAGTAGCTTGCGTTGTCGAGACCGCGCCAGGAGACGGTCGGCCCGAGCTCGTTGCCCTCGCAGGTGTGGTTGTAGACGACATCGAGAATGACCTCGATGCCGGCGGCATGGAGCTGACGAACCGCAATGCGCATTTCGGAAAGACGCCGAGTCGAGAGGTAAGTCGGATGCGGTGCGAAAAACGCGGCCGTGTTGTAGCCCCAGTAATTCGTGAGATGCCGTTCGAGCAGGAAGCGCTCGTCGAGGAACGCGTGTACCGGCAACAGCTCGATCGCGGTGATGCCCAGCTTGACCAGATGATCGACGAAGCCCGGCGAGGCGAGTGCCGCAAAGCTGCCGCGTTCGTGCGGGCGCAGCTCGCCGTTCATCATCGAGACGCCGCGCAGATGCGCTTCGTAGATGACCGTTTCGCACCACGGCACATCGGGTCGAGCGTCGCGCGACCAGTCGAATGCTTCGTCGATGACGACACATTTCGGCACGGCCGGCGCCGAATCGCGGCGATCGAAGGAAAGATCGAGCCGGCTGGAGTGGACGCGATAGCCGAACATTGCGTCCGACCAGCGGAACCCACCCGTCAACTTCTTCGCGTACGGATCGAGCAGCAGCTTGTGCGGATTGAAGCGATGCCCGTGATGCGGCTGATAGGGTCCATGCGCGCGATAGCCGTACACGGTGCCCGGGTGCGCGCGGGGCAGGTAGCCGTGCCAGACTTCGTCGGTGCACTCGGGAAGAGGCAGCCGTCCAAGCTCTCGATGACCGGTCGGATCGAAGACGCAGAGTTCGACGCGCTGCGCGTTCGCGGAAAACACGGCGAAGTTCACCCCGAGACCATCCCACGTCGCGCCGAGCGGGTGCGGCGTACCGGTTTCGAGCCGGTCGGGTAAAGAGTTCGCCATTCGCTTGCCCCCGTTGTCCCTTGTTCGTTGATATGGACGTCACCGCACGCCCGTTTCAGGGCGCGCGCAGCACGATTGTCGCGAGTGGCGGCAGCACGAGCACGGCCGATTGCGGCTTACCGTGACTCGCAATGCTTTCGGTCACGATCGTCCCGCCGTTGCCGACGTTCGAGCCGCCATAGATGCTTGCATCCGTATTGAGAATTTCGGCCCAGTGCCCCGCGCGTTGCAGGCCGATCCGGTAGCCGTGGCGCGGCACGGGCGTGAAATTGCAGACGATCGTCAACTCCGCGCCGTTGCCGTCGCAGCGTCGATAGGCAAAGACGCTGTTGGCGCTGTCGTCGCCGATGAGCCATTCGAAGCCGCCAGGTTCCGAGTCGGTGGCATAGAGCGCCGGTTCGCTCGCATAGATGCGATTGAGGTCGCGAACGAGCATTTGCACGCCGTGATGCATCGGATCGTCGAGCAGATGCCAGCGCGGCGAGCCGTCGTGATCGAACTCCGCGTCCTGCCCGAACTCGCCGCCCATGAAAAGCAGCTTCTTGCCCGGATGCGTCCACATGAAGCCGAAGTAGGCGCGCAGATTGGCGAAGCGCTGCCAGCGATCTCCGGGCATCTTGCCGAGCAGCGAACCCTTGCCGTGGACGACTTCGTCATGTGAGAGCGGCAGCACGAAGCGTTCGGAGTAGGCGTAGATCATCCCGAACGTCATGCTGTGATGGTGATAGCGGCGGTAGACCGGATCCTCGTGCATGTAGTTGAGCGTGTCGTGCATCCACCCCATGTTCCATTTGAAGTTGAATCCAAGCCCGCCTTGCTCGACCGGCGCGCTGACGCCAGGCCATGCCGTCGATTCCTCGGCCACCGTGATCGCGCCGGGCACGCCGGGCGCATAAGCGACTTCATGATTGACGCGTTTGAGGAAGCTGATCGCTTCGAGGTTCTCGCGGCCTCCGTAGATGTTCGGCACCCACTCGCCGGCCGCGCGCGAGTAGTCGCGATAGAGCATCGAGGCAACGGCGTCCACGCGCAGTCCGTCGACGTGATAGCGCAAAAGCCATGCGAGCGCCGAGGCGATGAGGAACGCGCTGACCTCGTTGCGACCGAGGTTGTAGATCATCGTGTTCCAGTCCTGGTGATACCCCTCGCGCGGATCGGAATGCTCGTAGAGCGCGGTGCCGTCGAACTGGATAAGGCCATGCGCATCGTTCGGAAAGTGCGCGCTGACCCAATCGATGATCACGCCGAGGCCCGCCTCGTGCGCGCGGTTGACGAACTCGGCGAAGCCCTCCGGCGGACCGTAGCGAGCCGACGGCGCGAAAGGCGAAAGCGGCTGATAGCCCCACGATCCGCCGAACGGATGCTCGGCAATCGGCAGAAATTCGACATGGGTGAAGCCCATGCCGAGTGCATACGGGATCAGCCGATCCGCGAGTTCGGACCAATTCAGGCCGCGCCGGCCTTCCTCCTCGACACGCAGCCACGACTCTGCGTGCACTTCATAGATCATGATCGGCGCATGCGGCGTCTGCAGCGCCGCGCGCTTCGTCATCCATTCGCCGTCGGTCCAGGCGAACTGCTCGATGCGGCTCACCTCGGCGACGATCGATGCCGTTGCCGGCGTGCGTTCCGTCTGCATCGCGCAGGGATCGGCTTTCAGCGGGAGCGTATGGCCGTCGTGGCCGACGATTTCGTACTTGTAGCGCCCTCCGGCAGCGAGCCGCGGCACGAAGAGCTCCCAGACGCCCGCGACGTGCCGTAGACGCATCGGATGCCGGCGGCCGTCCCAGGTGTTGAAATCGCCGACCACTGAGACCCGCCGGGCGTTCGGCGCCCACACCGCGAAGCGTACGCCGGGGATGCCGTCCATCGTGCAGGGGCGGGCGCCGAGACATTGCAGCACCGCATAGGGATCGGAGCGCGCGAGTCGGTTGAGCGCGTCTTCGTCGAGCACGGGGCCGAACGAATAGGTGTCCTCGATGTCCTGCTCGACACCGTGCCAGTCGATACGCAGCCGATAGGGCGCCGCACGCTCGACGAATCCGGCGAAAAGACCGGACGGATCGATCGAGGCTAGCCGACCGAGGATCGCGCCGCTATCGCGCTCGATGACGGCGACCGCGGCGGCGCCCGGGAGCATCGCCCGTACGACGTAGCCGTCCGTCGTGCGATGCAGGCCGAGCTTCGAGAACGGATCGGGGTGCTGCGCGTCGACGAGCGCTTGAATGTCGAGCTTGTCGAGCCCGGCGGTGGAGTCGCGCTCGGCGATCGAATGAATGCGAGAGAGGGTGGATTGCTCGTTCATGGCGCGAACCCATGGAAATCAAGGCGATGGGGAAGGCGTACCGGCGCCGTCGTTGCCGTTTTGACGTTTGCCATCGCTGCCGTTACCGCCGCTGTCGCCGCCCTCCTCTCCGTTGTCGGCAGGCGCGGCCGGCTCACCGAGCAGCCGGCTCGCGAGCGCCGCGAGCCCGCGCACGGGAAGCCCGAGCCACGCGGGCCGGTTCGCGGCTTCGTAGCGGACCTCGTAAGCAGCCTTCTCGATGAGGAAAAGGTCGAGCAGCGCCGCCTCGGCTTCCACCGAGACGAGCGGCTTGACCGCCCGGCTCACGGCCTCGCGATAGCCCGCGAGGAAGCTCTCCTCGCCGCGCTCGCGGAAGTATTCATAGAGCGTGCGCTTGCGGTCAGCCGCCTGCGCCGTCAAGGTTTCGAGCGTCGGCTGGGCCGCCGCGCTCGCATACGAGAGCGAGCGCAGGAGCCCCGCCACGTCGACGAGCGGACTTCGCTTCATACGCCGCTCCTCGAGGGGGCGCGCCGGTTCGCCCTCGAAGTCGATCAGATACGCATCGTTCTGCGCGACGAGGACCTGACCGAGGTGAAAATCGCCGTGAACACGGATGCGCAGGGCATCGATTTCGAGCGGCACGTGGGTCTCGAGCGCCTGCACGAGACGCTCGCGCATCTGCATGAGACGTTGCGCCGTCGCGCGCGTCTGCTCGGGCGGATGTTCGCCCGGCTTCGCGAGCTCCGCGGCGAGCACGTCGAACGCGCCGGCGAGCATCGATTGGGCCCCGTCGATCCAGTCGCGCACGTCGGTCGGCGTGACGGCCTCCGGCGCGAAGGCGGGATCGTCGCTGGGCGCGGCGAGCGCGGCATGCAACTCGCCGAGCCGCCGGCCGATGGTGCCGGTGAGGGCGCAGTAGCCCAGGATCTTTTCCGCATCGGGCTCGTCCGTCTCCGCGGCCAGCACCATCTCTTCGATGACGCGGCGCAAGTAATCGAGCGCCCAGTTCCAGGCATCGCCCTGATTGTCGATGAAGCCCTGAATCAGGACGAGCGTGTGCGGCACACCGGCCGGATCGACGCGCACCACTTCGCCGTAAAGAGGCGCCGTATTGGCATAGCCGATCTCGGTCAGATGTCGGCTCATTTCGGCTTCCGGATGGATGCCGCCAACTACGCGCCGCACCAGCTTGAGAACCGCGCGCTCAGCGACGATGAGCGAGCTGTTGGTCTGTTCGGCGGAGATCCAGCGGATTTCCGGTGTTTCGCCCAGGTCGTCGAGCTCGCCGAAACGCGCGGTCGGGATGAAGCGGATCTCGCTTTTTTGCACCGTCTGTATCGCGGCGCGCTCGTGCATCTTTTTCAGCACGCCGTGCGCGAACTGCGGCAATGAGAATGCGTCCGTCAGGTGCCCGATCGTGCGTCCGCGCCGTACCCGGGCGAGCGCGAGCTGCGTGAAGAGCGGCACTGTCGTGTCCGCGCCCCAGGTGATCGCGAGCGGCAGCACATAGCGCTCGGTATGCGTGCCGACGTCGGCTTCGATCTCCGTGAACGCGAAGCCCGCTTGGGGGATCGTCGTCAACGCCGCGAGCCGCACGGCTTTCAGTCTTTGGTCCTTCGAGGCGAACCAGCGGCGCCGGCTCAGATACGACGGCAGCACTTCCGATTCGAGCAACCGCACGTTCTCGGGCGTCGGCCCCGTCTGCTCGGCGCGAATGACGAGCGTGACGAACTCCGGCAATTGCTCGGGGCCCGGCTGAGCCCAGGCGGGACGATCCTCGCGGCTGCAGAGAAGGAACCAGAGGAAGCCGTAAGGCGGGAACGTCAGCAGATAAGTGAGCTGGCCGATGGCCGGAAACACCGAGTCCGCCGTCATTTCGATCGGTACGCGGCCGGCGAACTCGGAGAGGTCGAGCTCGACCGCCTGCGGCGCACGCGAGAGATTGGCCACGCAAAGGATGGGCGGATGGCCCTCGAGCTCGCGCAGGTACGCGAGTATTTTGCGATTCGAGGGCTTCAGAAAACGAATGCTGCCGCGCCCGAACGTATGCGTCGAGCGACGCGTGGCGAGCATGCGGCGCGTCCAGTTCAGCAACGAATGCGGATCGCGTGTTTGCGCTTCGACGTTGACGGCGTCGAACCCGTAAAGCGTGCCCATCAGCGGCGGCAAAACGAGCTGCTCCGGATCCGCGCGCGAGAAGCCGCCGTTACGGTCGGACGACCACTGCATGGGAGTGCGCACGCCGTCTCGATCGCCGAGGTGGATGTTGTCGCCCATGCCGAGCTCGTCGCCGTAGTAGATGACGGGCGTGCCCGGCATGGAGAGCAGCACCGAGTTGATGAGCTCGATGCGGCGCCTGTCGCGCTCCATGAGCGGCGCGAGCCGCCGGCGAATGCCGAGGTTGAGCCGTGCGCGCCGATCGCTCGCATAGGCGTTCCAGAGGTAGTCGCGCTCGGAGTCCGTCACCATCTCGAGCGTCAGCTCGTCATGATTGCGCAGGAAGACCGCCCATTGACAGCTCGGCGGCAGCTCCGGCGTCTGCTTCATGATGTCGGTGATCGGAAAGCGGTCCTCGCTCGCGATCGCCATATAAATGCGCGGCATCAGCGGGAAGTGGAACGCCATGTGGCATTCATCCTCGTTGCCGAAATACTCCTGCACGTCTTCGGGCCATTGATTGGCTTCGGCGAGCAGCATCCGGTTCGGATACTCCGCGTCGATCGTCGCGCGAATCTTCTTCAGAATCGCATGGGTCTCCGGCAGGTTCTCATTGCTCGTCCCCTCGCGCTCGACGAGGTAGGGCACGGCGTCGAGCCTCAATCCGTCGATGCCCATGTCGAGCCAGAAGCGCATGACCGAGAGCACTTCGCGCAGCACCGCCGGGTTGTCGAAGTTGAGGTCCGGCTGGTGAGAGTAGAAGCGATGCCAGTAGTAGGCGCCCGCGACAGGATCGTGGGTCCAGTTCGAGGGCTCGGTGTCGATGAAGATGACACGCGTGCCCAGGTATCTCTGATCGGTGTCGGACCAGACGTAATAGTTGCGATAGTTCGATCCCGCCTTCGCGCGCCGCGCTCGTTGAAACCACGGATGCTGGTCCGACGTGTGATTGATGACGAGCTCGGTCACGACGCGGATGCCGCGCGCATGCGCGCCTTGAATAAAGCGGCGCACATCGGAGAGCGTCCCGTAATCGGGATGGACGCCTCGATAGTCGGCGATGTCATAGCCGTCGTCGCGGCGCGGCGAAGGATAGAACGGGAGCAGCCAGACCGTGTCGACGCCGAGCTCCGCGATGTAGTCGAGCTTCGCGATGAGGCCCTGGAAATCGCCGACGCCGTCGTTGTTTGCGTCGAAGAACGACTTCACGTGGACTTGGTAGATGATCGCGTCTTTGTACCAAAGAGGATCGTCGGCAAGCGGCGAGCGCTTCAAGCGGCGGCTGCCTCGCACCCGGGCGGCATGCACCGCGCTTTCGGCTTTGGCCGCTTCGGTCCCGCGCGGGGCGGACGGCGTGTGTGCCGGCGGCGTATCGATGTGTTGCTCTTCTCGCTTCATGGTCAATCTCCCCCCGGGGTGCCGACGCTCGCCGCGCCCGCCTCCACGTGAGCGCGTGCGTCGCGCGGCAATCCCGCCGCCGGCGCAATGCGCCATATCGAGAAAGGACGCGTATCCGGCTCAAGGCGAATGTGCTGACGGCGTCCACGCCATTCGAAGCGCGCGCCGCTCATCAGATCCGTCACGGCGAGCGCATCCCAGTCGTGCATGCGCCAGCGATCGAGCGTTTGCCATGGCAGATCGATGTCGGCTTCCTGCGGCGCGGACGGATCGAGGCTGATAGCCACCAGGATCACGTTGTCGCGTGCCGCCGTCGCCTTTTCGAAAAAGAGAATGCTGTCGTTGTGAGCGGGCAGGAACGTGAGGCCCAGGTGCGTCTGCAGAGCTAGGTTGGACCTGCGGATTCGATTGAGCGCCGTAATGATGTCGACGATGTTGCCGGGCCGATTCCAGTCCCACGCGCGCAACTGGTACTTCTCCGAGTCGAGGTATTCCTCGCTGTTCGGCAGCGGTGTCGACTCGCAAAGCTCGAAGCCGCAGTAGACCCCCCATAGCCCGGACAGTGTCGCCGCCAGCGCCGCGCGAATCATGAACCCGCCGCGGCCCGAAGCCTGCAGATGGCGCGGATTGATATCGGGCGTATTGACGAAGAACTGAGGGCGGAAATACTCGCGCACGTTCGTTTGCGTGAGCTCCGTCAGATAGTCGATGAAGTCCCGCTTCGATTCGCGCCATGTGAAGTACGTGTACGACTGCGAGAAGCCGAGCTTCGCGAGCCGGTACATGAGGCGCGGGCGCGTGAAAGCCTCCGCAAGAAAAATGATGTCGGGGTGCTGCGCGCGAATGTCGGCGATCATCCATTCCCAGAACGGCAACGGCTTCGTGTGCGGATTGTCGACGCGGAAGATGCGCACGCCCGCGTCGATCCAGAAGCTGATGACATCGCGCAAGGCGAGCCACAGCGCGGGCTTCGCGTCATGCGCATAGAACTCGGGGTTGACGATGTCCTGGTATTTCTTCGGCGGGTTTTCCGCGTAGCGGAGCGTGCCGTCGGGACGCCAGGCGAACCACGATGCATGCTCGCTCAGCCACGGATGATCGGGCGCGCACTGTATCGCGAAGTCGAGCGCGATCTCGAGGCCGTGCTCGTGGGCCGCTCGCAGCATTCGCTTGAAATCGTCGAGCGTGCCGAGCTCGGGGTGCACCGCCGTGTGGCCGCCTTCTTCGCTGCCGATGGCATAGGGGCTGCCCACGTCGCCAGGTTGCGCGTTGAGCGTGTTGTTGCGCCCCTTCCGATTGACTTTGCCGATCGGATGGATCGGTGGAAAGTACAGTACGTCGAAGCCCATGTCGCGAATGCGCGGCAGCTTCGCGATGACGTCGTCGAAAGTGCCGTGGCGGTTCGCATCGTCGCTCATCGAGCGCGGGAATATCTCGTACCAGCTTGCGAACCGAGCGGCGCTGCGTTCCGCGTCGATGCGGTAGACGGTCGCATCGCGCGAGAGGAATGGGCGATGGCGCGCGAGCGCGACGACTTCCGCCGTTTCGGGGGCGAGCAGAAGATCGAGTCGTGCCGGCGAGCTGGCGTGCATGAACTGCGTGGCGAGCTCTTTCAATCGATCGATCGCCGTTCGCTGAGCCTCGTGCGCGCGATGCTCATGACGAATCTCCTGGTGCTCGCCGGTGGCGTCGGCCGTCTCCGCTTCGGCCAGCACGCGCGCAATGAAATGCCGCGCTTCCTCGAGCTCGAGATCGACGGCCTGATTTGCGTTGAGTTTTTTGCGGACGTGATCGACGAGCGAGGCGAAATCGTCGCGCCAGGCGATCACGGTGAACTCGTAGCGCCCCACGCGAGTCGGCGTGATGCGCGCATGCCAGAGATCGAGGCCCGCGGGCTCGGCCGGCGTCATGCTCGTCTCACGCCACGCGACTTCATCGACGGCGCGCCAGATGACGGCGGCGGCGATCTTGTCGTGTCCCTCGCCGAAGACGGCGGCGCTGATCTCCACTTCTTCGCCGACGACGCGCTTGGCGACGAAGCGCCCGCCATCGATCGATGGCGAAACGCTTTCGATCGCGATGCGCGGCGCGGCGATCGCTTCAATGACGGCAGCCGTCGCGGCGCGCTTCGAGCCATGCCGCATCGAGACGCTTGGATTCGCGCTCGCGCGAAAGAGCCGCGCTTCTCCGGGGGCCAGCACGAACGGTTCGAGCGGCTCGGCCGGCGTCGTGCAGGCGCTCGTCATCGGCTTGAATGCGGTGAAGCTGCCGGGTACGCCGTCGAGAAAGCGAGCCGGGTCGGCGAAGGCCGGCGTGTTGAGGTCGGGATTCGCGATCAGAAGCGCGGCCTCGCGCGCGTTGCGCAGGTCGCGGCATTCGCCGCGCAGCAGGGCCGCGACGTTCGCGCCCGCGCCCGACAGCGCACGCAGCTCACCCGTCGTTCGCAACACCGGCGTGTGTTGCTGCAACGAGTTCGCCTGCGCGATTTCGGCGCCCAAATCGAATTGTGCCGCCGCGCATGCCTTGCGGTACTGCTCGGGGCTGCCCGATCGGTAGGAAAGCGGTTCCGCGATACCGTATTCGAAGCCCATTGGCAAGAGCCATCCCGTGCCGAGCGCAACGGCGGCCGCGATGGCACGGCGATAGGCGCGCTCGACGACGACGGCATCGCTTGCCCCTGTGAGCTCCGATGCGAGACGTGAACCATAAGGCGCTTCAGGGAACGCGATCGGTGCGGCGACCTGCACGAGTGCGGCGTGCTCGTCGGCGAGCCAATCTTCGCGGAAGTCCCACCAGCGGACGGACGAGAACACGCTGTCGAAACGAGCCTCCGCGAGTCGGCTGACCTCGCTTCGCGCGAGGCCGGGCGTGGCGGCGAGAAACCGCGCATCCGGATGACGCGTGCGCACGGCCGCGCCGAGTTCGCGCCAGACGTCGATGGGTACGTGATGAGGAGAATCGAAGCGAAAGCCGGCGACGCCCGCTTGCACGAGCGCCAGGAGTCGTTCGCTCCACCAGGCGCCGAGTTGAGCGGCCGCCGCCGGGTCGTCGAAGTTCGCATAGGCCGCGTTGTCCTCGCCGCGTGCGTGGCGTGGGTCGAGGCGCGCGTGCTCGGGTTCGAACGGTCTGAACCAGTGCGGATGGTCGCGGTAAAGTTCGCCGTCGGCCGCCACGCGATCGAGGACAAGATCGACGAGCAGCGCAAGCCCTTGCTCGCGTGCCGCATCGGCGAGCCGACGCAAGGTCTCGTCGGCATCGCGCTCGGATGCGAGAGCGGGATGGAGCCGGCGATGGTCGGCCACGAGCTGCAAATGGCCCGCTGCCCCCGACGCGAACGGCGAGCCGATCAGGACATGATCGAAGCCGAGCGTGGCGGCGTGCTCGAGTTGGGCCGACCAGGCGTCGAGCGGCCCGACGAGCAGAGGATGGATGAAATAGATCCGCGGCGCATACGCTTGTGGTCGTTCCATAGGTGAACAGCCCCTGGTGGCGGACGGCGATGTGGATGGCACGCACTGCGCGCGATCGCATCGCCGAACAAGGCGGCGCTTGATGGCGCGCAGTGCGGTGACGTTCCTTCGGCGTCGGTCCACGTTGGCGGCGAGCTTCAGCGCGCGAATCTGCTAAGCAGGTTGCATGCCGCGCCGGCCGCTGAGATCCCGTCGGCTGACGCCCATCGGACGAAAACAAGTATGCGCGTATCGGCGGCGGACCGTGAGCGGTTTCCGACACGGACAGGGTGGCGGCGCATCGGGTCAAACTGAAAGGTGTAAATCTGACACCGTGCCGCGGTCTATTTTTACATCGTATGTGCCCAATCTGCCGACAATCGTCGTGCCAACGATTGTCTAACGGCGCGGACGCAGCTATATTTCGTCGCAGTGGGCCCCGCCCGCGCCTCTCGCATAATGAAAGTGAAAGACCGCCGGTCGGAAGGGCGGCGTTCAAGACCGGATTCGGGGCGACTCGCCGCCGGCATGTGCCGGCAGGGTCAACGATACGACCTTGGAGCCCACATGACAGCAGATGCCAGAGAGAATCGGCCGAGCGAGGTACCGGCGGCTTTCGCCCGGAGAGAGTTCGTCCTCGGCGCGTGCGCGTCGGCGGCGGCGCTCTCGCTCGCCGCGACGCTCGGCCTTCCGTTCGGCACTGCTTCCGCCTTTGCGTTCGAGCCGCCCGCGGGCGGCGGGCTGAACGCGTTCGTCGCGCTATCTCAGAAGTTGACAGGACGCGCGAGCCTCAATGCGACGCTCGGCAAGCGAATCTACGAAGCACTCGCGCAATCGGACAGCGGCTTCCCGCAAAGCGTCGCCGCGCTCAATACCTGGCTTAAGTCTCACGGCGGTGTGCCGAGCGATACGGTCACGGCCGCCCTCGCCGTCGAGAATCCGCGCCTTGCAAAGACCGTCGGCGACGTCATGCGCGCCTGGTATCTCGGGCTCGTCGGCGAGACGCCGATGACGAAGGTCGTCGCTTACGAAAGCGCCCTCATGTTCGATCCCGTCAAAGACGTGCTGACGATTCCGTCGTATTGCCGCGACGTGCCGTTCTACTGGAGCAAGAAGCCCGGAGGCGGGTAGTCTCCCGCAGGAGATGAACCAGGGCAATGCTCGCCGCCGACACCGACTCGGCGGTCGAAGGCCCGGCAATGCATCGTGTTTCCGCTTGGCATGTGTCTTGCGGACGCGGCTTTCAAAAAAACGTCACGGTCGATCGATTTGGCTTGGCATTGCGCACATGGCTAACAACACTTCCGCCGACGTCGTCGTAGTCGGCTCCGGCGTGGCGGGCGGCCTCGTCGCTCATCAGCTGGCACTCGCCGGCGCGTCCGTGATCGTGCTCGAAGCGGGCCCGCGCATTCCGCGCTGGCAAATCGTCGAGAACTTTCGCAACTCGCCCGCGAAGGCCGACTTTGCGACGCCGTATCCGTCCATGCCGTATGCGCCGCACCCCGAGTACGCGCCGCCGAACGGCTATTTGGTTCAAAAGGGCGACTATCCATATGACTCGCAATATCTGCGCGTGGTAGGCGGCACCACCTGGCACTGGGCCGCCGCGACGTGGCGGCTGGTACCGTCCGACTTCAAGCTGAAGAGCCTTTACGGTGTAGGACGCGACTGGCCTTATCCCTACGACACGCTCGAGCCCTGGTACTACGCGGCCGAAGTGCAACTCGGCGTTTCCGGCCCGGATCTATCGATCGATCTCGGTTCGCCGCGCGCCAAGCCCTATCCGATGCCGCAGCTGCCGCTCTCGTATCTCGACGCGCGCTTCACCGAAACACTGAATGCAAACGGCTTCAAGGTCGTGCCCGAGCCTGTCGCGCGCAACAGCCTTCCATACGATGAACGCCCCACGTGCTGCGGCAACAACAATTGCATGCCGATCTGCCCGATCGCGGCAATGTACAACGGGATCGTCCATGTCGAGAAGGCGGAGCAGGCCGGCGCCCAGCTCGTGCCGCAGGCTATCGTCTATCGCATCGAAGTCGACGACAAAGGGCTCGTCGCGGCCGTCCACTACAAGGATCCGTCGGGTGGCAGCACGCGCGTGACGGGCAAGCTATTCGTTCTCGCGGCAAACGGCATCGAGACGCCGAAGCTGATGCTGATGTCGACGTCCGACAAGTTTCGGCGCGGAGTCGGCAACAGCTCCGATCAGGTGGGCCGTAATCTGATGGACCATCCCGGCACCGGCGTCAGCTTCCTGGCGAACGAAGCGCTCTGGCCTGGCCGCGGGCCGATGGAGATGACCTCAGTCGTGAATTTCCGCGACGGCAAATTCCGCTCCGACTACGCCGCGAAGAAACTGCACCTGTCGAACGGCGTGCCGACGATGGCGATCACGGCGGCGCTGCTCAAAAGAGGCGTGACCGGCGGCGAGCTCGATCGCGAGATCCGCGATCGCGCCTCGCGCACGCTGACGATCAACAGCTTTCACGAGATCCTGCCCGAGCCGCGCAATCGGATCGTGCCGTCGGCCGATCACAAAGACGCGCTCGGTATTCCGCAACCCGAGATTTACTACTCGATCGGCGATTACGTGAAGAAGAGCGCGGCTCACACTCACGAGCTCTATGCGCAGATCGCCGGGCTTTTTGGCGGTACGGAAGTGACGTTCGACGATCACTTCGCCCCGAACAATCACATCATGGGCACGACGATCATGGGAAACGATCCGGCCGATTCGGTCGTCGATGCGGATTGCCGCACGCACGATCATCGAAATCTGTTTCTCGCGACGAGCGGAGTCATGCCCTCGGCGGCTTCGGTCAATTGCACCCTGACCGTTGCCGCACTCGCTTTGCGATTGGCCGACAAGCTCAAGCATGAACTCTGAGATGAAACGGCCCCCACGCTCACTATCGTTCGCTGCCCCCCGAGGGGGTCTCAGCCTCCCTTGGGGCGGCCCGGCGGGAGGCTGAGATGACGAGACAATCCCCTCCCTCGCATCGTTCTCTGCCTCGTCCCGTTCGCATGGCGAGTGTCGCCGCCGCGTTCGCGCTCTTTGCGCTCTATCTGGCGTGGCACGCGGCGAGCGATGCCGATGGGGCGCCCGCCGACGAAATAGCGCTCTCCGCCGCGCTCGCGCAAGGCGGATCGAACTCCGCGACGAGCCCTGATGCGTCGCCCACGTCGGGCCCGACGGCTGGCCTGGCGCAATGGAGCCAGGCGAGCGACGTCGACAATCCGGACCTCGTCAAGCGCGGCGCTTACCTCGCGCGTGCCGGCGATTGCATCGCATGTCACACGGCCGACAAGAGCCGTCCCTTCGCGGGCGGCCTGCCGATCGCGACGCCGTTCGGCACCCTCTACACGCCGAACATTACGCCCGACCCCGACACGGGCATCGGCCGCTGGACCGATGCGGACTTCGTCCGTGCGATGCACGAAGGAATCGGCAAGAGCGGCGAGCGACTCTATCCGGCATTTCCTTACACCGAATACACGCGCATCACCGAGCGCGACGTGCTCGCGATCCGCGCATATTTGAACACGCTCGTGCCCATCCACTACACGCCGCCGCGCAACGATCTGAATTTCCCTTTCAATCAACGTTGGCTGATGTTTTTCTGGAACCTGTTCAATTTCCACGACGGCCGCTTCGTGCCCGATCCGAAGCAAAGCCCTCAATGGAATCGCGGTGCTTACCTGGTTGAAGGGCTCACGCACTGCGAGGAATGCCATACGCCGCGCAACTTCATGCAGGGACTGAAGACGAGCGATCGCTTTTCCGGCGCGCAGCAGGCCGGATGGCGCGCCTTCAACATCACGCCCGACAAGGCCGGCGGCATCGGCAACTGGAGCGACGACGATCTCGTCCGCTACCTCTCGACGGGGGTCGCGCCCGGCCGCGCCAATGCGGCGGGACCGATGGCCGACGTCGTGACCAACAGCACGCAATATCTGACGAGCGACGATCTGCGCGCCATCGGTGTCTATCTGCGCTCGGTGCCGCCCGTTTCGGGGGGGGCGACGCGCTCGCGCGATCAATGGGGCAAGCCGGCCGACGACGTGACCGCGCTGCGCGGCACGGCCGTAAAGGGCGTCAACGGTGCGCAGCTGTTCGTTGCCAACTGCGCGTCCTGTCACGACTGGTCGGGGCAGGGCGTTGGCGGCAACGTGCCGCTTGCCTATCCGTCGCTGATTCATAACAGCGCGACCGGCGCCGGCAACGCCGACAATTTGACGATGGTCATTCTGCATGGCGTGGCGCGGCGCACCAAGGACGCCGATGTGATGATGCCGGGGTTCGGCGACGAGCTGAACGACGAGCAGATCGCCGCCATCGCGAACTACGTGACGCAGCACTTCGGCAACCCGCGGGCGGCCATGACGGCCGCCGACGTTGCCAAGCTGCGCGCGAGGCAGCAGTGATGCGAAATCAGCGCGAGGGGGAAAAGCCAGGACCGCCTGCGGGCACAGGGCTATGATCGCGATATGGAAACGAGCCCCGAACACTTCCCCATCGTTTGCCGGCACGCTGCCAACACCGTTGGCCGCGATTTCATCGTTGGCGATCTGCACGGCTGCGTCGACGCCCTGCGCTACCTGCTGCGCGAAATCGAGTTCGACGGCACGCGTGACCGGCTCTTTTCCGTAGGCGACCTCATCGATCGCGGCAGCCAATCGGAGGAGGCGCTGACGCTGCTCGACAAGCCGTGGTTCCATGCCGTGCTCGGCAACCATGAAGAAGCGCTTTGCCTAGTGGCCGAGGGCAGCATGCGCCGCAACTGGTGGTACAGCATTGGCGGAGAGTGGGCCGATTCACTCTCGGACGAAGCGTTGCTGCACTACGCGCAGCGCTTGCGGACGTTGCCGCTCGCGCGCGTCGTGGGCAGCGGTGCCGAACGTTTCAACATCGTGCACGCCGAATTCTTCGGCAGCGACGCGGATCTCGATGCCGGCGTTTTCACGGAACGCGTGCGGCAGCAAATGCTATGGGGGCGCGAGCTCGCGTTCGGCAATGGCGACCCGGCTCGGCAGGAGGGGCTCTCGGTGACGTACTGCGGCCATACGCCGATGCGCGAGATGGGGCGCATCGGCTCGCAGATATTCGTCGATACCGGTGCGTTCGCGCTGACCGGCAAGCTTACGATCACCGAGGCGCTGACGTCACGCGCATGGTCCGTCTCGCTCGAAACCGCCCTTGCCGAAGGCGCGGCGCAAATGGCGCTGCCCTGATGGCCGCGCAGCGCTAACCGACCTGCTTCAGTTCGAAGACGCTGTCGATCGCGCTGCCGTTCCAGTTGTATTCGAGGTACGCCGCATGGCGGCAGTCGCGCAGGATAGTCGTTTTCAACGCTGCGAGGCATTCGCCGTGCGTATCGCGCACGGATGGATAGACGATGCCCGCCACAGCCGCCGCACGCACGGCACGCCCGAGCGTCTGGCCCGCGCTGTAGTCGGTGGGAGACAGAATGGCCGAATCGATCGTCTCGTCGCCGCGCAAATCGGCGACCTCGCCTTGCGCCGTCACCGTATAGAGCCGCATTTGCTGGCGTATCGGCGGCTCGTTCGTGGCCGCCAGGAACTTCGCCGAGTGAAAGCGCGTTTCGGCGATGGCCGTGCGCGCCTCGCGTGCGCAGTAGAACACGCCGTAGCTGCCGTCCGAGAATCGGCTGCCGAGCGGGTTCAGATGCGTAAAGGCGGCCATGATCGGCCCGGTGCCGGGACCGAAGCGGCGTTCCTCGCGCGGCACGAGATCGAGATCGCCGATCTCCGTGCGGAGTCGATCGTTCGTCAACGATTCGAGCGCATAGAGCGCGTCAAAATCCTCGGGCGAGGCTACGCGATCGAAAAGATTCACCGCGGGAAAGCGCGTGGGAATGACGCGATACGCGGGTGACCAGTCGATGAACGTGAGACGCCAGGGAGCCGTCACGCCCACCCGCCCCGCATCGCGTCGAGATATTGCCGCACGGCGACGAGATCGCTGACATTGCCGGCGAGCATCCGATCGAGTGCGCGGGCGCCGCCGAACGGCGGAGCGCTGTTCGGGCGCTTGACCCAGGCATCGGCTGCGGCATGTTCCGGCAGCAGTATCTGCAGCGCCTTGTAAATGCCGAGCAGCAGCGACAGGCGCTCGAGCGTATCGCGCGTGAGGCGCGCCGATTCAGGGGCGGCCTTCCACTTGAAGAACGTCGAACGGCCGGGCGAGCCGAGCAGGACGAGCTGCTCGTCGATGGAAAGATCCCAGTCGCGGGCGATATTGAAGAACGCACGCAACCCGGCCGCCGACATTTCGGCGACCGAAGCCGTCGCGCCCGAAGGCTTGACGGCGCGCGCGGTGGACGGAAAGCGATGGACGGCGGCGGCAGGCATCTGGTTCATCCAGAAACGGTCTATACGCCGATATTAGTCCATTTCTGGATTTTTACAACCGAGCTGTGGCGGGCCCGCGACGGCTGATGAGCCTGCGGCGCGGCGTTGCCCCCGGTCCGGCAGGCACTGGCAGACGATCAAGCCGGCGACCATGAGCGCGCACCCGTAGATGGCACGCAACGACAGCGTTTCGTCGAGTACGAGCCACCCTGCCAGTGCCGCGAACACGCCTTCCATGCTGAAAATGACGGCCGCATGAGCCGGCGCGGCGTCACGTTGCGTGACGACCTGGATCGTGTAGCCGACGCCGACCGAAAACGCGCCGCTGTAGAGGATCGTCGGCAGCGCGTCGACGATCGCCGATCCGCGAATCGGCTCAATCAGCAGCGCCACGAAGACGCAAATGAAGCCGCACGTCGCGAACTGGACGAAGGAGAGGGCGAGTACATCGATCGAGCGCGCGTAGCGGCCGACGAGCAAAACCTGCAGCGAAACGATGACGGCGCATCCGAGCTGATAGAAGTCGCCGCTTTGGACGACGAACGATTCGTTGACGCTCAGCAGATACATGCCGACGACGGCGAGCAGCGCACCGAGCCATGTGGCCGCCCGGGTCCGGTGTCCGAGGGCGACGCCGAGGATCGGGACGACGATGACATAGAGCGAGCTGATGAATCCGGCGTTCGCAACTTTGGTGTATTGCAGGCCGACCTGTTGCAGCCCGATAGCGATGGACAGCACGACGCCGATCAGCGCGCCGGGCCATGCGCGCGCAGGGGCGTGGACGAGCGCGGCAAGCTCGCCGCGCGAGGCACGCGCCGAGGGCCGCAGACACAACGCGAGGACGACCGCCGAGCCGAGCAGGAAGCGCAGGCCTGTAAACAGAAACGGACCGATCACGTCGAGGCTCAGCCGCTGGGCGACGAACGCCGAGCCCCAGATCATGGCGGCAAACAGCATCAGCAGATTCGCGCGTGCAGGGTTGTTTTGCTTGTTCCTTTCGTGCTTGGACACAGTGATGTGCGTTGAGGATCGATCCGCACCGGCACCAGATCGAGTTTCCGATTGCCATGAGGCTCCGAACTGTGGGGGCCCGTGATCGGCGCGAACGGGCCCTCACAGCCGAGAATGCCGCATCTCGAGGGGCAATGTCGTAGTTGTCCAGCCGTAATGTTGTCCACCGGCGACATGGCCGCTCGTCGGCGGCGACCGCTGATCCTTCTAGGCGAATCGCACGCAGTAAATCGGCGGCAAATGCGCCGAGGCCTGCCGCCAGCTTTCGCCTCCGTCCTCGGACGTCCAGAGGCCGCCGGTCGTCGAGCCCATGGCGAGCCGCTTGCCCGTCGAATCGATGGCGAGCCCGTGCCGATAGACGAGATCGTAGGCCGGCATGTCCGGCAGTCCCGCCGAAAACGACTCGAAGGTGCGCCCGCCGTCGCATGTGCGCGTCACGACGAAGCGGGCATCGACGGGCACGCGACACGCGTCCTTGACGGCCGGGACGAACCAGGCCGTATCGGAATCACGCGGATGGGCGGCGACGGCAAAGCCGAAGCTCGACGGCTTCGCTTCGACGCGCGCCCATTGCGCGCCGCCGTCGATCGATCGAAAAATCGCGCAATGATGTTGCACCCACAGCACGTCCGGGTTGGCCGGACACTGCACGACGCGATGCGGGTCCTGAATGTTCGGATCGTGTCGCCGCTCGGGCGGCATATAGTCGGCCTCCATCCCGTCGGCGGTCGGCCGCCAGCTTGCGCCGCCGTCGTTCGTCTGCCAGATGCCGCCGGACGAAATGCCGATCGTCACATGCCGGCTGTCGCGCGGATCGACGAGGATCGAATGAATGCCCGGATGATCGTAGCCGCCGCCCATCCATTCGCTGCGCTCAGGACGGTCCCACAACGGGCGGTTCAGCGTCCAACTATCGCCGCCGTCGTCCGATCGGAAGAGGCCCCCGGGGATCGTGCCGGCCCAGAGCACACCGGGCTCTTCTGGGCCGCCGGGCTCGAGCGTCCAGATTTGCTCGAGCGTCCAGGACGGCCCGTCCGCGGCGCCTCGGTTGTCCGCGGACGACTGGGATTGAGACTGTGACAGAGCGTCGCCTCGGGCGTCGGCGGATTGCTCTTCCACGAGCGCAACCGCCTCGCGTTCCGGCTGGGGCGGATAGACGGGCACGGCGCATTCTTCCCATTCGCTCGCGCCGGCGCGCCGACGATGCAACTTCACGCCGAAGTGCCCGAGGTTCAGCGCGGCGTAGAGCGTGCCGTCGCGCGGGTCCAGCAGCGCCATGGTGACGGGCTCGCCGAGGAAATGCGGCGTACCCGGGCCGATACCGAACGCCCCGTCGTTCCATGCGAATTCGAACAAGCCCTTGCGGGTACCGACGATCAGCCGATCGCTCATTTTCGATGTCTCCTCGGGTAGCTGTCATCTGCCATTGGCCAGCGGTGTTCGTGCGGCCGCTACCCGCCGGACAGCGCCTGCACGACATAAATCCGGCTCGTTTCGCCGACTTCATCGGAAAGACGCCGTCTGTCGCGCACCGGCCGGCCGTCGACGAAGACAGCGAGGTGGCGGCGTAGCGCGCCTTGATCGTCGAGAATGTAGCCGCGCAGTCGCGGCTCGCCGGCGAACGCGGCCGCGAGCGCTTCATCGACGGATTTCGCGGCGATCTCGCATTCGGGAACGATGATGTGCCGTTGAATCGACGGGGCGAAAAAGAGGTGCGCCATGACTGAGATGCGATGCTCGGGACGAGGCTTAAGTGTAGCCCGTGCATGCGCGCGCCGAAACGCCCTTACCCGCGCTCGATCGATGCCGCGAGAATGCGCAGCGCGGCGGCGGCGCGCGGGTCGCGCATGCGCGAATGCATGACGATCTGCGATTTCGGAAGCGTCGGCAGCGCGGGCAGGCCATTCTTGCCGGCCACTTCCACGAGGCCTGGCGGCGCCACGCGCTTCGCCAATGCGGAGACGGCGAGGCCGGCCGCCAGCGCCGCGCCGACAGCCGCGATCCCGCCACCCACGAACGTCTCCTGCCAAGCGATGTTGGCGCGTTCGAGCGCGCGAATCGCCACGCCGCGTACGCCGCACGGCGGGGCGATCATGGCAAGCGGGAGCGGTTCGCCGGGTTCGGGACGCCAGCCTGGGGCCGCGAGCCAGACGAGCGGCTCAGCGAAAAGCGGCTCGGCATCCGTTCGTGCCGCCCAGGCAGGCGCTTCGTCGGCTTCGTAGCGGACGATGACCGCATCGAGCCGCCGCTCGTCGTATTGCGCGAGGAGCGGAAACGACGAGCCGAGATGCACCTCGAGGATCAACCGCGAATCGTGCCGGTGCAGGTTCTCGACGATCCGTACGAGCTGCGAGCCGACGACGTGCTCACTGATCCCGATCTTCAGCGTGCGCCGCTCGGCCGTCAGCGACGCGAGGGCGCGCTGATGCGCGTCGAGCAGGTCGCGCGCCGAAGCGAGGAATGCGTGCCCGGCCGCCGAGAGCCGCACCGAGCGCGGCGTGCGCTCGAAGAGCAGTTTCCCGATATGCGCCTCGAGGCGCTTTACCTTCAGGCTGACGGCCGATTGAGTCGTGCCGAGCGCGTCGGCGGCGCGCGTGAAGCTGCACAAATCGGCAACATGGATGAACGCGCGCACCGCGTCGAGATCGAGGACCTCAGTCATTTGCGATGTGAATTAATGAAATATCCATGGATGAGTTTTCATTATGGCATGCGGAGGGTAATCTGCGAGCTCGGAAATCGTTCAAATGGAGGCTGCCATGCCGCTCGCTCGCATCTCCCTCGCCGCGGGAAAGTCCGCCGAATACCGCCAAGCATTGACCGAAGGCATCCAGCATGCGCTCGTGGAGACATTCAACGTTCCACCCGACGACCAGTTCATGCTGCTGACGGAGCACCAACCGGGAACGCTCGTCTATAACCGCAGCTACTTCGGCATTGAACGCAGCGACGACTTTGTCGTCATCCAGCTGACGGTGAGCAATACGCGCTCGCTCACCCAAAAGCAGGCGCTATATAAGGGCATCGTCGAACGGCTCGCCGAGCGTCCCGGCCTGCGCAAGGAGGATGTTTTCATCAATCTCGTCGAAGTCCTGCCCGAAAATTGGTCGTTCGGTCTTGGCGACGCGCAGTACGTAAAAAAGTAAGCGATACGCCTGAGGTTTCGTGGGCGGCGCGATGATTGCCTGAACCCCGCGCCGGGCCGCACCGTGCGCGAGATCGCGATGAGTGTGTAATATTGACGGCATGCCCAAGCCCACGAACACCAGCGGACCGCCACGGCACGCCGTGGAGATTGTGCTCGCAGTCGAGCCAAAGGCTGCTGGACAATGGTTTCGCGAATGGGCCGAGAACATTCGCGACGCCGAAGGCGAGGACGCAGCGCGGTCGATCAGCCGCGCTATCGTCGATGTGCTGGAGCATTTGCCCAGCATCGAGACGGCGGCGGCCGACGAGCGCGAAGCGCGCGCGCAGTGCGAGTCGTTGCCGTCGCATCCCATGGCTTTTCGCTGGCAGACATCCGACAGCAGGCCGGTCGCAATCCAATTCGTCAATGCGCTTTCGATCGAGTCCGCGGAAGAGCCGGCGGCTGCACGCTCCGACGCCGGCCAACCGCCAGACGCATCGTTGTTCTGCGAACTGCGCCTGTCTTGCGATGTCGACGACGACGATGCATCCGCTATCGATGCCGGAGCCGATTCCGTCTCCGATGAGCGCAGCGATTCGGCTCGACTGTCCGCAACGCGAGCGGTCTTCGCGGCTGCCCGAATGCTGCTCGATCATCTCCCCGCGTTCCCCGAATCGACGGAGGCGGCAGCCGCCAGCGCCTGCAAAACAAAGTCCCGCGAACCCGTGCGCGCCTCGCGCATCGATCTTGCCGGTGCCCGCACGCCGCATGAAGCTTTGATCGCGATAGCCACGAATATCGCCCGTCAATGGTTCGGCAACGAACGCGGCGTCCGCGAAAGCAGTGAGATCGAGTTCGTGCATCAAATGCGCGTTTCGTTGCGGCGCGCAAAGACGCTCATCAAGACGTTTCCGAGTTGGGTCGACGATGCATGGCGAACGAACGTCGAACCAGGCTTGCAGTGGATCGGCGCGATGCTCGGCGAAGCTCGCGACCTCGATATGCTCGTCGATTCGACACTGCCGGCGCTCGCCGCCGCCGATGCCGATCCGTCGGCATGGTCGGGCGTCATTGCCGCGGCCGATGCGCGCCGCCTCGAAGCGCGAGCCCGTCTGCAGCAGGCGATGCGCTCGCGCCGGTATGCGCAACTTTCGCTCGCATGGCTCGAGTGGCTGGCCAATCAGCATTTTTCGTCAGGCCCGCCGAAACATGCCGGGCGCGCGCTGCGCGAATATGCCGCGAAACGCGCGCGCCGCCATTACAAGCGATTGACGGCGGAGCCGCCGCTGACCTCGCTCGATGCCGCGGGACGGCACCGCCGGCGCATCGAGGCGAAGCGCTTGCGCTATACGCTCGAGTTCTTCGAGCCGCTCGTCGCGCCTCGCAGGCGCCGCAAAATAGCGAAGCAGGTGAGCCGGATCCAATCCGTGCTCGGCGACGCGAACGACGCTGCTGCCGCGCTTCGGTTTCTCGAGGAAGAACGTCTCGATGTAACCGAATACCAGCGTGGCTTTGCGCGCGGCTGGTGCGAGGCTGCCACGCGTGCGGCGGCGCACGAGGCCGACGGTCTGCTAGCTAAGCTTCCGAAGCCGAAGATCGCGCGTGAAGTGGCAGCGTGAAGGATAATGGCGCGACTTGCGCCACGTTTCGCATTGCACATGAGCGTCCCTCCACTATCGTCGACTCCAGCCGCTTCGACTGACCCCGATCACGCCTCGGACGAGAAGCCGCTCGGCCTCGCCGGGTCGCTCTGGTTACGCGCGGACGGCGAAACGTTGGCCGGCGCCGCGCGAATCGCGCTGCTCGCGGCGATCGGCGAGACGGGGTCCATCACCGCCGCGGCAAAGGCCGTCGGCCTCAGCTACAAGGCGGCGTGGGAAGCCGTCGACGCGATGAACAACCTTGCCGGCGTCGCGCTCGTCGTCCGCTCGACCGGCGGCAAGGGCGGCGGCGGCACGACGCTCACGCCGCGCGCCGAGCGCCTCATCGAAACCTATCGCGCGCTCGAGCACGAGCATCGCAAGTTCATCGAGCGGGCAAGTGCGGCGATCGACGATTTCGCGGGCGACTGGGCAATGATCGGGAGAATCGGCATGAAGACGAGT
Organism: Trinickia sp. EG282A; assembly: GCF_040965455.1. Lineage (NCBI taxonomy): Bacteria > Pseudomonadati > Pseudomonadota > Betaproteobacteria > Burkholderiales > Burkholderiaceae > Trinickia > Trinickia sp. EG282A. The sequence goes on along the minus strand of NZ_JBFRCC010000004.1, from coordinate 32,696 downwards.
GCACGCAATCAGCTTTATGGGACGGTCGAATCGATCACACGGGGAGCGGTCAACGATGAAGTCGTGCTGAAGTTGCCGGGCGGACAGCAGGTCGTCGCGGTCGTGACGCACGAGAGCGTCGAAGGGCTCGGGCTCGCCGTCGGCAAGCCGGCGTTTTCGCTCGTGAAGGCTTCTTGGATCATGCTGGCCGTCGATGATTCGAAGGGCGCAACGCCGTTGCGCATTTCCGCGCGCAACCGGCTACCCGGGTCGGTCAAGCACGTGACTCAGGGGGCGGTCAACTCCGAAGTCTCGCTGGAACTCGATAGCGCTACCACGGCCGGCACGGCGTCGCCCGCCGTAATGACTGCCATCATCACGAATGAGAGCGTCTCGGCATTAGGCCTGAGCGAAGGTACGCCGGCTATCGCGGTTTTCAAAGCGTCGAGCGTGATCCTCGGTACCACGGACTGAGCAGCGCATCGTTTCTCAGACCAGGTCGATCCCGAGCGCGGCGCTATGCGGGGCTGAGCTGACGGGCGCACGGTGCGACGGTTCGACTCCGGCTTTCCAGCGAGCGCGAATGTAGGGGCGCTCGTGGCCGGAAAGATGAAGTGCGACGTGCGTGATCCAACGTTGCGTCGGCACCCGGACGTCGTGCAACGCCACCGCCAGCATCAGCAGGCTCACCGCCACGGGCACGGCCGAGAGCTTGCCCGGGTGAGCGTCCCAAGCCCACCAGACGAAGAGCACGGCGGCGAGCGCGCCGATGATGCAGCCGGCGATGGCTTCCGACGGCGAATGCGCCTCGAGCACCACGCGGGAGAGCCCGACCGCGACGCCGGCGCCCATGCCAAGCGCGACGCCGAGCACGCGGATCCGTGTCCGCGCCGGCAGCAGCGTCAGAAAAAATCCGACAGGGTAAACAGCGGTCGAGAGCATGGCGTGGCCGCTCACTCCCGTGAAGTCCCATTCGCGGACGCCGACCCCCCAGCCGAGAAAGGCAATCTTCGTCAGCGCGACGATGCAGGATGCCCCGGCAACGATGGCGAGCCATCCCGCCGCGAGGCGCCACGTGTAGCCGAGCGCGAGCCACAGTGCAATGGTCAGTGCAAGAGGCAGCGTGAGACCCGGGCCGCCGAGGCGCGTGATCGTATACCAGAGGTGAAGCGGAAGGTCGTGCATGTCAGTACGCGCGAGGGGGACTTCCCGAGAGGGACTCCCCAACGGGATCCCCTCAGGGGCGCCGTTCGGGGCGGGCCGTGCGCGAGGGCGCTCGGCTTGATGATACGTAAGAACGCGCAAGCCCCCGGACCGGACGACAGGAAAAACGTGCGCGAACGCACAGTATAGCGACTGCACTGCGATCGGGGCTGTGGATAAGAAATCGGGGAAACGAGAATTTACGGATTAAACGGGTGCGCAACGGATTGACATGCCTCGAACATCGACGAAGGGGTAGTATTGTGCACTGCGTCATGGAAGGAAGTTCGCTCAATGACAAAAAGTCTGACGAAAATCTGGCTACACGGCTTCAAGCGGTTAATGACGGGCCTGCCCAAGGTGCAGGCGGACTACCTGCGGGATGTCACGAAAAAGCAGCGGAAGGCGCGCGCCGATAGCGTACGCTCGGCGAAGCGACGGCAGGCGCGCGAAGCGCCGGAATCTCGCGTTCGTCCGCGCGCGGCGGCATGGGCAAAGGGAACATGGACGCGGTCTTATCACTCCGCGCCACCGATGCCGGGCCGCCTCGTCAATCATCTGTCGTATGGCCTCTACGTGCCGCCCACGCGCTCGACGTTGCAGATGCCGCTCGTGGTGATGCTGCACGGATGCAAGCAGACCATCGACGAATTCGCGGCGGGCACGCGGATGAACCTGGTGGCCGATGCGCAAGGATTCGCCGTCGTCTATCCGGAGCAGTCGAAGCACGCGCACGCGCACCGATGCTGGCACTGGTATGACGACCGGGATTCCGCGGGACGCGGGGAAGCGCGCGCTATCGTCTCGCTCGTTGACGAACTCGTCGAGGTGTATGGATTCGACCCGGAGCGCGTCTGCGTCGCGGGTCTTTCGGCCGGCGCGGGACTCGCTTCACTGCTGGCGATCCACTACCCGGAGCGCTTCGCGGCAGTTGGGCTTCACTCGGCACCGGCCTTCGGCGAGGCCCATTCCGGCATGACGGCAATGGACGTCATGCGGCGCGGCGCGCGACACGACCCGGTCGCGCTCGTCGATGCGGCCATCGACGCCGCATCGTACCCGGGCATGCCGGCGGTCATCGTGCAAGGTGACCAGGATGCGGTGGTGGCGTCGCAAAACGCCGAACAGCTCGCGATCGAGTTTCTGCGCGCGAACGGGCTCGTGGACGCCAGCGGTGCGCCGGTCTCGGGCACCATTCGCGAAACGCGGGAGGCGGGGACGATGATTCGCGACTACTCGGCGGGCGGCCGCCGCGTCGTGCGGCTCGTGCGCGTTGCCGACCTCGGCCATGCGTGGGCTGGCGGCGATGATGCGATTCCGTTCCACTCGCGCAAAGGGCCCGATGCGAGCGCGCTGATGTGGGAGTTTTTCCGCTATCAACGCAGACGCAATCGTGTCGTCAGCGCCGCGGTCAAGCGAGCGGCGGCGTCCGGCCGCTGAGCCCCGGGTCGGCGGCCAAGGTGTACGAGTGATGCGTTAACGCGACAGTTTTGACGCATTGCGACAAAGGACTGGCAGGCGATCAGGGTTTTCCCTATAATACGGGTAAATACCTAGGGGTCAACCCTGTCGAGAGGTCCACCATGTTCCTGCTTAGCCGCCTGTTCCTGTTCCTGACGAAATCCGCCGACGAGCGCAAGAAAGAGCGCGACGATGCCTATCTGGCGGAAGCCACCGATCTTTACGATCTCGAGTACCGCATGCGCAAGCTCGACCGCGACGCGGCGACGCCTTCCGCGGCGTGGCTCGGCCAGTACTGAGCAAAGCCAGCTCTGACGAGCCGGCCCGGCCTTATTGCCTGGCCGGCTTTTCAGCGTCCTGCGTGCCGAAGCAACCGCGGTAGGTCGCGTAGAACGAGCAGTAGAGCATCGTCGTCAGCGTGATCGTCGCCGGAAAAAGCACGGCGAATGCATAGTCGTGCGCGTCAAGCGCGTCCATAAGAAACGAAAGCCCGATCGATACGACGATTGCCGTCGCGAACCATAGCGCGGCGTACACGATGAACGCACCGCGGTTGCGCCAGCAGCTGACGAGGCTGAAGAACATTGCCTTGGCGGGCGGCACACCGTGCCACGCGGCGAGAATGGGCGCGAACCAGAAAAGCATCGCCACCGGCACGTAGCAGGCCAGGGCCACGAGCCCGGCGAGCGGCACCGATTTCGTCTTTGCCAGCGTTTCCGGAGACACGCCGGAGACGCCGAGCATCAATTTGAACAAGATCCCCCCATCGGCGAGCGCCGAGCCCGCGAACACGAGCGCGATCGCCGCGACATAGAGGCCGCCGAGCTCGACCAGCCTTCGCGCGGCGAGCCCTCCATACGAACGGAATCCGTCCACCAGTATGGTCGGGAAGACCGGCTTGCCGGCCACCGTGTCGCGACAGGCCGCCATGAACCCGACCGCCACACCCGGAATGAACGCGAGCGGCAGGACGCCGCCTACCATCGGCACGAGCGAGACGATCCACATCGCGAAGAGGTAGGTGAAGAAAATCGTCAGGAACGCCAGCGGGTTGCGGCGAAAGAGCCATATGCCCTGCCGATACCAGACGTAGCCGGTCTTTGCGGGAACTTCGATCAGTTGCATAGCGGGGAAGCGTCGGCGTGCATCACGCGTTCGCGCAGAATGCGCTCGAAATGAGTGGGGTCGTGCGGCTGCAGCATCGCGGCCGCGCGCGGCAGGTAGTAATCGTAAAGGCGCGAGACCCAGAAACGGTACGCGCCCGCACGCAGCATGTCGCGCCAATGCCGGTTTTCTTCCGGCGTGAAGGGGCGCACGGTCTGATACGCGCGCAGCAGCGCCGTGAGCCGGGCGCCATCGAAACGGCCCGTCGCAAGATCGACGCACCAATCGTTGGCCGTCACCGCCACGTCGAAGAGCCACTTGTCGCAGCCCGCGAAATAGAAGTCGAAGAATCCGCCGAGCCGCACCTGGTGATTCGTGCCCGTCGCCGCCGGCGCGAAAAGGACGTTGTCGCGGAAAAGATCGCAATGGCAGGGGCCGCCCGGAAGCGCTGCGTAATCGGCCGATTCGAAGAATGCCTCCTGATGAGCGAGCTCGCCGACAATAAGCTCGCGCTGCGCTCCGTCGACGAACGGCACGATCCGCGGCACCGTTTCTTTCCACCAGGCGAGGCTGCGCAGATTCGGCTGATGCGACTTGAAATCGCGCCCCGCCAGATGCAGGCGCGCGAGCATCTGACCCACTTCCCCGCAATGCTCGGGGCCGGGCGCCAGTTCGGCCTTCCCATCGAGCTTCGTCACGATGGTGGCGGGCTTGCCGTGGAGGATGCCGAAGAGGGCGCCGTCGTCGCGCGGCACAGGATCCGGAACCGGCACACTGTGCGACGCCAGGTGGCGCATCAGATCGAGGTAGAACGGCAGCTGCTCGGCCGTCAGCTTTTCGAAGATCGTGAGGACGAAGGCGCCACGCGTCGTCGTGAGGAAGTAGTTGCTGTTTTCGATGCCCGAGCTGATGCCGCGAAAATCGACGACCTCGCCGAGGTCGTAGTGGCGCATCCATTGCGCGAGGTCGGTTTCGTTGACGACAGTGAATACGGCCATGCGGAGAGCTTCGAAATCGGATTGACGAACGGCAAGGGAGTGCGCTTGGCGCGCCTTGCAACGCACCCGCCGGCAAAAGCCGGCGTTCGGCGGCGCGACAATGAACGTTGGTGAGGCTGACAGAGCGCCACGGCGGGCCGGCCGCTCATGCGTGACGGCCCGGTGACGGGTCCCTTCCTAAAATCAGTAATGCAAGTTGATCGACGGCAGGCGCGTAATTGGCTGACCGCTGTCGTGAGGTTTCGGGGAAGTATCGGGCGACGCGCTCATCTGATAGCGCGTCCCGAAATTTGAGCGAACGTCGATCTCGACGGGCTTGCCTTTGTCGCGGTACTCGGTGATCTCGGTGCCGTTGCCGCTCCTCTCGTAGAAGCTCGGCGTGCGCGGCACGTTGATATCGACTTTCGACGAGACTTCCGCCGCCGGGCGATTGATGGCGTCGAGATCGGGTAGACCCGCGGCTTCGTTGGCGGCGCGCGATGCCGCGTGCGCCTGGGCGGTGTCGGCCGGTTGGGCGGCGGACACACTGCACACGGCAAGCATCGCCGAAACGGCAACGGCGGCGGGGAGATACGGCTTCATAGTGGTTCTCCAAGGGAACCCTTAGATTCTAGCAAATGCGTCCCCCAAAACGGCTTCGCTTGCACACGCACCGGGACACATTTTTTTGAGCGCCGTGGCGCACGTCCCCACGCCTCGATGGCCGAACGGCCAGCGAGGCGGGGCGCGCACCGTTTAGCCACATACTTCGTGGTAATGTCGTTGCATTCGACGAGGCGAAATCCAAACATGAAAAACGATCTGACTCACCATGCGCGGGCAGTGCACCCGAGCGACTTTCCGACCGAAGCCTTCACCGACGCGGCCGATGCCGTCGCGCGGCTCTCCGCGATCTATGAGGCCAATACCGCGTTCCTGCGCGACGCATTCGCGCGCTACCGCCGCAACGAAGCCTTCGCCGAGCATATACGCGCATGCTACCCATTCGTGCGGGTTCAGACTGAAGTCAATACACGCGTCGATTCGCGCCGCTCCTACGGCTTCGTTGCAGGTCCTGGCGTTTATGAAACGACGGTGACGCGCCCCGATCTCTTTGGCAACTACTACCGCGAACAATTGCGGCTTCTTGCGAAGAATCACAGCGTCTCGATCGAAGTCGGCGTATCGCAGCAGCCGATCCCCATTCACTTCGCGTTCGCCGAAGGCATTCACCTCGAAGGCGACCTCGGGCGTGATCGGCTGATGGCGATGCGCGACGTTTTCGATACGCCCGATCTGGCGCAGCTCGACGATCGCATCGTCAACGGCACGTACGAGCCGGCGCCCGGCGAGCCGCATCCGCTCGCGCTCTTTACGGCGCCGCGCGTCGATTTTTCGCTGCATCGGCTCAAGCACTACACGGCGACGTCGCCCACGCATTTTCAGAATTACGTGCTTTATACGAACTATCAGTTTTATATCGACGAATTCACGAAACTCGGGCACGCGCTGATGTCGCCTACCGACGACGAGGAGCTGCGTGCCTACCGATGCCAGTACACGTCGTTCGTCGAGCCTGGCGACCTCGTCACCTACAACGCGAACCTCGGCGAGCAGCCGGACGAAGGCACGGCGCCGGCGCGGCTGCCGCAAATGCCCGCCTATCACCTGAAGCGGGCCGACGGCAGCGGCATCACGATGATCAACATCGGCGTCGGTCCCTCGAACGCGAAGACGATCACCGATCACATCGCCGTATTGCGTCCGCACGCGTGGATCATGCTCGGGCATTGCGCCGGCCTCAGAAACACGCAGCGGCTCGGCGATTACGTGCTGGCACACGGCTACGTGCGCGAGGATCATGTGCTCGACGCCGACCTTCCGCTCTGGGTGCCGATTCCGGCGCTTGCCGAGGTACAGGTCGCGCTCGAGCGGGCCGTCGCGCAGGTGACGCAGCTCGAGGGTGCCGAGCTGAAGCGCGTGATGCGCACGGGGACGGTCGCGAGCGTCGACGATCGGAACTGGGAGCTGCGCGACTATCGAGAGCCGGTGCGGCGGCTTTCGCAGAGCCGCGCGATTGCGCTCGATATGGAAAGCGCGACGATTGCCGCGAACGGCTTCAGATTCCGAGTGCCGTACGGTACGCTGCTTTGCGTATCGGATAAGCCGTTGCACGGAGAGGTGAAGCTGCCCGGCATGGCGGACCAGTTCTATCGCGCTCAGGTCGATCAGCACCTGCAGATCGGGGTGAAGGCCATGGAGCTCTTGCGGATGAACGGGCTCGACCGTCTACACAGCCGCAAGTTGCGCAGTTTTGCCGAGGTGGCGTTCCAGTAGGGAGACGTTGCTGGCGGTCGCGTTCGCGGCGTATCTACGTGTTGAAACATCGTGCTCGACCGTATATACTCGTTTATACGAAAGGGGATTGCGCCATGGCAAAATCGGCCACGCTCAGGATTCAGCAGTGGGGGAACAGCTTGGCTGTTCGCATCCCCGCGGCCGTTGCACGGTCTGCTCACTTCGAGGTGGGGCAGGAGGTCGAAGTGACGACCGACGAGGTGGGCGTGACGGTGAAGCCGGTGGGCCCTCGCAAACTCACACTCGCGGAGAAGCTGGCACAGTTCGACCCCGCGAAACACGGGGGCGAAGCAATGGCGACTGGCGCAGTCGGCGCGGAGGTGGTCTGATGACGGGCGGTGCATGGGTGCCGGACCGACGCGACATTATTTGGATCGATTGCAATCCTCAGATTGGCCGCGAGATGCGAGATTTCCACCCGATGCTGGTCCTCTCGCCGAAACCGTTCAACGAAAAAACCGGAATCGTGATCGGTCTCCCGATGACTACAGCGGCGTTCAACGACACGAACCCGTTTGCAATCAAGTTTCACGGGCCGAAGAACGTTACCAGTTACGTGCTTGGACACCAGCCGAAGTCGTTCGACTGGCGCGCGCGCGGTGCCAAGGCGCATCCGTGGAAGCGTGCGCCCGATGAAGTCTTCACAGCGGCATGCGAGCAGCTGAATCAGATCATCGCGATTAGTGAGTAGGCCGACCTCCTCAATGCTTGAGGCAGTTGTCGGCGTCCTATCCCTTAAAGGATCCATTTATATGATCCGTGCTCAGGATGTTGTTCCAATTAGCGATGTCCGTTCACGACTGACAGAACTGGCCGAGGACGTAGTTGCGGGCGCCGAAAAAATTCTGACGAGAAACGGCGCAGCCGACGTCGCCCTAGTCGACGTCCGTCAGCTCGACTATTACCACGCGCTCGAGGCGGAGCATGGTCGATTGGTCATGCTCGGCGATGCGGAGAGCGGGTTGACGGACGCGCTGAGAGGACGCGTGCAGTCCGAGGCCGAATTCCATAAGTCGCTGCGGCGTCCGCGCACCGTGAAATGACGCGGGTCGATTCCGCCAAAACGTTTGGCGAGCAATTGCAGGCGCGTGAAGAGAGTGGCGCTGACCGCCGTCCACCCCCCGTTTCGCGCCTCAGAGATAGAACATCCGATCCTCTTCCGCCTTGACTGTCTGCGGCTGCGGCTCCTCGCGATCCTCGTAAAACGAAAGCACTGCCTCGAGCACTTGGTCCGGATCGTCGATGACCTTCATCAGGTTCATGTCGCCGGGGCTGATGAGCCCCATCGGCACCATCGAATTCTGGAACCAGTCGAGTAGCCCCTTCCAGAACTCGCCGCCCACGAGAATGATCGGCACGTGGCGCGACTTCTTCGTCTGAATCAGCGTGAGGACTTCGGCAAGCTCGTCGAGCGTGCCGAAGCCGCCCGGCATCACGATGACGGCGTCCGAGTTCTTGACGAACGTGACCTTGCGCGTGAAGAAGTGGCGAAAACGCAGCGAGATGTCCTGCCACTGATTGCCCGACTGCTCGTGCGGCAACTCGATGTTGAGTCCGACGGACGGGGCCTTGCCCGCATGCGCGCCGCGGTTCGCGGCCGCCATGATGCCTGGGCCGCCGCCCGAGATGACGGCGAAGCCCGCGTCGGACAGCTTGCGCGCGATCTGCATCGTCAGCTTGTAGTACGGCGAGTTCGGCTTGAGGCGCGCCGAGCCGTAGATGCTGACGGCCGGGCGGATCTCCGAGAGGTACTCGGTCGCCTCGATGAACTCTGCCATAATCGTGAACATCTGCCACGATGCGCGGGCCTTCTTGGCCGTTGCGCGTTCTTGATCTGCGAGCGATCGCAGACTCGGAATCACTTTTCTAGTCTTGTTCATAATGCTTTTGGAACGAAACCTAAAAGGTAAGACCCTGGTGTTGGTCGATGGATCAAGCTATCTCTATCGGGCTTACCACGCGATGCCTGACTTGCGCGGTCCTGACGGCGAACCGACGGGTGCGCTCTATGGGATCGTCAACATGTTGCGGCGCATGCGCAAGGATGTCACGGCAGAGTATAGCGCGTGCGTGTTCGACGCCAAGGGCAAGACGTTTCGCGACGAGTGGTACCCCGAGTACAAGGCTCATCGTCCGCCGATGCCGGACGACCTGGCGAAACAGATCGAGCCGATCCATTTCGCGGTGCGCGCGCTCGGCTGGCCGTTGCTGATGGTGGACGGCGTCGAGGCGGACGACGTCATCGGCACGCTGGCCGCCGAGGCCGAGCGCGAGGGAATGAACGTCCTCATCTCGACGGGCGACAAGGACCTCGCTCAGCTCGTGAGCCCGCACGTCACGCTCGTCAACACGATGACGAACGAAACGCTCGATCGCGAGGCCGTGATCGCGAAGTTCGGCGTGCCGCCCGAGCGAATCATCGACTACCTTTCGCTCATCGGCGATACGGTCGACAACGTGCCCGGCGTCGCCAAGTGCGGTCCGAAGACCGCCGTCAAGTGGCTCTCGCAATACGAGACGCTCGAGGGCGTCATGGCGAACGCCGCGGAAATCAAAGGCGCCGTCGGCGAGAATCTGCGCCGCGCCCTCGATTTTTTGCCGCTCGGCAAGAAGCTCGTCACGGTCGAGCGCGCATGCGATCTGAAGGACCACGTCGCGTCGATCGAAGAGACATTGACCACGCGCCCGGAATCGCCGCTCGATCTGCGCGAGCTGTTCATGCGCTACGGCTTCCGCACATGGCTGCGCGAAGTGGAAACGCTCATCGAGCAAGTCGAAACGGCGCAGGAGGTCGCGCCCGAAGCGGCCAACGTGCTCGCGGCCGCGCCGGCTCCGACGATCGAGGCGCCGCGCCACTACGAAACCGTGCAGACGTGGGAGCAATTTGACGTCTGGCTGGCCAGAATCGACGCGGCGCCGATCACGTCGTTCGATACCGAGACGACTTCGCTCGATCCGATGGTCGCCGAGATCGTCGGCCTTTCGCTCGCCGTCGAGGCCAACTGCGCCGCGTACATTCCGGTGGCGCATCGCGGCCCGGACCATCCCGAGCAGTTGCCGCGCGATGAAGTGCTCGCGCGACTGAAGCCGTGGCTCGAGAACCCCGAGAAAAAGAAGCTGGGCCAGCACCTCAAATACGACGAGCAGGTGCTGCTCAACCACGGCATCGCATTGAACGGCGTCGAGCACGATACGCTGCTCCAATCGTACGTGCTCGAATCGCACCGTTCGCACGACATGGACAGTCTCGCGATGCGCCACCTCGGGGTCGAGACCATCAAGTACGAGGACGTCTGCGGCAAGGGCGCGGGCCAACTGTGCTTCGACGAGGTTCCCGTCGCGACCGCGGCCGAGTATGCGGCCGAGGACGCGGACGTCACGTACCAACTTCACGAGGCGCTCTATCCGCGCATCGAGTGCGAGCCGGGCCTTTTGCGAGTCTATCGCGATATCGAGATTCCGACGTCGCGCGTCTTGCGCAAGATGGAGCGCAACGGCGTGCTCATCGATAGCGAGCGATTGCGCCGGCAAAGCAACGAAATCGCCACACGCCTCATCGAACTCGAAGCCGAGGCTTACAAGCTGGCGGGCGGCGAGTTCAATCTCGGCTCGCCGAAGCAGATCGGACAGATATTCTTCGAGCGCCTGCAGCTGCCGGTCATCAAGAAGACGCCGAGCGGCGCGCCGTCGACGGACGAAGATGTTTTGCAAAAGCTTGCCGAAGATTATCCGCTGCCGAAGCTGCTGCTCGAGCATCGCGGGTTGTCGAAGCTGAAGTCGACTTATACGGACAAGCTGCCGCGCATGGTCAATCCGCGCACGGGGCGCGTTCATACCAACTACGCGCAGGCCGTCGCGGTAACGGGGCGGCTCGCCTCGAACGATCCCAATTTGCAGAACATTCCGGTGCGCACGGCCGAGGGTCGCCGCATCCGTGAAGCGTTCATCGCACCCGAGGGGCGCAAGATCGTCTCGGCCGATTACTCGCAGATCGAGCTGCGCATCATGGCGCACATCTCCGGCGACGAGTCGCTGCTGGCCTCGTTCGCGAAAGGCGAAGACATCCATCGTGCAACGGCGTCGGAAGTGTTCGGCGTGACGCCGCTCGAAGTGACGGACGATCAGCGCCGCATCGCGAAGGTCATCAATTTCGGCCTGATCTACGGGATGAGCTCGTTCGGCCTCGCGTCGAACCTCGGCATCACGCGCGATGCGGCGAAGCTCTATATCGACCGTTACTTCACCCGTTACCCCGGTGTCGCGCGGTATATGGACGACACGCGCATGAGCGCGAAGGAGAAGGGTTTCGTCGAAACGGTGTTCGGCCGCCGCCTCTGGCTGCCGGAGATCAACGGCGGGAGCGGTCCGCGCCGGCAGGCGGCCGAGCGTGCCGCGATCAACGCGCCGATGCAGGGCACGGCCGCCGATCTCATCAAGATGTCGATGATTGCCGTGCAGGACTGGCTCGAGCGCGAGAACGCGGCGAGCCTCATGATCATGCAGGTTCACGACGAGCTCGTGCTGGAAGTACCGGAAGACGAATTGCCGACCGTTCGCGAGAAGCTGCCTCAGCTCATGTGCGGCGTCGCGGAGCTCAAGGTGCCGCTCGTCGCCGAAGTCGGTGTGGGAGCGAATTGGGAAGAGGCGCACTGAAAACTGGCGGTAGCTGCCCCCCGCGCTCAGCGGTGCGCATCACATCGTGATGCCGGCAACAAGAATCAGCAACGGCAACTACGGAGAATCAGGCATGCATCGTTTCATCGTGGTAGGGGGTGGGGCAGGGGGGCTGGAACTCGCAACGCGGCTTGGCGATCGGTATGGCGGGCGCAAGCGAAAATCCGCTCAGCGCGCGCTCGTTACGCTGGTCGATCGCTATCCGACGCATATCTGGAAACCGTTGTTGCATGAAGTCGCGGCCGGGAGCATGGATCCGTTCACGCAGGAGCTCGAATACCCTGCGCAGGCGCGCTGGCACGGGTTCGAGTTTCAGCAGGGCGAGCTCATCGGCATCGACCGCGCAGCGAAGCGGATCATGCTCGCGCGCGTGATCGACGACGACGGCGCCGAAATCTTGCCGGCACGCGAGCTCGAGTACGACACGCTCGTCATTGCCATCGGCAGCACCACCGCGTTCTTCGGCGTGCCCGGCGCCGAGGAATATTCGATTGCGCTCGATACCGTCGAAGAGGCGGAGCGCTTTCGCAAGAAGCTCATCGCCGCTTGCATGCGCGCCGAGCATCAGGTGCACGTGACCGTCGAGGATGGGCTCGACACGTCGCCTGAAAGCGAGCCGCGCATCCAGATCGCGATCGTCGGCGGCGGCGCGACGGGCGTCGAGCTTTCGGCGGAGCTGCGCAATACGGCACAGGTGCTTTCCGCGTACGGGCTGCACAAGCTCGATCCGAGCCACGATATCGGCCTCGTCGTCATCGAGGCAGGGCCGCGCATTTTGCCCGCGTTGCAAGAGCGTGTCTCGAGCGCAACGGCGGAATTGCTGAGAAATCTAGGCGTCAAGCTGATGACAGGCGAGAGGGTCGCTCAGATCGCGCCCGGCTTCGTGCGTACGGCTAGCGGCAAGACGGTGCGTGCCGATCTGACTGTCTGGGCAGCCGGCATCAAGGCGCCGTCCGTGCTTTCGCGGCTCGACGGGCTGCCCGTGACGAAGCTCGGTCAGCTCGTCGTGCGGCGCACGCTGCAAACGGAAGCCGATGACGATATCTTTGCACTTGGCGATTGTGCCGCGTGCCCATGGCCCAGCCACGACGGCAACGACCGCAAGGTGCCGCCGCGCGCGCAGGCCGCGCACCAGCAGGCGAGCTTTCTGCTGCGCGCGTTCGCCAACCGGCTCGACGGCCGGCCGTTGCCGGAGTTCACTTACCGCGATTTCGGCTCGCTCGTCTCGCTCGGTCACTTCAGCGCAGTCGGCAATCTGATGGGCGGGGTGATCGGCGGCAGCATGCTCGTCGAAGGACTCTTTGCGCGTTTCATGTACATGTCGCTGTACAGGCTGCATATTGCCGCGTTGCACGGTTATCCGCGCATGATGCTCGATACCGTCGCGCACTGGCTGCGGCGCACGACGTTGCCGCGCGTCAAACTGCATTGAGGTGATGCGCCGGCGCCGGTACGTCGGTCGGTCCGCGGCGGGTGGCCTGAAAACAAGGAGCGAAGATGTTGTCACCTGATGTTGATAACCTGGTGCCGCACGTGCCGTTCGATCGCCGCACTTTCCTGAAGGCGGCGATCGGCAGCGGATTTGCTGCGGCGGTGCTGCCGGTCTCGGCGCAGACCATCCATACCGACAGTGAGGGCGTCGAGGCGGGCGAAGTCGGTTTCCGATCGCAAGGTACGCTCGTGCCTGCTTACCGCGCCCAGCCGCAGGGCAAGACGGATCTGCCCGTCGTGGTTGTGCTCCACGAGGCTTTCGCCGTGAACGAACATATCGCCGATGTCTGCCGGCGCTTCGCGAAGCTCGGCTATCTTGCGATCGCCCCGGATCTGTTTTCGCGACAAGGCGATCCGAACGCCTACAAATCGATACAGCAGTTGAATGACGAGCTCTTGAGCAAGGTGCCCGACGCTTCCGTCATGGCCGATCTCGATGCAGCCGTTCAATGGGCCGGCGACCACGGCGGCGACCTGAAACGGCTCGGTGCGGTCGGGTTCTGCTGGGGCGGCAGGCAAGCGTGGCTTTTTGCCGAGCACAATCCCAAGCTGAAGGCTGTCGTCGCGTTTTATGGGTTTCTCGTCGGCAATCCAACCGATTCGAAGCCGTTTAATCCGATAGACCGGGTTGCCGATCTGCACGCGCCCGTACTTGGTCTTTACGGGCTGCAGGACAAGGGCAACCCTCAAGAGTCGATCGAGCGAATGAAGGCTTTGATCGCGCAAGGGCCGCAGGTCGCCCGCGGCTCGCAGTTCGTCGTTTATCCCGATGCTGGCCACGCGTTCTTCGCCGACTATCGGCCGAGCTACCGCAAGGCGGATGCGGAAGACGCGTGGCGCCGCACCCTCGCTTGGCTGCGTGAGCACGGCGTGGCTTAGCCCCGAGAGGGCTTTTGACTCGGCTGGCGAGTCCGCGACGAGCGGCAAGGAGTCCGCTCGCGGTTCGTGCATATAGGCCCAGGGCTAGGGCTTCGCTCCGACCGTAATCGGACGCGACGGCTCCGCGCACCACTCACTCCACGAGCCGGGGTAGAGGGCGGAGCCGTGCAAGCCCGCCACTTCCATCGCCAGTGCATTGTGGCAGGCCGTGACGCCCGAGCCGCACTGCAGAACGACATGTTCGGGCTGCGTCGCTCCGATCGCGGCCTTGAACTCGTCGCGCAGCGTATGCGCGGGCTTGAATCGCCCGTCGCCCGTCAGGTTGTCCTTGAAGAAGCGATTCACGGCGCCGGGGATGTGCCCGGCGACGGGGTCGATCGTTTCGTTTTCGCCGCGGTATCGATCCGGCGAGCGCGCATCGACGACGAGCCGCTCATGCGTCGACAGGTTTTGTTCGAGCGCGTGCGCATCGATCGTGACCGCGAGCGGCGCTCCCGCCTTGAAGTCACCCTTCACGCGGGCCGGCGTCGCCGTATCCAGCTTGTATCCGGCGCCTTGCCAGGCCTGGAGGCCGCCGTCGAGAACGGCGACCGAATCGTGTCCGAGCCAGCGCAAGAGCCACCAGAGCCGTGCGGCGTAAGCGCCGCCCTGCGCGTCATAGGCGACGACCTGCTGGTTCCGCATCAAGCCGCGCGCGGCGAGCGTATCGACGAGCGCGGTGCGCTCGGGCAGCGGGTGCCGCCCGTTCTTCCCGGTCTTTTGCCCCGACAGGTCGTGCTCGAGATGCAGGTAGTGCGCGCCGGGGATATGGCCGGCCGCATAGGCCGCAACGCCTGCGGCCGGATCGGCGAGATCGAAGCTGCAATCGAAGACGAGCACGGACTGCGGCGCGTGCTCGAGACGCTCGGCGAGATTGGTGGCCAGGATCAGCGTCGTGTAATGGGTGTGCGGCATGATGGTCCTCGTGGGGAGCGAAGGCTGAGTGATGCTCAAAGTTTAGGGCCTGTTCACGACGATTTCAGCCGATGTCGGCGCGTGTCGCCGTGCCCGCCGTTCACTGTCGCATGCTCGCACGAAAAAGCGGGCAAGAAGGAAAACCTTCTTGCCCGCCTTGCTGGGGGCGGAAGCCGCTCGCCCGATGGTCGTCAGATCGTACCGAGCTCGCGCCGCAGGAATTCGTGGAAGTGCTGCATACCGTCCTCCATCGGGCTCTGATACGGCCCAACCTGCGACTCGCCGCGCCGCATGAGCGCGAGCCGGCCGGCGTCCATGCGCTCGGCGATCTCGTCGTCCTCGCGGGCCGTTTCCATATAGGCGGCGCGCTCCGCTTCGACGAACTCGCGCTCGAAAAGGGCGATTTCCTCGGGGTAATAAAACTCGACGATGTTCGTCGTCTTGCTCGGGCCGCGCGGGATCAGCCACGACAGCACCAGCACGTGCGGATACCACTCGATCATGAGCCCGGGGTAGTAGACCATCCAAATGGCGCCGTACTCGGGCGGCTGGCCGTCCCTCATGCGCAGGACTTCATCGTGCCATTTGCGGTAGACGGGGCTGCCCGCCTTGGCGAGACCCGCATGAACGCCGACGGTCTGCACGCTGTACCAGTTGCCGAATTCCCACGTGAGATCGTCGCAATTGACGAAGCTGCCGAGGCCCGGGTGGAAAGGTACGACGTGATAGTCCTCGAGGTAGACCTCGATGAAAGTCTTCCAGTTGTAATTGCACTCGTGGACCTCGACGTGATCGAACATGTAGTCCGTGAAATCGAAGTGATTACGCGTGCCGAACTTCGCGAGATCCTTGGCCACGTCGCGTCCCCCGGCCTCGAAAAGGAGGCCGTGCCAGTTCTGCAGCTTCGTGGCGCCGAGATTCAGGCAAGGGTTGTCGGCGAAGTGCGGGGCGCCGAGCAACTCGCCGTCGAGGTTGTAGGTCCAGCGATGCAGCGGGCAGACGATGTTCTGCGTCTGGCCGCGCCCGCCCAGCATGATGGCCTGACGATGACGGCACACGTTCGAGAGCAGCTCGATCCCCGAGCGCTCGTTGCGAACGAGGACGCGGCCCTCGTTTTCGGCGGGCAGCGCAAAATAGCTCCCGACCTCGGGCACCATCAATTCGTGCCCGACGTAACGGGGACCCTTCTTGAAAAGTACTTCCAGTTCGCGCTCGAGAAGCGCTTCGTCAAAGTAAGCCGTGACTGGCAGCTGACTCGAAATTGCCTTCAGCTGCAATGCATTGCTCAGATTGGACATTCCCACTCCCGTGAAGACGTGAAAGCAGTGAACAACCCAACCATCGAAGATTCGATTTGGGGAGCCCGCGATTATACCCTTTCCCCTTTCCGTGGGGCACCTAAGTCCATGATTTGTCCGTCGATTCGACGGCAACAGGGCGTCCGGGCCCGCCGCCCAGGCGGATCCATCGGCCAAACGACGGCCTTTTTGTCTGCTGTTTTGGCGCGCGCGCAACAGTCGGATATCGGTATTGACTGGAAGCAGCTCATATTGAGTTCCCCTTCGTTACCATGTCCCTCTTGCGGCGACGCCGGGCAGGATAGTTGCGCAAACGTTGTGTTGATGCGAACGGCAAAAGGTGCCGGATGGGGCCGACTACCGGCTTTTGCCGTAGAATGTCCGACTTGTTTTTGAATTCACCCTATTTCGATGGCGAAAACCGCACCCGAGGACGCCGCCTCACCCGCACAAAGCGGGCCCGACAGCGAGGGGCCGCTACCCGAGAACTATGAAGCGGCGCTCGCGGAACTGGAGCAGCTCGTCGCTCGAATGGAGGGCGGCGCGCTGAGCCTCGAGGAGTCCCTCGCCGCATATCGGCGCGGCGCGGCGCTCGTGGCCTACTGTCAGCAACAACTGGAAAAGGTGGAGCAGCAAGTGCGCGTACTCGACGGCGAGACGTTGAAGCCTCTGCCCGCCGGCACCCCTGCCGCGGAAGGCGGAGACGACTTATGACCTTTGAAGAATGGATGCGCGCGGTGCTCGCGCGCGTCGAGGCGGCGCTCGAGCGATATCTGCCGGGCCCGCGGATCGAGCCTGCCCGGCTGCACGAAGCGATGCGCTACGCGGCGCTCGGCGGCGGCAAGCGGGTGCGGCCGCTGCTCGTGCATGCGGCCGGCGAACTGACGGGCGCGCGCGCGGCGGCCCTCGAAGCAGCCTCGGCTGCCATCGAGATGATCCACGTCTACTCGCTCGTGCACGACGATATGCCGTGTATGGACGATGACGAGCTGCGGCGCGGCAAGCCGACGGTGCACGTCCAGTACGACGAAGCCACGGCGCTGCTCGTCGGCGACGCATTGCAATCGCAGGCGTTCATCGCGCTGACCGATGCAGCGGCGTTCGACGTGCCGGCTCAGGCCGCGCTCGTGCGCGAGCTTGCGCTGGCGAGCGGGTCGCTCGGCATGGCGGGCGGCCAGGCGATCGATCTCGCGAGCGTCGGCTTGACGCTGACGCGTAGCCAGCTCGAGACAATGCATCGGATGAAAACCGGGGCGCTATTGCGCGCGGCCGTCCGGATGGGCGCGCTCGCGGGCGAGGCGCCCGATGCGGACGCGATGAGTGCGCTCGACCGCTACGCCGCGGCGATCGGGCTGGCGTTCCAGGTCGTCGACGACATTCTCGACGTGACGACGGATTCGGCAACGCTCGGCAAGACGGCGGGCAAGGACGCGAAGGACGGCAAGCCGACCTACGTGTCCATCCTCGGTCTGGAGGCGTCGCGTGCGCTCGCGGCTCAATTGCATCGCGAGGCGCACGAGGCACTAGGCTCATTCGGCGGGCGTGCGCAACGTCTCGCCGAGTTGGCGGACCTGGTGGTGAACCGGGTCAGTTGAACGCTAAGCCCGCCGCCGCGCAAATGCCACGGGGAGCGCGAGAAAAAAGCGGGCGCGTAAGTTTTCCTACAATGGAACGACGATGTACGACTTGCTCAAAACTATCGACGACCCGGCGGACCTTCGCCGTCTCGACCGTCGTCAACTGAAGCCGCTTGCCGACGAGCTGCGCGCGTTCGTGCTCGACAGCGTGTCGCAGACGGGCGGGCACTTGTCGTCCAATCTCGGCACGGTGGAGCTGACGATCGCTCTGCATTACGTGTTCGACACGCCGCACGACCGCATCGTCTGGGACGTCGGCCATCAAACGTACCCGCATAAGATTCTCACGGGGCGCCGCGATCAAATGCACACGCTTCGTCAGCGCCATGGCATTTCGGGTTTCCCGCGCCGCTCGGAATCGGAATACGACACGTTCGGCACGGCCCATTCGAGCACGTCGATCTCGGCCGCGCTCGGCATGGCGATCGCGAACAAGCTCGCGGGCGACAACCGTTTCTCGATCGCCGTCATCGGCGACGGCGCAATGACGGCCGGCATGGCGTTCGAAGCGATGAACAACGCCGGCGTCTGCGACGACGTGCCCTTGCTCGTGATCCTCAACGACAACGACATGTCGATTTCGCCGCCCGTCGGCGCACTGAACCGTCACCTCGCGCGGCTGATGTCGGGCCGTTTCTATGCCGCGGCTCGCGCGGGCGTGGAGCGCGTACTGCGCGTCGCGCCGCCGATGCTCGAGCTTGCGCGCAAGCTCGAAGAGCACGCGAAAGGGATGGTCGTGCCGGCTACGCTCTTCGAGGAGTTCGGCTTCAACTATATCGGCCCGATCGATGGACACGATCTCGATTCGCTGATCCCGACACTGCAGAACATCCGTGAGTTGCGCGGGCCGCAATTCCTTCACGTCGTGACGAAGAAGGGGCAAGGGTACAAGCTCGCAGAGGCCGATCCCGTGCTCTACCACGGCCCTGGCAAATTCAATCCGGCAGAAGGGATCAAGCCGCCCGCGGTACCGCCCAAGAAGACTTATACGCAGGTTTTCGGCGAGTGGCTTTGCGATGCGGCCGAGCTCGATTCGCGCGTGGTCGGGATCACGCCCGCGATGCGCGAGGGCTCCGGTCTTGTCGAATTCGAGAAGCGCTTCCCCGACCGCTACTATGACGTCGGCATTGCCGAGCAGCATGCGGTGACGTTCGCGGGCGGCCTGGCCGTCGAAGGCATGAAGCCCGTCGTCGCCATTTATTCGACGTTTCTGCAGCGCGCCTACGATCAGCTCATTCACGACGTGGCACTTCAGAATCTGCCCGTCGTCTTCGCGATCGACCGCGCCGGGCTCGTCGGCGCGGACGGTGCGACGCACGCGGGCGCCTACGATCTGGCCTTCCTGCGCTGCATTCCGAACATGACGGTCATGGCGCCGTCCGACGAGAACGAATGCCGCCAGATGCTCTACACGGCGCTGCAGCAGTCGAATCCGACGGCGGTGCGGTATCCGCGCGGCGCCGGCATAGGCGTCGCGACGGCCAAGCAGATGTCGGCGATTCCGGTCGGTCGTGGCGAGGTTCGTCGGCAATCGACGGCCGCCAAGGGCAACCGCATCGCCATCCTCGCGTTCGGCACGATGGTCGCGCCGTCGCTCGCGGCGGCCGAGGCGCTCAATGCGACGGTGGCCAACATGCGCTTCGTGAAGCCGATCGATGCCGCGTTGCTGCTCGAGCTTGCGCAAACCCACGATGTGCTCGTGACGGTCGAGGAAGGCTGCATCATGGGTGGCGCCGGGTCCGCTTGCGTGGAAACCCTGCTCGCCAATGGGGTTGTTCGGCCCGTACTACAATTGGGCCTCCCCGACAGCTTCATCGATCACGGCGATCCGGCCAAGTTGTTGGCGGAGTGCGGTCTCGACGGCGCGGGCATCGAAAAATCGATCCGCGCGCGTTTCGTCGAGCCTGCCGCGAAGCTTGCGCAACGCGTCGCGTAACGATGTGGCCGCCGCTTTTCGGCGGCTGCGTTCTTTCCGTAGCGTACTCATGCATGGGCCCCTCGGCCCATGTTTCGTTATATGCAGTGATCTGCATGGCCGGCGCCGATAGGTGCGCGGTATTTCTCGCCGCTGCGCCTTCAAGGACCAAAACAACCATGAATCTCATGAATTCAGCCTTCGCGATGCCCGACGTGCAAAGCTCGCCTGATACGCGGCAAATCTCCATTCAGCGTGTCGGCGTAAAAGGCGTACGTCACCCGCTCGCCGTGCGCACGGCAAACGGCGACGCGCAGGCGACGGTGGGCACCTGGAACCTCGATGTCCATCTGCCCGCCGATCAGAAGGGCACGCACATGTCGCGCTTCGTCGCGCTGCTCGAGGAAAGCAAGGCGCCGCTCGAGTCGGCCACATTGCGCGCGATGCTGGCCGCAATGCTCGCGAAGCTCGAAGCGCCGGCAGGCCGTATCGAGGTGTCGTTTCCGTACTTCGTCAGCAAGACGGCGCCCGTGTCGGGCGTCTCGAGTCTGCTCGATTACGAAGTGACGATGACGGGCGAAATGCGCGACGGGGCGCTGCGCACGTTCGTGCAGGTCCTCGTGCCGGTGACGAGCCTTTGCCCCTGCTCGAAGGAGATCTCGGAATACGGCGCTCACAATCAGCGCTCGCATGTGACGATTCGCGCCGAGCTCACGGGCGACATGTCGGCCGAGGAATTGATCAGGATTGCTGAAGATGAGGCGTCGTGCGAGCTCTGGGGGTTGCTCAAGCGCCCCGACGAGAAGTTCGTGACGGAGCGCGCTTATGAGAATCCGAAGTTCGTCGAGGATCTCGTGCGCGATGTCGCGCAGCGGCTCAACGCGGACGGGCGGATCGTCGCCTACACGCTCGAAGCCGAGAACTTCGAGTCGATCCACAACCACAGCGCTTACGCCGTGATTGAGCACGACAAGCGCCAGCCTGCCGCATAACGGGGTGCGCCGTTAGCGCGCGAGCGAGGCGAGGTCCCAGCGCGGCTTGACGGTGAACGCGTAGTCCCTGCTGGCCTGCTCGGGCCAGCGCTGCAGACGTAAAGCGCCGGCGAGCGCGATCATCGCACCGTTGTCGGTGCAAAGCGACAGGTCCGGGTAGTGCACGTCGAAGCGACGCTTTTGCGCCGCTTGCGAAAGCGCGTCGCGCAGTTGCCGGTTCGCGCCGACGCCGCCCGCCACGACGAGTCGTGTTAGATGCGTCTTCTTCAGCGCGGCGAGCGATTTGGCGACGAGGACGTCGACCGCCGCATCGACGAAACCGCGTGCGAGATCGGCCTTCGCCTGCTCGCAGACGTTCTCGCCGAGCTTCTTCACTTGCGTGAGGACGGCGGTCTTGAGTCCGCTGAAACTGAAATCGAGATCGCCTGAGTGCAGCATCGGCCGCGGCAGCTCCACGGCGCCCGGGGTGCCGTATTCGGCAAGGCGCGAGACTTCGGGGCCGCCCGGATAGCCGAGCCCCAGCAGCTTTGCCGTCTTGTCGAATGCTTCGCCGGCCGCGTCGTCGACGGTTTCGCCGAGCGTTTCGTAGATGCCGACGTCGGTCACGCGCATCAGCTGCGTATGTCCTCCCGAAACGAGCAGCGCGACGAACGGAAACGGCGGCGGTGCTTCGACGAGCAGCGGCGACAGCAAGTGTCCTTCGAGATGATGGATGCCGATCGTCGGCTTGTCCCAAGCCATGGCGAGCGCGTTGGCAACGCTCGCGCCCACGAGCAGCGCGCCGGCCAGGCCGGGGCCTTGCGTGAAGGCGATGGCGTCGACATCGGTGCCGCGCGCGCCCGCGCGCGTGAGGACCTCCTCGAGCAACGGCAGGGCGCGACGGATATGGTCGCGCGAAGCGAGCTCCGGTACGACGCCGCCGTAATCGCGATGCATCGCGATCTGCGAGTGAAGGGCGTGCGCCAGGAGACCGCGCTCGCTGTCATATAGTGCGAGACCGGTCTCGTCGCAGGAGCTTTCGATGCCGAGGACGAGCATGGTGGATGATGCAAAAGGCGGCGGGTGGTGCGATGGAGCCGACTTCCGGCGACATCCTGCGCCCGTCCAACCTTTCGAATGGAAACGGAAAATTATAACAGCGCAGCCATTGGCGGCTGGCTGTCGCCGGGAGCGAGGGCGGCTGCTGGCATTGGATCGAATCGCACCCGTCGGCTAAACATCGATCGAACACGCTACACTGCGCGCCATGGAAGACTTCGATATCGCGGTGATCGGCGCCGGTGCGGCGGGGATGATGTGTGCGGCGGTGGCGGGACAGCGCGGTCGGCGCGTCGTGCTCATCGACCATGCGGCGCGGCTTGCGGAGAAAATCCGAATTTCCGGCGGCGGCCGCTGCAACTTCACGAATCTGCAGGCGAGCCCCGCCAATTATCTGTCGGGCAACCCTCACTTTTGCCGCTCGGCGCTTGCGCGCTATACGCCGCGCGATTTCCTCTCTCTGTTGAAGGCGCATCGCGTCTCATGGCACGAGAAGCACCGCGGGCAGCTGTTCTGCGACCACTCGAGCGAAGCGATCATCGACCTGCTCAAGGCCGAATGCGACACGGGCAAGATCGCCTGGCGGCGGCCCGTGACCGTCGATGCGGTCCGTCATGCGAACGGCAGCGGGTTTGCGCTCGATACGAGCGCGGGCCCGATCGCGGCGCGCGCGCTCATCGTGGCCACGGGCGGACTGTCGATCCCGAAGATCGGCGCGACGGACTTCGCTTATCGGGTGGCCAAGCAGTTTGGGCATAAGCTCGTCGAGCCGCGTCCGGCTCTCGTGCCGTTGACCTTTTCGTCAGACGTTTGGGCGCCGTTCACGGCCCTGTCGGGCGTCTCCCTGGAAGTCGGCGTGGCGACCGGCGAAAAGAAGACTAAGGTAGCCGGGTCGTTCGTCGAAGACCTGCTTTTTACCCATCGCGGTCTATCCGGACCGGGCGTATTGCAGATTTCCAGCTACTGGCAGCCGGGCGAGCCGATCCGGATCGATTTGTTGCCCGATCGCGAGCCTGTCGCCGAATTGCTGCAGGCCAAGAGCGCAACGAAGCGCCAGATCGGCAACCTGATCGCCGAGTGGCTGCCGTCGCGCCTTGCGCACGCCTGGCTCGAAACGCAGGGGCTTTCGCCCGATGCGCGCGTGGCGGACCTTCCCGACAAGACGCTGCGCCGGCTCGGCGAGGCTTTTTCGGTATGGACGCTCGTGCCGAGCGGCACGGAGGGCTACCGCAAGGCGGAGGTGACGAAGGGCGGTGTCGATACGCGAGAGCTGTCGTCGGCCACGATGATGAGCGAGCGCGTTCCGGGGCTCTATTTCATCGGCGAAGCCGTCGACGTAACGGGCTGGCTCGGCGGCTACAATTTTCAATGGGCCTGGGCATCCGGGGTCGCGGCGGGCGAGGCCGCGGCGGAATACGCTCGCAAAACTGAGGCTTGACAGCCGCCTGGCATTAATGCAGATCGTCTGCTATACTCCCGGACCTTTGCCAAGTTTCCGTTAGGAACATGACGATCATCCGCGTTAAAGAAAACGAGCCCTTTGAAGTCGCCATGCGCCGCTTCAAGCGCACGATCGAGAAGAACGGTCTTCTGACCGAGCTTCGTGCGCGCGAGTTTTACGAAAAGCCTACGGCTGAACGCAAGCGTAAGAAAGCTGCCGCAGTGAAGCGCCATTTCAAGCGCCTGCGCAGCCAGATGTTGCCGAAGAAGTTCTACTGATAGCTCTAACGATTTAGCCGCGCCGTGCGGATCAGTCCGTGCGTCGCGCAAAAACCCGCTTGAGGTCGGATCCCAAGCGGGTTTTTGCGCTCGGTAAGCGTTTTCCTTCTGTTTCAACGCGTTCTTCGGGTGAATGATGAGTTTGAAGGATCGGATCAACGACGACATGAAGTCCGCCATGCGCGCGCGCGAATCGGAGCGTCTCGCGACGATTCGCCTGCTGCTCGCGGCGATCAAGCAACGTGAGGTCGATGAGCGTACGACGCTCGACGACACGGCCGTCACGGCCGTCATCGACAAGATGATCAAGCAGCGCAAGGACTCGATCAGCCAGTTCGAAGCCGCGGGCCGCACCGATCTCGTCGACAAGGAAACGGCCGAGCTGGCGGTTCTCGCAGGTTATATGCCGGCGCAGCTTTCGGAAGCCGAAATCGCGGCAGAAGTCCAGGCCGCCGTGGCGCAAACGGGTGCCGCCGGTCCGCAGGACATGGGCAAGGTGATGGGCGTCCTGAAGGGCAAGCTCGCAGGGCGTGCCGACATGACGGCCGTATCGGCGCTCGTCAAAGCTGCGCTCGCCAAATAGCGAAATGCGTGCTCGCGGCCGCGCGAACGCGCGGGGCGGGCTGCGCCGGCGACCCGCAACGTGATTCCGCACTCGTTTCTGCAGGACTTGCTGAACCGCGTCGACATCGTCGATGTGGTGGGCAAATACGTCCAGCTCAAGAAGGGCGGCGCGAACTTTGTCGGCTTATGTCCGTTCCACAACGAGAAAAGCCCGTCGTTTACGGTCAGTCCGACGAAGCAGTTCTATCACTGCTTCGGATGCGGTGCGCACGGCACGGCGATCGGGTTTCTGATGGATCACGCCGGCCTGGCCTTCCCGGAAGCGGTGGGCGAGCTCGCGCAATCGGTGGGGCTGACGGTGCCGCAGGAACCGGCGCCCGGGCGCGCGGGCCCGGCGGGGTCGGCCGGCGAGGCATGGCAGGCCGGCGCGGGCGTGGCGAACGCCAAGACGGCGGCTGCGCTCTCGGACCTCATGCACATTGCTTGCGACTACTACCGCAAAGCGCTGCGCGGCTCGCCCGAGGCGATCCGCTACTTGAAGAAGCGGGGGCTGACGGGCGAGATCGCGGCGCGTTTCGGGCTTGGGTTCGCCCCCGACGGGTGGCAGAACCTGGAGGCTGCTTTTCCCGACTATCGCAGCGATGCGCTCGTCGAGGCGGGACTCGTCATCGTCAGCGACAAGCTCGATAGCGAAGGCCAGCCGCGCCGCTACGACCGCTTTCGCGAACGGATCATGTTTCCGATCCGGAACGTGAAGGGACAGGTGATCGGATTCGGCGGGCGCGTGCTCGAGTCGGGAGAGCCGAAGTATTTGAATTCGCCCGAAACGCCACTATTTAGCAAGGGTAGCGAGCTTTACGGTCTTTTCGAGGCGCGACTTGCGATTCGCGAGGCGCGCTCGGTGTTGGTGGTGGAAGGTTACATGGATGTCGTCGCGCTGGCTCAGCTCGGGTTTCCGAACGCCGTTGCGACCCTCGGTACGGCTTGCACGCCGATCCACGTGCAGAAGCTGTTGCGGCAGACCGATACGGTCATCTTCAGCTTCGACGGCGACGCCGCGGGGCGGCGCGCCGCGCGGCGCGCGCTCGATGCGTGCTTGCCGCATGCGGCGGACAACCGGACGATCAAGTTTCTGTTTCTGCCGCCCGAGCACGATCCGGACAGCTTCATCCGCGAGTTCGGCAAGGAGGCGTTCGCCGAGCAGATCGAGCGAGCGACGCCGCTCTCGCAGTTCATGTTGAGCGAGGTGATTGCTGGCAAGGAATTGGACACGCCCGAAGGCCGGGCCCGCGCGCTCTTCGATGCGAAGCCGCTGCTGCAAGCGCTTCCGCCGAATGCGTTGCGCGCCCAGATCATGCACATGTTCGCGGACCGGCTCGACGTGCCGTTCGAGGAAGTGGCGGCGCTCTCCGAGGTCGATGCGCGGATCGTTGCCGCGGCTCGTTCGGCACCGGCGCGCAGGGACCGTCGGCGCGTGACGGGGATCGAGGAGCGCGCGTTGCGCAATCTGGTCATGTACCCGCGCATCGTTGCAACGTTGGACGAGGAGGCCGAGGAGAGTCTCTTCGCGCAGGCTCATGGCGAGTTGTTCGCAGAGGTGGCGACCCACGCGCGCGAATTGGGCAGTGCAGCAGAATTCCGCTTGCTGTCCGACTTGCTGCGTACGGGGGCGAACGCCTCGACCTTCGAAGAAATTTTTCGGGAAATTCTGGTCTATGATGAAAACGTGCGGGATTTGTTGCTACATAGCCCCGAAAACGACGAAGCCGCCGTCGAACAACAGCGCGAGCGAGAGCGCATCGCTGGCGAAGAACTCCAGGCGGCAATCCTGAAGATGCGCTACGACGCTTGCTGTCAACGGCTCGAGCGCTTGTCGCGGCAGTCGAGGCACACCTCGGACGAGATTGCGGAGGTCGCGGAGCTCAACCGGCAGCGGGCCGAAATGAAGCGCCGCCTTGGGCTTTGACGGGCGGGTACGGGCACGCGTGCTATAATAAAAGGTTTCCAGCGGTTTGATTTTTCAGGTTTTCTTGGCAAGAGGCGCGAAGGCAGACAGGCGAGGCGAGATAGCGATGGCAAAGACGACAGGCGCAAAGGCGACGGCGAAAACAACGGGGACGGGCAAGGCGAAGAGCGTTGCCGGCAAGGTTTCGCCGCGGACGGTGCGCAACGTGTCCGAGGCCAGAAAGGCTTCCGCGAGTGCTTTGGCGGCCGGCGGGAAATCGACGACCAAGGCGGCTGCGCGGGCTTCGGCGGCAGCGGCCGATGTGACCAAGGCGGCGAAATCATCCGCCAAACCGGAGACGAGGCCCGTCGCGAAGCAGACGGGCGCGAAAAGCGGGAGGGGCGCGGCTGCCAGGCCGGACGATTCGGCAGTGCGCGAAACCCAGGTATCCACGGTGCAACCGGCTGAAGTCCAGCAGCCGCGAGTCGAGAATATTGCCGGTACGGCGAACTCCATGACGAAAAAGCTGAACGAAGTTTCCGTCGATGACGACGCAACCCAAGCTGACGAGCAGCACGCTGCCTCGGGCAAAGCCGAAAAGGCCAAGGCGCGCGATCGTCGCGCGAAGGAGAAGGCGCTCCTGAAGGACGCGTTCGCATCGACGCAGCCCGGCACCGCCGAGGAGCTCGAAGAACGGCGTTCGAAGTTGCGCGCGCTGATCAAGCTCGGCAAGGAGCGGGGCTTCCTGACCTATGCCGAGATCAACGATCACCTGCCCGACAACTTCACGGAGACGGAGGCGATCGAGGGCATCATCAGCACGTTCAACGACATGGGCGTGGCGGTGTACGAGCAGGCGCCCGATGCCGAGACGCTGCTGCTGAACGACAACGCGCCCAACGTGGCGTCGGACGACGAGGTCGAGGAAGAGGCCGAAGTCGCGCTTTCGACGGTCGATTCCGAGTTCGGTCGCACGACCGACCCGGTGCGTATGTACATGCGCGAGATGGGTACCGTCGAGCTGCTGACGCGCGAGGGTGAGATCGAGATCGCGAAGCGGATCGAGGACGGCCTCAAGCACATGGTGATGGCGATCTCGGCGTGCCCGACGACGATTGCGGACATCCTGGCGATGGCCGAGCGTGTGGCGAACGACGAAATCCGCATCGACGAGCTCGTCGACGGCCTGATCGATCCGAATGCCGAAGATACGGACGGCTTCTCGGCTCAGGAAGCCGAAGCGATCGAGGCTGACGACGAGGAAGTCGAAGAGGAAGACGAGGAAGAAGAGGAAGAAGACGACGGCACCGCGCAGGCCACGGCCAACGCGGCGCAGCTCGAGGCGTTGAAGCGCACGTCGCTCGACAAGTTCTCGCTGATCAGCGAGTGGTTCGACAAGATGCGTCGTGCGTTCGAGAAGGAGGGCTACAAGTCGAAGTCCTACCTGAAGGCGCAGGAAACGATCCAGGACGAGCTGATGTCGATTCGCTTCACCGCGCGTACCGTCGAGCGGCTTTGCGACACGCTGCGTGCGCAGGTGGACGAAGTGCGCCAAGTCGAGCGTCAGATCCTGCATATCGTCGTCGACAAGTGCGGGATGCCGCGCGCCGAGTTCATCGCGCGTTTCCCGAGCCACGAGACCGACCTCGATTGGGCCGAGCGCATCGTTGGCGAAGGCCACCCGTACAGCGCCGTGCTGTCGCGCAACATTCCGGCGATTCGTGAGCAGCAGCAGCGGCTCATCGATTTGCAGGCGCGCGTGGTGCTGCCGCTGAAGGACCTGAAGGAAACGAACCGCCAGATGGCGGCGGGCGAGTTGAAGGCGCGTCAGGCGAAGCGCGAGATGACCGAGGCCAACCTGCGTCTCGTGATCTCGATCGCGAAGAAGTACACGAACCGCGGCTTGCAGTTCCTCGATCTGATTCAGGAAGGCAACATCGGTTTGATGAAGGCGGTGGACAAGTTCGAATATCGTCGCGGCTACAAGTTCTCGACGTATGCGACGTGGTGGATTCGCCAGGCCATTACGCGTTCGATCGCGGACCAGGCGCGCACGATCCGGATTCCGGTTCACATGATCGAGACGATCAACAAGATGAACCGTATTTCGCGGCAGATTTTGCAGGAGACCGGTCTCGAGCCGGATCCGGCGACGCTGGCCGAGAAGATGGAGATGCCGGAAGACAAGATCCGCAAGATCATGAAGATCGCGAAGGAGCCGATCTCGATGGAAACGCCGATCGGAGACGACGACGATTCGCATCTGGGCGACTTCATCGAAGATACGAACACGGTCGCACCGGCCGACGCGGCGTTGCATGCGAGCATGCGTGATGTCGTGAAGGACGTGCTCGATTCGCTGACGCCGCGCGAGGCGAAGGTGCTGCGGATGCGCTTCGGCATCGAGATGAGCACGGATCATACGCTCGAGGAAGTCGGCAAGCAGTTCGACGTGACGCGTGAGCGGATTCGCCAGATCGAGGCGAAGGCGCTGCGCAAGCTGCGCCACCCGAGCCGTTCCGACAAGTTGAAGTCGTTCCTCGAAGGAAGTTGATCGAGGCGTGCGTTTCACGCGAGACCCGGCGCCATGCCGGGTCTTTTTTTAGGTAGAATCGCGAAGTTTCGGGCCTCTAGCTCATGCTTGGTTAGAGCAGCGGACTTGATGGGTGGTGTCCTACGGCCCGCGAGGGTACGGACATCATCAAAACGGGTTGCCGTCGGGCAAGTTGACTCTGTCCTTCGGTAGAACTGCTCAAATTCGGGGAAACCTCTGTTGTCGGCTTGCCGCTCGAGTTGGCGGGCAACGTGGCGATCCCGAGCGAAGCTCTCGATCTTTCTTCGAGAGAACGTGTAGAGACTGTACGGGCAGGTCGTAAAGACAAGAGACAGTCCAGACCACAAACCCGAAAGGGGTGGCGAAAGCCATAGTGGTACGCATAATCCGTTGGTGCCGGGTTCGACTCCCGGGGGGCCCACCAAAATGTCTTCCCGGATGTTCCGAGAAAGTCTGAAAACCCGCATCGTGTAAGGCGTTGCGGGTTTTTTTATGACCGCCTTGGTCCGCGAATGTCCATTGCCAGCTACCGTCAGCTGACGGTATTTTCGACGGTATACGATAGACTGTGCTGCGCGTCCGCGAAAAAATACCGTCAGGGCCGAGACATGCCGCTTACCGACACCGCCTGCCGTCAAGCCAAAATCAAGGGCAAGCCGTACAAATTGACCGATAGTGGGGGCTTGTACCTGCTGGTCAACCAGGCGGGAAAGTATTGGCGATGGGATTACCGGTATCTCGGCAAGCGCAAGACGATGGCCTTGGGGGTTTATCCTGAGACCTCGTTGGCGAAGGCACGTGAACGCCATCGGGGAGCACGAGAGACCCTGATGGCTGGTGCAGACCCGGCACAGGCTAAGAGGGCGGTTAAGCGTCAGGCTAAACTCGCGGCGTTCCATTCGTTCGAAGCGGTGGCAACGGACTGGTTCGCAAAGCATATGGTCGGGCGCTCCGAGAGCCATAAGGAGCGCATCTGGAACCGCCTCGAGGCAGATATCTTCCCATGGCTTGGGAAGCGCCCTGTGAACGAAATTGAGGCGTCAGAAATCTTGGAGTGCTTGCGCCGCATTGAGGCGCGAGGCGCGATTGAAACGGCTGGCCGCGTGCGTTGGTCATGTAGCAAGGTGTTTCGCTATGCCATCGCCGCCGGCTTAGCGAAGAACGATCCGGCCGAACTATTGAAGGGCGCATTATCTAGACCGACGACGACGCCGTTTCCCACGATCACCGATCCGGTCGCGGTTGGTGCACTGCTCCGTGCGCTGGATGGTCTCCAAGCAACGTTGGTGGTCAGGTGTGCCGCGCGCTTAGCGCCGATAGTATTCGTGCGTCCCGGTGAACTGCGTCACGCCGAATGGAAGGAAATGGATTTGGATAAAGCCGAATGGCGTATCCCGGCGGAGAAGATGAAATCCAGGGCGACTCATGTCGTTCCATTGCCGACGCAGGCGATCGGTATCCTACGCGAACTGAAGCCGCTGACCGGCGCTGCCAAGTACGTCTTTCCAGGAGAGCGAACGCGGGAGCGGCCGATGAGTGAGAACACAATCAATGCGGCGTTGCGTCGGCTTGGATATGCCAAGGACGAATTCACGGGGCATAGCTTCCGCAAGATCGCTTCCACGCTGCTAAACGAATCGCATCTGTGGCATCGCGACGCCATAGAGCGTCAATTGGCGCACGGCGAGCGTGACGAGGTTCGAGCCGCCTATAACTATGCGGAATACCTGCCGGAACGAAAAAAGATGATGCAGTGGTGGGCGGACTACCTTGATCATCTAAAAGCTGGTGCCGATTTGATACCGACTTTGCGAGGGGCTTAGATGTTTTTTGCCCTGGAACCTCCAGACACAGCTGAGTCTCCCCCTGAGATTTCGCCTTGCAGCAGACCGCGTATAAAGTCCGCCAACGGAACGAAAAAGAGATGTTCGGATACCGAACTGGGTGTACACGGCGAAGTTCAAGGAAGCGGCCGCGCAACGAGCGAAAGACGGGCCAGGCGTGAGCGCCGTCGCCCTGGTGTTCAGCGCTTCTCGAAACGCCCGACCTTCAGTCACGATGAACTATCGGCGCAGGATGAAATGCATGTGTCATCGACGCCGACCTCGACGATCAGATTCTCAGCGTAAACCTGCCGTTGCATCCAACATACCTTCAACTCGCTTGTGCACCACTTCCGACTTTAGCTCTACACCAGCGGCGTCGATCAAACGGAAACACAAGGTAGTCGCGCACGGTGAGCGGTTCGGACTGGCCTTTGAGGCCGACTTCCGGCCACTCATTCTTTTTCGGCCAGTGTGCCGTGAGAAAAATGGTGTCCCAGATCGTCGTAAAGAACCCATAGTTTTTGTGCCGGTGATGCGCTTCCGAAGAGTGGTGAATACGGTGGAACTTATTGTCGCCGATGATGTATCGCAGCGGCCCCAGATTGATGCTCGTGCTAGAGTGAGAAAGATGGGCCTGAAAGGTAATCAGCGTCATGGCAACCGCGGGCACGACGCCAGATTCAAAGTGGATCAGCGCCAGTGGTAGTGCTACAAATACTGCGTAAACGAGTGGCTCGGAAACGTAGTGATTGCAATTCCATGCTGTCAGTTCGCGGATCGAGTGATGAGTGGCGTGCATGCGCCACAGCAATGGAACCGCATGCTGAGCGCGGTGCATCCAGTAGTAAAAGAAGTCGCCGGCAATCGCCACCGAGACAGCTGAAAGGACGGTCAAGCCCTTGTTAATGATTATGTTGTCAGAGTGAAGCAACGTGCCGAAATTGATCGTTACGAGCGGCTTAATTCCTAGCCAGCCCAAACTCACAGCGTAGAAATGCCAGATTACCGCGCCGCATCCAATGCGAATAATCCAAGTCCGCACGCCGCGAACGTATGAGGCAAAACTGTTTCGATAAGCCGGAAAGATTAGCTCGAGCGCGACGCATGCGGTAGCGAAGATCGCAATCAGTTCGAATGATTTCACATAGGACAGAGCCATCTCATTAACATCAAGAATGTGCATTTTCTTCTCCGGCGAATCGGTCAAATGCGCCAACATCAGGTCGGAGCGACCCGCGTCAACGCGGCGTCTTCTTCACGGAGCTCATGGGTCCAAAACTTATTGATTCCAACGCAGCCCGATGAATTCGGTTTGGCATCCAGATTGATATCGGCAGCAATAACATCGGATTGCATCTTGCAGGTCATGAAAAATTTCCTTTTCGGGGCGCATTCAGACGGTGATCGTATCGCCGGCACAGCGCGCACTGCAGGATGTACTATGCGACATTTCCAGAAATCGAAAAAATCAATTGTTTGGATAAGATCCATTCGTTCCACGAATGACTGCCCTGAATGACAGACTGAAGGCTCGAGCTTAAGCAGCCAATGAGGCGCGAGTCCCCAATGCTCGAGGTTCAGCGAATCGATCAGTACTACGGCCAGCAGCCACGCGTTACGCGATGTGCCGCTCAGGGTGGCGGACGAGGCTTGCACGGTCGTGCTTGGGCGCAACGGCGACAGGCAAGACGACGCGGCTCAAATGTCTCGTCGGCTTATTGCCCATCAAGGCTGGCGGGATCGCGCCGGGAGGCATCGAAACTATACGCACGCCCGCATCGGGCACCGGCTGGCCTCGGCTACGTCCCCAAGGGATGCGACAAATTTGCCCGTCTGACCGCCGATGAAAACCTCAAGAATCGGTGGTTAGCGGGCGAGCGAAGCGTCGCAACAATGTTCACGCGCCCTTGGTTCGGCTGGACATCCAGGTGGTGCGCACGGGGAAGAACTGCACACCTCCGATCGTGAACGTGCGGACTAACTAGGTCATATGCAGCACGCGTGAGTATTTCGGACGAACGTGACCGGCCGTTTCGGGATCGTGACCGACGATTTCGGCAACGTGACCGACCATTTCGGGAACGTGACCGAGCGGACCGGCAGGCAGGATTGGCGTTGCGCATGACAT
>NZ_JBFRCC010000003.1:0-1086331 GCF_040965455.1 Trinickia sp. EG282A | reverse complement strand
AGTTGGTACCACCCCTTCCCATCCCGAACAGGACCGTGAAACGACTCCACGCCGATGATAGTGCGGATCCCCGTGTGAAAGTAGGTAATCGTCAGGCTCCCCAACCCCATCAAACCCCCGCCAGCTCTCGCTCGCGGGGGTTTGTGCTTTGGGGCCGCGAATCGGCCCCAAACCCCAACCGCTGCCCGAGCAAAAAGCACATTGACACTGTACATCCATACAGTATCATATTCATCTCGGTCGAGACATTGGCCTTGGGTATCCGAACTGCGGCCACATGCCTGTTCTTTGTCCGACGAAAGGCAAGGCTTGCCGAATTCTTGTTTCAACGAGCAAATGGACGATTCAGACGTCGAATTTCCAATTGCGCCGCCCGCGCCGAGGAAAGGGCGCGGCGCCGTCTCCAACCTCCAAGGCCGCTACGAAGTCGATCAGCGCGAGGCGGTCGATGACGGCTGGACGACAGAAGAAGCCGATGAAGCGCCGCCGCTGCGAACCGAAGTGTTCGAGGAGCATGCCAAAAGCATCCTGACGCGCAACGCGTCGCCCGACGTCCCATTCAACGTTTCGGTCAATCCTTATCGCGGTTGTGAGCACGGCTGCATCTATTGCTTTGCTCGACCGACGCACAGCTATCTCGGCTTGTCGCCGGGCCTCGATTTCGAGAGCCGCATCTACGCGAAGGTCAACGCGGCGGAATTGCTCGAGCGTGAGCTCTCAAAAAAGAGCTACGCGCCCGAGCCGATTGCGTTGGGCGTGAACACCGATGCTTATCAGCCCATCGAGCGCGAGTTGAAAATCACGCGCCGAGTGATCGAGGTACTGCACGACTACGGGCATCCATTCGCCGCGATCACCAAGTCGTCTTTGATCGAGCGTGACCTCGACCTGCTCGCTCCAATGGCTGCTCGCGGTCTCGTGATGGCCGCCGTTACCGTCACCACGCTCGATGCCGCTATCGCCCGCACGCTGGAGCCGCGCGCGGCGGCGCCCGCACGACGCCTTAGGACGATTCGTGCGTTGAGCGAAGCCGGCGTTCCGGTCGGGGTCAGCGTCGCGCCCGTCATTCCGTTCGTCACTGAGCCCGATTTCGAGCGTGTGCTCGAGGCATGCGCGGAAGCCGGGGCGACAAGCGCGAGCTATATCGTCTTGCGCTTGCCGTGGGAAGTGGCGCCGCTCTTCAAGGACTGGCTCGCCGCGCATTTCCCCCAGCGCGCCGAACGTGTCATGGCGCGCATCCACGACATGCGGGGCGGCAAAGACTACGATTCATCGTTCGCGCATCGGATGAAAGGCGAAGGAGCATGGGCGCAGCTGCTGAAGCAGCGCTTTGCGAAGGCTACCAAGCGGCTGCGGCTCAACGAGCGGCAACGAGGTATTCTCGACATGTCGCAATTCCGGCGTCCCCAGCCACCTGAAGCGCCCGATCGGCAGCTGACTCTGTTCTGACGCTGCGGAGGTCACCGAGATAGCGATTGATTCACATCGATTTGCGACTCGAAGTAAGTCTGAAACGCGAGCGCTAGCCCGGCCATCAGCAGCATGGCCCCGAAAAAGAGCGAGAAGATGACGATAAAGATGACGGTCCAGCCGGAGCGGCTGCGCTTGTCCGACCCGGAGTTGAATTGAGCATCCCACTTCTCGTCGGGTCGCAGCCCGTAGACGATCGCTGCCAGACAGCCCGTGAGCACGGAGACGGCGCCAGGTATCGCCAGTGCCCAGCCGAGCGTCGAGGTGCGCGCGGTCGCTATCAATAGCAGTGCACCGCGAACGCCAAGCAACGTGCCCACGATGTGCGCCCAGCCGAACTTGTCGCGAAGGCCGTACAGATAAAAGCGGTGCGCGCCGAGGCTGCCGAAGAAGAAGGCGAGCGCGGCAGTCAGGGTTTTCGAGCGAAAGCGCGTTAGTGTCAGCGGAGCGGGACGGGACATAGAGCCGGAATATCGGAATCGAGCGGCCGGCACGGCCAGGGAGTCACGTACCCTCGGTCGCAACGCCGGATCGCGCATTCTACGCCGCGTGCCGGCGCCCGGGCGTGCTATCCCGACCCTTGCCGCCCGGGCTGATCTAAGTGTTTGTTATGGTTTCAATTTCCAGCTATAATCGAGCGTTTCGGTAGTCCCGAACCCCGGTTTTCAGGATTTTCAAGGATCAAGGCATGGTCATTATCCGTCTGGCACGCGGCGGCTCGAAGAAGCGCCCGTTCTACAACATCGTCGCCACCGATTCGCGCAGCCGTCGTGACGGTCGCTTCATCGAGCGCGTCGGCTTTTACAACCCGGTCGCGACGAAGGGTGAATCGCTGCGCATCGCGCAGGATCGCCTCACGTATTGGCAAGGCGTCGGCGCGCAGCTGTCGCCGACTGTCGAGCGTCTCGTGAAGCAAGCTCAGAAGGCGCAGCCGGTTGCTTGAATGCAGTATCGGCGGCTCGCGTTGGGTGCACACCGGCTCTCCGGAGCAACGGCGCGAAGAGGCTGCCAGGGCTGCACGGAGGCGCGCCAATGACCGCTCGTGACTCGGGTGGTTCCGGGCGCGCGAAGTCGGATTCGCGTGCGCCCGCGTCGTTTGGAGCGTTCGTCCCGAAGCGCGCCGAGCGCGCTGCGCCGGACAACGAAGCTGAAGCAGCACTGCGCGCCGAGTCCACCGATAGCTGGCCCGAAGATGCGGTCGAAGTCGGCGCGATCGTCGACGCTTATGGGCTCAAGGGCTGGGTAAAGGTCTTGGCCCACGCGAGCGCCGGTCAAGGCGGCGATGCACTGCTCAGCGCCAAGCGCTGGTGGCTCGAGAAGGGTCGAGAGCGCAAGTCAGCGCGCATGGCGCAGGCGAAGGTGCATGGCGAGCATGTCGTCGCGCAGCTCGGTGGTCTTGCCGATCGGGATGACGCACTCGGGCTGCGCGGGTATCGCGTTCATGTCAGTCGGGCCGATTTCCCCGCATTGGGCGAAGACGAGTTTTACTGGGTCGATCTGGTCGACCTCGAAGTCGTCAACGAGGCAGGTGTCGCGCTCGGCCGCGTTGCCGACCTGATCGACAACGGCGCGCATACCGTCTTGCGCGTCGAGTACCCGTCGATCGGCAAGGATGGTGAGCCCGCGACAGGCGAGCGGCTGATCCCGTTCGTCGGGGTGTACGTCAAGGCGGTCGATCAGGCGGCGAAGCGCATCATCGTCGACTGGGAAGCCGATTACTGAGCATGGTCGAGCAAGGAGAGCGCGCGATGCAGTTCGATGTCGTCACGCTCTTTCCCGAGATGTTCCGCGCGTTGACCGAGTGGGGCATCACGAGCCGCGCGGCGAAGCAGGGGCGATTCGGTTTGCGCACGTGGAATCCGCGTGATTTCACGACGGACAACTACCGCACCGTCGACGATCGTCCGTACGGCGGCGGTCCGGGCATGGTCATGCTCGCCAGGCCGCTCGAAGCGGCGATTGCCGCGGCCAAGGCCGCGCAGGCCGCGCAAGGGATCGAGGCCACCCGCGTGCTCATGCTTTCGCCGCAGGGTGCGGCGCTCGATCATGAGCGTGTCATGCGGTTCGCGCACGAGCCCGGTTTGGTCCTGCTTTGTGGGCGGTATGAAGCGATCGACCAGCGACTCGTCGATCGCTGTGTCGACGAAGAGGTCAGTCTCGGCGATTTCGTCCTCTCGGGCGGCGAATTGCCGGCGATGGCGCTGATGGATGCAGTCGTGCGCCAGCTGCCCGGCGTATTGAACGATGCGCAGTCGGCGGAGCAAGATAGTTTTGTCGACGGGCTGCTCGACTGTCCGCATTACACGCGCCCCGAGGAGTACGAGGGCGTGCGCGTGCCGGATGTGCTGCTCTCTGGGCATCATGCGGAAATCGAACAGTGGCGTCGTCGCCAGGCGCTGCGCAACACTGCTGCCAAGCGGCCCGATCTGATCGAGCGCGCGAGGCGCAACAAGATGCTGAGCCGTGCCGATGAGGCATGGCTCGCGAGTCTTGCCAAGGAACCGCCGAAAGCTTGATCGAGCTTTCGGTGAGCCGTGGCGGACGAGGGGGTGCCATTGCACGAAAGTGCCTTGCACCTGATGTGAACCCATCCTCTATCGGGGCCATGCCGGGCGTGTCGGTTCGAGCGCAAGGCGGGCAAAACGCCGACAAGATGGCTTTAGGAGTCAGTGATGAATCTGATTGCAAAACTCGAGCAGGAAGAGATCGAGCGCGTGCTCGCCGGCAAGTCCATTCCCGATTTCGGCCCCGGTGACACCGTGGTCGTCAACGTGAATGTCGTGGAAGGCAACCGCAAGCGCGTCCAGGCTTATGAGGGCGTCGTGATCGCGAAGCGCAACCGTGGCCTCAACTCGTCGTTCATCGTCCGCAAGATTTCGTCGGGCGAAGGCGTCGAGCGTACGTTCCAGACCTACTCGCCGCTGTTGGCCGGCATCGTCGTCAAGCGTCGTGGCGACGTGCGCCGTGCGAAGCTCTACTACCTGCGCGAGCGTTCGGGCAAGTCCGCGCGCATCAAGGAAAAGCTCGTGACGAAAGACCGCGCCGCTTCATAAGCGTCGGTAAGAGCTGTAAAAAAAAGCACCCTCCTCGGGTGCTTTTTTGTTTTGCAGGCGAGAATAGCGATATCGAGGCCTTACGTTCGGAGTTGCGTTGATCCGCCCCGTTTTCGAACCTGACGCTTTGCCGGTCGAATCGACCGGCGCCGATTTGCCCGCTGTTCCCGATGAGCGGCTCACACCGGAGGGCTTGCGTGCGCGTTTTGCGCAGCGCCTCGTCTGGTCTCCGGAGCCGAGCGACGCGCATCGACGCGAAGTGGAAGATCCTCGCGCCGCGGCGGTATTGATGCCGCTCGTGGTCCGTGAGGAGCGCTTGACCGTTCTCCTGACGCAACGTGCCGATCACCTGAGCGATCATGCCGGGCAGATCAGCTTTCCGGGTGGCCGGCGCGAGCCGGACGACGAGAACGCGGTGGCAACGGCGTTGCGCGAGGCGCGCGAAGAAGTGTCGCTCGCGTCCGAGCGCGTTGAAATCCTGGGCGCGCTGCCCGATTATCTGACCGGCACGGGATTCCGCGTGACGCCCGTGGTGGGGCTCGTGCATCCACCGTTTTCGGTGCAAGCCGATACACTCGAGGTCGCTGAGATCTTCGAGGTACCGCTCGACTATCTGATGGACCCAGCCCATCACGAGGTGCGATTGCTGCGCTGGGAAGGCGGCGAGCGGCGCTTCTTCGCGATGCCTTATCCGCGCCACGGCACGGGCGGCCATTACTTCATCTGGGGGGCGACAGCTGGCATGCTGCGCAACTTCTACCGCTTCCTCATAGCGTGATGCGCTTGAGCGCGCGACGCCACGCACCTGTGGCGATTCCGCACGTTCGGATGCAGCCGCCCTGTGCTATCGTTACGCGACAATAGCAAAGAATCCAATAGGCACGGCGCGTCGCATGACTTTTTTCTCCGTATTGCTGGCTCTCGTTATCGAACAGTTACGTGCGCTTTCACCGAGCAATCCGGTGTTCGCACTGCTTCAATATCACGCGGAGTGGGCGGCGCAAGGATTCGACGCCGGCAAGAAAAAGCATGGAATCCTGGCCTGGCTGGCGGTCGTCCTGCCTTGGACGCTGGCGGTTGCGGCCGTCTACTACCTGCTTTATCGAATCAGCTTTGCACTGGCGTTTCTCTGGAACGTCGTCATCGTTTATTTCACGCTCGGCTTTCGGCAATTCAGCCATTACTTCACCGATATCCACCTGGCGCTCAATAACGACGACGTGCCGCGCGCACGCGAAATTCTCAACGAGTGGACAGGCATGGAGACGATCGACATGCCCGTCGGGGAAATCGTGCGGCATACGCTGATTCATGCCGTCGTCGCTTCGCATCGTCACGTCTTTGGCGTCTTCTTCTGGTTCCTCGTGCCGATTGGCCCGGCGGGTGCGGTCCTCTATCGGATCTCGGAATACCTCGCGCGCGCCTGGGCGGTGCCCGTCGGCGACCGGACGGTCGCATTCGCGACGTTTCCGCAGCGTGTGTTCTTCGTCATGGACTGGGTGCCGTCGCGCCTCACGGCGCTCGGCTTTGCCATCGTCGGCAATTTCGAGGATGCGATTTATGCGTGGCGCAATCATTCGCGCCAGTGGCACGACGTCAACGACGGCGTGCTGCTCGCCGCGGGCAGCGGGGCGCTCGGCGCCCGACTGGCTGGCCCGCTCGCCGAGCCGTCGAGCCTTGACGCGCTCGGCGCAACCGACGGCGGTCCGATCCCCGTCGGCGACGATTGCACACCGCGTACGTTGCAGTCGGCGGTCGGCCTCGTCTGGCGCGCTGTCATCCTCTGGATGATTCTGCTGCTCATGCTGACGATTGCGGTCTGGGTCGGCTAGCCGGCTCGTTCCCGCAAGCGAAGGCCATCTCCTCGCCCTGCGCGATTCAATCGTCGCGAGGATCGCGTGCGGTCCCGCATTGCCAACAGAGCGTGAACTGAGGCTCGAGCGTTTCGCCGCAACGGCGGCAGCGCCACGAAGCGCCGCCGGGAGGCGGGCCGTTGACGGCCGCCTCGATGAGCTTTCTCGCAATCGTCTCGTCACGCTCGTCGACAAGCCATAGCTCGGGCGCACACTGCTCGGCTGGGATTTCGCCGAGCGCGCCGTTCAGGTAGCGGTTATGCAACTCGCAAGGAATCCCGGCGACGGTCAGGAGGTTCACCCAGTGCTGGCCGATCACGGTGTTGGGAGCGAGCATCAGCTTGAGCATGGCGAGAGCTTCTCGGCGTGTTTGCCGCCTATCGTTGCACGACGCTAGCGTACCGTCTGATTGGCTTCGTGTACCAGTTGTGCATAGAGTGCATGGCGTTCGCGCGCAATGCGGCCGTCCGCCAAGGCTGCGAGTATCGCGCAGCCGGGTTCATGCAAATGATGGCAGTTGTAGAAGCGGCAGTCGGCGAGCAGCGGGCGGAACTCGGGGAACGCGCGCTCGAGCCGGCCCTCGGTCAGATGATGAAGGCCGAACTCCTGGAAGCCCGGCGAATCGATCAGCGCTCCGCTCACGGGAAGCGGATAGAGCCGCGTGAACGTCGTCGTATGGCGGCCGCTGCCCAAGGCCGTCGAGATTTCGCGAGTAGCCGCATCGGCATTCGGAACCAGCAGGTTGACGAGCGTCGATTTGCCCATGCCAGACTGACCGAGCAGCAGCGTCGAATGACCCGCGAGGCGCGTGCCGAGCGTCTCGCGCGCTTCATCCGCGCGCGTCCTGATCGACAGTTCGAGCACCTCGTAGCCGAGCGCGCGGTAGGGGGCGAGCCGTGCCCGCGCCTTTTCGAGCGCCGGCTCGATGTCGGTCTTGTTCAGCAGGATCAGCGGCGCGAGCGCATTCGCTTCCGCGGCGACGAGCGCGCGGCCGAGCAGATCCTCGCTGAAATGCGGCTCCGTCGCGAGCACGATCAGCAGTTGGTCGAGATTGGCCGCGAAGAGCTTCGACTTGTACTGATCGGAACGATAAAGCAGATTGCGGCGCGCGCCGATTTCGACGATCACGCCCTGATCGACCGAGGTCGGCTCGTAGACGACGCGATCGCCGACGGCCACTTCGCTGCGCTTGCCGCGCGGAAAGCATTGCACGAGCACGCGCGTGTCGCCGCCGCGAGCGACGAGATAGTGGCGTCCGTGCGCGGCGACGACGAGGCCGTCGACGCGGTTGGCGTCCGTCGCGTCGCAAGCGCGATCGGCCCCTTCGGCGTCGCGCGTTACGGCTCGAGCTGGGGCGGAGCGGCTCCTCATGCGGGGTGCAGCAGTCGATCGATGCGCTGCGAGGCCGGCGGGTGCGAGTAGTAAAACGCCGTATAGACAGGATCGGGCGTCAGCGTCGCCGCGTTGTCCTCATAGAGCTTGACCAGCGCGTTGACGAGCTCGCGCGCATCGGTCTGGCTTGCGGCGAATGCATCGGCCTCGAACTCGTGCTTGCGCGAGCTCAGGCTGCCGAGCGGGGTGACGAAGAAGAGGAACACGGGGAGCGCGAGGAAGAACAGCACGAGCGCGAGGCCGTTGTTGCTCGCGGTCATCGACGGCTCGACGCCGAGCCCTTCGTAGAACCAGGTGCGTTGCGTCAGCCAGCCGAGCAACGCGAGCAGTGCGAGACTGACCGCGAACATGACGGCCATCCGCTTGACGACATGACGGCGCTTGAAATGGCCGAGCTCATGGGCCAATACGGCTTCGATCTCGGCGCCCGTCAGGCGGGCGAGCAGCGTATCGAAGAAAACGATGCGCTTCGATGCGCCGAAGCCCGTGAAGTAGGCGTTGCCGTGCGCGGAGCGGCGGCTCCCATCCATCACGAAGAGACCCTTGGCGGCGAAGCCGCAGCGCTTCATCAGCGCTTCGATCCGAGCCTTCAGCGCTTCATCGGTGAGCGGCTCGAACTTGTTGAAGAGCGGTGCGATGAGCGTCGGGTAGAGCACGAGCACGAGCAACTGGAACGCGACGAGGACGGCCCAGGCCCAGAGCCACCACAAATTGCCTGCCTGGTGCATGAGCCAGAGCACGACGAAGAGGAGCGGCAGCCCGAAGGCGGCGCCGAGCGCCGTACTCTTGGCGAGAT
The DNA here is from genome assembly GCF_040965455.1 of Trinickia sp. EG282A. Lineage (NCBI taxonomy): Bacteria > Pseudomonadati > Pseudomonadota > Betaproteobacteria > Burkholderiales > Burkholderiaceae > Trinickia > Trinickia sp. EG282A. The sequence continues at coordinate 1,077,767 of NZ_JBFRCC010000003.1, read as the reverse complement.
CGGCGAAAAAGATCGCCTTTGTCATCCGGTTGAAGCCGAAACGCTCTTCGACGACGAACTGCCGGTAATAGTCGAACGGTAAGTCGATGATGCTCGTGATCGCGACGACGACCGCGACCAAGCCGATCTGCCCAACATAGCCGTGACCGAGCAGGTCCGAGACCCCGACGTTGAGCGCCTGCACGCCGCCGAGCAGCGTGAGCGCGATCGTGACGGCGGCGCCGACGACGACTTCGAGCATGCCGAGCCGCGTGCGCTCGATCGTGTAGTCGGCCGCGCGCTGATGAGCGGAGAGTGTGATCGTTCCCGCGAACTGCTGCGGCACCGCGCCGCGATGGGCCGCGACGAACCGGATCTGGCGTGCGGCGAGCCATAGTTTCGTGCCGACCATGGCGAGCACGGTGGCTGCGAAGAGGACGGTGAAGTAAAGGGATGACATCGCGGAGGTCCGTTGTATCTATGCGACAATTATAGGGTTTTGCCAGCCCTTGTTCGTAACCTGGATGCCTTCATGACTGACACCCTCGAACTCGTCGGCGAGCCGACGCTTGCCCGCAGCGAGATGAACCTCGTCTGGCTCGACATGGAAATGACGGGGCTCGAGCCCGACACCGATCGCATCATCGAAATCGCCGTCGTCGTCACGAATTCGACGCTCGATAAGATCGTCGAAGGGCCCGTGCTCGCCATCCATCAGAGCGACGAGACGCTCGGCAAGATGGACGAATGGAACAGGAACACGCACGGCCGTTCGGGGCTCACCGAGCGCGTGCGCGCCTCGACGGTGACGGAGCGTGAGGCAGCCGAGCAGATCCTCGCGTTTCTTTCGGCTTACGTTCCGCCGGGCAAGTCGCCGATGTGCGGAAACTCGATCTGCCAGGACCGTCGCTTCATGGCGCGCTGGATGCCCGAGCTGGAGCGGTTCTTTCACTACCGCAATCTCGACGTGAGCACGCTGAAGGAACTCTGCCGGCGCTGGCAGCCGACCGTCTACAAAGGCTTTCAGAAGCGCGCGATGCATACGGCCCTCGCAGATATTCACGAGTCGATCGACGAGCTCAAGTATTACCGTCAGCATTTTCTCGTTGTCGCGCCGAGCGCGCCGGTCGAAGGCAACTGAGCGAGCCTTAGCCGCGTCATGGGTTCGGGGGGCGCCGCGCGCTCTTCGGCCGGAAGGCGGTGACGACATCGTCGTTCGTCGTCACGTACGGGCCGCCGATCAGATCGATGCAGTATGGCACCGCCGCGAAGATGCCCGGCACTTGCACCGCGCCCGTGTCGTCGCGCAAGCCCTCGAGTGTTTCCTGAATCGATTTTGGCTGGCCCGGCAAATTGACGATCAGCGCCGCGTGCGTCGGCGTTTCGCGTACCACGGCCACCTGTCGGGACAGAATCGCCGTCGGCACGAAGTGCAGGCTGATCTGACGCATCTGTTCGCCGAAGCCAGGCATTTCCTTCGTTGCGACCGCGAGCGTCGCTTCGGGCGTGACATCGCGCCGTGCGGGGCCGGTGCCGCCTGTCGTCAACACGAGATCGCAGCCTATGTCGTCGACGAGCTCGACGAGCGTCTTCGAAATCGTGTCGACCTCGTCGGGAACGAGCCGTTTTTCGGTGCGCCAGGGCGAGGCGAGCGCCTTTTGCAGCCAGGCCTCGAGCGACGGGATACCCTTGTCCTCATAGACGCCGCTCGTCGCGCGATCGCTGATCGAGAGCAGGCCGATCACGATTTCGTCGGGGTGGCTACGCTTGGTTGTCATCTTCGTCGTCTTCCGTCGTCTGATCGTCCGGACCGGCTCCTTCGACCGGGTGCGCGGCACCGCCGCCGCTCGCGTTCTTGATCCATTGGAACAGCTCGCGGAAATAGCGCGGCGGCTTGCCTTGCTGCACTTCCTTGCGCGCGTTCCGAATCAGCGTGCGGCCCGTTTGCGCATCGGCCCCTGGATGTTCGCGCACGAAGGCCGTGAAAGCGTCGTCGTCGGCGAGGAGGCGCTCGCGCGTGTCCTCGATCCAGTGCAGCCGCGCCGTTTCGGCCTTGTTGGCGCCACGGTTCGCTTCGAGCGCCGTGCGCAGCGCGTCGATTTCCTCTTCGGTCAGCGAGCGCATCACTCGGCCGATGTACTGAATCTGCCTGCGCTTGCCTTCGTGATCGGTGATGCGGCGAGCTTCGAGAACGGCGTCGGCGAGATCGTCGGGCATCGGCATCCGTTTCAAGGCGTCCTTCGGCAACTCGACGAGCTCGACGCCGAGCGCTTGCAGCGCATGCATTTCGCGCTTCATCTGCGACTTGCTCGGCCGCGTGTAAGCAAGATCGTCGTCGAGCTCGGGGGCGGCCGGCTCGATCGGTTGAATGCGGGTTTTGCGTGTCATGCCGCCATTGTAGCTTGGGCATTCGCATCGACGCGGACCTTGCTATGATCGCGGGATGCGCAAAACGCGCGCGCGAGCCGGCTGCGACGCTTTTCGTCGAAGCCGGAGGGCGGAAGAGCCGCCGAGCGCCGCGCGTCTCCCCGAAAGCTCTACACCGGATGGCAACCACGATGGCAGCGGACACCGATACCCCACAACGCTTCTTTCCGCATACGCAAGACGAATTGAAGGAGATTGCATCGGACATCCTTCGCCACGCGAAATCGCTCGGGGCGACCGATGCGGCCACCGAGATTTCCGAGGGCGACGGCTTGTCCGTGACGGTGAGGCGCGGCGAGGTCGAGACGATCGAGCACAACCGCGACAAGATGGTCGGGGTGACGGTCTTCATCGGCGCGAAGCGCGGCAACGCGAGCACCTCGGATTTTTCGAAGGAGGCGCTGCGCGACACGGTCGCAGCGGCCTACAACATCGCGCGCTTCACGGCTGAGGACAACTGCGCGGGGCTGGCCGAGGCGGAGCTGCTCGAAACGGCGCCGCGCGACCTGGACCTTTACCATCCGTGGCATCTCACGGCGGAAGACGCGGTCGAAATCGCGCGCCGCGCCGAAGATGCCGCGTTCGCGACGGACGCGCAAATCAAGAACTCGGAGGGGGCGAGCGTCTCGGCGCAGCACTCGCAGTTCGTGCTCGCGACGACGCGCGGCTTTCTCTCCGGCTATCCGTACTCTCGTCACTACATCTCGTGCGCGCCGATCGCCGGCAGCGGACGCAACATGCAGCGCGACGACTGGTATTCGTCGAAGCGCAGCGCGGATGAGTTGGCCGATCCCGAGGCGATCGGGCGTTACGCGGCCGAGCGGGCGCTCGCGCGGCTCAGCGCGCGGCGCCTCGATACGCGCAAGGTGCCGGTGCTGTTCGAGGCGCCGCTGGCCGCCGGCCTGCTCGGGGCATTCGTGCAGGCGACGAGCGGCGGCGCGCTCTATCGCAAGACGACGTTTCTCGTCGACAGTCTCGGCAAGCGCGTCTTCGCGCCGCACGTGCAGATCGTCGAAGACCCCCACGTGCCGCGCGCGATGGGCAGCGCGCCGTTCGACGAGGAGGGCGTGCGCACGAAACGGCGTCCGGTCGTGAAGGACGGCGTCGTCGAGGGCTATTTCCTGTCGACTTACTCGGCGCGCAAGCTCGGCATGCAGACGACGGGCAACGCGGGCGGCTCCCACAACCTTTCGCTCAGAAGCTCGCAAACGAGCGAGGACGACGATTTCGAGGCCATGCTCAGAAAGCTCGATACGGGGCTCCTGCTGACCGAGCTGATGGGCCAGGGTGTCAACTATGTGACGGGCGACTATTCGCGCGGCGCATCGGGATTCTGGGTCGAGAACGGCAAGATTCAGCATGCCGTCGAGGAGATCACCGTCGCGAGCACGCTGCAGGAGATGTTCCGCAACATCGTCGCGATCGGCGCCGATACCATCGTGCGCGGCACCAAGCAGACCGGGTCGGTGCTGATCGAGCGGATGACGGTGGCGGGTCAGTAGGCGTCGCCGGGAACCTTATACGGGCGTGCGCTCGCGTTCACGAGCCGGACGTCGTGCCGCCGCCGCGGCCGCCGATCGGCGCGCCCGCGCTTTCGTCAGCCAGATGGCGAGACCTGTCACGCTCAGAACGGCTACGGCCAGTCCAGTCATGCTCACCACGACGCGCCCGGCAAGGCCCGCGATGCGGCCGGAATGCAGCGGAAACTGAGCTTCCATGAAAAGATCGCCGGCTGAGCCTCGGCCGGGAATCTGCCGGCCCGCCGGGGCGCCCGTTCGGGCGTCCCAATAGAGCCACGCATCGCCGAGCCCCGCCTCGTTGCGGTGACTGCTTGCATCGAAGTAGCGCACGCCGTACGCGGCGAGTCCTGGCGCGTAGCGTAGCGCGCCAGGCGTATGCGGGATGTGCTCGCGTCGTGCCGCCGCCTCGGCAATCTCGATGATTTGCTCGCGGCTCAACAGTGGCTCGTGCGCCAACACAGGCTGGCGTAGTGCGCTCGACGTGAACGGCGTCGGCTCGAGCGGCGACAATCGCGAGACGATCGGCCGCACGACGGGATCGGCGAGATTCATCGAGACCGAGGTGACGGCGACGATCGACATCACGGCCCAGAGCCAGACCCCTCCCGAGCGGTGCAGGTCGAACACGAGCGCGTAGCCGCCGCGCTTCATGCGGAATGCGAACGACTTGCGCCATGTCTTTGCGCTCGGGAACGCGATCATGATCGCGACGATGCAGTCGATCGTCCAGAGAATGCCAACGATCCCCATCAGCCATCTGCCGATATCGACGCCGCCGCGCAATGGCAGGAAAAGCGTGTAGTGCAGTTTGTAGACGAACGGCAGCAGATTCAATCGCGAGAGCGAAGGCGATCCCCACGCACGCCGGCCTTGGATGGCGCCCGTCACCGGATCGAGCGCAACCTGATTGAAGCCGAGCTCGTACGGCTTGCCCGTTGCGGGATTCGTGCGGCCCGCGACGCCGACGATGAGCGTATGGCCGACTTCAACGTGGAGCGGAAGGTAAGTGATTGCAATGCGAGGGTCGGCTGCTTCGAGTCGATCCGCAAGCGCTAGCGGCGGCTGGGGCCTACCGGGCGTGACGGAACGGAAGAAGGCGGGATTGACCGCCGCATCGAGTTCTTGATACCACGCGATGACCGCGCCGCTCAGTCCCGCCACGATGAGGAACGAGGCCGTCGCAATGCCGAAACATCGGTGCAGCCGGACGAGAAGCGGCCTCATGCGAGGCTCCTTCCGCTGAAGTCAAAGCCACCGCGGTTCTCGAGCGAAGCCGCTGATGCGGAGGCGAAAAAGAAGAACCTGCTCGGCACGAATCGAGCCTCATGCGAATGAGAATGATTCGCATTCTATGGCGGATGCCGAACCGCCGCAAGCCGGCAGGAACCGCTGCGTCGCGTCCTAACCGGGAGGCGCGGTGCGCCGATAGACGACGCGCGCGTAATCGAAGCCGTCCGCTCCTTCCTTGCGGTGCGATTCGCGCGAAATTTCCCGCCATTGCGCGCGATCGGGTGCTGGGAACGTCGCGTCGCCTTCGAAGTCGGCTGCGATTTCCGTGACGATGAGCTTGTCGGCGAATGCGATGCCTTGCTTGTAAAGCTCCGTGCCGCCTATCAGAAAAGCCTCGGCGGCGCCGCCCGAGGCGGCAAGCTCGAGCGCGTCGCGGATGCTCGTCACGGTCTCGCAGCCTTCGAAGCGGCGCGAAGCGTCGCGCGTCACGACGATGTTGCGTCGTCCCGGCAACGGCCGGCCGATCGACTCGTGCGTCTTGCGGCCCATGACGATCGGCGCACCCATCGTCGTGCGCTTGAAAAAGGCGAGGTCTTCGGGCAAGTGCCAGGGCAGGCGATTGTCGCGGCCGATCACGCCGTTGCGGGCGCGCGCGACGATCAGTGTCAACGTCGTCATCGAAAAATCGTCAAGAGAGCAAAGCGGGATTGGCGCCGATTGTACGCGACAGGCGGCGCCCTCGACGTTCGCTCACTTCTGGCACGCATCGCCGTTCGGCGGCCTGCCCGGCCGCTCGGGGAGCCGGGACGGCAGCGGCGAACCGTCCGCTTTGTCGTGCTCCGGCGTACCGGCCTCGCGCAGCCCGTGCGCGGCCATCAGCCGGTAAAGCGTCACACGTGAAATCCCGAGGTCGGTCGCGGCTTCGTTGAGTCGATGCCGATGGCGCAGCAGCGCGGACTCGATCGCGCGTTTCTCGGCGGTGTCGCGCGCCTGCGCGAGCGTCATCGATTCTTGCGCGGTGAACTGCGCGAGATCGAGGTCCTCCGCGGTGATCAGCTTGCTCTCCGCCATCACGATCGCGCGCCGCACGCGATTGATCATCTCGCGCACGTTGCCGGGCCAGCCATAGCTGTACATCGCCTCGATCGCCGACGGCGCGAAGCCGCGAATCTTGCGCGAACTGTCGGTCTTGAACTTGTGCAGGATGTGATGGGCGAGTATCTCGATGTCCTTGCCGCGCGCGCGCAGCGGCGGCTCGTCGATGCGCAGCACGCAGAGCCGATGAAAGAGGTCCGCCCGAAAACGTCCGTCGCGCATCGCCCCGACGAGGTCGACGTGGGTGGCCGAGATGACGCGCACGTCGACCGCGATCGATTCGCGTCCGCCGAGCCGCTCGATGCGGCCTTCCTGCAGGAACCGCAGCAAGCTCGCCTGGCTCTCGAGCGGCAAATCGCCGATTTCGTCGAGAAAGAGCGTGCCGCCGTGCGCGGCTTCGACGCGCCCGATTTTGCGTTGATGCGCGCCCGTGAACGCGCCGCGCTCGTAACCGAACAGTTCGGACTGCAGAAGGTGGTGCGGGATCGCGCCGCAGTTGATCGCGATGAACGGCTCCTTGCGGCGCGGCGAGCGCTCGTGGATCGCGAGCGCCGTGAGCTCCTTGCCCGTGCCCGACTCGCCCGAGATGAACACCGCGGCGTCCGTGTTCGCGACCTTTCGGATCGTTCGGAAGAGCTGCTGCATCGGTTCGCATGTGCCGACCATCTCGTCGTCGCCCGCCGCGGCCACGCCTGCCACCATGTCGAGGTCGCAAAGCGTCACCATCCCATAGGCATGACTCAGCAAATAGTCGACGGTCGGGTGCGCGACGGGGAGCTTCACATAGTCGAAGCAGTAGTTGCGAATCAGCCGGCGGATGTCGGGCTCGACGAGCCGTTCGGGATTGGCGAGCGCGATCCAGCCGATCTGCTGCTGGCGCAGGCTCGTCTCGAGCGTGGACAGCTCGCGCAAGGTGAAGCGCGTGATGTCGATGAGGCCCGCGCTCGGCAGATCGGGTTTCGTGAGCCGAACGGCTTCGCTCGGCGAGTGCGCGATCGATACCTTCCAGCCGCGGCTCGTCAAGTGCTCGACGAGCGCTTCGTCGGCGGCGCGCGCCACGTAGAGGAGCGCCCTTTCGTGAGTGACGTTCATAACGACGCTTTCCTTCGCGTCCGTGGCCGGCGGCAACGGCGTGCCGGCGGCGGACGGCGTAACGGGGGGGAGGTGAGGGGGTTCGCGCACAATGTCTGCCCCTAGAAGGTGTAAGGGAACCGCACGCCGACGACGAAGTTGGGCGCGTCGGGTGTGAGCCCGACCGAGACCGATCCGTTGATCGTCAGGTGCCTGTTCACCACATGGTTCAAACCGAAATTCAGTGTCGCGGCCATCGTTTCGCTGCCCGGCACGCTTTGCCAGTCCTGCCCCGGCGCCTGCGTCTTGCTCTTCGGCTCGATCGCCATCGTGTAGGAGATGCTTGCCGAATCCTTTTCGGAGAAGGCGAGGGCGGCACCCGCGCCCCATTGCACGATGTCGCCGAGCTTGACCTTGGCGGGCTGCGTCTGGCCGACGACGGACGAAATGTCGGAGAACGAGCGTGCGACGTTGTAGGTGTACGAGACGCTGCCGAACAGCACGATCGGATCGAATGTCTTCAAGAGCGACAGACCGCCCGTGATGTTCCAGAAACCCGTGCCCGTCGGCAGCTTGCTGGGCGCGACGAGGTTCGTGTTGTTCGGATCCAGCTGCACGAGCTTGATGCCGAACGGCGATGTGCCGCTCGGCGCTTTCACGCGCAGGCTCCCGACAATGTCCGGCCAGCTCGCGCTTTCCTTGACGAACTGGTAGTAGAGGCCGAAGTTGACGTCGCCGAGCGCGCTCGAGGTGGCGGATGCGTCCGAAAGCGTACCTGCCGAGCCGCCGGCGCCGCCGACGATGAAGTTGCTGTATCGGTAGACGTAAGGGACGTCGACGTCGATGCTCACGCGATCGGTGAGGCCGTAGCGCGCGTCGAGGTCGGTCATCAACTGATGCGATTTCGTCTCGCCGAGATTGATGTTGCCGAGAAAGATCGCGTCGAGCGCGAGGAACCCGGACAACTGCAACTGGCGGCGATCGTAGTAGGTGTCGCTGATGCCCCAGTCGAGGGTAAGTCTGCGATCGAAAAGCGGCGCGTGCTCGCGCTGAGCGACGGCCTCTTCCGCTTCGGTGCGCGCGGGCTGCGCGGCCTTTTGCGACGTACCCACGGCACCGCTCTCGTCGGTTCCGGCGGCCGAGGCAGGCACGGGCGGGCGCGCCGGCACGCCTGTGGCGGTCTGCCCGCCGCCTCCTGGCGCGGGCGCGCCCGGCGTGATCTGCGCGAGCGCCGGTGAAACGGCGTCGTCCTGGCGGGGCGCGAACGCCGAAGCCGCGCTCGTCGCCGAGTCGCCCGCGGCCGGGCTCGCCGCGGCGCCGGCGAGGCCGCGTCCGCGCTGTTCCATTTGGAGTTCGGTGACCTGCCGCTCGAGTGAGCGAATCCGCTGTTGCTGCTGATCGATGACACGCATCAACGTATCGAGCCGTTCTTCGACAGACTGATTCGCGAGCGTTTGCGCATGTCCGGCAGGCGTGCACGCGAACAGCGCGGCCGCGGCCGGAACGGCCGTCAGCCTCGTATGCCGCGACGCCTTGCTCGACATGCTGGACATTGTTCTTCCCCCGGTTCGCGGCTCTCGCGCTTTCCCCGTCTTGCTGCCTGCGCGTGCCGCTTCTGTTGCTTGTTACGATTCGTGCGCGAGCGCGGTGCGACTCCGCGTTTTCGCGATTGCCCCGCTCGTGGCGAGGTCTCGATTACTTCATCTCCTCATGTAGGCCGTGTTCCACAGCGCTTCGAGCATGCCGAGTTGGCGCACGAGCGCCGCCGGCATCGGTTGCGTTCGCAGACTCAGCTGCAACTGGTTGGATACGGCCTGGTTATTGCCGACGATCCGCACGAATTGGGCGATCGTTCCGCTTTCATGCGCGCTGCCGGGCGCGATCGTTTGTGTCGCCGCGCCAGTCGGTGTCCGCAGCGCGAGCGTGACGCCGCCGCTGCCGAACGCGATGCCGGATTTGATCGTGCCCGCTGCGTTCGCCGCGTTCGCGCTCGGCGCGTCGTTGCCGGCGAGCGGCTGCGCTTGTGCTCCGTTGAAGTCGATGAGGGCCGAGTTGATGCCGACGTTGTTGTCGCCGGCCACTTGCGTCAATTGCGAGACGCCGCTGATCGCGACGTTCTGACCGCCTCTCGCGCTCGAGCCGGGATTCGCGCCCACTGCGACGCCCGCGCCGTTGCCGTTGCCGTTGCCGTTGCCATGAGCAAAATCCGATACGCGCGCCGCCGTCGAGACTCGGGCGTCGAGCGCGCGGTTCGCGTCATCGACGACGAGCGAGCCTTGCACGCTTGCGCTCGCGCCATTCGGCAAGCGCCATTGCGAAAGCACGTTCAGCACCATCCCGTCGATCATCGCCGAGCCCGCATACTTACCGGTCTGGCTCGCGAGTGTGGCGTCATCGACGGCCTGCCATCGAGCGGAGTCAGTCGACGAACTGTTCACCGAGAAGACCTGCGAGAGCGAGCAGCCGCCACATCGGCCGCCGGCGGAATCGACGACGTCCGCGTGCGCGGCGACGGCCATGACCGCGCCGGCTGCGAATATCAGCGCGAAACCGAGGGGAAAGGAACGCGCGTTCATGATCGGTCAAAACCAGTCAGCTCGCGACAAGCCGTAGTCGACGAACGGCGTCGTGGCCGTGCTCGTCATGAGCGCTTGCGCGCGCAACTTGTCGGCGAGCGACACGTTGCCGGCGAGGAGCGGCGAATCATCGAGCAGCGGCTTGCCGAGCACCGCGAAGACGAGTCCGTTCCAGCTCGAGACGAAGTTCGACTCTGAGACGATGCGATTGCCGAGTGCGGGGTCCGCGATGAAGACGCGGCCATCTTGCGCATGCTTGACGATGACGAAGTGCTCGTAGCCTTCGATGTTCATGAGCACGAGCACAGGGACTTGCAGGTGATAGAGCGCGTCGACGCTCACGCGAAAGCCGCGGCCGCGCAGGCCGATCGTTTCGACGAACTTCTTCATGTCGAGCATGGAAAAGCCGTTCTTCACGACGACTTCGGGCGTCGAGAACGCCATCATTCGGCGGATCAGTTCGGGTTCCGCTATGTCGATGCCATAGCCATATTTGAGCAGCGTCGCGAGCGCGGCCGAGCCGCAGCTGTAGTCGAACTGCTGGCTCACGACATGGCTATAGCGAATTTCACGCATCGAACGCACCGTTTTCGTGACTGGCACGCCTGCAAGCGTAGACGTATCGATGGTCGATTGCGCGTTGCTTCGCGCACATATCACGACGCAAGCGAGCACAAAGGTGGCTCGCCATGCCGCGAGCCGTGGATGCCCGGACATGTCCGTTACCCCGAGTCGAAAAGCGCCGGCCGGCCGCACTCGAGCGACCGGCGCGTCACGCGTGAGAGGCTAGCGAGTGCCGGCGGCGGCGATCGCGAGTCCGTTGTGTTGCAAGTTGCCCGCGCCGCCCGCGATGTTCACGCCGATGTTGCCGGTCGAACCCGCGAGCGCGCCGGCGCCGAGCACCGCGGTGCCCGCGATCGAACCGTGAAAGTCGAGCGATGCGGTTTGCGAGGTCTGATCGGTTGCCGCCATCGCAACGGCCACCGCGTCACCGGGATTCGACTGCGTGGTCGCGGCGGCGAGGCTGTTGTTCTGCACGTTGGCCGCGCCCGAGGACACGTTCACGCCCACGTTGCCGGAAATGTGCTGCAGCGAGTTGTCGCCGATGGACGCATTGAGCACGTAGTTGTTGATCTTGACGTTGCCACCCGACGATTGGGAGCTGAAGATCTGTGCGTTGCCGAACACGTTGCCGGTGTCGACGGATGCAAGCGAAGCGTCGTTGCTTTGCGCGTTCGCGACGCCTTCCGTGACGTTGATGCCGACGTTGCCCGAAATGCCGTTGCCGGCCCCGCTGCCCGTAGTCGCCGTCAAGGTAGTCGGCGCCTGAGTGTCGATGTAAGTCGTCACCGAGCCGGATGTGCTCACGTTCGTCGAGTATTCCGTGCCGCTGAACGCCCATGATGCGTGGTGCGTTTGCTCCGATTTCGAATTCCATTCATGCGTGCTCGTCTTGTGCTCGCCGAACGATTGCCCTCCCGATCCCGCGTTGTCGCTCCATGCGCTGAACCACGTCGTATCGCTGTCACTATCAGACACCCGATGTGTGCCCGATCCGGAAGACGAGGTCGAGCTCGTGGCGAAGCCGCTGCCGCCGATGGAGCGATAGTCGTTGTCGACGGTGGTCGTCACCGAGCCCTTGAGGTAGCTGGACGGCAGCGCGTCGAGCACGACGTTCGGGGCGACATGCTGCGAGTTGTTGACGACGGCACCGACGGTGCCCGATACGGACGCGCAGCCGAACAGAAGCACATTTCCTTCGATGCCCACATGCTCGTCGATGACGGTCGAGTCGAACAGGTACGCACGATGGCCCGAGTGAGCGAATGCGCTGCCGGACGCGACGGCGAAAAGCGCTGCGGCGACGAATATTCGTTTGAGGTTCGTTTTCATTTTGGATGCTCCGATATCGACGTTGCTGCGTTAGAAAAGAGTGCCCGCCGGGGGACGGAGCACAAAACTGTTTGCCGTGGTGTTGCCGGCGCCTGCTGACTGGTTGACCTGGACGATGCCGCCCGCGTGTTGGAAGGCATCGTCGGCGATGCTTGCCTCGCGCACGCCGCCTATGCCCGTTCTGTTATCGAACCGTTGGTTGCGCGGCGCCACGGCGGATAATTCGCTGTCGCTGAGGGCCTGAGCCTGCGCCGATGCCGTGCCGAGCACGACGCTGTTGCGCTGGAGATTGGCGATGCCGGCCGCCTGGTTCACCGAGATCACTCCCGCTCCAAACGAGAAGGCATTGGCCGCGATCGTCGCGCGCGCGCTCGATACGTGCCCTTTGGTGCGCGCAGATTGGTCGCTGCCGTTCGCCGCCAAACCGGCCGCATTGACGGCGATCACGGTGGCATTGCTCTGTGCGTTGGCGACGCCCGCCGCCTCGTTGATCGCGATCACGCCCGTCGCGCCTGCCAGCGCTCCCGCCGAAACGGCCGCGTCCGCGCTCACGATCGGCGCGGGTAGCGCTTGTCCGAGCGCCGGCATCGCTACGCACACGAAGAAGGCGGACAAGCACGTGTATTTGGCCGGTGAATGCTTGGCGACCTGGCGCAAGAGAGGGTTCACGACGGCGTTCATTTGAGCGCTCCCAGTGCTGCGCCCACCGGCGCGAGCACGCCCGTCACGGACGAGGTGACGGCGCCTCCGATCCCTGCCCGTTGACCGGCAACGCCCGCACCCGTCGCGGAACGCGCGCCGGCCGACGCTCCGAGACCGAGCGTCGCAAGCGTCGCCTTTCCGGCGGCCGTATCGAGGCGGCTCGTTGCGGCGAGGCCTGCCGAGCCGTGCGCATGCTCGAGCTCGAGGTCGGACATGAGTCCGGCGACGGTCGGGCTGAACGCCCGGGTCGGGAACGTCTCGACCTTCGAGGCGATGGGGTTATCGGTCTTCGGTACGGAGTCGAACGCGTCGCGCGGGGTGATTTGCCGTTTGACGATGATGTCGCCCGGGTTTGCTTGCTCGGCGACGGCATGGACGGGCGCCCACGCGGTCGAGAGCGCGGCCAACACGGCCGTGGAGATGAGGCGAGCGCGGCTGGCGCGGTGAGCGGTCATGGCCGGTTCCTCACTTGCGCGTGTAGTTGACCGCGTTGGACTGCACGGCGCCGGTCGTGTCGACAGGCATCGGAATCGGCGCGGGGGCGGGGCGGGCGAGCTCGTCCCAAAGTGTGACCGAGTTCGCGCCCGGCGATGCATCGGGAAGCGCCGCAATGGTGACCATGCCGGCATGCCCGCCGCGCTGGCGGGCGAGCATGCTGTCGTCGAGCGCGCACGCCGCTGCGAATGGCGTACGCGCATCTGCCGCGCACGTATCGCCCGTCCCCTCGGCGAGGGCGGCCGAGGGCGCGACGAAGGTCCCAAGCGCCGCTTGCAGCGCAAGCGCGAGGGCGGTGGCGAACGCGCGTTTGGCCAGACGGGCGAAGGGAAGCGATGGCATGACGGTACCTCCGTGGTGCGCCGCTTAGAGCGAAACGCATGCCATCGCCCGGAGACCGCCATGCCTGTTGAGGTCCGCTTGCATCGACTGCAAACTCGCCGAAGCGACGGACGAAAATCGTTTCACCGTTGAAACGAGTCGGAAAAAATGAAATTAGCGGTAAAAACCGCGCTGTCGTAAAAGAGCCACGCAATAGGGTTAAAACGGAAGCGCGGCTGTGCGACCGGCGGCTGGAAGCCTTATCGGGCGGGTCCAGCTTCAATTTGTTACATGCGTCTCCTGCCGCAAGCGCGGGCCGTATAGTAAGCTTGGCATCAGTTTCACATCCTTAATAAGACCAACCGAACGCCTTTTCTAATAATAATTTTTTTCGGGGGCAGCTTCCAGGGAGAGACAGAGCGATTCGGCGCTTGCACGGCAAGACGCTGATGGAACGTGCGTTGCGGCGTTGCCGCGCGCGCCGTCATCCATTACGTTCGTCATAGAAAGAGGTCTGAAGAATGGAACCCGCAACACGTCAACTGATTTACATCACGCGAGAGGCGAACGCTCGGCTGAGTGCTCAGTTCAACCAGCGCGGGTGGCATGTCGACGTGGTCGCGAACGCGCGCGATGCGCGACGTGCGCTGCGCGGCGATGCAGTCGCGGGCGGCCTGCTCGATCTGTCGAGCGGGTTCGACGACCAGGAAATCGGCGCGCTCGAAGCGTGCCTCACCGCGCCGCGCGTGGGCTGGGTGGCCGCCACGGCGCCGGGCCAACTGCAAGATACGGCGTTGCGCCGTCTTGTGCGCGACTACTGCTTCGACTACGTGACCGTGCCCTACGAGGACCGTCGCATCGTCGATTCCGTCGGCCATGCTTACGGCATGGTCGTCCTGTCAGAAACCGATGAAGACGCGACGACGCGGGTCGGCGAGGGCGAAATGATCGGGTCGTGCGAGGCCATGCGCACGCTCTTTCGCGCGATTCGCAAAGTCGCCATGACGGATGCACCCGTTTTCATTTCCGGTGAATCCGGCACGGGCAAAGAACTGACGGCCGTCGCCATTCACGAGCGCTCGCCTCGACGCGACGCGCCTTTCGTCGCGATCAACTGCGGCGCGATTCCGCCGCATCTGCTGCAATCGGAGCTTTTCGGCTATGAGCGGGGCGCGTTCACGGGCGCCAACCAGCGCAAGATCGGCCGCATCGAGGCCGCGCATGGGGGAACGCTCTTTCTCGACGAGATCGGCGATCTGCCGCTCGAAAGTCAGGCGAGCCTCTTGAGATTTTTGCAGGAAGGCAAGGTGGAGCGGCTCGGCGGTCATGAAGGGATTGCCGTCGACGTGCGCGTGATTTCGGCAACCCATGTCGACATGCATCAAGCGATGGTCGAAGGGCGTTTTCGCGCCGATCTCTACCATCGTCTTTGCGTGCTGCAGATCGACGAGCCGCCGCTGCGCGCGCGCGGCAAGGACATCGAGCTGCTCGCGGCGCACATGCTCGAACGCTTCAAGAAAGACGCGAGCCGCCGGTTGCGCGGCTTTTCGCCCGATGCGATCGCCGCGCTCCACAACTATCGATGGCCGGGCAACGTGCGCGAGCTCATCAATCGGGTGCGGCGCGCCATCGTCATGTCCGAAGGGCGGCTCATCACTGCTCGCGATCTCGAACTCGCCGAGTATGTCGAGATCGTTCCGGTCTCGCTCGCCCAGGCGCGCGAGGCGGCCGAGCGGCAGGCGATCGAGCTGGCCTTGCTGCGACACCGCGGACGGCTCGGCGACGCAGCACAGGAGCTCGGCATCTCACGTGTCACGCTCTATCGCCTGCTGGGCTCGCATGGGATGCGTCACATCGAGGTTCATCAGGGTAGCGAGCAGATGACGAGTTGACGAGTTGTCGGCGCAAGGCCTCGCTGCTCGAAGCGCAGCGGCGATCGGTCGATGGGTCGGTGCCTTGCTTCGCGCCGAGCAGGGGGCGCAGTGCCGGTGTCGGCGGAGTTGGGGGACGGCTTGGTAGAATCGCGTCAAACGCGGGCGCTGGAACGCGCTGTCGCCCACGGCGTGGCCGCAGGAGCGTCGAGCCGCGCAAGCCGTGTCGAGCGCCGCATCGCAAGCCGTACCGAACGCCTGAGGACCCCCTTCGCATGAAACAGTATCTCGACCTCGTCCGCACCATTCTCGAGACAGGCACTTGGCAGGAGAATCGCACGGGCATCCGCACGATCAGCATGCCGGGCGCCATGATGCGCTTCGATCTGCAAGAAGGCTTCCCCGCGGTTACCACGAAGAAACTTGCGTTCAAATCGGCGATCGGCGAGCTCGTCGGCTTCTTGCGCGCCTCGCGCAGTGCCGCCGATTTTCGCGAGCTCGGCTGCAAGGTCTGGGATGCGAACGCCAACGAGAACGCACAGTGGCTCGCGAATCCCTATCGCGAAGGGCCCGACGACCTTGGCGACGTCTATGGCGTCCAATGGCGCAAGTGGCCTGCCTACAAGGTGCTCGACGATAAGGCGTCGGCTCGCATCGCCGATGCCCAGGCGCGAGGCTATCGGATCGTCACGCGGTTCGAGGAGGACGGAGCGCGCAAGGTGCTGCTCTACAAGGCGATCGATCAACTGCGCCAGTGCCTCGATACGATCATGTCCAACCCCACTGATCGACGCATTCTCTTTCATGGCTGGAATCCCGCCGTACTCGAAGAGATTGCGCTGCCGGCCTGCCACCTGCTTTATCAGTTCCTGCCCAACGCCGTGCGCAAGGAGATTTCGCTCTGCCTCTATATCCGCAGCAACGACGTGGGGCTCGGCACGCCGTTCAATCTCGTCGAGGGCGCGGCGCTGCTCTCGCTCGTCGGGCGGCTCACCGGCTACGCGCCCCGCTGGTTCACCTACTTCATCGGCGATGCGCACATCTACGAAAATCAGCACGCCATGCTCTTGAAGCAACTCGAGCGCGAACCGTTCCCGAGCCCGAGGCTCGCGATCGCCGAGCGCGTGCCCTCGTATGCCGAGACGGGCGTTTATGCGCCCGAATGGCTGGAGAAGATCGAACCCGGCGACTTTTCGCTAGTGGGCTATCGGCATCATG
This sequence comes from Trinickia sp. EG282A, assembly GCF_040965455.1. Lineage (NCBI taxonomy): Bacteria > Pseudomonadati > Pseudomonadota > Betaproteobacteria > Burkholderiales > Burkholderiaceae > Trinickia > Trinickia sp. EG282A. Next base: position 1,061,369 of record NZ_JBFRCC010000003.1, on the reverse strand, counting down.
AGCCGCTGACGGCTCCGATGGCTGTCTGATCGTCTCGGCTCTCGCCGCGACAGCTTCTGTCGCGAGCGCGGAGCCATCGCAAGCGCAAGGATCGCCTTTTCCGGACGAGCGAACGTAGTGGGCCGTGAGCCGGCTTTTTGGCTTTTTCCACACTTTGTGCGGGCCAGGAAACAACGACGATCAGTGGGCAATCGCGCCACTCAGACCGCCGTCTCGGGGGTGTCACGCGCAGAGTCAGAGAGCCGCGTCACGGCGGATGCGCAGAGCCTCGTCGATTTCGCCGCGCGCTTGCAGAATGTGGGCGATCTTGTCCAGCGTGATCGCCCGCGACCGCATATCGCCCAGCCGCTCGTACACCGGTAGCTCTTCTTCGCGATGGATGCGCAGCGCCTCGTCCAATTCGCCGCGCGCTCGCAGGATGTCGGCGATCTTGCCCAGCGCGATCGCCCGCGACCGCACATCGCCGAGCTTTTCGTACACTGGCAATTGCTCTTCGCGACGGATGCGCAGCGCCTCGTCCAACTCGCCGCGCGCTTTCAATACATCGGCAATCTGGCCCAGCGTGATCGCCCGCGACCGCATATCGCCCAGCCGCTCGTACACCGGTAGCTCTTCTTCGCGATGGATGCGCAGCGCCTCGTCCAGTTCGCCGCGCGCTCGCAGGATGTCGGCGATCTTGCCCAGCGCGATCGCCCGCGACCGCACATCGCCGAGCTTTTCGTACAGTGGCAATTGCTCTTCGCGACGGATGCGCAGCGCCTCGTCCAGTTCGCCGCGCGCTTTCAGTACATCGGCAATCTGGCCCAGCGTGATCGCCCGCGCGCGCATATCGCCCAGCCGCTCATAGACCGGCAGCTCTTCTTCGCGACGGATACGCAGCGCCTCGTCTAGTTCGTCGCGCGCTTGCAGCACATCGGCAATCTGGCCCAGCGTGATTGCCCGCGCACGTGTATCGCCCAGCCGCTCATAGACCGGCAGCTCTTCTTCGCGACGGATACGCAGAGCCTCGTCGATTTCGCCGCGCGCTTGCAGCACATCGGCGATCTTTCCCAGTGTGACTGCCCGCGACCGCTCATCGCCGAGCTTTTCGTACACTGGCAATTGCTCCTCACGACGGATGCGCAATACCTCGTCGATTTCGCCGCGCGCTTGCAGAATGTCGGCGATCTTGCCCAGTGCGATCGCGCGTGCTCGCACATCGCCGAGATTTTCGTACGCTGGCAATTGCTCCTCACGACGGATGCGCAGCGCCTCGTCCAACTCGCCGCGCGCTTTCAGCACATCGGCAATCTGGCCCAGCGTGATCGCCCGCGCACGTATATCGCCCAGCCGCTCATAGACCGGCAGCTCTTCTTCCCGACGGATACGCAGCGCCTCGTCCAACTCGCCGCGCGCTTGCAGGACGTCGGCGATCTTTCCCAGTGTGACTGCCCGCGACCGCACATCGCCGAGCTTTTCGTACACTGGCAATTGCTCCTCACGACGGATGCGCAATACCTCGTCGATTTCGCCACGCGCTTGCAGAATGTCGGCGATCTTGCCCATTGTGACTGCCCGCGATCGCACATCGCCGAGCTTTTCGTACACTGGCAATTGCTCTTCGCGACGGATGCGCAGCGCCTCGTCGAGTTCGCCGCGCGCTTGCAGAATGTCGGCGATCCTGCCCATTGTGACTGCCCGCGACCGCACATCGCCGAGCTTTTCGTACACTGGCAATTGCTCTTCGCGACGGATGCGCAGCGCCTCGTCCAACTCGCCGCGCGCTTTCAACACATCGGCAATCTGGCCCAGCGTGACTGCCCGCGCCCGCGTGTCGCCCAGCCGCTCGTACACAGGTAGCTCTTCCTCGCGGCGGATGCGCAACGCCGCATCAAAATCACCGATGCTTTGGTAGAGATCGGCCAGTTCGTCTAACAGCGGCAGGCGCTGATCGTCGTTCGGAGGAGGAGAGCTGGCTAGATAGGCCTGGAGGACAGCAATGCGCTTGCTGCGTTCCGCGAGCGGACGGCCAGCGGTGGCGGCACTCTCCGGAGGCTGTGGAACCTCTCTACTGTGTGCAACAGGCATAGCAAATGCGTACACGCCGCTGCGCCAGGCCCACAGATCTGGCGCAGCGCGGGCCATTGTGCGGACCGCGTCCGTCGTCAGCCATAGCAGCAACCGCGCCGGCACATCGTGCGCGATCGCTTCTCGGCGAAGGTTGAAGGCTTGCCAGCGTTTCGCATCGAACCAACCTTCCCCGCCCAGCAAATGGATGGTGCTGTGATCGATGACCAAATGGCGGATAGCAGCTTCGACTGCATTGAACTCATCGAACCGACCGTCGGCGAGATTGATGAATCCTGGTTGCGAATTCTCGACAGCGACTACATCGTTAATCCGTTCAATGAGTGAGTCCCGATAGGGGACATCATTGAATTCCGCGATGAGCAGTTGAAAGGCGCTGCCATAGCGAATAGTCTTCACAAGCCGCGCGAAGTCCTGGACATGCTCAGGCCTTAGTTCCGCGGCGGCAACATGTCTTTTGTAGTTGAAAAGGAAGTCGTCCTGTTCGTTCACGTCAGGCTGATACCGGTCTGTGCACTTTCGGCTTGAGCGGCCCGAATATAGCCTTCGAGAGTCCGCACCACAGGGTGACTGCGTCGCCAAGAGCCGTCATTGTATTGCAGCAGCGCGAGGTCATAGAGCAACTTATTTGTGCGCTCGTCAGTACCTTCATGCAGTGGGTCGGCGTCGATTCGGACCAGCAATGCATAATCGTCAGGCTGCAGGAAATATCGGTATTCGGCAGCGAGTTGATCGATGGCGGCTCGCACGGTCGCTTCGTCGATGATCTGTTCTTCAGCAAGCTCGCAGCAGAGCTTCAGCAACCTCAGAAGTTCGCGCGGATGCCCGCCGGAGTATTCGACGAGGAGGTCGATCTCAGCTTCGCTGGCAAACAGTTTGCGATCGGCGCGCCGCAGCAGGATTTCGCTCATGGTCCTGGCCCCTGCCGCGCAAGGCGAACCATCGCGCTCCTGTAGCTTGATCATCGGCAGCACGAGGTCGGCATCGAGCTTACCAGCAAGATTTCCGCCGGATTTCAGGCTTAGGGGTGCCGTGTAGATGACAAACGCGGTGATCGCCAGCAGCTGCTCAGCGTCTTCGATGAAGAACTTCTGAGTATCTTCGCCTCGCATTTTGTCCGTACCGTCTATGACAAAAAGGATGCGTTGAGCCTTGCCGGCGACCTGCAGCGTTTCCTCGGCCTTTCTCACGAAGCCGTTGAAAGCATCCTTCAACTGCGTGAAGTTATTGCGAACAACGCGCCGTAGCTTATCTTTATAGCTGGCATTTGCCTTGATTGAAGCAGTGAACTTGGCGAAGAGGTCTACAAGAAAAGGAATGCCGCCTTTCGCCTTGGCGCCGGCCTCCAGCTGGGCTGAGAATTCTTTGCCCTCCTCAGCTTCGAGGACGCGCTCGGAGAACCATTTTTCGATTTCGCCGATGGAATCTTGACCAAGGTGAATGCTTTCTTCATTCAGACGTAGCAGCAGCGCCTGGGCCAGTGCCATCAGCGTGTCAGCATACTGCAGGTTGTTAGGATCGAGTACCTGGACGACATCGACTTCGACGATGAAGAAGCGATTTGGGCCGCTCAACTCTCGCGCATAATGCCGCAACTCCGTCGTCTTCCCGCTGCCGGTGTGCCCGAAAAACAGCACGTGCTTGGCCTCCGGCGCGTACAGGACGTCCGTTTTCAAGTCGAGACCAAACTTCTTGGCAAGCCGGCTCAGCGTCCTTTGACTACCCCGTGCTTCGCGCGTATCGACGTAGCGAGGATCTCCCAATTGCAGCGCCTGCTCGTACTCGATGCGCTGCAGTACCTGCAGAAGATGGGAAGGGGGGTGATAGGGCGTCGCGCTCATGCCTTAGGTTCCAAGAAGTCGTCGCAAGCATACTGACAGGCCGATGATCGTAACACGCGATGTTTTTATGATACGCGGTCGCCCTTGCATTCAGGAAAGTCTTGGCGGCATCGGTCAATGCCTTCTCAGCCATCTGCAGCCAGCCGAGCAGGCCACGGATCGCGAGGCGCCGCTCGCCGAGAGGCGGAGAGTATGACGCCGCGCCTCCGATACGGCGTCATACCGTGGGCGCGTTTTATCGATGATATGCGTCAACCTTGGGGGTGGTTCTCGCGTCCCTGCTGCGGATGTGTTTGCTCGTGTGGCTGCGCGTGCGGTTGAGCCGGCGCTTCGAAATGCGGCTGAGGCGGCGGCGGTTGACGGACTTCCACGCGAGGCTGCGGCTGCGGTTGCGGCCTCGGCTCAAAATGCGGCTGGGGCTCGGGTCGAGCTTCGATATGAGGCTGCGGTTGTGGCCGAGCCTCCATACGCGGTTGCGGCTGCGGCCGCGCTTCGACACGCGGTTGTGGCTGGGGCTGCGGCCGAGCTTCCATTCGTGATTGCGGTTGCGGCCGTGCTTCGACACGTGGCTGCGGCTCCGGTTGCGGACGGGCTTCCGCTCGCGGTTGCGCCTCGGCCGGCGGTCCGAAGCGCGCCTGCGGCTGCGGCGCCTGTTGCGGGTGGCCTTCGACGCGCGGTGGCGCCTCGGCCGCGACGCCGGGCCGCTGTCCGGCGCCGCCTTGCGGCCCGCGCTCGAACTGCTGTGCCGCCGGTTGCCGCGCGTGATCGAGGCCGCCTTGCGCGGCAGGCGCATGCGGTTGCGTCCAAGCCGGGGCGCCATGCGCCGGATTGCCCGCGGCGGCGCCCCCTCCGAACGCGTTCTGCGCCGGCGGGCGAGGCACGCCGTTCGTTTGCGGCCGCTCCGCGACGGGCCCTTGCGGCGGACGTTCCGCGGCGGGTGCCTGCGGCCGCGGCTCGAAGCCGGGGCGCGTTCCGTTCGGGCCACCGGCCGCGCCCGGAGCAGGGCGTTCGCCTGGCTGCGCGGGGCCGTGCCCCTGCATGACGACCGGCGATTCGCGGCCCACGATCCGCACATTGCGTGGTTCGCCCGCATTCGCTCCAGGGTGGGCAAGCTGGGCCGCAACGCCCGCCGGCGGCGTCATCGGCCTTCCGGGCCGTCCCGCGCCCGGCACCTGTCCGCCGCTTTGCGCGAGGTGCTGCGCGAGCGAATCGCGGTACACGGGCGGCACGGCCGGCGCGCGCGTTGCGACCACCTGGCGCGCCGCGATCGACTGCGGCGGTCGGTAGGTCGCGGGGCGCATGCCCGGCGCATAGCTCTCGCGCACGGGCGCGATGCCTGGCGCGCCTGGGCTCATCCGCGCATTGCGCCATTGCCGCGGATCGACCTTTTGCGCGAAGCGCGCGACCGGCTGCCCATGGACGAACGCCGTCGCCGGCACCGCCGTCACGGCGCCCGGTGCCCGATAGTTGATGTAGGTGTTGTGGATGTTCGTGATGTTGACGTTCTGGTTCACGACGACGGTCTGATTCACGCGCTCGTAGTAGCGCGGACTCCAGCCGCCGTAATGCGGGCGCCACGCTTCGCCGGGGCCGAGCGGGAACCAGGCGACGCCGGGCGAAGGGGCACCGCCAATCGAGAGGCTCACGCTCCAGTCGAAGCCGCCGCCTCCACCGCCCACGAACGCCACGAGCGCCGGCGCATAGACGGGTGGCGCCGCGACGATCCGGCCCGGCACCCAGCACCATGACGAGCCGACATAAGCCCAGCGGCCGTAATGGAACGGCGCGAAGCCCCATGGCGCGTTGTCGACCCAGGTCCAGCCCCAGGGCGCGATCCATGCCCAGTGACCGTAGTGATAGGGCGCCCAGCCGGCGGGTACGGCGGTCGGAACCCAGACCGCGCCGTACTGCGGGTCCTCGCGCCAGGTGCCGTTTTCGTCGAGATCCTCGTAGCCAGGTACGTCGCGCGAGACGTAGCGCGCGGAAACCGAGCGGTCCTCCGCCACGTCGCGGTTGCGCGCCCAACGATCGAACTCGTCGGGCGGCGGCGCCTCGGCGCTCGCCACTTCCTGCAGGCTCGTGCCCGAGAAGGTGATCTGCTCGCCGGCCTCGATCGGCGTCTGGCCGTTGTCGCCGTACGCGGTCAGCGCGCCGCTTCGCACGGTCACGGTCGTCGTGCTGCCGTCCGGCGCCACGTCGACGCGGTAATCGCCTGGCCGCGTCGCGGCGAGCGCGACGTTCGGCGTGTCGATCTCATACGAGCTGCCGGGCGGCAATGCGCGGACATGCGTCGAGAGGGTGCCTTGCGTCACCTTCAGCTGCGCATTGGTGTCATCGAGATTGAGGATGTCGAGGTTCGTCGATGCGCCGAGCCGGAGCGCCGTCGAGCCGATGTGCAGCTCCGAGCGGGCGTTCGCATCGTTCCAGAGCTGGTCGCCCGTCGTGAGCGGGCGGTTGATCGAGGCATAGGACCAGTCGCTCGCGCCCGCGGGCTCGGTCGTCACGGTGCCGGCCGTGTAATTGAGGCGCGCGACGCGGCTGGGCGGATCCACGCTTTGGGCGGCCGCCGGCGCCTCGTCGGGCGGCGCGGTTTGGGCGAGGGCATGCTCGGCGGCGAGCGCGAAAGAGATGGCTGCGATCAGCGTGCAGTTCGTCAGGCGCCTGAAAGTGACGAGGGGCGAGGTGGTCCGCATTGTCATGATGGTTCTCGTTGGCCGACCGGATAGTACGCTATCCGTGTCACCAATGTAGCGGCGCGGCTTGTATCAATGCATACGCATTTGTAAGGTCATGGTCTGTCGCTGTAACGAAAAATATCCGGGCCGAGGGTTCTCGCGCCGCCCGGCGTTGACTCGCGCGCTCTACGTGTCTCCGCCCGCGTCAGCCGGCGCCATCCGACGGGACGGCCACGGGCTCACCGTGCCAGCAGCGCGTCGAAGTAGCGCCGGCCCGCGGGCGTCACGCGCAGCACGCGCGGCTTCTCCGCACGTTCGACACAGCCGCGCTCGCACCAGTGCGCCAGCAGCGCCGCGCCGAGCGCTCCGCCGAGGTGAGCGCGTCGTTCGCTCCAATCGAGGCACGTGCAGCCGAAACGGCGTTTGAGCGTGCGCTGACGCTGGAGGTCGATTCCCCACTCGGCGAGCGCGCGCGCCCCTCTTTCCGTGGTCTCGACAGCGCGGCCATCCTCCACGAGGAGCCAGCCCTGCGCGAGCATATGGTCGAAGACGCTTACGGCGAGTTCGCCGGCCATGTGGTCGTAGCAGGTTCGGGCATAGCGAAGGTCGACCGGCACGCTGCGGGCGGGCCGCATCGTCTCACGTTGCGGGGCGCTCGCCTGTGCGATGTTCGCAAGCGCCTCCAGCGAGTCGGCCACTTCGGGTGTCGCGATCCGGTAGTAGCGGTGCCGCCCACGCACTTCGAGCGTCAATAAACCGCCTTCGGTCAGTTTCGCGAGATGCCCGCTCGCCGAAGACGGCGAAAGGCCGGCGATCAGCGTCAATTCGCCGGCGGGTCGCGCGCTGCCGTCCATCAGCGCCCAGAGCATGGCCGCCCGACCTGGGTCGGCCAGCAGGGCGCCGATCCGGCTCAGGCCAGGGAAATAGGCGACTTCGCGATTCAGCTCGGCATTCGGCAGGGAAGCAGTCATGGCATACCTCACGAGAACGTCGGACGTTTACTGTAGTCGCCGCTCGGATTCGATGTTTCAACCGTCGATGAACGGTCGAATGCGCGTCTCTCACGGCGCTCGCGTTCGCGCCTTCGAGTGCGCGCTAGAATCGGCTCGTGGAAAGAGGAGCCGATGCCTCGCGGAGGGACCGATGAAATCATGGATAGCGGCGGCGCTGGCCGCGTGGCTGTGCGCCGCGTGCGCGCAGGGAGAGCCTTCGAGCGCCTGGCCGCAAGGCGGCAGCATCACGATGTACGGCACGATCGATGAGGGCGTCTCGTTTCATAACTGAGGAGCGAACAGTGAATCGCAGTCCGCTCATCGCGTGCGGGAAAATTGGGCCCGTATAATCGGGCCCTTTCCTGCACGCTTTGCGCCAGACGGAGTCACCGATGAATACGCCGACCGCCCCGCTCGACCGTTCCGAAACGACCTTTCGCTTTCTCGCGGAGCCCACCTCCGTGAACTTCGGCGGAAAGGTCCACGGCGGCGCCCTGATGAAGTGGATCGACGAGACCGCTTACGCGTGCGCGGCCGTCTGGTCGGGGCGCTATTGCGTCACGGTCAGCGTCGGCAACATCCGTTTTCGGCGGCCGATTCTCGTCGGCAATCTCGTCGAGTTGCGTGCGCGTGTCGTCGCGACGGGACGCACGAGCATGCACATCCACGTCACCGTCCATGCGGGCGATCCGAAGAGCGGCCAGTTGCGGCTGACGACTGACTGCCTCGTAGTCTTCGTCGCCGTCGACGAGAACGGCACACCGATTCCGGTGCCGCCCTTCGTCCCTGAAACAGAAGAGCAAAAGCGCGTGGCCAAGTATGCAATGGACGTCAAGGCCGCGCTCGACGCCATCGTCGAGCTCAAGCCCGAGGAGATGGCGCAGGGCAGGATCTGAGGCGCCCCGCGCGTCACCTCACTGGCCGTGCCCGCCAACCATGTCCGCGGGTACCACCCACTCGTCGAACTGCTGCTCCGTCACATAGCCGAGCGCGAGCGCGGCGGCCTTCAGCGTCGAGCCTTCCTTGTGCGCCTTTTTTGCGATCTGCGCGGCTTTGTCGTAGCCGATGTGTGGATTGAGCGCCGTCACGAGCATCAACGATTCGTTGAGCAGCGTATCGATGCGCTCGCGATTCGGCTCGATACCGACCGCGCAGTGATCGTTGAAGCTCTGCGCGCCATCGGCGAGCAATCGGGTCGACTGCAGCAGGTTATGCGCGATCATCGGCCGGAACACGTTGAGCTCGAAATTGCCGCTCGCCCCCCCGATATTGATCGCCACATCGTTCCCGAATATCTGGCAGCACAGCATCGTCACGGCTTCGGATTGCGTCGGATTGACCTTGCCGGGCATGATCGAGCTCCCCGGCTCGTTTTCGGGGATCGAGATTTCGCCGAGCCCGCAGCGCGGGCCGCTCGCGAGCCAGCGAATGTCGTTGGCGATCTTCATCAGGCTCGCGGCCACTGTCTTCAAAGCGCCGTGCGCGAACACGAGCGCGTCGGCCGCGGCCATGACCTCGAACTTGTTTGGCGCGCTGACGAACGGGAGCCCCGTCAGGCGCGCGATCGTGGCCGCCACGCGGTCCGCGAATTGCGGATGCGCGTTCAGTCCCGTGCCGACTGCGGTGCCGCCCTGCGCGAGCTCGTACAGATGCGGGAGCGCCGACTCGACGTGCGCGATACCGTGCTCGAGCTGAGCGACGTAGCCTGAGAACTCCTGGCCGAGCGTGAGCGGCGTCGCGTCCTGCAGGTGCGTGCGGCCGATCTTGACGATACCGGCGAACGCACGCGCCTTCGCGTCGAGCGTCGAGCGCAGCGTCGAGAGCGCCGGGAGCAGATGCTTGACGATGCCCGTGGCGGCGGCGACGTGCATGGCCGTCGGGAATACGTCGTTCGAAGACTGCCCGCGGTTCACGTCGTCGTTCGGATGAACCTTGCGGGCCATTCCGCGCTCACCGCCGAGAATTTCGCTCGCTCGGTTCGCGATGACCTCGTTGAGGTTCATGTTCGTCTGCGTGCCTGAGCCCGTTTGCCAGACCGCGAGCGGAAACTCGCCGGCATGCCGGCCCTCGATGATCTCGTCGGCCGCCTGCATGATCGCGCGGGCCTTGTCTTCGGCAAGCACGCCGAGCTCGAGGTTGACTTCGGCCGCCGCGCGCTTGATGAGAGCAAGCGCGGTGATGATCTCGGGCGACTGCTTTTCCGTGGAAATTTTGAAGTTCTGCAGCGAGCGCTGCGTCTGCGCGCCCCACAGACGCGCGCTCGGCACGGCGATCTCGCCGAACGTGTCGCGCTCCATCCGTACGTCTTCGGTGTTGTCCGTCATGAGTGGCTCCGGTCACAGCTGGGAATCGATCGGCAATAGCAAGAATAAACCCGTCAGCGCATTGCGTACGAATCCCGCCTGCGGATCGAAGGACCATGTATGCGGGAGGTTGTGCGAGGCGAAATGATCGTCGCCGGTCCAGACCAGGCCCGAAGCGGGGACGCCGAGCGCGTGCAGTTGGGCGTTCTCTTGCGGCGTCGCGAGCCGGACGCGGTAGCTCGAGTCGGGCGACATCGCGTGCTCGATCAGCGCCGCGTCGGCCGCGGCGAGTTCAGGACTCTCGATGAAGAGCGCCAGTTCGGTGTTGAGAAAGGCCGAGCGCGGATCGAGATTCATCGAGCCGATCACGAGCGTATGCCGGTCGATCACGTAGGTTTTCGCGTGCAGGCTCGAGCGTGAATTAGAACCTGAGAAGTAGCGCCGGCCGTCGCGCTGCAACGGCTGAAATTCGTAGAGTTCGACCCCTTCCTTCAGCAACGGGATCCGGTAGGGGCTGTAGCCGGCCTGCACCGCGACGGCATCGGTCGACGCCATCGAGTTCGTCACGACGGCGACGCGCACGCCACGCTTCGTGAGGTCGCCGAGCAATTTGACGCCGGCATCGTGCGGCACGAAGTAGGGCGACAGCATCAGCACCTCGTGCTGAGCGCCTTGCAGCAGTTCCGCGAGCCGATGCATCGGCGGGCTCTGATAGTCGCCGTCGGTCGCCGTCACCTTGCGCGGCGAATCGTAGAGGAACTGTGCCGGCGCCCAGACGAGGCCCAGCTGGCCATCGGCAATTTGCGTCGCGAGCGGCGCGCTGTTGAGCGGCTTCGCGCCGACCGCCTGTGCCTCGGCACGCCAATGCGCCCGCAGCGCTTCACGCGCCGCATGCAGATCGGCCATCTTGTAGCGATGCCGGTCGCGCACGGCGAGCGGGTAGGCAAGGGCGCTATTCCAAAACGTATCGAAGCTCGTTGAAATCTGCTCGACGATGGGCCCCGCCGCCAGCGCGTCGATGTCGCGAAAGTCCAGCGTCGGGCTCGCGCTGAAATACTCGTCGCCGAGGTTGCGGCCACCGACGATGGCGACCGAGCCATCGACGATCATCGCCTTGTTGTGCATACGGCGCGTGAAGCGGTCGATGCGCGTGAAGACGTCCTCGGTTCGCGTGAAGAAGCTGCTGCGCGTAGCGCCGAACGGATTGAAGACGCGGACCTCGATCGACGGATGGGTGGCAAGCGCGGCGAGCAGGTGCCGGCTATCGTCGAGGTTGAGATCGTCGACGAGCATCCGCACGCGCACGCCGCGATCGGCTGCATAGAGCGCGGCGGCGAGCAATAGCCTTCCTGTCGTGTCCTCGGCGGCGATGTAGTACTGAAGGTCGAGCGTTTTCGTCGCCGCGCGGGCCAGCGCGATCCGCATTTGTAGAGCGTCGGTCCCGTTCGAGAGCAGACGAAAACCCGATTGGCCCGGGTGCGCGGCGTCGAGCGGGGCGAGTGCCTGGCCGAGCGGCGTCGCTTGCGGGTCCGCGAGCGCATGGGTGACGGGACGATCGAGAGACGTCGCCGGCGGGAGCGAGGAGCAGGCTGCCATGAGCAAGGCAAACAGGGCCATTGCGAGGCGCGCGATGAACGGGACGGCGGGTTTCCTTTCTGGGTGCATGACAGTCGCGTTGCGGCCGAGCGCGGTTTGCTCCGACACGGATAGAGATTCTAACGCTCTGCAAGGAATGTTCCTGTTTTCTCCCACCGGTGCCAGCGTCCGCGAGAAAACCTCTCACGACCGCGTGCGCGTCATCCGCTCGAATCGAAACGTCATGAGCGCGGCGACGCTAGCCAGCCCCGCCGCGAGTCCCCACCACAGGCCGCGTGCGCCGAGGCCCGCGTGAAAGGCAAGCAGATACCCGGTTGGAAACCCGATGCCCCAGTAGCCGAACGCGGCGGCGAGCATCGGGATCCGCGTGTCCTTCAGACCACGCAGGCAACCGGAGCCGATCGCCTGCATCCCGTCGACGATCTGAAATACGGCCGCGACGCCGAGCAGCGAGGCAGCGATCGCTGCCGTTTGTACATTCGCGGGATCGTCGAGGCGCAAGTAAAGTCCGACGATTGCGCGCGGCGCCGTGATGAAGACGAGCCCAGTCAGGGACATGAAGGCGACGCCGAGCCCGAGCGCGACAAAGCCCGCATGACGCGCGGCGAGCGGTTGTCTGGCGCCCATCCAGTAGCCCACGCGTACATTGGCGGCCTGTCCGATCGCGAGAGGCACCATGAACGTGACGGACGCCACGCTGAGGGCGATCTGGTGCGCGGCGAGCGGCGTCGGCCCCAGCAGACCGATCATGAGGCCGGTTGCGAGGAAGAGCGTCGACTCGACGCCATAGGTGATGGCCACGGGCCAGCCGATGCCGAGCAGCTCTCCCATGAGCGGCGCGTTGGGCCGCTTTGCCGCGACGAAATGCCGATACCGCGGGCGGCCGTGGAGCCAGGCCACGAGCGCGATCGCCGTCAGCCATACGGTTGCCGTCGTGGCGGTGGCCGAGCCGAGCAGGCCGAGGCGCGGCAGCCCGTAGGCGCCGTGAATGAGACCGTAGTTGAGCACGCCGTTGATGCCGACGCTACCGATCGAGATCCACAGCAGGCGCTTGCCTGCGCCGATAGCCGGCAAAAACGCGCGCATCATGCCGACGCCGATGAGGCTGCCCAGCGATGCCCAGCGCAGCACGGCGGTGTAGGCGCCGACGTCGTGCGCAAGCGCGGCCGGCTCGCCGAAGCTGAGCAGGATCGGCTCCGTAAACGAAAGCAGGACGAAGGCAGGTATGGCGAGCAGCGCCGACAGCAGAAGGCCAGTCCAATAGATGTGCGGCACGTGGTGATCGGCCTGGGCCCCGCGTGCGTTGGCGACCGTGACGCTGACCGAGGTCAGCACGCCTTGCAGCAGCGTCGCGACGACGAAAAACGTGCCCGCGCCGAGGCCGCCGGCGGCGATGGCCTCCGGGCCCAGCGCGCCGAGCAGAATCGTATCGGTGACGCCCATCGCCATCTGCGACAGTTGGGCGATGGCGAGCGGCGCCGCGAGCCGCGCCGTCTCGGCCGCATGGCGGGTGAAAGTGGGCGGCGCGGCGGCCGCGTGTCCGGAATGCGACATGGCGGATAGCAGAACGAAAAGCCTCGGAACCGGCGCCGATCCGTGGCGCCCTGGCGTGTTATTGATCTGAAAGATGAACAGCTTATTGCCTGGCGGCGCAACTGTCGATGAACAGTCAGCCCGGCGAGTGGCGCGGACTGTTCCGGTCCGCTCAATCGTCAGACGGCTTCGTGCACGGCGATACGCGCATCGCCGAGCAGGACGACCTGGCCCGCGCGGATCTTGCAGGTCTTGCGCAGCTCGACGCGGCCGTCGACCTTCACGGCGCCCGCCGCGACGAGCGATTTTGCCGCGCCTCCGCTATCGGCGAGGCCCATCAGCTTGAGCAGGTTGTGCAGTTCGACGTACTCGCCCGTCAGCGTGAAATCGAGGTTGGCCATGCCAGTATGCGCTCCGTGAAACGGAGTAAGGGCACGCATGATAAGCCAAGCGGGGCGCCGCGTGAACCGGACTTTTCCGAATCGCTCGGAACCGGGCCCGCGAACAAAACGGTCGAAGCGAACGGGCCGACCGAGGATCAGCGCTGGCGGCGCTGTTCGGGCTGGGGCGGCCGCACCGGGGCCATGAAGAAGTTGCGCAGCCAGGCGGCCATGCGCGAGAAGATGTCGTAGGGTTCCTCGACGAAGATCTCCGGCTTGAGCAGCCGCAGGAATTCCATGATCTGCTGAGCTTCCTGCTTTTGAAAAGAACCGTGCGAGAGCCCGAGCTTGAGCAGCCCGCGCAGCTCGCCGAGTTTCTCGCGCGCCGTGCTGCCGACGCTCGTCTCGCAGGCGATCTTCGCCTCGTAGACGCGCTGCCGCAGCGATTCCGCGAGCCGCCAGGCGGGGGTCTGCATCTTTTCCTCGAGCGACTGGATGTCGCGCGCGGAGGACTTGATTTGCGCCGCGAGAGGGTCGATGAGCGACGCGTCGCCGCCCGCCTCTTTGACGATCGCCGCCGCCCACTCACGACAGGCCTTCGCGAGCTCGTCGGGCGTCCATTCGGAGCGCACGGCGAAGGCGAAGCCGTGGTCCTCGGCCTGCCGCACGAGGATCGCGACGACATCGGGGAATTCCTTGTCGAGCGTGCGCTTGGCCCAGGCGTACTGGCCGCCTTGCAGCATCCGCTGCACTGCATGCTCGGTCAGCGGCACCATGTTGTCGAGCAGCTTCGCGCGCAGGAAGTCCTCGAACGACGGTGTCGCGAACTGCGGATCGAGCTTCAGCGACACGCGCACGAAGGCTTCGAAGTCCTTTTGCAGAGAAGCGATCGTCTCGTCACGAAGTGAAAGGGTGATGTGGCCCATAGATGTCCTGAGAGCGAGTCCGTGTGCCCGGCGCCGCGGGCGGCAGCGCGATACTGGCGGTCTGCCGCGCGGACGCGTTCGTGCGGCCCCCCGGCGCCGCTCGCGCCGGAAGGTCCGCGGAATCAGCCCGGGCTGCGGCCGAGAAACGCTGTACGGCTCTTTATCGGCGGCAATCGGACAAACTTGAGGGCCGGCTCTCGCCCGCATCGAGCATGCGGGCCCTTCAACCCGTGACGAACGCTTGCCAGGCGAAGAATACGGCGAGGCCGACGGCGATCGTGACGAGCGGCCGGCGCGTGACGGCCGAAATCACGACGGCCGCGAGCGCGCCGACGAGCTGCGGATTGCGCCATGTCAGCTCGGCGCCGCCGCCGTGTGGCGCGACGGCCATCGGGACGATGATGGCCGTGAGAACGGTGACGGGCACGAAGCCGAGCGCCGTGCGCACGAGCGGCGGAAAGACGATGCGCTCGCCGAGCACGAAAACGGCCGCGCGAATGAGGCAGGTGACGACGGCCATGCCGAGGATCAGCAGCACATAGTTCATCGCGTCACTCCGGCTTCGGCGCACGACTGGCCTTCGCAGCGCCTGCCGGCTCGATGGGGCGTCGACTGGCGCCGCGACAGGACGACGCCCACCGCGACGCCGCCCGCGACGGCCGCCAGCAGCCCGAGCTTGTATGGCCAGGCATGGCAAGCCCAAGCGAGCGTGCCGGCTGTCGCGGCCGCTGCGATATAGCGCACGGCGACGAGCTGCGGCACGACGATCGCAATGAACGTGGCGACCATCGCGAAATCGAGCCCGAGCGACTGCAATCGCGGGAAGGCGGCGCCGAAGAGCAGCCCGGCCAGCGTCCAGAGCTGCCAGTTCACGTACATGGCGACGCCCGAGCCCAGGAAGTAGTGCGGGCCGATCGCGCCGGGCGGCGCGTGGCGATAGCGAGCGTAGGCGACGGCGAACACCTCGTCGGTCAGCAGCGCGGCGAGCGCCCAGCGCCAGCGCGCGGGCAGCCGCGCCACATACGGAGCGAGTGTCGCGCTGTAGAGCAGGTGACGCAGATTGACGACGAGCGTCGTTGCCAGCACGACGGCGAATCCCGCATGACCGGCGATGAGGCCGAGCGCGATGAATTGCGCCGATCCGGCGAAGACGGCGAGCGACATCAGCTGACCTTGCCAGAGTTGCAGCGGGCCCGATGTGACGAGCGTGCCGAAAATCACGCCGAACGGCGCCGCGCCGACCATCATCGGAATCGTATCGCGGGCGCCTTCGGCGAATTCGCTGAGCGAAGTGCGGGTGTTCGATTCGACCAATTTAACGCTCCTCCTTTGCCGTCGAGCTTAACGCCCGACAGGAGGACGGCGCTTGTACGTTCTTGCGCTGGCGATGCGGGTGGGGCGCCGGCCGCGCCTCAGCCCGCCTGCCAACGGCCGGGCGGCACGCCGAACATGCGGCGGAAATGCCGCGTGAAGTGGCTCTGATCGGTGAAGCCGCTCGCGGCGGCGACTTCAGTGATGGACGCGCCGGCGCGCAGCGGTGCGAGCGCGCGCTGCAACCGCAGTTGGTTGCGCCAGGCATGCGGCGGCAAGCCCGTGGCCTGCGCGAAGAGGCGCGCCGCATGAAACGGCGAAAGGCCCACCACTTCCGCGAGCTCAGTCAGCGTCACCGGCTCGACGAGATTGGCCGCAAGCCGCGCTTTCATCGTCGCCACGCGCGGCGCGTCGTCGGCCGGCCGCGCCGCGTCGGGCTGCCGCTGCGCATGACGCACGAGGAGCGTCGAGAGGGCATCGACGAGCGCCGTTTCGCCCGCGAGCGAATCGGCGCCGGCTTCGAGCGCGCGGTGCGCGTGGCCGATGCGGGCGGCAAGATCGGCATCGTGGATCGGCTCAAGGGGAAACCACGGCAGCGGCTGCGGTTTGCCCGCGATCTCGTCGGCGAGCCGCTGGACATAGTCGACGGGGACATAGAAGACGCGATAGCGCCAGCCGGCTTCGATCGCGCGCGAGCCCGTGTGGACTTCGCCGGGATTGACGATCGGAACGGACCCTGCCTCGGCGACGCGGCGCGCGCCGCAATAGGCATAGGCTTCCGCGCCCGCTTCGATGACGGGCACGGTATAGGCTTCGTGCCAATGCGGCGCGAACTCGTGCTCGCGGTATTCGGCCGTCAGCATATCGGCGCCAGGCACGAGCGGGCTGCGCCAGAAACGGGCGAAGTCGCGAAAGCGGGGCGCATTCGTCGTCGTACTCATATCCGAGAAGACTAAGCCGTTCGGAAGACTTTGCAAGCGGCCTTACGGATGGAGGCCGCGATGCCGCCGGTCGGCCGGCATCGAGCTCGAGCCCGGCCGATACCGAAAACGCCCGCGACATCGAAACATCGAATGAAAAAGGGGCGGCGTTTGCACGCCGCCCCTTTCAAGCTTGGCTCCCCGACCTGGGCTCGAACCAGGGACCTACGGATTAACAGTCCGGCGCTCTACCGACTGAGCTATCGGGGATCGACAATGACAAGTCTTGATGAAAAAGAGCCCGTTTTCTCGAACGGGCTCTTTTCGTACGCATTTCTTTGGCTCCCCGACCTGGGCTCGAACCAGGGACCTACGGATTAACAGTCCGGCGCTCTACCGACTGAGCTATCGGGGAACAGCTGAGAAACGAGATTGTATGAACCGAAGCGTACCCTGTCAATACCTTCGGTCTCTCGCGGCTGCCCGCGCGGGCGTCACGCGGATGAAGCGCGCAGCCGCGCTTCCCGGGACGGCGAGAGGGCTCGCGCCGTGCGAGCCTGATGCGAACATGAGCCGAGGAAACCTAGTGCCCTGTCCCGCAACTTCCTTTGAATGAAATCGCCCAGGAGATCAGGGGCATGCGCCAACGCGCTATTTCAACGCTCGAGCAGATTCAGCTTCTCTTGCACGTCCTTCCACTCGTCCGCCTCCGGGAGCGAACCCTTGGTCTTCGTGATGCTCGGCCAGTTCTTGGACAAGTCGGCGTTGAGCGCGACGAATTGCTGCTGATCGCCGGGAACGTCTTCCTCGGCATAGATCGCGTTCACCGGGCACTCGGCTACGCAGACGGCACAGTCGATGCATTCATCGGGATCGATCGCGAGGAAGTTGGGACCTTCGCGAAAGCAATCCACCGGACAAACGTCGACGCAGTCCGTATATTTGCACTTGATGCAGCTTTCGGTCACAACGTGAGTCATTCAAGCTCCTGCACTCAGGGTATCGGAAGAGGACGCAAACGCGGTATTTTAAGATGCCGGGTACGCAAACAGGATATTGTAGCGTAATGCCAAGGCACCAATGGGCACGGGCCCGAGCGGCGGCTTAGATCGATTCGTGATTAGTTTATGGGCGATTGCCATGCTGCACGCGCGAGGCCTGGCGACCGCGGTTCGGGTAACATGCGGCAGCGGCGGGCGCCGTGCGTCGTGCCCGGCGCGCCTCGACCGTTCGCGCTCCGGCTTCGATCATGATCATCACATCGCTCATCGACACCGATCTCTACAAGTTCACGATGATGCAAGTCGTCTTGCATCATTTCCCCGCCGCGACAGTGGAATATCGCTTCCGCTGCCGCACGCCGAACGTAAATCTCGTCCCGTACGTCGACGAGATCCGCGAGGAGATCGGCAAGCTCTGCCAGCTGCGCTTCGGCGAAGACGAGCTCGACTATCTGCGTCGCATGCGCTTCATCAAGAGCGATTTCATCGACTTCCTGGCGCTCTTTCACCTGAACGAAAAGTACATTTCGGTCGAACCCTCCGCGAAAGGCAATGGCGAAATCGACATCGTCATCAACGGCCCATGGCTCCATACGATCCTCTTCGAGATCCCGGTGCTTGCGATCGTCAACGAGGTGTACTTCCGCAACACGCAGCGCGACCCCGACTATCAGATCGGCCGCGATCGTTTGCGCGAGAAGATCGCGCTGCTCGCGCGGCCCGAGCTCGCTGAGTGCAAGATCGCCGATTACGGGACGCGCAGGCGTTTCTCGAAGCGCTGGCATGAAGAGGTCATTCTCACGTTGATGGATGGCATCGGCGCGCAGCTCGCCGGCACGAGCAACGTCTACTACGCGAAAAAGCACGACCTGACGCCGCTCGGCACGATGGCGCACGAATACCTGCAGGCATGTCAGGCGCTCGGCCCGAGGCTGCGCGACTCGCAGACCTACGGTTTCGAAGTCTGGGCGAAGGAGTACCGCGGCGACCTCGGCATCGCGCTTTCCGACGTCTATGGCATGAAGGCGTTCCTGAACGACTTCGACATGTATTTCTGCAAGCTCTTCGACGGCGCGCGGCACGATTCGGGCGATCCGTTCGAATGGGGCGAGGCGCTCTTGCGTCACTACGAGGAAAATCGCTGCGATCCGCGCACGAAGGTGCTCGTCTTCTCGGACGCGCTCGACATTCCGAAGGTGCTCAAGCTCTACGAGCGGTTCCGCGGGCGTTGCCGGCTCGCGTTCGGCGTCGGCACGAACCTCACGAACGACCTCGGCTACAGCCCGTTGCAGATCGTCATCAAGATGGTTCGCTGCAACGGCCAGCCGGTCGCGAAGCTGTCCGACTCGCCCGGCAAGAACATGTGTGACGACAAGGCGTATATCGCCTATCTGCGTCAGGTCTTCGGTATCGAGGCGCCCGTCGAGGATAGGCCCGACCAGTCGGAATGAGCGCGCGGGCGTCCTCGCGATGCGCGCGCGGATTGGCTTGACGGCTGGTTTATCCCAAAAAACACCGCCGCTATAATCGACCGTTCTTGTTCGATTTCGCCTCGCAAAATGGAGAAGGTCATGGATACGTCGGCGGCCCGCCGCAACATTCTCGCGCGCATACGCGCCGCGAGCGGCCGTGCGGCGCAGCCAGAGCCGGCCGAGCTCGAGGCCGCGGCCGATTATCTCGTGCGCCATCCGGCGGGGCCGCGCCCGCCGATGCCGACCGACGCGGCGGGGCTGATCGCGCGCTTCATCGATGAAGCGCGCGCGATGGCGACGTCGGTGGAGGAAGTGGCGACGCTCGCCGACGCGCCGGCGGCGGCGCTGCGCTACTTGAACGCGAACGGCCTGCCGACACACGCTGTCGCTTGGCGCTCGCTCGAGGCGGTTGCATGGGATCAAGCCGGTATCGCCGTCGAGTTCCGGGCACCGCGCGATTCCGATCTCGTCGGCATTACCGGCTGTTTTTGCGCGACGGCCGAGACCGGTTCGCTCGTGTTGCTCTCGGCGCCGGGCACGGAAGTGTCCGCGGCGCTGCTGCCCGAGACGCACATCGCGGTCGTGCCGGCCTCGCGGATCGTCGCCGCTCATGAGGAAGCGTTCGCGCTGATGCGCGCGGAGCGCGGCGAGTTGCCGCGTGCGGTCAACTTCGTGTCGGGGCCTTCGCGCACCGGCGACATCGAGCAAACCATCGTTCTCGGCGCACACGGTCCATACCGCGTGCACGCGATCGTCATCATCGGCGCCTAACCCGGATGAGGACTCGAAACAGCGCGCCAGCGAGCGCGATGGTCACGGCCGCGCTCGCGTTGGGCTTCTGGTCGCAAAGCGTCACGGCCGCCACGCTCGACGGCGCAAAGCTATCTCCGCTCTGGGCTTTGCCGTTCGCGGGCATTTTGCTGTCGATCGCGATCGGGCCACTCGTTGCGCCCGGGTTCTGGCATCGCCACTTCGGCAAGGTCGCCGCCGCATGGGCTGCCGCGCTGCTCGCGCCGTTCGCCTATGCTTTCGGCGCGCCGGCCGCGCTCAGCACGCTCGCCCATGCGCTCGTTACCGAGTACGTGCCTTTCATCGTGCTTCTCACCGCGCTTTACACGATCGCGGGCGGCATCTGCGTACGCGGGAATCTGCATGGCTCGCCGAAAGTCAATACGGCGATCCTCGCGCTCGGCACGCTGCTCGCGAGCGTCATGGGCACGACGGGAGCGGCGATGCTGCTGATTCGCCCGTTGCTGCGCGCGAACGACAATCGCAAACATGTGGTGCACGTCGTCGTGTTCTTTATTTTTCTCGTCGCCAATGCGGGAGGTTCGCTCTCGCCGCTCGGCGATCCACCGCTCTTTCTCGGCTTCCTGAACGGTGTGAGCTTTTTCTGGACGACGCGGCACCTTGCGTTGCCGATGCTGTTCATATGCGCGGTGTTGCTCGCGCTTTTCTATGCGCTCGACTCGTACTTCCATCACTGCCGCGAGGGGGCGGCCGAGGAAAGGGCGGCGTTCCTCGATCCGACGCCCGATACGCGCGGCGTCTTCATCGAAGGGAAGGTGAACTTCGTGCTGCTCGCGCTCGTCGTCGCGCTGGTGCTGGCGAGCGGAATCTGGAACCCCGGCGTCGAGTTCGCCGTATTCGGCGCGCCCGTCGAGTTGCAAAACGGCTTGCGCGACGTGGCGCTCGTCGCGTTCACGCTGCTCTCGCTCGCGATCACGCCGCGCTCGGCGCGAGTCGGCAACGCGTTCAACTGGGGGGCGATCGTCGAGGTGGCCAAGCTTTTCGCGGGCATCTTCGTCACGATCGCGCCCGTGATCATGATGCTGCGCGCCGGGGCGGAGGGCGCCTTCGCGCCTGTCGTCGATCTCGTGACCGATGCGCAGGGCAAGCCGATCGACGCGATGTATTTCTGGGCGACGGGGCTGCTTTCGTCGTTTCTCGACAACGCGCCGACCTACCTCGTCTTTTTCAATCTCGTGGGCGGCGACGCGCAAACGCTGATGACCTCGGGCGCGAGAACGCTGGCGGCGATATCGGCCGGGGCCGTCTTCATGGGGGCGAACAGCTATATCGGCAACGCGCCGAATTTCATGGTCAAGTCGATCGCCGAAGCGCGCGGCGTGCGCATGCCGAGCTTCTTCGCTTATCTTATCTGGGCCGGGGCGATTCTGGTGCCCGTTTTCCTGTTGACGACGTGGCTCTTTTTTTCCGGGGGTAGGTGATGCAAAAGGTATTGGTCGCGCGCTCGATCTTTCCCGATGTCGTCGAAAGGCTCAGGGAGTATTTCGAGGTCGATTGGAACGACGGACCTGCACTGAGTCAAGACGAGCTCGTGCGCAGACTGGCCGACAAGGACGGGGCGCTGACGGCGGGCGATCCTATCGGCGCCGCCACGTTCGCCGCCGCGCCGCGGCTGCGCGTCGTGTCGAATATGGCCGTCGGCTACAACAACTTCGACATCGCCGCGTTCAATGCGTCCAATGTGCTGGCGACGAACACACCGGACGTGCTCAATGAGTCGACGGCCGATTTCGGCTGGGCACTGATGATGGCGGCGGCGCGCCGCGTAACGGAGAGCGAGCGCTGGCTGCGCGCGGGCGAGTGGCGCGGATGGCGTTACGACGGCTTTCTCGGGGTCGACATTTATGGCTCGACGCTCGGCATCGTCGGGATGGGGCGAATCGGTCAGGCGCTCGCGCGCCGCGCGCGCGGCTTCGCCATGCGCGTCCTTTATCACAACCGCTCACGCGTGGCGCCCGAGATCGAGGCCGAGCTCAACGCCGAATACCGGTCGAAAGAGGATCTACTGCGTCAAGCCGACCACGTCGTGCTCGTGTTGCCCTATACGCCCGCGAACCACCATACGATCGGGCGCGCCGAGCTGGCGCTGATGAAGCCGACGGCCACGCTGACGAACATCGCGCGCGGCGGGATCGTCGATGATGCCGCGCTCGCCGAGGCGCTGCGAGCGAATCGCATCGCCGCGGCCGGACTCGATGTGTTCGAGGGCGAACCGAGCGTGCATGCGGCATTGCTCGAGGTACCGAACGCCGTGCTGACGCCGCATATCGCGAGCGCGAGCGAAACGACGCGCCGCGCGATGGCGAACCTCGCCGCGGACAATCTGATCGCGGCGCTCGGGGCGGGGCCGCGCGCGGGGCGGCCGCCGAACCCGATCAACCCTGAAGTGCTCGGAAAGGCGCGCACATGACGACGATCCTGACGATCGCGCTGGCGCTCGCCGTCATCGCGCTGGCCGTGGCGCTGGCCGTATTGATGCGCGGTCTGGCTCGCGCGAACGATCGCGCGGCGTTCATCGAGCTCGGCGAATGCATCGAGGCGGCCGGCGAAAAGCAAGCACGCGCCTATGAGCGGCTCGAGCGCGAGCTGCGCGGCGAGATCGCCGAGACGTCGCGCTTGTCGCGCGTCGAACTCGGCGGCGGATTCGCGCAGTTTCAGCAAACGCTCGCGGCCCAATTGACGAGCGTGGCGACCGTGCAGAATCAGCAGATCGACGGCTTTGCGACGCGCCTCGCCCAATTGATCGATACGAACGCGAAGCAACTCGACGCGATGCGCGAGAGCTTGCAGCGCCAAGCGCTCGAAGCCCGCGAGGAGCAAAGTGCGACGCTGAAGCGCTTCGGCGATACGCTTTCACAGCAGCTCGCTCAATTGATGGAGGCGAACGATCGCCGCTTCGCGGAAGTGCGTGCGACGCTCGAGCAACGTCTCAAGGATATCGAGGCGAACAACGCGACGAAGCTCGAGGAGATGCGCCGCACCGTCGACGAGAAGTTGCATGCAACGCTCGAGCAACGACTCGGCGAATCGTTCAAGCTCGTCTCGGACAGGCTCGAGCAGGTCCATCGCGGGCTCGGCGAGATGCAGACGCTCGCGGCCGGCGTCGGCGATCTGAAAAAAGTGCTGACGAACGTGAAGACGCGCGGCACGTGGGGCGAGGTTCAGCTCGAGGCGCTGCTCGAGCAGATGCTGACGCCCGATCAATATGCGAAGAACGTCGCCACCGTGCCGAAGAGCGGCGAGCGCGTCGAATTCGCGATCAAGCTGCCGGGCCGCGGCGCGAGCGGCAACGGCGAGGGAACCGGGGCGGCCGCCCCGGTCTGGCTGCCGATCGACGCAAAGTTTCCGCGCGAGGACTACGAGCGGCTCATCGATGCGCAGGAGCGCGCGGACCCGGTGGCCGTCGAAGAGGCGTCGCGCGCACTCGAGGCGCGGGTGCGCGGCGAAGCGCGCACGATTGCCGAGAAGTATGTCGCGCCGCCGCACACGACCGATTTCGCGCTGCTCTTTTTGCCGACCGAAGGTCTTTATGCGGAAGTGCTGCGCCGCCCGGGACTGACCGATCTGCTCCAGCGCGAGTACCGCGTGACGGTCGCGGGACCGACCACGCTTACGGCATTGCTCAACAGTCTGCAAATGGGCTTCCGCACGCTTGCGATCGAGAAGCGATCGAGCGAAGTCTGGCAGGTGCTTGGCGCGGTGAAGACCGAGTTCGGCAAATTCGGCGACGTGCTCGCGAAAACAAAGTCGCAGCTCGAGACGGTGACGCGTTCGATCGAAGCGGCGGAACGCCGTACCCGCGTCATGAACACCAAGCTGCGCGAAGTCGAGGCGTTGCCGGGCGAGCAGACCGAAGGGCTCCTCGGCGAAGCCTATCTGACCCTGCCGGAGCCTGAAGCGTGACGCGCAGCGGACGTCATGCGCCTTGCGCGAGCCCAGCGAGCGAGTCGCCGGTGACGCGGACGATTCGCCAGTCCGGCAGGACGGTTGCCCCCATCTTCGTGTAGAAATCGATGGCGCGTTGGTTCCAGTCGAGGACCGACCATTCGAAGCGGCCACAGCGACGCTCGACGGCGAGCGCCGCGACGCGCCGCAGGAGCGCCGTTCCGAGGCCGCTGCCGCGCAGTGCGGGCTGAACGTAAAGGTCTTCGAGATAGAGCCCGCGACGGCTCAGGAAGGTCGAGAAGTTGTGGAAGAAGAGCGCATAGCCGACGAGGCGCCCGTCGAGCTCGGCGACGAGCGCCTCGGCCGCGGGCCGCCCACCGAAGAGCGCCTCCGAAAGGCTCTGCTCCGTCGCGACGAACAGATGCGTCAGCTTCTCGAACTCGGCCAACTCGCGCATCAGTGCGAGCATGGGGCCGACGTCACGCGGCTCGGCCGGTCTGATGCAGGCCTCCCGTAGTCCCTCTGAGGTAGCGGGAGGCGGGCGATACCGAGCGTCGGGGGCGTCGTCATTGTTGAGCATTACGCTTCCTCCGGCGAATCCGAAAGAACGATCTCAATGCCGCCGAAGCGCGAGGCGACCCAGTTATAGGCGTGACATGCGATCCAAAGCAGAACGAAGCCGAGGATGGCATTGAGCAGCAGAGCGCTGAAGATCGTGCTCAACTCGACCGATCCATACCTGATGTACGCTACCAGCATCCCCAGCAGCACGATAGGTACGCTGAACGTCAGGTAGACGAGGATCAACGCTTTCGCGGTCTGACCCGCTGCGATCGACGAGATTTGTTTTTTCATTGGCGAGAAGCCCCGGTAAGAAACGAACTGGCTCGATTCGTTGGTCATGGATCAGATGAGTCCTTCGAAGGGCATGATGTCGACGAGTTCACCGGCGATCACGTCGCCGCGTTCGTGAGCGAGCACGATGAAGCAATTGGCTTCGCTCATCGAGCTCAGGGCGCCCGAGCTTTGCGTGCGCGTCGGCGTCACGCGCCAGGCTCCGTCTGCCCCGCGCGAAGCGATGCCGCGCAAGTATTCGGTCCGGCCCGCGCGCTTTTTCATCGTGACCGTGGCTGCGGCCGCCATCGTTAGCGGGGCGGCAGCCTCGGCCCCTGACATGCAAAGCAAAGCCTCGCGGACGATCTGATAGAACGTCGCCATCACGGCCACGGGGTTGCCGGGCAGCCCGAAAAAGAGGGCGGGCCGCTCCCCGCTTTGCCGACCGCTCGCTCCGTTAGGCCAGAGACGTCCGAACGCCAGCGGGCGGCCCGGTCTCATGGCGAGGTGCCAGAACGCAACATCGCCAAGTTTTTCGAAAATGCGGCGCGTGAAATCGGCCTCTCCGACGGATACGCCGCCCGAGCTCAACACCACGTCGGCGCTTTGGGCAGCGCAGCGGAACGCGGCTTCGAGCGCAGCCGGCTCGTCGCGGACGATACCGAGGTCGAGCGCATCGACGCCCAGTCGTGCAAGCATCGCCGCAATCGTATAGCGGTTGCTGTCGTACACCGTGCCCGCCGCGAGCGGCTCGCCGATCGAGCGCAACTCGTCGCCCGTCGAAAAGAACGCAACGCGAAGCCGCCGGTGCACCGACACTTCAGCGATGCCGAGTGATGCGAGCAAGCCTACGTCGGATGAGCGGATGATGCGCCCCGCGCGCAGCGCCGGTTGTCCGCGCGCCAGGTCTTCGCCGGCGCGCCGGCGATTGGCGCCCCGTGCAATGCGACGTGGATCGAACGCGACCTGCTTGCCACTCACCGCGACCCACTCCTGAGGGACGACGGTGTCGCAGCCCGACGGCATCGGCGCGCCCGTCATGATCCGGACGCATTGGCGCGACGCGAGTGCACCCGCGAACGGATGGCCGGCAAGGGCCTGGCCGGCCACCTCGAGTGTGAGCTGCTGCGCCGCGGCCGGTGCCGCGCCGTCTGCGGCTTGAGCGCCCTCATCCGGCTTCGCCCCGCTCGCGCCGGGCGCGCCCGCCGCCGCTTTCTCGACGATGGCTCCATCGAACGCGTAACCGTCCATCGCGGCATTGTCGTGCGCGGGCACATCGATCGGCGATACGACGTCTTCGGCCAGTACACGGCCGAGAGCGGCGCGCAGCGCGACACGTTCGGCCGTCGCCACGGGCTCGGCCCAGCGTCGGACGACAGCCTGAGCCGCGCCGACTGGCAAGGCCTGCGCGTCGTGCTCGGAAATGCAACTGGAAATGTTGTCGGACGTTGTCATCGCTGGTGAAACCGCGCGCCAGATAACCCGGTGGCGCCGGAGGAGGTCGGGCAGGGCCGCGACTCTGTTCCCGAGGGGCGCCGCGTCTCGGGCAACGCTCTCGCTCAGGACTCGTGTCTCGATTCGCCGACGGCGGGCAACGCACGCTCGAGCTCGGCGAGCTCCTGCAAAGAGTTGGCATTGTAAAACGCGTGCTCGTCCGGAAAGACGACTTCGACGTTCATGTGGCGCGCGTACCACGCGCGGACCTTGCGCTCGCCGCGAGCGAGCGTGGCCGCGAGGTCGTCGGCAAGCGTCGTGCGCAGTAGCGCAAAGACCGGATGCATCGTGGCCCGTCCGCTCGAATCGCGCGTGACGACGGTCGCGACGTCGGCGCGCGCCGCATCGAGCGCGTGAGTCAATTGCGCCGCGAGATCGAGCGGCAGATTCGGCGTGTCGCAGGGCACGCAGAGCACGAGCTCCGTGCGCGCCGCCCGCAATCCCGCAAGCATGCCCGCGAGCGGGCCGGGGAAGTCGGTCGTTGCATCGGCTACGATCTTCGCATCGAAGGGCTCGCCGAGCGCCGCATACGCGTCGAGATGACGGTTGGCGCTGACGAGTAGCGCATCGACCTGCGGCGCGAGCCGCCTTGCCGCATGCAGCGCCAGCGGTTCACCGTTCAGCGGCTGCAGCCCTTTGTCGAGGCCGCCCATGCGTGCGCCGCGACCGCCTGCGAGGATGAGCCCGGTGATACGCGGATGCAGAGCGGACCGTTCCATGACGACGACGCGTGCTATCCGCCAATGTACGACATCTCGACGCGCGGGGCGGCCGCAACGGACGCGCTCGCGGTTTGGCTTCCGCGCAGCAGCGAGTAACGATCTTCGCGTCCTTGCCAGATGCGCGCAATCACCGTGGCGATGTCGGCATCGGATGCGCCGTTGCGCAACAGTGCGCGCAGGTCGTGGCCCGTCGACGCGAACAGGCAAAGGTACAGCTTGCCTTCGGTGGAGAGCCGAGCGCGCGTGCAGGTACCGCAAAACGCGCGCGTGACGCTCGAGATGACGCCGATTTCGCCGCCGCCATCGGCATAGGCCCAGCGCTGCGCCGTCTCGGCCGGCGTATGCCGCTCGAGCGGCACGAGGGGAAAGACTTCGGCGATGCGCGCGACGACATCGGCCGAGGGCAGCACCTCGGCCATGTTCCACCCGTTCGACGTGCCGACATCCATGTATTCGATGAAGCGCAGCACGACGCCCGAACCCTTGAAATGGCGCGCCATCGGCACGATCTCGCCGTCGTTCGTGCCGCGCTTCACGACCATATTGACCTTGAGCGGCTCGAGCCCCACCGCTTGGGCGGCCGCGATGCCCTCGAGCACATTCGCCGCCGCGAAATCGGCGTCGTTCATCCGCTTGAAGAGGGCGTCGTCGAGCGCGTCGAGACTGACGGTGACGCGCGTCAAGCCCGCATCCTTGAGAGCGCGCGCTTTACGGGCGAGCAGTGAGCCGTTCGTCGTCAGCGTGACGTCGAGCGGCCGGCCATCGGGCGTCGAAAGACGGGCGAGGCGCTCGATCAGCCACTCGATGTTCTTGCGAAGCAGCGGCTCGCCGCCCGTCAGCCGGATTTTCTCGACCCCGTGCGCAACGAACGTGCGGGCGAGCCGCTCGATTTCTTCGAACGTGAGCAGCGCATCGTGCGGCAGGAAGGGGTAGTCCTTGTCGAAGACGGCGCGCGGCATGCAGTAGATGCAGCGAAAGTTGCAGCGATCTGTGATCGAGACGCGCAGATCGCGCATCGGCCTCGCGAAAGTATCGGTCACGATTCCGCGCGGCTCGATCGGGACGCCGGCGAAATCGGGAGCTGCGCTGATGTCGGCGACCGGAATGATGCGGCGGGACATGATCGATGGCAAAAAGGACTAGACGATCATTCTAGCCCAATAGGCCGGAGCGGGCTGGGAAAGGCGTTCGCGCCGAAAAAAAGCCTGCCGAAGGGCAGGCTTTTCGTCATCGCAGAACCACAACGAGCGTGGGTTACTCTGCCTTGCGCGTTTCGATCTGCTGCATGGGCGCCGTATCGGCCGGCGGCAGCGGCTTGCGTTCGCGCGCCACGCGCGCCGGCGCAGGGATCCGTGCGGCGGCTTCCTGCGAAGCGCGCAGCTTCTCGGCATCGGTATTGACCCATACGAGTCCCGCCGACTCGAGCATCGGCTGGAGCTCCGCGACCGAGAGGCCCTTCGCGACGCCATTCGGCAGACCATTCGACAGATGGCGAGCCGGCGCCGATTCCGCGACAGGCTGCGTCTCAGCTTGCGGCTGCATCGTCCCGGCTTCGGCCGTCTGTAGGTCGGCCGCGCCCTCGGCTTTTGCCACCGCCGGGGCGGCGGCTTCCGCCACTTGCGCTTGCGCAGCGCTCATCGATACCGGCTCGACGGGCGCGATCGGCGCCGGCTCCGTCACCCGCGGTGCCTGAGCGAACTCGGACGGAGCGCTTGCCGTCTGTTCGGCCGACGATTGCGGCGCGGCTTCCGCCGGCGCGGCCGGGGCTGACGTGACGGCCGGTTCGGTCGCGGCTGCCTGCTCCGCCGGAGTCGGCGACGGCTGCCAAGTCGGCGCGGCGGCCGCGTTTTCGGGCAGCGGCACCGCCACCGGCGTTTCGGTCGGCACGGGTGTCACGGCCGTATCCTCGGCGCTGGCGTGATCTTCCGCGCGTTGCGGAGCGGCTTGGCCAGGGGCATGCGACACAAGCTCGGCAGTTGCGGCTTGCTTGCCGGCATCGACCGCGGCGTGGGCGGCCGCGGCCTGCTCGGCGGCGCCGACTGTCGGCGGCACGGCGCCAACCGTCCCTTCAGCTTCGGCGACGTCGGCCGCGTGCGTGACGTTCACCGTTTCATCTTCGCGTTCGCGACGGCCGCCGCGACGACCGCGGCGGCGGCGACGACGCTCCTCGCCGTCACGTGCGCCCGTTTCGTGTTCGGGTGCTGGAACGCCTTGCTCGACGCTTGCCGCGACGGCGTCCTCGGAAGCCGCCGTTTCCGGACGCGTCGTCACGTCCGCGATTTCCGTCAGCGGCTTGCGGCGTTCGCCCCGTTCCGGACGCTCGGGCCGTTCGCGGCGCTCGCCGCGCTCCGGTCGCTCGCCCCGATCCTGACGCTCGCCGCGCGGCGCGGCGACTTCGGTGGTTTCAGTGCGTTCCGCGCGCTCACTGCGTTCGGTGCGTTCGGAACGCTCGAGTGCGCGTTCGCGGCCGTCACGGCCCTCGCGTGCTTCGCGACCTTCACGCGCCTCGCGGCCCTCGCGACCTTCACGCGCTTCCCGCGGCTCGCGCCGCTGAGACGGTTGTTGTGCCTGGCGCAGTCCCGCGACGCCGTCGGCGCGCGCCGCGGCTTCGCGACCCGCGCCGCCGCGCTTGCCGCGATTGCGATCGCCCGCGCGCTCGGTACCGCGCGCCGTCGCGCCCTCACGCGGCTCGCGGGCTTCGCGAGCGGGGCGGGCGGGCTGGACTGGTTCGGGCGCCGGCGCCGGAGCGGCAGGTTGCGCACCGAAGAGGCTCTTGATCCATCCGAAGAAACCGCCGCCTGCGCGGGCCGTGGCCGCCTCCTGAGCAGAGGCCGCCACGGGGGCTTCCTGCGGGCGAACCGGCGCGCTCGGGGCGGGCTTCTCGGGCGTAATGCCCTTGACCGCCGCTTCCTGCTTCGGCTTCACGTCTTCTGACCGTTTGCTGTAGCCGGTCTCCGACTCGAGCTCGCGGGCCGCTTCCTCGGCCATGCGCCACGACGCGCGCGGATCGTCGAGACGCGCGTCGTCGTGACGCAGGCGCTCGAGCTTGTAGTGCGGCGTGTCGAGGTGCTTGTTCGGAATGAGGATGACGTTGACCTTGAAGCGCGATTCGATCTTGTTGATTTCCTGGCGCTTTTCGTTGAGCAGGAACGCGGTGACTTCGACGGGCACCTGGCAGTGGATCGCCGCGGTGTTCTCCTTCATCGCCTCTTCCTGGATGATCCGCAGCACCTGCAGCGCCGACGATTCGGTATCGCGGATATGTCCCGTGCCGTTGCAGCGCGGGCAGGTGACGTGGCTGCCTTCGGAGAGGGCCGGGCGCAGCCGCTGGCGCGACAGCTCCATCAGGCCGAAGCGCGAGATCTTGCCCATCTGCACGCGCGCCCGATCGTGCTTCAACGCATCTTTCAGGCGCTGCTCGACTTCGCGCTGGCTCTTCGTCGACTCCATGTCGATGAAGTCGATGACGATGAGGCCGCCGAGATCGCGCAGGCGCAGCTGCCGGGCCACTTCGTCCGCCGCTTCGAGGTTCGTGCGCGTCGCCGTTTCCTCGATGTCGGCACCCTTCGTGGCGCGCGCCGAGTTCACGTCGATGGCGACGAGCGCCTCGGTGTGGTCGATGACGATCGCGCCCCCGGAAGGCAGCGGCACCGTGCGCGAATAAGCCGTCTCGATCTGGTGCTCGATTTGGAAGCGCGAGAAGAGCGGCACGTCGTCGTGATAGCGCTTCACCTTGCCCACGTTGTCGGGCATCACGATATCCATGAAGGCTCGCGCCTGATCGTGGATCTCGGTCGTATCGATCAGGATCTCGCCGATATCGGGCTGGAAATAGTCGCGAATTGCGCGGATGACGAGGCTCGATTCGAGATAGATCAGCATCGGCTGGCCGGGCTGGCCGCTTTGCGACGCGGCCTCGATCGCGCGCCATAGCTGCATGAGGTAGTTCAAGTCCCATTGCAGCTCTTCAGCGCTGCGGCCGATGCCGGCCGTGCGCGCGATCATGCTCATGCCGTCCGGCAATTGCAGCTGCGCCATCGTTTCGCGCAGTTCCTGCCGATCCTCGCCCTCGATGCGGCGCGAGACGCCGCCCGCGCGCGGGTTGTTCGGCATCAGCACGAGATAGCGCCCCGCGAGCGAGATGAAGGTCGTCAGCGCGGCGCCCTTGTTGCCACGCTCTTCCTTCTCGACCTGGACGATGAGCTCCTGGCCCTCGCGCAGCGCGTCCTGAATGCGGGCGGAGCGCGTTTCGACGCCATCGCGGAAATACTGACGCGCGACTTCCTTGAACGGCAGGAAGCCGTGGCGATCTTCGCCGTAGTTGACGAAGCAGGCTTCGAGCGACGGCTCGATGCGGGTGACGACGCCTTTATAGATGTTGCCTTTGCGCTGCTCGCGCCCGGCGGTTTCGATGTCGATGTCGATGAGCTTTTGCCCATCGACGATGGCGACGCGCAGTTCTTCCTGCTGCGTCGCATTGAACAGCATGCGTTTCATTGAACGGCTCCAGAGCGGCTGCGCCGGCGAGCTCACCGGTCAGTGGGGACTGAGCCGGAGAAGTGCTCGCAATGGCGCGCCGCGCCTTTGTTTTGTTGTCACAAGCACGCTGGAGCGGGAAAAATGGCGGGGAGAATTGCCTTGAAGGGGCTCGCCGCGAATCGAAATAGGGCCGCGAGCCGCCGGGGCGCATGCGAATACGGCTTCAAATAACGGCGCCGCACGGGACGTGCTTTGCGCTGCCGCGCGGCGATGCCGCGGCGCACATCGTACGGTGCGGGTCTCGAAGCGCCAGGCTAATTCCGCGTCGCGGGGACGCGGCTTGAAGCCCGGGACGCTCGACAGCCGCGCGGGTGCCTCGCCAGTTTTGACGTCGCCGAAAACGCCGCTAAACGCGGGACGCTCGTGGGCGCTCGCCGTGGTGTTCGCAATCGGGGAGCCCGGGCGCCGGCCATCTATGCCCCGACGCTTGCGGCTCTCCTGATGAATTCTTTTTTACCAAAATTCCGTTACCGTCGGCCCCGGCGCGACCGAACGCGCCTGTGGGCGCCATCCTTGCCGCGGCGAATGCCGTGCGTGCAACTCGTTGCTTCTCGGTTACAGGGCAAGCAACCAGCCCTTGGGTACTGCCAACGACGCTAAAATAGCGGCTTCCTGCTTTGGTGCCCCCACACAACCCGCCAGTTATCCTGGCAAACCCGCCGTCAAACCCGCCGGCAAACGCGCCGGCAGCGGTAAGTTGCTGGCGTAAATTATATTCAGAATGAATGAGTTAGGCAAAATTTCCCAGAAATTGGTCGCAGGCGACCAAGTCTCGATGATACAGGTAGACGAGGGTATCGCCGGGCAGCGGATCGACAATTTTTTGTTGCGCGTCTGCAAGGGGGTGCCGAAAAGCCACATCTATCGGATCCTGCGCAGCGGTGAGGTGAGGGTCAACAAAGGGCGCGTCGATGCGAAATACCGGCTCGTTTCGGGAGATATCGTCCGTGTGCCGCCCGTGCGCGTCGCCGAGCGCGGCGTCGAGGTGGCGCTCGCGGCGCCGCCCGCGCGGTTCGAGGTACTGTTCGAGGACGAATACCTGCTCATCATCGACAAGCCGGCCGGCGTCGCCGTGCACGGAGGCAGCGGGATCGCGTTCGGCGTGATCGAGCAAATGCGCGAGGCGCGGCCGCTCGGCAAGTTCCTGGAACTGGTGCACCGGCTCGATCGCGAAACCTCGGGCGTGCTGATGCTCGCGAAAAAGCGCGCGGCGCTCGTCGGACTGCATGAGCAGATTCGCGAGAACCGCATCGACAAACGTTACTATGCCTGCGTGCATGGGAACTGGCGGGGCGACTGGGGACGGCGCCGGGCCGTGAAGGAGCCGCTTCACAAGTATCTGACCGCCGACGGCGAGCGGCGCGTGCGCGTGGACCCGGAGGGCCTGCCGTCGCACACGGTGTTCAACCTCGTCGAGCGCTGGCCCGACTACGCGCTCGTCGAGGCCGAGTTGAAGACGGGCCGCACCCACCAGATCCGCGTCCATCTCGCGCACCTGGGGCTGCCGATCGTCGGCGACGCGAAATACGGCGACTTCGCGCTCAACAAGGCGCTGGCGCGCGCCGACGCGCGTCCCGGGCTCAAGCGGATGTTCCTTCACGCTCACCGGCTGCGCCTGACGCACCCGGTGACGGGTGAGCCGTTGACTTTCGAGGCGTCGTTGCCCGACGATTGTCGGCGTTTTATCGATCAATTGAACGCAGTGCGCGACGAGGCGCAACACGATGGCCCGACAGCAATTTGACCTGGTCGTTTTCGACTGGGACGGCACCCTGATGGATTCGACGGCGCATATCACGCGCAGCATCCAGGCCGCCTGCCGCGATCTCGGGCTGCCCGTGCCGGCGGACGAAGCCGCGAGCTACGTGATCGGGCTCGGCTTGCGCGACGCCCTCTCGATCGCGGCGCCGTCGCTCGATCCGGCCGAATACCCGCGGCTTGCCGAGCGCTACCGCTATCACTATCTGATCAAAGGCACGCGCACCGAGCTTTTCGAGGGGGCGCGGGAACTGCTCGAAGAACTGCGCGACATGGGTTACCTGCTCGCCGTCGCGACGGGCAAGAGCCGGGTCGGCCTCAACCGCGCGCTCGACGAGGCGCGTCTCACTTGCCTCTTCGACGGTACGCGCTGTGCCGACGAAACGTTTTCCAAGCCGCATCCGGCCATGCTGCACGAGCTCTCGCGCGAACTGGGGCAGGACCTCGAGCGCACTGTCATGATCGGCGACACGACGCACGATCTGCAGATGGCGCTGAACGCGGGAACGGCCGGCGTTGCCGTGAGCTATGGCGCACACCGGGCCGACGCGCTCAGCGCGCTCGAGCCGAAGTTCGTCGCCGAGAGCGTGCCGGCGCTGGCCGCCTGGTTGAGGGAGCACGCGTGAGCGCGGGCGACGGTCATGGGGAGGCGGCGGCCGTGCGCGTTTGCGCGTCCGACGAGCTCCAGGATGGGGGAGCGGGCGTTCGCCTCTCGGCCAAGCACTGCGGCGAGGATGCAGTCGTCTTTTTCGTCCGCTACGGCGGCGGCGTGTACGGCTATCTGAATCGCTGCGCGCATGTGCCGATGGAGCTCGATTGGCTCGAAGGACAGTTCTTCGAATCGTCGGGCTTATACTTGATGTGCGCGACGCACGGTGCGATTTACGAGCCCGAGACGGGACGGTGCGTCGGCGGGCCGTGCCGCGGTGCAAGGCTGCGCCGCGTCGCCGTCGAGGAGCGAGAGACGCCCGAGGGCCGCGCCGTCTTCTGGTTGCCGGACGAGGCGCTGGGGCCGGCCTAGCGACCGTGAGCCGGGGCATCCATCGATGCCCCGGCGGACGATGTTCGCCGGCGGCCGGGCGCTCCGGTCGCGCTTCATTCAATTTCCTTTCATACGCGATTCCATCGACTCAATGTCCGACTATCCGACTCCCGGCCCCCGCGACGACGCCGGTTCGCGCCCAGCGCCACCGCCTTCCGCTTCCCCCGGCGGCGAAGCGAACTGGGAGCGGGCGGCCCTCGAGCGCATCGCGCTTGCAGCCATCAAGGAGCAGCGCGCCGCGCGCCGCTGGCGCATCTTCTTTCGTTTCGCGTTCCTCATCGTCTTGCTGGTGATCGTCTTCCGCGTTTTCCACGCCTCGAGCGACAAGGTGACGGCGGCGGGGCGGCACACCGCGCTCGTGACGCTCGACGGCGAAATCGCACCTGACACCAACGCGAATGCCGACGATATCGACACCGCGTTGCGTCGCGCGTTCGAGGATAGCGACACGGCCGGCATCGTCCTCAAGATCGACAGCCCCGGCGGCAGCCCGGTGCAGGCCAGCATGATCAACGCGGAGATCCGCAGGCTCCGAGCCCGATATCCGTCGAAGCCGCTTTATGTCGTGGTCGGCGATATGTGCGCGTCCGGCGGTTACTACATCGCCGTCGCCGCCGACAAGATCTACGTCAACAAAGCCAGTATCGTCGGGTCGATCGGCGTGCTGATGGACGGCTTCGGCTTCACGGGGCTCATGGACAAGCTTGGGATTCAGCGCCGTTTGCATACGTCGGGCGCGAACAAGGGCTACTACGATCCGTTCTCGCCCGAAACGCCCGCGATGGACGCGCACGCGCAGCAACTGCTCGACGACATCCACCAGCAGTTCATCTCGGCCGTGCGCGAAGGGCGAGGCAAGCGGCTGCACGAGACGCCCGATATCTTCTCGGGGCTCTTCTGGACGGGCGAAAAGAGCGTCGAGCTAGGGCTTGCCGACGGCTTCGGCGATACGCGCTACGTCGCGCGCGAAGTGATCAAGGCGCCGCGCATCGTCGACTACACCGTCAAGGAAAGCCTCTCGGACCGGCTCGCCCGCAAGTTCGGCACGGCCGTGGGCAGCGCCGCCGTCAAGTCGCTCGTTTTCGACGGACTCAAGCTGCACTGATCGACGGGCTG
This sequence comes from Trinickia sp. EG282A, assembly GCF_040965455.1. NCBI lineage: Bacteria > Pseudomonadati > Pseudomonadota > Betaproteobacteria > Burkholderiales > Burkholderiaceae > Trinickia > Trinickia sp. EG282A. Next base: position 1,026,152 of record NZ_JBFRCC010000003.1, on the reverse strand, counting down.
GCCGATCGAACGAACGGCCGCTCGTAGGTCGAGCGGCGGCCGGGCGGCCGGGCGGTCCGTCGCCGGACTCGCCGGTCTCCGTTTTCAGCTCGCGAGCATCAGGAAAATTGCCGGCCGCTTGCGCAAATCGAGCGCGCCGGCGTCCTTTTTCCAGCCCGAGACGGGCCGGCTCACGATGGTTTCGGTCTCGAGCGTGAGGTCGGCCGCGACGGCGACGAGCGTCGACGGCGACAGCGCGGTCAATAGCGCATCGAGCAGCGTGCGATTGCGGTAGGGCGTCTCGATGAAGACCTGCGTCTCTTTGGCTTTGCGCGAGTGCTGTTCGAGCTCGCGGAGCCGCTTCCCACGCTCGGCGGCATCGACGGGCAAATAGCCGTGAAACGCAAAGCGCTGGCCGTTGAGTCCCGACGCCATCAAGGCGAGCAGAATCGAGCTCGGACCGACGAGCGGCACGACCTTCACGCCGCGCTCGTGCGCGCGCCGAACGAGCAGTGCGCCCGGATCGGCCACGGCCGGACACCCGGCTTCGGAGACGAGCCCGGCATCGGTACCGGCCAGCACCGGCGCGAGCAGCCCATCGATTTCGGCGGCCGGCGTATTGACGTTCAATTCCCGAATCTCGATTTCCTGGATCGGCCGCGCCGGGCCGACCCTTTTCAGGAATGCGCGCGTCGATTTCGCGTTTTCGCCGATGAAGTAGGACAGCGCCGCCGCGCGCGCGAGCACGCTGGCGGGCAGCACGGTGGCGAGCGCATTGGCGTCGCCGTCGCCAAGTGCGTTTGGAATCAGGTAGAGGGTGCCGCTCATTTCGTGGGCCGCAAAAGTGGGTAGCCCGCGTCCCGGAGCATACGCGTGAGCGCAATCAGCGGCAGGCCGATGAGGGCCGTGGGATCGTCGGAGTCGATCGTTTCGAGGAGCGCGATGCCGAGCCCTTCGGCCTTCGCGCTGCCCGCGACGTCGTAGGGTGTCTCCGCGCGCAAGTAGGCGTCGAGCTCCGCGTCGCAGAGGTCGCGAAAGCGCACGCGTGTGACGACGTCTTCCGTTCGCGCGATGTCGCATGCGCTGTCGAAGAGGCACAACGCGCTATGGAACTCGACGACGCGCCCGCGCATTGCCTGCAATTGCGCGAGCGCCTTGTCGTGCGTGCCGGGCTTGCCGATCTGGCGTCCGTCGAGCGTGGCGACCTGATCGGAGCCGATCACGAGCGTTGGCGCGCCCGGAAGCCGGGACGCACCGGACTGCGCGCATTCACGCGCGGCGACGGCGCGCGCCTTGGCCTCGGCGAGCCTCAGCGCCGTGGCGGCCGGGGCTTCGCCCGGATGGGGCGTCTCGTCGACCGAGGGCACGGCGACGTCGAACGCGATGCGCAGCCGTTCGAGCAGCGCGCGGCGATAGGGCGAGCTCGAGGCGAGAATCAGGTGCGGCCTCGGATCGTCTGCTGAAATCGGCATGGGATATCGGATTCGTGGGATTCGTGGGTATCGGGACGGTGTTGCCTCAATGGACGCGGCAATGATCGCCGGCTTGCACCGGCTGATCGGCGACCTCGCGGTTCACGCCTTAAGTGCTTGACTCAAAACGGTAAAGCAGCTACGCTCTCGTGTTTCTCGCGGTTTGCCGTGGAGTGGAGGCACCCATGAGTCGACATCCGGGCAAAACTGCCGGTTCCATCGATCCGCACGAGCTCGACATCTTCGAATTCGCGCGCAGTGCGCGCCAGGCGGCGGGTTCGGTGCGGGTCTCGCAGTTGCCGCGCATGTTAAACGAAGTCCCGGCCGAGGCGCCAGAGCGCGACACCGCGTTCACCTGGCAGGCGGAGGGCTCGACGCAGCCCGAGTTGCAGGATGACGGCAGCGAGGCGCAGCAACCTTATTTGCGGCTTGCGGTGCATGGCTTGGCATGGCTCGAGTGCCAGCGGTGCCTCACGCCCTACGAGCAGTCGTTCGATATCGACGCCACCTACCGGCTCGTGGAGACGGACGAGGAGGCTGACGAATACCCGCTCGACGACGATGACCTCGACGTGATCGTAGGCTCGCGCCAGTTCGATCTCGTCGATCTGATCGAAGAGGAACTGCTGCTTTCCCTGCCGCTCGTGCCGAAGCACGATGTCTGTCCGCAGGTGCACGAGAGCCTGAGTTCGGGCGCCGCCGGCCGCGCGGAAGGCGATGACGGCGAGGCGGCCGGGGAAAACGAAAACGGCGAGTCCGGCGAGTCGGGCAAGCCAAATCCGTTCGCGGCGCTGGAAGCGCTCAAGCGCGGCGCGGGCGGAAAAGACGGCGGCGGCAAAAAGCACTGAAAAGCCGCTCGACGAGCAAATGGCAGCGCGACGCGGCACCCCTCGCCTGGCCTTTCGGCCATGGCGTTTCGCCGATCGGGCTGTGTTAGAATCCCGGAAATTTTTAGGAGTTATCATGGCAGTCCAGCAAAACAAGAAGTCGCCGTCGAAGCGCGGCATGCACCGCTCGCACGATTTCCTGACGGGCGCGCCGCTCGCGGTGGAGCCGAGCACGGGCGAAGTGCATCTGCGTCATCACATCAGCCCGAATGGCTATTACCGCGGCAAGAAAGTCGTCAAGACGAAGAACGACTGAAACTGACCGCGTTCTTGCGATGCTTGCCGAGCCCGGCCGTGGCCTGCGCGGCGAGCGGCTTGCGTGGCAGCTTGCTTGGAGGTTCCCGGGCTCGCCGAAGAGAGCACCCTTTCGAGGGGCTTTCTGAGGAAGTACTCTCGGGGTACTCAACGAAAAGGCGGCATTCGATTGCCGCTTTTTTGTGCCTGAAATTCGTCGCGGTTCATGACCACTAAGCTCACGATAGACTGCATGGGAGGCGACCACGGCCCGTCCGTGACGGTTCCCGCGGCAGTCAGCTTCGTACGTTCGCATCCCGATGCGCATCTCGTGCTCGTCGGTCTCGAAGCGCCGATTCGAGCTCAACTGAAAAAAGCGAAGGCGCTCGATCTGCCGGCGCTCAGCGTCGTGCCGGCTTCGGAAGTCGTCGCCATGGACGACCCGGTCGAAGTCGCGCTGCGCAAGAAGAAGGACTCGTCGATGCGCGTGGCGCTCGGCCTCGTCAAGGACGAGTCGGCGCAGGCTTGCATATCCGCCGGCAACACGGGTGCGCTGATGGCCGTCTCACGCTACGTGCTGAAGACGCTTCCCGGCATCGAGCGCCCCGCGATCGCCTCGGCGCTGCCGAATTCGCGCGGCTACACGATGATGCTCGACCTGGGCGCGAACGTCGATTGCGAGCCGCAGCATCTCGTTCAATTCGCCGAGATGGGGCACGCGCTCGTGTCCGCTCTCGAAGGCAAGGATCGGCCGACGATCGGTTTGCTCAACATCGGCGAAGAAGTCATCAAAGGCAACGAAACGATCAAGCGCGCGGGCGAGCTGTTGCGCGCGAGCACGCTGAACTTTCGCGGCAACGTCGAAGGCAACGACATCTACAAGGGCACGACGGACGTGATCGTCTGTGACGGTTTCGTCGGCAACGTCGCCTTGAAGACGTCGGAGGGTCTCGCGCAAATGCTCTCGGAGATCATCCGCGAAGAGTTCGGGCGCTCGCTGCTCACGAAGCTGATGGCGCTTCTCGCGTTGCCGGTCCTCATGCGCTTCAAGAAGCGCGTCGATCATCGCCAATACAACGGCGCCGCGCTGCTCGGGCTGCGCGGACTCGTCATCAAAAGCCATGGCTCGGCGGACGCGTACGCGTTTGAGTGGGCCATCAAACGCGGGTATGATGCAGTCAAAAATGGCGTCCTCGAGCGCCTCGCGCGGGCGATGGAGGAGAATGCCTATCCGCTCGAGCAGGCCGCGCGCGCCTCGGGCGGCGCCGGCTCCGCCAATCCCGCCGGCCGCCCGGCCGAGCCTTACGCCGCGGTATCTTCGAAAGCATAATGGCCCAATCCAAAATCTATTCCCGCGTGCTTGGCACGGGCAGCTACCTGCCGTCCAACCGCGTCACCAATCAGGAGCTGGCGGATCGTCTTGCCAAGCGCGGTGTGGAAACGAGCGACGAGTGGATCGTTGCGCGCACGGGCATCCATGCCCGCCACTTCGCCGATCCTGACCAGACCACGAGCGACCTCGCGCTCGTCGCGTCACAGCGGGCCATCGAGGCCGCCGGCATCGATCCGCAGTCGATCGACCTCATCGTCGTCGCCACGTCGACGCCCGATTTCGTCTTTCCGAGCACGGCCTGTCTGTTGCAGAACAAGCTCGGCATCAAAAACAACGGAGCCGCGTTCGACGTGCAGGCCGTCTGTTCGGGGTTCGCTTACGCAATCGCAACCGTCGACGCGCTCATTCGCAGCGGTCAGCATCGGACGGCGCTCGTGGTCGGCGCCGAGACGTTCTCGCGCATTCTCGATTTCGATGACCGCACGACGTGCGTGCTGTTCGGCGACGGTGCCGGCGCCGTCATCCTCTCGGCTTCCGAGGAGCCGGGCGTGCTCGCGAGCGCGCTGCACGCCGATGGCAGCCATGCGGACATTCTTTGCACGCCGGGGCATGTGAACGGCGGAGTCGTCGCCGGCAGCGCATTCCTTCATATGGATGGGCAGGCCGTCTTCAAGCTCGCCGTCACCGTTCTCGAGAAGGTCGCCGTCGAGGCGCTCGACAAGGCGCATCTGTCGCCCGGCCAGGTCGATTGGCTAATACCGCACCAGGCCAATATCCGTATCATGACGAGCACCTGTCGCAAGCTGGGCCTGCCGGCGGAGCGCATGGTCGTCACGGTCGGCGAGCACGGCAATACGTCGGCGGCGTCGATTCCGCTCGCGCTCGATGTCGCCGTGCGCGACGGGCGCATCAAGCGCGGCCAGCATGTGCTGATCGAAGGTGTCGGCGGCGGCTTCACGTGGGGAGCGTCCGTCATTCGCTATTGATGATCGGCGCTTGGCGTCGGCTATCGGGGCGGTGTTCTCCGGGCATGCGTGAGCGTTCCGCCGCGCGTGGGTTCCCCTGCAGTGGGCAGCCGCGACGCTCGATGCTCGCACTGACTTCCATAAAAGAACTTCTGTAATCGAGGAAGAGATGAAATTCGCGTTCGTATTTCCTGGGCAAGGCTCGCAATCGGTCGGCATGCTGGGCGCGTTCGCCGATAATGCGGCCGTGCGCGAAACGCTTCAGGAGGCGTCCGATGCGCTCGGGCAAGATCTCGGCAAGCTGATCGCCGAAGGTCCGGCCGACGAGTTGAACCTCACGACGAACACGCAGCCCGTCATGCTCACCGCGGCGTATGCGCTCTATCGCGCGTGGCGCGCGGCGGGCGGTCCCGCGCCGTCCGTCGTCGCGGGGCATAGCCTCGGCGAGTACACGGCGCTCGTTGCGGCTGGCGCGCTCGCTTTTCGAGATGCGCTGCCGCTCGTGCGCTTTCGCGCCCAGGCGATGCAAACGGCGGTTCCCGTCGGTGTCGGCGGCATGGCCGCGATCCTCGGTCTCGACGACGACACGGTGCGCGCGGTGTGCGCCGAGGCCGCGAGCGAAGGCGCGGGCGTCGTGGAAGCGGTGAACTTCAATGCGCCGTCGCAAGTGGTGATTGCCGGTCACAAGGCGGCCGTCGAAAAGGCCTGCGAACTCGCGAAGGGCAAGGGCGCCAAGCGCGCACTGCCGCTGCCGGTCTCGGCGCCGTTTCACTCGTCGCTGCTGAAACCGGCTTCGGACCGCCTGCGCGAGTACCTGGGGAGCGTCGAAGTGAATGTGCCGCAGATTCCCGTCGTCAACAATGTCGACGTGGCGACGACCATGGAGCCGGCCGCGATCAAGGACGCACTCGTGCGCCAGGCCGCGGGTGCCGTGCGCTGGGTCGAATGCGTGCAGTCGATCGCGAAGAGCGGCGCGACGCACGTGATCGAATGCGGTCCCGGCAAGGTGCTCGCCGGCCTCACGAAGCGCATCGACGCGAATCTCGTCGGCGGAGCGATCACGGACCCGGCCTCGCTCGAAGACATGCTGAAGGCCGTCGCGGCCGGGTGAAGCCGGCAAGGCTCGCCATCGGCGCCCGGCAATGAAGTCAACGGTAAGCGCAAAAGGATCAATCGGACGGATATGGAAAAAGCTCTCGATAAACAGGTCGCCCTCGTGACAGGCGCTTCACGTGGCATCGGCCGCGCCATCGCGCTCGAGCTCACGCGCCAAGGCGCGACCGTCATCGGCACGGCGACGAGCGAGGCCGGTGCGCAAGGCATCGGCGAGGCGCTCGCGGCGCAGGGCGGAGCGGGTCGCGGCGTGGTGCTCGACGTGAACGACGGCGCTGCGGTCGAAGCGCTCATCGAGAGCACGATCAAGGAGTTCGGCGCGCTCAACGTGCTCGTCAACAATGCCGGCATCACGCAAGATCAACTCGCGATGCGGATGAAGGACGACGATTGGGATGCCGTCGTCGATACGAATCTGAAAGCCGTGTTCCGTCTCTCGCGCGCGGTGCTGCGCCCGATGATGAAGGCGCGCGGCGGACGCATCATCAACATCACGTCGGTCGTCGGATCGACGGGCAATCCGGGACAGGTCAATTACGCGGCGGCCAAGGCCGGGGTCGCGGGCATGACGCGTGCGCTGGCACGGGAGATCGGCAGCCGCGGCATCACCGTCAACTGTATCGCGCCCGGGTTCATCGACACCGACATGACGAAGGTGCTGCCCGAGGAGCAGCAGGCGGCGCTCAAGGCGCAGATTCCGCTCGGCCGGCTCGGTTCGCCCGACGACATCGCGCATGCCGTCGCATTCCTCGCGTCGCCGTTCGCCGGGTATATCACCGGCACGACGTTGCACGTCAACGGCGGCATGTTCATGTCGTAACCGAAATCGGGTAACATCCGCGCCTTGGCGTATTTCCCCCTTGCGGGGAGCGCCGTTGCGACGGGTTTTGCCCTACCTTGCGCGTGCTTTTTCGCAGAACCAAACCTGATAAAATGCGCGCACTTGCATTTTTGAACTACTTTCCCTCGGAGGGGTAATGGACAACATCGAACAGCGCGTCAAGAAGATCGTCGCGGAACAACTGGGCGTCGCCGAAGCTGAAATCAAAAACGAGGCCTCGTTCGTGAACGATCTCGGTGCGGACTCGCTCGACACCGTCGAACTCGTCATGGCGCTCGAAGATGAGTTCGGCATGGAAATTCCCGACGAAGAGGCCGAAAAGATCACGACGGTTCAGCAAGCGATCGATTACGCTCGCGCGAACGTCAAGGCCTGACGCTCGTCGGACCTTTCGCTCGTTTTCGAGCTGGCCACGTCGCGCTCGTCAAGCGCGCGTCACGCCAATGCCAGGTACGGGCTGATGCTGAATTCATAGCCACGGGGCATGCAGGGCCGTTCCCTGCGGCCGCTGTGGCTTTTGCTTTTGTCATTCTATGGAAAAGAGGTTACCGTGAGCCGTCGTCGTGTTGTCGTTACAGGCTTGGGGCTCGTCTCGCCTGTTGGCAATGATGTTGCCGACGGATGGGCCAATCTGGTGGCCGGAAAGTCCGGCATTGCCAACATCACGAAGTTCGATGCGACGAACTTCTCGACGCGCTTCGCAGGCGAGGTGAAGGGCTTCAACGTCGAGGATTATCTCGAGGCGAAAGAAGCCCGCAAGATGGATACGTTCATCCATTACGGCCTCGCCGCCGGCATTCAGGCGATCAAGGATAGTGGCCTCGAAGTGACTGAAGCGGATGCGGAGCGCATCGGCGTCGTGGTCGGCTCGGGCATCGGCGGCCTGCCGATGATCGAAGCCACGCAAATGGAGCTGCACAACCGCGGCCCCCGGCGGATTTCCCCGTTTTTCGTGCCCGCCTCGATCATCAACATGATCTCCGGTCATCTGTCGATGATGTACGGTCTGAAGGGGCCGAATCTCGCGATCGTGACGGCCTGCACGACGGGTCTGCACTGCATCGGCGAAGCGTCGCGGCTCATCGAGTACGGCGATGCCGACGTGATGGTCGCGGGCGGTGCCGAGTCGACGGTCTCCCCGCTCGGCATCGGCGGGTTCGCGGCGGCGCGCGCGCTCTCGCAGCGCAATGACGACCCCGCAACGGCGAGCCGCCCGTGGGACACGGGCCGCGATGGCTTCGTGCTCGGCGAGGGCGCGGGCGTCATGGTGCTCGAGGAGTACGAGCACGCGAAGGCGCGCGGCGCGAAGATCTACGCGGAGATCGCCGGCTATGGCATGAGCGCCGACGCTTACCATATGACGGCGCCGCTCGAGGATGGCGACGGTGCGCGCCGCTGCATGCAGGCGGCGTTGCGCAACGCGGGCATCAATGCCGACGAAGTGAACTATGTCAACGCGCATGGCACGTCGACGCCGCTCGGCGATCTCGCCGAGACGATCGGCATCAAGCGCGCGCTCGGCGAGCAGGCGAAGCGCGTCGTCGTCAATTCGACAAAGTCGATGACGGGCCATCTGCTCGGCGGCTCGGGCGGGCTCGAGTCGGTGTTCACGGTGCTCGCCGTCCACCATCAGGTTTCGCCGCCGACGATCAACATCTTCGAGCAGGATCCCGAATGCGATCTCGACTACTGCGCCAACAGCGCGCGGGAAATGAAGATCGACGTCGCGCTGAAGAACTCGTTCGGGTTCGGCGGCACGAACGGGACGCTCGTTTTCAAGCGCATCTGAGTCGCTTGCCTGGCGGACCCGAACGTTCCTGGGCGCAGCGCGTGCCGCAAGGCATCGCGCTGTCGCGCTCGGTGGCCGTTCGGGCGAGCCTCTTCGTTTTCACGCTGCTCGCGGCGCTCGCGGTTCGGAGCGTCGTCATGCCGCATGGCGGCGACATGGCTGCCTTCGCGCTCGCCGCGGCCACCTTCGGTGCGCTCTCGCTTGCCGCGTTGGCTCATGAGCGCCGGCAACCCGCGGCGCTTTCACTCGAGCCCGACGGCATCGCGGCCTATGACCGCTCGGGGCGCTTGCTCGTGCGGGGCCGCATCGTCGGCTGCGCCCAATGGGCGAGCCTGCTCCTCGTCATCGCTGTCATGCCGCATGGCGGGGCGCGCCTGTCGAGGCTTCTCGTCGCGGCCGATGCGCTCCCCGCCGAAGCCTTTCGCGAACTGGCCGTGCGGGCGAGGCATGCGGCGATGTAACGACGGTAACCAACGTTACAGCCCATCCGGCGTCAGGCGTTGAAGGGGGCGCTACAATAGCGGTCCGCAACGCGCCCCCCAAAAGTAAACGGACCATCAGGTGAGCGAAAAAGAGATTGACCAGCTACTGGTCGAACGCGTGCAAAAAGGCGATAAAGCCGCGTTCGAGCTCCTGGTCTCCAAGTACCATCGGAAGATCATCCGGCTGATCTCGCGCCTCGTGCGCGACCCGGCGGAGGTCGAGGATGTCGCTCAGGATGCGTTCATCAAGGCGTATCGCGCACTGCCGCAGTTTCGCGGCGAGTCGGCGTTCTACACGTGGCTGTACCGGATTGCAGTCAACACGGCCAAGAACTATCTGGCCACGCAGAGCCGTCGAGCCCCGACCTCGACGGAGGCCGATGCCGAGGAAGCTGAAACTTTCTCGGACGCCGATCAACTAAGGGATATCAACACGCCCGAGTCTGTGTTGATGAGCAAGCAGATTGCCCAGACGGTCAATGCCGCGATGGCGTTGCTGCCTGAAGAGCTGCGCGTCGCCATTACGCTTCGGGAAATCGAAGGCCTCAGCTACGAGGAAATCGCCGAGATGATGGGGTGCCCGATCGGCACCGTGCGGTCTCGCATTTTTCGCGCGCGCGAGGCAATTGCGGCAAAATTGCGTCCGTTGCTCGATACGCCGGAGGGCAAGCGCTGGTAGCGGCTGCTGCTAGCGGCCAGGGGTGCGCCCCGCGGGTGCGACGGGCTACGGGCGGTGCTGGACGGGCGCGCGGAGCGGTTTGATTACGGGTGTTTGCAAGAATTGGGGAGCGTCATGGGGTCGGTATCGAAGGTTACGCAGGGCTCGCGAGGCGAGCGTTTATCCGCCTTTGTAGACGGCGAGTGGTTCGATGGAGCGGAACAAGCCGATGCCGTCCTTTCGGGGTTGAGCGGCGCCGATCGGGCCGCCTGGTCCGACTACCACCTGATCGGCGACGCGTTGCGCTCGGATGATCTGGCGGTTCATCCCGCGGCGAGCAGCGCATTCCTGCGCGGGTTCGCCGCGCGGCTCGAAGCGGAGCCGCACGTGCTTGCGCCGGCTTCTTCAGCGGCACCGGCCCCGCGCCGCGACGGTCGCGGCCTCTCGTTAGTCGGCCGGCGGTTCGCGCCGAGTCTCGCGGCTGCCGCTGCCGCGGCCGTGCTGACGTGGATCGTCGTTCCGCAAGTCCAGCATGCCGGCGGGCAGCAGGCGGCGCTGCAAACGGCGGCCGTTCAGGCCCGGCATGATCCGGTGCAAACGGTCGCGATGGCCGGTGGCCGCGATTCGTCGAATGCCGGCGAGCTCAACATCATTCGCGACGCCCGGCTCGACGAGTACCTCGAAGCACATCAGCAGTTCGCTCAGCAACCCGTGGTGCCGGGCTCCGCACCGTTCATCCGCGCGGCCGCGCTGACTTCGCAAGGCCAATAAGCTGATGCCGATATCGGGGGTTAGGCGCATCGCCGCAAAGAGTCGGCTGCCGCTCTGGCTGATCTTCGTGGCCGCGTTGCTGTCAGTTGCGCCGCAGGCGTTTGCTCAGGCGGGTGGTACCGCCGATTCGTCGGCCGAGGCCGCGAACCGGCTCGATCGGATTCCGCGCGCCGCGCAGCAGGAGAACTACGAGGGCGTGTTCGTCTATCAGCGCGGCACGTTCGTTCAATCTTCGCGGATCTCCCATTACGCGGTCCACGGCAGCGAGTACGAAGCGCTCGAAACGCTCGACGGCAAGCCGCGCAAGCTGTTGAGGCACGATGACGACCTCTTCACGTTCGTGCCCGAGCGCCATCTTTGCGTCGTCGAGAAGCGGCAGAACCGCGACGCGTTCCCCGCGCTCTTGAGCGAAAGCGGGCGCGACGTCCTTGCCGTCTACGATTCGAAGATGCTGCCTCCCGATCGCGTGGCCGGCATCGACGCGCAGGTGATCGAGCTCGATCCGAAGGATGCGTATCGTTTCTCGTACAAGCTGTGGACCGATTCGAAGACGGGGCTTTTGCTGCGCGCGCAGACGCTGGACGCAAGCGGCCAGGTGCTCGAGCAGATCTCGTTCACCCAATTGCGGATCGGCGTGCCGGCCCAAAAGGCGCCTATCGCGGCCGGGATTCGCAACACGGCCGGCTGGACGCTTGTGCATCCGCCCGTCGAGCCCGTCGACATGGAAGCCCAGGGCTGGTCGCTCAATCCCGACGTGCCGGGTTTTCGCAAGATTCGCGAGGTGCGGCGGCCCATGGCAGCCCGCGATGCGGGCGATCCGCCGATTCCCGTCGATCAGGCCGTCTTTTCCGACGGGCTCTCGACCGTTTCCGTCTTCGTCGAGCCCACCGAAAAAAATTCACGCAAGGAAGGCGCGGGCGCGAGCGGCGCGACGCACGTGCTCGTGACGCGGCACGGCGATTATTGGATCACCTTGCTTGGCGAGGTTCCTCAAGGCACACTGCAACTATTCGCCTCTGCCATAAAATACAAGGCTGCGAAATAAGCTTTCGATCCCTTTGAGTATTCAGCCGTTCGAGCGCTTCGGGTCCTTTTGCGTGATTCGAAGCATCGGCGGCGTGGCGGCAGCCTTTCGGTCAACGATTTCGGTCCAATCCCCCTTATGAATCACTCGGTGCGCAAATTCTTCGCGGCCGCCGCGCTGCTGGCTTGCCTGCCTTTCATGCCCGAGCTCGCCGCCGCCATGCCGGCCGCCAGCCTGCCCGATTTCACCGACCTCGTCGATAAAGTCGGGCCGGCCGTCGTCAACATTCGGACGACGGCGCATGTTTCGAGCGCGGGCCCGCAGCGCGCGCTTCCGCCGGGCACGGACGAAGGCGACATGTCGGAGTTCTTCCGGCGCTTTTTCGGCATTCCGCTGCCGCAGGCGCCGAACGGCCAAAACGGCAACGGCCAAAACGGGCAGAACACGCCGCGCGGCGGCCAGAACGACGGCGGCAACGGCGGCAACCAGGACGGGCCCGACAGCGACTCCGAGCAGAATGCCGGGGTCGGTTCCGGCTTCATCGTGTCGCAGGACGGCTACGTGATGACGAACGCCCATGTGGTCGACGATGCGGACACGATCTATGTCACGCTGACCGACAAGCGCGAGTTCAAGGCGAAGCTGATCGGCTCGGACGACCGCACCGACGTGGCGATCGTCAAGATCAATGCCGCGAATCTGCCCACGGTCACGATCGGCGATTCGAACAAGGTGCGCGTCGGCGAGTGGGTCGTGGCGATCGGTTCGCCATTCGGCCTCGACAATACGGTGACGGCCGGCATCGTCAGCGCGAAGGGGCGCGATACGGGCGACTATCTGCCGTTCATCCAGACCGACGTGGCGGTGAACCCGGGCAATTCGGGCGGGCCGCTCATCGACATGCAAGGGCAGGTGATTGGCATCAACTCCCAGATCTATAGCCGCACGGGCGGATTCATGGGCATTTCGTTCGCGATTCCGATCGACGAGGCCATGCGCGTGGCCGATCAGCTCAAGGCGACGGGGCGCGTCGTGCGAGGCCGCATCGCTGTCGCGATCGGGCAGGTGACGAAGGACGTCGCCGATTCGCTGGGGCTGCCAAAAGCCGAAGGCGCGCTCGTCAGCAATGTCGAGCCGGGCGGTCCCGCCGACAAGGCCGGCGTGCAGCCCGGAGACATCATCCTCAAGTTCAACGGCGCGCCCGTCGATACCGATACCGATCTGCCGCGCATGGTCGGCGACACGAAGCCCGGCACGCGGACGACGGTGACGGTCTGGCGCAAGGGGCAGTCGATGGACTTGCCGATCACCGTCGTGGAGACACCGTCGGAAAAGACGACGAAGACGGGCGACCATGAAGCGCCGTCGGCGAAACCGCAGCCGCGCAATCCGCTAGGGGTGACGGTCAGCGACATCCCGGCCGATCAGCGCAAATCGTTGAAGCTGAAGGGCGGCGTGCAAGTCGAGACGGTGGAGGGGCCCGCTGCGCGCGTCGGCCTGCAAAAGGGCGACATCATTCTGCGCATCGGCGATACCGACATCGGCAGCGCGAAGGATTTCCAGCAAGCCGTCGCGCACCTCGACCCGCAGAAAACCGTGGCCGTGCTCGTTCGGCGCGGCGAGAACACGCAGTTCGTACCCATGCGCCCGCGTGTGGCGATGGCGCAGAAATGACGCCGAGCTCGCGCGTGCCGACGCCGTTCGCGCCGACGCTCGCGCTCTATAGCCGCGCGTGGTGCCACTTGTGCGAAGAGATGCGGGCCGCGCTTGTCCCGCTGGCCGCCGAGTTCGGAGCGAATGTCGAGGTGATCGACGTCGATGCCGACCCGGCGCTCGTCGCCCGCTATGACGAACTCGTGCCGGTCCTGGTCTTGGACGGCATCGAGCTTTCCCGTTACAGGCTCGACGCCGGGCGCGTGCGTGCCGCGCTGGCGGCTCGGCGCATGGACGTCTGACGACGGGCCTGTGCAATACCCGCCGCAATGCGCCGTCGAGCCCGTCATTTCGGGTAAAATAGGCCGTTTTTCAGTACTCCCGAGGCGTGCTCAGCAGTTCTCCGAGCGCGCCTTTTTCGCTTCGATCGGCACGGCCTGCCTCACGCACTGAATGAATCATATTCGCAACTTCTCGATCATTGCCCATATCGACCACGGCAAGTCGACGCTCGCCGATCGCATCATTCAGATTTGCGGCGGCTTGTCCGACCGCGAAATGGAATCGCAGGTGCTCGATTCGATGGATCTCGAACGCGAGCGCGGCATCACGATCAAGGCGCAGACCGCGGCGCTCAGCTATCGCGCGCGCGACGGCGAGCTCTACAACCTCAACCTGATCGATACGCCGGGACACGTCGATTTCTCCTACGAGGTGAGCCGCTCGCTGTCGGCTTGCGAAGGCGCGCTGCTCGTCGTCGATGCGAGCCAGGGCGTCGAGGCGCAGACGGTCGCCAATTGCTATACGGCGATCGAGCTCGGCGTCGAAGTCGTGCCCGTGCTCAACAAGATCGACCTTCCCGCGGCCAATCCCGAGAACGCGATCGCCGAGATCGAGGACGTCATCGGGATCGATGCGGCCGATGCGGTACGCTGCAGCGCGAAGACCGGTCTCGGCGTCGAAGACGTGCTCGAGGCGCTCATCGCGAAGGTGCCGCCGCCGAAGGGTGACCCGCAAGCGCCGCTGCAGGCGCTCATCATCGATTCGTGGTTCGACAACTACGTCGGCGTCGTCATGCTCGTGCGCATCGTCAACGGCACGCTGCGGCCGAAAGACAAGATCCGGCTCATGGCGACAGGCGCGCAATACGGCGTCGAGCATATCGGCGTCTTCACGCCGAAATCGAAGAACCTCGACGAGCTTTCTGCCGGGCAGGTCGGCTTCATCATCGCGGGGATCAAGGAACTCACGGCGGCGAAGGTCGGCGATACGGTGACGCTCGCCAATCGGCCCGCCGACGAGCCGCTGCCCGGCTTCAAGGAAGTCAAGCCGCAGGTGTTCGCGGGGCTTTACCCCGTTGAAGCTAACCAATACGACGCGCTGCGCGAGTCGCTCGAGAAGCTCAAACTCAACGACGCTTCGCTGCAGTACGAGCCGGAAGTCTCGCAAGCGCTCGGCTTCGGCTTCCGCTGCGGGTTCCTCGGGCTCCTGCATATGGAAATCGTGCAAGAGCGGCTCGAACGCGAGTTCGACATGGACCTCATCACGACGGCGCCGACCGTCGTCTACGAGGTCGCGCTGAACGACGGCACCACGATCATGGTCGAGAATCCGGCCAAGATGCCCGATCCGTCGAAGACCGAGGAAATTCGCGAGCCGATCGTGACCGTGAACCTGTACATGCCGCAGGACTACGTCGGCTCGGTCATCACGCTTTGCACGCAAAAGCGCGGCTCGCAGATCAACATGCAGTACCACGGCCGCCAGGTGCAGCTCACCTACGAAATCCCGATGGCCGAGATCGTGCTCGACTTCTTCGATCGGCTAAAGTCGGTATCGCGCGGCTATGCGTCGATGGACTACGAGTTCAAGGAGTACCGCGCTTCGGACGTCGTCAAGGTCGACATGCTGATCAACGGCGACAAGGTCGATGCGTTATCGGTCATCGTCCACCGCTCCCAATCACAGTATCGCGGGCGCGAGGTGGCCGCGAAGATGCGCGAGATCATTCCGCGCCAGATGTACGATGTCGCGATTCAGGCGGCCATCGGCGCGCACATCATCGCGCGTGAGAACATCAAGGCGCTGCGCAAGAACGTGCTTGCGAAGTGTTATGGCGGCGACATCACACGCAAGAAGAAGCTGCTGGAAAAGCAAAAAGAAGGCAAGAAGCGAATGAAGCAGGTCGGATCCGTCGAGATTCCGCAGGAGGCTTTCCTCGCAATCTTGCGCGTCGAAGACAAATAACGAAGGACCTGACTACATGAACTTCGCGTTGATTCTTTTCGTGCTCGTCGTTTTGACGGGCTTTGCATGGATCGCGGACAAACTCGTTTTCTTGCCGCAGCGGCGTCAAGCCGCTGAAGCCGCCGTCGTGGAGTTCGATCGGCAGCAGGCGCGCGTCGGCGAGCGCTTCGCCGATGAGAACGCTCCCGTCACGCGCGCCCGCCTGCGTGACGAGAAGCTGCGCCAGCCGTGGTGGCTCGAATATACGGCGAGTTTTTTCCCGGTGATTCTCATCGTCTTCCTCGTGCGCTCGTTCGTCGTCGAGCCGTTCAAGATTCCGTCGGGCTCGATGGTGCCGACGCTGCTCGTCGGCGATTTCATCCTCGTCAACAAGTTCGAATACGGGCTTCGGCTGCCGATCACGAATACGAAGATCACGCAGGGCGAGCCGTTGAAGCGCGGCGACGTCGTCGTGTTTCGGTATCCGAAGGATGAATCGGTCGACTACATCAAGCGCGTGATCGGCTTGCCCGGCGACGTCGTTGCGTACGAAGACAAGAAGCTCACGATCAACGGCAAGCCGGTGCCCGAGACGCCGCTGTCCGATTACTTCGACGAAGAGCGCGTCGGTTATGCGAAGCAGTTCGAGGAAGACCTCGGCGACCGCAAGAACGCCATCCTGAACAATCCCGCCGTGCCGCCCTTCATCATCGGCGCCGAAGATTATCCGTATCGCGACAACTGCTCGTACAACAACCGCGGTGTCGTCTGCAAAGTGCCGCCGGGCAACTATTTCATGATGGGCGATAACCGCGACAACAGCGCCGACAGTCGCTATTGGGGCTTCGTGCCCGATGCGAACATCGTGGGACGCGCGTTCTTCATCTGGATGAACTTCAGCAATCTCAAGCGCATCGGCTCCTTCGAGTAGCGCCAGGCGCACGCGAAGCGGCGTCGGCTCGACGCATTGCGCTTTCGTTGTCCGCCATTCGGGGCCTCAGGCGGCCCCGATCCGCTTTTTTCGCGTCCCAAGCCCGCCAAGACGGTAGGCGAAAGGCGCGCGTTATACTCTGCACATGCCGCTATCTCCGCTGGAAAGCCGGTTGCGCTACGAATTTCGCAATGCGGAATTGTTGCGCCAGGCCCTCACTCACCGCAGTCACAGTGCCTCGCACAATGAACGGCTCGAATTTTTGGGCGATTCCGTTCTAAATTGCGCGGTGGCGGCCCTATTGTTCCAGCGATTCGGCAAACTCGACGAGGGCGACCTGTCGCGCGTGCGCGCGAACCTCGTCAAGCAGCAGTCGCTGTACGAGATTGCTCAGGCCCTCAATATTGCGGAAGGCCTTCGCCTCGGGGAGGGCGAGCTCCGCAGCGGGGGGTTCAGGCGCCCGTCGATTCTCGCCGACGCCTTCGAGGCGATCCTCGGCGCGATCTTCCTCGACGGCGGTTTCGAGGCCGCCCAGACCGTCATCAAGCGCCTTTACGTGCCGATTCTCGATCACATCGATCCTCGTACGCTCGGCAAGGACTCGAAGACGCTGCTGCAGGAGTACTTGCAAGGCCACAAGATCGCGCTGCCGACGTACACCGTCGTTGCCACGCATGGTGCCGCGCACAATCAACAGTTCGAAGTCGAATGCACGGTGCCGAAGCTCGACGTGAAGGTGTCGGGGTCGGGGGCGAGCCGCCGGGCAGCCGAGCAGGCCGCAGCGAAGAAGGCGCTCGAGGAGGTGATGGCGCTGGCGCCGGCGATGGAGGTCAAAGGGAAGCGTTCGCGCGGTTCGCGCGCTGCGAAGCAGGGTGAACCCGACATCGTGCCAGGCGTCAAGGGTGTGCAGGCGGCGCTCGATTTGCGCGCGCCCGATCGCGGCAAGCTTGAGAAAGACAAGGGTTCGCGCGGCGATGCCGACAAGGCCGCGCGCACAAGCGCGGAAGCAAAAGCGGCGCAGCCGGAGGCTGCGGACCGGGCGATGCCCGCGCCGCCTCCCGCGATGATTCGGGCCGCTCACATCGAGCATAAGCCGGCGCCGCGGGCCGATGCGCCGGCTGGGAAGGTCGAAGCAGGCGCCAGGCTAGAATCGCCGGCGCCGCAAAAGGCCGAAGGCCCTGGCAAGAGCGAAGCAGCGGCAAAGGCGGAGGCCGTGGCCGGCAAGTCGGAATCGGCGCCGCCCCAAAAAGCGGAAGGTGGCGGCAAAGGCGAGGCGACGGCCAAACCGGAAACCGCAGCGGTAAAGGCGGAAACTGCAATGGCCAAACCGGAAACCGCAGCGGCAAAGGCGGAAACCGCAACGGCCAAACCGGAAATCGCAGCGGCCAAACCGGACGCCGCAACGGCCAAACCGGACGCCGCAGGAGGCAAGCCGGACGCGTCGCCATCCTCGCAGCACGAAACTGAAGGCGGCGGCAAGCGCGCATCGGGCGGCGATGCCGAACTTGTCTCCGATATCGCGGGCGCGGCCCGGCTCCGGGCAGCCGAACCAGACCATTCTTGAGCGATACGGGCCTTCGCCACGCGACAAGCGAAGCGGGAGCCTTTGCTCATACCGGCACTAGAACAGCATGAACGCCTCCACTACTTCAGGTTTTCGTTGCGGCACGGTTGCGATCGTCGGCCGCCCGAATGTCGGCAAGTCGACGCTGATGAACGCGCTCGTCGGCCAGAAAATCAGCATTACGTCGCGCAAGGCGCAGACGACACGTCACCGGATCACCGGTATCCATACATTCGACGACGCCCAGTACGTCTTCGTCGATACGCCCGGCTTTCAGACGCAGCATAGCGGTGCGTTGAACCGATCGTTGAACCGTGCCGTCACGTCTACGCTGACGTCGGTCGACGCGGTGCTGTTCGTCATCGA
The DNA here is from genome assembly GCF_040965455.1 of Trinickia sp. EG282A. Lineage (NCBI taxonomy): Bacteria > Pseudomonadati > Pseudomonadota > Betaproteobacteria > Burkholderiales > Burkholderiaceae > Trinickia > Trinickia sp. EG282A. Next base: position 1,007,864 of record NZ_JBFRCC010000003.1, on the reverse strand, counting down.
AGCAGGCCGGTTCGGTGCCGACGATCAGAAGGTGCTCGACCTGATTCCGCCATCGGCGCCGACGCTGCTCGTCGCCAACAAGCTCGACCGCATCGCCGACAAGACGACGCTCTTTCCTTTTCTCAAGGCCACGAGCGAACTGCGCGAGTTCAAGGAAATCGTGCCGCTTTCGGCCAAGCAGCACGGCGATATCGAGCGGCTTTTGGCGACGATCAAGCCGTATCTGCCCGAGGGTGACCCGATCTATGGCGAGGACGACCTCACCGATCGCAGCGAGCGCTTTCTCGCCGCCGAGATCCTGCGCGAGAAGGTCTTCCGTTGGACGGGCGACGAGCTGCCCTATACGAGCACCGTGCTCATCGACAAGTTCGAGGAGGAAGGCCGCCTGCGCCGCGTCTTCGCGACGATCCTCGTCGATCGCGACTCGCACAAAGCGATGATCATCGGTCAGAAAGGGGCGAAGCTGAAGCAGATCAGCACGGAGGCGCGCCTCGACATGGAGAAGCTCTTCGGCGGCCCCGTCTACCTGGAGACGTTCGTGAAGGTCAAGAGCGGATGGGCCGACAACGAGGCCGGGCTGCGCGCCTATGGATACGAATGACATCTGCATGACTGTCGAAGGCGGCGAAGGCGGTGACGGCGGCGACAGCCGCGACACCGATCGCGATACGGGACGAGCGGCGCTAACGCCGGCCGAGCCCGAGCCGCGCAAGGGTGCCCGGCGCGCGAACGGGGAGCGGCGCTCGTCCGCTCGCGCATCGGAACATCGCGTCACCGGGCAGCCGGCCTTCGTCCTGCACAGCTATCCGTACCGCGAGACGAGCCTCATCGTCGACATCTTGACGCGCGACCATGGGCGGCTCGCGCTCGTCGCGAAGGGCGCGAAGCGTCCTCATTCGGCATTGCGCGGCGTGCTGCAGACGTTTCAGCCGCTTTCGATCGCATGGTCAGGCAAGTCGGAGATGCGCACGCTGACGGGAGCGGAGTGGGTCGGCGGCATGCTGCCGCTTTCGGGCGATGCGCTGCTCTGCGGCTTTTACGTCAACGAATTGCTCGTCAAGTTTTGCGCGCGGGAGGATCCGCATCCGCAACTCTTTCACCACTATGTCGTCACGCTCACGCGTCTGGGGCATGACGAGCCGGCCGTGCAGGTGCTGCGTTCGTTCGAGCGCGTGCTGCTGCGCGAGACCGGTTATGCGATGTCGCTCGATCGCACGGCGGCGCGCAAGGCCGTGATCGCGCACGGGCGCTACGTGTTCGACCCCGAGCGCGGCGTGCGCGAGGCATCGGACGATTTTCCGCGCCATTGGCCCGTCGTATCGGGCCAGACATTGCTCGATATGGAGAACGACGATTACCATCGTGCGCAGACGGTCGCGCAAAGCAAGACGCTGATGCGCTTTTTGCTCAATATCTATCTGGGCGGCGCGCCGCTTGCGACGCGTCAGATTCTGATCGACTTGCAAAATCTATGAGCTTCTTTCTGACGTCTCCCGAGGTCATCCATCTCGGCGTGAACATCGACCATGTCGCCACGCTGCGCAACGCGCGTGGAACGACCTACCCGGATCCGATCCGCGCCGCGCTCGCCGCCGAAGACGCGGGCGCCGATGCGATCACGCTCCATTTGCGCGAAGACCGCCGGCATATCGTCGATACCGACGTGCGCGCGCTGCGGCCGCGGTTGAAGACGCGCATGAACCTCGAATGCGCCGTCACGCAGGAGATGCTCGACATCGCCTGCGACGTCCGTCCGCACGACGTTTGCCTGGTGCCCGAGAAGCGCGCGGAGCTGACGACCGAAGGCGGGCTCGACGTGGCCGGCCGCTTCGAAGCCGTGCGCGCGGCCTGCCGCCAGCTTGCCGATGCGGGCTCGCGCGTATCCCTCTTCATCGATGCCGACGAGGCGCAGATCCGCGCCGCGCACGAGGCCGGCGCGCCCGTCATCGAGCTTCACACGGGCCGCTATGCCGATGCGCACGATGAAAGCGAGCAGCGCGGCGAGTATGAGCGGATCGTACGCGGCGTCGAGCTTGGCAACTCGCTGGGCTTGAAAGTCAACGCGGGTCACGGGCTTCATTACACGAACGTGCAGCAGATCGCCGCGATCGAAGGCATAGAAGAGCTCAACATCGGCCATGCGATCGTGGCGCAGGCGATTTTCACGGGATGGGAGAGCGCCGTGCGCGAGATGAAGGCGATCATGGTTGCGGCGCGGCTCGCCGCCATGCACTGAGCCGCGCGTATGGGAATCTACGGCATCGGCACCGACGTCGTTCAGGTGAGCCGCGTCAAGGGTGTCATGGAGCGCACGGGCGGGCGCTTCGCCGAGAAGGTGCTCGGCCCCGACGAACTGCGCGTCTATCACGCGCGCCGGGCGCGCTCCGAGGCGCGCGGTCTCGCTTATCTCGCGACGCGTTTTTCGGCGAAAGAGGCGTTTTCGAAGGCGATCGGCCTCGGAATGCACTGGCCGATGACGTGGCGAGCGTTGCAAACATTGAACGAGCCGAGCGGCAAGCCCATGATCGTCGCATCGGGCGAGCTCGCGGAATGGCTGGCCGCGCGCGGCATCCGCGCCCAAGTCACGGTCAGCGACGAGCGCGATTACGCCGTCTCGTTCGTCATCGCCGAGACGGACACCCCCTGGAACAATCTCCCGACGGAGCAATGAAAAATACTTTGGGACCGGTCATGCTCGACGTCGAAGGGACGTCGCTCAACGACAACGACAGGCGGCGCCTGGCGCATCCGCTGGCAGGCGGCGTGATTCTCTTCGCACGCCACTTCGAAAACCGGGCGCAACTGGTGGCGCTGACCGACGAGATTCGCGATGTGCGAGACGATCTCGTGATCGCCGTCGATCACGAGGGCGGACGCGTGCAGCGATTTCGCACGGACGGTTTCACGGTATTGCCGGCCATGCGCCGCCTGGGCGAGCTATGGGACAAGGATGTCCTGTTCGCGACGAAGGTGGCGACGGCGACGGGCTTCATTCTGGCCGCCGAACTGCGCGCTTGCGGCATCGACATGAGCTTCACGCCCGTGCTCGATCTGGACTACGGGCAATCACAGGTGATCGGCGACCGCGCGTTTCATCGCGACGCTCGCGTCGTGACGCTGCTGGCGAAGAGCCTCAGCCACGGCCTCGCGCTCGCGGGCATGAGCAACTGCGGCAAGCACTTTCCGGGGCACGGGTTCGCGGCGGCCGATTCGCATGTCGCATTGCCTGTCGACGATCGTCCGCTCGAGGCGATCCTGCGCGAGGACATGGCGCCTTACGACTGGCTCGGCATGACGCTCGCCTCGATCATTCCCGCCCATGTCATCTACTCGCAGGTCGACGACAAGCCGGCCGGATTTTCACGGATCTGGCTGCAGCGGATTCTGCGCGAACGGCTGCGCTTTACCGGGGCGATCTTCAGCGACGACCTTTCGATGGAGGCCGCGCGCGCGGGCGGCACGCTGACGGAAGCCGCCGGCGCGGCGCTGGAGGCCGGCTGCGATATGGTGCTCATCTGCAATCAGCCGAGCGCCGCCGAGATCGTGCTCGAACAGTTGCGATACACGCCCTCGAAAGAATCGGCGCGGCGCCTTCAGCGCTTGCGCGGCCGCGGCAAGGCGCCGGCTTGGCACAAGCTCGTCGCGCACGCCGACTATCAGGAGGCGCAGGCGCTTTTGCGGCGCGCGTTCGGTTAGCCGGACCTCTGCGCGATCACGACATCTTCATTCGCTGCAGCTTGTTGTAGAGCGTCTTTGGACTGATGCCGAGCAACGTAGCGGCCCGGTGGCGCGTGCCGCCGACGGCGTCGAGCGTCGCCCGGATCAGGAGGTCCTCGACGTCCGACAGCGGCGTGCCGACCGTCACCTGCACGCTGCCGCCGTTCAGGCGCCGGCCGCCGACCGTCGTCGTCTCGTCGGCGCGCAGCGTGTCGACGATCTCGTCGGAGATGTTGTAGGCGCGGCGGACGCGCTCGTGCAGCTCACGAACGTTGCCGGGCCAGTCGTAGGTCAGGCACTCGCGTATCAGATTCGGGCCGATCCGCTTGTGCACATGGGCGAGGCCGCTCGCATTGACGTCGCGATTGAGGTCGTCGACGAGCGCTTCGGCGAGCAACACCGCATCGTCGTCGCGCTCGCGCAACGGCGGCAGCACGATCGAGGCGGCGTCGAGCCGCAGCCATAGGTCCTCCCGCAACGCGCCGTCGGTCACGGCCTCGCGCGGAGACTTGCGCATCGTCGTCACGATCCGGCAATCGACGCTCACCTGACTCGTTCCGCCCACGCGCATGTAGGTCTGCGAATCGAGCGCCTTCGACAACGCCTCTTGCTGCGCAAGCGGCAGCTCCGCGATCTCGTCGAGCAAGAGCGTGCCGCCGCTTGCCTGCTCGAAAAGGCCCGGCTCGCGCCGCTCCGCGCTTGCTCCCAAACCGGGCTCCTGGCCGAACAGCAGGCTGTCGAGCCCGCGCTCGCCGCTGGGCTCGCGGGCGTAAGTGTGGCAATCGAAGACGACGAACGGGCCCTTGCGCCGCCGGCTCATCTCGTGCAGCGTGCGTGCCGCCACTTCCTTGCCCGTGCCGGCCTCGCCGCAGATCAGCACGGCCGTCTCGGTCGGCGCCAGGCGCTCGATCGTATCGTAGACGTGCTGGATCGCGTCGCTGCGCCCGATCATCGGCCCGAAGCGCCCGAGCCGCCGCAGCTTCGTGCGCAGCATCTGCACCTCCTCCGTCAACTCGTAGGGGCGCGGGATGCGAGCGAGCAGGCTGCGCAGGCGCGGTATGTTGACGGGCTTCAGCAGGTAGTCCCAAATGCCGTGGCGCAGACCTTCGATGGCGCTCTCGACGGTCGCATTGCCTGTCATGACGATGACGGGCAGCACGCCGTCCGGCTGCGCCGGCAAATGCGAGAGCAGGTCCAGACCGCTGCCGTCAGGCAGGTTCAGGTCGATCAGCACGACGTCGGGAATGAAACGGCTCAACGCCGCTCGCGCTTCCGCGAGCGAAATGGCCGTGTCGACGGAAAACCCGTCGGCTGCGACGATCGCCGATAAGCCGGACAGGCTGTTGGGATCGTCTTCGACAATCAGAGCATGTGGCATGACGGAGGCAAGCATTGAAGACCGGACGGCACCGGAATCGGGGCGCCATGCGCAGTCGGAAATCGTTTCATCGAAAGCGGCTAAATTGTCTGGCAAGCACGTTTCAGGCCATCATGGTTTTTTCTGTCAAAACAATGGTTTGGGCTCGAAGGCCATGGCGTCCCGCAGATTCCGCCGGGCCAAACGGTAAAATTCGACCGGTAAAGTTTTCTTCAACCATACACCACTCGTACGAAAAAAAAAGCGCCCACGAAGGGCGCTCGGATAATTCTCAACTCGCTGGCATGGCGCGGTTCGCTCTCGCGCCCCGGCTCGGCGGTTCCAGCAACCGTGCGCCGTCGTACGCGCACTTTGCTCCGGCAGCCCGTCGAGGGCGGCGATGCGCTTAGGCGCGGCTGCGGTACTCGTGCGTGCGCGTATCGATTTCGATCTTGTCGCCAATGTTGCAAAAGAGCGGAACCTGAAGTTCGAAGCCCGTGTTGATGCGCGCGGCCTTCAATACCTTGCCCGACGACGTGTCGCCCTTCACGGCCGGTTCCGTGTAGGTGATTTCGCGCACGAGCGTGGTCGGCAACTCGACCGAGATCGCCTTGTCGTTGTAGAAGACGACTTCGCAAGGCATGCCGTCTTCGAGATAATGAAGCGCGTCGCCCATCATCTCTTGCTCGACTTCGAATTGGTTGTAGTCCGCATCCATGAAGACGTACATCGGATCCGCGAAGTACGAGTACGTCACTTCCTTGCGCTCGAGCACGACGACGTCGAATTTGTCGTCCGCCTTGTAGACGGATTCGGTGCCGGCACCCGTCAGCAGATTCTTGAACTTCATCTTCACGACGGCGGCGTTGCGGCCCGATTTGTTGTATTCGGCTTTCTGCACGACCATCGCGTCGTTGCCGATCATGACGACGTTGCCCGTGCGGAGTTCCTGTGCGGTCTTCATAAAAAACACTGTCCTTGAAAAGCGAATGGGTCTTGCGAACGTCGGAGTGAGGGAACGCAAGGCCGTTGCAAATAGATAACCGCTTATTTTAACTGGGTTTTTATGAATCGCGCTAGGTTTTCCGCCAGCTCGCCGAGGGTCGCAAGCTCGTCGGCCCAGGCGGCCGCGCGCGCCTCGTAAGCGGCACGATGCGACCAGAATTCGCCCCAGTCGGGCGTTCCGGCCCCGTTCCAGGCATGCCAGAAGCGGCCCATCGCCGCTCGCGCCGCGGGGGGAAGCGGAGCAGCGTAGTGCGCGAGCGCCGCGTCGAGCTTCGGCAGGTGGGCGTCGTCGGCCTGCGGATAGATGTGCCAGACGAACGGGCGGCGCGCCCACTGCGCGCGCACGAACGAGTCTTCGCCTCGAACGAAGTTGAGGTGACTCGCCCAAAGCAGCGCGTCGTACCGCGCCTGAGGAACGAACGCGAGCGCGTGTGCACGCAGGCTGCCGCGCTCGGCATGCGCGCCCGAGGCAGCGCCGCCGGGCGCGGCCGCGAACGACGGCAGCCCGAAGAAACGCGCGACGGCGCCCGAGATGCGGCCTTCGGGCACGAGCAGGACGATCGGACCGGCGGCGTTGCGCCATTGCTCGAGCAGGCCGTCGACGACCGGGTTCTCATAGGCGAAGAGCGAGATCACCGTGGCTTCTTCCTCGGGCGGCGCCGCGCCCGTCGCCTGACGCCACCAGGCTTCGCGCGTGCCGGGCGAGCGCTCGAACGCTTCGCGCGCGGCGTCGAGCCCGCGCTCCTTCAACACGCCGCCCGTCCCCGGCCCCAGGCCGGGGAAGAAGAAGGTCTTCGTGAGCGGGTGAAGCGGGTGCGGCGACGGCTTCAGATGGAAATCGGCGACCCAATCCTCGCCGCTCAGATATTCGAGATTGATCCAGACGGGTGCGCGCGCGCGCCGCGCCATTGCCGCGATATAGGCGGGCGGCAATTCGCAGGCGAAAGCCTCGATGACGACATCGGGCACCGCGATCGTATCGCCCGCGTGCATCGGCTCATGCCAGCGTTCGATCGTGATGCCCGCGACCGTCTGGCGATCGCGCGCGATAGCGATGGCCGGCTCGAGCCGCGCGAACGTCCGTAGATCGTCGACGACGAGCCTCACTTGCCAGCCGTGCTCGTCGGCGAGCTCGCGCGCGAGGCGCCAGGAGACGCCGACATCGCCGAAATTGTCGATGACGGCGCAGAAGATATCGCAGGCGATCGGGGCAGACATGATGCGGGCGGGCGGGCGCACGCGGCGCGGCTCGCGCGGCGCTTGTCGCATGCGCAAATGTTCTAAACTGGCGATTCTAAAGCACGCTGCCCCGATGCGAGGCCCTTCGGCCGCATTGCGCGGCGCACTGTCCGAATCCGCATGACCGAACCGCAAGATCAAGAGACCGTTTTCGAACCGAAGCGGGTCCTCGCCCAGTTGCCGCATCTGCCGGGCGTGTACCGGTACTACGACAAGCTCGGCGAGGTGCTCTATGTCGGCAAGGCGCGCGACCTCAAAAAGCGCGTGTCGAGCTATTTCACGAAGACGCTGCTGTCGCCGCGCATCGCGATGATGGTGACGCGCATCGCGCGTATCGAGACCACGGTGACGCGCTCCGAGGCCGAGGCGCTGCTGCTCGAGAACAATCTCATCAAAGCCCTCGCGCCGCGCTACAACATCCTTTTTCGCGACGACAAGTCGTATCCGTATCTGAAGCTGACGGGGCACGCGTTTCCGCGCATGGCGTACTATCGCGGCGCCGTCGACAAGAAGAACCAGTACTTCGGCCCGTTTCCGAGCGCGTGGGCGGTGCGCGAGAGCATTCAGATCCTGCAGCGCGTCTTTCAACTACGGACCTGCGAAGACTCGGTCTTCAACAATCGCACGCGGCCGTGCCTGCTTCATCAGATCGGGCGCTGCACGGCGCCTTGCGTCGGTGCGATCGACGCGGCGGACTACGCGCGCGACGTGGAGAACGCCTCGCGTTTCCTGCTCGGCCGGCAAAACGAGGTCATGAAGGAGCTCGAAGCAAAGATGCATGCGTTCGCGGCCGAGCTCAAGTTCGAGCAGGCCGCCGCCGTGCGCAATCAGATGAGCTCGCTCGCGACGGTCCTCCATCAGCAGGCGATCGAAGTGGGCGGCGACAGCGACGTCGACATCCTCGCGGTCGTCGCGCTCGGCGGGCGTGTTTGCGTCAATCTGGCGATGGTTCGCGGCGGGCGCCATCTTGGCGACAAGGCCTATTTCCCGACCCACGCCGACAGCGCGATCGCGGCCGTGGAGGCCGAGCTCGACGAGGAGGAGAAGGAAGCGGCGGAGGATGTGGGCAAGAACGCGGGCGGGGGAGCCGTCGAGCAGCCGGCGGAGGCGGCGCCCGAGGCGCCGGCGCCCGCGACGGCCGCCGAGGCGATACCCGCACCCGGCGTCGAGGCCGAAGTGCTCGATGCCTTTATCGCGCAGCACTATCTCGGCAACCGCATTCCGCCCGTGCTCGTGGTGAGCCATGCGCCGGCGAACCGTGAGCTCGTCGAGCTGCTGGCGGCCGAGGCCGGGCACAAGGTCACGCTCGTGCGGCAGCCGCAGGGGCAAAAGCGGGTCTGGCTCGGCATGGCCGAGCAAAACGCGCGGCTCGCGCTCGCGCGGCTGCTCTCCGAGCAAGGGTCTCAGCAGGCGCGTACGCGCGCGCTCGCCGAGACGCTCGGCCTCGAATGCGAGGACCTCGCGCGTCTGCGCATCGAATGCTTTGACATCAGCCATACGATGGGCGAAGCGACGCAGGCGTCGTGCGTCGTTTATCGCGATCACAAGATGCAATCGGGCGAGTATCGTCGCTACAACATCACGGGGATCACGCCCGGCGACGACTATGCCGCGATGCGACAGGTTCTGACGCGCCGCTACGAGAAGCTCGTCGAAGCAGCCGCCGGCAATGCCGATGACCGCGCCGCGGCGTTGCAGATCGACGCGGCGACCGCTCCGGAACGCGCGGCCGATGCCGCCGCGCCCGTCGCGGCCGGCGGTGTGCTGCCCAATATCGTGCTCATCGACGGCGGCAAGGGGCAGGTCGAGATCGCGCGGCAGGTGTTCGCCGAACTCGGCATCGATCCGTCGATCATCGTCGGCGTGGCGAAGGGCGAGGGCCGCAAGGTGGGGCTCGAGACGCTCGTTTTCGCCGACGGTCGATCGTCGCTCGAGCTCGGCAAGGAAAGCGCGGCATTGATGCTCGTCGCGCAGATTCGCGACGAAGCGCACCGGTTCGCGATCACGGGGATGCGCGCGAAACGCGCGAAGGCACGGCAGACCTCACGGCTCGAGGAGCTCGACGGCGTCGGCGCAAAGCGCCGGCAGCGCCTGCTCGCGCGTTTCGGCGGCTTGCGCGGCGTCGTTGCGGCAAGCGTCGACGAGCTGGCGAGCGTCGAAGGCATCTCGCGCCAGCTCGCCGAGCAGATTTATCGACAGCTGCATTAATGTCCGAGGTCGGGAATTCCTGACCCACAACGCCGGGATGCGATAATCGCGGCATTTCCCGATCCCGCTCAAGCGCACCGCCACTCGCTCATGCCGTTCAATTTCCCGATCTTTCTGACATGGCTGCGGATCGTGTTGATTCCGCTCATCGTAGGCGTGTTCTACATGCCCGATACGGCGATGAGCGAGTTCTATCGCAATGTCGCGGCCTGCGCGATCTTCGTGCTGGCCGCGCTCACCGACTGGTTCGACGGCTTTCTCGCGCGCAAGTGGAACCAGACGTCGGCGTTCGGCGCCTTTCTCGATCCCGTGGCCGACAAGCTCATGGTCACCGCGGCGCTGCTCGTCCTCGTCCAGCTCGCGCGGATCGAGGCCGCGATCGCACTCGTCATCATCGGCCGTGAGATCGCGATCTCCGCGCTGCGCGAATGGATGGCGCACATCGGCGCGGCGAAGAGCGTCGCCGTCAATCGGCTCGGCAAGTTCAAGACCGTCTGTCAGATGATCGCGATCCCGATGCTGCTCTATTACGGCCCGTTGCCGCTGGTGCCCGGCCGGTTCGTCATCGATACGCGGGTCTGGGGGGGTTGGCTCATCTACGTCGCCGCGATTCTGACGGTTTGGTCGATGCTTTATTACATGAAGCTGGCCTGGCCGGAGATCCGCCAGCGCGGCCGCGCACTCTGAAATCGTCCCGTCGATTGACTGGGGTTAACCCTGGTACGGTAATCGAACCCCTCGCTAAGCGCGGCCCAACCCGTCTTCAAGCACGCGGACGGTCGCCAGAACCACTTCATCCCACGCCCCCGGCGCGCGCTGCCTGACGAGCCGCGCACTCGGATACCACGGGCTCCGGTCCGCGCCAATCTCGCGCAGCACCTTGCTCTGCGGGGCGAACCATCGCCAATCGGCCGCGAAAGGCAGCATCAGCAACAGCGGTTTGCCGAGGGCGCCGGCCAAGTGCGCGATCGACGTATCGATCGAGACGACGGCATCGAGGCCGTCGACGATCGCAGCCGTATCGGCGAAGTCGCGAATCCGGTCGTCGAAACGGTGAATCGACGCCGCGCGCGGATGCGCGTCGAGCGCACCGCGTTCGTCGTCGCTTAGATCGGGCTGCAGGACGATCCATTCGATATCGGCCAGCGCGAAAAGCGGCTCCAGCGAGGAGAGCGGCATCGAGCGCGTTTCATGCCGCTGGATGCGACCCGACCAGGCGAGCCCTACCTTGCGCTTTGTCGGCCCGCCCGGCAGATCGCGCCATCGATCGCGATACTGCTTCGGCACGTCGACATAGCGGCTCGCGGCCGGCAACGAGTCGGCCGCCGTGCCGAGCGCGAGCGGTAGACTCAGCAACGGGCAGTGCACATCCGCGTCGACGCGCGCCTCCCCGCGTCCCACGACATCGACCCGCCAAGCCTCGGCGAGCGGCGCGACGAGCGGCAGCAGTTCGCGCTGCACGGCGAAAACGATGCGCTCGACGCGCTCGCGCGCGAGCGGAACGAAGCGCATGAATTGCAGCGTGTCGCCGAAGCCTTGCTCGGCGTCGATCAACAGCGTGCGATCGGCGATCGGCTCGCCTCGCCAGCGCGGCAGCGTATCGGCCCACTCGTCGAAAGCACGCGTTCGTTCGTTTTCCCTTGCGCCGGCGTCATCGTGCTCAGCTTGCGCGCGTGCCGCGCGGACGAGATCGAGCCGCGCCTCGTAGTCGCGAAGCCCGCGATCGAAGTCGCCGAGCGCGAGCAGCGTCATGGCGCGATTGAGACGCGCCGAGGCCAGCTCGGGACGCAGCCTCAACGCCTGATCGTAAGCACGCAGCGCCGCCTCGTGCGCGCCTGTCGCATGGTGAGCATTGCCGAGGCTCAGCCAAGCGAGGCCCAAATGCGGATCGAGTCCCACCGCGCGTTCGAGCGCGGCAATCGCTTCCGCATGTCGGTCGAGCGCGGCCAGTGCGTTGCCGAGTCCGAGCAGCGCGGGCGGAAACCGCGGATGCAGCGCGAGCGCCGCTTCGAAGGCCGCCGCGGCTTGCCGATGCCGGCCGATCGCGTCGAGCGTGTTGCCCAGGTTGAAATGCGCCGCCGTAAAGCGCGGCTCGGCGGCGAGGGCCCGCTCGAAATGGACGACGGCTGCTTCGGCACGCCCGAGCGCGGAGAGCGCCATGCCGAGGTTGTTGTGCGCTCCCGCGTGCCCGGGACGCAGCTCGAGCGAGCGCGTGAACGCGTCGATCGCTTCTTCGTGGCGTCCGATCGCGTGCAACGAGTTGCCGAGGTTGTTCCAGATCGAGGCGTCGTCGGGCGACAGTCGCAGTGCCCGGCGAAACGCGTCGACGGCGTCTTCGTGGCGGCCGATCACCGCGTAAGCATTGGCCAGGTTGTAGTGCGCGAGCGCAAATCCGGGGGCGAGCGTGAGCGCGTTTCGAAAACGCTCGATGGCGCCATCGAGCCGGCCGAGCGCCTTCAGCGCGTTGCCGAGATTGAGCTGCAGGCCCGCATCGTTCGGGCGCAGCTCGACGGCGCGGCCGACGAGATCGGCCGCTTCGGCATGGCGTCCTTGCTGATGCCTCAGAACGCCCAGTAGATGCAGGGCGTCGGCGTGAGCGGGGTCGGCGTCGAGCGTGGCGCGATAATCGCGCTCGGCCTCGGCGAGGCGACCGTCGCGGTGAGCCGCAAAGGCGCGGGCGAAAAGTGTATCCATTGGCAGGGCAATCGGCGAAGGCGGCATTTTCCCATACCTGTGCCCCGTTGCCGCTCGGACGCATTGCCGCGAGCCTCCGGCCGGGTCGCGGCCAGCGTACACTAGGCGACGTGTCATGTTCGCCGGAGATAAAGCATGGCCGCCGCTCTCAACGACCAGCCGGTGTTGATCGTCGGCGCGGGCCCCACTGGGCTTTCCGCCGCGATGAGCCTTGCGCGCGCGCACATTCCCGTGCGCTTGATCGATCGAGCGCCGCGGCCAGCGCAACACTCGCGTGCGATCGGCATCCAGGCCCGGACGCTCGAGCTCTTCGAACAGCATCGCGTGGTCGAGCCGTTTCTCGAGGCTGGCCACCGGCTGCGCGCGGCCAATCTCTACTCGAACGGCCATCGGCTCGCTCGGCTCGACTTCGATCCGTTGCAGACGCGCTATCCCTATTTGCTCGCGCTCGATCAGACGGTCACGGAACGCTTTCTGACTGACCATCTCGCCACGCTCGGGGTCGCGATCGAGCGCGGCGTCGAGCTCGTCAGTCTGACGCAGGGCGCCTCGCGCGTGGAAGTCGGTCTTCGGCAAGCGGACGGCCGCGAGGAAACGGCGCACGTGTCGTATGTGGTTGCGGCCGACGGCGCGCACAGCACCGTGCGGCACCTGCTCGGGCTCAACTTCGCGGGCAAGGCGTTCGAGCAGACGTTCATGCTCGCGGATTTGCATGCCGACTCGGACCTCGCCGATGACGAGTTCCATCTCTTCGCGTCGGGCGACGGGCTCGCGGCGATTTTCCCGTTGGGCGGCGGGCGTCATCGATTCATCGCCGACAATCCGCCGGGCGACCCCGACGGTGCGCCGCCGAGACAGGAAGAGGAAGAAGCGAGCAGTGTGCCTGAGAAGCTGATGGCCGTGATGGCGGCGGGCGAAGCGCACGAGGTGGCCGCCGCCACGTCCGTCGAAGCGCGCGACCCGCTGGCGCCGCGCATCGAGCGCTTGCGCGCAGCCGCGCAACGACGCATCCACCGGCCGCTCGAGTTGTCGGCGCTCGAGTGGTCGTCGTATTTCAGGCTCCACAGCCGCATGGTCGAGAAGCTGCGCGTGCAGCGCGCCTTTCTTGCGGGCGATGCGGCGCATGTCCACAGTCCCGCCGGCGCGCAGGGGATGAATACGGGGATACAGGAGGCGTTCAATCTCGGCTGGAAGCTCGCGCGCGTTCTGTCCGGCCACGCGCCCGAATCGTTGCTCGACACCTACCAGACGGAGCGTCATCCGATCGAGCGCGATGTGCTGCGGCAAACGAGCTTCATCACGCAACTGGCCGAAGCCGAGCGCGGCCCGCTCAAGCTGCTGCGCGATCGGGCGATGCCGATGCTCGCCGCGTTCGGTCCGCTGCGCGACGCGGCGCGGCTGATGGTGAGCGAGCTCTCGATTCAGTACCGGCGCAGTCCGCTGACGCTCGAGCGCGTGCTCGACGGCGGCCCGCGTGCGGGCGAGCGGGCGCCCGATGCGCTCGTGCAGGTGATCGACGGGCCGCTCGGGCGCGCGCCGGGCACCGGATACATCTACGATCTGCACGATCCGGCGTGCTACACGCTGTTTTTGCTTGTTACGTTGCCGATCGATGCAAAGAAGCGTTTCGACGCGACGGGCGCGCTTCCGCCCGAGGCGGTCGGCGTCGATGGCGATCTCGACCGCCTCGCCTCGACGATCGACGGCGCCCTATCGGGCGCCGTGCGGATCTGGCGCGTCACCGACGCATTGACGGGCGGGGGGCCGTCGTTGACGGAGGCCTACGGGCGCACGCGGCCCGCGTTCTACTTGCTGCGGCCCGACGGGTACCTCTGCGCGCGCGGACGTCCCGCGTCCGATGCGAGCGCGCTCTTGCGGCATTGCGAGACCTGGTTCGCGGCCGCGCGCAAGCAACGATGATTCATGCGGCCTCGCGCGGCGTCAGTTCGCCGCGCGCCTTCACGAGCGCCTCTTTGACGATCGGCAGCAGCGGCGCGCTGGCGGCCGGATCGTCGAGCATGGCGAGGATCGTGCGCCGCATGCGCGGCTCCCAGAACTTGTGAATATGGTCGGCGATGCCGGCGAGCGCTTCGTTGTGATCGGGCATCGATCCGAAAAACTCGCCGATGCTGTTCGCCATATCGACCAAATGGTGTTGATTCATGATGGCGGCCCTCACTTGCCCGCGGTCACGGCGCCGAGCGCGCGCTCGCGCTCGTGCAGCAACGCGAGCTGCGTTTCCGAAAACCGCGAATAGTGCTGCTGCCACTCGGATGGCTGCTGTACCGGCAATACCTGGACGGCCGTCACCTTGTACTCCGGACAGTTCGTCGCCCAGTCGGAACTGTCCGTCGTGATGACGTTCGCTCCCGATTCGGGGAAGTGGAACGTCGTATAGACGACGCCCGGCTGCATGCGCTCGGTCACCAGCGCGCGCAGCACCGTGTACCCGGCGCGTGACTCGATGCCGACCCAGTCGCCCGTCTTGATACCGCGGTCTTCCGCATCGTGCGGATGGAGCTCGAGCCGGTCCTCGTCGTGCCACTGCACGTTTTCCGTTCGCCGCGTCTGCGCACCGACGTTGTACTGCGAGAGGATGCGACCCGTCGTCAGCAGCAACGGGAAGCGCTGCGTTACCTTTTCGTGCGAGGGCACGAACTTCGTGATGACGAACTTGCCCTTGCCGCGCACGAACTCGTCGACGTGCATCGTCGGCGTGCCTTGCGGCGCGGCCTCGTTGCAGGGCCACTGCACGCTGCCCAGTTCGTCGATGAGATCGTACGAGACGCCGTGGAACGTCGGCGTAAGCCGCGCGATCTCGTCCATGATCTCGGACGGATGCGCGTAGTTCATTTCATAGCCGAGCTCGCAAGAGAGCATTTGCGTGACTTCCCAGTCCGCGTAGATGCCAAGCGGCGTCATCACGCGCCGCACGCGGGAAATGCGCCGCTCGGCGTTCGTGAACGTGCCGTCCTTTTCGAGGAACGACGAGCCAGGCAGGAAGACATGCGCGTACTTGGCGGTCTCGTTGAGGAAGATGTCTTGGACGACGATGCATTCCATCGACGAGAGCGCCGAAGCCACATGCTGAGTGTCGGGGTCGGACTGCACGATGTCCTCGCCCTGGCAGTAGAGCCCCTTGAAGCTGCCGTCGAGCGCCGCATCGAACATGTTCGGGATGCGCAGCCCCGGCTCCGGATCGAGCGCGACGTGCCAGGCTTCCTCGAACTGTCCGCGCACCTCGGCGCCGCCTATATGGCGGTAACCGGGCAACTCATGCGGGAACGAGCCCATATCGCACGAGCCTTGCACGTTGTTCTGTCCGCGCAGCGGATTGACGCCGACGCCCTCACGGCCGATGTTGCCCGTCGCCATCGCGAGATTGGCGATGCCCATCACCGTCGTCGAGCCTTGCGCGTGCTCGGTGACGCCCAGGCCGTAGTAGATCGCTCCGTTGCCGCCCGTGGCATAAAGGCGCGCGGCCTCGCGCACCTGCTTCGCCGGCACGCCCGTCACGGCTTCCATCGTCTCGGGCGAGTTCTCTTCTTGCGCGACGAAATCGCGCCATTGCGCAAAGGCGAGCGGCTCGCAGCGCTCCGCCACGAACTTCTCGTCGACGAGCCCTTCGGTCACGATGACGTGCGCCAGCGAATTGACGAGCGCGACGTTCGTGCCGGGCCGCAATGGCAGGTGATAGTCGGCCTTCACGTGCGGACCGTCGACGAGATCGATGCGCCGCGGATCGGCGATGATGAGCTTCGCGCCCTCGCGCACACGCCGTTTCAGGCGCGAGGCGAAGACCGGGTGGCCGTCGGTCGGGTTCGCGCCGATCACGATGATCACATCCGATTTCGCGACCGAAGCGAACGTCTGCGTGCCGGCCGATTCACCGATCGTCGTCTTCAGGCCGTAGCCCGTCGGCGAATGGCACACACGCGCGCAGGTATCGACGTTGTTGTTGCCGAATGCCGCGCGCACGAGCTTCTGCACGAGGTAGGTTTCTTCGTTCGTGCAACGCGAAGACGTAATGCCGCCGACGGAGCCGCGCCCATACTTGTCCTGGATCCGGCGAAACTCGGAGGCCGCATACGAGATCGCCTCCTGCCAGCTCACCTCGCGCCAGGGATCCGTGATCTTCGCGCGGATCATCGGCTTCGTGATGCGGTCCTTGTGCGTCGCGTAGCCCCAGGCAAATCGGCCCTTCACGCAAGCATGACCCTCGTTGGCCTGGCCGTTCCTGTAGGGCACCATCCGCACGACTTGACCGCCTTTCATCTCGGCCTTGAACGAGCAGCCGACGCCGCAGTAGGCGCAGGTCGTCACGACGGAATGCTCGGCCTGGCCGAGCACCGTGACGCTCTTTTCCATCAGCGTCGCGGTGGGGCAAGCGGCCACGCAGGCGCCGCACGAGACGCACTCCGAGTCCATGAACGGCTGGTTTTCGCTGGCGGCGACGCGCGACTCGAAGCCGCGCGCGGCGATCGTCAGCGCGAACGTGCCCTGCGTTTCCTCGCAGGCGCGCACGCAGCGGTTGCAGACGATGCACTTGGACGGATCGTACGTGAAGTACGGGTTCGATTCGTCCTTCGCGTCTTTGAGGTGGTTGTCGCCGTCGAATCCGTAGCGCACTTCGCGCAAGCCCACGACGCCCGCCATGTCCTGCAGTTCGCAGTTGCCGTTGGCCGGGCAGGTCAGGCAGTCGAGCGGGTGATCGGAGATGTATAGCTCCATCACATTGCGGCGCAGCTCCTGCAGCCGCGGCGTTTGCGTCGAGACACGCATGCCGGCTTCGACCGGCGTCGTGCAGGAGGCCGGATAGCCGCGCTTGCCTTCGATCTCGACGAGGCAGAGGCGGCAAGAGCCGAACGGCTCGAGCGAATCGGTCGCGCAGAGCTTCGGCACGTTGATGCCGGCCTCGATCGCGGCGCGCATCACCGAGGTGCCCGCGGCCACCGTCACGGGGCGCCCGTCGATTTCGAGCGTCACGTCGGTGTCGGCGTAGCGGCGCGGCGTGCCGTAGTCGATGTCGTCGAGCGGGTTCAGGTTCAGCGCGGCGCTCTTGCAGGCACAGTTTCCCGAGCCGCAGCCACCGGTCGCTTTGGGTTGTGCGAATGCGTCGGACATGATGAGTTGCTCCATTCGTCAAGCCGCAGCCGCATTCGGCTGGACTGGGCGAAGACCGAAGTCTTCCGGGAAATGATCGAGTGCCGAGATGACCGGGTAGGGCGTCATACCGCCCATCGCGCAAAGCGAGCCGGACACCATCGTGTCGCAGAGGTCGCGCAAGAGCGTGACCTGCTTCTCGGACGTATCGCCATTGCGGATGCGCTGAATGACCTCGGCGCCGCGCGTCGAGCCGATCCGGCACGGTGTGCACTTGCCGCACGACTCGAGCGCGCAAAAATGCATCGCGTACTGCGCCAGCTCGGCGAGATTCGACGTGTCGTCGTGCACGACGATGCCGCCGTGGCCCACCACCGCGCCGACTGCCGCATAGGCTTCGTAGTCCAGCGGAATGTCCCACTGGCTCTCGGGCAGGTAGGTGCCAAGCGGTCCGCCGACCTGTGCCGCGCGCGCGGGGCGTCCGCTCGCGGTGCCGCCGCCGTAGTCGAATATGAGTTCGCGCAGCGTGACGCCGAACGCAAGTTCCACGAGCCCGCCTTGCTTGATGTTGCCGGCGAGCTGGAACGGCAGCGTGCCGCGCGAGCGGCCCATGCCGAAGTCTTTGTAGAACGCCGCGCCGCGCGCGAAGATGATCGGCACCGTCGCGAGCGTAATGACGTTGTTGATGACGGTCGGCTGGCCGTGCAGGCCCGCGAGCGCCGGGACCGGCGGCTTCGCGCGAACGATGCCGCGCTTGCCTTCGAGCGATTCGAGCAGCGCCGTTTCCTCGCCGCAGACATAAGAGCCCGCGCCCTTCGCGACGAAGAGATCGAACGCGCGATCCGAGCCGAGCACGCTCGTGCCGAGCCAGCCTGCCGCGCGCGCCTTCTCGATCGCCGCCTCGAGCGTCGCGATCGCGTGCGGGTATTCGCTGCGCACGTAGATGTAGCCCTCGGTCGCACCCGTGGCGACGCCCGCGATGATCATGCCTTCGATGAGCCCGAACGGGTCGCCTTCCATCGAGAGCCGGTCCGAGAACGTGCCCGAGTCGCCTTCGTCCGCGTTGCAGACGATGTACTTCTGCGGGGCCGAGGCGGCTCGCACGGTCCGCCATTTGATGCCGGCCGGAAACGCCGCGCCGCCGCGACCGCGCAGACCCGACTCGAGCACGAGCTCGCAGGCTGCCTCGCCGCTCATCGCGAGCGCGGCCTTCAGGCCCGCGAGCCCCTCGTGGGCCACGTAATCGTCGATCGAGAGCGGATCGGTGATGCCGAGCCGCGCGAACGTGAGGCGCTGCTGGCGCTTCAGATACGGGATGTCCTCGACGAGTCCCACCGAGCGCTCGTGCGCACCGCCCGAGAGCCATGCCTCGACGAGCGAGGGTACGTCCTCGACGCCGACGTTCGCGTAGCCCACGCGCCCATCGGCCGTTTGAACCTCGACGAGCGGCTCTAGCCAGAGAAGTCCGCGCGAACCGTTGCGGACGATGTCGACGGCCAGGCCGCGCGCCGCGGCAACGCTCGCGATCGCCTGCGCGACTTCGTCGGCGCCCATGGCGAGGGCCGACGAGTCGCGCGGCACGAAAATGCGGTGCGTCGTGGGCGAGTTCATGCGGACTCCTTGGCATTCGCTTCGACGCCCGCGGCGGCGCAGGCCGCGTCGAACAAGGCGTCGAACTTCGGCGGTGTCATTTTCGCGTAGAGCTTGCCGTTGATCGTCATGGCCGGCGAGAGCGCGCATTGCCCGAGGCAGTAGACGGATTCGAGTTCGACGGCTTCGTCATGACCCTGCGCCGCGGTATCGCCGCTGCCGTGCTTCGCATCGAACCGACAACCCGTGTGCGCTTCGACGTGCCGCGCGAGCGCCTCGGTGCCCATGCTGCGGCACGATTCCGCGCGGCACAGGGCGACCGTCACGCGTGCGGGCGGTGTCGTACGGAAATGATGGTAGTAAGTGATGACGCCGTGTACTTCGGCGCGCGAAAGATTCATCGCGCGCGCGAGCGGCGCAACGGCCTCTTTCGGGATGAATCCAACTTCATTCTGGATGGCGTGCAACACTGCAAGCAGCGATGCGCCTGCTTTGACGTGCCGGCGGACGAGCTCGTCCGGCGCGGCGGCGCGGGGATGTTCCACGTGGGGTCTCCTTTCTGTCCCTTGATTCAGGGCAACTGCCTTGCAATATGCACTTGCGGTACATATAGCCTGCAGATATGCTCGGCTTCTTCACTTGTTCTGGAACAATAGGCGCGTGCTTTTCGATATGCAATAGGAAATCGGACCACATAAATGATCGACATCCGGTGCGTCACTGAACTGATCGTGCGCGATAGCGCGGGCCATGAGGCGAGTTTGACCGATATCGCGCCGCTGCTCGCGCTCGTGGACGAGACGGGCAGCATCGCCCAGGCGGCCGAGCAGAGCCGCCTCTCGTACCGCCATGCGTGGGGATTGCTGCGCCTTTTCGAGGCGCGCCTCGGCGGTGACCTGATTTCGAAGGAGCGTGGCAAAGGCTCGGCCCTGTCGGATCTCGGTCACGCCGTCGTCAGGGCGCAGCGCCTCTGCGCGGAGCGGCTTGAAGGACCCATGCAGATGCTCGCGAGCGAAATCGCCGAGGAGCTCAACCGTCAGCTCGGGCGCGGCAGCGCGATCCGCATTCACGCTTCGCACGGCTACGCGGTGGCGGCGCTCGTCGCCGAGCTCGGGAGCCGCGGCGTCGTCGCGGTGGATATCAAGTATCGCGAGAGCGCCGAGGCCGTCGCGTCGCTCGCGCGCGGCGAGTGCGATTTCGCCGGTTTTCACCTGCCGGCCGGCCCGTTCCGCGAGCTCTGCGCCGACATTTACCGGCGCTGGCTCGACCCTCGGCGCCATGTGCTCATTCATCTGACGAAGCGCAAGCAGGGCCTTTTCCTCCAGAAGGGCAACCCGAAGGGCGTGCGGGGGCTCGACGATCTCGCCCGCAACGACGTGCGCTTCGTCAATCGGCAGCCCGGCTCGGGCACGCGGCTTCTGATCGACCTCGAGCTGCGCCGCGTCGGCGTCGACCCGGAGCGCATCAACGGCTATGCGTCGACGGAGCTGACGCATACGGCGATCGCGGCTTTCGTCGCGAGCGGGATGGCCGACGTCGGCTTCGGCGTGGCGCCGGCCGCGCACCATTTCGGGCTCGACTTCATTCCCGTCGTCGACGAGGATTATTACTTTGCCTGCGAGCGTGGGCGGCTCTCGTCGGCGCCGCTCGCGGCCGCGATCGAGGTGCTCAAGAGCGAGGCCTTCCAGGCGAGCGTCTCGCGTCTCGAAGGCTACGACCCGGCCGAGTGCGGCCTGCTCGTGGACGTCGCGAGCGGGTTGCGCGGCGGCGCGCCGGCACGAGTGTCGCGCTAGCGTCGTAGGGGCAGGGGCACCAGGCCTTTCGCCATGTATACGTGCGTAATACGAATCGATGCACAGCCGGCCGGTTCTGCGTTAGGCTTACCAGTCTCTTGGGTCGTCCCCAGCCATGACAGATGCGCCGACGAGGCGCAGCAAGAACGAACATGAAACCGCTCATCAATGCCTGCGCCGCCGCCCTCGCAGCCGGCGCGTTGACAGCCGTCGCAACGCTTGCCTTCGCCCAGAACTCGCCGGGCGTGCCGGGCGGCATCCTGAACGATCAGTTCCGGCTGCAGCAGCATCCTCAGCTGCAATTCGCCGCTTCGGCGCCGACCAAGAAGTATCAGACGCGCCGGTCCGAGCTGCGCAAGAAGGGCGACCTCGGCGATCCGGACGGCTGCAATCTCAAGTGCCCCGAAGATCAATGAGTGGCGCATAACACGGACACGCGCTTCGTCCGGTTGCCGCGGGCGATAAAGCATGCCCTCACGGTTGCTTCGAAGCATTCGCGCATTGAAATCGGCGCGGCTCCGCGCGAAGGGCGAATAGCCTCCCGCGCGGAGAATCGGATCGGCGGCTGCCTTATGAGTTCAGCGCCGTAGCATGCGTTGTGCTTGCAAGTCCCCGCGCCGGGCTTCCTGAGCTGTCTGCACGGACGTCTCCGTCGCCTCGGCGAGTGCGGCGCGCGCCGCGCTGCTGATCGAAACGGAATAGGATGCAGCCGGTTTTGTCGATTGCGCGGACGACGTGCTGTTCGGTTGCGGCGTCGCAGTCGCTTGTGTAGTGCCTTTCGCCAGCTGTGGCGGCGCACGGGAGGCGTCTGCTACGGGGCCGGCTGTTTGGCCGGTTATTGCGTTTATCGCCATGCTTCCCTCCAAAAGGTTGTGCCAGTTTGTGGCATCTAGTTTTATCGGCGCGCAGATGCATGGCTTGAGCAGTATGTTTTTTGTAACAACGCCGATTCTTAAGCTTGCCATAAGCAAGGGATGCTGCCGCGACAACGGATTCGTCGAGCGGGTGTGGCGCATTATGAAGATACTCGCGCTTATCCGGGAGTCAACATCAGCGAGCTACCCCTTGAGATCCCGTGCGGCGAAGGCCTGATCGAACTGCGGGGCGCACTGAACGGACTCCCGACCATATAGCGGAGCTCGAGCCGATTCAGCAGCGCTCACGCCGGGAGTTTGTTGAGAAACTACTATCGCGATAACGGAGCCGGCGTGTCCGCGAGGCGGTACTGCATGACACCGGGCGAGCCTGCGACTGGCACTAGCTTCGGATTGGATTGCGCCTCGGTATTCACGGTGGATGCAACTTTCGGCTTGTCCTCAAGGCAAGGAGAGTTGGTCTGCGCAGCCGCTGCCCGGAACGAATCGTCTTGGCACATGATGTTAAACGCGATGTCCTTGCGGTCCATCCGCCATGCGACCGCTGCATTGAGCCGGCGGTTGCAGTCGGCGTCTTTTATGGTCGCGGCGCCCGTAGCGCCGACGCCTACGACGGAGACCGCCGCCGATACAGAACCCCAACAGGTCTCTGTTACTGACGCCGTTAGCGACGGGGCATATACCGTCGGTGCGCTTCTGACCGTGTACGAACCGCTATATCCCACGGTAGATTCCGCAGGTACGGTCTGCGCATTCGCAACACCGGCCGGTCCGGAGCCTTGGCTGCCGGTACCGACGTTCACATTGACGTTTGTCGCTTGCTGCGCTGTTGACTGCGTACCATTCGTAATCGTTCCGTTTGCCTGTGCCATCGCGATTCCGCTCAGCAGCATCGCAGTGACAGCAAAAATGGCCTTTTGCATTTTTATTCCCCGATTTTTTGCCGGGCCGCGTATGGCCCGACACCGCTCAGATCACGTCTATCTTTGATCGCGGCATTCGCGCTGATTACCAGCGGTTGAAGCCCGTCTTCGACATAGATCCTTCGAATGAGCCAAAGCTGCCAAAGCCTGCACCCGCCACGCCGACAAAGCCATCTGCATTTGCTGTCGAGCTCCCCGTGGCGTCCGCCCATCCGCTCTGATCGGAGTCTCCCGCCCCCTTGGCGCTGAACGTGCTCGTGCCGAAATCTTCTGAACCCGTGTTGCTCGAAATCGAGAAACCGGTATTCGTGAAGTTGTTTTGGCCGTACGTGCTCGTTACCCCATTGTTCCCGTTGCCAGAGTTAGTGTTGGTGATGGAGTGCGTGTTGGTGAAGCCCGCGTTGGTACCGAACGTCACCGCGGTGTTCGCGAAGCTCTGATTGCCGGCTGTGAACGAACCGGCGCTTTGTCCCGGACCGTACATCGAGGCGCTGTAGTTGCCGTTGACGGTGGAGGTTGTATCGTTGCTCACGGCAAAGCCGCCGATACCGAGCGCACCACTTACCCCGCCGTTGGCGTTAGCCGCTATTGAACTATTCATGCCCGGCGCCGGGCCGCCTGCGAACGCAGTCGTTGAAAGGACGAATACCGCAACCGCCAGTACCATTTTCTGTTTCATTTTGGACTCCTAAGTAAAGAGGGGCGATATGGATTTCCGAGGCAGCCCCCCTCTTGCCCCGTAGCGCTTTTTGTCCTTGCGAATCGCAGTCACGGCATATGTTGGTAGCTTTGCAGTCGTCTTTTGCTCAGCCACCAGCAATACGGTATTCGCTACCGATGAGGAGCTTGCAGCCCGTCTTCATCCGCAATGTGATTCGTCTGTCCTCTGAGTGGGCATAATGTACGGTCGGCGCCGACACGGGGTATGTTCGGCTACAAACCAATCATAAGTTCCGTGAAGGTGCGTTCGGCCGATACATCGTGCGGTGGCTCGCTTTCGTCCAGTCCGAACGAGCCATATGCTGGGAATCGCGATGCCTTTTCGCCCACGGGCAATGGCGTACGGAACTTCAGCCCGCTCGTTCCCTTGCGGCGTATTCAGGCGAGCGCTCGTATGAATGGCTTCCCGCCATGGCTGGCAGAGCTCCCTCCGATGTACGCGGCGGCACGCTCGTTTCTGCGCTGTGGGCGGGTTAGTGCTAGCCAGCGTCATGAACGCGATACGCGATACGCGATACGCGGGACGTGACGTCACTGCGGCGATCGTCTTGCGCTGCCCATGCCAAGGCGGAATCAGGAATGAGACGCCGAGCAAAAACTGCGATCGGCTCTCGAAGCCGGGCAATTGGCGGGGTCGGCCTACTTGCCGTGCTCGCTGATGGGTTGCCCTCGATGACGGCGCCTAACGTTATGTGGCGCCACCCACGATCTCGAAAGGGCAAATCCGGATAGGATAGGTTCACTCACCCCCTGTCCTACGTTCAGGGGGCCTCGCCGCTCTTGTCCCCCGGCAAGAGCGGCATTTTTTGTCGATACGGTCAAGCAAAGCGGCCAGCTCAAAGCGATCGGCGCTTTCCAGCGTTGCCTGTCAACCGACACCTGATTGCGTTCCCACGCTGGCGTCGCGACTTCTCGATCGATGGCTACTCGCAAGAACGAACGTCGGCGCCCTCGCCGCACGCCGGTCCCTTAGCGCGCTCGCCGATGACGTTGGCGGGCTGCGCGGATGGTGGCCGAGGGGAGCCTAGCCGCGCAGCCCGATAACCGTGGTCATGATTCCAGCTTCGGCCACGTCAAACGCAGCATGCAGTTTTCCCGCGCGACGCGTTCCTATCTGCTGGAATCTTGTTGCGCTGGGCACGGCCAGTCATTTCACGGGGGTGCTGCCGGCCTAGACGACGTATTCGGACTGCTTGCGCGAGCCGCGCGCAGCGATTGCAATTGCGTCGTCAGCCACGTTGCGCTCGGGAGGGATGGCGCGTCGCCGCACTGGACCAAGTAGGGCTTGCCGCTGATGCTGCTTTTGCTCGCGGCAAGTCCAATGAACTGTTCGGTGCTCGTCAGGGTAGTGCGGTTTTCAAGGTAGTGGAGCTTGGTGAGCAAGTGCGCCTTCGCTTCCTTTCCCGAATACCACGCGCCGTTGCGATTGAACCTGCAGTTCGATGTTTCAACGCGGTTTAGCAAGGACATAATTTCCGCCTGCACAACGGGCTGAGTCTCGCCCGGCTGTGCGGTCATCGTCATGCCGACAGCCAGGACAACCAGCCCCATGCGAATGAGTTGCGACACAGCTGTGCTCCATGCGAATGCGCTCATGAGCGAGAGTCTCTTTCTTTCTGGATCCTAGAAAATGTCGTCCGGTCCCACGACGACAGACAGCACAGCGAAAACCATGCTCGGAAATTTCCCCGCGAGCTGCTGCGCTTAGTTCTCGACGCGACACGGCGATCAAACTCGCGGTTGTCGCTACGCCACCCAACTAGCCACGCGTGAGCGAAAAGAGGCTCTCCCGAAACCCTGCATGATGGAGGACAGGAGAGCCAAGATACCGCGTTCCGGGGAGCGGTGATCGCGGTATCATTGCAATTCTGTTGCATGTCGGGGCATCAACATGGGGCATCCAAGGCATGTTGAGAGGGCTTCACCCCTACGATTCGATGGGGGACTATGCTTTGCTTTGGTGGTTGTCGATGGTTCTGGGAGGCTCCATGGCGAGCTCATTGAAAGACAGGCTTTTCCAGGCCGCATTAGCCCGCATCGTCGCATCGCAAGTTCTTTCCGGCTGCATCGGCACTGGCGCGAAGCACGACCAGATAAAACGAAGTAACGGGTCCGATGCGGAGCCGCTACATGCGGCCCCGCCGGCTTGCTGTGCCGGCGGCGCCGCAATGACCGTTTTCGAGGGCAACACCAAGACAGCGTCCGCCCTTTGGGTGGCAAGGAGCAACGCGTGAGTCTTGGGTTCCTGATTTTCCTGAGCGTGCTGCAAGGGGTCACGGAACTGTTTCCCGTGAGCAGCCTCGGCCATACGCTGCTCGCGCCCGCGCTCGTCGGCATGCACGTCGACCAGCACGCGCCGCAGTTGATTCCGTTTCTTGTCGCGCTGCATCTCGGTACCGCACTCGCGCTGCTCTGGTATTTCAGGCAGCGCTGGATCGAACTCGTGAAGGGGTGGTTCGGCACGCTCTCCGGCCAGCGCAGCGACGACGGCCACATGATGTGGGCGCTCATCATCGGTACGATTCCGGCCGGGCTCGTGGGTCTCTTACTCGAAAAGCGGCTTGAGCAGGTCTTTCACGATTTGCGCATCGTCGCCATGGCGCTGATTCTGAACGGCGTGTTGTTGTGGGTCGGCGATCGCATCCAGCGGGCGCGCGCACACCAGCCGCCGGAAAAACTGAGTTTTCGGCAGGCGTTTCTCGTCGGACTGGCGCAGATCGGCGCGCTCGTGCCCGGATTTTCGCGCAGCGGGCTGACGATGATTGCCGGCAACGCGGCGGGCCTCACGGCTGAACGCGCGGCCGAATTCGCGTTCCTGCTTGGCACCCCGATCATCTTTGCCGCGGGCGTGCTCGAGTTGCCCAAGCTGTTCAGGGCACCGGAGCAACTTGGCGATGCGCTGCTGGGCGGCGTGCTAACGGCGATTGCCGCCTATCTGAGTGTGCGTTTTCTGATGCGGTATTTCGAGGGGCGCGGACGCCTCGCGACGTTCGGCGTCTATTGCATCGTCGCGGGCGCGCTTTGTCTCGCCTGGTTGATGACGCACGGGCAGCCAGCCTGACGGTGCCGGTCTTCGTCATTGCACTTCAGTACGCACGCGACTCTGCATGGACGTATCGCCAGGTTTTGCCCCAAGCTTGGAGCGGCAAGCCGACGATCGCATCTCGAGCGCAATGCGTGACCACGATGATACGTCAGCTGCTGCAGCGGAAGCGATCTCGCACTGGACAGCGCACGAGCAAAACAAGCCAACTAGAAGCGCTTCGAGAAGCCCACGGTAAACCCATGCGGGAGAATCTGTACAAATAAAGGCGTTTTCCACCGCGTGGCCCAGTAGCCCACTGCGGATCCGAGCGCCCAGCCCGCCAGTACATCGGTTTGCCAGTGCGCTTGACTTCTCACGCGGGCAACCGCATCGTAGGCCGGCAACAATTCGAGTGCCCAGACCCATGGATCGCGGCTACCGTAGTTGACGATGACGGGTGTGACGAAGGCTGCCTGCAGGGTGACTTCACCGCTCGGAAAGCTGTGTCCGCCGCTGGTAAACCATTGATTGGGGCCCTTGCCGGCCGTTGGCCGGGCGCGGCCGAACGCGTACTGCAGCCCCACGGCAGCGGCGGACGAAATCACGCCTGCGTCAATCGTCTGCCAGAACGTATGGCCCAGTTCGGTGTCGTTGCCAAGCCAGAGCGCGCCGCCGACCGCCGTCGCAATGACGCCGTACTCGAGGCTGAGTTGGTATCCCCGGCCCCAGATTCCTCCCTGATCGAATGCCAGCTCGTGGTCGATCCCGAGCGGGCCGCCGCCCGCTTGAGTGGTTGAGCACGCGAGTGCCAGTGCGGCCGCAGCACTCCCGCGTTTAAGCACCGGATAATTGCCAAGCGTCTTCCGAACCATGGGGACCTCGCTAAAAGGCGGGACCGGCTTTGGGAACCAAGACGGATCGAAACGGCTCAACTGCGCGACGTAGATTAGAACGCCTTGTTTTCGGTTGCCTTTCGGCATCGTGGTCCAGACCGCGACGGCACCCACCGCAATCGCGCTGGGCGCGCGGCGCTTGTGGAACCCGGCGACGCCGCTTGTCGCAAGCCTCGAAGAGGACAGGCACCCGGCTCTGGCGCGTGCTGAGGCGATTCTTCGTGCTGGTGGCCGACGCGCTCCAGGACGAGCGGCCGGGGACGGCCGAGAAGCTGCGCCGGGCGAGCCCGCATTGGACGCGGCACACGCACGCCTCGCACGCGCTCGCGCTCCCGCGGGGCGCCCAGCTGATCATGGTGCGCGACGATTGGCGCTATTCGTCGACCTCGACGACTATCTGCACCGCGACGAAGTTTAGCGCGCCTGGCAGTTGGGCCAAGCGTTTGCCGCACGGGACTTCAAGCAGTAGGCCGTTTATGCGGACTTCCACGTAAGCCCATCAGTTTTCACAACTTCGTCGCTTATGATAGGAATTTGCTTACCTTGTTCGGCCCCGCAATCTCGATCCAAGTGGGAGTTCGTTATAGCTTCATCTAGCTTACGCAATCGTTCGAGAAGTTGCGACGCCAGCTCAAGAACACGATCGGACGCCCCAAGTGGAGTCGACAAAGCTTCGACACGCGCTCGCCAATAGCGGGGCGTAAATACTGAACCGCGTTGCCCTTTTAGATCGGCTCCTCGCGCTTCCAGATAACTGACCATCCTGTCGATGTGAGCCAATTCGCACTCTTGCTCGTGTATGCTCATTTTGGTCTTCCCCGGCGGCCGGATGACATCGAACAATCCGTGCGTTGGCTCTGCTATCGAAGTGGAAATCGTCTCACGTTGTTGCCTAGACGATTAGCAAACATAATGCCCATTGCGGCGGGCGTCCGCAGGGCAGTTTGGCGAGACGTGAATGTGTCGGTATGTTCGCAGCGGCTTGGGCCGCCTGAAAAATCTGTTGCAACATTGAGATGGCGTGTCAAATCGCTTGTTCATTGGTTGAGGCGCTTCCTCAAAGCTACAGACCACGCTTTCCACGGCGGGCGCGGAATCGCTATCACAATCGAAGGCCAGCGTGCTCGCGTTTGCGATCCGTAACACCTGGGGCCTGCCCAGAATGTCTCCATTTTGAGACGGTTTCCAGCGTAGTTCACGCGATCACCGCATGATTGCCAAGAATCGATGGCGATCATCGAGCGCTCGGTCCGAGCTGCGCAAGAAGGGTGACCTGGGCGACCCGGACGGCTGCAACCTCAAGTGCCCCGAAGATCAATGAGCCACGCATAACACGGATCGGCGTTTCGGAAGCTCGGGGTCCAGCACGCCGCCGCCGCCGCGGCGTTTCCGGTCTTTGCCGACCACGCGTATCGTCTTTCTCACTCTTGAGACGCCGCCACCGCGGTTTGCCCGCGCGGGCGGGCGTACCTTCGCGTTGAACTCGCCTGTCGACCGTCCGGCGTTGCACGCCTGAAACGTTTATCGGCCGAGCGTGGGCTCTCGATATGGCGCTTCTTCGCTGGCGCCGCATCGCTAAGGGCGTGGCGCGATATTTGCGATCACGACGCGCATTGCACGCAGGGGATGAGCCGGCTCGCGAGTGCGGCCCATCGACCGCGGAAAAAATCGAGAAGCGGCCGGATAGCCGGCCGTGGCGCGCAGACGGCGCGCACGCCTCAGAGGCGGCGCGTACGAGCCAGGGATATGGGAAGGGGTGAGCCGTGAGCATAAAGCATCGCTTGTTGATCGCGGAAGATCATCATTTGCTTCGCTGCGGGCTGCGTTCGATGCTCAACGCGCTCGGCGACTATGAGGTGGTCGGCGAGGCCCGGGACGGCAAAGAGGCTTGTCAGCAGGCCATCGCTTTGGCGCCGGACGTGATCCTCACCGATCTCGCGATGCCGGGCATGAATGGCATCGATGCGGTGGCGACGATCAAGCGCCGTTCGCCGCAGATTCGCATCGTGGCGCTCACGGTGCACAAGGCTCAGGAGTACGTTCGCGAAGCATTGCGCGTCGGCGTGGACGGCTACGTGCTCAAGGACGCTTCGTTCGACGAACTCGTGGCGGCGCTGCGCGCCGTGATGCAGGGCAAGCGCCACTTGAGCGCCGACGTCTACGGCAACCTCGTTCAGTCGTTCGTGACCGGCCGCGACGCGTCGGCGCCAAAAAGCGCGTGGGAGCTTCTCACCGCGCGTGAGCGCAGTGTGCTGAAGCTCGTGGCGGAGGGACGCACGAACCGCCAGGTGGGGCAGTATCTCAATCTCAGCCCGAAGACGATCGAGAAATACCGCGCGAATCTCATGCACAAGCTCGACATCTGCAACCTGACCGGGCTCGTGCTTGCCGCCATCGACATGGGCCTGATCGCGCCGATGTCTCATACGCTCCAGATTGCCGAGACGAGTGTGCCGCCCGTTACGCTCGAGTGAACGACGAAGGTGCCGCCGGCCGCCTCGACGCGATGCTTCATGCCGATCAGGCCGAGACCGCCGTCGAGGTCGGGATCGGTGGCCGGGCAGAGCGTGTCGAAGCCGACGCCGTCGTCTTCGATCGTCAGCGACAGGGCATGTTCTGTGCGGTGCAGCTTCACGTCGATCGTCTTCGCCGAGCCGTGTCTCAGCGCGTTGGTGAGCGCCTCCTGGGCGACACGGAAAATGTCCGCCCTAAGGTTGCCGGGAACCTCCGCGTCCTGAGCGCCGCAATCGAAACGGACGCTGAGAGTCTCGACGCGTTCATCGACGCGCGCGCAAAGCGATGCGAGCGAAGCGACGAGCCCGAGGCGCTCGAGCAGCAAGGGATTCAACTCGTTGCATATCTGGCGTACGTCGCCGATCGCTTCGCAGATGCTGATGACGGCGGCGTCGAGCAACTCGCGCGCTTCGAGCGTGCGGCCTCCGCGAAGGCGGATGCGCGCGTCCTCGATCGTCAGCTTGATGAGCGTCAGCGCCTGGCCCAGTCCGTCGTGCAGTTCGGACGTGATTCGTTTTCGCTCGAGCTCCTGGCCGATGACGACGGCGGCGCCGAAATCCTTGCGATTGTGCCGAGCCGCGAACACGCGTCTGCGCACGGCATCCATGACCTCGCGCCACTTCATGTTCCGGAGTCCGCCGGGTGGCAAAGCGATCATGAGGCCTCCGAAAACGGTATGTGCGTGCGAGCAGCCGCGCCAGATCGCGCGCGGCCGGAGCATGCGGGGTAACGCCCGTACGTCGGCCCGCGCGGTCCATCGGATTCGCCGTTATGTACGCGGGCTAACTGAATTCTTGTGTTTCGACGGCTCTCGCGCAACGGGGCGCCGTCAGGCAACCGCGTAGCGGGGAATTACCCATGCGCGCGGGCGGGCGTTCCTCACTTATTGCACCGTGATGGACAGACAAGAATGGGATCAAGCCCAATAGGGCGCGACGCCGGGGCGGCGAAGGAGGGATCGTGAACATCGATAGGCAGATGATGTCGCGGCTCGCACAGTTGCGCGGCGATCGCCGGCACGACGGCCCGCATCGCCGCATACGGCAAGGTGCCGGCTTCACGCTGCTCGAGCTGCTCGTCGTCATGGTCATCATCGGACTTCTGGCGGGGCTCGTCGCGCCGCAATACTTCAATCAGATCGGCAAGTCGAACGTCAAGATCGCGAAGGCGCAGATTGACTCGCTCGGCAAGGCGCTCGATCAGTATCGGCTCGACGTGGGCCAGTATCCGACTACGGAGGAAGGGCTCGATGCGCTCTTCACGAGGCCGCAGAACGAGCCGCGCTGGAGCGGGCCGTACCTGAAGAAGGCGGTGCCGCCCGATCCGTGGAACCGTCCTTACGTTTATCGCTCGCCGGGCGAGCATGGCGAGTACGACCTTTACACGCTCGGACGGACGGGGCAGCCGGGCGGCACGGGCGAGGACGTCGCGATTACGTCGTGGTGAAAACGGGATGGGGCTGCGCGGTCCGCCGCGAGAACGGGCGGGCTGCCGGGGGAGGGGTAAAGTGAAGTACTCGTTGCGCGTCTTCGATGCGGCCGGTCTGGTGCAGACGATCAGCCTCGAAGGGGATACGTCGGATGGCGCCGCCAGCATTGCGCGCTCGCGCGGCCTGCGCGTGATCTCCGTTCGAGCCGATGGCGTCGCCCGCCGTCGGCTCGCGCAACGTACGGCGCTCGGCGGCGCGAGGTTCAATGTCGAGCTCTTCGCGCGCGAGCTCGCCGCGCTCATCGATGCAGGCGTCAGCGTCATCGACGCGTTGCGCACGCTTGGCAGCAACGAGCGCCGCGAAGCGTCGGCGCAGGTCTATCGCGATTTGCTGCGCCGGCTCGAGGAAGGTCATTCGTTATCGGCCGCGCTCAACTTCGCGGACGATGTGTTCCCGCCCGTGCTCGTCGCCTGCGTGAAGGCGAGCGAGCAGACCGGCGGCCTCGCCGAAAGCCTCAAGCGCTATTCGCGCAACAGCGCCACCCTGCAGGCGCTGCGCGCGCGCGTGATTTCGGCGTCGGTCTATCCGGCCGTGCTGCTGGCCGTCGGCTCGGTCGTCGTGCTGTTTCTGCTCGCGTTCGTCGTGCCACGGTTCGCGGGCCTGCTCGAGCACAGTGGACATGAGCTGCCGTTGCTCTCGCAATGGCTTATGGCCTGGGGTTCACTCGTGCACGCGCATGGCGCCGAGCTCGCGACGGCCCTCGCGATCGTCGTGCTGGGCTTGCTCGTTGCGATGCGCCGTGCTTCGGTGCGTAACTGGGCGGCCGACCGGGTGCTTGCCTTGCCGGGCCTCGGCGAGTACTTCCGCATCTATCGGCAGGCGCAGTTCTTTCGCACGGCGGCCATGCTCGTCGATGGCGGCATTCCCGTCGTTCAGGCATTCGATCTCGCGCAGGCACTCGTCTCGCGCGCCGATCGCGCAGCGCTCGTGCTTGCGTTGGAGCGCGTGCGCAACGGCGGCAGGATTTCCCAAGCGTTTCTCGACTGCGGCCTCGCGAGCGCGATCACATTCCGCTTGCTGACCGTCGCCGAAAAGACGGGCGGCCTCGGGCCCGTGCTCGACAAGGTCGCGAGTTTTCAGGAGGCGCACGTCTCACGTGCGATCGATCTGATCTCGCGGCTCATCGAGCCCGCGATGATGATCGTCATCGGTGTCGTGATCGGCGGCATCGTCGTGCTGATGTACATGCCGATCTTCCAGTTGGCATCGAGCATCGAGTAGGGACGACATGGATACCGATACCATCTGCGCGAGTGCCGAGCCCAACCGGACGCCGTATCGCGAGGCGCTCGCGTTGCTCGTCGAGCACCATGGGTCGGCCGCCCGCGCGCTCGAGGCGCTGCCGGCGCATATGGGCGTGGACGGCGAGACGGCACTCGCCGGGCTGGCCGAAGCGTTTCGCATGACGCCGATCGGCATGCGCGAGATGCACCGGCTCGAGCCCGACTTCGAAATCATGCCGTTCATCGAGGCGGCGTCGCGCCTCGCGATCTGTTTCCGAGACGGCGAGGCCAGCAGCGAGCGGCTGCTGTTCGTGATCGCCGATCCGCTCGATGCACGCACGCGCGGCTGCGTGGATCAACGCATGCGCGCGCGGCCGCGCGTGCCGTACCGCTGGGCGCTCGCGAGCGTCGGCGATCTGAATGCCTATCTGGCCGCGCGCGAAAAAGACGTGCGCGCGATGGACACGGTCGCGCTTGGGGAAACGGCGAAGCACGCGAGCGACACGGCCGCGCTCGCGCTGACGCTGCAGGGCATCAGCCATGACGACAGCCCCGTCGTCAGGCTGCTCAACTCGACGATCTACGACGCGCTCAAGATGCAGGCGAGCGACATTCACCTCGAATGCCGCGGCAACGGTCTCGTGATCAAGTACCGCATCGACGGCGTGCTCAGCGTCATTAGCCGGATGGAGGGCCGCGAGCTCGCGGACCAGGTTCTGTCGCGCCTCAAGGTGATTTCCGAGCTCGACATCGCTGAGCGCCGCGTGCCGCAGGACGGGCGCTTCAAGGCGCAGTTCGCCGCCCGCGAGATCGACTTTCGCGTCTCGATCATGCCGAACCTCTTCGGCGAGGATGCGGTCTTGCGCATTCTCGATCGTTATCAGCTTTCGCAGGCCGCGGGCGGCCTCACGCTCGAGGCGCTCGGTTTTCAGGCGGCCGACATGACCTTCATGCGCACGGTCGCCGCGATGCCGTACGGGATGCTGCTCGTCACCGGGCCGACAGGCAGCGGCAAGACGACGACGCTCTACGCGATTCTGACCGAGATCAACGACGGCCTCGAGAAGACCGTGACGATCGAGGATCCCGTCGAGTATCAGCTCGGCGACATCCTGCAGATTCCCGTCAACGAAGCGAAGGGGCTCACGTTCGCGCGCGGGTTGCGCTCGATCCTGCGGCACGATCCGGACCGCATCATGGTCGGCGAGATCCGCGACACGGAAACGGCGCAGATCGCCGTGCAGGCCGCGCTCACGGGCCACCAGGTCTTCACGACGGTGCACGCGAACAACGTTTTCGATGTGATCGGTCGCTTCACGAACATGGGCGTCGACTCGTACAGCTTCGTGTCCGCATTGAACGGCGTGATCGCCCAGCGTTTGTTGCGCCAGTGCTGCGGCGAATGCGCCGTGGAAGAGACGATCGCGCCGGAGCTGCTCGCGCGCTCGGGCATCGATCCCGGCACGGCGCACGAGTACCGGTTTCGTCGCGGGATCGGTTGCGCGGCGTGTCGCGGCACGGGCTATCGAGGGCGCCGTGCGATCGCGGAGGCGCTGCGGATGAACGACGAATTGCGCCAGTTGCTGTCGGAGCGCGCGCCGCTCGGTCAGATCAAAAGCGCGGCCCTGCGCTGCGGAATGACGACGCTGCGGCGGGCCGCAGTGAAGCTGCTCGCGGCCGGCGAAACGACGCTCGAGGAGATCAATCGTGTCACGATCGTCGACTGACACACTCGCCATCGGCCTCGGCACCTGCGACGTCGCGGTTGGCCGGCGGCGCCGGTCATGGCTGCGGCGCGCGGCGCGCGATGCGGCACCGAGCGCGGTGCGGATCGTCGAAATCGAATCGGCGCTGCGCTACACGGACGCGGGTCTCTTCGATGCGTTCGGCCGCGCGCTGGACGATGCGAGCACCGATGCGAGCACCGATGCGAGCGCCGATGCCGAAGACGGATCCCTATCGAGCGTCGATGCGCGCACCGGTCCCCGCCGCGCCGCCATCGTGCTCGACGACTTCTGGGGCCGTCACGCGATCCTGCGCGGCGACTTTCGCAGTCTGCGCGCACGCGATTTGGACGAGGTGGCCGGCGCCTACTTCGCCGATACGTTCGGCGTCGACGGCGAGACGCTGATCGTCCGGTGGCAAGTGCAGCCGGGCGGCCGGACGCTTTTCGCGAGCGCCTTGCCGCGCGCGCTCATCGAGGGAATTCGCGAGAAAAGCGCCGAGGCGCGCGTCGATGTCGCGAGCATCGTGCTTGCGCTGCCGCGAATATTGAACCGCGTCCGGTCCGCAATCGGGGGCGGCGACGGTTGGCTGCTCGTCGCGACGGACACGCTGCTGCACGCCGTGACGGTCGGTAAGGGCGGCTGGTCCGCGTACGACACCGAACGCGTTTTTCGCGACGGCGCAGAGGAAGGCGACGCGGGCGCGCATGCCGTTGCCGATGCCGCGCGGCAAATCTTCGAGCGGTCGGCGGCGGCGCGCGGGGCCGAATGCGGGGTTTATCTCTGCGGCCTTGCGCTCGATCCCGAGCCGTTCGAGCGGAGCTTCGCGCGCTTCACCGCGCTGCACGCCCACATGAGCAGCGCGCCGCCGGCTCTCGGGCTGATGGAGCTCGCAACATGAACGACCCCCGGGAGGCATCATGACGCCGCTTCTCACGCTCGATTTCGCACGACGCGGCGCGCGCAATCCGCGGGCCGGCGTTGCGCTCGCGATCTTCGCCGCGCTTGCGGCGCTCTTTGCGGGCGATGCGCTATGGCATGCGTACCGCGCCAACGAACGCGCACACGACACACTCGCCGCTTTCGTGCATCTTCATGCGCCGGCGCCATCGCGCCACGACAGCGCGGCTTCGACGCCCGCCGCGCGCCAACAGGCGAAGGAGATCAATGCCGTCTTCAGCGAGATCACGGTGCCGTGGCAGGACTTGCTCGCCATCGTGGAAGGGTACCGCGAGCACGATGTCGCGCTGATCGGCATCGATCAGAGCCCGGCGCAAGGGCAAATTCGCATCACGGCCGAAGCGAAGGATTTCGATGCGATGGTCCGGTATCTGAAGTACCTGCAGGGCAGTGCCTTGCTGCGCGAAGCCGTCCTCAACACGCATCTCGTCGAGACCACGACGCCTGGCGTGCCGGTTCGCTTTCAGATCACCGCGATATGGAGAAAGCCATGAAAGCGACTGGGGTCAGCGACCTGGCGCGGACCGCGCGTTTCGAGTTGCGGCGCTCGTTCGGCTGGCCCGGCCTCGCCGGCGCCGCGGTGCTTGCCGTGGCGGCCGCGGCGTCGAGCGCGGTGCCGGCCTTGAACGCCGATACACGAAGTGTTCACGAGCGCATCGTGCTTGCGCATGCCGCAAAGGCCGCCCATCCCGAGCATCGAAGGCATGCCGACGACCCGGCTCTGGTGCTTGCCGCATTGCCCGAGCTTTTTCCTTCGTTCGCTCAAAACGGCGACGACGTCGCGACGATTCTTGCGCAAGCCCATGCCGCGAATCTGACGCTGGGCTCGGCGCAATATCAGGTCGGCGGCGATCGATCCGGGCCGTTCACGACCTACCAGGTGCTCTTGCCCGTCAAGGATCGCTATGTCTCGATCCGGCGTTTCGTCGCGCTCGTGCTCGACAGCGTCCCCAACGCGGCGCTGCAGGAGATTCACGTCGAACGGCCCGCCGTGAGCGGAGACGTGCTCGAAGCGAGGATCCGCTTCAACCTCATTTATCGCGCGAGCCGATCATGAAGCCGCTATCCGCCGCCCTGTTGGCCGCCAGTGCGGCAATGCTCGCCTGGCTCGGCGCGCGCTATCTGAGCGTGACCGATGCATTCGGCGCGCTCGCCTCCCGCGAGAGCGTGCTGAGCGTCGGCGCGGCCCGGCCGCGTGGCGCGGCGGGGCTCGCGCCGCGCGCGGCTGCGCGTCCCCTAACGACTGCGACGGCTTCGAGCGCGCCTGCCAAAGGTGAAGCAATTCGTGGCGCATCGTCACCGCAAGCGCAAGCGCAAGCGCGAGCCTCCGATGACGATGCCCTCGCGGGTACGGCGCGTCAGAAGCTCGCCGCGTTACGGGCGCCGCTCTCCCCGGAAGCGCAAAACGATCCGTTCAACGTGCAGTCCTGGCTGCCGCCGCCGCCGCCGCCGCCCGCGCCGGTGGCCGAAGCGGTGCAGGCGCCGCCGCCCGTGGCGCCTCCGCTGCCGTTCACTTATGTGGGAATGTCAAATGCGAATCAGGCGAAGCCGCAGGTCTTCCTGGCGAATGGCGATCAATTGCTGATCGTCTCGCCGGGCGACGTAGTCGACGGCCGTTACCGGTTCGAATCGATCGCGGCCACGGGGGCCGTGTTTACGTATCTGCCGCTCCAAGAGAAGCAGGTAATGACCATCGAGGGCGAGGGGAACTAAATGAAACCGTCATCGAGACGGGGTGTTGCGCGCGAAGCGGACCGTTGCCACCTGCCCCGGGATTTGAAGTTCGCGCCGCTTGCCTGCGGCGTTGCTTGGGCCGTCGTCTTGTCGCTCGTCGGCGGATGCGCGACCAATATCGACGATTTGCGCACCGCGAGCAAACGCGAGCCGACGAACGCGAAGGCGCAGCTCAAGTATCTCGACGAGCGCGACCATGAGGTCACGGCGCTGCTCGACGATGCCGACCAGCTCCGCGTCCGGCACGACTACGGCGCGGCGATCCAGAAGCTGCAGGAGGCGTGGAAGCTCGATCCGACGAGCGAGCGCGGCAAGCGGATCGGCTCGGCGATCGAGCTGGATCGGCGCGACGACTTCATCTTGAGCGAAGTGGACCGGATGGTGAAGCGCGGCTCGCTCGATAGCGCCGCTCAGCGGCTCGATCAGGTGCTCGCGGAAAACCCGAATAACGTCGCGGCGCTGCGGCTCTATCGCGAGCTCGCCGAGAAGCGCCGCCAGGTTCGACTTGCGGCCGACGAGCAAAACGCATCGTCGTCGATCATGAAAAAGCCCGTATCGCTGCAGTTTCGCGACGCCAATGTGCGGATGGTGTTCGAAGCGCTCTCGCGCACGACGGGCCTCAATGTCATTTTCGACCGCGACGTGCGCGCCGATCTGAAGACGACGATATTCGTTTCGAACGCCTCGCTCGACGATACGGTCGACATGATCCTCATGCAGAACCAGCTCGAAAAGAAGGTGCTCAACGCGAACACCGTGTTCATCTATCCGGCGACGCCGGCGAAAGAGCAGGAGTACGAAGATCTGAAAGTCCGCACGTTCCAGCTCTCGAACACGGATGCGAAACAGATCCAGACGCTCCTGAAGAGCCTTCTGAAAATCAAGGAGGTCGTGGTCGACGAGCGTGCGAACACGGTAACGATTCGTGCGACGCCGGAGACGATCCGCGTGGCCGAGCGGATGATCGCCGCGCAGGATATTCCGGACCCCGAAGTGATGCTCGAGGTGAAGGTGCTCGAAGTGTCGCGAGATCGGCTGACCGATCTCGGCATCGACTGGCCCAACAGTTTCAGCGCGTCGACGCCGAACTCAGTGCAGACATGGGCCGACCTCCATCATTTGCCGGTCAATGCGCTCGCCGTGAGCGGGCTGTCGGCCACCGCCAACTTCAAGCTGACCGACACCGATGCGAACCTGCTGGCGAGCCCGCGCATTCGGACGCGCAACAAGGAGAAGGCGAAAATCCTCATTGGCGACAAGGTGCCGGTGATCTCGAGCTCCAGCGTGCCGAGCACGAGCGGCCCGGCCTATTCGCAATCGATCCAGTACCTCGACGTGGGCATCAAGCTGGAAGTCGAGCCGCAGGTCTACCGCGACAATGACGTCGGCATGAAGCTGAACCTGGAAGTCAGCAACATCACGAACACGATCTCGAGCAGCAACTCGCAAAGCGGACTCAGCTCGCTCGCTTATCAGATCGGCACGCGCAGCGCGTCGACGAGCTTGAGGATGAAGGACGGCGAGACGCAGATCCTCGGCGGCTTGATTCAGGACGAAGACCGCGACGCGGCCGACAAGGTGCCGGGGCTCGGCCAATTGCCGGTGCTCGGCAGGCTCTTCTCGAATCACAACGGCGACCACAAGAAGACCGAGATCGTGCTGATGATCACGCCGCACATCATCCGGCCGCAGCTCGCGGCCGATGCCGATACCCGCGAGATGTGGTCGGGCACCGACGAGAAAGTGCGTACCGAGCAGCTGCGGCTCGATCCGCCGAGC
This sequence comes from Trinickia sp. EG282A, assembly GCF_040965455.1. Classification (NCBI taxonomy): domain Bacteria; kingdom Pseudomonadati; phylum Pseudomonadota; class Betaproteobacteria; order Burkholderiales; family Burkholderiaceae; genus Trinickia; species Trinickia sp. EG282A. The sequence goes on along the minus strand of NZ_JBFRCC010000003.1, from coordinate 969,299 downwards.
GTGGATACGGCCTCGGCATTGCCCGCGCTTCCCGCTCCTGCTCCCGCGACGGCTTCCGGCGCGGCGTCGGTTACTGCCGTCGCCCCTGACGCGGTCGTTGCCGTGACGCCTGGACATGTCGGCGGCGGCAATGCTGCGCCGGGAGCGGACAAAGCGGGCGCGGCGGCGAGCGGCGCCGCGACGGTTCCCGTAACGGGCGCGCTCGGCGTTCCACCTGCGACGCCGCGTACAACGGCGCCGCCCTCGATGTTCGGCGGCCGGTTCATGACGTCGGTGCCGTTACCGGCAACGGCGGTTGGCGGCGGTGCAGGGAGCGCAGGCGCGGCGGCAGGCGGTGCGGCGGCAAATGGGGCGGCCGCCGATCATGCCCAGGCGGCGGACGCGGGAGGAGCGGGCGGTTCGGCGCCCACGGCCGACAACGCTGCCGCGCACGAGTCGACCGGAGCGGCAACGGCGGGACAGCAGAGCTCAACGGCGCCCGCGCCTCAAGCGGCGGCGTCGACGGCTCCGTCCCCGCCACCGATCATGCCGGCGCAGCCGAGCGACATGGCGAGTGACAACCCGCTGCACGCCATTCCCGTCGACTCGAACTGAGCCATGTTGCGACGCGCTGCGCACCCTTGCCCTCGCGGACCTTGCGCGATCGGACGCGTTCGCGGCTTCACGCTTATCGAGCTCGTCATGACGCTCGCGCTCGTGGCCATCGTCGCGCTCGCGGTCGTCCCCTTCGCGGAGCTGAACGTTCAGCGCGACAAGGAGCAGGAACTGCGTGTGTCCCTCCGAGTGATCCGCACGGCGATCGACGCCTACAAGGACGCGAGCGATTCCGGCGCGATCGAGCACCCGCCCGGTGCGTCAGGCTATCCGCCGTCGCTCACGGTGCTCGTCGATGGCGTGAAGGACGCGAAGGATCCGAACGGAGGGCTGATGACGTTTATGCGCCATGTGCCGCGCGACCCGTTCTTCACGGGCGACCCGACGACGCCCGCCGAGGAAACGTGGAATACGCGCGCCTACGGCGTCCCGCCCGAAGGCGCGCAGGGCGGCGACAGCCCGGGCTCGAGCGTGAGCGACGACGACATCTTCGACGTCAGCTCGAAGTCGGACGGCGTCGGGCTCAACGGCATTCCGTACAAAGAATGGTGAGGCCGCTCATGAAGCGCACAAGCAAACATGTAGTCTGTTTTCGAGGGTTCACGCTGATCGAGCTCGTGGTCGTCATGGCGATCATCGGGCTGCTGCTGACGATCGCATTGCCGCAATACTTCCACAGCATCGAGCGCGGTAAGAGTCAGGTGCAGCAGCAGAACATCTCAGTGATTCGCGATGCCATCGACAAATACTACGGGGACAATGGCCAATACCCCGACACGCTCGAGGATCTCGTCGCGAAGCACTATCTGCGCAGTATTCCCGTGGATCCGGTGAGCGGCGGCACGGCCTGGACCGTCATCGCTTCTCCCGATACGTCGAAAAGCGGTGTCTACGACGTGGGTCCGGCAAGCGAGGTGCGCGCCGCGGCGCCGGCACCTTCATCGGCGGTGGCAGCGACGAAATGAAGTCGTGCTTGGCAATCGGCGCGCACGTACGTGGGAGCGCTTGCGCATCTCGCCGGATCGCTGCTGCGCGCCGAGCCAACGGAACACTCGGCCGGCGCCGTCCTTGCGGGCTGGTGATGCTCGCGCTTCTGATCGCGCTCGCGCTTGCATCGATCGCGCTGCTCGCGGGCCTCGACGTCTGGGCGCTCGAAAAGCAGCGGCGCCAGGAGGAGGAGCTCCTGTTCGTGGGCAACCAATATCGGCTCGCGATCCAGCGCTATTACCTCGCGGGCCGGACCTTGCCAGCGACGATCGACGATCTTCTCGAAGACAAGCGCTTTCCCGTTCCGATTCATCATTTGCGGCGAGCCTACCCCGACCCGATGACGGGCAAGACCGACTGGCAGTTCATGCGCGACGGCAACGGCATCTATGGGGTCTATAGCAGCTCCGATCGCGTACCGATCAAGCACGCGAATTTCCCGCGGCTCTTCGCGTTCTTCGACAAGGCGCAGACCTATTCGGACTGGAAGTTCTTCTATCCGCCGCCCGGATGGCGCGGCAATACCGCGGCCGGCGTGCCTTCGGCGCCGTGGTCGCAGTCTTCGTCGATGCCGTTCATCCGCCCACCCGGTAGTCCCCGCCGCTGACTCTGGCTTGCCCTACCTCCGCTGTAGGAGCTTCACCCATGCCGCGTTCCTCATGCGCTAAGCACAATAAGACATGCCGGGGATGAGCGTGATGACAGCACGGTCGCCGAGCGGGACGGAACGATGATCCCGCAGCGGATCGCGCGGAGATGACCAGATTCCAGGAGGTCATATGTTCGCTATTTGCGTGGCGCGCGGCGGGATCGCGATGCTGATGTTGCTGCTGTTCGCGTTGCCCGTTCGCGCGCAATCGTTTCGCGTGCAATGTCCATTTGCCACGATCACCCATCCCGATCCGACCGACACGTCGCATGGCGGGATCAAGTGCCAGCAGATTTCGGGCGGCGACGGCTACTCAACGATGGGCGACGGCGTGCAGACGTACATGTTTTCGTTCGGCCCGCTTTCGGGGCTGGCGAACATTCGTAACGGATTGCCCGGCACTGAGCCGCCCTCGATCTTCAACATGCCGGGCGATCCATACAACGACGCGACGTTCAACGGCGCGGTCGGCCTGACGGCGGACGGCGCCGCTGTCGATCCAACCTCGCCGCCTAACGAGCAACTGATCTCCGGCCACGTCGATCCGCGGCCGATCATGGACATCGGCGTCATGAACGGCAACATCCCCGCGCCGACGATGGCCATCGACGAGGACGACGAGTTCTTCCTCACGCTCACGAACGTCGGCATGATCATGCGGCCCGACTTGTTCGAGCGGCACACCGTCCACTTCCACGGCTACCCGAATGCCTCTTCGTTCTATGACGGTGTGCCCGATGCGTCGGTTGCGATCAACATCGGTGCGAGCTTCACCTACTACTACCTTGCACCCGATGCCGGTACCTACTTCTGGCACTGCCATATCACGCCTCCCGAGCACTTGCAAATGGGCATGGTCGGCCAGATCTTCGTGCGGCCGAGGCAGAATCGCGTGCCGGCAGGGGCTTCGCTTTACCAGGGGCTGCTCGCTCAGCAGCTCGATCCGCGTACCGCCTGCGGCGCGGACATCCACAATCCGCAGCGCGGCGCCGGCACGGACATTCTGTGCTCGACGCCATTGCCGGCGGCGAACAGCGTGCTGCATGCGCTCAACAAGAGCGGCGCGCCGACCCTTTACGCCTACAACGACGGTGATGGCTCGACGGCCTATGACGTCGAGTACCCGATCCAGATTCACGGCTTCGACCCAAACTTCCACTTCATCGGGATGACGTTCAATCCTGAGCCGTTCACCGACATGAAGGATAAGTACTTCCTTTTGAACGGGCGCGGCTATCCGGACACCGTCAATCCGAACCCGCTGACGACGCAAGTCGCCGACGGCACATCGCATTACTCGCAGCCGCTGCCGACGCTCATCAACATCCCGGCTGGCGGCAGGGCGCTGCTGCGGATTTCGGATCTCGACGTCACCGAGTACCAGACACTCGCGTCGCTGGGCATCCCGATGCACGTGATCGGGATCAACGCGAGGCTGTTGCGCGACATGGCCGGCAACGACATGACGTACTTCACGAACTCGATCACGTTGGGGGGCGGAGAGTCGCTCGATCTCATTCTCGACGCGAGCGACACGACGATGTATCCGGTGGGATCGACGTTCTACCTCTACACGCCGAATCTCGATCACCTCGCGAACGACGCCGAGAACTTCGGCGGCCTAATGACCGAGGTCCATATTTGCAACGCCGTCGACCCCACGACGAAGAAGTGCTCTTAGGAGGACTGCCGTGAGCCACATTACATGGAAGACATGGAACGCGAGGCTCGCGCGATTCGTCGCGATCTTCGTCGGCATGCTGTTTTCGATGGCCGTGCGCGCCGCCGTTCCCGGCGTCGCGGGCCCGACGTTCGATCTGACAGCGGAACAGAACCGCGTGAATCAGCCCGACGGGCAAAGCATCTACTCGTGGGGCTACGGCTGCAATCCGCGCACGACGGTGAACTTCTTGCCGAGCGCGAATCAGCTCGACGGCGCCAACTGCCAGAGCATGCAGGTTCCGGGGCCGACGTTGATCGTGAAACAGGGCGACGTCGTGACGATCACGCTGACGAACAATCTGCCCGCAGCCGCCGGGAATACGTCGATGCTGTTTCCGGGCTTTCAGGTGTGCGCCGCCAAGCTGAATACGGACGGTACGTGTCCGGCTGCGCTGACCGGAGTGCCAGGGCTGCTCACGCGCGAGGCAGTGCATGGCGGAACCGTCACGTACAGCTTCGTCGCCACGACGGCGGGCACGCACGCATATTACAGCGGCACGCAGGGCGATCTGCAAGTCGAGATGGGATTGTACGGTGCGCTCGTCGTACTGCCGGCAAGCGGTGGAACGGCTGTCGTGCCCGCCGGATGCCGGGCCGTGAGCGCCACGCTGCCTGACGGGCAGCCTGACTACCGTGACGCGGCGGCGGCGTACAACCATAGCGAAACTTGTTACGACCGTGAGTATCTCTTCCAGTTCTCGGAGATCGACCCGCGTATTCATCTGCAGGCCGAACAGCAAGCGAACGTCGCCTGCACGCAGCCGACAGGTTGCATGAACATCCAGACCGAGCCCTATCACCCTGCGTACTTCATGATCAACGGCCGCTCCATGCCGGACGACATGGATGCTAACTATGCGCCGGCGTATCCGCACCAGCCCTATAACGGAAACCCGCACATGCATCCCGGCGAACTCGTCTTGTTGCGGATCATCGGCACCGGGCGATGGCAGCACCCGTTCCACGAGCATGGCAATCACGTACGCATCCTCGCGCGCGACGGCAATCTGCTGCTCGCCGCGACCGATCCGACGAAGCTTGCAGGGCCACTGCTCTTCACGACGACGACGACGCCGGGCATCGCGATGGACGGCATCTTCTACTGGACCGGCAAGGGCCTGAACTGGGACGTCTACGGCAATACGACGTCGGGCCCCGGCAGCGTCTACAACGTCCGTCCCACGGACACACTGCATACGAGCTACAACGGCAAGAGCGTCGTCTGTACTCCCGATGCGAACGGCTATTACACAGCCGATCCTCTCGCGCCGAATTACTTCGAGTGGTGCGCCGATCACGACAAGCCGCTGGAAGCGCATCCGTTCGGCACCGTCGCGAGCGGAGGTCCCGTGACGTTGCCCGATCCGAACATCTTCGCTAACGGCGCCTGGTATTCCGGCAGCGCCTACCTCGGGCCCGACGCGCTGATTCGCGCGGTGGGTGCGACGGGCACGACGCCGCCGAGCGGGCTGATCGTGAATCCGCCGACGACGGAAGCGGGCTTCGCCTACATGTGGCATTCGCACAATGAGCGCGAGATCACGACCAACAACATCTTCCCAGGCGGAATGATGATGATGATGCTCGTCGATCCGCAAGCTTTCACGATCAACGAGTCGAACTAGAGAGAGACAAGGGGAACCGCAATGAGAACCGATGTGCTTAAAGCACCGATCATGGGTCTCGCCAGGACGGCGGCAGTAGCGGCTTCTATACTCGCGTTCACGAGTGGGATGGCGCTTGCGCAAAGCGTCAACTTGACGGTGAAGGCCTCGACGGCCAATCTTCCCGACGGTCAGAGCGTGCCGATGTGGGGCTACGTCTGCGGCACGGTGACGGCACCCGCTACTTGCGCGGCGTCGAACGCCAATGCCGGGACAGGATGGTCGCCCGTCGTCATTAGCGTCCCGCCCGGCCCGTTGACGATCAATCTCACCAACAGCCTGCCCGGGCAGGTTCCGACGTCACTCTCGATCATCGGTCAACTCGGCGGCGGACTCGGAGCGACCGCCACGTCGACGCCGAGCCCCGCGCATCCGCCGCAGGTCGCGACCTGGCCGATCGCGGGCAGCGCGACGAGCGCCACGGCCGCGAAATTCACACCGCCGGCGCAAGGGCCGCGCGTGCAGTCGTTTTCGACCGAAGTGTCAAACGGTTCGACGACCGCGCTGACATGGAACAACCTGCGGCCCGGCACTTATCTGATCGAATCGGGCACGCATCCGTCAATCCAAGGACCCATGGGGCTCTATGGCGTGCTCGTCGTTCGCACGCCCGCCAACGGAACGACGCAGGCGCAGGCTTATCCGGGCGTCAACTATGACGCTGATGTCCCCTTGCTCTTGAGCGAAATCGACCCGGTGCAAAACGCGGCGGTCGCGAAGGCCGTGGTCACGAACGGCTTCAGCGAGACGAAGGTATGGTCCGGTCAGCCGGGGCAGTGCGGCGATCCGACATCGAGCACGTACGGCACCTGCTATCCGCCCGTCGTCAACTACGACCCGCGCTACTACCTGATCAACGGCGTGTCCTTCGACCGGACCAATGCGGTCCGCTCGCAGTTTTCGGCAGCGGCCCCCGCGGGAACAGGGCAAGTGATGCTGCGCTTCGTCAACGCCGGGTTGCGCATGCACGTACCGTCCGTCGTTGGTGCGCAGACCGTGGCGGGTTTGCCGGCGGGCAGCGCGCCGACCCCGGGTTTTGCGTTGATCGCCGAAGACGGCAACGTGCTTCCCGGCCTTCCGAAGATTCAGAATGAAGTGTTTCTGCCTGCAGGCAAGACGTACGACGTGATGATGAATGCACCGGTCACGGGCGCGGCAGCGTTGCCTGTCTTCGACCGTGAGCTGAGCCTGTCGACGAACAATCAGCGCGACGGCGGAATGCAGGCCTATGTCAGCGTCAACGGTGGCGCTGTACCGACCGCGACGACGGGCGGCGATACGGCCGTCGCGAAGGCCGGTCACTACTATTTCGACATGAACACGCCGCTGACGGTCTCGGACCCGATGAAAGGCGTCATCGGGAGCAACACCGGCATCTACGGCGTCACGTTGCTGACCCAAGCGAAGGGCGGCACGGTGACGCTGAATTCCGATGGGACGTTCACCTACGTGCCGAATGCGGGCACGACGTCGGACAGCTTCGTCTACCAGGCGAACGGCAACGCCGCGATCACGGCCACCGTCACGCTGACCGCCTGCACGACCGCCAACGGCTGCCTCGGCCGCCCGCCGCGCGCAAGCGACCAAAGTTATACGAGCAGCATCGCTTCGACGTTCCATCTGTCATCGCCAGGCGTGCTTGCCTATTCGAGCGATCCTTTGGGCTTGCCGATGACGGCCGTCATGTCCGGCACGGCGCAGGGCGGTACCGTGACGTTGAATGCGGACGGCTCGTTCACCGCGATACCCGCCACCGTGCCGACGGGGACTTCCACGTCGACGGTGCGGTTCCACTACAAGGCCGTCAATTCGCAGAATACGGCGAGCGAGGCCGAGACCGTCACGGTGACGTTCCATGCGGGCAGCGGCTTGCAGGTGGCCGTGCAAGATGCGAACACGGGCACGCCGATTACTGACTATCGCTGGATCATCGAAGAGGATCGCACGTTCTATATCGACCCGGCTTGCCAGGTCAATAGCCGGAACCGGCCGGCAACCTGCCCGCCGTTGCCGGTGCCGAGCCTCGGCACGAACTTCCACACGAGTTATATGCCGGTCGTGGCGTCCGGATGTGTCGGCCAGTATGCGTGCGAGTATGGGCAGACAGTCTTCGATCCGACGAGCAACGCGCACGTGCCCGCGGTCTGTGACATAGGCGACGGCGTGTGTCGCACGACGGCGGCGCAGCAGACGCCGGCGAACCCGAGTCAGGTCGTGCTGGACCCGAGGAAGCGCTACTACATCTCGATTTTGCCCGGTGACGCCGGCAATCCGTTCGCGTCAGGCGCCGGTGCACCGGTACCCGTCGACCCGAACAATCCGAGCGGACCGACGCGGCAATTCAGCATCGCGCTCGATTGCCCCTCTGGCCCAAGCGGTGCCGATTTCGCCCCGGGCACCGGCAAGTGCGGGCATGGGATGGGCGGCGCGCCGATCGCGGCGGGGCAGAAGGGCGTCAGCGTCGTACTGCAGCAGACGCCGTTCCAGACGGCCAAAGTCTCAGTGTTCGTATTCGAGGACGATTCGCCGCTCAACGGTGAAGTCGACGTTCACGGCGGCAGTGACAACTTCGGCACCGCTCGCGAGCCCGGCCTCGGCGGCTTCGAAATCAAGTTGTGGGACGATGCGGGCGGCACGGGTGACGCGACCGGACAGATGACCTACGACATGTTCAACATGCCGTTGTCGAACTCGCTGCAGGGCACGATCGATCCGACGACAGGGCTCAACGCATGTCCGATCTCAGCCGCGAGCGACGGCATCGTCGGCATGATCCCGACCTGCCCGAACTACGAGTCCGACGGCAAGACCCCGTCGCCGCTCGCAGGCCAGGCGGTGATCGCGAACCTGATGCCTGGGCGCTACGGCATCGTCGCGACACCGGCCGCGGATCGCATCGCGCGCGGCGAGCAGTGGCTGCAGACGAACACGCTCGACGGTCAGAAGGCGCACGACTCATTCATCAAGATCGGCGGTCCCGCCTACTTCCAGGAGTTCGGCCCCGCGGGCTTCCACGTTTCGATCGGCTTTGCGAATCCGAAGATCATCAACGATCGACTGCCCGGCGTATGCGCGGGCACGACTTGCACGAGCGGCGTGACGGGACGCGTCACGAATCTTCACTACAGCCGGCCGCCCAACGAGAACCTCTACGGCAGCCAATCGCGCAAGCCACTCAGCTTTACGCAGTGCTATGTGAGTCTCGGCTCAACTGACGGCGACGACATCGCTTTCACGAAGTGCAACGAGGACGGCACGTTCAGCTTCAGCGGGCTGCCTGCGGGGACGTGGCGAGTCACGGTCTTCGATCAATGGAACGATCAGATTGTGGATGGGCTCGCGAGCGCATTCACGCTGCAGCCGGGACAGACGCTCAACGTCGGCGACATCGCGGTGCTGCAGTGGCAAACGAACCTTTACACGAGGACATTCCTCGACCTGGCCGGAGACGGCGTCTCGCACGATTCCGATCCGGGCCTGGCGATGGTGCCGATGAACATTCGGTTCCGCGATGGCAGCTACTCGAACCTGGGCGTCACCGACATGAACGGCTACATGTCGTTCAACGAGGTATTCCCGCTCTTCAACTGGTATGTCGCCGAGACTGATACGACACGCTACAAGCAGACCGGCGTGCATGTCGTCTACGACGCCGGTGGGCCACCCGACGGCACGCCCGGCGGCGGCACATCGACGATCGCCGCGAATCTTGCGAATACTAAGGAATCGTCGACGGCTCATTTGCCGACCAACCTGCGAGTGCCCGGCGCCGTCTACTGCGACAACGCCGATTGCAACGGCTTTTCCATCGCCAACGGTCCCGGCAGCAGCACGTCGAACCCCTCGACGGGACGCATCGATCCGCCGTGGGTGACGACGGAGGGCTGGCAGGGATTCTCGGGTCAGGCCGGCTTCATCGAGTTCGGCAAGAAGCCCTTTGCGACCGGAGAGAACGGCGGCATTCGCGGCGAGGTGGTCTACGCGTCGACGCGCGCGTTCGACGACCCGACGCTGACGGTCCATGCAAGGTGGATACCGAATATCCCGCACGTGACGGTCAATCTGTATCAGGAGGGCACAGCCGAGGATGGCACCGCGAGCCTCAAGCTCGTGGATACGACGCAGAGCTCGAGCTGGGACGATTGGGCGCAGGGCTTCCGGTTGAACGGCGTGCCGAACATGAACTGCCCGGGTCAGGAGACGAACGATCCGTTCTTCTTCACGTTGAAGAACTCGCCGACGACGCTCAATCCGAATCATCCGTTACCGCACAACTCGCAGTTCAAGTGCTATGACGGCATGCACGTGTTCAACCAACTGCAGCCGGCGCCGTACGACGGGATGTACCAGTTCCCGAGCGTGACGGCACGCAATCCGTCGACCGGGCTGCCGATCGGCACGAACTGCAAGATTTGCGTCAGGAATCCGACCGGCGACGGGACGTGGATGCTGCCGGCCGGAAAGTACGTAGTGGAGGTGATCGTACCGCCCGGCTACGAGCTGATGAAAGAGGAGGACAAGAATATTCTCATCGGCGACAACTTCATCGCCCCGGTGACGCAGGAGTTCGCTGCCTTGTCGAACATTTTCATCCTGCCCGACCAAGCCGCGGTGAACAGCGCCTACAACAAGAACAACGCACAGAACCCGACGACCAATCTCGGATCGGTTACGTACCCACGCGAGGAAGGCGATACGGGCACGACCGAAACGTATTGGCCTTGCGTCGGCGAGCTGCGCATCGTTCCCGACTACCTGAGCCTCTTCCCCGAGGCGCAGGAAGTCTCGCCGTTCGCGGGCGCGTCGCGCCACCTCTGCGATCGCAAGGAGATCACGCTGACCGATCAGATAACGGCCGAAGCGAAGTTCTATCTGTTCAGCTCGACGCACGTCTCCTCGCATTACACGGGTTTCATGCTCGACGACTTCTCGTCCGAATTCGATCCGTACTCGCCGCAGTTCGGCGAGAAATTTGCGGTGCCGAACGTTCCTGTCTCGATCAAGGATTTCGCGGGCAACGAGATCGAGCGCGTCTATTCCGACCAGTGGGGCATCTTTAACGGACTCACTTATTCGACGTGGGAGGTCAACCCGCCGAATCCGACGGGCTATGCGCCGACGATGATGGTGGCCTGCATGAACGATCCCGATATGCCTGATCCGGCCCATCCGGGCAAGACAATTCGCGATCCGCTTTACAACCCCGGATACAGCCAGTTCTGCTACGAGATCCCGTTCATGCCCGGGCAAACGCAATACATGGACACGCCCGTCGTCCCCGTGCAGGCCTTCGCGGATGGCTACAATCCGCCCGATTGCGCCTATCCCGACGCCACGCCGGCCGTATCGACGGTGACGGGAGACAGCCTGCCCGGCGGAGGGAGCGGACCTTGGGTGAGCGCTGCCGGCAATACCGTGACGATCAATGCGCTCGGCGATCAGCAAGTGCCCAACAACGGCTACACCGGGCCTCAGGCGACGACGGCGCCGTTCAACGAGAAGTTCATCAAACGGCACTATGGCTTCGGCACTCGCGGAACCGGCAGCAAAGTGACGATCGGCGGGCAGGCAGCGACGATCGTGTCGTGGAGCGATACGCAGATCAAGGTGCAGGTGCCCGCGCTCACGGCGGCGCAATCGAGCTGCACCGTGCCGCAGCTCGGGTTGCCCGCGGGCACGCCGCAGGCACTTTGCGGGGAGCTCGTGATCACGGCGGCGAACGGCAAGCAATCGATCGACGCGGTGACGGTCACCATCGGCGGCAAGACGCCGACCTACGTGAACGGCGAGAACGCGACGAACAACGCGATCCAAGCCGCGCTCGACAACGCGAGCCCCGGCGACATGGTCATCGTCGGCCCCGGCAACTATCAGGAGATGCTGCTGATGTGGAAGCCCGTGCGGCTACAGGGTGTCGGTGCGCCTTCCGTCGTCGTGAATGCGAACACGCACCCGTCGGGCAAGATGGATCCGTGGCGCAGGCAGACGGCGTGCCTCTTCGGTGTCGCACTCAACGGCGCGATGATCTCTTCGACGAATCCGTACGACCCGAGCGGCGACTATAGCTGCCCGGCGGCGATGCAGCGCCAGGTCGATCCGATTCCGTTCGAGCCGATCGTCGGCTGGGATTCGACGTTGAATGGTGACCTCGCCGAGTTGCTGATGGAGCCGACGTTGATGGGCGCCTACGAAGGGGCCGGCATCACGGTGCTCGCGAAGGGGGTGCGCGACGTGCCTGTCAACGGCGCGCTGCAACCCGATCCGAACTGCACGGCGAACGGTATCTGCACGCCGCTCACGAATAGCGCGGCCGATTGCAGCACCTACCCGAGCAACTTCCTTTGCAATCCTTCGAGCATCGACGGCATGACGTTTTCGAACAGCTCGCAGGGCGGTGGCGGGATCTTCCTGCACGGATGGAACCACAACATGCAAGTCGCCAACAACCGCGTGCAGGCCAACGCGGGGACGCTCACCGGCGGCATCACGATCGGCCAAGTCGAGGTGCCCGACGCGACGATTGCCGCGGACGGCGTGACGGAGGTTCCATTCGGCTACAACCAGAACGTCAATGTCCATCACAATTCGGTGACATCGAACGCTGCGTATGGCGACGAGATCAATTCGACCACGCCGGCATCGGCGGGCGGCGTGACGTTCTGCACGGGCGCCGACTACTACCACTTCAACTACAACTGGGTCTGCGGCAACATCAGCAGCGGCGATGGTGGAGGTCTCGCGCACTTCGGCTTCAGCTACAACGGCGACATTTCGCACAATTGGGTGCTCTTCAACCAGAGCAACAACCCGACCTTGCCGACCTACGGGGGCGGGATCGTCGCGATGGGCGTGCCGCCGGACGGGACCTTCTGCGAGAACTCGACCGTCGACGTCGACTGCGCGCCGCAACTCACCGATGGTGCCGGGCCGGGGCTCGTCATCGACAGCAACCTGCTGATCGGCAATACGGCTGAAAGCGGCAAGGGCGGCGGGCTGAGGCTGCAGTTGATCAACGGCACCGACGTGCAGCGCAGCCCGAGCGATCCGAGCAAGTGGTACTCGGTCAAAGTGACGAACAACATCATCGGCGACAACGTCGCGGGTTGGGCTGGCGGTGGCGTGTCGCTGCAAGATGCCGTGAACGTATCGTTCATCAACAACACGGTCGTCTCGAACGATGCCACGGCCTCCTCGGGTGTGCTGTTCAACACCGATGGCGCGACCCAGGCCAACGTCGGGCCACCGAACTGCACCACCGTCGGTGGCGAAACGACGTGCCAGCCGATCACGACGTCGACGAACCAGCCCGCGGGACTGGAGACGGCGCCCCACACGGCGAACCTCGTCACGGCCTTCGCCGGTGCGAGCGGGGCCTGCCCGGCGGGCGTGTCGAATTGCACGCAGGTCTCGAGCCCCGTGATCGCGAATAACATCTTCTGGCAAAACCGTACGTTCCATATCACCGTGGGAGGACTCAACGCCGGTATCCAAGGCTTGCAGAACATCGTGACGCTGAACCCGACGCTGAACCAGGCCGGGCATCCGACGGGCTACTGCCCGGCGGGCGCGGTGTACTGGGACATCGGCGTGGCCGGCGACACGGCGGCAAGCAATCACGGCTCGGGCTTCACGCTGAGTCCGACGTACTCGATCCTGACGGACGCGACCGACTACACGGGCCAGAACAACGTCGGAGGCAATCCGGCGGTGGTCAGCCAATACTGCAACGGTTCGCGCATGCCGCCGGAGGCGGGCGGGAACGGCATTCAGGTGCCGCCGGGCATCGCCGATGCCGTGCTGCCGAACCCGCTGTTCAGCCTGCAGCCGTCGGCCACGCCCGATGAAGGCAACAACTGGATCAATCTGCAGTATGGGCCTATCTCGCTTTTCAACGAGGCGCTCGTGGCAGGCCGGCCGGGGTACAACGTGCCGCTCGGCAACTATGCGATCCAGTCGAATTCGCCTGCGATCGGCAGCGCGACGGCGCAAGGCGCTCCGGCCTATGACTTCTTCGGCAATCCGCGCACGCCGCGGAAAAACGGGCAGGTCGACATCGGAGCGGTGGAGTACGTCAGCACGCCGACGCTGGGGGGCCTGCTCGCGGGCACGCCGTTCCTTCCGCTTCCCGTCGGCGATAGCCAGAACGGCGCGGTCGGGCTCGCCCGCTCGCATGGCGTGAGCTTCACGGGGACGCCGCGATGACATCGGCCTCGCGAACGGAAGCAGGCTCCGGCGGCGGTAGGGACGAGCGCCGCCGGAGGTCGATGCGTGAGTGTGCCGATTTCGCGGCTGTCGCCGTGATCTGGGGATTCGCCGCGTTCTGTGTCGCAATCGGGGGCGCGAAGGCTGCAGCGCCGCCGAGCGCTTCGATAGCGGCGAAGAAAGAGTCCCCCTATTTCCCGGCAAGGGCGACCGCCCGGGCACTGGAGTTCTATGCAGCGTCCGGGGGAATCGCCGAGCCGCACGTGCAGCTGACGGCATCTGGCAATCTGGTTCGCTTCAGCTATCGGGTGGTGGACGCGTCGGCCGCAAAACTGCTCGTCGATCGACACGCCACGCCGTATTTGTTCGCGCCGCGCACTCACGCGCTGCTGCACGTGCCGGAAATGGAGCAAATCGGCCCGTTGCGGCAGACGGGCGAGGCCGAAGTCGGCAAGGCCTATTGGATGGTGTTTTCGAACAAAGGCAATCTCGTGAAGGCCGGGGATCGCGTAAGTGTGATCGTCGGCACATATCACGTCGACGGCTTGATGGTCCAATGAGCGTTCGAGCGCGAGCAATCGGTTCGGACGAGAAGCAGGTAAAGCATGGAGGGGGATGCGATCATGACGCGATTACTATGGCTTGAGATCGGGCTCGTGGGCTGTGTCGCGGCCACGACGCTTTCGGCGACGACAGCGACGGCGGCTGCCGCGGCATCGACGAAGGTGGCGAAGGTGGCGAAGGCGGTGAAGCCAGCGGCTGCGGATAAATCCGGGCAGGCGATCTCGTTGCCTTCGCTCGGCGCGGAGCAGATCGTCGAGCGAAGCATCGCCGCAAGTGGCGGATTGCAGGCCTGGCGCGCGGCCAACACGATGGTGATGTCCGGGCAGATCGAGGTCGGCGGCAAGCATAACGTGACGTTGCCGTTCACGATGACGATGAAGCGGCCGAAGAAGAGCCGCTTCGAGGTGCGCTTCGACGGCCAGACTGCGTTTCAAGTCTATGACGGTGCCGAAGGATGGAAAGTGCGACCTTTCCTTGGCCGCGATGAAGTCGATCCTTACACGCCGGCCGAGGTCAAGCAGGCGGCAGAAGCCTCGGAGCTCGACGGCTTGCTCGTTGACCACGCGCAAAAAGGCACCAAGATCGCGCTTGCGGGCACCGAAAAAGTCGAAGGCCATGGTGCGTACAAGCTCAAGCTCACGTTAAAGGACGGTACGCAGCGAATGATGTGGGTCGATGCGACGAGCTTTCTGCAGCTTAAGGTCGAGGGCGATCCACGCAAGCTCGACGGCAGGATACATCCCGTCTTTGTCTTCCTTCGCGACTACCGGAACGAAGGAGGCCTCAAGGTGCCGCATGTCATCGAGACAGCGGTGCAGGGCGTCAAGCAAACGCACAAGATGACGATCGAGCATGTAGCGGTGAATGCGGCCGTCGACGACGCCCTCTTCGCCAAGCCTACGCTGGCGATGGCGAAGGCCGCCGCGCAAACGCACTAGTGCGGGGAGCGCGATCATGAAACGAATCCCACTCTTGGGGGTGGCGCTCGCCTTATCGGTGACGGTGGCGGCGTGTGCGGGTTCCGACGAAGGGGGCTCGGCGAGCCTCGGCGTGGAGCAGATCGTCGCAAAGAACGCGTCGGCACGCGGCGGCGCGGATGCGTGGCGCAAGATCGATACGATGGTCTGGATCGGGCGCGTGGACACGAGCAACGGCGGCATGCCGGCTCGATTCGTGCTCGCCATGAAGCGGCCCAACAAGACACGCTTCGAAATCGTGTCGATGAACCGGATGGCGTTGCGCGTCTTCGACGGGACTCACGGATGGAAGCTGCGGCCAATGCGGCGCGGCGAAGAGGGCAGCATGCAGCCCTACGATGCACAGGAGCTCCGGTTCGCGCACGACGAGCAGGTCATCGACGGGCCACTCATCGACCACGCGGAAAAGGGCATTCAAGTGAAGCTCGGCGGCGTGGACGAGATTGAAGGGCACAAGGCTTACCGGCTCGAGCTGCGCCTACCTTCCGGCGCGACGCCGCGCGTCTGGGTCGACGCGAGCTCGTTTCTCGAGGTCAAGTCCGAGCACGAGAGCCACACACCGCTCGGATCCGGTTCGCCCGTTGATGTCTACTACCGGGAGTACCGCACCGTCGAGGGCGTGAAGCTTCCCGTGGTGATTGAAAGCGGCCCCGCTTCCGCGCCGCCGGCGGACCGACTTACGATTGAAAAGGTCGAAGTCAATCCGATGATTGACGACAAGATGTTCGCGCGTCCGCTCGTTGCTTCACCGCGCAACCATTCGATCGAATTGCCCCCTGTCGGTGCGGTTCCTGCGCTGCCGGGCAGCGCGCCGGGCCGCTAGTCAAATGGAGACCGAGCGGCTCGCGCGCGCGGCGCATGCCTGGATCGGCTTCATCGTCTCGATGGCCATTGCGCTGCTGCCGCTCATGGGAATCGCGGCAAGTGCGTCAGGCATGGCGGACAAGGCCGGCGCGTTCTCCATCATGCGGCCACGGCCGATAGAAGATCCGGGACAAGCCATATTCCGCGAAGGCCGACTCCCTTCAGGCGCGCCGCTCGAAGCGGTACGCGAAGGCGGCATGCACGTTGAAGGCGCTGCGGCGGCATGCATGAATTGCCATCGGCGGAGCGGCTTCGGTTCGAAGTCGGGGCTTACGTCGATTCCGCCGATCACGGGCCGATACCTGTTGCATCCGCGGGCGCAAACGGTCCAAGACCTCGACATTCCTTTCGTCGAGACGATGCGATTCGACCGCGATCCGTACACGGATGCGACCATCGCGCGGGCGGTTCGCGACGGAATCGATTCGCAGGGACACGCATTGAGTTATCTGATGCCCCGCTTCGAGCTGAACGATGCCGATATGGCGTCGCTCATCGGCTATCTGAAGCGGCTCGACCATCATCGCGTGCCCGGCGTCGAGGACACGGTCCTCCATTTCGCGACGGTCGTGACGCCCGATGCCGACCCGGTGAAGCGTGACGGCATGCTGGACGTCATGAAGCATTACTTCGAGGACAAAAACGCGTTTCCGTTGGGTGCCACGCCGCCGCTGCGCACGTCGCGCAAGATGATGTTCATGGTCAACCGGCGCTGGGCGCTGCATGTCTGGACGCTGACAGGACCTGCTTCGACTTGGAAGGCTCAACTTGAGCAGCACATGGCGGCCGAGCCCGTGTTCGCGATCGTATCAGGCATCGGCGGAAAGAACTGGGCGCCGGTGCAGGCGTTCTGCGAGGAAGCCGAGGTGCCGTGTTTGTTTCCGAACGTCGAGGTACCTGGCGATAGCGGGGCGAATTTCTATCCGGTCTTCTTTTCACGCGGCGTTCGGCTCGAGGCCGACCTCATGGCAAAGAGGATCGCCGGCGCTCAGGGTGGCCATCGGTTCGAACGCGTCGTCCAGCTTTATCGCGCCGGAGACAACGGCGAAGCGGGTGCACAAGCGCTCGCGACGGCGTTGCGGCGCGAAGGCATCGACGTGACGAGCCATGCGCTCGGGCCCGCCGAGTCCGTTGCAGCGGCGCTGCGCGCAACCACCAGCGACGACGCGCTCGTGCTCTGGCTGCGTCCCGCCGATATCGCGCGGCTCGGCGATCGCCCGCGTGCGCGCACCGTCTTCATCTCGGGCCTCATGGCCGGCCTCGAGAATGCGCCTTTGCCCGCCGGCTGGAGATCGGTGACGGAAATGGCTTATCCGTTCGATCTGCCGGAAAAGCGCCGCTGGCGGCTCGATTTCGCGCTCGGCTGGTTCTCGATACGGCATATTCCCGTCGTCGATCTGCAGGTGCAAGCGGACACGTACCTGGCATGCGGGATCCTCGCCGAGACGTTGAGCCACATGACCGATGCATTCGTGCGCGACTACCTCGTCGAGCGGATCGAGGACATGCTCGAGCATCGCCTCGTGACGGGTTACTACCCGAGGCTGACCCTTGCGCCGGGGCAGCGCTTCGCATCGAAGGGCGGATATTTCGTGCGATTTGCGGACCCGCGTGGAACGCGCATTGTCGCCGACGGCAATTGGCTCGTGCCTTAGCTGTGCCTTAGCGCACGCCGCGGCGGGCAGCACGATCGGGTCAGCCACGGCCGCGGCTGAGTACCGTTCCAACCCGCCATCCGCTGCGATGGTCGACCCCATGCATCGATGGGGAAGGTACCCCATGCCGCGCCGACGCGCCCCTGCCGACAATGGAAGGGTGGGTCGGTGTCGAAAAACTTCAGGACTCCCGACGAACGATCGGAGTTCTGACCGGCCGCTTGGCGAGCTATTGAGGAGTCCGAACCATGAACACATTCAGAAAGGTGGCGGCCCGTGCGGCCGTCGTGGCCGCCGCCGCTGCCGCTGCTTGCGCGGCCATTCCATTGGCCATTGCGCACCAAGACGCCGACGGGCAGATGATGCATATGCATCATGAAATGACGCGCGATGTGAAAACTTCGAGCGTCGCGTACAACGTGCCGCCGATCACGCTCGTGCGTGCCGACGGGCGCCCGATCGACCTGAAGAGCGAGCTCGACGACGGTCGTGCAGTCGTCATGACGTTCATTTACACCACCTGCACATCGATCTGCCCCGTCATCTCGCAGACGTTCGAGCAATTGCAGGACAAGCTCGGACCCCAGCTCTCCCACGTTCATCTCGTCTCGATCACGATCGATCCCGAGAACGACACCCCGGCGCGCCTGCGCGAATATGCGGCGAAGTTCGGCGCGGGGCCCGAATGGCAGTACTACACGGGCACCGTCGATGCCACCATCGCGGCGCAGAAGGCCTTCAACGTCTATCGAGACGACAAGATGGACCACAATCCGGTCGTCTTCGTGCGAGCAGCGCCGGGCCAGCCGTGGTTGCGCGTCGACGGCTTCGCAACGGCTGACGAGCTGCTGCGCTCGTATCGGCAACTCGTCGCGTCGAATTGACATCGAGGCCGATCGGCGGCAATGCGAGGCGCGAAATGTTCTTGCCGACCGCAAGCGCCGGAGCCGTCGCGTCGCTGGTCGTGTCGCTCGCCTGGCCGGCTGCGTCGTGCGCGCAGGTGTTTGGCGCCGTCCGCCCAAGCGGGCTCGTGGTGCTGACCAACATCCCGAAAGAAACGAGCGAAACGGGCTTGAAGGTCATCGTCGCGGGCCCGCCCGGCGTGCCGGACGGCAACGCCGCCGTGGCATCGGGGACAGCACCGGGAGAGGGCGGCGGGAACGATGACGTCGATACGTCGCGATTCGCCGAAATCATCGCGGAAGCCGGTCGCAGGTGGAACGTGCGTCCCGAGTTGCTGCGGGCCGTCATCGCCGTCGAATCGAAGTTCAATCCGCTCGCGGTTTCGAAGCGCGGCGCGCGCGGCCTGATGCAGCTCATGCCGGAGACGGCGAAGCGCTTTGCGGCAGGCAATCTCTTCGATCCGCGCGTCAATGTCCTGGCGGGCGCCCAGTACCTTCGCGCATTGCTCGACCTGTTCGACGACAATGTCGAGCTCGCCGTCGCCGCCTACAACGCCGGTGAGCAGTCCGTCATCAGAGCCGGCTATCGAATCCCGACGAACCCCGAGACGAAAGCGTACGTGCCCGCGGTCATGGCGCGCTATCGGCGCTTGATCGCGGGCCTTTGATGGACTCGATCCCGCTTCAGCGGTAGGACGCTATCGGCGCGTGCGAGATCGCCGCGATAGCGGCTGGCCGCAAGCGCCCGCAACGACGGCACGGCAATGCCGGCCGTCAGTATAAAAAGAGCGCCCGCCGGGGGACGAGGCGCCAAGAAACCGATGAGTTCGAGGTAGACGTGCATGACGGAGTGAGGTTCGAGCCGCTCATTGAGCCGCGGCTGATTTTGCTTCCTGCATCGGCGCGACGCCATCCGCTGGAAACGCCTCGACGAAGGCGGCCACGGCCCGCATGTCATCGTCGGACATGTTTGCGCATACCGCTTTCATGAGCTCGCCGCGCGGCCTGTCGGTCGTGCCTTGAAAGACTCGCAATTGCTTGAACACGTAGTCGGCATGCTGCCCGCCGAGCCGGGGGAATTTATCCAGGCCTTCGCCATGCTGGCCGTGACAGGCGACACATGCCGCGACGCCCTTCGCGGGCAGTCCCGAAAGGTAAATCTCCCGGCCCGCATTCATGAGCGCCGAGTCGGCGGGCTCGCCGACGACAGCCGGTTGACTCGAGAAATAGGTGGCGATGTCGCCGATCTGCGCATCGGTCAAATGCGTGAAGCCCCACATGAATCGCTTCGCGTTCGGGTCCGAGCGAGCATGCGTCTTGAAGTCCGTCAGCTGCGCGACGAGGTATTCGCGCGGCTGGCCGGCGAGCTTCGGAAAAGCGGGCGAGACGGAGACGCCCTTCAGGCCGTGGCAGTTCGAGCAGACCTGCAACGCGATCGTCTTGCCGGGGACCGACGCGTCGCCGACATCGCGCGAACGCTCCAGATCATGACAGCCCGAGCCGCCGATCAGCATCGCCAACGATATGACTTGCGCCCAGGCTTTCATGTCTTCGACTCCCCGACGCATTGCGCGTCGCGCTTGCATTCGACGCTTCCGTTCTCGCCGGCATTCGTTCGTCGCGCGAGAGCGTCGGCACATCCGATCGCGACACCCGACGGGTATCGTCCACGCCTCATCACCAAATAGCGGCCCATAGGTAGAAAAACAGCGTGTCGTTGTCTGACGCGTTGCGTCCGGTGCCGTCGTAATTCGCCTTCGATCCGAGGTATTTCGTGAAATGCGTGTACTGCACGCCGATCCGCACGTACTGATAAGGAATCCAGAATAGTTCCGGCATCCAGCCTTGAGTGTTCGGGTGGAGGTTCGCGCTGCTGGCGTAGGCCACGCTGTCGGCGCTGCCGGTCACATTGAAGAAGGACAGGCTCACGCCATACTTCGCCTGGTAGATGTAGGAGGCCTTGAGGCGCAAGGACCCGAGATTGGCCGACTGACTATCGCCGAACACGAAGTTCTGCGCATCGCCGACGTTCTCCTTGATGTACCGCGCCTGCGCGGTGATCGTATGCGGCTCGAGCAGGTACTGATATTGCGCGTCCACTCCGACGTCGCGATAGCGCGTGACGCCTTGCGCGAAGATCGGGATCGAGTCGCCGTCGTTCGGATAGACGTTGGCGATGAGGCCAAACGTGCCGAACATGACGTTGTGCGGGCCCCATTCATGGGTCAAGGCGAGACGCCAGTACGGGTTGTAGCCGCGCAGGTAGGTCTGCGGGTGGTTCGGATCGCCCGGCTTGTTGCCTTTGCTGAGAAACGACCAGATGCCGTCCGCTGTACTGTATGCGGTCAGCTCGGCATAGAGCAGCTTGTTCCAGTAAAGATAGGCGCCCGTGCCCACCACTTGCTGCGCGAGCCCTCCTTCGATCAGCGGAAGGAACTGCGGAGACGCGACGTTGCTGACCGGTGACGAAATATACGGGTAGCTCCACGCGGGCGCCGTATTCCAGACATCCTGCACGGTCGGATTGTTGTGTACGGTCAAGCCGAGGATGACGTCGTTCGCCGCGCCGATGAACCGGTCGGCGAACCGGAAGTCGGTGTTGTCCGAGCCCCAATGTCCGATCCACTTGCCGTCGCCGTTCTGGTGATCGTAGTTGGTGTAGGTGTATTGCGCGAACGCGCCGATCTTGTCGGTGATCTTGCCGCCGAGAAAGATGCTGGCGGCGTCCCAGACGAAATTTCCGTCCTTGGGCGAGATCGGATTCCCATTGACGTCTTTGTTGTTGCGCGTTTTGGTAAAGTCCGCCGTCCCCATGAACGCAAGCGGAATCGTGCGCTCGCCGGCCGTATAGCCCGTCAGCTTGAACATACGGCCGTACGGCGTGAGCTCGGGGAACTGGCCGCCCGCGTGGCAGGCGACGCAGTTTTGTCCCGTCTGGCGCGCGAAAATCGGCAGCGCGTGGGCGGGAATGGCCTGCCAGAGGCAAAGCATCGCGAGACTGGCGAGCGTAACGTAGTGCATCAGACGATGAAACGCGTGCGAGCCCGCGAAGACCGTGGCCATGACCCACCCCCCCTCCAACGTCGGGATCCGCTCGTTGCGATCATCACTGCAACGCCATCACGCCGCGTGCTTCTGTTGCATCCGAAGACGATGAGCGGGAACGAAACGATGCTCGCCGCAAGCTAGAACGGTCGAGACATCGCGGTTATTCCGATCGATGCTCGAATGCTCTCGTCTTGTTCGTATTGTGCTGATGCGTGGGAAGCGAGCGTATGGGGCAGGGTCCTACTGCTCGAGTAGGAAAGATGCTCGAAAGTCCCGGTATGTGGACCGGTGGGGCTGACCCTGAGCACCGCGCGCCACCTTCGAGCATGGGGCGGACCGATCGGGGCCCGATCCGCTCAAAAGCCGCGTGGCATGACGAGATCGGCGGCTCGAAGATGCGATCGGGCGTCCAATGGGATCTTCAGCCAGGCGAACACGCTCATGTCTTGATAGCCCGGCGACGCCCGATAGCCTATGCCACCCCCGACAATGAGATTCGGCGCCACGAGGATGGCGAGCGTCGTCGTATCTTCGCCGAACGCGCCCGAAGCGCGGCCCGTGAAGAGCTCGCGCGTGGCGTAGCCGATGCGGCCCCCGGTTTTGAAAAGGAATCGATGATCCTCGGCGGTTTGGGCGTTGAAAACGAGTCCGGCTTCGCGATTCGATTTCGGACTCCAATAGCCCGCATAGGGCCCGTCGAATCGATTGGCGTCGTATCGGTATGAGCTGAGCCGAATTTCCGGTCCGGCATTGAGCCAGCTCCATCCTTTTACCGAGAAGTCTCGCGTGAGCGCGAGACTTGCCGCGTAGAACGGGTTGAATGCGGTATTCGTCGCCGTGACCGTACCGCCTCCCAGCGTTTCGCCGACGTACCATGCCGTCCGACCGATCGGTTCCCGCGCGGCCACTTCGAGCGAAGACGAGACGGCCGGGCCCGATCCCGACAGGCTGCCTTCGTATGCGCGCAGCGAATCGTAGATGCTGTCGCGCATGGCGGTGATGCGCACGAACGATTGCTCGTTCTGAGCGACGCGCTGGTATTGAATCTTGCCGAGTACCTGAGTCGGGCCGCGGCCCGGCATCTCGATCGCCGCCCCGGCGACGAGCTCGCCTTCGTTCCAGTCGGTCCGCGCCGCGGCGGCAAAGAGCTTGCCCCAAGCACGGCGTTCGCCATCATCGAGCCGCATGACCGTGGCGTCGAGGCGCAATGAGAGCGAAGGGGTCGGCAAAAGTACAGCGGACAACTGCGGGATCGTCCAGACGGTCAGCTTGTCCCGCCCCGGCGTCCCGGATTTTCGGTCCAGCGAGAAAAGCGACTGCAGCGCCGCTTCATGCCCCTCGATCGAGTGTCCCGCGAGCGAGCGGGCTCGAGCGTCGAGACCAAGGCGCTCGTCGTGCTCGGCAAGCATCTGGCGGGCGGCGACCGGCGTGCGCGAACCGTTTTCGGCGACGAGCGCATCGAGCGCCGCATAGTCGTGGGCGGCGGCGGACGAGAATGCCAGGCCTTGCGCGTACTCGTCGTTCTGCGGCGCTTCGCGGTGCAGCGTGCGGAAAATGTCCTCGGCTTGCATCGGGCGTTTGCTCGCCAACATGGCCCAGCCGATCATCGAGCGCGTCGCGGCATCGCGTGCCCCGCCCGTTTCGTCGATGAGTTTCAGCGCGGCATCGACCTCGGCGGGATTGCCCGACGCTTTCGCACGCTGGAGCGCGATTTCCGCGTGCAGGCGCCGGCCCTCCGGTGTCGTCAAGGCGCGCGATTCGGCTTCCGCTTCTTCGAGTCGGCCTTGATGCATCAGCGCCAGAGCGAGGCCGAAGTGCGCCGGCGCCGGGTCCTCCGCGCCTTTCAGCGCCTCGCGGAAAAGGCGCTCCGCCGTTGCGTCGTCGTCTGCTTTCTCCTCGAGCCAGCCGGATGTCTCGAGCGCGGCGGCGTCGAGCGTGACGGAGCGATCGGCTCGCAGCGCGCGCGAGTAGCCGAGGGCGTCTTCATAGCGGCCTGCCGTATTGGCCGCGTACATGCGCTGCAGTTCGATGTCGGTGCGGATCTTGTGCAATGCCGGCATGTCGAACGCAGGGTCGGCGAGCAGGCGATCGACGTATGCCGCCGGAAGCGCGTTGGCCGCTTTCCATGCGGTGCCCTCGAGCTCGGGCCCGACGGGGCAGGTATGCAGGAGCTGGAGGTAGCTCGCGTAAGCCTGCTCGGGATGGCCCGTCGCGGCCAAGCGCTGCGCGCGATCCCACTTCGCCGGCAGGTCCGCGCAGCTGGGCGATTCAGCCGTCGGTGCGGCGGAGGCTCGCGATTTGGCCGCCGGTGCGACGTAGGCGCGCGTCCGACCCGTCGTCGTTGCCCTGCGCTTGTGATCGACATTACCGTGCGTCCCGACGCCGGCGGCGGGCTCCGCGAGCTTGACGGAATTCTGCGCTGCTGGCGCGTCGCCCCACGCGCCTTGGGCCGATACCGATTGGCGCGACGCCTGCGGCGCCCGGGGCGACGCAGGTGACGATTGCTCCCCCGCGGCGTTTTGCGCGGAAAGGAGAGCGCCGAAAGCGGCGAGCGCGAGCAGGCTCTTCATGGTTGTCGCCCGGACCTGGAATCGGGGAAGGGGGGCTTGCCCGCTGCCGCGAGCCGCTCGGCGACCTGGGCTTTCAACGCCGCATTGAGAAAGACGAAGCAGGCGAAAAGCAGTGCCGTCAGAATCGACCAGAAGACCACCGGATCGGCGAGGAAAAGCCGGACTTCCGCGATGGGCGAGCGCCGCGCGACCGCGAGCGGGATCGCGGAGTCGGCACGCGTATCGAAGAGCGTGGCGCGTTGCGTGAACAGCGACCAAACGGCCGGCCGGCGCAGCATGTCGACCGCGCGGCTCACGGCGGCATCCGAGATCCCGAGCAGCGCGATGCGCGGTGCGAGGCCGTTGCGGCCGGGAACCGACACAACCTGACCGGGTTGCAGTGGCGGATAGGCGGGCAAGAAGCGCCGTAGCCGCGGCGACAACGCGGAGTCTTGACCGAAGAAATAGTTTGCCTGGCTCGCGTCGGCGGAGAAATCGATCGCGACGTCGGCGGTGGCGCCGGTTGCGCGGGCGTGCAGCGCGGCGAAATTGAGCGCTGCTCGCATCAGCGCGGGGTTGGCCTCGGCCAGCGTGATCGCCATGCGCGTTGCCGGCGTTTGAAGGGTCGTCGTGCTATCGATTGTCATCGCGGAACGAGCCGGAAGCGATGCGGTCGTATCCGCGAACGCCTGCGCCGCTCGAAGACAGTCGGCGTCCGTGTTCCCGGAAAGAACGACGATGACCGACTTGCCGGCGCGAGCTGGATAGATGCCAAGGAACGGGCCGCTGATGGTGCGCGCGACCGATTCGGGCAGCAAGTCGGAGAGTGCGCTGCGCGTGCCGACGAGCAGCATGTCCGCCCCGTCCTCGTCTTCTTGCTCCAAGCCCCACGAAGCCGGGTCGCGAGGCCAGTCGATCAGCTTCCTGTCGCTGCGATACTGGACGGCGACATCGACCTCTCGCATACGCGCTGCGATGCCTTCGACGGCGAGTACGGCCGCCCCCAGCCGCTCAGGCGATATTGCGCCCCGCCCCAGGTCGACCGTGACGGTGCGCGCCAGCCACGAGCGTCCGTCGAATGCAAGCGGCAGCTGCGCCAGCGTGGGCGCGGCGTTCGGGCGAAGGCCAGCGAAATCGAGGGTAATCGAGGATCGAATGTCGTTCGTCGGGGCCGCGCGCGTGCTCGCATCGGCGCCGCTTACCGGCGCCGTGCGCGGCACGAGGGCCACCTGGATGCTGTTGATCCCGGGCACGAAGACTTGCGGCGGGAGAGCCAGCGTCTTGTCGGTCGCGCCGGCATCGGGGGCGGCATCGGCATCGGCGGCAGGAGCGCCATTGACCCAAACGACGTACTTCGAATCCGCGGGCGGCGGTTCGGCAGGCACCAAGTGGAGGCGCACGCCGCTCAGCGCTTCGCGGGGCGCGAGTTCGACGATGAGCGCATGGCCGGCGGCAGCGGCGCCGCCGGTGGCTCGAAGCGCCGAGAATGGCCGCGTCGCCGTCTGTCCGAGGGCGGACGCCGCGACCACGCACAGCAAGCACGCGGCGGCGGCGTGGGCCCATCGGTTAGCCATGGAAGACCTTTCGGCCAACATGCCGAGCATGCGCATGGGCGCCCTTCGCGGAGAGGGCAAGCATGCCGATGAAGGACCTGAGGAAGTTCGCCGGCGCCTCCCGCTGCTTCCACTGGCGCAACCATCGTTCGCTGTCGCCGTAGGCCAGCACGACGGCGGCGCGCTCCTCCTCGGCCGATTGCGGCGTATAGAGGCCGACGTATTCTCCTCGCGCACCATCGACGGTGCTGATGACGCGCGCGTTGAGCAGTCGGTCGCCGAACCTGAGCGCGAAGCGCTCGAGCGAGAACGGCTCGTGCAAGCGTATGCGCAGTCCGAGTTCGTTGGCATCGACAAGCACCGCTTCCCGTTCGCCGAACGGACCGACGAGCGTAACCGGGTCTCCCATCACGATGCGCGGTCGCACGCGGCGCTGCGCTTTTTCGAAGAGGGCGCCGAGCGCGCCGAAGCTCAAAAAGAGGTTGAAGCCGATCCATGCGACGGCTGCCACCAGGATCGCGCGCGATTCCGGCTCGAGCGCCAGGCGAACGCCGCCCCATATGAGGCCGACAAGCGAGCCGGCGAAAATGGCATAGAACGGCAATCGAAAATCGCTGATGAAGTCGACGTCGCTTTTTTCCCCTTTCGGAGTGACCTGAAATATCGGCGAGTTGGGTCGCAAGAGCGCCGAGACCAGGGCGGGAAGGACGTAGAACGCTTGTATCGTCTCGTACAGCTCGGACGAGAAGATGCGCCTGAAGCGGCCGTTCAATCGCTCGGCGGTCAAGACGGCCGCGACGAGATAGGGCAGCGTATAGCCGAAGAGGTTGTTCGCTCCGCCCGGATACGTCTGCAGCTTGAAGACGATGCTCAAAATCGGCACGGCGAAAGTGATGAGGCGCGCGAACGGGAAGAACCAGAAAAGACCGAGGGACGAGTAGGCGACCCGCTGCGTCAGCGAAAGGCCGCGCACGAGCCACGGATTTTGCTTCATCAGGATCTGCATCATCCCGACGCCCCAGCGGATGCGCTGAACGAGGAAGCCGGAGATCGTCTCCGGCTGCAGACCCGCCACCATCGGCCGACTCAAGTAGGCGGAGTGCCATCCGCGCTGATGCAGCTTGACGGAGGTCGAGGCGTCTTCCGTAATCGAATCCGTCGATTTCCTCCATGGCGGCACGCCTTACCAGAGCGCCGGAGCCGCAGCAAAACGACGCATTCCAGGTATCCAGGCCCTTTTGCACCACTCGATAAAAGAGGTCGTTCTCGGCCGGCGTTCGACTGAACAGCCCGAGATTTTTTTCGATTGCATCCGGGTTCGTAAAGAAGTGAGGTGTCTGCACGAGGGCAATTTTCGGATCGGCGAGAAAAAAGCCGACGGTGGCCCGAAGGAAGTCGCGGGTCGGCACGTGATCGGCATCGAGGATTGCGATCAGATCGCCTGACGTGCTGCGCATCGCCGCGTTGAGATTGCCGCTCTTCGCGTGCGCGTTCGATTCGCGGGTCAAGTAGACGGCGCCGTGACGTGCCGCGAGCGCCTTCAGCCGCTCGGCGCGTTCGGCGAGTTCCCGCCTTTGCTCTGCGCGTTGCGCTGTCCTGGCGCGCGGAAAGCCGTCGTCGAGCACGAAGACGCGAAAGCGTTCCTTCGGATAGTCGATTTCCACGGCGCCGCAAACGGTCGGCGCAACGACGGACAGCGGTTCGGAATAGGTGGGGATGTAGACGTCGACGAACGGCAGCGCCCGCGGATCGTCAGGCAGCGGGAGCGGCCGCCGCTCGAGCGGCCGAGCGCTCACGAAATAGCTGAGCAGAACGATCCCCATGCAATAGAGCTCGGCCGCGAGTAGCGCCGCCGCGACGAGTTCGGACGGCAAGCCGCCGCCGATCGGAAAGGATGCGAAGCGCCAGGCGATGTAGCGCGTGATGAGAAAACCGCTGAAAGCCAGTAGCAACGGCCGCGTGAGAGGCGTTTGCACCGGAAGCAGGATCGCGAGGACGGCAAGCAGCCCACATGCGTTGGCAATCGGGTGCGGCAAGCCGACCGAAAGAACGGCGAGCGCGGCAAGTCCCGCCAGCGAAAGCACGGCCGTCATCTTGTAGACGTTCGGTAGCATTTGCGACTTCCGCCTATTGATCCGACGTTAACGGACCGGCAATTAGTACGAGCATAATAGGAAAATCACGGCAATGCCACGTCTGTCGTGCGCGGCGGCCGTACCGCGTCGCGGCGAAGGGCGGCGCGACGCGATCGGTGCGGCTTGCGAGTTGGCGATTCATGGTTATACTAAAAATCCGACGAAACCGACCCTGATTCAAACCCAAATTACGGAATGCCGGAAGCGGTCAGGCGTAGGGCGATAACGAGAGAGGGCGTGCATGGCCACACCGAACGAGCAACGCGAGGCGCTTACGCTGATGCATCAGATGGGGCTCAGCGATGGCGCCATCGACCGACGCAAGAAGATAGTCGGTCTCGAGTCGACCGACGTCACGCGGATTGCCGCGATCAGGGACCCGGTGCTGCACCGGCTCGACGAATATGCCGGCATCTTCTTCGATCATCTCGCGGGTCTCGATGAAGCTCGCCCGCTGCTTCAGAACAACGCGCTTGCCGAAAAAGCGAAACGCCTCAAGAAAGACCATTTGCGCGCGATGGTATCGGGCGATTATGGCGCGGCCTATGTCGAGCAGCGCATCGAACTCGGCCTGCTCTATGCGGTCGCCGGTCTCGACACCCGACTTTTTCTCGGCGCCTTCCATCATCTGTTGGGCAACATCGGCGTAGACGTCGTGAAGCATGCCGGACATGCGGCCTTCGATGCATTCGAGAGCTACATGTCGCTGAAGAAGGTGGCCTTTTTCGATATCGGCCTTATCGTCGACGTGCTCGTGTTCGAGCGCGAGCGCGTCATTCGCCAGCAGCAGGAGGCGATACGCGAGCTCTCCACGCCGGTGCTGCAGTTGCGCGAGCGCCTGCTGCTGTTGCCGATCATCGGCGTCATCGATACTTATCGCGCGCGGCTCATCACCGAAAGCCTGCTGCAGGAGATCCGGGCCACCCGCGCCCGCGTCGTCGTCATGGATATCACGGGCGTCGCCACGATCGATTCGCGCGTCGCCAATCACATCATGCAAACGGTCGCGGCGGCGCGCCTCATGGGGGCGCAGGTCATCGTGACCGGCATCAGCGCCCCCGTGGCTCAGTCGCTCGTGGCGCTCGGCATTGAGCTCGGCACGCTCGACACCGTCGGCGATCTTCAAGGCGGCATCGAGCGCGCCGAACACACGCTCGGTTATCGCTTGATGCAGGCGGGCGCGCCGGAGCTCGTCGACGGCCGTCTGAACGGGGCGAGCTAACGCCGTGTCCGTTCCGATCCTCAAACAAGGCGATGTGCTCATCGCGTCGATTCAATCCGCGCTGTCGGATCAGGATCTCATCGACCTTCGCGACGGGTTCGCGGAGCGGATAGGGCGCTTGCGGATCAAAGGCGTCCTCATCGACGTGACCGCACTCGACGTGCTCGATTCGTTCGCGACGCGCACGATGCGCGCGATCGCCTATGTCGCGAAGCTGCGCGGCGCCGCGACGGTCGTCGTCGGCATTCAGCCCGACGTGGCGTTCGCGATGGTGCAACTCGGGCTTTCGCTCGACGGCGTCATCACCGCGCTCGATCTCGAAGAGGGGCTCGCGCATCTCGGCGGTCAAGCGAGACGGGGCCGCCGCCATGACGGATGAAGTGCGGGTCCCGATCGAGCGCGAAGCCGATATCGTCACGGCTCGCCAGAAAGGTCGCGAGCTCGCCGCCGCGACGGGATTTTCGACGACGGACCAGACGATTATCGCGCTCGCGATCTCGGAGATGGCCCGCAACATCGTCTCCTATGCGAAGAGCGGCGAAATCGTGCTCTGCCGCCTCGATGACGGCGCGCGCAAGGGCATTCAAATCGTCGCTCGGGACGAAGGGCCGGGCATTCCCAACATCGAGCTTGCCATGCGTGACGGGTACTCGACGGGGAGGAGCCTTGGCGTCGGCCTGCCCGGCACGAAGCGCGTCATGGATGAATTCGAGTTGACGTCGGCGCTCGGCAAGGGCACGACGATCAAGATGAAGCGATGGCTGAGATGAAACGACCCCCACGCTCACTATCGTTCGCTGCCCCCCGAGGGGGCCTCAGCCTCCCTTGGGGCGGCCCCGGCGCCCGCAAGGAAGTCCCCGTGGGGACGGGAGGCTGAGATGATAACCACCTTGCCGCCCGAAGGCCCCATTGTCGAATGGGGATGGGCGGGTCGTGCGCTCGACGGGCCGTCGGGCGATCTGCACGTCGTCGTCCCGTTCGATGGCGGCACGCTCGTCGCATTGCTCGATGGGCTTGGGCATGGCGATGCGGCGGCGGCCGCCTCACAGGCTGCAGTTCCCGTGCTCGAAGCGCATGCGTCCGAGCCGGTCGCGCGCCTCGTGCAGCGATGCCACGAGGCGCTGCGCGGGACGCGAGGCGCCGTCATGACCCTGGCGTCGTTCGACGCGCGCGATGGCTCGATGACGTGGACTGGGGTGGGCAACGTCGACGGCATTCTCCGCCGCATTCGCGACGGCCGACAGCGGCGCGACGAAGCGATTTCCACGCGCGGCGGCGTCGTCGGCTATCGGCTGCCGCCGCTGAAGGCGGACCGACTCCCGTTGTCGCGAGGCGACACCCTCGTCATGGCGACAGACGGCATTCGAAGCAATTTCTCCGCCGGCGTGACGATGGAATACAGCCCCCAGGAAATCGCCGAGTCGATCCTCGTGCGCTACGGGAAGGATTCCGACGACGCGCATGTCGTCGTCGCCCGCTATCTCGGGGCCGGCTCATGACCACGCGGCTCGACGCGCTCGTCGACGAATACGTCTCGGGTCTCCAGGCGTATCTCGGGCAGCGCGACGAGGCCGCACGGACACGCGCCTACGAATTGGGCCGGCGTGCGATGGTCGAGGGCTTGGGCGTGCTCGAGATGGCCGCGCTGCATCGCGCCGCATTGGATACGCTCGTGTTGCCGGCTGCCGCCGATCGACAGGAACGGCTCGATGCTTCGACGGAGTTTTTCAACGAACTGCTCGCACCGTTCGAGATGTCGCTGCACGGCTATCGGGCGGCGCTCGCGGCGAGCGAGGAGCGGTTTCAACTTGCCGTGAGCGGCGCGACGGCCGGACTGTGGGACTGGAATCCGCAGAGCGGAGAAGTCTATTTCTCGCCCCATTTCAAGGGGATCATGGGCTATGCGGATCACGAGCTGCCCAACGAGAGTCGTGCACATCTCGATGCAGTCCACCCCGACGATATCGGCCGCGTGAAGCAAAGGCTGAACATGCATCTGCGCGAGCGCCGCCCGTACGATGTCGAGTATCGGCTGCGCACGAAATCGGGCGGTTTCCGATGGGTTCAATCGCGCGGGCAGGCGTTATGGGACGATGCCGGGGAGCCCTATCGGATGGTGGGGTGGATCATGGACATCACAGATCGCAAGCGCGACGAGGAAGCGCTGCGCGTTTCGCGTGAAGAGCTGCGGCGCCTCTCCGCGCATATCCAGCGGATTCGTGAGGAGGAGAAGGCCCGGATCGCGCGCGAGCTGCACGACGACCTGGGGCAGCAGCTCACCGCGCTGAAGATGGCTGTGACGCTCGTCGAGCACAAGAGCTCGAACCGCGCGGCGCCGTCGCTATCGCAGGGCGACATGCGCGGCATGTACGCGATGATCGATCAACTCATCGATTCCGTGCGGCGGATCGCGGCGGATCTGCGTCCGGTCATGCTCGACGATCTCGGGCTGATTCCAGCGATCGAATGGCTCGCCAGCGACTTTTCCGCACGCTACCGCGTCAAGGTGGTCCGGCATATCGATGTCGATGCGATCGAGTTCAATCGCGAATGCAGGATCGAGGTGTTTCGCATGGTGCAGGAGGCGCTGACGAACGTTGCGCGCCATTCCGGCGCGACCGAGGTGGTGCTCGACATCGTCCGGCGCGATCCGCATTGCATCGTGCGCGTCGTCGACAATGGCCGCGGCGCCGCCGCGCGAGACTCCCGCCCCGGCCGGCACTCGTTCGGCCTGATCGGTATGCGAGAGCGCGCGGCGTTGCTCGGCGGCGAAATCCAGATCCGCACGACGCCGGGCTCGGGCTTCGAGCTGACCGCCATCTTGCCACTCGCGGCCATCGAAGCGCGCGAAGAGAAATGATTCGGCGCGTCGCGAATCGGTGCCGCCGTCGGCGTCTCGCGAGCGGCCGCGCTCGCTTCAGAGCGGTTTGTCCCAACCCCAATCGATTGCGTCGTTCCACTGCTTGAGCGTCACCGTCACGCCTGCGCCCTCGATCGAATCGATCTCGAACTCGTCGACGAGACGCCTTGCGCCAGACAGCCCCAGGCCCAGCCCATCGCCGGTCGAATAGCCGTCCTGCATAGCCTGCGCGACATCGGCGATGCCCGGCCCCCAGTCGCGAGCGAGAACGGCAACGCCACGGCGTCCGCCGTCCGCGAGAGTGCCGAACGAGAGCTCTCCCTTTCCGGCGTGCACGAGGATATTGCGCGCGATCTCAGTGACGGCGGTTTCCAGCGCCGCGATCTTGGGCGGTGGAAGCGCTTCCTGCGCACCCAGCTCGCGAACGCGGCGCCGCGCAACCGCGACGTCCGAATCGTCGCGGATAGCCAGACGGTCGGCGGGTCCGGGCGCTCGGTTCTCGGTCATGATCCGAACCTGCTGGCGGACGCGAAGACTTCCCCGGATCCGAGATGCGCAGGGCGCGATGGCACAGCGTTGAGCCGACTCATGGCCCCTCCTGCGGAGCGAGCGAAACTGCCCAATAAGATAAGCGAAGGCCCGGATGCAAGCCAATGTTTTGTTACCGGAGTAATCTGTCCGACACGCGCGAGCGCGGCAGACAAGGGTCGCGCTGATCGTTCGCTCGCGCAATCTGCTCTTTCGTTCGATCGCAGTTGCAGTTCCTCTTGCGCACGCCGGGCGTTTCATCCGCCGCTCGCGCGCGCCCGCAATCGTCAAACGAATCCAACGAGAGTCCTCATGAAAGCATCCGATTTGTTCGTCAAGTCGCTCGAAGCCGAAGGCGTCGAATACGTATTCGGCATTCCGGGCGAGGAAAACCTCGATCTGCTCGAGTCGCTGCGCCGCTCGAAAATCAAGCTGGTGCTGACGCGCCATGAGCAGGCGGCCGGTTTCATGGCCGCGACGTACGGGCGGTTGACGGGTCGCACGGGCGTGTGCCTCTCGACGCTCGGCCCCGGCGCCACCAACTTCGTCACGGCCGCGGCCTACGCTCAGCTCGGCGGCATGCCGATGCTGATGGTGACGGGCCAAAAGCCGATCAAGACGAGCAAGCAGGGGCACTTTCAGATCGTCGATGTCGTGCGCATGATGGAGCCGCTCACGAAGTACTCGCGGCAAATCGTCTCCATCGGCAATATCCCCGCGCTGGTGCGCGAGGCGTTTCGCCGTGCCGAGGAGGAGCGGCCGGGTGCAACGCATCTCGAGCTGCCGGAAGACGTCGCGCACGAAGAGGGCGACGGCAAGCCGATTCCGAAGAGCTACAGCCGACGTCCCGTCGCCGAGGAAAAGGCCGTCGCGCATGCCGTCAATGCGATCGGCGGGGCGAGGCACCCGCTTCTGATGATCGGCGCCGGCGGCAACCGCAAGACGACGCGCAAGGTGCTGCGCGAATTCGTCGATCAGACCGGCATCCCGTTCTTTACGACGCAGATGGGCAAGGGCGTGATCGACGAATCGCACCCTCTGTGGCTCGGGAACGCGACGCTTTCGGACGGCGATTTCGTGCACCGCGCGATCGATCACGCGGACTGCATCATCAATGTCGGGCACGATGTGATCGAGAAGCCGCCGTTCTTCATGCGCGGCGCCGACGCGGGCGAGAAGACGGTGATCCACGTGAATTTCCTCGGTGCCGAGGTCGACCCTGTCTATTTCCCGCAGATCGAAGTCGTCGGCGACATCGCGAACGCGGTATGGCAGTTGAAGGAGAGCCTGAAAACGTGCGAGAAGCGGTGGGACTTCACGCGCTTTACGGAAATCAAGGAGCACTTCGAGGCGCACCTCGTGAAAGGGCAGCATGACGACCGGTTTCCGATGTACCCGGTACGGATCGTCAACGACGTCTACGAGACGATGCCCGAGGACGGCATCATCTGCCTCGACAACGGCATGTACAAGATCTGGTTCGCGCGCTACTACCGCGCGCACGAGCCGAACTCGCTGTTGCTCGACAACGCGCTCGCATCGATGGGCGCGGGCTTGCCCTCCGCGATCGCAACGAAGATCGTGCATCCCGATCGCAAAGTCATCGCCGTCTGCGGCGACGGCGGCTTCATGATGAACTCGCAGGAGCTCGAAACGGCCGTACGGCTCAAGCTCGATCTGGTGGTGCTGATCTTGCGCGACGATGCATTCGGCATGATCCGCTGGAAGCAGGAGAACATGAACTTTCCGGACTACGGGATGACGCTCGCGAATCCCGATTTCGTCGACTATACGAGGAGCTATGGCGCCCAGGGTCACCGCGTCACGTCGGCTGCCGAGTTCGCGCCGCTCGTACGCGATTGCTTCGCGACGCCGGGGGTGCATGTGATCGACGTGCCCATCGACTATTCGGACAACGAACGCGTGCTCAATCGCGAGATCAAGCGCTTGTCGGCGCGGATTTGAGCCGCAGCGCATTGCTTTTCCTAAGCGAACGAATCGCATCCAGGAGAACATGACATGTTGAAGCCAACTTACCCGTACTACCTTGCGAACGAACCGGTTGCGGCCAACGCCGATCTCGAGGTGACCGACAAATACAGCGGCGAGGTCGCGACGCGTGTCGCGCTTGCCGACGCGCAGGCCATCGACAAGGCGATCTCGGCCGCCGTGGACGCGATGCCGGCGCTGCGCGCCTACCCGCCGTTCAAGCGGCAACTGGTGCTCGAGCATTGCGTGAAGCGCTTTCGCGAGCGCTACGACGAGCTCGCGATGGCGCTTTGCATAGAAGCCGGCAAGCCGATCAACGATTCGCGCGGCGAGGTCACCCGGCTCATCGATACATTCAAGGTCGCGGCCGAAGAGTCTGTCCGCATCGACGGCGAGATCATCAACCTCGAAATATCGCAGCGGGCGAAGGGTTATCACGGTTATGTGAAGCGTGTGCCGATCGGACCGTGCTCCTTCATCTCGCCGTTCAATTTCCCGCTCAACCTTGCCGCGCACAAAGTCGCGCCGGCGCTTGCGGCGGGGGTGTCCTTCGTGATGAAGCCGGCGAGCCGCACGCCTATAGGCGCGCTCATCATTGCGGAGGTGCTGGCCGAGACGGATTTGCCGAAGGGCGCCTTCTCCGTGCTGCCCGCGCATCGCGACGGAGCAGACTTGTTTACGACCGACGAGCGCTTCAGGCTGCTTTCGTTCACGGGGTCGCCGGCCGTCGGCTGGGAACTCAAGAAAAAGGCGGGGAAGAAGAAAGTCATCCTCGAGCTCGGCGGCAATGCGGCCGCGATCGTCGACGGCGATCAGGGTGGCAAGCTCGACTACGTGGTGGACCGGCTCGCGTTCGGCGCGTTCTATCAGTCTGGGCAAAGTTGTATCGGCGTTCAGCGGATTCTCATTCATGCGTCGCTCTACGACGCGCTGCGGGAGAAGCTGATCGCGAAGACGAAGTCCCTCAAAATGGGCGACCCAAAGGACGAGAAGACGTTCGTCGGGCCCATGATCTCCGAATCGGAGTCGCGGCGCCTTGCCGGCTGGATGGAGGGTGCGGTGCAAGCGGGAGCGAAAATCATCGCGGGTGGGAACGTGGACGGCGCGATGTTCGAAGCGACGCTGCTCGAAGGCGTCAAGCGCGATACCGATCTCTATCGGCGCGAGGCATTCGGGCCCGTGGCGATCCTCGAGCGCTTCAGTGACTTCGAAGAGGCGCTCGCGGTCGTGAACGACAGCGACTTCGGGCTGCAGGCAGGGATCTTCACCGATTCCCTCGCGCATGCGCATCGCGCGTGGGATGCACTGGAAGTGGGCGGCGTGGTGATCAACGATGTGCCGTCGTTTCGGGTCGACAA
This sequence comes from Trinickia sp. EG282A, assembly GCF_040965455.1. Taxonomy (NCBI): domain Bacteria; kingdom Pseudomonadati; phylum Pseudomonadota; class Betaproteobacteria; order Burkholderiales; family Burkholderiaceae; genus Trinickia; species Trinickia sp. EG282A. The sequence continues at coordinate 933,277 of NZ_JBFRCC010000003.1, read as the reverse complement.
CATGCCGTATGGCGGCGTGAAGGATTCGGGGCTTGGCCGCGAGGGTATTCGCTACGCGATCGAGGATATGACTGAACTGCGGCTGATGGTCGTGCGCGAGACGTGGTGAGCGCTGTGGGGCCGGCACCATAGTCACTCAACGGCTGCTGGCTCCGCTCGGGGGCGGACTTGTCCAAATGGTGAATTCGAGCCCGGGTTGATGGCAGAACGCTCGATAAGAGTTTCGAGACGGATATGCTGGCAATTCTCGCCGAGCATGGCGACCCCGACCCACTGAGATCGACCCAGTTCGCTCATGACCGCACCGACGAAAGAAGATTTCGAGCTACACCTGCGCCACTTGGACGATAGGCTCGAGGCGACCGCCAGGCTCTTCGACGAAAGGCTGGACTCGCATAGGAAACTGTTCGATGAGCGCGTCAACAGTGAGCGCGCCCAGCTTGCGCAGTGGCGCGAGGCGCAACAAAAGTTGATGGATGAACGGGATGTGCGTTTTGGGACAGTGTTGGAGGAATTTCGGAGCGAGTGTGCTTCCGCTCGCGCCGAGGCGGCGCAGCATGCTCGAAGTCTCAAGATTTTTATGGTGACGACCGCGATCGCGACCGTGGGTAGCATTGCGACTTTCAATGCCACCGTGCTGTCGAACATGGTGGCGTCGTTCGACTCGGGCAGAACCTTGGCAGCCTCGCTCGCTGAAACCACCAGTGAGTTGAAGCAAATCCAAAACGATGTAACAAAGACTCGGCAGGAAGTGCAGGAGCTGGTGCAGAGTCTCAAAGCAGACGTCGGATCGAAAAAGCCGTAGCGCGGCTGCAGCGGTAGCCAGCAGGCCGTTTGCCGCGCAGGCAACTGCCGCACGATTTCTTCTTGCCCGGACAGACGAAAAAAACCCGCGATGCGTCGAGCTATCGCGGGTTTCATGAGGACTTCTTCGAAGCGGAATCTGGTGGAGCCGGCGGGAATCGAACCCGCGTCCGCAAATAGTCCACAGCCAGTTCTACATACTTAGTTCTGTCATTTGATTTAACCGCACCGACGCGGACGAACACGCTTCGTTACGGCGAGTCGCTAGATTTTCGGCTCCGGCCTCGCGACGCTGCCGGAGATTAGCTGACGTGAATGACCTCGCTGGTCTTGCGACCCTAGCCCGTCAGCGAGCCAGTGCGAGGTTGGCGGGGTTTAAGCCGCCAATGCGTACGTTTCGTCGTTCGCAGTTACTTAAGTTCCCATTGATTTACGAGGTGACGGGTCCTCGGTATGCCCTGCACTGCTTCGTTATCCACGTCGAAACCAGGTCGGCCCCGGTCGAAGGATGAATTATCCCACAGAACGCAAGATGGTGCGCCCCCTCGGGAATTCAAGAGCGCGGTGAGGGAAGCCGAGGGCCCTCGATCGCCGGCGTCTTCGGTTCAGGCGCGACAGTTGAGCCCGGCGAGTAGCCGCCGCAACTGAACCGGCGAGTCGACGATATGCTGCGCGTGCCACATCGCCGGCGGCAGGTCGGTGCCGCAATAGCCGTAGGCCGCCGCGACTGTCACCATGCCGGCGGCGAAGCCCGCCTGAACATCGCGCAGGTCGTCGCCCACATAGACGATGATGTCGGGCCGCATCGCCAGCACCTCCGCCGCGTGAAGCAGCGGGGCGGGATGAGGCTTCGCGTGAGGCGTCGTGTCGCCGGCAACGACGCAGTGCGCCCGGCTTGCGAGCCCCAGTCGTTCGACGAGCGGCATTGTCAGCCGACCGACCTTGTTCGTCACGATCCCCCAGCGGATATCGCGCGCGTCGAGCTCGTCGAGCAGTTCGGCGATGCCGGGAAAGAGCGTCGTCTCGATGCAGAGATCGGCCTCGTAATTGGCGAGAAACTCCTCGCGCATCGCCGGGAATTCTCGATGCTCGGGCCCGATCCCGAATGCGCCGCCGATGAGCCCGCGCGCACCTGCCGAAGCGAGCGGTCGCAACTGCTCGAGCGGCACCGTGTCCAGTCCGCGATCCGCGCGCATTTTGTTCGCGGCGGCCGCGAGATCGGGTGCCGTGTCGGCCAACGTGCCGTCCAGATCGAACAGAACGGCCCGGCAAAGATCGATGGGGCCGACGCCAAGGCGCGGATCGGGTTGGGGAATCGGTTGATTCATGGGAAGTAGGGCGTGAAAAGCGGGAAGGCGACGGCCGCCGGCTCGAGCCTGCGGCCACGCTTGTGCCTCAACCGTCGCGGCGGCAGGCAAACATATAGTTGACGCTCGTATCGTCCGAGAGCCCGAAGCGCTTGCCGAGCGGCCGATACGTGATGCCTTTGAGGTCGGCAGCGGTGAGCCCCGCGGCCCGAGCGAAGGCCGCCAGCTCGGACGGGCGGATGAAACGCGCATAGTCGTGCGTGCCTTTCGGCAGCATCTGGGCGATGTATTCGGCGCCGATGACCGCGAAAAGGTACGACTTGACGTTCCGGTTCAGCGTCGAGAAGAAGACCCATCCGCCCGGCTTGACGAGCGTGGCGGTGGCTTTCACGATCGCGGCCGGATCGGGCACGTGCTCGAGCATTTCCATGCACGTGACGACGTCGTAGCTCGCCGGCTCTCGCGCCGCGAGCGCCTCGGCCGAGATCTCCTCATACTCGACGGAAACCCCGCTTTCAAGACTATGGAGATCGGCCACGCCGAGCGCTTCCGACGAAAGATCGATCCCTTTGACTTGCGCGCCGAGCCCCGCCATCGATTCGGACAGGATGCCGCCGCCGCAGCCGATATCGAGAACACGCTTGGCCGGAAGATGCGCATGGGCGTCGATCCAGCCGAGCCGAACGGGATTCAGCTCGTGCAGCGGCTTGAACTCCGCGTTCGGATCCCACCAGCGATGAGCGAGATCGCTGAATTTCTGGAGCTCATGGGGATCGGCGTTCGTCATAGGTTCGAAGGGAGTCAAAGCCTGCGGTCAGTTCCGAGTATATCGAGGCTCGTGCGCTGACAAAAGCAAACCGGCGCCAACTGACGGCGCAACGGCGCCCACGCGCGGAAATGATCGGGAAAGCCGGCCCGGCGACGGTGGCCGGCAGAAAAAAACCCCGCCGAGGCGGGGTTTTGCCGCAAGACGCCCGCAAGGGCGCCATTGCTTCTGTTATTACTGACCTTGCTGCACTTGCTTCGTGCCGACGACTTCGACTTCCACGCGGCGGTTCGGCTGCAGGCAGGCCTTCAGAGCGGCCGTGACCTTCTTGCCCGCGCATTCCTTGACCGGATTGCGCTTGCCCTTGCCTTCCGTGTAGATCTTGTTCGCCGGGATACCCTTGCTGACCAGGTATGCCTTCACAGCTTGCGCACGACGCAGCGACAGACGGTCGTTGTACTTGTCCGAACCGATGCGGTCCGTGTAACCCGTGGCGACGACCACTTCGAGGTTCGTGTTTTGCAGCTGGCTCGCCAGATCGTCGAGCTTGGCCTTGCCTTCCGGCTTCAGGACAGCCTTGTCGAAGTCGAACAGCGTGTCAGCCGAGAACGTGACCTTTTGGCTCGTGATAGCCGGCGGCGCGGGCGGCGGAGCGACCGGCGGCGTCGGGGCTTGCGCGACGAGAGCGCCGTCGCACTTGGCGTTCGCCGTTGCCGGCGTCCAGAAAGCATCGCGCCAGCAAAGCTCGTTCGTGCCGTTCATCCACACGTATTCGCCGGTGCCGTTGACCCAGTTGTCATTCGTGGCTTGTCGCGACGCCGGCACGGACTGTGCCGAAGCGGATGCAGCCATGACTGCGGTAGCTGCAATGAACGCGAGCTTTGAAAGTTTATTCATATTTCTCCTCTCGAAATTGAGATTACCGCAGGTTTACTGCGAGCTTTGATGACAAAGACTAGTCATACATTGCTCGAAGTATAACATCGGTGCAGCGCAGAAACGGGCGGCCATGCAGACACTTCGAGCAGCGTCTAGCCGAGTGCGTTGGCATTTTGCCATATCGTTCCCTTCTTACGAAAAAAAAGTTCCCCGACGTTGGGCCGTCTCATTCGAATGTGGTGCATCAGCAACAGCGAAGCAGGACGGGCGTTTGCGGGCGGTGCGCCTGGGCACGGTCCGTGCCAGCGCGGAAGAAAATTCGACTCGCGGCGCGCGCGCCGGGTGAGTCAAATCTTCCGACGGACACGCTGCACGCCGCACGGGTCGCGGCTCGCGAAATGCCTCGACAACGCCTTCCCGACTTTCCTCAATGGGGGATACGTACCCGCGGCGGGCGGGCGTCTGCCGCGTGTTAGAATCGCGTGATGCCCGGCGCTCGCTTGGGCCGTGCGGGAACGAACCGGATTGAGGCGACTCTAGGCGGTCGGACAAAGGTCGGCGCATCCTGCCGGCCGTCGTCGAAACGCCTGTCCGGGCTCGTCCTCGCCTGAACAAGACACGGATAATGGATCAATTCGCCAAAGAGACTCTGCCCATCTCCCTCGAGGAGGAAATGCGCCGCTCGTACATCGAGTACGCGATGAGCGTCATCGTGGGGCGCGCGCTTCCCGACGTCCGGGACGGCCTGAAGCCCGTGCACCGGCGCGTCCTCTACGCGATGCACGAGCTCAACAACGACTGGAATCGCGCCTATAAGAAGTCGGCGCGTATCGTCGGCGACGTTATCGGTAAGTACCATCCGCACGGCGATCAGGCGGTCTACGACACGATCGTGCGCATGGCGCAGCACTTTTCGCTGCGCTACATGCTCGTCGACGGGCAGGGCAATTTCGGTTCGGTCGACGGCGACAACGCCGCGGCGATGCGGTACACCGAAATTCGCATGGCGAAGATCGGCCACGAGCTGCTCGCCGACATCGATAAGGAAACGGTCGACTTCGGACCGAACTACGACGGCAGCGAGAACGAGCCGCTGATTCTGCCCGCGCGCATTCCGAACCTGCTGATCAACGGCTCGTCGGGCATCGCGGTCGGGATGGCGACGAACATTCCGCCGCACAATCTCGGCGAGGTCGTCGACGCCTGCCAGCATCTTCTGAAGAATCCGGCCGCGGGCATCGACGAGCTCCTGGAAATCATCCCGGCGCCCGATTTCCCGACCGGCGGCATCATCTACGGCCTCGCCGGCGTGCGCGAGGGCTACCGCACGGGCCGCGGGCGCGTCGTGATGCGCGCGAAGACGCATTTCGAGGAGATCGACCGCGGCCAGCGCATGGCGATCATCGTCGACGAGCTCCCCTATCAGGTCAACAAGCGCTCGCTGCTCGAGCGCATCGCCGAGCTCGTCAACGAGAAGAAGCTCGAGGGCATTTCCGATATTCGCGACGAGTCCGACAAGAGCGGCATGCGCGTCGTGATCGAGCTCAAGCGCGGCGAGGTGCCCGAAGTCGTCCTCAATAATCTGTACAAGGCGACGCAGCTCCAGGATACGTTCGGCATCAATCTCGTCGCGCTCGTCGACAACCAGCCGAAGCTCCTCAATCTGAGGGAAATGCTCGAGGCGTTCCTCTCGCACCGGCGCGAGGTGCTCACGCGGCGCACCGTCTACGAGCTGCGCAAGGCGCGCGAGCGCGGCCACGTGCTCGAGGGCCTGGCGGTCGCGCTCGCGAACATCGACGAATTCATCGCCATCATCAAGGCGGCGCCCACGCCGCCGATCGCGAAGCAGGAGCTGATGGCGCGCGCCTGGGATTCGTCGCTCGTGCGCGAGATGCTGACGCGCGCCGAAACCGACAATGCGGCGGCGGGCGGGCGCGAAGCCTACCGGCCCGAAGGGCTGAACCCGGCGTTCGGCATGCAGGGCGACGGGCTCTACAAGCTTTCCGATACGCAGGCGCAGGAAATTCTGCAGATGCGCCTGCAACGCCTCACGGGCCTCGAGCAGGACAAGATCATCGGCGAGTATCGCGAGGTGATGGCGCAGATCGCCGATCTGCTCGACATTCTCGCGCGCCCCGAGCGGATCACGACGATCATCGGCGACGAGCTCGCCGCGGTGAAGGCCGAGTTCGGCGATGCGCGCCGCTCGACGCTCGAGCTCAACGCGACCGAGCTCAACACCGAGGATCTGATTACGCCGCAGGATATGGTCGTCACGATGTCGCACGCGGGCTACGTGAAGTCGCAGCCGCTTTCCGAATATCGGGCGCAAAAGCGCGGCGGGCGCGGCAAGCAGGCCACGCAGATGAAGGAAGACGACTGGATCGACACGCTCTTCATCGCGAATACGCACGACCACATTCTCTGCTTCTCGAACCGCGGACGCGTCTATTGGGTGAAGGTCTACGAGGTGCCGCAAGGCTCGCGTAATTCGCGCGGGCGGCCGATCGTCAATATGTTCCCGCTGCAAGAAGGTGAAAAGATCAACGTCGTCTTGCCGGTCAAGGAATTTTCGGCCGACAAATTCGTTTTCATGACGACGTCGCTCGGCACGGTGAAGAAGACGCCGCTCGAGGCTTTCAGCAGACCATTGCGCAAAGGTATTATTGCCGTCGGGCTCGACGAGGGCGATTATCTGATCGGCGCCGCGATCACGGACGGCCAGCACGATGTGATGCTGTTCTCCGACGCGGGCAAGGCGGTGCGCTTCGACGAAAACGACGTTCGCCCGATGGGCCGCGAGGCGCGCGGCGTGCGCGGCATGCAGCTCGAGGAGGGGCAGCAGGTCATCGCGATGCTCGTGGCGGGCAGCGAGACGCAGTCGGTGCTGACGGCAACCGAGAACGGCTACGGCAAGCGCACGCCGATTGCCGAGTACACGCGGCACGGCCGCGGCACGAAGGGGATGATCGCGATCCAGACGTCGGAGCGCAATGGCAAGGTGGTCGCGGCAACGCTCGTCGACGCCGAGGACGAAATCATGCTGATCACGACGACGGGTGTGCTGATCCGCACGCGCGTCTCGGAGATCCGCGAGATGGGCCGCGCGACGCAGGGTGTTACACTCATCAGCCTTGACGAAGGCACGAAACTCTCCGGTCTTCAGAAGATCGCCGAAGCGGACGCGGATGCGGAAGGCGCCGAGGACGGCAACGGCGAGGGCGGCGAAGCCTGATCGACACATGGATGGACGTCTCGCCGAACGGCGTTTTGCGCTCGGCGGACAGTACTCGGCCATGACGCGCGAATGGCGGGGGAGAGGGCCGCGCAGCGTAAGCTGCGAGCCACGCGCGCGAGAAAATCGACTTATTTTTTAGAGGGAGTGAAGATGCAACGACGTTTCAAGCAATGGATGCTGCTGGCCGCCTTCGTGCCGACCTTCGCGATGGCGCAAGCGCTCCAGTCGCAGCAGTCGGCTCCGGCGGCGCCGGCACCGGCCGCCGATGCGAACGATCCGGCCAAGCAAGGCGCGATCAAGGAACTGCTTGCCGCGATCGACGCGCAAAAACTCGTCAGCGCGATCGGCAACAGCGCGCAGATGCAGGCAAAGCAGCTCGTTCCGGCGATTCTGTCGGACGCGTTGACCGAGAACAAGACGATGACCGATAAGCAGAAGCAGGCTGCCGTGCCCGCTCTGCAGAAGAACGCGGTGCCGAAGCTCGTCGACTCGGCCGGCCAGGTTTTCGCGAGCGACCAGTTCCGCCAGGACGCGATGCAGGCTCAATATGAAGCCTACGCGAAGTACTACACGACGCAGGAAATCAAGGACCTGACGACGTTCTACAAGAGCCCGACCGGCCGCAAGTTCATCGAGGTGCAAGACCAGGTGGGCCGCGACGTTGTGAACGGCCTCATGCAGAAGTACATGCCGCAATCGATCAAGGCGACGCGCGATCAGGCCGACAAGGAAGTCGCGGGAGTCAAGCCGGCGGCCAAGTAAGCCGGGCGGCGAGCAGCATCGGCCGCTCTCGGGCGGCCGTGGTCGTGGCGACGGCTGGGGCTGCGGCACCCTGCCCGACGTGCCTTGGGCCTTCCGAACGGAGGCTTTGGCGCCAGGCATCAGGCGCGTTCCGTCGTCGTTTATACGGCAGTGCGATAAAATGGTCGTTTGCGCGATATGCGCGGACGGCCATTTTTCTTTTTTCGACTGCATCGGCCTCTCGCAGCCGGGCCTGTCGGCGCCAAGCCGTCCGCATTCGCCGCAGCGCTTCACCATCGATCTCAGGGGTTTTTCACGATGCGCGTCTTCAACTTCGCTGCCGGGCCGGCCGCCATGCCGGAGGAGGTCCTGCGTCAAGCGGCCGAAGAAATGCTCGATTGGCACGGCAGCGGCATGAGCGTGATGGAGATGAGCCATCGCGGGCGCGAGTTCATGTCGATCCACGAAGAGGCGCTGAGCGATCTGCGCGAGCTGCTCGAAGTGCCCGCGAGCCATCACATCCTTTTCATGCAGGGTGGCGGACTGGCCGAGAACGCGATCGTCCCGATGAACATGCTCGGCTCGCGCAAGACGGCCGATTTCGTCGTGACGGGCTCGTGGTCGAACAAATCGTTCAAGGAGGCGGCGAAGTACTGCACGCCGCACCTCGCCGCGAGCGGCGAGACGTCCGACGGCTTCACGCGCGCGCCGCGGCGCGCCGAATGGCAACTGTCCGACGATCCGGCGTACGTCCATCTCTGCACGAACGAGACGATCCACGGCGTCGAGACGTTCGACATCCCCGATCTCGGCGACATACCGCTCGTCGCGGATGTCTCCTCGCACGTGCTGTCGCGCCCGCTCGATGTCGCCAAGTTCGGCGTGCTGTTTGGCGGCGCGCAGAAGAACATCGGCATGGCGGGCGTGACGCTCGTCGTCGTGCGCGAGGACTTGCTCGAGCGGGCGCTGGCGATCTGCCCGTCGGCGTTCGAGTGGAAGACCGTCGCCGCGAACAACTCGATGTACAACACACCGCCCACCTACGCGATCTACATCGCGGGGCTCGTCTTCAAGTGGCTGAAGCGCCAGGGCGGCGTGCGGGCGATCGAGGCGCGCAACGTCGAGAAGTCGAAGCTTCTTTACGACACGATCGACGCGAGCGACTTTTATATCAACAAGGTCGAACGCGCTTCGCGTTCGCGGATGAACGTGCCGTTCTTTCTCGCGGACGAGTCGCGCAATGAAGATTTCCTTGCCGGCGCGAAAGCGCGCGGGCTGATGCAGCTGAAGGGCCACAAGTCCGTCGGCGGCATGCGGGCGTCGATCTACAACGCGGTGCCGCTCGAAGGCGTCAAGGCGCTCGTCGAGTATATGAAGGAATTCGAAAAGGACCGCGCATGACGCGCGAAACCGGGCGCGCGCCGGATGCATCGCGTGTCGATCCGCCGGATGGCGATCGACGCGAGGGCACCGGCCGCATGCCGACTTTCGACATGGCCGTTTCACGCATGGACGACGAACTGAATTCAAAATTGAAGCCGCTGCGCGACCGCATCGATGCGATCGACGAGCAGTTGATTGCGCTGCTCAACCAGCGTGCGGCGATCGCGCTCGAAGTGGGCGAGGTCAAGAAGGACTACAACGCACCGGTGTTTCGGCCGGAGCGCGAGCAGCAGGTCATCGCGCGTCTGCAGCGGATGAGCGGCGGGCCGCTCGCCGACGATCACATCGACGCCATCTGGCGCGAGATCATGGCGGCGAGTCGTGCGCTCGAGCGGCCAATTACCGCGGCGTTTCTCGGTCCGCTCGGCACCTATAGCGAAGAAGCGGTGCATGAGTATTTCGGGCATTCGATCGAGGGCGTGCCATGCCTCACGATCGACGAGGTGTTTCGCGCCGTCGAAGCGGGAAGCGCGGAATACGGCGTCGTGCCCGTCGAGAACTCGAGCGAGGGAGCCGTCGCGCGTACGCTCGATCTGCTCTTGCAGACGCAGCTCTTGATCGGCGGCGAAATCGTGCTGCCGATCCGCCACAACCTGCTCACGCAAGGCGGCGGTGTGACCGGCGTCACGCGCGTTTGCGCGCATGCGCAGTCGCTCGCGCAGTGCCAGCGCTGGCTCGCCGCGAATCTGCCGCATGTCGAGCGCCAGGCCGTGTCGAGCAACGCGGAAGGGGCGCGGCTGGCGGCGGAAGATCCCGGTGTCGCCGCCATCGCCGGCGAGCGCGCCGCCTCGCGTTACGGGCTGCAGATCGTCCATGCGGCGATTCAGGATGATCCGCACAACCGCACGCGTTTCGTCGTCATCGGCCGTGCGCCGGCCGGCGTGAGCGGCTACGACCTGACTTCGCTGATCGTCTCGGTCAAAAACGAGCCGGGTGCCGTCTTCAAGCTGCTCGAGCCCCTCGCGAAGCACGGCGTCTCGATGACGCGCTTCGAATCGCGGCCCGCGCGCATGGGGACGTGGGAGTACTACTTCTATATCGATGTCGAGGGCCATCGCGACGATGCGTCGGTGGCGGCGGCCCTCGCCGAACTCGGGACAAAGGCGGCGTTCCTCAAAATTCTCGGCTCGTATCCGCGCTCGCGCTGAAGCGCGCGCCGCCGCCATCCACGATCCATTCCGTACTCAGTCGAGAGAGACGTTTGCCCTGGAGACATATATGACCATGCAATACGGCCCTTCCTACGTGCGCCAGATCGCGCCCTACATCGCCGGCAAGCCGATCTCGGAAGTCGCGCGCGAGTTCGGGCTCGACGAGGCGCGCATCGTGAAGCTCGCATCGAACGAGAATCCGCTCGGCATGCCCGACTCGGCGAAGGCCGCCATGGCGGCGGCCGTGGCGGAGCTGGGCCGTTATCCCGATTCGAATGCCTTCGAGCTGAAAGAGGCGCTCGCCAAGCGATACGAGGTGCCGGCCGAGTGGATCACGCTCGGTAACGGCAGCAACGACATCCTCGAGCTCGCCGCGCATGCGTTCGTCGAAAAAGGGCAATCGATTGTCTACGCGCAATACTCCTTCGCCGTTTATGCGCTTGCGACTCAAGGGCTCGGCGCACGCGCGATCGTAACGCCGGCCGTCAAGTACGGTCATGACCTCGATGCGATGCTGCGCTCGATCGAACCCGACACGCGCCTCATCTTCATCGCGAATCCGAACAACCCGACCGGCACGTTCATCGAAGGGCCCGCGCTCGAGGCGTTTCTCGAGAAGGTGCCGAAGAACGTCGTCGTCGTGCTCGACGAGGCCTACACCGAGTACCTGCCCGTCGAGAAGCGCTACGACTCGATCGCCTGGGTGCGCCGCTATTCCAACCTGCTGGTCTCGCGGACTTTTTCGAAGGCCTACGGCCTCGCCGGGTTGCGCGTCGGCTTTGCGATCGCGCAGCCTGAGCTGACCGATTTGCTGAACCGTCTGCGGCAGCCGTTCAACGTCAATACGATCGCGCAGGCCGCCGCCGTTGCCGCGCTCGGCGATCGCGCGTTCCTCGAAAAGAGCGCCGCGCTGAACGCGGCCGGCTATCGGCGCTTGACCGAGGCGTTCGACAAGCTCGGACTCGAGTACGTGCCATCGTTCGGCAACTTCGTGCTCGTGCGCGTCGGCAATGACGACGGCGCGGGCGCGCGCGTCAATCTCGCGCTGCTGAAGGCGGGCGTGATCGTGCGGCCCGTCGGCAACTACGGGTTGCCGCAGTGGCTGCGCGTGACCATCGGCCTGCCCGAGGAAAACGAGGCGTTCATCGCGGCGCTCGAGCAGGCACTCGCGGTGGGCTGAGCCGTCGTGACTTCATTCACTTTCGAGAAACTCGTCATTTTCGGCGTCGGCCTGATCGGCGGCTCGCTCGCGCGCGCGTTGCGCGAAGGCGGGCGGGCGGCGGCGGGCGGCATCGTCGTCGGCGTCGGCCGCTCGCTCGCCACGGCCGAGCGGGCGAAGGCGCTCGGCGTCGTCGACGAGGTCGCGGCGCTCGACGACGACGACGCTTTGCGCCGCGCGCTTGGCGGGGCCGACCTCGTCCTCATCGCGGCGCCCGTCGCTCAGACCGAGCCGCTGCTCGCGCGGATCGCGCCGTTTCTCGGCGAGACGACGCTCGTCACCGATGCCGGCAGCACCAAAACGGACGTCCTGGCGGCCGCGCGCGCGGCGCTCGGCGCGTCGATCGCGCGGTTCATACCGGGTCATCCGATCGCGGGCCGCGAGTCGAGCGGCGTCGAGGCGGCGCTGCCCGATCTTTATGTCGGGCGCAACGTCGTGCTGTGCCCGCTCCCCGAGAACCGGTCCGCCGACGTCGCGCGCATCGAGGCGCTTTGGCGGGCCGCCGGCGCCGAAGTTCGGACGATGGAAGCCGCGCAGCACGACCGCGTGTTCGCGTCGGTCAGCCATCTGCCGCATCTGCTCTCGTTCGCGCTCGTCGAGCAGATTCTCGGCGAGCCCGACGCGGCGTTGAAGTTCTCGTTTGCCGCGGGGGGCTTTCGCGACTTTACGCGGATCGCGGCTTCGAGCCCCGAAATGTGGCGCGACGTTTGCTTGGCGAACCGGACTGCGCTGCTCGCCGAGCTCGACGGCTACGCGGCCGTGCTCGCGCGGCTGCGCGCGGCGATCGTGGCCGGCGACGGCGCCACGCTCGAAACTGTCTTCACCCGCTCGCGCGAGGCACGTGCCGCGTGGCAGGAGCGCGGCGCCCAGGCTTCCGGCCCGGCCGGCGATCTCGCCGCCAAATGAATCGATCCGGAACGATCCGGAGCAGACCCGAACAGGACCCGACAGATATGGACTTTCTCGACCTCGGACCGTATTCCCATGCCGAGGGCACCGTCAGGCTGCCCGGCTCCAAGAGCATCTCCAACCGCGTGCTGCTGCTTGCCGCGCTCGCCGAGGGCGAAACGACGATCTCGAACCTGCTCGATTCCGACGATACGCGCGTCATGCTGGACGCGCTCGCGAAGCTCGGCGTTCGATTCGTGCGCGAAGGCGACACCTGTGCCGTAACGGGCACGCGCGGCGCATTCACGGCGAAGTCGGCCGATCTCTTTCTCGGCAACGCGGGTACTGCGGTGCGGCCACTGACGGCCGCGCTCGCCGTCAACGGCGGCAACTATCGCGTATTCGGCGTGCCGCGCATGCATGAGCGGCCGATCGGTGACCTCGTCGATGGCTTGAGGCAGATTGGCGCGCGCATCGACTACGAAGAAAACGAAGGCTTTCCGCCGCTTCGGATCCGCCCGGCGGAGATTGCGGTCGACGGCCCGATCCGCGTGCGCGGCGACGTGTCGAGCCAGTTCCTGACGGCACTGTTGATGACGCTGCCGCTCGTGCGTGCGAAGCGGCCGGCGGGCGAGGCGGGCAGCGCGCCCGAGGTCGCTTCGAGCGCGGGAGCGGGCGTCGGCGAGCGGGTCGACATGATCACGATCGAAGTCGACGGCGAGCTGATCTCGAAGCCCTATGTGGAAATCACGATGCGTTTGATGGAGCGCTTCGGCGTGATCGTCGAGCGTGACGGGTGGCGGTGTTTCCGCGTGCCGGCCGGCGTGCGCTACAAGTCGCCGGGCTCGATCATGGTCGAAGGCGATGCATCGTCGGCTTCGTATTTTCTCGCGGCCGGCGCGCTCGGCGGCGGCCCCGTCCGTGTCGAGGGCGTCGGGCGCGCGAGCATTCAGGGCGACGTCGAGTTCGCCGAGGCGCTTGCGCAAATGGGCGCCAACGTCTCGATGGGCGAGGACTGGATCGAGGTGCGCGGCGTCGGCCACGACGACGGCCGGCTCCAGCCCGTCGACATGGACTGCAATCTGATTCCCGATGCGGCGATGACGCTCGCCGTCGCGGCGCTCTCCGCGCGCGGCGTCACGCGCTTGCGCAACATCGGCAGCTGGCGCGTGAAGGAGACGGACCGCATCGCGGCAATGGCGAACGAGTTGCGCAAAGTCGGCGCCACGATCGAGGAGGGGCCCGATTACATTGCCGTCAGGCCGCCCGCGGCGCTCACGCCCAATGCGGCGATCGACACCTACGACGACCACCGGATGGCGATGTGCTTTTCGCTCGTGAGCCTCCTCGGGGTGCCGGTGCGCATCAACGATCCGAAGTGCGTCGCGAAGACCTTCCCCGACTACTTCGACCGCTTCAAGACGCTCGTCGCACCGTGACCGCCCGATGAAATCGACCCGTCCCTACCACCAGACTCCCGTCATCACGATCGACGGGCCGACCGCCTCCGGCAAGGGCACGGTCGCCGCGCTCGTGGCGGCTCGGCTCGGGTTCCACCTGCTCGACAGCGGCGCGCTGTACCGGCTCGCCGCGCTCGCGAGCCTGCGCTACGACGTGGCGCCCGATGCGGCCGATGCCCTAGTCGCGCTCGTCGACGATCTCCACATCACGTTTCGGGAGGGGCTGGCCCAGCTCGACGGCGTCGACGTATCGGACGACATCCGCGCCGAGGCCATCGGCAACCGCGCTTCGGCGATTGCCGTGCACCAGCCGGTGCGGGCGGCGCTCGTGGCGCGCCAGCGCGCGTTTCGCAAGCAGCCGGGGCTCGTCGCCGACGGCCGCGACATGGGCACGGTGATCTTTCCCGACGCGGCGCTGAAGGTGTTCCTGACGGCGAGTGTCGAGGCACGCGCGGAGCGGCGGTATAAGCAATTGATCCAAAAAGGCTTTTCTGCTAATATGGATGACTTGCTCCGGGATTTGCGTGAGCGCGACGCACGCGATACTAACCGCGCCGCCGCGCCGCTCAAGCCCGCTGCAGATGCGAAGCTGCTCGATACCTCCGCGCTTTCGATCGACGAAGCCGTCGATCAGGTGGTGCAGTGGTATGGGGCACAGTAGGTGTTTCGCGAGCGCGTCCGAAGTTGCCGGGAAGTCGATGCGGATGATGGCGGCCGAGGGCGCGAAAGCGTGAAACGTGGTGTTAACCCTTAACCCCGTATGGCGTTCGCCGTTGTGCGCGCCCCGGTTCGGTGCCCGCTCGTGATTCATTCGAGCGCGAGGCCGAGTCCAGGCGCTTCGCGCGAAGCCATGCAAATACGATTTTTATGTCCGACCTGCAAACCTCCAACCCGAATACCGAATCTTTCGCGGCTCTGTTCGAAGAGTCGCTGACCAAGCAAGACATGCGCGCGGGCGAAGTCATCTCCGCCGAAGTCGTGCGCGTCGACCACAACTTCGTGGTCGTCAACGCGGGTCTCAAGTCCGAAGCCTACATTCCGATCGAGGAATTCCTGAACGATCAGGGCGAGGTGGAAGTGCAGGCGGGCGACTTCGTCTCGGTCGCGATCGACGCGCTCGAGAACGGCTATGGCGACACGATCCTGTCGCGCGACAAGGCGAAGCGCCTCGCTTCGTGGCTGTCGCTGGAAAAGGCGCTCGACAACAACGAGCTCGTCACCGGCACGATCACGGGCAAGGTGAAGGGCGGCATGACCGTCATGGTCAACGGCATCCGCGCGTTCCTGCCGGGTTCGCTCGTCGACACGCGCCCCGTCAAGGATACGACTCCTTACGAAGGCAAGACGCTCGAATTCCGCGTCATCAAGCTCGATCGCAAGCGTAACAACGTCGTGCTCTCGCGCCGTGCCGTGATCGAGGCGACGCAAGGCGAAGAGCGCGCGAAGCTGCTCGAGACGCTGAAGGAAGGCGCGATCGTCAACGGCGTCGTCAAGAACATCACCGATTACGGCGCGTTCGTCGACCTCGGCGGGATCGACGGCCTGCTGCACATCACCGACATCGCATGGCGCCGCGTGCGTCACCCGAGCGAAGTGCTGTCGGTCGGCCAGGAAGTCACGGCGAAGATCCTCAAGTTCGACCAGGAAAAGAACCGCGTCTCGCTCGGCATCAAGCAGCTCGGAGACGATCCGTGGGAAGGCATCTCGCGCCGCTACCCGTCGGGCACGCGTCTTTTCGGCAAGGTCACGAACATCACTGACTACGGCGCGTTCGTCGAAGTCGAGTCGGGCATCGAAGGTCTCGTCCACGTTTCCGAAATGGACTGGACCAACAAGAACGTTGCGCCTTCGAAGGTCGTTCAGCTCGGCGACGAAGTCGAAGTCATGGTGCTCGAGATCGACGAAGACCGTCGTCGTATCAGCCTCGGCATGAAGCAGTGCAAGCCGAATCCTTGGGACGACTTCAGCCGCAACTTCAAGAAGGGCGACCGGATCAGCGGCGCGATCAAGTCGATCACCGATTTCGGTGTCTTCATCGGCCTGCCTGGCGGCATCGACGGTCTCGTCCACCTGTCGGATCTCTCGTGGAGCGAGTCGGGCGAAGAAGCCGTCCGCAAGTACAAGAAGGGCGACGAAGTGGAAGCGGTCGTGCTCGGCATCGACGTCGAGAAGGAGCGCATTTCGCTCGGCATCAAGCAGCTCGAAGGCGATCCGTTCAGCAACTTCGTTGCGATGAACGACAAGGGCTCGATCGTCGACGGCACGGTCAAGTCGGTCGATGCCAAGGGCGCGGTGATCACGCTCACGGCTGACGTCGAAGGCTATCTGCGCGCGTCGGAAATCGCGCAGGACCGCGTCGAGGATGCCCGCAACGCGCTCAAGGACGGCGACAAGGTCAACGCGATGATCATCAACATCGATCGCAAGTCGCGCAGCATCAACCTGTCGATCAAGGCCAAGGATTCGGCCGAGCAACAAGAGGCGATGCGCGGTCTGCAAGCCGATACGAGCGCGGCGGCTTCGGGTACGACGAACCTCGGCGCGCTGTTGAAGGCCAAGCTCGACGGCCAGAATCAGTGAGCTCTTGAGAGGTCGGCCGCAGTATGACCAAATCCGAATTGGTCGCCCAGCTGGCAGCGCGATTTCCGCAACTCGTCTTGAAGGATGCGGATTTCGCGGTGAAAACGATGCTCGATGCGATGTCCGAGGCGCTCGCCAAGGGTCATCGCATCGAAATTCGCGGCTTCGGCAGTTTCGGCCTCAATCGTCGTCCTTCCCGTGTGGGACGCAATCCGAAGTCCGGGGAGAAGGTGCTCGTGCCGGAAAAGCACGTGCCGCATTTCAAGCCCGGGAAGGAATTGCGGGAGCGGGTGGACCGTCGCGCAGGTGAGCCGCTGAAGGTCGCCGACGATGCCGACGATGCGTGAGCGCCCTGCGCCAAGCGTCATCGTCGGCCGTAGTCGACTGCCGGCAACCGATCGAATGCCGATCGATGGCAAAGAAAAAGCGCCTCAGGGCGCTTTTTTTGTGGGTGACGGATACCGCGGCGAGGGCAGCCTCCAGTCTTTCGCTGGCACGCACCACGCCCGACGAATGGAGCCTTTCCATTACAATACGGGGCGTTTCGCCAGGGCGCCGGCGCGCCCTGGGGCCGTTGCATTCCGAAGCTGCTCAGTTGGCTGCCTACCGCTCTCGTCCATGGGCGTTTCGCGCGGCGCCGCCCTGGATTGAGCCTACCCTCAAGAGTGACCTATGAAAGTCATCGTCTGGTTGATCCGTGCGCTGGTCTTCGTGCTGCTGCTCGTGCTCGCGCTCGCGAACACGCAGAGCGCCACTTTGAATTTCCTGGCCGGATACGCCTGGCAAGCGCCGTTGATCCTGATCGGCCTCGCCTTTTTCGGCGTCGGTCTGCTTGCCGGGCTCGTTTCCGCGCTGCCGGCCGTGGTGCGGCTCAGGTTCGAGAACGGGCGGCTCAAGCGCGAATTGCGCACGGCGCGCGAAACGCCGGCTGCCGTCAGCGAGCCGCCGCTACCGCCTGTGGTCTGACGCTCGACGCTCGCGAGCCCGCGGTCGTCCCCTTTCTCCTATCGTTTGACCGACCAACGTCCACCCACGTATGGATCTCGATTTCTGGTGGCTGCTCATCATCCCGGTGGCGTTCGCGCTCGGTTGGATGGCGGCGCGCTACGACCTGAAAGCGCTGCTCTCCGAGAGCGCCAATCTTCCGCGGTCCTATTTCCGCGGCCTCAATTTTCTGCTCAACGAGCAGCCGGACCAGGCCATCGATGCATTCATCGAAGTCGTCAAGCTCGACCCCGAAACGATCGAGCTTCACTTCGCGCTCGGCAACTTGTTCCGGCGGCGCGGCGAGACGGACAGAGCGATCCGGATTCATCAGAACCTGCTGAGCCGCGCCGACTTGCCCGCCAACGAGCACAGTCACGCGCTGATCGAGCTCGGCCAGGACTTTCTGAAGGCGGGCCTGCTCGATCGTGCGGAAGAGACGTTCGCGCGGCTCGATAGCGGCGAGCATGCGCTCGCCGCGCAGCGCGCGCTGTTGACGATCTACGAAATCGAAAAGGAATGGCGCAAGGCCATCGAGACCGCCGCCAAGCTCGAGGCCATGGGCGCCCCATCGCTCGCCAAGGAGGTTGCCCAGTTTCGTTGCGAGCTGGCGCAGGAGGCGCTCAACCGGAAGAACGGCGCGCAAGCGGCGGACGAGCTTGCGTTGGCGCTCGAGGCCAACCCGCAGAACGTTCGGGCGACGATATTGGCCGGCGACGTGGCCGCGGCCGCCGGTGAGCATGAGGCTGCGATCGCGGCCTGGCGCCGTGTCGAAGAGCAGAACGCCACGTATTTGCCGCTCGTGGCCGAGAAACTGATGAAGGCCTACGCGGCTCTTTCGAGAGCGGACGAAGGCGCCGCGCTGCTGACGGAATACGTCAAGCGCTATGGATCGAGCGACCTGCTCGATATCGCTTACCCGCACGTCGCGGCGTTGCGCGGCGACGACGTCGCTCATACGTTGGCTCGCGAGCAAATGCGCGCATCGCCGAATCTCGCCGGCATGACGCGGCTCATCGAGGCGCAAATGGCGGCGGCCGAAGAGCCGCGCCGCAGCGAGCTCGAGCTGATTCGCATGCTGATCAAGCAGCGCACCAAAAATCTGCCACGATACACGTGCCAAAATTGCGGTTTCCGGGCGAGGCTTTTCTATTGGCAGTGCCCCGGCTGCAGCGGCTGGGAAACCTATGCGCCGCGCCGGGTCGAACCGATCGCGACGCCGCAATGAAGTTGCTCGCCGGCTGCCGTTAGCGGCCGGCCCCAACCAGTGAACGTTTGAACGCTCATGAAAATCACCATCATCGGTACGGGTTACGTCGGTCTTGTCACGGGTGCCTGTCTTGCGGAAATCGGCAACGACGTCTTCTGTCTCGACGTCGATCCGCGCAAGATCGACATTCTCAATAACGGCGGCGTGCCGATCCACGAGCCGGGGCTTCGGGAAATCATCGCGCGCACGCGCGCTCACGGGCGCATCACGTTTTCGACGGACGTGAAAGCGAGCGTCGAGCATGGCGAGATCCAGTTCATCGCCGTCGGCACGCCGCCCGACGAGGACGGTTCTGCCGATCTGCAATATGTGCTCGAGGCGGCACGCAATATCGGCCGCTATATGAATGGCTTCAAAGTCATCGTCGACAAATCGACGGTGCCCGTCGGCACGGCCGAGCGCGTGCGTTCCGTCGTCATGGCCGAGCTCGAGGCGCGCGGCGCCGGCGGCAGCGACGCTCACGCGTTCTCCGTCGTTTCGAACCCGGAGTTTCTCAAAGAAGGCGCGGCGGTCGAGGACTTCATGCGGCCGGACCGCATCGTGATCGGCATCGACGACGACGAGCGGGGCCGGCTCGCGCGCGAGAAGATGAAGCGCCTCTATGCGCCTTTCAACCGCAATCACGAGCGCACGCTCTACATGGACGTCCGCTCGGCCGAGTTCACGAAGTATGCGGCCAACGCCATGCTGGCCACGCGAATCTCGTTCATGAACGAGATGTCGAATCTGGCCGACCGCGTCGGAGCCGACATCGAAGCCGTGCGACGCGGCATCGGCTCGGATCCCCGCATCGGCTATCACTTTCTCTACGCGGGCGTCGGCTACGGCGGCTCGTGTTTTCCGAAAGACGTGCAGGCGCTCGTGCGCACCGCGGGCGAGAATGGGCACCGACTGCGCATTCTCGAAGCGGTCGAGGACGTGAACCATGAGCAAAAGGAAGTGCTCGTGCAAAAGATCGAGAACGTGCTCGGCCGCGACCTGACGGGGCGCACGTTCGCCGTCTGGGGGTTGTCGTTCAAGCCGAACACCGACGACATGCGCGAGGCGCCGAGCCGGCGCGTGATTGCCGCGCTGCTCGCGCGCGGCGCTCGCGTGCGCGCCTACGATCCTGTTGCGCTCGATGAAGCGCGGCGCGTGTTCGCGCTCGATCTGGCTCATGAGCCCGATGCGCTCGCGCGGCTCTCGCTCGTGAGCTCGCAGGAAGAAGCGCTGCCGGATGCCGACGCGCTCGTGATCCTGACCGAATGGAAGGAGTTCAAGAGCCCCGATTTCATGCATATGACGTCGGTGCTGAAAACCTCCGTCATTTTCGACGGCCGCAATCTCTACGAACCGGAAGCGATGGCCGAGCTCGGCATCGACTACTACGCGATCGGGCGCCCTCATGTCCAAATCGACACCGCAATCCACTCCTCGACCGATCACGGCGCCTGACGCGGACATGCGCGTTCAAGCCATGCAGACGGCTCGTCCGGCGACATCGCCGATTCCCGCCGCCGGACCGGCGCCCGCGGTGCCCGTCGTGCCACGCGAACGGCTCGCGGCGGCGCGCGTGCTCGTGGTCGGGGACGTGATGCTGGATCGCTATTGGTTCGGCGATGTCAACCGCATCTCGCCCGAGGCGCCGGTGCCCGTTGTTCACGTGCAGCGGCAGGAAGATCGACTCGGCGGCGCCGCCAACGTCGCGCGCAATGCGGCCGCCCTCGGCGCACAGGCGGGGCTGCTCTGCGTCGTCGGGCGGGACGAGCCCGGTGAGCGGATCGTCGAGCTGTTGCAGGTGAGCGGCGTCGCGCCTCACCTGGAACGCGACCCGGCGCTTTCCACGACGATCAAGTTGCGCGTGCTTTCCCGTCAGCAGCAATTGTTGCGGATGGATTTCGAAAACATGCCGACGCACGAAGCGTTGCTCGCGGGACTGGCGCGTTTCGACGCGCTGCTCGCGTCGCAAGATGTCGTCTTGTTGTCCGATTACGCGAAGGGCGGTCTTACGCACGTCACGCAGATGATCGAGAAGGCGCGCGCGGCCGGCAAGCCCGTGCTCGTCGACCCGAAAGGCGACGACTGGGAGCGCTATCGCGGCGCGACGCTGATCACGCCGAACCGGGCCGAGCTGCGCGAGGTCGTCGGACAGTGGAAGTCCGAGGAAGACCTGCTTGCGCGCGTCACGGCGCTGCGCACGTCGCTCGCGCTCGACGGCTTGCTGCTCACGCGCTCGGAAGAGGGGATGACGCTTTTCACGGCCGACGGCGAGCTTCACGTGCCGGCTGTCGCACGTGAAGTGTACGATGTGTCCGGTGCGGGCGACACTGTCATCGCCACGCTGGCCGTCATGCTCGGCGCGCGCCTGTCGCTCGTCGATGCGATCGTGCTCGCGAATCGCGCAGCGGGGATCGTCGTCGGCAAGCTCGGCACGGCCACCGTCGACTACGAGGAACTGTTCGCGCCGGCCGGTTGAACCGGCTGATCGGAAACGCAAAGGGGCCCGCCGCCCGCTTCCGTTTCCCGCGCGCTTTTGCGTTTTCCAGCTTTTGCGTTTTTCATTTTCTTAGCCCTACCATCATGACCATCATCGTCACCGGAGCCGCGGGGTTCGTCGGCAGCAATATCGTCAAGGCGCTCAATGACCGCGGCGAGGCGCGCATCATCGCTGTCGACAATCTCACGCGCGCCGACAAGTTCAAGAATCTCGTCGACTGCGAAATCGACGACTACCTCGACAAGAACGATTTCGTCGAGCGCTTTGCCCGCGGCGAGTTCGGCCAGGTGCGCGCCGTGTTTCACGAAGGTGCGTGCTCGGACACGATGGAGACCGACGGCCGCTATATGATGGACAACAACTTCCGCTATAGCCGCGCCGTGCTCGACGCATGCCTCGCACAAGGGGTGCAGTTTCTGTATGCGTCGTCGGCGGCGATCTACGGCGGCTCGACGCGGTTCGTCGAAGACCGTGAGGTCGAAGCGCCGCTCAACGTCTACGGCTATTCGAAATTCCTGTTCGACCAAGTGATCCGACGCGTGCTGCCGAGCGCTAAAAGCCAGATCGTCGGGTTCCGTTACTTCAACGTCTACGGGCCGCGGGAGGCGCACAAGGGCCGCATGGCCTCGGTCGCGTTTCACAACTTCAATCAGTTCCGAGCCGAGGGCAAGGTCAAGCTTTTCGGTGAGTACAACGGCTATGCCGCGGGTGAGCAGACGCGCGATTTCGTATCGGTCGAGGACGTCGCCAAGGTCAATCTGTTCTTCTTCGATCATCCCGAGAAGTCAGGCATCTTCAACCTCGGCACCGGCCGTGCCCAGCCGTTCAACGATATTGCTTCGACCGTCGTCAATACGCTGCGCGCGCTCGAGAATCAGCCGGCGCTCTCGCTCGCCGAGCTCGTGCAGCGCGGGCTCATCGAGTACGTGCCGTTCCCGGACGCGCTGCGCGGCAAGTATCAGTGCTTCACGCAAGCCGATCTCTCGCGCTTGCGTGCCGCCGGCTACGATGCGCCGTTCCTGACGGTGCAAGAGGGCGTCGATCGTTACGTGCGTTGGCTGTTCGGCCAGCTGTAAGACGCGCTTCGTTCTCCCTACACTGGGGTCTCGCGGTTGGCCTTCCAGGGCTGGCTGGCCGCCACGTTCAACGGAGATCCCATGTCCAGACGATTTCTACACTGGTTTGCCGCCGCCGCGCTCGTCGCGGCCCACAGCCACGCATTCGCGGCTGTGGATGTCAATGCTGCCGACGAGGCGGCGCTCATCAGCATCAAGGGTATCGGGCCCGCGAAGGCACGCGCGATTCTCGACGAGCGCGCCGCCGGCGGCCCCTTCCGCGATGCGGCCGATCTGGCGCAGCGCGTCAAAGGGATCGGCGGTCGTGCGCTCGAGCGGTTGCAGGCCGAGGGCCTCGAGATCGGGCCCGCCATCGAACATGCCCCTACCAGCGGAGCGTTCGCCGCGCGCGGTCTCGCGCGTGCGCAGGCGCGTCCCGCCGCCATGGCGATAGGGCAGTAGCCGACGTTTCGGGGCCCCATCGTGCGCATCGCGCGCATCGTGCGCGAGCGGCCTCCATTGATTGCCTCGGTATTTCGTCTCCTTCACCGTCAGACCGATGACGGCTTCCCGCGGCTTTGCCGCGGGCTTTTTGCGTTGGCTCGCGGCATGGCGATCCGGGCTCCGGCGCGTCCTCGCCCGGTGTTCTACAATCGCAGTCGTTTATTCACGTTTCCAGCCTAGACGCCCAAGCGCGCAACCCCTCATGCCTTACAAGACCATCGAAGACACGATAGGCAACACGCCACTCGTTCAACTCGTGCGCTTGCCGGACGACGAGATCCGCAGCCGCAACAACGTTATCCTTGCCAAACTCGAAGGCAACAACCCCGCGGGCTCCGTGAAGGACCGGCCGGCGCTGTCGATGATCAAGCATGCCGAGGCGCGCGGGCGCATCAAGCCCGGCGACACTTTGATCGAAGCGACGAGCGGCAATACAGGTATCGCGCTCGCCATGGCGGCGGCCATTCGCGGCTACAAGATGGTGCTCGTGATGCCCGAGGACCTGTCCGCCGAGCGCCGTCAAAGCATGGCCGCGTACGGCGCGGAAATCCTGCTCACGCCCGTCAAGGGCGGGATGGAGTACGCGCGCGATCTCGCCGAAGAGATGCAACGCGAAGGCAAGGGCGTAATCCTCGATCAATTCGCGAACCCTGACAATCCGCTTGCGCACTACGAAGCGACGGGTCCCGAGATCTGGCGCGATACCGAAGGGCGCGTCACGCACTTCGTCTCGTCGATGGGAACAACGGGCACGATCATGGGCGTCTCGCGGTTTCTGAAGGAAAAGAACGGCGAAATCGAGGTCATCGGCGCGCAGCCCGAAGAAGGCTCGCGCATTCCGGGGATTCGCAAATGGCCTGAGGCGTATATGCCGAAGATCTTCGATCGGAGCCGCGTCGATCGCACCGAGAACGTCTCGCAGGCGGCGGCCGAGGCGACGGCGCGGCGCATGGCGGCCGTCGAAGGGATCTTCTGCGGGATCTCGTCGGGCGGCGCATGCGAAGTGGCGCTGCGCGTCGCTCGCCAGGTCGAGAATTCGACGATCGTCTTTATCGTCTGCGATCGCGGCGACCGTTATTTGTCGACAGGCGTATTTCCGGCCTGAAGCATGCGAGCCTTGACGGTTTCGCCGAGCTCGTAGACGGCGAGCGCGTAGAAAAAGCTGCGGTTGTAGGTCGTGAGGACAGAGAAGTTGTTCAGGCCGAGCATGTAGTCGGTCGGTTCGCCGGGAGTCGGCAAATCGATGACGAGCACGGCCGTGCTCGCTTCGGTCGTCGTATCGAGTCCCGGCTCGTCGAGCACCATGCCGGCGCGCAGCATTTGCGAGAGCGGCCAATGCGGCTCGGGCCGCCCGTCGGCCGCCGCCTGCGCGATGCCGAGACTGCCCGCATCGTGCGAAATCTTCCAGACGACGGGGCGCCCCGTGCTCCAGCCGTTTGCATTCAAATAGTGAGCAACGCTGCCGATCGCGTCGGCGACGCTCGTGCGCAAGTCGATGTGGCTCGTTCCATCGAAGTCGACCGCGTACTTGAGCACGCTGCTCGGCAGGAACTGCGGAATGCCGATAGCGCCCGTGTATGAGCCGCGCACGCTCGTCGGATCGAGTCCGGCGTTACGCGTCCAGACGAGGTAGTCCTCGAGGTTCTTGCGGAACGTCATTTCGCGCTCGGCGCGGTTCGGCGTGTTCGGATAGTCGAACGCGAGCGTCGTGAGCGAGTCGAGCACGCGGAAGTTGCCCATGTAGCGGCCGTACATCGTTTCGACGCCGATGATGCCGACGACGATCTCGGGCGGCACGCCGTACTGTTCGTAGGCGCGTTGCAACGTTGCCTGGTTCTCGCGCCAGAACTTGACGCCCGCATCGATCCGGATCGGATCGAGAAAGCGCGACTGATAGGCGGCCCAGTTCTTGATGCCCGGCGTAGGCGCGGGCGTCACGAGCTTCACGATCGTTGGCGAATAGTTCGCGCTCGCGAAAAGCGCGTGCAAGGCTGCCGGGTCGAAGTCATAGCGCGCGACCATGTCGTCGACGAACGAGTTGACGTCTTGATTGTTCGCATAGCGCTGCGGCTCGATCGGCTCCTCGCTCGTGCCGTTGCTCGGCCCCTGCGGCGGCTGATTGTTGGACGCGAGTGTGACGCGCTTCTTGGCGAGCGTGTGGGCGGCGGCGATCTGAGGCGCGCTGCCGCAAGCCAGGGCGGCGGCAGCGATCAGGAGCGCGGCGGCTCGATGCAACCTCTTGGTGGGGCTCGTTGCGATGTTGACGGTCATGTTCTGTTAGGGAAAAGCGGCTCGGCGCAGTATAGCGAACGGGCGTGGCGCGCGAAACCGCGATTTGGCGTGCCCAATCGCCTCTGATCGCCGCCATGTGCGGTGTGGTAACGTAGTTGCTGAGCCGATACAGGAGACATGCCGTACGCGGCAGGCAAACGACCATGGCGACAGCTGTCTATTCACATCCCGACTGTGCCTGGCACATGATGGGCCGGGGGCACCCCGAGTGCCCGGAGAGGCTGCAGGCGATCGAAGACCAGTTGATTGCGAGCGGCATCGCGCCGCTGATCGTGCACGAGGAAGCACCGCTCGCGCAAATCGAGGATCTCGCGCGCGTGCACAGTGCCGAGCACATCGCTTACATCGAAGGCTGCGCGCCGAGCGAAGGCTACGCCTGGATCGACCCCGATACGGCGATGAATCCGCACAGCTGGAAAGCAGCGCTGCGTGCCGCAGGGGCGGCGGTCGCGGCGACCGACGCGGTCATCGAGGGGCGCTACGACAATGCGTTTTGCTCGGTGCGGCCGCCGGGCCACCACGCGGAGCCCGCGCGCGCGATGGGATTTTGCTTTTTCAACAACGTCGCGATCGCGGCGCGCCGCGCGCTCGACGTGCACGGTCTCGAGCGCGTCGCCATCGTCGATTTCGACGTTCATCACGGCAACGGCACCGAGGCGGCATTCGCCGGAGACGAGCGCGTGCTGATGTGCAGCTTTTTTCAGCACCCGTTCTACCCCTTTTCAGGCGCCGAGCATCAGGCGCCGAACATGCTCAATCTGCCGATGCCGGCGCGAACGAAGGGCGACGTCGTCAGAAGCGCGATCGAGACGACCTGGCTGCCGCGTCTTGCGGCGTTCAAGCCGCAAATGATTTTCGTCTCGGCCGGATTCGACGCGCATCGCGAGGACGACCTCGGCAATATGGGGCTCGTCGAGGACGACTACGCGTGGATCACCGACCAGATTCGGCTCGTCGCCGAGCGTGACGCGCGCGGACGGATCGTGAGCTGCCTCGAGGGCGGCTACAACCTGTCGGCACTCGGGCGAAGCGCCGTCGCGCACGTGCGCGCACTGGCGGGCATTTGAAGAAAGGCGCCGTGCCCGAGCCCGCGTGATCGACGGTCGCGAGCACGGGCGCGGATGCGAAGAGAAGTCGGCGGGGAAACGCCAACGCGCAACGGACGAGACGCAAAGGAGCCGCATATGGATGCGAACCAACCTCTATCGTCATCTTCATCGTCGTCGACGCCGGCAAGCGGAGCGGGCGTCCTCATCGTCGAGCATGGCGCCTACGGCCTGCCGGGTGTCGTCCGTCTCACGCTCAATCGCCCCGACGCGTTCAACGCGCTGTCGGAGCAGCTTATCGCCGAGTTGCACGCGGCGCTCCGGACGATCGAGAAGTCTGACGCACGCGTCGTCGTCATCGCGGCCGCGGGTCGCGCTTTCTGCGCGGGGCACGACCTCAAGGAGATGCGCGCGGCGCCGTCGCTCGAATACTATCGAGCGCTTTTCGCACGCTGCTCGGAACTGATGATGACGATCCAGCGCATGCCGCAACCCGTCATCGCGCGCGTGCACGGGATGGCAACGGCGGCCGGGTGTCAGCTCGTGGCCATGTGCGATCTCGCCGTGGCGGCCGACACCGCGCGTTTTGCCGTCTCCGGCATCAACTACGGTCTCTTCTGCGCGACGCCGGCCGTGCCGCTTTCTCGCAATCTTTCACGCAAGGCCGCTTTCGAAATGCTCATGACGGGCGATTTCATCGACGCGGCGCAGGCTCGTGAAAAGGGGCTCGTCAATCGGATGGCGCCGCTCGATGCGCTCGATGCCGAAATCGCCGGGCTGGCCTCGAGCATTTGCGCGAAGCCGGCCGCGGCGGTTCGCGCGGGCAAGACGCTGTTTTATCGCCAGGTCGAGCTGGACATCGAAGCCGCCTATCAGCTGGCCGCGCAAACGATCGCCTGCAATGCGATGGATGAGGCCGCGCTCGAAGGCATCCAGGCATTCATCGAGAAGCGGAAGCCGAACTGGCCGACGAACGGTGCTTGATCCAATCGATCAACGCTTCGATGACGCGCTCGCGATCGAGATCGTTCATCGTCTCGTGGTAGCTGCCTTCGTAAATCGTCAGGGTGCAATCGGGCGAGCCGACTTGCGCGGCAAACGCGCGGCTGCCCTGCGGCTCGGTGAGCTCATCTTCGCTGCCATGATAGACGAGCACCGGTAGCCGCAGCGCGGCGCGGCCACGCTCGATGCGCGCCATCGCGTCGAGAATGCCGGCCCCCGTGCGAGCCGGTATATTGCCGTGATGGACGAGCGAGTCGCGACGATTCGCTTCGACGACGGTTTCATCGCGCGCGAGCAGCGCCGGTTCCACTTTCATCGCCGGAAAGCTCGGCCAAACGCGGCTGATGAAGCGGCTCGCCGCGATCTTCCAGCGCGGCAGGTCACGGCCCGGCGCCAGAGCCGGGCTCGAGAGGATCAGGCCGGCGAGCGGCCCGTTGCGCTCGCCGAAATCGGCGAGCCGCTCGACGGCGAATAGCGCCGCGATCGCGCCACCCATGCTGTGGCCCATCAGGAAGAGCGGCGGCTCCGAGCCGTCGCTACGCTCGGGGTCGCCAGCGGCGTCGAGCAGCGCCTGCGCATCGGACAAATAGTCGTCGATCCGAGCGACCCACGTGCGCTTGCCGGGCGAACGTCCGTGGCCGCGCAGATCGATCGCCACGAGCTCGATGCCGGCCGCGTTCAGGCATTCGGCGAGCGGGGCATAACGGCCGGCGTGCTCGGCGAGGCCGTGCAACAGCGCGACGGTCGCGCGAGGACGCGGCTCCCGGGAAGCAGCGGTGGCAGCAGCCGAGGCTGCGGGCCAGCGGTAGCAGGCGAGTTCGACTCCGTCGGCGGTGCGAACGGTGCCCGTGTGTCCGCGTCGCCCGGCTTGATGCGGCGCTCCGATTTGATGGGCGGGCGAGCGCTCGACGCTGCTGACCATGGGGCAACCTTTCAAGTGGTGCTTGGGGAACAGATATTAGTCGGGTTCGCGCGGGCCGACGCGCACACGCCTCGGACGATGGCCTCTAATTACTCATAGTTATTTTGATCGAATGATTACTTATTAATGGTCATTTGCCGCATTGCGATAAAATAAGCGCCTTTACCAGTGAGCCACGGCGGCCGGCTGTCGACAAGCGCGAGGCACGCGCTCCGACAGTCTCCGCCGTTTTACTTTTTGATGATCGAATTACGCAACGTTTCGCAGCGCTACCCCGGACCACAAGGATGGGTCGATGCGCTTCAAACCGTCAATCTGACGATCCCGGCTGGCGAGATCTTCGGCATCATCGGCCGCAGCGGCGCCGGCAAGAGCACGCTGGTGCGCACGATCAATCTGCTTTCGCGGCCGAGCGAGGGGGAGGTCATCGTCGCCGGCCGTACGCTGACGGCGCTGCCGGCCGATCAGTTGCGCGAGGCGCGCCGCGAGATCGGCATGATTTTCCAGCATTTCAACCTGCTCAACTCGCGCACGGTCTTCGAGAACGTCGCGCTGCCGCTCGAGCTGGCCGGCATGAAGCGGGCCGCGATCGAGGCGGCCGTGCTACCGCTGCTCGAACTCGTCGGGCTCTCCGCTCAGAAGGACCGCTACCCGGCGCGAATCAGCGGCGGGCAAAAGCAGCGCGTCGGTATCGCCCGCGCGCTCGCGAGTAAGCCCAAAGTCCTGCTTTC
The DNA here is from genome assembly GCF_040965455.1 of Trinickia sp. EG282A. Taxonomy (NCBI): domain Bacteria; kingdom Pseudomonadati; phylum Pseudomonadota; class Betaproteobacteria; order Burkholderiales; family Burkholderiaceae; genus Trinickia; species Trinickia sp. EG282A. Next base: position 904,519 of record NZ_JBFRCC010000003.1, on the reverse strand, counting down.
CGACGAAGCGACGTCGGCGCTCGATCCCGAGACGACGCGCTCGATCCTCGAGCTGCTGAGAAGCATCAATCGGAAGCTCGGCTTGACCATCGTCCTGATCACTCATCAGATGGAAGTCATCAAGCAGGTGTGCGACCGCGTCGCGGTGCTGGACGCGGGCCGGGTCGTCGAGCAAGGCAGTGTCGTCGATGTATTCCTGAAGCCGCGTCACGAAGTCACGCGCGCGCTGCTCGGCGACGTCATCGCGCACGAGCTCCCCGACGCCGTGAAAGCGCGCGTCGCCAAGCATCTCGAGACGGGCGAGGGGCGACTGTTGCGGCTCGCGTTCGCCGGCGCGAGCGTCGATCGGCCCGTGCTCTCTGAGACGATCCGGCGCTGCGCCGTCGACATGAACATCCTGCACGGCCAGGTGGACGACATTCAGGGCCGCGCATTCGGCTCGCTTGCCGTGCTGGCCGGCGGCGAGCCGGCGCAGCTTGGCGCTGCGCTCGACTTTCTGCGTGAGCAAGGCGTGGTCGTGGAGGCACTCTCGCATGTTTGACGAAATGCTCTCGATGTTTCTCCAGTCGTTCTGGGAAACGCTCGTCATGGTCGGTATCTCGGGGACGCTCGGCGCGCTTGTCGGACTACCGCTCGGCGTATTGCTGCACCTGACCGAGCGCGGCGGAGTGCTGGAAAACGTCTCGGCCAATCGCGCGATGGGCTTGACGGTCAACGCCGTGCGCTCGACGCCGTTCATCATCCTGCTCGTAGCCGTGATTCCCCTCACACGCCTCGTCGTCGGGACCTCGATCGGCACGGCCGCGGCCGTCGTCCCGCTCACGATCGCGTCGGCGCCGTTCATCGCGCGCCTCGTCGAGACCGCGCTGCGCGAGGTCGATCGCGGACTCATCGAGACGGCGCAAGCGCTCGGGGCGACGACGCGACAGATCGTCTTCAAGGTGCTGCTGCCCGAAGCACTGCCGGGCATCGTCGCGGGGCTCACGATCACGTTCGTTTCGCTCGTCGGGTATTCGGCGATGGCGGGTGCGATCGGCGGAGGCGGGCTCGGCGACCTCGGCATCCGCTACGGCTATCAGCGCTTCCTGCCGCAGGTGATGCTCGCCGTCGTCGTCATCCTGATCGTGTTCGTCCAGCTCGTTCAGTCGTTCGGCGATTGGCTAGTGCGGCGGCTCAGCCATCGCTGAGCGAGCGCCGCAAGGCAGAAAAGCGGAAAGACCGGATACGCCGGCTGCGGCCGGCGTCGGTGCACGTTAGTAGAGGCGTTCGTCGACTAACGGGACTTGGCGTCCAGGTCCTCGTCTCATTAAAATAAAACGATCGTTCGTTATTGCCGCGTGCACCATCGGAGGAGAGACCCTTCGGCTTCGCAGGCCGGCGCGGTGGCTTGAAGCGCCGTCGTTATAATGGCCGCTAGGTTAACGTAATCGTCACTTTGGAGCGTGTGCATGAAAGTTCTGGTTCCAGTCAAGCGCGTGGTCGACTACAACGTGAAGGTCCGGGTGAAGTCGGACGGCACGGGTGTCGACATCGCGAACGTGAAGATGTCGATGAATCCGTTCGACGAAATCGCCGTCGAGGAAGCGGTGCGCCTGAAGGAAGCGGGCGTGGCGACCGAGATCGTCGCCGTCTCGTGCGGCGTGGCGCAGTGCCAGGAAACCTTGCGCACGGCGCTCGCGATCGGTGCGGACCGTGCGATTCTCGTGGAATCGAGTGAAGAGCTGCAGCCGCTCGCGGTGGCGAAGCTCTTGAAGGCGCTCGTCGAGAAGGAGCAGCCGCAGCTCGTGATCCTCGGCAAACAGGCGATCGACGACGACTCGAACCAGACGGGTCAGATGCTCGCCGCGCTGGCAGGCCTGCCGCAGGCGACGTTCGCGTCGAAGCTGACCATTGCCGATGAGGGCGGACAAAAGCGGGCGACGGTGGCGCGTGAAGTGGACGGCGGCGCCGAGACGCTCACGCTGACGCTGCCGGCCGTGGTGACGACGGACCTGCGTCTGAACGAGCCTCGGTACGTGACGCTGCCGAACATCATGAAGGCGAAGAAGAAGCCGTTGGAGACGATCAAGCCCGAAGACCTCGGTGTCGATGTCACGCCGCGTCTGAAGACGCTGAAGGTGACCGAGCCGCCGAAGCGCAGTGCCGGTGTGATGGTGCCGGACGTGAAGACGCTGGTCGAGAAGCTGAAGACGGAAGCCAAGGTGCTGTAAGCGCGAGCGGAGCAACGAGAAATGACGATTCTGGTAATTGCCGAACATGACAACGCGACCGTCAAGGGCGCGACTTTGAACACGGTGGCCGCGGCTCAGAAGATCGGCGGCGATATTCACGTGTTGGTGGCGGGGCACGACGCGCAAGGCGCGGCCGATGCGGCCGCGAAGATCGCCGGTGTCTCGAAGGTGCTGCTGGCCGACGCGCCGCAGCTGGCCGAAGGGCTCGCCGAGAACGTCGAGGCGACGGTGCTCGGCATCGCGAAGGACTACTCGCATATCGTCGCGCCGGCGACGGCGTACGGCAAGAACATCGCGCCGCGCATCGCGGCCAAGCTCGACGTGGCGCAAATCAGCGAGATCACGGCGGTGGTCTCGCCCGATACGTTCGAGCGCCCGATTTACGCGGGCAACGCGATCGCGACGGTGCAATCGAGCGATCCGATCAAGGTGATCACGGTCCGTGCGACGGGCTTCGACGCGGCAGCGGCGGAGGGCGGCAGCGCGCCGATCGAAAAGATCGAGGCGAGCGCCGATCGCGGCATTTCGCAATTCGTGAACCGCGAGGTGACGAAACTCGATCGGCCGGAGCTGACGAGCGCGCAAATCGTCGTCTCGGGCGGACGCGGCCTCGGCAGCGGTGAGAACTACGAGAGCGTGCTCGTGCCGCTCGCGGACAAGCTCGGCGCGGCGTTAGGCGCCTCGCGCGCCGCGGTCGATGCGGGCTACGTGCCGAACGACTATCAGGTCGGGCAGACGGGCAAGATCGTGGCGCCGCAGCTCTATGTGGCCGTGGGTATCTCGGGCGCGATTCAGCACCTCGCGGGCATGAAGGATTCGAAGGTGATCGTGGCGATCAACAAGGACCCGGAGGCGCCGATTTTCAGCGTGGCTGACTATGGCCTCGTCGGCGATCTGTTCTCGCTCGTACCCGAGTTGGTTGCCGCGCTTTGACGTGACGCGTGAAGCGCTGCGATGAGCGGCGCCTGACGGAATAGTGGGGGCGCGACGCGCCCCTTTTTTTTATACGCTTGGGACGGAGGAGACAATGAGCTACATCGCGCCTATCAAGGACATGCTGTTCGTGATGAAGGAGCTGGCCGGCTTCGACGAAATCGGCAAGCTGCCGGGCTTCGAAGAAGCGACGCTCGACACGGCGCAGGCTGTGCTCGGCGAATCGGCCAAGCTTTGCGAAGAGGTGCTCGCTCCGCTCAACGTCGAGGGCGACCGCAATCCGAGTGTCTGGAACGAAGGCGCCGTCACCGCGACCCCCGGTTTCAAGGAAGCGTTTCGTCAGTTCGTCGAAGGGGGCTGGCAAGGGGTGCAACATCCGCTCGACTATGAAGGTCAAGGCTTACCGAAGCTCATCGGTACGCCCTGCATCGAGATGCTCAACGCGGCGAACCTCTCGTTTTCGCTTTGCCCGCTGCTGACCGACGGCGCGATCGAAGCGCTGCTCACCGCCGGCAGCGAGGAGCAGAAGCAGCGCTATGTGCCGAAGCTGATCGGCGGCGAGTGGACGGGCACGATGAACCTGACCGAGCCGCAGGCCGGCTCGGACCTCGCGCTCGTGCGCACGCGAGCCGAGCCGCAAGGCGACGGCACTTATCGGCTCTTCGGCACCAAGATTTTCATTACGTGGGGCGAGCACGACATGGCCGACAACATCGTCCATCTCGTGCTTGCGCGCACGCCCGACGCGCCCGAGGGTGTCAAAGGCATTTCGCTTTTCATCGTGCCGAAGTTTCTCGTCAACGACGACGGTTCGCTCGGTGCCCGCAACGACGTGCATTGCGTTTCGATCGAACACAAGCTCGGCATCAAGGCGAGTCCGACGGCCGTGCTCCAGTTCGGAGACCATGGCGGCGCGCTCGGCTATCTTGTCGGCGAGGAGAATCGCGGTCTCGAATACATGTTCATCATGATGAATGCCGCGCGCTTCGCCGTCGGCATGCAGGGCATCGCCGTTGCCGAGCGCGCTTACCAGAAGGCCGTCTCCTACGCGAAGGAGCGCGTGCAGAGCCGGCCTGTCGACGGTTCGGCGAAAGAGGCGGTGACGATCATTCATCATCCGGACGTGCGCCGGATGCTCGCGACGATGCGTGCGCTGACGGAAGGCGCGCGTGCGCTCGCCTATGTGGCGGCCGCCGAGAGCGACATCGCGCATCGTCATCCCGACGAAGCGAAGCGCGCCGAACACCAAGCCGTCTATGAATACCTCGTGCCGATCGTCAAGGGATGGAGCACGGAGCTTTCGATCGAGGTCGCGAGCCTCGGTGTGCAGGTGCACGGCGGCATGGGGTTCATCGAGGAAACCGGCGCGGCCCAGTACTATCGCGACGCGCGCATTCTGACCATTTACGAAGGCACGACGGCGATCCAAGCGAACGACCTCGTTGGTCGCAAGACGCTGCGCGACGGCGGCGCCGTGGCGAAGCAGCTGATCGACCGCATCGGCGAGACTATCCAAGCCCTTTCGGCGCACGATGGCGCCGCCTTCGTGTCGATGCGCGATCGACTCGAGGCCGGTGCGCGCTCGCTTGCGGCCGCCGTCGACTTCGTCCTATCCAATGCGAAGCGCGATCCCAACGCGGTGTTTGCCGGCAGCGTTCTCTACCTGCAACTCGCGGGAATCGTGCTCGCCGGTTGGCAGATGGCGCGCGCGATGCTCGCGGCGGCCGCGAACGAATCGACCGATCCTTCGTTCTATGGCGCGAAGATAGCCACGGCGCGCTTCTATGCGGAACATGTCTTGCCGCGAGCCGCGGCGCTCGAGGTGGCTGTCTTGAGCGCGAAGGGCGGCGAGGGTGTGCTGGCGTTGTCCGAAGATCAGTTTTGAGCGCCGCGCGGCGGAAATGAAGAGGACGCCTCTTGGAGGCGCCTCCTGCCGTTACGCGTAGGCGGGACGCGGCGTGGAGCTGAGATCGCCGATGTATCGATGCACGGACAGATCGTCGGCCTTGATCGCGGGCCGCTTGCCCGAGATCAGGTCGGCCAGCAATTGCCCCGAGCCGCACGACATCGTCCAGCCTAGCGTGCCGTGGCCCGTGTTGAGGAAGAGGTTCGGCAACGGCGTGCGGCCGACGATCGGCGTGCCGTCGGGCGTCATGGGGCGCAAGCCCGTCCAGAACGGCGCCTGCGACGTGTCGCCGGCGCCCGGAAACAGATCGTTCACGCACATCTCGAGCGTCTCGCGGCGGGCTTGGCGCAGCTTCTTGTCGAAGCCGACGATCTCGGCCATGCCGCCGACGCGGATCCGATTGTCGAAGCGCGTAATCGCGATTTTGTAAGTCTCGTCGAGCACGGTCGAGACAGGCGCGGCCTCGGCGTTGACGACAGGCGCGGTGATCGAATAACCCTTCAGCGGATACACGGGAATCTTCACGATGTCGGCGACGAGCTTCGTCGAGTACGAGCCGAGCGCCACGACGTACGTATCGGCGCGCAGCACTTCGTCGCCGCAGCGCACGCCCGCGATGCGACCCGACGCCATCAGCAGTTCGTCGATCGACGTGCCGAAGCGGAACTTCACGCCAAGCCCGGCGGCCATCGCGGCGAGGCGTGTCGTGAAGAGCTGGCAGTCGCCCGTTTCGTCGCCGGGCAGCCGCAAGCCGCCCGTCAGCTTGTGCGAGACGGCCGCGAGCGCCGGTTCGGCGCGCGAAAGCTCGGTCGCGCTCAAGAGCTCATAAGGAACGTTCGCCTCTTTCAGGACGGCGACATCCTTTGCTGCGCCGTCGAGCTGCTGCTGAGTGCGAAAAACCTGCAGTGTGCCGCCGGTGCGGCCTTCATATTGAATGCCGGTCTCGGCGCGCAGCGCTTGCAGGCAATCGCGGCTGTACTCGGCGAGGCGGACCATGCGGCCCTTGTTGGTCGCATAACGCTCGGCGGTGCAGTTGCGCAGCATTTCCCACATCCAGCGCAACTGGAATTGTGTGCCGTCGAGCCGGATCGCGAGCGGCGCGTGTTTCTGAAACATCCACTTGACGGCTTTTAGCGGCACGCCGGGCGCGGCCCACGGCGCGGCGTAGCCGGGCGAGATCTGCCCGGCGTTGGCGAAGCTCGTTTCCAGCGCGGGCCCTGCCTCGCGATCGACGACGGTGACTTCATGACCGGCGCGCGCCAAATAATAGGCGCTCGTCACGCCGACCACGCCGCTGCCCAGAACGATGACTCGCATAGCTGTCCCTCAAGACGGAAGATCCAGTTCTTGGCGCTATACTATTGTGACAAAAGCAGTTTTTGTTACTGTAATTTTTCAAATTTTGGTGAAAAACATGCGCACGCAACGGCAACCCGTACGCAAGCTGGACAAGCTCGATCACCATATCCTCAAAGTGCTGCAGGAAGACGGTCGCATCGCGATGAAAGACCTCGCCGAACGCGTCGGCCTGACGGTGACGCCTTGCATCGAGCGGGTCAAACGGATGGAGCGCGATGGCGTCATCACGGGCTATCACGCGCGCGTCGATCCGTTGCAACTCGGTGCGGCGCTGCTCGTCTTCGTCGAAATCACGCTCGATCACAAGAGCGGGAACATGTTCGACCAGTTTCGCCGTGAAGTGCAGAAGATTCCCGAAGTCCTGGAGTGTCACCTGGTGTCGGGGGACTTCGACTACCTGATCAAGGCCCGCATCGGCGAAATCGCCGACTACCGCAAATTGCTCGGCGACATCCTGCTGCAATTGCCGGGTGCGACGCAGTCGAAAAGCTATGTCGTCATGGAAGAAGTCAAGGAGACGCTCACGATATACGTCGGCGATTGACGCGAACGGCCGTGCTCGTCGGCCGTCCGGCGCGGGTTGCGGCGCGCGCGCATTTCCTCCGACTTTCCCGCTTGATCGGTCACTCGTCCGGGAACCGCTTTTGCTGACCCTTTGATCGGGGATGCCGGCGCCGTCGACTGGCGGCATCCCGCCGCGTTGCCGCGTGCGAGATGGGCGAGATGCTTTCCATCCGCATCGACATTCGCCGCGCCGCCGTCATCGGCCGATACAACAGGGAGGAAGTGATGAAACGCAACTGGTTTTTGGCGCTTTTGCTGCCGTTTTTTATCGCGGGCTGCTTCTCTTACACCAAGAGCCAGCCACCGAAGGAGAATACGACCGTCGTGGTGCCACAGGGAACGCAGACCGTGCCCGAAGAACGCAACACCATCGTGACGCCCCCGGGCACGACGACATGCGTCGCGCCCTGCTGAGCTCGCTCACCCCCGCGTCGTATTGAGGCTCGAGAAGTCGGCACCGCGATCGACGAGTTCGACGATGAGCGGTGACGGCTTCCAAAAGAGGGGGTCCTCCTTCTCGAAGCGACGCAAACTCGCGAGCACGTTCGCGAGGCCGAGCGTGTCCGCATATTTCATCGGGCCGCCGCGATAGCGCGGAAAGCCGTAGCCGTGCACGAGCGTGACGTCCACGTCCAACGGGCGTAGCGCAATGCCTTCACGGACGATGTTCGCCGCTTCGTTGACGACGGCCGTCATCAGGCGCTCGACGATTTCCTCGTCGGTGAAGCTGCGGGGCGTGATGCCGCGCAGCTTGCGCTCGTCTTCGATGAGCGCCTCGACCTCGGGATCGCGTACGCCCGTGCGTGCGCCGTCAGGATAGAGGTAAAACCCGCGCCCCGTCTTCTGTCCGAACCAGCCGCGCTCGCAGAGGCGGTCCGCGATCTCGACGTAGCGCAGGCGCGGATCGCGCGTCGGCGCGCGCCGCTTGCGAGCGGCCCAGCCGATGTCGCCGCCCGCGAGATCGATGACCTGGTACGGTCCCATCGGATAGCCGAACGCGCGCATCGCCTCGTCGATCTGATAGGGCGATGCGCCGTCCTCGAGCAAATAGTCGGCCGCGGTCCGGTAGACGGCGAGGAGCCGATTGCCGATGAAGCCATCGCAGATGCCGGCCCGCACGGAAACTTTCGACAGTCGCTTGGCGAACTCGAACGCGGTCGCGACGACATCGGCCGCGACGCGCGCGGGCACGACCACTTCGAGCAGCTTCATCACGTTGGCCGGCGAGAAGAAATGCAAGCCGATGACGTCGGCGGGCCTTGAGGTCGCGCCGGCGATTTCGTCGATGTCGAGATACGACGTGTTCGTCGCCAACACGGCGCCGGGTCGGGCAACGCGGTCGAGCTCGGTGAAGACGGCCTTTTTGACGGCCATGTCCTCGAAAACCGCCTCGATCACGAGGTCGACGTTCGCCAGCGCCTCATACGAAGTGCTGCCCGTGAGGCGCGCCATGGCATCCGCCTTCGCTTTCGCGTCGATGCGCCCTTTCGCGACGAGGCCGTCATAGACGCGCTCGACGTGTGCGCGCCCGCGGCCGAGCGCGGCTTCGTCGCGCTCGATCAGCGTGACGGGCAGGCCCGCATCGAGCACGGCGACGGCGATGCCGGCACCCATGGTGCCGCCGCCGACGATACCGACGCTCGCAATTGCACGCGGCTTAGCCGCGCTCGCCTCGGGCACCTTCGCCGCTTCACGCTCGGCGAAGAAGGCGTGGACGAGCCCGGCGCGCTGCGGGCTGTCGAGGCATTCGAGAAAGAGTCTGCGCTCGAGTGCCAAGCCTTCGTCGAATGGCCGCTCGAGCGCGGCTTGCACGGCCTCGACGATCTTCAGCGGCGAAAAGAGCCCGCGTGAGCGCGTTGCCGTCTCCTTGCGTGCCGCTTCGATGGCGGCACGGCTCGCCGCTTCGTCGGCGAGTCCGTTCGCCGCGCGCGTCGGCCGCGTGCCCTGGCGCGTGGCGACGAGCTCGCGCGCGTAGGCGAGCCCCTCGATGAGGATGTCGTCGGTCTTGGAAAGACGATCGACGAGGCCGAGCGTCAGCGCTTCGTCGGCGCTCGCGTGGCGGCCGGAGAGCATGAGCTCGAGCGCCGCTCGCGCACCGATGAGCCGCGGGGTGCGCTGCGTGCCGCCCGCGCCCGGCAATAACCCGAGCTTCACTTCGGGCAGGCCGAACTTGGCACCCGCCGCGGCGATCCGATAGTGGGCCGCGAGCGCGACTTCAAGCCCGCCGCCGAGCGCGGCGCCGTGAATCGCGGCCACGACGGGCTTGGTGCTTGCCTCGATGCGATCGCAGACGGCTGGCAGATGAGGCGGCTGCGGCGGCTTGCCGAACTCGCGAATGTCGGCGCCGGCGATGAAGTTCCGGCCGACGCCGACGATGACCACGGCTGCGACTGCGGCGTCGGCGTCGGCCGCTTCGATCGCTTCGAGAAGGCCGCGTCGGACTTCGACGCCGAGCGCGTTGACGGGCGGATTGTCGATGGCGATGACGAGAACGTCGCCGTGCAGCGTTCGAGTGACGGCGTGCGAGTCTCCGCCAGCCGAGGAAATCGGGGAGGGGGAAGACGCGGAGGCGGCTGAATGGGTCATGTCTCTCTCTCTGCGGATTTTGTCGATGCGAATGAGCATGCGCGCGCTTTCGCGCTTGTCGTTGTCGCGCGATTGTCGCATGCATCGCCGACGGGGCTCGCCGCTTTACGCAAGCGGCGGCCCACCCGGCATTCACGAGGGAGAGGCGGTCTTGACGATGGAAGGGGTGGGGGAGGCGGCGTCTTCTCCGTGCTCGGCGGCCGTGCTGGTCCGCTCCTCGTGCTCGATGAGCGGCGCGAGCGTCGGGCCGAGCGACTTCAAGAGCTGCACGGCCATCGCACTCGTGTAGCTGTAGCGCGCCGCGTACGGCTCGTGCGTGAAGGCGGTCAAGGAGCCGAAGAAGCGGTTGTCGATGACGAATACGAACGTCGCCGTGCGATTGACCTTGCGCGATTCGATGAGCCTGTGACCGCTCGCGTAGACTTCGAAGCGCTGATCGCCGGTCCCGGTCTTACCGTACACGGTCAGCGTGTGACCGTCTCCGAGCGGCAGGCCGCTCGCGAGGCGCGCGCCCGTGCCGCCCTGCACGACGGAGGTGAGCAGACCCTGGACGACCTCGGCAATCTCGGGCGATACGACCGGACCCTGCTTGCTCGGCACATGCGCGAAGTGCGTCTCGAACGGTGTGCCGGCCGCGAACTCGAGCGAGTCGATGCTTTGCAGCGGCAGCATCCTGCCGTTGCTCGCGATCGTGCCGATCAGCTGCGCCAGGGCGTCGGGACGATCGCCCGAAGCGCCGACGGCCGCGGCATACGAAGGCGTCACCGTCTCGAACGGATAGCCGAGCGCGCGCCACGCCTGCGTGATCCGCCCGTACGCCTCGAGCTCGACCATGCGACGGATGCGGCGGTCCTGCGTCAAGTGATGCCGGGTCTTGAAGAGCCACGCATAGGACGTGAATCGCGCATCTTTGCTCGCCGCGCGCAATTCGTTTTCGGATGCGTTCGGGTGCTTGCGCAGATAGTTGAGCATCCAGAGCTCGATCGGGTGAACCCGCGCGATGTAGCCTCGATCGTTGAGGTTGAACTTGTCGATGCCGTACTTGGCATAGAGCGCGGCGAGGTCGCCATCGGTGAGCCACTGATCGGGCGTGCCTTTCAAAGCGGCGCGCATGCGCCCGCCGAACCACGGAAGCGGCTCCTCGGGCGCGACGCTGCGCAACGCTGTCGCGACCTTCGGCGCGGACTTGTGCATGCCCGCGATCAGCGTATCGAGCGCCGCATCGGGCGTCTTGCCCTCGTACTTCTTGTAGAAGCGATGCAGATAGACGAGGCTCTCCTGATCGACGAACTGCTTGAGGTAGCGCTGCCTCAGCGCGGGATCGTCGGTCCAGCTCAGCGACGGCCCGGCGGCCTCGATCATCTCGTGGTGGACGATGTCGCGCATGAGCCTCACGAAGACGAGGTTCACCGAGTGCTGGAACGCCTGGCTGACCGTGAGGATGCGGCCGTTGTCAGACTTGTCGAAATTCGTGAACGCCTGCATTCCGCCGCCCGTCGAGAACAGCTCGCCGGGGCTCGCCGAGTACTTGCGCTCGACGGCGGCATCGAGCATTGCCGAAAGCGATCGGTCGTTCGTATGCGAAAGGTAATCGACGGCCCAGCGCGCGAGATTGTCGAGCGGGTCGGGTTGCACGCGCTTGAGCTCGGCTGTCGACATCGACGCATAGCGCGCATGCAATCTCTCGACGATCTGCAGATACGTGACGATCGTGCGCAGCTTGGCCGTCGAGCCGAGGTTGAGGCGCGCGCCGTGATTGATGTCGAACGGCTGATTGACGCTGTCGGTCTGCACGCGCAGCAGATTCTCGCCGCCGCGGCGCTCGAATAGCGTGAAGCTGAATGCGATCTTCGACGGATCGTCGCCCGGGCGCAGCATTTCGAAGCCGTAGAGGCCCGCGGCCTTCGCGCCATCGACGGTGGTCGCGCGCGCGAGCGCCTCGCTTACGCTTTCCTGCAGGCTCTTGTCGAGCGTGGCATGCGCCGTCAGGTCGAGCCGGTCCAGATCGTAGTAGCTCGCGACGCCGAGCGCATTCATAAGATGCGACCGCAAAAGCGTGACGGCTTTGCGCGCGACGTACGATTCGCCGACCGGCTGCGGCGCGGAAGCGCGATTGAGCACGAGCCGTTCGGCGAGGGCGGCGTCGCGCAGCGGCTGCGAGATCACGCCGTTGGCCGCCAGCACGCGCAAATAGCTGTCGGTCAGTCGATCCAGCGCCGCGGGATTGCGCACGAGGTAATACGAGGGGGCGCGCTGCGCGATGAGCAACGACAACGTTTGCTTGAACGCGAGCGCCTGCTTGGCGAGGGTCTCGGGCGATACCTCGCCGCTCGGGCCTTGCAGGCTCGCCTGCGCGAGCAGATTGTTGACCTCGTTGAAGTCGCGGCCGTACCAGGCGGTGAGTCCGTCGCCAAGACCGGAAATTTCGCCGACGCCCGGCTGCGCGGCAAGCGGCACCGTGTTCAGGTAATGCATGACGATCGTCCGGCGCGCCGGCATCGTATCCTCGCCGCCGAGATAAGCGCGTACCGATGCCGATGCGATCTGGCGCAGCTTTTCGGGCGGCGTCGCGGTGCGGCCGCCCGGCGAGTGGCGAAACTTCTCGATCTGCGTGGCGAGCGTGCTGCCGCCCGGCGTCGATTGATGGGGATTGACGAAGCGCAGAGCTTGATCGCCGAGTGCGCGCGTGAAGCGCCCCCAGTCCATGGCGGGATTGCGGTAGGGCTCGCGCGTATCGAGCAGGTACCGATCCTCGATGAACGTGAGCGCACTCACGACGAGCGGCGGAATCGCATCGAAGCTCGGGTAGGCGAGCGCCGGATAGCGCGCGCTGAAAAGCGGCTCGTCGTTCATCGCGAACAATTTCAGGCCGCCTTGATCTTTCTCCGCATAAGGTACGAAGAGGCCATGATCGGCGATCGAGGTCATCGTCGATGAATCGCGCGCCTGCTGGGTGACGACATAGCCGCGAGCGAGGAGGCGCTTTTCGAAATCGGGGAGGCGCGCGTAGCCGAGCCGGATGTCGTACGGCCCGCTCAAAGACGCCGAAGGAAAACGGATGCTGTTGCTCGGGCCGGGCTCGAGCGAGAATGAGACGTCGCGATCGAGCCGGGCGAGGTAGCGTGCCTGCAGCCGCGAAGTTTGTATTTCAATCGAGGCGAAATAGGCGAGGACGCCGAGTAATCCTGCCGCGACGAACCCGAGAAGCCACTTCCAGCGGGCACCGGGCGACATCGTCGTGATGACGCGCAGCGGCATCATGCGGCCGAGCGGGCGATTCATTGTTAGGCTCCTCTGGTGCCTCTACGTGACGGCGCTTGAAACACTGCGGCCACCACGATTAGTTTAACCACAGCAAATGGTTTGCGCATTAAAACGGCGTGGCGTGACGCACGAATTGCCGACACTCGCGCCACACGAATGCAAAACGTCTGACGTCTTCTGTCAACACTGCAGAACGAGCAATGAGCCTGCCTGAAAACGTCGGTAATTTATTCATTTTTCGACCCTACTTATTTTGCGCGCCATTCGCTAGCTGCTTTTAAGGTTTTCGGCTGCGCCGATGAATTCTTTAAGCTCAGACGAATATCGACTGCCGGGCGGCACCCGCAGTCATAAACGATAATTGCGGCGAATCGTGGCAATGTCGTTACGGAACGCCGTAACAACGCTTCTCTTTACGCCGAGAGGGAGAGAGGACGATCAAAGGGTGGGGTTTCGCGCGGGCGCATCTTCATCTCGCAAGACGTCGAACGATACGGTCGCGCTTGCGCCCTGGGCGGGCGCCCGGGCGCCGCTTGCCGAATTCCATCGGGCAAGCGCTCGTCAAACCGCCGATTCATGGATTCTCGAAAGGCGGCATGCTCGGGGCGAGGTGCCCGAGAGGCTTCATGAATCGCCGCTGTCGGACCCCTCTTTCTCCGGCTCTTTGCGGACCGCGTCGGCAAAGCGCGCGAGCGCGGCGAGCGAGCCGCTCACGCTCACGTACTCTTCCCGGCCGATCCTGGCGTCCAACAGCACGGCCATGCCGGATTCTCTTGCAAGTTCGATCAGATCCATCTGTCGCTGTCCTTGAATTTCTCGAGTCTCTCGCGTTTTAGTCATGATCAAGCGGTTCGTTTCATTCGATGGAGGTGAGTTGCGGCGATGGCCGCGACGCTTCCTCTCGGCAGTCGCAGCACGCGCCGCGTCGATCGCTTTGCCGCGTCCTGCCTTTGCCTCTAACAAAGCACACCTCGTACCTAGCGTTGTTTCCACTCATTCGATGCCCGCGCGCACGCCGGTAGTGCGCACCGTTCATCGTGTCTCCGCCAAACCACCCATTGCAGTGCGCCACGCTCGCCTTTTTGGTGCGGCTCGCGGCTCCTCGGTAGCAGTCCGGTTCGCCGATTCGGCCATTCTCTTGCATATGTCTAGACAACCTCAGCCCTCGCGGTTCAACGAAGCCTGCTAGGTCGAGGACCTGCGGAGCCGCCAACAACGATCTGTCACTTGAACGACCATGCGGGCGTCCGTATGCCGTACAGGTCTGCCGCACGCGCTTCGCCGCATGTAATGGAAATCCCTTACATGCGGCTTGTAAAAACGAGTTGTATATACAAGGCGGCCGGACTAGACTGCCACGTCATCGACGAACGACTGATGCAACAGGAACCTTTCATGATGATTCTCACGCCTGGCCATTTGAATCTGGCCCAACTGCGTCGCATCGCCCGTGAGCCCGTCACACTCACGCTCGACCCGGCAAGCCATGCCGCCATCGACGCCGGTGCGCGGGCGGTGGCCGAGATCGCCGCCAAAGGCGAGCCCGCCTATGGAATCAATACGGGGTTCGGCCGCCTCGCGAGCACGCACATCGCGCACGATCAGCTCGAACTGCTGCAGCGCAATCTGGTGCTGTCGCACGCGGTCGGTGTCGGCGAGCCGATGGCGGCGCCCGTCGTGCGGCTCTTGATCGCGCTGAAGCTCTCGAGCCTCGGCCGCGGTCACTCAGGGATCCGGCGCGAGGTCATGGACGCGCTCGTCGCGCTCTTCAACGCCGACGTGTTGCCCGTCATTCCCGTCAAAGGCTCGGTTGGCGCCTCGGGCGATCTCGCGCCGCTCGCGCATTTGTCGGCCGCGCTGCTCGGCATCGGCGAAGTGCACGCTCGCGGTGAGCGGATGAGCGCGGCACAAGGACTCAAGCTGGCCGGCCTCGCGCCGCTGACGCTGCAGGCGAAGGAAGGGCTCGCGCTGCTGAACGGCACGCAGGCGTCGACGGCGCTCGCGCTTTACAACCTCTTCGCGATCGAAGACCTCTTTCGCACCGCGCTCGTCACCGGTGCGCTGTCGGTGGATGCCGCGGCCGGCTCCATCAAGCCGTTCGATGCGCGCATTCACGAGTTGCGCGGCCATCGGGGACAAATCGACGCGGCGGCCGCTTATCGCGCGCTGCTCGAAGGCTCGGGCATCAACCTCTCGCATCGCGACTGCGGCAAGGTTCAGGATCCGTACAGTCTGCGTTGTCAGCCGCAGGTCATGGGCGCGTGTCTCGATCAGATGCGTCACGCAGCCGACGTGTTGCTCGTCGAAGCGAATGCCGTTTCCGACAACCCGTTGATCTTCCCGGATACCGGCGAAGTGCTCTCGGGCGGCAACTTCCATGCGGAGCCGGTTGCGTTCGCCGCCGACAATCTCGCGCTCGCGGCCGCGGAGATCGGCGCGCTCGCCGAGCGACGGATCGCGCTGCTCATCGACGCGACGCTTTCGGGCTTGCCGCCGTTCCTCGTCAAGGATGGCGGCGTCAACTCGGGCTTCATGATCGCGCACGTGACGGCGGCCGCGCTCGCTTCGGAGAACAAGACGCTCGCGCATCCGGCGTCCGTCGATTCGCTGCCGACCTCGGCGAATCAGGAAGACCACGTCTCGATGGCGACGTTCGCGGCGCGCAAGCTCGCCGACATCGCCGCGAATACGGCGAACATCCTTGCGATCGAGTTGCTCGCGGCGGCTCAGGGCATCGATTTGCGCCTGCCGCATCGCACGAGCGCGCCGTTGCGGCGCGTGATGGAAACGCTGCGCGCGGCGGTGCCGCACTATGAGCTCGATCGCTACTTCGCGCCCGACATCGCCGCCGTCGAGCGGCTCGTGCGTGACGGCACGATCGCCGCGGCAAGCCCGTTCTCGTTCGCATCCGAGGGGCCGGTGCCCAGAGCGAAATGAACGCTTCCGCTCCCGCTTATCAGGGCATCAAGGACTTCATCCTCGCGCGCATCCATTCGGGCGAATGGGCCGAGGGCGATCAGGTGCCTTCCGAGAACGAGCTCGCGCGCGAATTCAAAGTCGCGCGCATGACGGTGAACCGCGCGCTGCGCGAGTTGACGGCCGAGCAGGTGCTCACGCGCGTGCAGGGCGCGGGGACGTTCGTCGCACGGCCCAAATACGAATCGACGCTCGTTGCGATCCGCAGCATCTCCGACGAGATCGGCGCGCGCGGTCACCAGCATCGCGCGAGCGTGCTCGCACTGGGCGCGGCCGTTGCCGATGCCGCGCTGGCCGAGGAGATGCAGGTCAGCCCGGGCAGCCCGATCTTTCATTCGCGGCTGCTGCATTTCGAAAACGACGAGCCGGTGCAGCTGGAGGAGCGTTGGGTGAATCCCGCTGCCGCGCCCGAATACGCGCTGCAGGACTTCACGAGAATCACGCCGAATCAGTACCTCGTGCGCGTCGCGCCGCTCTCGCGCGTCGAATATCGAATCGAGGCGGCGCTGCCCGAGCCCGAGACGCATGCGCACCTCGCGATGGCCGAGGGCGAGCCGTGTCTCGTGCTGCATCGACGCACCTGGACGCGCACGCTCGTCGCTTCGGTAGCCAATCTATGGCATCCAGGCAACCGTTATCGATTCACGGGCCACTTCTGACTTCTGAACTGACGCCGACCGAATCAACGCATACGAATCCCCGAGGAGGACCGCATGAACGACCCGAAGTTTTCCGATCCGCGCTTCGATCCGACGCGCACCGTGCGTGCACCGCGCGGCACGGAGAAGACCTGCAAGAGCTGGCTCACCGAAGCGGCCTACCGGATGATCCAGAACAACCTCGATGCGGAAGTCGCCGAGCATCCGCATGCGCTCGTCGTCTACGGCGGCATCGGCCGCGCGGCGCGCGATTGGAATTGCTTCGACCGGATTCTCGAGACGTTGAAGGACCTCGGCGACGACGAGACGCTGCTGATTCAATCCGGCAAGCCCGTCGGCGTGTTCCGGACGCATGCCGATGCGCCGCGCGTGCTGCTCGCGAACTCGAACCTCGTTCCGCATTGGGCGACGTGGGAGCACTTTCACGAGCTCGATCGCAAGGGGCTCATGATGTACGGCCAGATGACGGCCGGCAGCTGGATTTATATCGGGAGCCAGGGCATTGTGCAAGGCACCTACGAGACGTTCTATGCCGTTGCGAACCAGCATTTCGGCGGCAATGCGAAAGGCCGCTGGGTCTTGACGGGCGGCCTAGGCGGGATGGGCGGCGCGCAGCCGCTCGCCGCGACGATGGCGGGGTTCTCGATGATCGCCGTCGAATGCGATGAGACGCGCATCGACTTTCGCTTGAAAACGCGCTACCTCGACAAGAAGGCAACGACGCTCGACGAGGCACTCGCGATGATCGAGGCGGCGAAGGGGAGCGGCAAGGCCGTTTCCATCGGACTGCTGGGCAATGCGGCCGACGTCTTCGCCGAATGCGTTGCACGCGGCATCACGCCCGATTGCGTGACCGACCAGACGAGCGCGCACGATCCTATCAACGGCTATTTGCCGCAGGGCTGGACGGTCGCCGAATGGCGCGAGCGCCAGCGAGTCGATCCGCAAAGCATCGTCACCCCCGCGAAGCAATCGATGGCGGCCCAGGTGCAGGCGATGCTCGCGTTGCAAAAGCGCGGCGCGGCGACGCTCGACTACGGCAACAACATTCGTCAGATGGCGCACGACATGGGCGTCGAAGACGCATTCGACTTTCCCGGCTTCGTGCCAGCCTATATCCGCCCGCTCTTTTGCGAAGGCAAGGGGCCGTTCCGCTGGGTGGCGCTATCGGGCGACCCCGAGGACATCTACAAGACCGATGCCAAGGTCAAGGAGCTGATCCCCGACGACGCCCATTTGCACAACTGGCTCGACATGGCGCGCGAGCGAATCGCTTTTCAGGGATTGCCCGCGCGCATCTGCTGGGTCGGCGTGAAAGACCGCTATCGGCTCGGCCTCGCTTTCAACGAGATGGTCGCGCGCGGCGAGCTGAAGGCGCCCATCGTGATCGGCCGCGACCATCTCGACACGGGCTCCGTCGCGAGCCCGAATCGCGAGACCGAGGCAATGCAGGACGGCTCCGATGCCGTCAGCGACTGGCCGCTCCTGAATGCGCTGCTGAACACCGCCGGCGGCGCGACCTGGGTGTCGCTGCATCATGGCGGCGGGGTCGGCATGGGCTTCAGTCAGCATGCCGGTGTCGTCATCGTCTGCGACGGCACCGAAGCCGCCGCGCGCCGCATCGAGCGCGTGCTGTTCAACGATCCGGCGACGGGCGTAATGCGACATGCCGACGCCGGTTACGACCTCGCGCGACGCACGGCGCAAGACGTCGGGCTCAAGCTGCCGATGCTCGGGCGATGAGGTGAGGGCGATGGTTGCACTTCAGACTAGTGCGTTGGATTTGATCGTCCCAGGGGCGAATTTCGCTTCGGGGAGCGTCGTGCGCGGTGCCGAGGTCGTCGCTTCGCCATGGAAGAATGGCGGCGGTCTGACGCACGAGATCGCTGTATACCCGCCGGGCGCCGGGTTCGACGAGTTCGTCTGGCGCGTGAGCGTCGCCGATGTCGAACGTTCGGGGCCATTCTCGCGTTTCTCGGGTATCGATCGGACGCTCGTCTTGCTGTCGGGCGCCGGCATGCTGCTCGCCGACGAGCGCGGCATGGCACAGACGGCGTTGAGCGAGCCGTTCGCGTTCGCTCGCTTCGCCGGGGAGCTCGTCGTCAATGCTGAACTGCTCGACGGGCCGACGCGCGACTTCAATCTGATGGTCCGGCGCAGCGAGGCGAGCGGCACAGTCGAGCTCTGGCGGGCAGGAGACGAGCACCGGCTCGATGCCGATGCGGCGCTCGTCTTTTGCGCCGAAGGGATGGTCGACCTGACGGTCGCCGGGGCGGAGCCGGTGCGCCTCACGGCGATGGACTCGCTGCATCTCGATCGACCGCGTGGCTTGTCGTGCATCGTGTCCGGTGAAGGCACCGCGCTCGCCGTCGGCATTCGCTATTTCGATCGACGGGTCGATAAAACATGAGCGAGCGGATCTGGCGGCATCTGCATCTTTGCCCGAGCGGCGACCCGGACGGCACGATCGTCGATGCAGCGCTCGCCGTGCGCGACGGCAACATCGAATGGTTCGGCCCAGCGTCGGATCTGCCGGCCGAGCTATCGTCGTGGCCGAGCGAGGATCTCGGCGGCGCGTGGGTCACGCCTAGCCTCGTCGACTGTCATACCCATATCGTTTTTGGCGGCCATCGCGCCGATGAATTCGCCATGCGGCTCGCGGGCGTCGGCTACGAGGAAATCGCGCGGCGCGGCGGCGGGATCGTCTCGACGGTGCGCGCGACGCGGGCCGCCGATGAGGCGACGCTACTCGACGATGCGGCTCGCCGGCTCGAGCCGCTGATTGCGGAAGGCGTCGCGGCGATCGAAATCAAATCGGGCTATGGCCTCGATCTGGCGACCGAGCGCAAGATGTTGCGCGTGGCACGCGAACTCGGGCGCCGCTATCCCGTATCGGTCTACACGACGTTTCTCGGCGCACATGCGTTGCCGCCGGAATTCGCTGGCCGCCCCGACGACTACATCGACGAGGTCTGTGAGCGGATGCTGCCGGCGCTGGCCGATGAAGGGCTCGTCGATGCGGTCGACGTCTTTTGCGAGCGCATCGGATTCTCGCTCGCGCAAAGCGAGCGGGTGCTCGATGCGGCGGCTCGCCGCGGCTTGCCAGTCAAGATGCATGCCGAGCAGCTGAGCGCCAACGGAGGGACGGCGCTTGCAGCGCGCTACGGGGCGCTCTCGGCCGATCATCTCGAATTCCTCGACGAAGCCGGCGTGGCAGCGATGAAGGAGGCGGGCACGGTCGCCGTGCTTTTGCCGGGCGCTTACTACTTCATTCGCGAAACGCAGCTGCCGCCCGTCGATTTGTTGCGGCGATACGGCGTGCCGATCGCGCTCGCGACCGACTGTAATCCGGGGACCTCGCCGTCCACGTCGCTGCTCGCGATGTTGAACATGGGCTGCACGTTGTTCCGGCTGACGGTCACCGAAGCATTGCAAGGCGTAACTTGCCATGCGGCACGCGCGCTTGGACGGAGCGACCGCCACGGCGTGATCGAAGTCGGGCGGCGAGCGGATTTCGTCGCGTGGTCAGTCGAAACACTCGCCGAGCTCGCTTATTGGATCGGACGGCCGCTTGCCTCGCGCGTTGTGCGCGCGGGCGTCACGGTGTTCGAACGCGGTTCCTTTCTTCCCCGCGCCATCGGCGACGGGCCATGACGGATTCGATGCAAATGAGCATAACGCCCGATTCTCGAACGCCGCGCGCGTTGTTCGCCGAGAACGCCTGGCTTCCAGCCGGGTGGCAACGCAATGTGCTGCTCGAATGGGATGCCGGCGGCGCATTGACTGCCGTCACGCCGAATACGCTGCCATCGCCCGATGTTGCACGCGCGGCGGGCCCGCTCATGCCGGGTATGCCGAACCTGCATTCGCATGCGTTCCAGCGTGCCATGGCGGGGCTGGCCGAGTATCGGGCGAATGCGAGCGATACATTTTGGAGCTGGCGCGAGCTCATGTATCGGTTCGCGGCGCGCGTCACCCCTGAGACGCTGGCGGCCGTCGCATATTGGCTCTATGTGGAGATGCTGAAGGCGGGCTATACGTCGGTCTGCGAATTCCACTATGTTCATCATGCGCCCGATGGCGGCCGCTATGCGAATCGTGCGGAGCTTGCCGAACGCGTCGTCGATGCGGCCATGCGCGCGGGTATCGGCATGACGATGCTGCCTGTGCTCTACCAATACAGCGGGTTCGGTGCGCGGGTGCCGCGCGACGACCAGCGGCGCTTCATCAGTACTCCCGACGAGTTGCTCGATTTGATCGATGGGCTTCGCAAGGCGAGGCCTGAGCATGGCGCGCTCGCGTATGGCGTTGCCCCGCATTCGCTGCGGGCGGTCTCGGAGCAGTCGCTGCGAGCGCTCATCGACGGGCTTTCGAGCGACATGCGTGGCGCACCGGTGCACATCCATATCGCCGAGCAGACGGGTGAAGTCGACGAGTGCATCGTTGCGACAGGGGCGCGCCCCGTTGCATGGCTGCTCGACCGCTTCGATGTCGATGGCCGCTGGTGCCTCGTCCATGCGACGCATGTCGACGCCCGGGAAGTCGCCGGGCTTGCGGCGAGCGGGGCCGTCGCCGGATTGTGTCCGACGACGGAGGCGAATCTTGGGGACGGCATCTTTCCCGCGCGCGATTACCTCGACGCGGGAGGGCGCATCGGCATCGGATCGGACAGCCATGTGGCCGTCGACTGGCGTGCCGAGCTGCGTCTGCTCGAATACGGACAGCGTCTCGCGCGTCGCGAGCGCAACGTGCTCGCGGGCGAGGCAAGGCCGCAAGTCGCCGATCGACTCGTCGAGGCGGTGCTCGCGGGTGGTGCTGCCGCGACCGGCCGCCTCACGGGGGCTTTGCGCGCGGGCTGCCGGGCCGACTGGATCGTGCTCGATCCGAGGCATCCGTGTATCGATGCGCACCCGCGTGAAAGCTGGCTCGCCGGCATCGTATTCTGCGAGCACGGCGCATCGCCCATTCGCGAAGTCTATGTCGGTGGTCGATGCGTCGTGCGGGATGGCAGGCACGCCGACGAGGAGCGGGCCTTTGCGGCGTATCGGGAAGCGATGGGGGAGCTGCTGCGCTAAGATGGGCGGCTGTTCCTTCTCATATTGACACTCCATCAAATGAACACCTCGCATGAGCGGCCCGTTTTCTCGGTCCACCGCGGGCACTTGCCGCTGCTGATTTCGATGCCGCACGTCGGTACTGAAATTCCCGAAGAGATCCGGGCAACGATGACGGATGTGGCCGAGTATGTCGACGATTGCGACTGGCATCTCGAGCGCCTTTACGGGATTGCGGCGCGGCGCGGCGCGTCGCTGATCGTGCCGACCTATGCACGCTACGTGATCGACCTCAACCGCCCGCCCGACAACGCGAGTCTCTACCCGGGACAGGACACGACGGGCTTGCTGCCCGTCGATACGTTCGACAAGGAGCCGCTCTACCATCCGGGCGGCGAGCCGACGGACGAGCAGGTCGCCCGGCGCCGCGCGAAGTACTGGCAGCCGTATCACGATGCGCTCGTCGAAGAGATCGCGGCATTGAAGGCGCGGCACGGTAAGGTGCTGCTATGGGAGGCGCATTCGATTCGCTCCCGCGTGCCGCGCTTCTTCGAGGGGCGCTTGCCCGATTTCAATTTCGGCACGGCGGGCGGTGCGAGCGCGGCGCCGGGGATGGCCGAGGCGTTGGCCGAATGCGTGACGCGGGACGGGGCTTTCACGGCCGTCGCAAATGGGCGCTTCAAGGGTGGCTATATCACGAGGCAGTACGGAAAGCCGGAGGAGGGGATCCATGCCGTGCAGCTCGAGCTGTCGCAGATTACGTATATGCAGGAGACTCGTCCGTATGCCTATGACGAAGCGCGGGCCCGGAGGGTAGAGCCGTTGTTGGAAGCGTTGATCGACGAGGCGCTCGCGCGAATCGGCTAAAGCGCGTCTTTTCGCCGTGCATCCGGCGCGACAACCGCCACTTGTCGGTTGACGAATCCCCGCTTCGTCGATAAGGTTTCGGCCCATGGCCGATTCCGACTTCATTCATCCCGGCGCTATCGTGCGCCAGACTTGCCTCGAGCGGTTCAACCTGACCGTGACGCAGGGGGCGACGGCGCTCGGTGTGAGCCGCCAAGCGCTGACCAACCTGTTGAGCGGCAAGGCAGGGATCTCGCCCGAAATGGCACTGCGGCTCGATAGAGCATTCGGCGGCGGCGCCGAGACATGGCTGCAAAGGCAGCTGCTGCACGATCTCGCCAAGGCGCGCGAGAAGTTCGATGGCTTCGATGTCGTGCCGGTGAGTCAGCAGCGGCAAAAGTCGTTGTTTTAGGACTTTGGCGTCGACCACATCGTTGTACTTGCGACCGCCGCAGCCAGGCAGAGGCATAATAGAGCGCTTGAACTAAGCTGGAGCTGTACGCGATGGCAGCACTACCGATCGAAAGACTGGAAGACATGACCCCTGCCGGACTGCATCGGCGCCTGCTGCTCTCCCGCGAGGATGGCATTACACGTCACGTCTCACGGAATTTGACTCGTTGGATGATCGAGGCGTTGCCTGCGGCGATGCTTCGCCGATAGCGGGACTAGACTGGGGCATCGAGCGATGCGCATTCTCGGTAGTCGCTCTGGTACGATTGAGTACTGGATTGCTGCCACTCAAACCCGCAGTTCTCCCAGAATCTGCTCGGCCAAGAAATCGCATTCCGCGCGATTGGATCCGGCGCTGCGTGCGAGCACGATTTCTAGCGGCGGCAACGGCGGCAGCCCTTGCGGTCGACCAAGTTGAACGAATCGCTCGGGTAGCGCGCAACGCGCGACGGGCGCCACGGCGAGTCCCGCTTCGACCATACTGAAGAGCCCA
Organism: Trinickia sp. EG282A; assembly: GCF_040965455.1. Taxonomy (NCBI): domain Bacteria; kingdom Pseudomonadati; phylum Pseudomonadota; class Betaproteobacteria; order Burkholderiales; family Burkholderiaceae; genus Trinickia; species Trinickia sp. EG282A. The sequence goes on along the minus strand of NZ_JBFRCC010000003.1, from coordinate 881,195 downwards.
AGCAAGCTCGGACTCTCATACGAAGTCCGATAGGCGATGCGCGCACGCTGCAGCGCGCGGATCGCGTTGGCGCGCGCGACGCTGCCGGCTGCGAAGACGGCGATCGGCAGTGGCCGCTCTTTCCATATCGGGCCGCCACGCGCCGCGCCGGCCCAGACCGTCGGCTCGAGGCGGATTAGTTCGCCGCGCACGCCTTTCATGCGTGTCATGCAGGCGAGATCGATTTTGTTGTCCTTCACGAGCGGCACGAGCGCATGGCTCGGCAGGCCGACCACCTGAATCTCGACCTTCGGATAAGTCGCCGAGAACTTTCGCAGCACGCCGGGCAGCAGCGATGAAGCATAGTCGTCGGGCACGCCGATCACGACGCGCCCCTTGATCTCGGGATGCACGAGCGACGCCCACGCCTCATCGCGCAGCGCGAGCATTCGGCGCGCGTACTCGATGAGCAGATACCCCTCTTGAGTCGGCACGACGCTGCGCGCCCTGCGCACAAAAAGCGTCTTGCCGAGCGCGCCTTCGAGCGCTTTCACCTGCATGCTGACTGCCGATTGCGAGCGATGCACGAGTGCGGCGCCACGCAGGAAGCTACCGGCATCGGCAACCGCGACCACCATCGAGAGGACATCGAGATCGAGGGTCTTCATCGCGTCGTATCTATCAGAAAAGCTGAACGAAATGTTCAATATAACGCGTTTGTCTGAATCCTCCCATATCGGCATACTTCACTCGTCAGCCCCCATTTCATTTCGGAATGACTCGCGGAGAGAACACATGCCGATGACTTACGACGACTTTGCCCGCTTGGGCCTCTCGATCGATATGACTCGCGGCAAGCCCGCACCCGAGCAGCTCGACCTATCTCGCGGACTGATCGACGAAGCCGGGACAGTCGGACATCTTTCACGCGACGGCATCGATTGCCGCAACTACGGTCATCTGCTGGGCCTACCCGAAGCGCGCGAGCTCGGCGCAGAGCTACTCGGCCTGTCGCCGAGTCAAGTGGTTTCGGCCGGCAATTCGAGCCTCGAGCTGATGCACGATGCGCTCTCGTTCGCGATGTTGTTCGGCTTACCGGGCGGTGAACCGTGGCACAAACTGCCAAGGGGAGCAGCCGTTCTTTGTCCAGTGCCCGGCTACGATCGCCACTTTGCGATCTGCGAGGCGCTGGGCGTCCGGATGATCGCGGTGCCCCTCGGCGACGACGGCCCCGACATGGATTTCGTGGAGGCGCAGGTTGCGGCCGATCCTTCGATCAAGGGCATCTGGTGCACGCCGCTTTACAGCAATCCTACGGGAACGATCTATTCGGAAGACGCCGTGCGGCGCCTCGCCTCGATGCCGACTGCCGCGCCCGATTTCAGGCTCTTCTGGGACGATGCTTATCGTTTCCATCACCTGACCGAGCGCAGGCACGCTAGCCCCGATATCGTCGGAGCCACGCTGAAGGCGGGCTATCCCGATCGCGCGCTCGTCTTCGCGTCGTTGTCGAAAGTGACATTGGCCGGCGGCGGGGTCGCCTTTCTCGCATCGTCGCCGCGCAACATCGATTGGTGGCAGCGCCACGTATCGGTGCGCACGATCGGCCCTGACAAGCTGAATCAGTTGCGGCACGTGCGGTTCCTGCGCGATCGCGCGGGGCTCGAGCGATTGATGGAAAGGCATCGCGCGCTGTTACGGCCGAAGTTCGATGCGGTCGCGGCGACTTTCGAAGCGATGCTCGCCGATGCCCCCGGCGTTTCGTGGTCGACTCCGCAGGGCGGCTACTTCGTGAGCCTCTACACCCCGGATGGACTCGCCAAGCGTACGGTCGCGCTTGCCGCCGAGGCCGGCATCGTGTTGACACCCGCGGGCGCGGCGTTTCCGTACCGCATCGATCCGCGCGATACGCATCTGCGCATCGCGCCGAGCTTCCCGAGCCTCGCGGATATCGAGCGTGCCGCAAAGGGCATCGCGCTCTCGTTGCGGCGGGCCATCGATGAGCGCGAGTGATGCCCTACGGGCAATGACCAGAGGCGCATAGAGCCGCCGAACGCGCACGTGCTCGCCGCCTCGTTCAACCCTCCACGCGCGTCGCAAGAAATTCGCCTTCGACGAACCAAGTCGCCCCATCGCGATCGAGCGCTTCGCCGATCCAATGAAAACCGCGGGACGTGATTTCGGTGAAGCGCCAGCGCGTGGCTTGACCATCGGGACGCGCCCCCGTTTGCACAATCTCGTTTCCAACGCGCCGGCCGATCTGCGTTTCGCGGTGACGTCGCGCCGGATTCGTCCATGAAATGCGCCAGGCGCGCAAATCCGGATCCCAGCTGCGCAGCGTCGTCCCATACATGTTGAATTCCGGATCTTTCGGCGGGGGGGCGCCAAGCGGCGGCATGATCCATACGTCCCCGATGGCGCGGCCCTCGAGCACCCAGCCGAAGTGCGCTTCGGCCATCATGCCTTTGCCGCGCAAATCGACGCCGCGATAGCGCACTACTTCGAGCGACCAGCTGCCGACGAGCCAGCCGTAGAGATCGTCGGCCTCTCCGATGTCGGCGGCGCGGCCCGGAGCGGCGAGGGCCGACAGGAATGCACGCGATGCCTCATTTTCGATACGATTCACGTTGAGTCTCCTTTCTAGATCGAATTCGCTTACCGGCTGACCGCGCCTGATCGTGCCGGCGCGGTCTTCGGCACAGCGGGCGACGGGTCTGCGATCCGCCCGCTCGGCCACGAGGACGATACTAGGCAACGCGGCGAGGTGAAGCTTGGCAAAAATTGCGGCCGGTCTGGATGAGGCGCTCGCGCTGCGGCGCGAGGCGGGCGCGCGCGGACGTGTCGCGCCGCGTGTCATCGCGGCCGGTCCGGGCTGGGACGTCGCTGACGTGCTTTGTACGCATGGGCCCGGCGACTGGCCATTCGAGGAGCGCCATCAGCGGGTACTGATCGCGCTCGTAGCGGCCGGCGCGTTCGAGTACCGATCCGTGCCTGGAAGAGGGCTGATGACGCCCGGTTCGGTCATGCTGGGCAACGCGGGCGAATGCTTCGAGTGCGGCCATCACCACCGCGCGGGCGACCGTTGCGTCGCGTTCCGCTTCACGCCCGAGTGCTTCGAGCGAATCGCCGAGGATGCCGGGCTGCGCCGAGCTCGCGCGAGGTTTTGCACGGCGCGCATCGCGCCTTCGCGAGCGCTCGCGCCGTTCGTCGCGGCGGCCGCGGCCGGTGTTGCCGCGCGTGCCTGCGTTGCCTGGGACGAACTGGCCTTTGCACTTGCCGCCGCCGTGCTACGAGAGACGACCGAGCAACGCGTGCAAGCGGGCAACTCCGTTCCGGCCGCGGCGCTCGAGCGCGTGATGCAAGTGCTCCGGCTGATCGACGAGTCGCCGGACGGCGATACCAGGGTCGATGGTCTGGCCCGGCACGCGGGTTTGAGCCCTTATCATTTTCTGCGCACGTTCGAGCGGGTGACGGGTACGACGCCGCATCAATACGTCGTGCGCGCGCGATTGCGCGCCGCTGTGGAGCGCCTGGTGGATGGCCCCGCGAAGGTCATCGACATTGCCCTCGATTGTGGCTTTGACGATGTCTCCAACTTCAATCGCGCGTTCAGAAACGAGTTCGGAATGAGCCCTCGCGCCTATCGCGCGCGGATGGGAAGCCGCGGTTCCTGAACCGCAGCCCCGGTCGGGCGAGCTGCGACGGCGGGCCGTTGTTGCTCGCCGCGCGGCGCTCGCGCCGACAACCGCATCAAATGCCGCAGGGCCATCATCGCCCCGATCGCTTCGAGCACTGCCGCCGGCACCCACATGATGAGGCCGCCGAGGCTCTGGTCGAGCACTGGCGGGATCGACGTGAACGCGCGGCCGCACAGCGTGAAAACCGGATAGAGATCTTGCGACGAGAACGTGATGATCGCGCCGACGAGAATCTGCGGCGTCATCGTGATGACGGGCGACAGGACTCTCAAGCCGGGACGCGTGCGGCTCGGCGGGGCGGGACGGTGATCGAGCAGCATCCACCAGTAGAGCAGTCCGCTCGCGGCCACGGACCAGTTCATGAACGTATAGATGCGCCAATCGAGCATCGCCACGAACTGTATCGACGGAACCAGCCAGAACACGACCGAAACGACGAACGCGAGCGAAATGAACGTTGGGTTGAGCAGGACCGCGGCGGCCATGCGCGCGGCCGTGCCGCGTTGCCATCGCCGCAGCGACATGCGCCAGCGCAAGGGCAGCCCCGCGCGGAGGACGCCGCCCGGATAGCCGGCCATCACGATCAACGGCGCGAGATGGTGCAGCACGAGATGCTGCAGGCGGTGAACGAAGAACTGGTGCTCGGCGTAGTAGTCGAGCCGCGTATGCAATGCCATGTAAAAGAGAGCAAGACCGGACCAGAACGCGGCCCGCCGCGCGAACGTCACGGAAATGCGCCGCGCGCCGCGCGCATAGAGCAAGGCGGCGGCAATGAAAACGGCCACGAGCGCGAGGGAGGGCTCCCACGGATCGAGCAGGCTGAACAAAGACATGACGAATCGTTGGACGGTGATGCGGCGTTGAGCGAGCCCTGTGGGCCGGCGGATTGGAGTCGGATGTTATCAGGTGCGAGGATGCGGCGCCGAGCCGTCCGGCCATTGAAGCCGCCGGTTAATTGCGTACGCTTTGCGCGAGTCGGGCATCGTTCGCGCGGCGAGCCGTCTCGTGCACGAGTAGAATCGACCGACTAGCTCGAGGGATTGAGAGATGTTGAGAGTGCTCGAACCGGGTGACTACTTCGGTAAGAACATTCCGCGGCACAGCGGCGCGGGGCTGTCGATCGTCGAGACGGATTTTGCGACGGACCTGATCATTCCTCGCCACGAACACGTCAATGCGTTTTTCTGCTTCGTGCTCGGGGGCCGTGCGACGCGCGCGTGGCCGGGGCGCACGGGCGACGAAGCGCCGATGTCACTGACGTTCTTTCCCGCTGCGCTGCCGCACGAGAACTGCTGGCATGGGCCGGGCGGCCGTGTCCTGCATGTCGAGTTTGCTTCATCCTGGCTGGAACGGCTTGGCGGCCGCGCCAATCTCTTGCTCGATCCCGGTGATTTTGCAGGCGGGGCGCCCTTGTCGCTGATGCGGCGACTCGTCTATGAATGCAGAGAACCCGATGCCGCCACCCCGCTTGCCGTCGAAGGGCTGGTGCTCGAATTGCTCGCGGCGTGCCAGCGCACTGGCATGGGAAGGAGCGCATATGCTCACATTCTTCCGTCGCCGTCCGCGACGCCTGTCGGCGCTCAGGGCGTGACCGCGAGCCGGATGGTTGGCGGCGCTCGCACGCGCCGCTGGCTCGACCGGGCCGAGGCGTTGCTGCGCGAGCGATGCTGCGAGCCGCTTTCGCTGGAGGCGATCGCAGCCAACTGCAATGTGTCGGCGGACCATCTGGCGCGCGCTTTCAGGAAGCATTTCGGCTGCACGGTAGGCGAGTACGTGCGCCAATTGCGGCTCGACGTCGCGAGCCGGCTGCTGCTCGACGTCGATCGGCCGCTGGCGCAGATTGCCGAAACCACGGGCTTTGCCGATCAAAGCCATTTCACGCGCGTCTTTCGCCGCCAGTTCGGCGTGACGCCTGGGGCGTACCGCGCGCTCCGCGCACAAGGCCGTTTCCGTTCCAACAGTTGACGGTCTCGTTCAAGACGGCCTCGGCGAGCGGCGCATACAGTTGTCGCGGTGTTGCGCGTTCCCGTTGCGCAACGTTCTCCGGAGACGCTCGTGAGCACTGAAACGCATCCTTATCTGACTCGCCTCGACGTACTGCACGCTGCTGGTGAATTGATCGATATCCCCTCGCTCGTCGCGGCAAACGCCCATCCCTGGTACAACCAGACGCTTTGCCAGGTGAACGATTCAGTGGTGCGTCTGGGCGTCGTCCAGGGCGAGTATCACTGGCACAAGCACGATTCGCTCGACGAGTTTTTCTATGTTGTCAGCGGACAGTTTTTGATCGACCTCGAGCAGCGATCTGTCGACCTGCGCGCAGGCCAGGCGTTTGTCGTGCCGAAGGGCGTGCTGCATCGCCCCCGTGCGCCGGAGAAGACCGTGATCCTCATGGTGGAGGGGGCAGATATCGTCCCGACGGGAGACGCGTGAAGCGCGTCGGGCAGGCCGCACGCCGAAGCCGCAACCGTCGCCTCCTAACGGAGCCCCTTGCTTGGGGCCCCTCAGGAAGCAATGCGGTGTGTGAATGAGTCGCGGTTAGCTCCGCGAGATCACTCCGCGCTCTTCGTGACGACCGTCACCCATTGGCCGTTCTTGACTTGATACATCGTCGACGAGGCGCCCTTCAGCGAGCCGTCCGGATTGAACGCGATATGTCCCGTGATGCCATCGAAGCTGATGTCTTTCAGCTTCGCACGGTAATCATCGGGCTTGGCTGAGTTCGCCGCCTGCATCGCCTTGATTGCGGTCCAGGTCGCGTCGTAGCCGAACGGCGCATAGGAGAGCACATCCACGCCGAACTTCTTCTTGAAGTTGTCGGCGAAGGTCTTGCCGACGGGCGTGCTGTCGAGCGGGCGCCCATACTCCCATGCCTCGGCGTTTTCGGCGTCGTCGCCAGCAAGCTTGATGAAGTCGATATCCTTCACGCCGCCGCCGCCGACGTACTGCGCCTTCATGCCGAGCTGGCGCATCTGCTTCATGATGCCGGCGGCCTGCGGATTGAGCGCGCCCACGAAGATGAGATCGGGATTCTTGCCTTTGAGGCTCGTGAGTTGCGTCTTGAAGTCGGTGGCGGAATTGGTCGTGTATTCGCGCCCGACGATATTTCCGCCCGCCTTCTTGACCGCCTTGGCGAACTCGTCCGCCTCGCCTTGTCCGAACGCCGTGCGGTCGTCGATGATGGCGATACGCTTGGCCTTCGTCACCTCCACGGCATACGTGCCCGCCGTGCCGGCGTTTTGGGCATCGTTGGAAATGACCATGAACATGTTCTTGAATCCGCGGCCGCTGATGGTCGGATTCGTCGCGGCGGGATCGATATCGGGGATGCCGGCCTTCTCGTAGATCACCGAGGCAGGGATCGTCGTGCCGGAGTTGAAGTGGCCGATGACGACATTGACGCCTTCATCCACGAGCTTTTGCGCGACCTGAGTGCCGGTGCGCGGGTCCGCCTGGTCGTCTTCGGAGACGAGCTGGAAGTCCACTGTCTGACCATTGATCTTGATACCTTGGGCCTTCGCGTCGTCGAGGGCCATCTGCACGCCGTTCTTGAGGTCAGCGCCGTAGTTCGCGTTGGGGCCCGTAAGCGGCGCGGCAAAGCCGATTTTGACTGTCATGTCCGCCGAAGCGGTGAGCGGCACAGCGGCGAGAAGCGTTCCAACGGCAACTGCGATAGGGGCGATCGTCTTCGCAATACGCATGTTCTTTCCTTTGTCGGCAAACATGGAAAACGGCTACGGCGTGCATGCCGGCTCTCGCAAAGACACTCCCAACCCCGATCCGAGTGGACCCGAGCCGGCGCACGGCTCTAATGTGTTTCTAGTTATTCGATGACGCGCTCGTGTGGCGGGACCTCCTGGCGTTCGTGGTTTTCCTCGACATGCCGCAGGCGCCCAAGGGGCGGTTCGGGCGCGGGTTGACGCCCGGCGGCAGCCATTCGACGCGAATATAGGAAGCCAATATGCGTGCGTCTTGACCGTTCGCGTCGCTCCGCATGCGCATTTCGGCACAGGCGACCGGCGCGGGCAATCAGGGCAAACACGCTCGCCACGCCGGATTTTGGCGAGATAAGGGATTACGCTAAGGGCGTCTCGAGGGGCTTTCCGCCGGTGGCGGTGATTCAGCGGTCTAGCAACGGTTCGGCGCGCAAAGCCGCGCGACGCTAGGCCGTTTCGGCGAGCCAGGCACCGAGCCACTCGCGCGGCTTGGCGATATCGTCCTGCGCGGCGACGAGCTCGAGCTCGTAGCGACCGGCGTCGAAGGTCGCCTTCAGCACAGCGTGGACGGCGGACACCGTGTGTTCGAGTGCCGTGCGCACCGTGTCGCCGAGAAGCCGGCGCGCGACGAAGATCGCGCTCGTCAGCTCAGCCACGCCGACAGGCTGCCGCGCGAAAGGGTAGCGCGTATGTTGGCACAGCCATGCTTCGTCATGCGTCACCGCGAGCAGATTGATGCGGTCGGCCGGGCTGTTGCGGTCGCGCAACTGCTTGACGCAGACGACCTGCGGCCCGCGCCGGATCAGCTCGCGGCACGCCACGACGGCTTCGTCGACGGTCTCGATCGTGCGGCCGGCCAGCTTCTGCAACGCATCGTGCGTGGGCGCGAGGCCGTCAGCGATGTCGGGGATCTTCTCGAGCAGATACTCGTCGACGCTCGAGCCGGCGCCCGCGCCGATGACAGGGGTCGCGAAGTGCCAGGCGGCGGGGTTCGTCGCTTTGACCGTGCGCACGATCTCGACGACGGCATCGATTTGCGAAGTCGAGCCGAGATAGCCGGACAGAACGGCGTCGCAGCGCCGCAGCATGCCGATCGTGCCGATGCCTTCGACGAGCTCGGCCATTTGCGGCGCGTCGATTGCGCTGCCCGCCCAGTGGCCATACTGCATATGATTCGAAAATTGCATCGTCTCGAGCGGCCAGACGTTCACGCCGAGGCGCTGCATCGGAAACACCGCCGCACTGTTGCCTGCATGGCCGAAGACGACATGCGGCTGAATGCTGAGGACGTTTTTCATGATGGGCTTCGGTTCGCGCGTCATGCAGATTTGGAATTACGATACATGAGTTGTTGCGTCGCGTCATCGTGCGATCCCGCCCCCTGGCGCGAAAAATCGCCGCGGCAGGCGCGCTTGTTGCATAAATGCTGCTTTCCGGCGACGAGATCCCTTGCGGGAGCCCGTTTCAAAGCGCTTTGCGACTCTCGCTGATACAATTGCCCGTTTGCAAAACAGATTACGGTTTGCGTACAGTCGGCCGATAGCGCCAATCGCAAGGGCGGCGCGCGCGATCGACGATAACAACGCACGGGCAGTGCGTCGGGTGCGGTTCTCGAGCGGTATTCGGGGGACTTCCGGAGTCCGCCGGGATACCTTCGTTCCCGTTTCCGCCGTCCGAGCGAACGCGAAAGGCCCGTACCGGACCCGTGCGGCGAGCGCCACTGACCGATCCGCGCGCGCCGGGCTGGGCGGCGGCCCGGGCAGCCCGGTGGCCGCTCGGGGATGAACGAAGGAGTAAGAAACGTGCCAGCTAGTGTCTTTTCATTCCGGTCGTCCGCGATCCGAACGGCCGCGCTCGGCTTTCTGGCCGATTCCATGCCTTCGAGCGGCGCCGCACGGTGACGATCGTGACGACAATGACGACATCGCTGATTTCGGATTGGTTGCTCGTCGCGCTTTGCTGCATCGCGGCGGCTTATGCGCTGGTGGCGGCGGTCGCCATGCCGTTCGCACCGAGCGCCAGGCGGCGCCGCGACACGCACTGCGCGCAGGGCGCCTCGCGGCCGGTATGGCCGTGGGGCGAAGCGGTCAGCGTGCTGAAGCCGCTTTGCGGCACCGAGCCGCGGCTCTTCGAAAATCTCGCGACGTTCTGCGAGCAGACGCATCCTTGCTATCAACTGCTCCTCGGCGTCTCCTCGCCGAAGGATCCGGCCATTGCCGTCGTGCGGCGGCTCCAGGCGGCTTATCCGCAGCGCGAGATCGAACTCGTCGTCGATCCGCTCGTGCACGGGCACAACCTGAAGGTCAGCAACCTGATCAATCTCGCCGCGCACGCGAAGCACCCGCTCATCGTGCTGGCCGACAGCGATATCGCAGTCGAGCCCGACTATCTCGAATCGGTCACGGCGCCGCTGGCCGATCCGCGGGTCGGGATCGTCACGTGCCTTTACAAGGCGCGCAGCGTCGGCGGCTTCTGGACGCGCGTCGGCGCGCTCTTCATCAACGAGTGGTTCGCGCCGTCGGTGCGCATCGCTCATGCGGCCGGCTCGCGTCAGTTCGGCTTTGGCGCGACGCTCGCGCTGCGCGCCTCGACGCTTGCCGAGATCGGCGGTTTCCACGCGCTCAAGGACTGTCTCGCCGACGATTACTGGCTCGCCGAACACACGCGCAAGCTCGGCTTGACAACGGTGCTCTCCGAGGTCGTCGTCGATACGGACGTCATCGAATCGGAGTTCTCGTCGCTTTGGACGCGCGAGACGCGCTGGCTGCGCACGATCCGTTCGATCAATCCGCTCGGCTTCGCATTCCTCTTCATCACGTTCACCTCGCCGTGGCTCGTGACGGCGGCGCTGCTCGCGCTCGGGCACGGCGGCGCATTCGTGCACGACGCCGCGCTCGTCGGCTCTGCGGCCGTCGGCACGCTGGCGCGGCTCGGCTTGCATGCGCGCGGTTCACGCAATGCGCGTGAGTTCTGCCTGGACTTGCCGCTCGTGCCGTTGCGCGACGCTTTGCTCGCGGTGCAATGGCTCATCGCGGTGTTCGGCTCGCACGTCACCTGGCGCGGCGCGCGCATGCCGGTCGTCGCGCGCGTGGCGGAGGGGTCCGATGGCCCCTGAAAGAATCGGTTTGGAAGCACATCGTCGGGAGCGCACCGCTTCACGCGCTCTCCCCATTTGACATCAGCATCCATACAGGTTGCCGGAGCATTCATGAAAACCCTGTTCTTGCAGGCCCCCTCGTTCGACGGCTTCGATGGCGGAGCCGGCTCGCGCTATCAAGCCAAGCGCGAAATCCGTTCGTTCTGGTATCCGACGTGGCTCGCGCAGCCGGCGGCGCTCGTGCCGGATAGCCGCGTGCTCGACGCGCCGGCCGACGGCGTTTCGGTCGAAGCCACGCTCGACATCGCGACGCAGTACGACCTCGTCATCATCCACACGAGCACGCCGTCGTTTCCGAGCGACGCGCTCTTCGCCGAGCACCTCAAGAAGAGGAAGCCTTCGGTGCTGATCGGCATGGTGGGCGCGAAGGTCGCCGTCGATCCGCACAACTCGCTCACGGCCACCGAGGCGATCGATTTCGTCTGCCGCGAAGAGTTCGACTACACCTGCAAGGACGTCGCGGACGGCAAGCATTTCTCCCAGATCCTCGGCTTGAGCTACCGCGCGAAGGATGGCTCGATCGAGCACAACGGCGCGCGTCCGATGATCGAGAATATGGACGAGCTGCCGTTCGTCGCGCCCGTCTACAAGCGCGACCTGAAGATCGACAACTACTTCATCGGCTACCTCAATTATCCGTACGTGTCCATCTACACGGGCCGCGGCTGTAAATCGCGCTGCACGTTCTGCCTTTGGCCGCAGACCGTGGGTGGCCACCGCTACCGCGTGCGCTCGGTCGAGAATGTCCTCGCCGAAGTGAAGTGGATCAAGGAGAACATGCCCGAGGTCAAGGAGATCATGTTCGACGACGACACGTTCACCGACGACGCACCGCGCGCCGAAGCGATTGCGCGCGGGCTCGGCAAGCTCGGCGTCACCTGGTCGTGCAACGCGAAGGCGAACGTGCCGTATTCGACGCTCAAGGTGATGAAGGAAAACGGCCTGCGCCTCTTGCTCGTCGGCTACGAGTCCGGCGACGACCAGATCCTCGTCAACATCAAGAAGGGCCTGCGCACCGATTTCGCGCGGCGCTTCAACGCCGACTGCAAGAAGCTCGGCATCAAGATCCACGGCACCTTCATTCTCGGCCTGCCCGGCGAGACCGAAGAGACGATCAGAAAGACGATCGAGTACGCGAAGGAAATCAACCCGCACACGATTCAGGTCTCGCTCGCCGCGCCGTATCCGGGCACCTTTCTCTACAACCAGGCGGTCGAGAACGGCTGGCTCGAGGAGAACAAGACGATCAACCTCGTCAGCAAGGAAGGGGTGCAGCTCGCGGCGATCGGTTACGACCATTTGTCGCGCGAGCAGATCTATCACCATCTCGAGAAGTTCTACAAAGAGTTCTATTTCCGTCCCTCGAAGATCTGGGAAATCGTGCGCGAAATGCTGACGAGCTGGGAGATGATGAAGCGGCGCCTGCGCGAGGGCGTCGAGTTCTTCCGTTTCCTGCGCGCGCACGAGGCATGATCAATTGACCCCACCGGCGGCGCGCGCGCTCATCTTCACGGCCGACGATTTCGGGCTCGATGAGCGCGTGAACGCGGCCGTCGAGCGCGCGTATCGCGACGGCGTGCTGACGTCCGCGAGTCTCATGGTCAGCGCGCCGGCCGCGCGCGATGCTGTCGCGCGGGCGCGCTGGCTGCCGGGTTTGCGCGTGGGTCTTCACCTCGTGCTCGCGGACGGCCGCGCGACGCTGCCGGCTAACGAGATCCCGGCGCTCGTCGGCGCCGACGGCCGCTTCGGCGATGCGATGGTGCGCGACGGCTTTCGCTTCTTCTTTCTTCCGACGGTACGCGCACAGCTCGCGCGTGAAATCCGCGCCCAGTTCGAAGCATTTGCGGCGACGGGCTTGCCGCTCGATCACGTCAATGCGCACAAGCACTTCCATGTGCATCCGACGGTACTCTCGCTGGTTCTCTCGATTGGCCGCGAGTATGGCCTGCGCGCCGTTCGCCTGCCGTTCGAGGCGCACGCGCCGTGGTGGCTCACGCCGTGGATCGCGCTCATGCGCTCGCGCCTGGCGCGGGCCGGCATTGCCCATAACGATTACGTCGTCGGTATCGCCCGCACCGGTGGCATGGACGAGGCTGCGATGCTCGACGCGCTGGCTCGCTTGCCGGCCGGCGTCGGCGAGATCTACTGTCACCCGGCCGAAGGAGGCGAGGCGCCGCTCACGCCGTCGATGCGCGACTACCGTCACGCCGATGAGCTCGCCGCACTCGTTTCGCCCCGTGTGGCGGCGGCGATCGCGGGCATCGCGCGCGGCGGTTTCATGGACGTCTGCGGCACGGGCGATGCTCGTTTTCCCCGTGGGGTCGAGCGAGGGGGCGGCCGGTTATGACGAAATGGCTGAAGTGGGCCGGATGGCCGATCGGCGTGGCGATTCTGCTTGCGCTCGTCGTGCACGAGGGCGTGGGCGACGTCGTTCATGTGATCGGGGAAGCCGGTTTCGCGTTGCTTTGGCTCGTACCGTTCCATGCGCTGCCGCTGCTGCTCGATGCGGTCGCCTGGTACGTATTGCTGGGCCGGCGTGCGCCGCTCGCCTTCCTCTGGTGGATCGCATCGGTGCGTGAGGCGGTGAGCCGCCTCTTGCCCTCGGTCGGCGTCGGCGGCGAAATCGTCGGCATTCGCCTCGCGCGCTGGCGCGTGCACGATGCAAGCGTTGTCAGCGCATCGGTGATCGTCGAGGTGCTCATCACGATCGCCGTCCAATATGCGTTCTCCGCGCTCGGGCTCGTGCTGATTCTCGCCACGACCGACGGCGGCGGCGTCAAGACAATCGCGCTGGCGCTCGGCTTGTCGCTGCCGTTGCCTGTGCTCGCGGTCGCCCTTTTGCGGCGCGGCGGCGTCTTCCATGCGATCGAGCGTTTCGCGGCGCGCGCGCTCGGCAACGAGCATCAATTGCTGCAGGGGATCGACGGCAAGCGCCTCGATGGCGAGATCGACGCGCTGATGTCCCACCCCGGCACATTGCTGCGCGCTTTCCTCTGGCAGTTCGCGGGGTATCTGCTCGGCGCGCTCGAGACATATTGGGCGCTCACCATGCTCGGGCATCCCGTCTCGGTGAGCGGCGCGGTCGCCATCGAAGCGCTCACGCAGGCGGTCCGTCATGCTGCGTTCATGGTGCCGGCGGGCCTTGGCGTGCAGGAAGCGGCCGTCGTGCTGCTTGCGCAGATGTTCGGTGTCGATCACGAAGTCGCGCTTTCGCTCGCGCTCGTCAAGCGGATGCGCGAGGTCATTTTCGGCTCCATCGCGCTCGGATCATGGCAGCTCGCCGAGCTTGGGCGGGCTCGCCGCCAGATGCATCTTCGGCGCGCACCGGCCGTGGCCAATTCAACGACCGAAGCATCGGCGCATGGGGATGCCATGCGCGAGCACGAACCAGACAAAGCGCGCGATCAGGACCTCGTGCGATAGCGCTTTGGCGCGCCGCGCATGGCGTCGCGCCTCATAAAGAATTGCCGGCCGGCCGATCATTGCAAGGTGACGGCCGGTTTTTCGCTTTTCTGCTCCAAGCGAGAACCACGTCGTGTTCTTGTCCGACGATACCAACAGGTCGCCACGCGAGCGTCGGCCGCCGAATATCGAAAAAGCGACGCGAAATTTGTGCAATGGCACCTGGCCGATCGGCTGGCGCGCGGCGACGATGCATCAGGAAACCCGGCTTGCCGCGGCATCGAGCTTCCGGCCATCGGATATTGCAGTGCAACAGACTGCGACGCCCCCATTTGAACAAAGTTTTTGCGATTGCGACGATCGGCCCCGAATGACGAACGAGTCAAGAAACGGAGACGCGTGTGTTCCTTTACGGTTTCGGCCCAATCCTCCTGGCGGGCGCGCTGCGAACGGTCGAGCTTTCGCTGCTGTCGCTCGGCGTTGCCGTCGTGCTCGGACTGGCCGGCGCGCTAGCTAAGCTTTCTCGTAGCCGGGCCATGACGGCTGTTGCAACGGCCTATACGACATTGATCCGTTCGGTGCCTGACCTCGTGCTGATGCTGCTGCTTTTCTACAGCATCCAGATCGGCGTCAACCAACTGACCGACGCGCTCGGGATGGCGCAGATCGACATCGACCCGTTCGCGGCCGGTGTGTTGACGCTCGGCTTCATCTACGGGGCCTATTTCACGGAGACGTTTCGCGGCGCATTCCTGGCCGTGCCGCGCGGCCAGCTGGAGGCGGGCATGGCATACGGCATGAACGGGGCGCGCGTCTTCGCGCGGATCCTCTTTCCGCAGATGATGCGCTTTGCGCTGCCCGGCATCGGCAACAACTGGCAAGTGCTCGTCAAGGCCACGGCGCTCGTTTCGATCATCGGCCTCGCCGACGTGGTGAAGGCCGCGCAGGATGCGGGCAAGAGCACGTTCAACACGTTCTTCTTCCTCCTCGTGGCGGCGCTCATCTATCTGGCGATCACGACGGTTTCGAACGTCGCGCTCGCGTGGCTCGATAAACGCTATTCGATTGGTGTCAGGCAGGCGGATCTATGATTGAGATTCTTTCCCAATTCGGCCGTGCCTTTCTCTATTGGGACGGCCAGAGCGTGTCCGGCCTCGCCATGACGCTGTGGCTGCTCGTTGCCTCGCTCGCGATCGGCTTCGTCATGGCGGTGCCGCTCGCGGTGGCCCGGGTGTCGAAGAACCGCTGGCTCTCGCTCCCCGTGCGCTGCTATACCTACGTCTTCCGCGGCACACCGCTCTACGTACAGTTGTTGCTCATCTATAGCGGTGTCTACAGCCTCGCGATCGTGCGCGCGCACCCGGTAGCGGGCGAGTTTTTTCGAAGCGGCCTGAACTGCGCGATTCTGGCGTTCGGGCTCAACACGGGTGCTTACACGACCGAGATCTTCGCCGGCGCGATCCGCTCGATCACGCATGGCGAGGTGGAGGCCGCGCGCGCCTACGGCATGAGCCGCATGACGATGTACCGTCGGGTCATCCTGCCCTCGGCGCTGCGACGCGCGCTGCCGTTGTACAGTAACGAGGTCATCCTGATGCTGCATGCGACGACGGTGGCATTCACCGCCACGGTGCCCGACATCCTGAAGGTCGCGCGCGACGCCAACTCGGCGACCTACATGTCGTTCCAGGCGTTCGGCATCGCCGCGCTGATCTATCTTGCGGTATCGTTCGCACTCGTCGCGGCGTTCAGGCGCGCCGAGCGGCGCTGGCTTGCGTATTTGGCCGTCGGCCGTCACTGATCAGGCTCCAGGGAGAGCATCGTGCTCCAACAGACTTCTCAATCCGCCGCCGCCAAGCTCGCGGCGCTCGACGTCCACAAGCGGTACGGCGACAACGAAGTGTTGAAGGGCGTCACGCTCGAGGCGAAGGCCGGCGACGTCATCAGCATCATCGGCGCGAGCGGATCCGGCAAGAGCACGTTCTTGCGCTGCATCAACTTCCTCGAGCGGCCGAACGCGGGCCAGATCGTCGTCGACGGAGAAGCGGTGCGGACGAAGCCGAATCGCTCGGGCGATCTCGAAGTCGCCGACCACAAACAGCTTCAACGGATTCGCACGAAGCTCGCGATGGTCTTCCAGCACTTCAACCTGTGGGCGCACATGACCGTGCTCGAAAACGTGATCGAGGCGCCTATTCATGTGCTCGGACTCTCGCGCCGCGAGGCCGAGGAGCGCGCGCGAACGTACCTCGAAAAGGTGGGCCTGGCGCCGCGGCTCGAGAAGCAATACCCGTCGCATCTGTCGGGCGGGCAGCAGCAGCGCGTGGCAATCGCGCGCGCCCTCGCGATGCATCCCGACGTCATGCTCTTCGACGAGCCGACCTCGGCGCTCGATCCCGAGCTCGTCGGCGAAGTGCTGAAGGTGATGCAGAAGCTCGCCGAAGAAGGCCGCACAATGATCGTCGTCACGCACGAGATGGGCTTCGCGCGCAACGTATCGAATCACGTCATGTTCCTGCATCAGGGGCGTACCGAAGAGGAAGGCGATCCTTCGATCGTGCTGACGCAGCCGAAGAGCGAGCGCTTGAGGCAGTTCCTCTCCGGCAGCCTCAAGTAAGGCGAATGCGCGCGCGCGAGGCCGCCGTGCTTCCCGCGGCCCCTTCCTCCACGCGGACGTTCGACCGTTCGTCTGCCCCGGTCCGTGCAACCGAAGTCGCGATCGTCGCGTTGCCGCCGGTCTCGATGTCAGGCATCGGATCGATCGTCGACGCATTGACGCTCGCGAACGAAATCGACGGCCGCTTGCTCTATCAGGCGCGAGTCTATTCGTGGGACGGACGCCCGGTGCCGCTCTCCGGCGGCGCGCTGTTGCCGGCCCACGGTGCGTTTGGCGATGGCGTCGCCTGCGACTGGCTCATCGTCGTGACCGAGCGCTTTCAGCAGTTCGCCGATTACCGGCTTTTTCTGGCGGCGCTCTCGCGCGTCGGTCAGCGCACGCCGTTCGTCACCGGCATTCATCACGGCGTCTGGTGGCTTGCGATGGCGGGCCAGCTGTCGGGATACCGCGTCAGCGTGAACTGGGAGACCTTTCAGCAGTTCGCCGAGGAGTTCGAGCGCTCGATCGTCACGCAACAAATCTTCGAGATCGATCGCGACCGCGCTACTTGCGTCGGCGGGCAGGCGAGCGCCGACTTCATGCTCGCAATGATTGCCCGCGATCACGGTCCCGAGCTCGCCCACCGGATCGCGGATGCGCTCGGCCTCGGGGCGCTGCGCGCCGGCGAGGAACGTCAGCGCATTCCGTATGTGACGGCTCCGGGCGAGCGCCATCCGCGGCTGAACGACGCGTTGAAGCTGATGGAGGCCAACATCGAGGATCCGCTGACGACGGACGAGATCGCCGAGCTCGTCGGGGTTTCGCGCCGGCAGCTCGAACGGCTCTTCCGTCAATACCTCGCGGCCATGCCGTCGAAGTACTACCTCGGTCTGCGCTTGACGAAAGCGCAGATGCAGTTGCGGCGCACGAGCAAATCGATCGTGCAGGTAAGCCTTGCCTGCGGGTTTTCGTCGGCGGCGCACTTTTCCAATGCCTATCGTGAGCGGTTCGGCATCACGCCGCGCGAGGAGCGCCGCAGCTGGATCGCCAAGCAACAGGGGACGGGTGCGCCTTTTGCGGCGGAACCGCCTGTCGGCGCCCTCATCGAGCCGCTCGATGCCGAGCCGCGCGGGGCGACGCGGAACGAATAGGGTGCGGCGAACCCCGATAAATCGCGTCGCGCATGAGCAAGACGGAGCCGCGAACGTTTTCTAAACTATCGCCATTACCTCAACGAGGAATCTGCCATGAACGAATTCGCTGTGGACCGCCGGACGTTCGACGACGTCATGGTGCCCGTGTTCTCGCCCGCGCCTTTCATTCCCGTGCGCGGCCAAGGTTCGCGCGTATGGGACTCACAAGGGCGCGACTATGTCGACTTCACGGGCGGCATCGCGGTGACGGCGCTCGGCCACGCGCATCCCGAGCTCGTGCGCGTGTTGCGTGAGCAGGGCGAAAGGCTCTGGCACGTCAGCAACGCCTATACCAATGAGCCGGTGTTGCGCCTCGCGAAGCGCCTCGAGGCGCTCACGTTCGCCGAACGGGCGTTTTTCGCCAATTCGGGCGCCGAGGCGAACGAGGCGGCGCTGAAGCTCGCACGGCGCGTGGCCGTCGAGCGGCATGGTGCCGAGAAGTTCGAAATCGTCTCGTTCGCGCAGTCGTTTCACGGGCGCACGCTCTTCACGGTCAGTGTCGGCGGCCAGCCGAAGTACGCGGAAGGGTTCGGCCCGGTGCCGCCCGGCATCCGCCATCTGCCTTACAACGACATTGCGGCGGCGCGTGAGGCCATCGGCCCGCAGACGTGCGCCGTCATCGTCGAGCCGATTCAGGGCGAGGGCGGCGTGATCCCGGCCGATCCGGCGTTCTTGCGTGCGCTGCGCGAGGCTTGCGACGCGCATGGCGCGCTGCTGATTTTCGACGAAGTGCAGACCGGTGTCGGCCGCACGGGGCATTTCTATGCCTATATGGACACGGGCGTGACGCCGGACATCCTGACGACGGCCAAGGCGCTCGGCAATGGCTTTCCGATCGGCGCGATGCTGACCACGAAAGAGCTCGCCGCGCATTTCAAGGTCGGCGTGCACGGCACGACATACGGCGGCAATCCGCTCGGCGCCGCGATCGCGGACAAAGTCGTCGAACTCGTCAGCGACCCGGCGCTGCTCGAAGGCGTCAAGCGGCGCGGTGCGACGCTGATCTCGCGGCTCGATGTGCTCGGCAAGCGCTTCGGTCTCTTCAAGGAGATTCGCGGCAAGGGCCTCTTGATCGGCGCGGAGCTGACTACCGCCTACGAAGGCCGCGCGAAGGATTTCGTCAACGCAGCGGCCGAGCACGGCCTGATGCTGCTGATCGCGGGGCCGAACGTTCTGCGCTTTGCCCCGTCGCTCATCATTGCCGACGCCGACCTCGACGAGGGGCTCCGGCGGCTCGAGAAGGCGATCGAGCAGGTTGCCGGCGCGAGCGCCGAAGCAAGCCAAGCCGCGAGCGCGACGAACGTCGCGGCGCGTTGACCGGGCACGCCACCGAGACTGGAACGACGATGCTTTTCGTACGCCCCGGAAGACTCTCCGACCTCGACGCGCTCGAGAAAATGGCCCGCGCGGCGCGCCCCGTGCTGCATTCGCTGCCGCACGATCGGCAGGCACTGGAAGCGCGTGTGGCGCTCTCCGAGGATTCGTTTCGCGCGGACGTGGACTTCCCGGGCGAGGAGTTCTATCTCTTCGTGCTCGAAGACAGCGCGACGGGCGAACTGCTCGGCACCTCGAGCATCGTCGCCTCGGCCGGCTACGCGGCGCCGTTTTACGCCTTTCGCAACGACGCGTTGATCCATGCGTCGCGAGAGCTTCATGTGAGCCGCAAGGTTCATGCGCTCACGATGTCGCACGAGCTGACGGGCAAGAGCCGGCTTGCCGGGTTCTATCTCGACCCGTCGGTGCTGGACGGCGGTCACGCGCGAGCGGAAACGCTCCCCCCGCGAGCTGCCGCCGCGGCGGCACATCTGCTCTCGCGCGCACGAATGATGTACGTCGCCGCGAATCGCCGGCGCTTTACATCGGAGGTGTTTTCGCTGCTGCTGGGCGTGACCGACGACGCGGGTGTGTCACCGTTTTGGGAGGCGGTGGGCCGACGGTTCTTCGGCCGCGACTTTCCTGAAATCGAGAAGATCTCGGGCGGACGCAGCGCGACGTTCATTGCAGAGGTCATGCCGTCTTATCCGCTTTACGTGCCGCTTCTGCCCGAAGCCGCGCAGCGCGTACTCGGCGAGCCCAACCCGAAGAGCTTGCTGGCTTACGACATTCACCTCGAGGAAGGTTTCGAGCCGGATCGCTTCGTCGACATCTTCGATGCGGGGCCGGTGCTGACCGCGCACGTCGATCGCAGCGCGTGCGTGACGCACAATGAAACGCGCATGGTGCGCGAGACGGCCGAGCCGAGGCATACGGACGGCGCGCCGCGGGCGCCCGAGACGGCGGCCGAGTCGGCGGGCGCAGCCGCGGCTGCGGCCGGCGCGCCCGACACTACGACCTATCTCGTCGCCAGCAACCGCGAAGGCGAGTTTCGCTGCCTGTTGGCCGAACTGCCCGCCGACGAAAGCGAGGGCGCGACGCTCGCGTCGGCGGCTCGTGCCGTGCTCGAGGTCGTGCATGGCGATTTGGTTCGCTGCGTGCCGCTGCATCGGCGCGCGGCCGATCGAGGCGAGGCGGCGGACGATGACGCCGATCTCTATGAAGAACCGGCTTCCGGTCGCGGTTCATCCAGTTCCGCATCCGCTGCGCAAGGAGCTCGCCGATGATCGTCGTTCGCGCCGTCACGACTGGTGACATCGACGCGCTCGTCGCGCTCGCGCAGGAAACGGGCCCCGGCCTCACCACGTTCAAGCCCGATCGCGATGCGCTCGTCGCGCGCATCGAGCGATCGAAAAGGACGATCGAGGGCCGCGCCGCGCCGCAGGAATCGGGCTACTTCTTCGTCATGGAGGATTCCGCGACGGGCGATGTGGCCGGCGTCTGCGGGATCGAGACAGCAGTCGGCCTCGATCAGCCGTTTTACAACTACCGCGTGAGCACGGTCGTGCACGCGAGCCAGGAGCTCGGCGTCTGGACGAAGATGTCGCTGCTCAACATCGCGCACGATCTCACGGGCTATGCCGAGGTTTGCTCGCTGTTCCTCTCGCCGCGCTACCGCGCGCACGGCGTGGGCGGGTTGCTGTCACGTTCGCGCTTCATGTTCATCGCCCAGTTCCGCGATCGCTTCCCCGATCGTCTTTGCGCCGAGTTGCGCGGGCATTTCGACGCGGAGGGCACGTCACCATTCTGGCGCGCCGTGGGCGTGCATTTCTATCAGATCGACTTCAACGAAGCCGACTATTTGAGCGCGCACGGCCGCAAATCGTTTCTCGCCGAGTTGATGCCGCGCTATCCGGTCTATGCCGATCTGCTGCCCGAAGAAGCGCGGCTCGCCATCGGCAAGACGCATCGCGACACGGCGCCCGCGCGCAAGATGCTCGAAGCGGAGGGGCTGCGCTACGAGAATCATGTCGATATTTTCGACGCCGGCCCCGTGCTCGAATGCCACATCGACGACTTACGCACGATGCGCGAGAGCGTCGTCGTACCGGTCGTCATCGATGACTCCGCGGCCGCACGCCTGAGCGACTCGGAGGGCGTTGCCGGAGCACCGCGCGCGCTCGTGTCGAACACCGTGCTCACCGATTTTCGTGTCGGCACGGTGCCGGGCGCGGCCGAAGGGGGCGCGATGCGTCTCGCGGCCGCCGACGCCGCCGCGCTACATGTGCGCGACGGTGATGCCGTGCGCGTGCTCGCGCTCACAAGAAACAAGCAGGGATGATCGAAATGACAGGACTCTTCATCGATGGCGCATGGGTCGCGGCGAACGGCCACGCGTTCTGCTCACGCAATCCCGGGACGGGCGAGATCGTCTGGGAGGGCAAAAGCGCGACGGCCGACGACGTCGAGCGCGCCGTCATGAGCGCGCGGCGCGCGTTCGCGAGCTGGTCATCGACGTCGCTCGAAGCGCGCTGCGAGATCGCGCGCCGTTTCGCCGCGATCCTCGCCGAACGCAAGGAAGCGCTCGCTCACGCGATCGGCCGCGAGACTGGCAAACCGTTGTGGGAGGCGCGAACCGAAGTCGCGTCGATGGCGGCGAAGGTCGACATCTCGATCGCGGCCTATCACGAGCGCACGGGCGAGAAGCGCACGGCGATGGTCGACGGCGTCGCGGTCTTGAGGCATCGCCCGCATGGTGTCGTCGCCGTTTTCGGCCCCTACAACTTTCCCGGCCACCTGCCGAACGGACATATCGTGCCCGCGCTGATCGCCGGCAACTGCGTCGTCTTCAAGCCGTCGGAGCTCGCGCCGGCCGTGGCGCACGCAACGGTCGAGGCGTGGCGCGACGCCGGGTTGCCCGCGGGCGTGCTGAATCTCGTGCAAGGGGAGAAGGAGACGGGCATCGCGCTCGCCCAGCATCGGCAGATCGACGGGCTCTTCTTCACGGGCAGTTCCGATACGGGCACGCTGCTCCATAAGCAGTTCGGCGGACGGCCCGAGATCGTGCTCGCGCTCGAGATGGGCGGCAACAATCCGCTCGTCGTCGCTGAGGTGGCTGACCTCGACGCGGCCGTTCATCACACGATTCAGTCCGCGTATCTGTCGGCCGGACAGCGCTGCACCTGCGCGCGTCGAATCTTCGTACCGCGTGGAGCGTTCGGCGATCGTTTCGTTGCTCGCTTCGTCGACGTGACTTCGCGCATTGCCTACGGACGTTACGACGCTGAGCCGCAGCCTTTCATGGGCGCCGTCGTATCGGCGCGAGCGGCCGCGCGCCTCGTCGCGGCGCAAGACAAGCTCATCGAGCGCGGCGCGCATGGATTGTTGCGGATGGAGCAGCGCGACCCGGAGCTCGGTTTCGTGAGTCCCGCCGTTCTCGACGTCACGGAAGTGCGCGATCTGCCCGACGAAGAGCACTTTGGCCCGCTTGCGCAGATCGTCCGTTATGCGACGTTCGACGAGGCGATCGAGCGCGCGAACGATACGGTCTACGGCCTCTCGGCCGGTCTGCTGGCCGATGACGAGGCGGCGTGGACGCAGTTTCACCGCACGATCCGTGCGGGCATCGTGAACTGGAACCGGCCGACGAACGGTGCGTCGTCCGCGGCGCCTTTCGGCGGCACGGGACGCTCCGGCAATCATCGGCCGAGCGCCTATTACGCGGCCGATTACTGCGCGTATCCGATGGCCTCGGTCGAGAGCGCGCAGCTGCGGATGCCGGCGAGCGTGCCGCCGGGGCTCCATTTCTAGAAAACTGGATAAAACGGAACGACGAAGGATCGACGATGCAAGCACGGGAAGCCAATTTCGACGGGCTCGTGGGGCCGACGCACAACTACGCGGGACTGTCGTTCGGAAACGTCGCCTCGCAAACGAACGAGAAGACGGTCGCCAATCCGCTTGCCGCGGCAAAGCAGGGTTTGCGCAAGATGAAGCGGCTTGCCGATCTCGGCTTTTTGCAAGGCGTGTTGCCGCCGCAAGAGCGGCCGTCGCTGCGTCTTTTGCGCGAGCTCGGATTTTCGGGGAGCGACGCGCGCGTAATCGAGCGCGCGGCCAAAGAGGCGCCCGAGCTCCTTGCCGCGGCGAGCTCCGCGTCCGCGATGTGGACGGCCAACGCCGCAACGGTCAGCCCTTCGGCCGATACCGAGGACGGGCGCGTGCATTTCACGCCGGCCAATCTGACGAGCAAGCTGCATCGCGCGATCGAGCACGAAGCGACGCGCCGCACCTTGGCGGCGATCTTCGCTGACGAGCGGCACTTTGCCGTGCACGAGGCGCTGCCGGGTACGCCCGCGCTCGGCGACGAGGGGGCGGCCAACCATACGCGTTTTTGCTCGCAATACGGCGAGCGCGGCGTCGAGTTCTTCGTCTACGGCCGCAGCGAATATCGGCGCGGGCCCGAGCCGCGGCGCTATCCGGCGCGCCAGACGTTCGAGGCGAGCCGCGCCGTCGCGCAGCGCCACCGTTTGCGCGAAGACGCGACGGTCTATGCGCAGCAGAACCCCGAGGTGATCGACGAGGGCGTGTTTCATAACGACGTGATCGCCGTCGGCAATCGCGAGACGCTTTTTTGCCACGAACGCGCGTTCGTCGATCAGGCGGGCGTATACGATCGGTTGCGCGCACAACTATCGCCGCTGGATGCGACGTTCAATGTGATCGAGGTGCCCGAGGCGCGCGTGACCGTATCCGACGCCGTCTCGTCGTATCTCTTCAACAGCCAGCTCCTGACGCGGCCCGATGGCCGCGACGTGCTCGTCGTTCCGCAGGAGTGCCGTGAGAACCCGCGCGTGTCGGCCTATCTCGACGACCTCGTCGCCGGTGGCGGGCCGATCGGCGAAGTGCTCGTCTTCGAATTGCGTGAAAGCATGAAGAACGGCGGGGGGCCCGCTTGCCTGCGCTTGCGCGTCGTTCTGGACGAGGCGGAACGCGCGGCGGTGAAGCCGGGCGTCTGGATCGACGATGCGCTGTTCGCGCGTCTCGATGGATGGATCGGCAAGCATTATCGCGACCGGCTCGCGCCCGACGATTTGTCCGATCCGGCGCTGATCGTCGAATCGCGGACGGCGCTCGATGAGCTCACGCAGATTCTCGGCGTGGGATCGCTCTATGACTTCCAGCGCTGAATCGAAGCTGCCGCCGATGCTCGCCGATTTTCTCGGCTTCACGCTGTCGGGAGCGCAGCCCGGCGCGGGAGAGGCTGTCGGCGAGTGCGCCGGCCTACGGTACACGTGGCGCGGCGGCGGACTGCTCGAGCTGGAACCGACGTCGGCGGATCCGGCGGCACGCGCGGAATGCGTTCCGGCGAGCGTGCTCCTTTCGGCCGGTATACATGGCGACGAGACCGCACCGATCGAGCTCCTTTCGCGGCTCGTTGCCGATCTGGCGGCCGGGGCGCTGCCGCTCGCCTGCCGGCTTCTCGTTGTACTCGGCAATCTCGACGCGATGCGCGAGGGTTGCCGCTATATCGACGATGATTTGAATCGGCTTTTTTGCGGGCGGCACACGCTCTTGCCAGAAAGTCACGAGGCGCCGCGCGCGATGGCGCTCGAGGCGGCGGCCGAACGGTTTTTCGAGCCGGGCGCCGACGCTGCCGCACCGCCCGCTCAGGCGCGTTGGCATATCGACATGCATACGGCCATCCGCGCCTCCGTCTTCGAGCAGTTCGCGCTGCTGCCGCACACGGAAGCGCCCCGTTCGCGGGCGATGTTCGATTGGCTCGCGCGGGCACGAATCGCCGCCGTATTGCTGCATACGGCGAAGGGCAATACCTACACGCAGTTCACGGCCGAGACTTTCGGCGCAACGGCTTGCACGTTGGAGCTCGGCAAGGTCCGGCCGTTCGGGCAAAACGACTTGACGCGTTTCGCCGCGGCCGATGACGCCGTGCGCGCATTGATATCAGGCGCGCCGTTCCGCGGCGAATCGCCGATGCCGCGCGCGTTTACCGTCGTCGATCAGATTACGAAGTTGAGCGACGCGTTCGAACTGAACCTCGCCGCCGACGTGCCGAATTTCACGCCGCTTGCGAAAGGGACGCAGCTTGCCGTCGACGGGGACTATCGCTACGTCGTATCGCGCGACGAAGAACGTATCGTCTTCCCCAATCCAACCGTGAAGCGTGGATTGCGCGCGGGACTGATCGTCGTGGAAACGACCTCGGAGACACTCGCTGAGCTAACGTCCGATAACGGCTGAGAGAAGTCCGACTATTTATAAATGCTTTCTGTAAATGGTTCTGTGTCGGGTCGCAGGATTGAGCCGATTGCATGCAAAATAGTCGGACTAGTTAAGGGTATACATCGATTATTAGACGATACTGGGCTGAGATAGCATTTTCAGGCCCCGCCGCCTGCTGCGGAACCATCTGGCGCGTACGTAGCATTCACGGTGGCGCACGGTTGTGACGCTGAGCGCTCGCGTTCTCCGCGGGCGCTTTCTTTCTCGACTTGAGGTGACGTTCAAGAAACAAAAATAGGAGGCCGTCATGGCGGAAAAGCCCGAAGAGATGGAAGAAGTAAGCGGTAC
Source organism: Trinickia sp. EG282A (assembly GCF_040965455.1). Taxonomy (NCBI): domain Bacteria; kingdom Pseudomonadati; phylum Pseudomonadota; class Betaproteobacteria; order Burkholderiales; family Burkholderiaceae; genus Trinickia; species Trinickia sp. EG282A. The sequence continues at coordinate 855,552 of NZ_JBFRCC010000003.1, read as the reverse complement.
ACGGCGCGGACTACTACAGGGCGCAGGTCTGGCGACGGCCCTGGCTCTACTGGGCGGAGCGATCACGCCAGCCCAGGCGGCCGAGGGCGAGCCTTTTCCCGCCCACAAACGTTGGAAAATCGTCTTCGTCAACCATGTGACGACGAATCCATTCTTCGTGCCGACGCAATACGGCATCCAAGACGCCTGCAAGATGTTCGGCATGGACTATCAGTGGACGGGATCGGCCAACGCCGATGTCTCCGAGATGGTGAACGCACTGAACGCAGCCGTCGCCGCGAAGGCCGATGCGATCGCCGTGCCGATCGTCGACCCGAATGCCTTCAACGCGCCGATTCAGAAAGCGCTCGACGCCGGCATTCCGGTCTTCGCCTACAACGCCGACGCTCCCGCAGGCAAATCGAATCCGCGCCTCGCCTATATCGGCCAGGATCTATATCTGTCCGGCTACCAGATGGGCGAGCGGATCGCCAGCATGATCGATAGCGGTCTCGTCGCGCTTTTCATTGCCACACCGGGTCAGCTCAACATCCAGCCGCGTCTCGATGGGGCGAAGGACGCCATCAAGAAGTCGGGCAAGAATATCGATGCGCAGCAGATCGCGACGGGCGCGACGGTCAACGAGGAGCTCTCGAAGATCAAGTCGTTTTACCTCGGGCACCAGGACCTGAAAGGCATGTTCGCCGTCGATGCCGGCAGCACGCAGGGCGTCGCCGAGGTGATGAAGGAATCGAACCTCAAGTCGAAGGGCGTGCATGGCGGAGGCTTCGATCTGCTGCCGCGCACCGTGCAGCTCATTCACGAGGGCGTGCTCGACTTCACGATCGACCAGCAGCCTTATGTCCAGGGCTTCTATACTGTTCTCGAGGCATTCGTGTTCCTGGCGTCCGGCGGGCTCGTCGGGCCGGCCAACATCAACACGGGCCTCAAGTTCGTGACGAAGGACACGGTCGAGCCCTACCTCAACACTTCGACGCGCTATGAAGGCAAGAGCACCAAGGCGCAGATCGTGCCTCACAGTGGGGCGATCAAATCGTGATGTCTTCCATCGCTGACTCCCGCAGCGCAGGCCAGCGCCTGAAGCTGCGGGCGGGTAAAGTCGCGCGCTCGGCCGAGCTTCGCATCCTCGTGGTGGCGCTGCTGCTCGGCGCTTACTTCGAGGTCGTCAATCACGACTTTCTGCTCACGTCCGCGAGCCTCACGAACCTGTCGCAGTTCATCGCGCCCGCCGCGATCATCGCCTGTGGCGAGATCATGCTGATGATCGGCGGCGAAATCGATCTCTCGGCGGGCATGGTGTTCGCCTTCGCGCCGTTCATCATGCACTTCGCGAACGAGGCGGGGGCGCCCGCCTGGGCGGCGCTGCTGATCGGCATTCTCGCCGCTGCGGTCGTGGGGTTCGTGAACGGCGCGCTGACGGTTTATCTGAGGATTCCGTCGTTCGTCACCACGCTCGGCACGCTCTTCTTCGTCAACGGCTTCACCCTGACGATTTCGCAAGGCACGCCCGTCACGCCGCCCGAAAACGAGGCGTTCGCATCGTTCATGGGGGCCTGGGGCTATAGCGAAATCCTCTGGGCGGTCGTCATCGCCGCCGCGATGCACGTCTTGCTGCGGCACACGCGCTGGGGGCTCCATACGATCGCGGCGGGAGCGAACGCGCTGGGCGCCAGCGAAGCGGGCATTCAAATCCGCACCCTCAAGCTCGGCAACTTCATCCTCGCGGCCGTCCTTGCCGGCTTCACGGGCATACTCGAAGGCTTTCGTATCACGTCGATCGATCCGCAGGCGGGCGGCAACCAGATCATGTTCCTCGCCGTCGCCGCCGCCGTGATCGGCGGCACGCCGCTCGCGGGCGGCTCGGGCACGATCATCGGCGGGTTCATCGGCGCCGCGGTGCTCGGCATTCTGAACGATGGCTTTACGCTCGTCGGCATCAATGCGTTCACGTTCAACATGATCCTCGGCGCGGCCATCGTCGTCGCGATGATCATCAACATTCACCTCATGCGTCTCGCGCGCAAGGGAGAGCCGTGATGTCGGGGGCAGGGGGGGAGGAAGCGCTGCGCGTCGAGAATATCGTCAAGCGCTTCGGCGCGGTGACCGCGCTCGACGGCGTGAGCATCACCTTGCGGCGCGGCGAGATCCTCGGGATCCTGGGCGACAACGGCGCGGGCAAGTCGACGTTGATGAAGATCCTGACGGGCTTCCATCAGCAGACGAGCGGCAAGCTCTTCGTGAACGGCGCCGAGACGATGCTGCGATCGGTCGATCATGCACGCGCGCTCGGCATCGAGTGTGTCTACCAGGACCTTGCGCTCGCGAACTCGCTCAGCATTTATCACAATATGTTTCTCAACCGCGAGATCGTCCATCGCGGGCCATTCCGACTCTTGAACAACCGAGCGATGCGGCAGCGCGCGGCGGAATGTCTCGAGGACATCGGGGTGCATGTTCCGTCCGTCGATCTGCCCGTCGAGCAGCTTTCGGGCGGTCAACGGCAGGCGATCGCCGTTGCGCGCGCGGTCAACTCCGACGCGCGCATTTTGCTGCTCGACGAGCCGCTTGCCGCGATGGGCGCGCGCGAAGCGGGTCTCATCATCGACCTCATCGTCCGTCTCAAGCAGAAGGGCGACCTGTCGATCGCCATGATCATGCACAACTACGCGCAGACGCTCGATATCGCCGACCACATCGTGCTGATGCAGCGTGGCCGCGTCACTTACGAGAGCGAGGCGGCGAGAACATCGGTGCCGGAGTTGATGGACATCGTGCGGCGCGAGTATCGAGACCTGCGTAACGGCCGGCAGTGACGGGCGCGAGCCGGGTTCAGTTCGCGGCCGGCACGGGACGCCAGCCCGCGGGGCAGGTGGTGACGTACGGATAGTATTGCTCGGCCGACTGGCAGTAGTACCAATAGCGCCCGCCGGCCGGCGGGCGCGCCACCAGCGGCGGCACGAACGGGTCCGGGTACGGATGGACCGGCCCCGGATAGTAGTACCAGAGGCTGCCGACCACCCACCACCATGCGAGGCGGCCGCCGTGCCTGCGGTGGCGCCAGTGGCCGCTTTGCCACAGACGCATGTCGTGCTGGCGAAACTGACTGATGTCGCCATGCCAGTGGGGCCCTAGCGCCACGCTCGGCGCGCCATGATCCGCTTCGTCCGGCTGGCTCGCCGAGGGAGCGCCATGGCTGCCGACGAGCGCAGCCGCGGCAAGTGCGGTCATCGTCCGTCTCGGGGTGGACGGCATGAGAGGTCTCGCAGTCTTCTTCGGTCTTTCAGCATACGCGTCGCGAGCAGGCGGCGCTCCAACAGGCTGCTGCGTTGTGTGCGCATTCGCGCGGTCCCGTTCGCCCTATCGCCATCGCCGACCCCATCGTATAATCCGCCGAAATCCGCTCCGGTTTTGAGCTGTCGCGGCCGGAAGCGATAAAAAGAACGTAAGCGCATCGAAAGGGGCAGAGGCTGATGGGGATCACGAACGATACGGGGGTGAGCTTGCAGGCGGGCGGCCAGGCGCGGCTGGCTGAGGGGCACCCGCAGATCTTGCATCCCGCGCGGCAGCCTCTGGTCGACGCCGATGGCCTCTTGCACGGTTTCGAGCTGATCGCGCGCGAGCCGAGCCGCGTGGCGGACACCGCCCTCGACGATGAGGGCGAGCGCAAGCCCCACGCCGAAGCCGATGCGGCCGCGGCGCAAACGTTGGCCATGCTCGGCGCGAGCGGTGTGCGCGCCGCGCTCGGCGCTCACCGCGGCTATCTGAACGTCAGCCGTGCATTACTTTTGTCGGATGCGTTCGCGCGCATATCGCCCGATCGCTTCTTTCTCGAGCTGCCGCCCGACATCGAGGCCGATACCGAGCTCGTCGCGCGCCTCGTCTCGTTGCACGCGAAGCGTCACCGATTCGTGCTCGATCACGTGACGCAGCCGACCGCGACGTTCGCGAAGCTCTTGCCCTACGCCTACGCGATCAAGGTCGAGGTCGACCGAACGGACCCGGAGTTGCTCGCCAAACTGTCCGGCGCGCTGAAGTCGGCCGGCAAGATCCTGATCGCGCTCGGCGTGGAATCGCAGGAGACGTTCGAGCGGGCGAAAGCGGCGCATTTTGATCTGTTCCAAGGGTATTTTTTCGCGCGCGGCCACAAGCAGGCCACGCGGCGGGCTAGCGCGCCGCGCCAGGCGCTATTGAACCTGCTGCGCCTCTTGACGGCGGATCCGACCGTGACCCAGCTCGAAGCCGAACTGAAGCTGAACCCCGTTCTCGTCATGCATCTCATGCGTCTCGCGAACTCCGGGGAGGCGAGCATCGGCCGCAAGGTGGAGACGCTGCGCGATGCGATCACGGCAACGGGCACCAACCGCATCGCGCGCTGGACACAGTTGCTGCTCTATGCCGACGGCCGCAAGGTACGGCTCGAAGACGACCCGCTCGTGCAGATGGCCGCGACGCGCGCACGATTCATGGAGATGTCCGTTGCCCGGCTTGCAAAGGCGGATCGCAAGGTCGTCGACGGCGCGTTCCTGACCGGCGTGTTCTCGCTCGTCGATGCTGTTTTCGGAGGCTCGCTCGAAGAGACGCTGGAGGCGCTCACGCTCTCCAGTCACATCCGCGCGGCCATCCTGCATCGGACGGGCACGCTCGGCACATTGCTCGATGCGATCGAGGCATTCGAGCGGGCCGACTGGGCCGCGCTCGATCGCGCCAGTGCGACGCTCGCGCCGTTGAGCGCGAGCGAGCTCGCGGAACTCGCCACGGCCGCCGCGGCATGGGCGAGCTCCGCCGACCAGAGCGAGGAGCACGCGGGGCTCGACCATTTCGAGGATTGAGAGCGCTCCCGAATCTGGCGCCTCGCGTCACACCCCCCCGAGGGACGCACGCAAGGTTGCGGTGCGTTGCTCAGAGCGTTTCAACCTCGCGTGTCGGCGCGCGGTTGAAGAAGCGGCCGAGTTCGCGCGCCAGCTCGTTGAGCGCGCTCATTTCGACTTGCGAGATCTTGCGCGGCTCCTCCTCATGGAGCCAATCGCCGTAGAGCAGCGCGACAGTCGACTGGTTCGCCGCGACAGGCAGCAGCACGAACGCGCGGGCGTCCGCGAACGCCTCGCGGTACCACGCGGGCAATCGCACGACGATCTTCGAATCGTGCGCGTTTTCGATGAAGATCCCGACTGAATTCGCGATGGCGAGATGGAAGACGTCCGGTTCGAAGGCCTCGTCGAACTGGAGCATCGGCAGGACCTGATCGACGTTGCGCCCGAAGCCGAGCCGGGCTTTGAAAACGCCCGTGGTCTGGCGCACGAAGACGACGGTGCGCGCGAAGCCGAGGCTCGCCAGCACGGTTTCCGAGGCGAGGGCGAGCACGGGCGCGAGCGCATTCTCCGAAGGTAGCGCGCGCAAATCCTCGATGCCGGCCGCGATGCGCGTCTCGGCGTCGACGGAGGCCCGCGCGATCGTCGCGGCGCTCGCCCGCAGCTCGTCGATCTCGCGCATGACGCCTTCGCCGGCTTCTTCGCGCGCAAGCGCGATACTCGTGGCGACGAGCGCTTCCGGTTCGGTCGACAGTGCGTGACCATAGCGCTGCGCGAGCTGCGCGAGCCGCGCTTCGACACTATCCGCAGCCGTGCTCGGCGCGGTGAGCGCGTCGGCCACTTCGGTCGAGAAGTTGGTGACGGCGCGCAGCCACTGAACCTGCGGCGGTTCATCCGCTTCCGGCTCGTAGGTGCCCATGCCGGCGCGAATCATGTCGGGCAGCCGCCAGCGCGTGGCGGCCTCCAGGCCGATCTCCTCGAAGCTCACGCCGAGTACGGCCGAACAGGCCGCGCTTTCGTCGAGCGTGCCGCTCTCGGCCTCGCGGCGGATCGCATCCCATTCGGCTTCCAGGTAGCAGACGACGAGCAGCTTGCCCACCTGCCGCATCAGCGTGCAGACGACGGCCTCTTCGCCGGCGCGCAAGTCGATGCGCTCGGTCAGCTTGCGCGCCACGCAACCCGAAAGCATCGTGCGGCTCAACTCGAGCTTGGCGTCGATGCGATGCGGCGCGCTTTGATGAAAATGATCGACGATTTTGAGACCGACGACGAGATGGCCGACGGCATCCATGCCGAGCACCATGAGCGCTCTCGTCACCGTGGTGATGTTGCCGCCAAACGCCATGTACATCGCCGAATTGGCGAGCCGCAGGACTTTTTGCGTCAGCGCGAAGTCGGACAGCACCACCTGCACGAGGGCCGTCAAGTCGAGATCGTCGTTCTTCATCGCGGCCATCGTCGTGCGCAACGACTGCGACAGCATCGGGAAGTCGCCGCGCTCGCTCATGCGCGCCCACAACTTGTCGAGCAGCGCGGCCTTTAACATGTCGTCGATCTCGTCAAAACCATATGCAACTTAGTGTTATATGAGGCAACGCTCGCGAACCGCTCGCGCGCGTTGCCGCGTGACGCCTTTATATCAACGCGTCGGCTTCGTGCAGGCGCAACGTCCGCGATGTGAAGCGCTGAGCGAGCTCCTCGGAAGGCAGCGCCTTGCAGATGAGCCATCCCTGGATATGGTTGCAGCCCATCTCGGTGAGGAGTTCCCGCTGCGCTTCCGTTTCCACGCCCTCGGCCACGAGCTCGAGTTCGAGCGTTTGCGCGAGCCCCACCAAGGCCGATACGATCGCCTGATCGTTGCGAGAGGTTAGCAGGTTCTCGACGAAGCTGCGGTCGATCTTCAATTTGGCGAGCGGAAAACGTTGCAAATAAGCAAGACTCGAGTAGCCCGTGCCGAAATCGTCGACGGCGAAGCGGATGCCGGCCGTGGTCAACTCCTCGAGCAGCACCTTCGCATGGGCGGGGTCCTGCATCAGCAGGCTCTCCGTGATTTCGAGCACGAGCCGGCGAGCGTCGAGCCCGGTGAGCGCAAGCGCGTCGCGCACGTTTTGCGTGAAATTCGGGTCGCGGAACTGCTGCGGCGAAACGTTGACGGCGACGTATTTCAGCGCGATGTCTTGAGCGTCCCATTGCACGAGCTGCATGCAGGCGGCCTTCAGCACCCAGTTGCCGAGATAGTTGATGAGGCCGATCGATTCGGCGAGGGGGACGAACGTCGAGGGCGGCACGAGCCCATGCACGGGATGATGCCAGCGGATCAGCGCCTCGACGCCCACGACGCCGCCACTCGTGCTGCTCGTGATCGGCTGAAAATGCAGCGCGAACTCGCCGTTGCGCACGCCGTCGTAGAGGTCGGCCTCGAGTTTCAGGCGCTCGGCATCGGCCGGATCGGCGCTCGGCGCATGGAACGCCAGGGTGTTGCTGCCCGAAGCCTTGGCCTGCACGAGGGCATGATCGGCACGACGCAGGAACTGGGCGTGATGGCCGGGCCGCGTATCGTCGGCGCCGGGTTCCGGATAAAGCGCGATGCCGATGCTCGCCGAGAGATGCACGGGCTGGCCGTCGAACGTGTAGGGCTGCTGCACGGCCGTCATGAAGCGGCGACCGAGCGCCTCGGCGGCGGCCGCGGCGTCGTCGCGCGTGGCCGCGCGCAACAGCACCGCGAACTTGTCGCTCGTCAGGCGTGCGAGCGTCTCGCCCGGCGAGACGAGCCCGGCCAGCCGCTGCGCCGTATCGCGCAGCAGCGCGTCGCCGGCGTCGTAGCCGAGCGCGCGGTTGACGCGCTGATAATCGTCGAGATCAACGAGCAGGAGCGCCGCGGCGGTGCGCTTAGCGTCGGCTTCTTCCTGCGCGAGCCGGATCCGTTCGGCGAGGGCCGTGCCGTTCGCCAAGCCCGTCATGCGGTCGTTGTGGAGCTCGTAGATGAGGCGCTCTTCGTTGGCGCGCCAACTCGTCACGTCGAACGCGCAGACGGCAAAGCCGGGCGTGCCTTCGTGCGTGCTCGGCACGATGCGCAGCTCGACGGAGATCGGGTACGTGAGCGACTTCATCAGGTGCAGCGTTGCCCGCTCGACCTGGCGTGTCTGCGACGCGCGCGCGACGAGCGCGTCGAACACCGCCACATCGCCCGCCGCGACGAGCTCGTGCAGCGTCACGGCTCGCAGGTACTCGCGCCGGTAGCCGATGAAGCGCAGGCTTGCCTCCGAGACGTAGACGAAGCGCAGATTCGAGTCGACGTGGGCGAGAAAGTCGACCGTACCGACGATGTGCTCGAGCCTGGCCACGAACGCGTTGCCCTGATCGCTCCCGCTCGTCTCGCCGCCACGGGCGACTATCCGCGCCGCGCCGCCACGGCGCAGCAGCAGATCGATCGCCGCGCGCAGCGTTGGGCGGCGGGGGGCGCTGGTGTTTTTCTCTTGCATTGGTTCTCGTAGACGACTGGGTCCGGGCTGGGGGCGCGAAGTCGAGCGCTCGACGCGATGCCTTCCAACAGCGGAATTATCGGCGCTGTGGCGGGTTTCTTTAGAGATTTTGCCCGAATGGAAGGATTTGTAAGGCTAATTCGGCCCGGAGTTCGCTCCGGAGTGCGCTCCGCAGTCGAGATGCCAGCGAAGCCTCATGACCGGTAGATGCGCTGGCGGTGATCAAGCAGTGGGCGGACAAGCATCCATCGTCGGCCCCTGATCGTTGACGCGCAATAAAGTCCCGCGCCGACGGGCGTGAGAGCCGCCGGGCGCGTGACGGGGAGGGGGCGTGCGGTCAGTATCCGCGTGGCGGAGGGGGCGGCGGCGGAGTATCGGGGGGCGGCGGCACGTAGTTCGGCGGCACGGCCGCCTGCGGGGGCCCTTGATATTGTTCCCGGTAGGTGACGGCGCCGCGCGGCATCGGCACCCGATCGCCGGCCGCGTACATGCATTGAACGTACGCGTAGTCGTAGCGGCGCTGGATGCCGTAGGCGGAACCTTGGGCATTGCCGGCGCCGATCGCGCTGCCGCCGAGCAGCCCCGCGCCCGCGCCGATCGCAGCGCCTTGACCGCCGCCGAACGCCGCGCCGGCCGCGGCGCCGACCGCCGTGCCCACAACGGCGCTGCCGACGGCGCTGTTGTTCGCGGCTTGTTGCGTGCTCACGCCGCCGACTTGCTGAAACGCATATTGACGGCACGACGCGTCGTCGGCCCGGAATTGATCGAACGTCTTGCCCGTGCCGGGCAGGGCCATGACGGTCGGACCGGAAGGCATGACCGTACAGCCGGCGAGGGCCGCAAAGCCCGCTGCGCCAGCGAGCATGGCGAGCGCGACCGGTGGGGAGCGCTTCGCGCGCGGGGCCAGGGAGTGCATGGTCGTTTTGCTCATGTCAGCGGGTCGGTGCGGGCGGCGTGGCGGGCACCTCCTGCCAGTCGCTCGCACACTCCTTCACGTAGGGATAGTACTTTTTCGCGGTCGGGCAGTACCACCAGGTCCCCGACGACGAGCCCGGTGCGGCGCCCTCGTTCTGCGAGCGCTCGACATAAACGTCGGGCTGCTGCTGCACGACTACGGGCGGTCCGTAGACGACGGGCGGCGGGTAGTAGTAAGGCGGTGGCGCGTAGTAATAAGGTCCCGGTCCGTACCAGACCGGCCCGCCCACGAAGACCCCGACACGCCAGCGCGCCGCTTCCGCCGTTCCGCTGAGACATACGGCCGCCATGGCCGCAAGCGTCAGCGCAGCGATTCGCCATCGCACGATCCTTCTCCTTTTTCGATGAGCTGTGCGCTTTCACGTCGCGCACCCAATGCTTAGGCAGGCGTATCGAGCCGAGAATTCCCGATTTTTGTCGGGGGACGAACCTCGAGAACAGCCGCCTGGCACAGTTGAAGGCTATGCCAATCTCCCGAGCGGCGCCATAACCGGCCGCTTCACAATTGTTTCAACTGCTTACTTTTTGAGAAAACGAACGAGTGCGCTGGGAAATTCCGTGCGGGTTCAGCTCGTTTGCCCGCGCGCGAGCGAGCCGCCGCGGCGGCTTTGCCGCCAGACGCGCAGGCGATCCATGTAGAGATAGACCACGGGCGTCGTATAGAGCGTGAGGACCTGACTGACGATGAGCCCGCCGACGATCGAGATGCCGAGCGGCGAGCGCAGCTCGGCGCCTTCGCCATTGCCGAACGCGAGTGGCAGCGCCCCCAGAATGGCCGCGCAAGTGGTCATGAGGATCGGCCGGAAGCGCAACAGACAGGCGCGATGAATCGCGTCGCTTGACGAGAGCCCTTGGCGCGACGCTTCGATCGCGAAGTCGATCATCATGATCGCGTTCTTCTTGACGATGCCGATGAGCAGAATCACGCCGATGAGCGCGATGATGCTGAACTCCGTGCGAAAAAGCAGTAGCGCGAGCAGCGCGCCGACGCCGGCGGAGGGCAGCGTCGACAGAATCGTGATCGGGTGGATGTAGCTCTCGTAGAGGATGCCGAGCACGATATAGACGGCGGCGAGCGCGGCCAGAATGAGCAGCGGCATATCGGTCAGCGACTGCTGGAACGCCTGGGCCGTGCCCGAGAAGCTGCCATGGATCGTCTGCGGCATGCCAATGGCGACCATCGTTTCGTCGATGGCGCGCGTCGCGTCGGAGAGCGACTTGCCGGGCGGCAGATTGAACGAAATCGTCGCCGCGACGAACTGGCTCTGATGGTTGACCGCGAGCGGCGTGTTGCCGGGACCGAACGAGGCGATGGCCGATAGCGGAACCATCGTCTCCTGTGAAGTCGAGACGGCCGCGCCCGTCGACGCGCTCGAATGGCCGCTCGCCGCGATCGAGTTGTTGGCGAGATTGCGCGCCGTGTCGGCCGCGATCGAAGCGGCCGACGTCGAGCTGCCGCTTGCCGACGACGACCCCGCCACCGTGCCGGCGACGAATCCGCTCGACTGCGTGCCGCTCGCCTGCCCGCCAGAAGTGCTGACATAGATCTGGCGGAGCATGTCGGGGCTTTGCCAATAGCGCGGCGCCACTTCCATCACCACGTGATACTGGTTGAGCGGATTGTAGATTGTCGATACCTGCCGCTGGCCGAACGCATCGTAAAGCGTGTTGTCGATCTGCGACGGCGAGACCTTCAGACGCGCGGCGCTCGTGCGATCGATCTGCACGAGCGATTCGAGCCCCCCTTGCTGCTGGTTCGAGTTGACGTCGGCAAGCTCGGAGCGATGCTTGAGCGCCTCGGTGAGTAGCGGCGCCCACTTGTAAAGTTCGGCCGTCGAGTCGCCGAGCAGCGTGAATTGATATTGCGCATTCGATTGCCGGCCGCCGACGCGAATGTCCTGCACGGCCTGCAGGAACGTCTGCGCGCCCGCCACGTGCGAGAGCGGCCCGCGCAACTGGGCGATCACCTCGTCCGCGGAAAGCTTGCGCTGGCTCTTGGGCTTGAGCGAAATGAACATGAACCCGGAGTTCGTCTGGCGGCCGCCCGTGAAGCCGGTGACCGTGTCGACGGCGGGATTGCGCTTGATGATCTGCATCATCTCGCCGAACTTGACCTTCATGAGCTGGAACGATGTCGCCTGATCGGCGACGAGGCCGCCGATCAGGCGACCGGTATCCTGCTGCGGGAAGAATCCCTTCGGCACCGCGACGTACAGATAAACGTTCAACGCGATCGTGGCGAGCAGAATGGAGACGACGAGGCGCGGGTGCGCGAGCGCCCAGCCGAGCGTGCGCGCATAGCCGCGCGCGAGCCGCTCGAAGCCGCTCTCGAGCCGGCGCGCGAGCCGACCCTCCTCTTCGCGCGGCCGCGGCGCGCGCAAAAGCCGCGAGCACATCATCGGCGTCACCGTCAGCGAGACCAGCAGCGAAACGCCGATCGCCAGCGAAAGCGTGACCGCGAACTCGCGGAAGAGCCGGCCGACGATGCCGCCCATCAACAGAATGGGCAGGAAGACGGCGACGAGCGAGATGCTGATCGAGAGCACCGTAAAGCCGACTTCCCGCGCGCCGAGATAGGCGGCCCGCATCGGCGGCACCCCCTCCTCGATATGCCGCGAAATGTTTTCCAGCACGACGATCGCGTCGTCGACGACGAAGCCTGTCGCGATGATGAGCGCCATCAGCGAAAGGTTGTCGAGCGAGTAGCCGACGAGGTACATCGCCGCGAATGTGCCGATGATCGAGATGGGCACGGCGACGCTCGGGATCAGCGTCGCGCGCCAGTTGCGCAGGAACAGGAAGACCACGGTCACGACGAGCGCGACGGCGATGAGCAGCGTGCGCTCGGTGTCTTTGAGCGACGAGCGGATCGTGATCGATCGATCGGAAACCGGCGTGACGTCGATGGCCGCGGGCAGCGAGGCCTTCAGCTGCGGAATCATGCCGATCACCCGATCGACGGTCTCGACGATGTTCGCGCCGGGCTGCCGGTAGATGATGACGAGCACCGAGCGCTGGCCGTTCATGAGGCCGAGATTGCGCAAATCTTCGACCGAATCGACGACTTCGCCCAAATCCGACAGCTTGACGCCCGCGTGATTGCGATAGGCGACGATGAGGTCCTTGTATTGCGAGGACTGCGAGGCCTGATCGTTCGTGTAGAGCTGCACGCGGCGATCGCCGAAGTCGATCGAGCCTTTCGGGCTGTTCGCATTGGCGGATGCGAGCGCCGCGCGCACATCCTCGAGGCCGATGCCGTAGTGAAAGAGGGCCTGCGGCTCGAGCTCGACCCGCACCGCGGGATTCGCCGAGCCCGAGACGTCGACCTCGCCGACGCCGTCGACTTGCGAGAGCGCCTGCTGCAGCACGGTGGAGGCCGCGTCGTAGAGCTTGCCGGCCGGCAGCGTCGGCGAGGTGAGCGCGAGAATCAGAATCGGCGCGTCCGCCGGGTTCACCTTGTGATAGGTCGGATTGCTGCGCAGGCTCGTCGGCAGATCCGCGCGCGCGGCGTTGATGGCGGCCTGCACGTCGCGCGCGGCGCCATCGATATTGCGGTTCAGGCCGAACTGCACGGTGATCCGCGTGAAGCCGACCGAGCTTTGCGACGTCATCTCCGAGACGTCGGCGATCTGCCCCAAATGTCGCTCGAGCGGGCTCGCGACACTCGTCGCCATTGTGTCGGGGCTTGCACCGGGCATCTGCGCCTGCACCGAGATGGTGGGGAAGTCGACCTGCGGCAGTGGGGCCACGGGCAGCTTGCCGAATGCGAAGATGCCCGCGAGCGCGACGCCGAGCGCGAGCAGCGTCGTCGCGACGGGACGGGAGATGAAAAGCCGCGAGAGGTTCATGGCGTCGCCTCGCGCTAGACGTCGCTCGCACCGGCCGCGGGCCGATGGCCGAATCGCTCGCGCAGACGGCGTGCGACCGAATCGAAGCCGAGATAGATGACGGGCGTCGTGAAAAGCGTCAGCAACTGGCTCACGACGAGGCCGCCCGCGATCGCGATGCCGAGCGGATGACGGAGCTCGGAGCCGACACCGGTGCCGAGCATCAGCGGCAGCGCGCCGAGCAGAGCGGCCATCGTCGTCATTAGGATCGGCCTGAAGCGCAGGAGACACGCCTGGTAGATCGCTTCGCGCGGCGACTTGCCTTCCTCGCGCTCGGCTTCGAGCGCGAAGTCGATCATCATGATCGCGTTCTTCTTGACGATGCCGATCAAGAGCACGATCCCGATGATGCCGACGATGTCGAGGTCGTGCCCCGAGACGATCAGCGCGAGCAGCGCGCCGACGCCGGCCGAAGGCAGCGTCGAGAGGATCGTGATCGGATGCACGAAGCTCTCGTAAAGTACGCCGAGCACGATGTACATCGTGACGACGGCCGCGAGGATCAGGAATAGCTCATTCGAAAGCGACGCCTGGAACGCGAGCGCCGCGCCTTGAAAGCGCGTCTGGAACGAGGCGGGCAGGCCGATATCGCGCTCGGCTGCCTCGATCGCTTTGACGGCGGCGCCGAGCGACGCGCCCGGCGCGAGGTTGAACGACACCGTCGTCGCGGGGAATTGCCCGAGATGCGAGACGAGCAGTGGGGCGGGGCGCTCGATGAACTTGGCGATCGCCGTGAGCGGCACCTGGCCGTTCGCCGCCGTCGACGAAGGCAGGTAGATCGATTTGAGCGCATCGGTGTAGTGCTGCATGCGCGGGTCGGCTTCGAGAATCACACGGTATTGGTTCGACTGCGTGAAGATGGTCGAGACGATGCGCTGGCCGAATGCGTCGTAAAGCGCGTTGTCGACCGTGGCCGGCGTGATGCCGAACCGTGCCGCGGTGCCGCGATCGATCTCGATGTAGACGGACTGGCCGCTTTGCTGCAGATCGGTGGCGACATCGGCGAGCTCGGGCGCGGATTGCAGGCGCTGCACGAGCTTCGGCACCCAGGCCGCGAATTCGTCCGGGTTCGGGTCGGTCAGCATGAACTGATACTGCGTCGGGCTCACCGTCGAATCGATCGTCAGGTCTTGCACGGGCTGCATGTAAAGCGTGATGCCCGTCACGCTCGAGACGTCGCCCTCGATATCGCGGATGATCTGCGTCGCGTTTTCGCTGCGCTCGTTGTGCGGTTTCAGATTGATCAGCATGCGGCCGCTGTTCAGCGTGATGTTCGTGCCGTCGACGCCGATGAACGACGTCAGGCTTTCGACGTTCGGATTGCGCAGGATCGCGCTCGCGAGCGCTTCCTGCCGCTCGGCCATCGCGCCGTACGAAATCGACTGTGGCGCTTGCGTGATGGCCTGGATGACGCCGGTGTCCTGCACGGGGAAGAAGCCCTTCGGCACGAAGACGTAAAGGATGCCCGTGAGCACGAGCGTGAGCGCGAAGACGACGAGCGTCGCGCGTTCGTGCGCGAGCACCCATCGGAGCATGACGCCGTAGCGCGCGATGATCGCATCGATGACGGCATGCGCCTTCGCCTCGAATCGGCGGCTTTCGGGCGGCGGCGTATGGCGCAGAAGCTTCGCGCACATCATCGGCACCAGTGTGAGCGAGACGACGGCCGAGATCACGATCGTGACGGCGAGCGTGATCGCGAACTCGTGAAAAAGACGGCCGACCACGTCGCCCATGAAGAGCAACGGAATCAGCACCGCGATCAGCGAGACCGTCAGCGAGATGATCGTGAAGCCGATCTGCTTCGAGCCCTTCAGTGCCGCCTCGAGCGGCGTATCGCCGTCCTCGACGTAGCGCGCGATGTTCTCGATCATGACGATCGCATCGTCGACGACGAAGCCGGTCGCGATCGTGAGCGCCATCAGCGAGAGGTTGTCGAGCGAGAAGCCGCAGAGGTACATCACCGCGAGCGTGCCGATCAGCGACAGCGGCACCGAAAGGCTTGGGATGATCGTCGCATAGACGTTCGCGAGGAACAGGTACATGACGAGCACGACGAGCACGACCGACATCGCGAGCTCGAACTGCACGTCGCGTACCGACGCGCGAATCGTCGTCGTGCGGTCCGTCACGACCGAGACATCGAGCGAGGCTGGCAACGACGCCTGCAGCTGGGGCAGCAGGCGCTTGATGCTGTCGACGACCTGAATCACGTTCGCGCCCGGCTGTCGCTGCACGTTGAGCAGCACGGCCGGCTCGACGCCCTGCGGCGTGCCGACCCACGCGCCGAGCTTCGTGTTCTCGGCGGCATCGACGATTTTCGCCACATCGGTGAGCATGACGGGCCGGCCGTTGCGGTAGGCGACGACGGCATCCTGATAGGCGTTGGCGTCCGTCAGCTGATCGTTCGCGTTGATCGTGTAGTTGCGCGTCGGGCCGTCGAAATTGCCCTTCGGCGTATTGACGTTCAGGTTCGAGATCGTCGTGCGAAGGTCATCCAGGTTGAGCCCGTAGGAGGCCAAGGCGAGCGGATTCGCCTGGATCCGCACGGCGGGGCGCTGGCCGCCGCTGATGCTGACGAGCCCGACGCCCGCCACCTGCGAGATTTTTTGCGCGAGCCGCGTGTCGACGAGATTTTCGATGTCGGTGAGCGGCATCGTCTTCGAGGTGATCGCGAGCGTCAGGATCGGCGCGTCGGCCGGATTGACCTTCGCATAGATCGGCGGGGCCGGCAGATCGGAGGGCAGCAGGTTGCCGGCCGCATTGATCGCGGCCTGCACTTCCTGCTCCGCCACGTCGAGCGGCAGGTCGAGACTGAACTGCAGCGTGATGACGGACGAGCCCGCCGAGCTTTGCGACGCCATCTGATTGAGCGACGGCATCTGGCCGAACTGCCGTTCGAGCGGTGCCGTCACCGACGACGTCATCACCTCCGGGCTCGCGCCCGGATAGAACGTCTGGACCTGGATCGTCGGATAGTCGACCTCGGGCAGCGCCGAGATCGGCAGGAAATGGAGCGCGACGAGGCCGACGAGCATGATCGCCGCCATCAGCAAGGCGGTGCCGACCGGGCGCAGGATGAAAGCGCGGGAAGGGTTCATGCGGCGACGGCGCTCACTTTACTGACCGGGTGGGTGCGCATGCCGGCGCTGGCCGTGCGCGTGCGACGCACCCGTTTCGGCCGCGGCGCCGGAAGCGGCTCGCACGCCCGATGCCCCCGATGCCGCGGGCGGATGCTCGGCGGGGATCGTGATCTTGGCGCCTTCGCGCAGACGATCCGAGCCGTCCGTGACGACACGCTCGCCGACGGCAAGTCCCGAAGCGATGCTCGTGCGCTCGCCGTCGACGGGACCGACCTTGACGGGGCGCACGGTGACGGTTTCGTCGGGCTTCACGACGTAGACGAACTGTCCCGACGCGCCGTTCAGCACCGCGGACGTCGGCACGATGACGGCGTCATGGAGCGTATCGACGAGCAGCCGCGCGTTGACGAACTGGTTCGGAAAGAGCAGTAGATCCTTGTTCGGAAACATCGCGCGCAGCTTGATCGTGCCCGTCGACGTGTCGATCTGGTTGTCGAAGGTATCCAGGTAGCCGGTCTCGAGCGGCGCCGTGTTGTTGCGGTCGTAGGCCGTCGTCGAGAGTTTCACGCCGCCCCTCATCTGCTTCACGATCTGCGGCAGGTTGTCTTCGGAGGTCGTGAAGATGACGCTGATCGGCTGCAACTGCGTGATGACGACGATGCCGTTGGCGTCCGAGGGCGTCACGTAATTGCCGGGATCGACCTGGCGCAGGCCGACGCGGCCCGAGACGGGCGCCGTGATGCGCGCATAGGTGAGATCGAGCTTGTAGGTGTCGATGTTCGCCTGATCGGACTTGACCTGGCCCTCGTACTGTTTGACGAGCGACGCCTGCGTATCGACCTGCTGACTCGCGATCGAATCCTGGGCGAGCAGCGTCTGGTAGCGCTTCAGATCGATGCGCGCTTCCTGAAGCAGCGCCATGTCCTTGGCGAGCGCGCCTTGGGCGTTGGCGAGCGAGTTCTGATAAGGGCGCGGATCGATTTGCGCGAGCACGTCGCCTTGTTTGACCATCTGGCCTTCGCGGAACTCGACGGCTTGCAGGTAGCCGGCGAGCTGCGTCTTGACGGTGACGGTCGCGAGCGGCGTCACGGTGCCGAGCGCGGTCAGCACGATCGGCATTTCGCCGGCCTTCGCGGTCGCTACTTGGACAGGCTGCGGCATGTTCGCGAGCCGGCCGGGGCCGCCGCGGCCCGCGCGCGCGCCACTCGCCGCACCCGGTCCGGCTGCGTTCGGGCTCGTGCGGCTCCACGGATGCCACCAGAAGAGCAGCAGCAGGGCGATCACGATCGCGGCGACGAGCGCGCCGAGCCTGCCGCGCGTCGGCCTCGCGCGGGCGGAGGCGGGCTCGCCTTCCGGCTGCTGCGTGGGGCGTGCGGGAGCAGGGCGGGTGTCGGTCGGATTGTCTTGTTCGGCCATCGATTGAGCGAGCGCAATGGTATTGAGGGGGGCGCGGCGGATTCAACGCACCGACAAGCCACCTGCCCCGCGCCGCTGACCGCGCGTCGTTCATGAGGCGCCGTGGCGCCGCTGCGAATGCAAGATGCTACGTCGCGCCGCGTTCGATCGTCCAGTTACGTTTCTTTCGACAGGTTACGGATACGTTTCGATCGTGGGCGCGCGTGCGGTCGTTTGGCGAGGCTACGAGTCGCGCAGCCGACGCGCCTCGCCGATTCGGGCAATGCTAGCGGTGAGCCGAAAGTGGGGCAAGGCAAAAGCCAGTGGGCGGTTTATTGCATCGTCTGCCAATATGGGCGATGGCTCGTTGCGTCATTGGGTAAAAATTACCGAGTGCCGCGAGTGTAAACGTTTCCTTAAAGCCTATCCCTGTCAGCAATTCGGTAAAATTTTTCTTGACTTAGCGGACGGAAAGAGAAAAAATGGAATCACATTTCGGAGCGACGCCTCGTCAAGGCGAAGTGCGATGGTTCCGAAATACCGTCTCTCAGGTTCTAGCACGGCCCTCGGAATGGCTAGAACTTCTTTACGACGCCACTTCGGTGGCGTCTTTTTTTTGTCCGCCGTTTGCGAGTGGTCTCGCCGGCGGGTGGCGTGGCGGCCGTCTCGACGACGGACGGATGGACGCGTGAGCGAAGGAGGCGGCAGTTTTAGCGCGCTTCTGCTATCGTCGCTGTCCATGCAACCCATTCTGACCATCACTCACCTCTCGAAGACCTATGCGACGGGCTTCACGGCGCTGAAGGACGTGAACCTCGAAGTGCGTCGCGGGGAGATCTTCGCGCTGCTCGGCCCGAACGGCGCGGGCAAGACCACATTGATCGGCATCGTCTGCGGGATCGTCAATGCCACGAGCGGGAGCGTGGTCGTCGACGGCCACGACAACGTCCGGGATTTTCGGCGCGCCCGCGCGATGATCGGCCTCGTGCCGCAGGAGCTGACGACGAACGCGTTCGAAACCGTCTGGGCGACGGTCTCGTTCAGCCGGGGGCTCTTCGGCAAGCCGGCCAACCCCGCGCACATCGAGAAGGTGCTGCGCGCGCTCTCGCTCTGGGACAAGAAGGACAGCCGGATCATTACGCTTTCGGGCGGTATGAAGCGGCGCGTCCTGATCGCGAAAGCGCTCGCGCACGAGCCGTCGCTGCTCTTTCTCGACGAGCCGACGGCGGGCGTCGACGTAGAGCTGCGCCGCGACATGTGGGAGCTCGTGCGTACGCTGAAGGAAAGCGGCGTGACCATCATTCTCACGACGCACTATATCGACGAAGCGGAGGAGATGGCCGATCGCATCGGCGTCATCAACCGTGGCGAGATCATTCTCGTCGAGGAAAAGACGCAGCTGCTGCGCAAGCTCGGCAAAAAGCAGCTCACGCTGCAGCTCGATGCACCCCTTGCGGCCGTGCCCGCGCCGCTCGCCGGCTACGCGCTCGAGCTTTCGGCCGACGGTTCGTCGCTGACTTACACGTACGACGACACGCGCTCCGAGCGTGCGGGGATCGTCAGGCTGCTGAAGGATCTGGAGGACGCGCGAATTCGCTTCAAAGACCTTCAGACGACGCAAAGCTCGCTCGAAGATATCTTCGTCGACCTTGTCAGGGACAAGGCGGCGGCGCGAACGGAGCAAGAAACGCAATGAATATCTACGCGATCCGCGCGATTTACTTCTTCGAGATGGCGCGCACGTGGCGCACGCTGATGCAAAGCATCATTTCGCCCGTCATCTCGACCTCGCTCTACTTCGTCGTTTTCGGCGCGGCGATCGGCTCGCGCATCCGCGAGATCGACGGCATCAGCTACGGCGCCTTCATCGTCCCGGGGCTCGTCATGCTTTCACTGCTCACGCAGAGCATCACGAATGCCTCGTTCGGGATCTACTTCCCGAAGTTCACGGGCACCGTCTACGAACTGCTTTCGGCGCCGGTCTCGTATCTGGAGCTGATCGTGAGCTTCGTCGGGGCCGCCGCGACGAAATCGATCA
This sequence comes from Trinickia sp. EG282A, assembly GCF_040965455.1. Lineage (NCBI taxonomy): Bacteria > Pseudomonadati > Pseudomonadota > Betaproteobacteria > Burkholderiales > Burkholderiaceae > Trinickia > Trinickia sp. EG282A. The sequence goes on along the minus strand of NZ_JBFRCC010000003.1, from coordinate 835,884 downwards.
TGCTGGGGCTCATCATCATGGGCACGGCCGCGCTCTTCGTGCCGCTGCGCATCGCGCATCCGGCCTGGATGCTGCTCTTTCTCGTCCTCACGTCGGTGACGTTCAGCCTCTTCGGCTTCATCATCGGCATCTGGGCCGACGGGTTCGAGAAGCTGCAGGTGATTCCGCTCTTGATTGTCACGCCGCTCACGTTTCTCGGCGGCAGCTTCTATTCGATCGGCGTGCTGCCGCCAGTCTGGCGCACGGTCGCGCTCGCCAATCCCGTCGTCTATTTGATCAGCGGCTTTCGCTGGAGCTTCTACGACGTGGCCGACGTCCACGTCGGCGTCAGTTTCGCCATGACGGCATTGTTTCTGCTGATCTTCACGGCCATCGTCGCGTGGATCTTCAAGACCGGGTATCGGCTGAAGTCCTGACGACCGAACGCGAGTCGATTCGCCGGCCGATCGCCTGAGCGGTCGATGCCGGCGCATCGGCGCCCGCCTCTCCGTATTAGTCCCTATCTCGCGGCGCTTGCCATTCCAGTCGTCATGCATCAAGAATGTAGCGGCTAGATGTAATCGATTACATCCGGAGACGCGCCGATGGCCCGCAAGCAACGACCCGAAAACGGAGCGGTGGTGGACGACGCAGCGGCCGACGTCTCGATCGGCGACGTGGCCGCGCGGGCCGATGTCTCGGTCGCGACGGTCTCGCGGGTGCTGAACGGACACGCCAACGTGCGGCCGGCTACGCGCGAACGCGTGCTGGCGGCCATTGCCGCAAGCGGCTATCGCGTGAACGAGCTGGCGCGCAATCTGCGGACGGCCGAGAGCCGTCTGCTGCTGACGATGGTGCCGGACTTCGGCAACCCGTTTTATGCCGAGATCGTTCGCGGCATCGACAGTGTCGCCCGTCAGCACGATTACTTCACGTTGCTCTGCGATACGGGCGCCGATCCGGGTCGTGAACGCAATTACTTCGATCTGCTGCGCCGCCGCCGTGCCGACGGTGCCATCTGCCTCGATCCGGCCACGGCGCAACGCGCGTTCGCCGAAGAATCGGGCGCGCTTCCGTGGATCTCCTGCTGCGAGTTCGATCCCGAAATCGGCGTGCCTTACGTCGGCATCGACAACCGTCGCGCGGCCGGCGACGCCGTACGACATCTGATCGCGAGAGGGCGCCGGCGCGTTGCGCTGATCAATTCGGACACGACCTACCTCTACGCACGCCAGCGTGAGCAGGGCTATCTCGATGCACTCGTCGAGGCAGGCATCGCGCCCAATGCCCGCTTGCAAGCCGAAGTCGGCGGGCTCGAATACGACGCCGGCGCGCGCGCGGCCTGCGCGCTGATGCAATCGAGCGATCCGCCCGATGCCATCTTCGCCGTATCGGACACGCTCGCGATCGGCGTCATCGCGGGACTGCGCGCTTGCGGCAAGCGGGTGCCCGACGACGTCGCCATCGTCGGCTTCGACGATATCTCCCTCGCCGCACAGATCGATCCGCCGCTCACGACCGTGGCGCAACCGATGCGCGAGCTCGGCGAGACGGCGGCGCGGCTGCTGCTGACGCGCCTCGCGAATGCGGGCAAGGCGGTGCCCGGCGTGCTGTTGCCGCATCGTCTCGTCGTACGGCGGAGCGCCTGAGCGATGGACGACATGAACAGCCCCCGCGCTCACGATCGTTCGCTGCCCCCGGACGGGGCGCCTGCTTCACTTGGGGCTGAACCGGCCCCCGGAGGAAGTCCCGTTGGGGGACGTGAAGCCGTCTCTGTCCGATTCGAAAACGTAGTCAAAGACTTCGGCCCCGTGCAGGTGCTGCGCGGCGTGAGCTTCGAGCTTGCGCCGCGGCGCGTCCATGGTCTGCTCGGCGAGAACGGCGCGGGTAAATCGACGCTGATGAAGATCCTCGCCGGATACGAAGCCGCGACAGCGGGCGAAGTAAGGGTGAACGGCGAGCCGTGCCGCTTCTCCGGCTCGCGGGAGGCGGAAGCCGCAGGCATCGTCCTGATCCACCAGGAGTTCAATCTCGCCGAGCATCTGTCGATCGTGCAGAACATGTACCTCGGTCACGAAAAGCGCCGAAGCGGCGCGCGCGGGTGGCTGCTCGACGAAGCGGCGATGCGCGCCGAAGCGCGACAGTATCTCGCCGAGGTCGGCCTCGCGCGCGATCCCGATACGAAGGTGCGCGATCTGATCGTCGCGGAAAAGCAGCTCGTCGAGATCGCCAAGGCGCTCTCGCGGCGCGCGCGCTTGCTCATCATGGACGAGCCGACGGCCACGTTGACCCCTTCCGAAACCGAGCGCCTTTTCGTGCTGATCGCGAAGCTCAAGGCCGACGGCGTGACGATCGTCTACATCTCCCACAAGCTCGACGAGGTCGAACGCGTGACCGACGAGGTGATCGTCATGCGCGACGGCCGCTTCGTTGCTCAAAGCGCGACGGCGGACCTTTCGCGTCGGCAGATGGCGAACCTGATGGTGGGGCGCGACGTCCTCGACATGTTTCCGGAGAAGGTGCCGCCCCGGGCCGATGCGCGCGTCGCATTAAAGGTGGAGGGGCTCGTCGTGCCGGGCTGGGTGCAAGCCGACGGCGGGCTCGGCTTCGAGGTCCGAGCGGGCGAAGTGCTTGGCTTCGCGGGGCTCGTCGGCGCGGGCCGCACCGAGGCGTTCGAGGCCATCGTGGGGCTGCGGCGCCGTACGGCCGGCACGATCGAGATCGAGGGCAAGCCCGTGACGCTGAAAAGCCCCCGCGACGCGATGCGCCACGGTCTTACCTACCTCAGCGAAGATCGCAAAGGCAAGGGATTGCACGTCGATCTGAGCCTGGAGGACAACCTCACGCTGATGACGCTCGAACGCTATGCGCGTCCGCTCATCGACGTGAAGGCTTGCCGCGCGGCGCTCGAAAAGTCCGTGCGCGAATTCGGGATTCGCACGGGCGACCTGGCGAGCCGCGCGCGCATGCTATCGGGCGGCAATCAGCAGAAGCTCGCGCTCGCCAAGTTCCTGCATCCCGATCCGCGCGTGATCGTGCTGGACGAGCCGACGCGCGGCGTCGATGTCGGCGCGAAACGCGACATCTACTTCCTGATTCACCGGCTCGCTGCCGAAGGGCGAGCCGTGATCGTGATCTCGTCCGAGCTGATCGAGCTCATCGGGCTCTGCCATCGCGTTGCGGTCATGCGCGCAGGGCGGCTCATGGCGACGCTCGGCATGGAGCATCTGACCGAAAAGGAGTTGATCGCTCATGCAACCGGTACGCAGTGAAGCGGGGAAAGCGGGCGAGACGGGCCGCGCATGGCGCTTCGCACGGTACGCCGCCGGCCTTGGCCCGGTCGCGGGACTGCTCGCGCTCTGCGTGCTCGGCACGCTGCTCAACCGCGATTTCGCCACGGTCGACAACCTGATGAACGTGCTCACGCGCACGTCGTTCATCGGCATCATCGCGGTGGGCATGACCTTCGTCATCATCTCGGGCGGCATCGACCTGTCCGTGGGCTCGATGGCCGCGCTGATCGCGGGCACGATGATCTGGACGATGAACGGGCTCGCCACGGGCGCGCTCGGCCACCTGTTGCCGCCGCTCGCGATCGTGCTCGTCGGCATATTCCTTGCGCTGGTGCTCGGCGCCGCGTTCGGCTGCGCGCATGGACTGCTCATCACGAAAGGGCGGATCGAGCCCTTCATCGTGACGCTCGGCACGCTCGGCATTTTCCGCGCGGTGCTCACCTGGCTGGCCGATGGCGGCGCGCTGACGCTCGACAACTCGCTCGCCGATCTCTACGGTCCGGTCTATTACGCGAGCTTGCTCGGTGTGCCCGTGCCGGTCTGGGTCTTCCTTGCCGTCGCCGCGGGGGGCGCGCTGATTCTCCAGCGGACCGCGTTTGGCCGCCACGTGCAGGCGATCGGGTCGAACGAACAGGTCGCGCGCTACGCGGCCATTCGCGTCGATACCGTGAAGATCGTCACCTATGCGCTGCTCGGCGTCTGCGTGGGGGTGGCCACGGTGCTCTACGTGCCGCGTCTTGGCTCGGCCACTCCGACCACGGGCTTGTTGTGGGAGCTCGAGGCGATCGCATCGGTGGTGGTGGGAGGCACGGCGCTCAAGGGCGGCGAAGGCCGCGTGCTCGGCACGGTCGTCGGCGCGGTCCTGCTTTCGGTGATCGCCAATATCCTCAACTTGACGAGCATCATCAGCGTGTATCTGAACGCGGCGGTGCAGGGCATCGTGATCATCGTCGTCGCGTGCTTGCAGCGTGGGCGGCGGTGAACGGCGGTAGTTGACGGTAAGCGGCGGTAAGTGGCGGTCAGCACTGGCAATCGATGGGAAACGGCTTCACGACAACGGGCGAACATTCGCGCCCTCACAATCAGGAGACACGACCATGAAGCAGGTTATACGAGCGTTTCGCAGCATCGGCGCCGGCATGCTGGCGCTTTCCGTGGTGGCCGCGGCGCTCGGCGCCGGGGCGGCGCGCGCCGACGAGAAGGTGACCCTCGGCGTCGCGATTCCGACCGCCGATCACGGCTTTACGGGCGGCATCGTCTGGTGGGCGAACAAGGCGAAAGCGGATCTGGAAAAGGCGCATCCCGATCTGAAGATCATCGTGAAGACGGCGGCGAACGCGCCCGAACAGGCGAATCAGCTGCAAGACCTCGTCACGGTCAACAAGATCAACGCGCTCGTGATCTTCCCCTATGAATCGGCGTCGCTCACGCAGCCCGTCGCACAGGTGAAGAAGAAGGGCGTCTATGTGACGGTCGTCGACCGCGGACTCACGGACACAAGTGCTCAGGATGCCTATGTCGCGGGCGACAACACGGCGTTCGGGAAGATTCCGGCCCAGTATCTCGCGAAGGAACTCGATGGAAAGGGCGACATCGTTGCGTTGCGCGGCATCCCCACCACGCTCGATAACGAGCGATGGACGGCATTTACGGGCGTAATGAAGAACTATCCCGGCATTCACATTCTCGATGCGAAATATGCGAACTGGAATCGCGACGATGCATTCAAGGTCACGCAGGACTATCTGACGCGGTTCCCTCACATCGACGCGATCTGGGCGGCCGATGACGACATGGCCGTGGGCGTGTTGAAGGCGATCGATCAGGCCAAGCGATCGGACATCAAGATCGTGTTCGGCGGCGCGGGTTCGAAGGGGATGGTGAAAAACGTCATGGACGGCGCGCCGCTCATCAAGGCTGACGTGTCGTACTCGCCGAAGTTCATCTATGACGCGATCAAGCTGACGGCCGAAGCGCGGCTCAAGGGGGAACGGCTGCCGGCCACGACGATCATTCCGTCCGTGCTGATCACGAAGGACAACGCGAAGGAATTTTATTTCCCGGACTCGCCGTTCTGATTGCCGACGGTTTCCCGGACTAGCATCGGAGCGGCGCGCGCGGTCGGCGCGATGTCGCTTGCGCGCTCCCGTTCCCACACCTTCAAAGGAGCTCTCGCGGATGAAAACGATCAAGGGGCCGGCGATCTTCCTCGCGCAGTTCGTCGGTGACGAAGCGCCTTTCGACAGCCTTGCGAATCTCGCCGCATGGGCCGCGGGACTCGGCTTCGAAGGCATTCAGGTGCCGGCCGATCCACGCCTTGTCGATCTCGAGCGCGCGGCGTCGAGCGACGCATACTGCGACGAGCTTCGGCGAACGACCGAGGATGCGGGCGTCGCGATTACCGAGATTTCGACGCATCTGCAAGGGCAGCTCGTGGCGGTGCATCCCGCGTATGACGCGCTCTTCGACGGCTTTGCGGCTCCGCCGGTGCGCGGCAACCCCGAAGCGCGCACCGCGTGGGCGATCGAGCAATTGAAGCTGGCGGCGCGCGCCTCGCGGCGCCTCGGGCTCGATACGCACGTCACGTTCTCGGGCGCGCTCGCGTGGCCTTATTTCTATCCCTGGCCGCAGCGGCCGCGGGGCCTCGTCGAAGCGGCTTTCGCCGAGCTCGGGCGCCGCTGGACGCCGATCCTCGATGCGTTCGACGAGGCGGGCGTCGACGTCTGCTACGAACTGCACCCCGGCGAAGATCTGCACGACGGCGTGACGTTCGAGCGCTTTCTCGATGTGGTCGGCAACCATCCGCGCGCGAACATTCTTTTCGACCCGAGCCACTTCGTGCTGCAGCAGCTCGACTACCTTGCATTCCTCGACACGTATCACGAGCGCATCCGCGCGTTTCACGTCAAGGATGCCGAGTTCCGCCCCGACGGGCGGCAAGGCGTCTACGGCGGTTACAGCGACTGGATCGAGCGAGCGGGGCGCTTTCGCTCGCTCGGCGACGGACAGATCGACTTCGGCGCGATCTTCTCGAAGATGGCGCAATACGACTATCCGGGCTGGGCAGTGCTCGAATGGGAGTGCGCGCTGAAACATCCGGAAGACGGCGCGCGCGAAGGCGCCGAGTTCATCCGGCGGCACATCATCCGCGTCGCCGATCGCGCGTTCGACGATTTCGCGGGCAGCGGTGCCGAGCCCGAGCAGATGAGGCGCATTCTCGGCATTTGAGGCTTCTCTTCCCGGAGATGAGACAGCATGGAGCGGAAACTGAGGCTCGGAATGGTAGGTGGCGGACAAGGCGCGTTCATCGGCGCCGTGCATCGTCTGGCTGCACGCGTCGACGACCGGTTCGAACTGGTGGCGGGCGCGTTGTCGTCGGATCCGCAACGGGCGCGTGAGAGCGCGCTCGAACTCGGCATCGGCATCGACCGTGCATATGCCGACTGGCGGGAGATGGCGCGCGCCGAAGGGATGCATGAGGACGGCATCGACGCCGTCGCGATCGTCACGCCCAATGACCTGCATGCGCCTGTCGCGACGGCGTTTCTCGAGGCCGGCATCCACGTCATCTGCGACAAGCCGCTTGCCGTGTCGCTTGAAGAGGGTGAGGCGCTCGCTAAGCTCGCGCGCGAAAAACGCAAGCTCTTCGCGCTCACGCATGTCTACTCGGGCTATCCGCTCGTTCGCCACGCGCGCACGCTCGTCGAGGACGGGGCGCTCGGCGAGATTCGCATCGTGCACGTGGAGTACGCGCAGGACTGGCTCGCCGAGCCTGTCGAGGCGGGCGGCGCGAACCGTCAGGCCGCGTGGCGCACCGACCCGCGGCGGGCGGGCCCGGCCGGCTGCCTCGGCGACATCGGCACGCACGCCTACCATCTTGCATCGTTCGTGTCGGGCATGATGCCGAACGCCGTATCGGCCGAGCTGCACACGTTCGTGCAAGGGCGTCAACTCGACGATCACGTGCAGGCGCTGCTGCGCTACCCGAATGGTGCGCGCGGCATGCTATGGGCGAGCCAGGTCGCGAGCGGCGCCGAAAACGCGCTGCGCCTGCGCGTCTATGGCACGGAGGCCAGCCTCGCGTTCGACCAGGAAATGCCGAACGAGCTCTGGCTCACCATGCGGGGCGGGGCCGCCCAGCGGCTCACGCGCGGCCGCGTCGACAGCATGGACGCCTTGCATGCCACGCGTGTGCCGGCGGGACATCCGCAAGGCTATGCGGAAGCATTCGCGCAGCTCTATCTCGACGCGGCGTTGCAAATCGAAGCGATGGACGCTGGCCGGCCGCCGCCTGCGGAAAGCCGGTTGTTGACGACGGTCGACGATGGTGTCGCCGGCCTGCGCTTCATCGAGGCCGTGCTGGCGAGCAGCGCCGCCGATGGACGATGGCGCGACCCTTCGATGATTGCCTGTGCAAGCGTCCTCCGAGCTCGCGCGCTTTGTCATTCGGGTCAAACGCCGACATAATGCTCGGACTGCCGCGCGCTTTGGCGCCGGGCTCCGAAATCGATAGCACTACCGAGCATGAGACTGACAACCAAAGGGCTGTTGCTTATTGCGATTCCGACGGTATTCGAACTCGTGCTGCTCTCAGGGCTCGTCAAGGCGCAGGCCAACGCGGAGCAGGCGGAGCAATGGGCGCTCCATAGCAAGGATGTGCTGCGTCAAACAAGCGCGATTCTCGAGCCCGTGCTGATCGAAACGGTACGCATGCGCGGCGCCGTGCTCAGAAACGATCGCGATGCGTCGACGCCGGTCACGCTATGGGTCGACGTCGATCGCAACATCGACAGACTGGTCGATCTCGTCGCCGACAATCCCGCGCAAGTCGAGCGCGCGGCCCAGATCCGCCAGACGGTGCAGTCTTATCGGCAATGGTCGGACCGCGTCCAGGATCTGATGCGCACGGGCCGCACGGACGACGTATTCGAGCGCTTTCGCGCTCAGGCGGACGCCGACGTGATCGACCGCTTCCGTCAGCAGGTGGCCGACTTCGGCGCCGAAGAGCTGCGCATCGATACGATGCGATCGGACGCGGCGGCTGCGGCGCTGCTCCACGAACAGCGGCTCACGGCCGCGGCGGTCGTCGGCTCATTGTTCTTGACCGCATTGGCGGTTTTCCTGTTCACGCGCGGCCTGCAGGGCCGACTCGCGCGCCTTTCCGAGAACGCGGCGCGGCTCGGCGACAATGAGCCGCTCGCGCCGCCCGTGCCCGGTCATGACGAGATTGCGCAGCTCGACTCGATTCTGCACGAGACGAGCCGGCGCCTGCGGGAATCGGAGCGCTTGCAAACGCGCTTTCGCAGCGACCTGGAGCGCCGCGCCGACGAACTCGCGCGCACGAACGAGACGCTGCATCAGCAGACGCAGGAAAACGAGATGTTCATCTATAGCGTCTCGCACGATCTGCGCGCACCGCTCGTCAACCTGCAAGGCTTCTCGAAGGAGCTGACGCATGCCTGCAACGAGCTGCGCGAGGCCGTGAGCGGATCGTCGCTCGAGCCGCACGAGCGCGAGCGCGTCGAGCGCGTCATCGAGGAGGACATCGGCGAGGCATTGCGCTACTTGCAAAGCGCCGTGCTGCGCGCGGCGCACATCATCGATTCGCTGCTGCGTCTGTCGCGTGTCGGGCGCGTCGAGTATCGCCGCCAGGAGGTGGACATCGGTACGGTCGTGCAGCGCGTGCTCGACGCGATGCAGGCCTCGATACGCGCTCGCAACGTCGAGATCGTCGTCGACGGGCTGCCACCCGTCTGGGGCGATCCGACCGCGCTGGAGCAAATCTTCGCGAATCTGATCGGCAATGCCGTCAACTATCTCGATCCGGGACGCCCGGGGCGCGTGGAGATCGGCGTGCTGCCCGCGCCGCCGGGCGTTCAATCGCTGCGTATTTTCTTTGTGAGGGACAACGGGCTCGGCATTCCGGCCGTCGCGATGCCGCGCCTTTTCAACGCTTTTCAGCGGCTTCACGGCAACGTGGCGGCCGGCGAGGGCATCGGGCTCGCGCTCGTGCGCCGCATGGTCGAGCGGCATGGGGGCCGCGTCTGGGCCGAATCGAAGGAGGGCGAGGGGACGACCTTTTATTTGACGCTTCCGGAGGCGACGGAGCAGGTCGCCGCATAGCGCATCGGCAGATCCGAGAAAGTTGAGAGGAACGAACAATGCATACAGGACTGGGACCGGCGGGGGGGCAGACCGTCAGCATCATCCTCATCGAGGACGACGACGGCCACGCGACGCTGATCGAACGCAACTTGCGCCGGGCGGGGCTGACGAACGGCTTCATACGGCTCGCGGACGGTCAGCAGGCGCTCGATTATTTCTTCGGGGACGATGCGCGGTTCGTGCTCGAGCCGCCGCCGGCGTCCGTCATCCTGCTCGACCTGAAGATGCCCCGGATCGACGGGCTCGAAGTGCTGCGGCGTCTGAAGGCGGACAAGCGCACGGCCTCGCTGCCCGTCATCGTGCTGACGACGACGGACGACCCGCGCGAAATCGAGCGCTGTTACGAGCTCGGCTGCAACGTCTACGTGACGAAGCCCGTCGAGTACGACGCCTTCATCGAGGCCGTGCGCCGGCTCGGCTTCTTCCTGCAAGTCGTCAAGCTGCCGACGGGAGCGGGCGGACAATGAATCCGCACGCGCTCGTCGTCGACGACGATGTCGGCCTGCTTCGGCTCGCATCGCGTTCGCTGGCGCGAGCCGGCTATCGAGTCAGCATCGCGGCGAACACGGCCGAGGCCCGGGCGGCGACGGAGGGCGACACGCCGTACGGCATGCCGGACGTGCTCGTCGTCGACTATGCGCTCGGCGGCGCGGAGACAGGTCTCGACTTCCTGCGCGCGCTGCGCGCAAGCGGGCTCGCGTTGCCGGCGATTCTTTGCACGGGCTTTGCCGACGAGGCGCGCGTCGTCGAGGCGATGCGCTCGGGCGTCGCGGATGTGGTTCCGAAGAGCGAGGGCTACCTCGACTATCTGCCCGAAGCGATCGAGCGTGTGCTGCGCGAGCGGCGCGTCGAGCGAGAACTGGCCGAGGCGATGCGCGCGCGGGAGCGCGAAGCGCACTTTCGGGCGCTCGCCGAAGAGCGCGAAGGGCTGCTGACCGCGGAGCGGGCGGCACGCGCGGAGGCCGAGCGCGCTTCGAAGATGAAGGACGAGTTCGTCGCGATGCTTTCGCACGAGTTGCGCACGCCGCTCAATGCGATCGTCGGCTGGACCCAATTCCTGCTGCGCGATGCGAGCGCTTCCGAGTCGATCCGCAAGGGGCTCGACATCATCGATCGCAACGCGCGCGCTCAGGCGCGCATGGTCGACGAACTGCTCGACTTTTCGCGCATTCTCGCAGGCAAGTTCAGGCTCGAGGCGGAGCGCGTCGATCTGGTCGATATCGTGGAATATGTGATCCGCTCGGTCGGACCGGCCGCCGAGGCGAAGGATATCCGCATCGTCTCCGCGCTGGAGCCGGGCGGTGTGGTCTTCGCCGATCCGGCGCGGCTGCAGCAGATCGTCTGGAACCTGATGTCGAACGCCGTCAAGTTCACGGGCAAGGGCGGCACCGTGGAGGTGACAGTGCGCCGCGCGGCCGGCGAAGTCGAGCTGATCGTCGCGGACAACGGGCAGGGCATCACGCCCGAGTTCCTTCCGCACGTCTTCGAGCGGTTTCGTCAGGAAGACGGCAGCATCGCGCGTCAGCACGGCGGCCTCGGGCTCGGTCTCGCGATCGCCCGGCAACTCGTGGATCTTCACGGCGGCTGCATCGAGGCCAGGAGCGCCGGCGCGGGGCTCGGTGCGACTTTCATCGTCAAGCTGCCGGCTACCGAGGCCGCCGCGCTCGTGCGCTCGTCCGACGAGCCGTTGGCGGGCGTCACGCCGCCCGAGCTCGCCGGCCTGCGTATCGCGATCGTCGAGGATGAGCCCGATGCACGCGAGCTGGTGCGCAGCGTGCTCGAGGAGCGCGGCGCGAAGACAGCTGTGTTCGACGCGGCGCTCGAGGCGCTCGAAGCCTGTACGGCCGTGCCGCCCGACGTCATCGTCAGCGATATCGGCCTGCCCGGGGTCGACGGCTATGAGTTCATCCGCCGCTTGCGCACGTTCGAGGCGCCGCGCGGACGCAAGACGCCAGCGGCTGCCCTGACCGCGTTCGCGCGTGCCGAAGACCGGCGCCGCGCGCTACTCGCGGGTTTCCAAGCGCATGTGTCGAAGCCGATCGATCCCCTCGAGCTCGTCGTCGTCATCGCGGCCCTCGCGGGGCGGACGACGACGGATGCGGGTGCCGACGCTGCCGAACGATGAGCGGCCGCTTGTCAGTCACATTGCATAAAGCGACAGTGAATCGCGATGCAAAGGGTTCTAAAAATAGTGTTCTCGTGCGAGAGGCATGATCGGTTCACGTCCGTCGCTCATCGATGGGATACACGCACAACATCGTTGACGCGCGTTGACACCTCGTCGCCGGCCACACCGTACACGTGCAAGGATATCGCGCGCGCCGGGCCGGCATTGCCGAGGCGATGAATACCGCCGAGGCCGGCGCGCGTGTACGAGATTGCGCCGGGTGCTCGAGCGTGCGTTCGCACCGGCTTTGCCGAGCCGAGCGACTCCTCCCACTGGTAGAGCGTTTCGGTCAGCGTGCCCGAGAGGATGGCATAGCCGCACCATGCATGATGGCCATGCACGGGGCTCGCCTGCCCCGGGTGCCAGACGAGCGCGACGACCGCGTAGCGCCCCGAAGGATCGGCGGCCAACAGGTGTCGACGGTAGCACTCGGAGGAGCCTTCGCACTGCGCGGGCGCGAGCAGCGTTTCGTTCGCCGCGGCCTCGGCAAGCGCCGCGCGCACGCGGCGGACGAACGCCGGACAGTGCGATGGCTCGGTGGCGCCGCCGCCAGCTTCGAACGCCGCATCGAGCGCATCACACAATTGCGCGACACCGTCGCCGCGACGAGTCTCGATCGCGAACCGGTCGAGGACCGGACCCGCGTCGCGCCGGAAAACGACATGGGTACCGCGCGCGGCAGGGCTGAGAAGGTTGTTTTGTTGTTCGTGGCTCATGGCGAAGAAGGGGCGGTGACCGGCGGCGAATTGCCACGGTCGACGTCTTATTTATAGCGAATCGCGCGCGAAAAGAGTTTGCGTCGTTTGCGCTGATCTCGCCGATGAGTAGAAAATTTTTGCGGGTTTTGCTCACAATCCGGCGATAGGATCGCGCCAGAACGGCCAGTCCTCGACGCGCGTAGAATGCCGGCTTCTCTCACCTCGTCATTCGCCCGAAGCCGTCGTGGCTTCGCTTGGGAACGCGCCATGAACACCCCCCGCAACAAACCCAATCCCACTACGCGAGTCGCGGCGATCATCGTCGTCGCCGTCCTGATCGCGGTCGCCACGTTGGTCTACAACGCGCTCAAGAGCAAGCGCGAGTACGACGCGGAAAAGGCGTCGGCGCCCGCGAGCGGGGCGTCGATCGGCGCCGCCAGCTCCGCCGCCCCCGGAGCGGGCGCTTCGCAGTAGGAGCAGCGTAGCGCTCCGCCGCGGCGCTTAAGCGGGCAAGCGGATCGCCCCTGCGTCCTTGCGAATCAGAAACGACGCCGCCAGCATCTGCTTGCACTGAAGCACGAGCATCTTGATTTCGTGAACGAACTCGGGCGGCCGCGTTCCCGCCTTTTCGATTTCCGTCACCATCGAATCCAGCTCGCGCGTGAGCTGCTTCGTCGTCTCCGCTTGATCGGCGGGAGGAGGCTCGCCCGCCTGCGCGCGGGCGAGGTTATCGCGCACGGTGGAGAGCGCGCGTGCCAGCGCCGCCGGCGCATCGTTCCCCTCGTCTGCGAAGTTGCGCACGAGCGCCGCCGCCGTCGCGATCTGCGCGGCGAGCACATGGCTTTGCACGAGCAGGTCGTTGATCTCGGGCACGAACTTCTGCTGTGGCTTCGGCTCGAGCATCATGCGGCGGAATGCCTGCCCCAGGTTCGCGAATGCGACATGCGCGTTCTTGCGCGCCAGCCGGAAGCGGATGTCGGGATCGGCGGCGCTCGTGCTCGTATCCGGCGCCCTCGTCGCAGACGCACCCGACGCATTCCCGCCGTCCGCGCTCGGCTTGCCGCCGAACGACAAGACAGTTTCGAAGTATTGGCGCATCGCCGACAGCAGGTCCGCGACGAGCTTTCCCATCACGCGATATTCCCAATACGGGAAGAAATGGCTGGCCGCGATGGCGAGGGCGCATCCGATGACCGTATCGATCGCGCGCTCACCGATGATGCGCAGGCTGCCCGGCGCCAGCAGGTGAAAGAGCATCAGCACGTAGGACGACGTAAAGACGACGCTCGCCGCATAGTTGAAGAGCAGCAGGCTGTAGCTCATCACCATCGAGCCGAACATGACGGCGAGCAGGATCTTGGGCGAATGCACGGTGAAGATCAAAGCGACGCTGACGGCGCAGCCGATCGCGGTGCCGACGATACGCTGCGTGTTACGTTGCTTCGTCAGCGAATAGCCGGGCTTCATGATGATGAGCGTCGTCATGACGATCCAGTACGCATTCGTGAGCGGCAGAATGCGGCCCAGCCAGAAGCCGATGGCGACGGCGATCGTCACGCGCAGCGCATGACGAAAGCTCGGGGACGACATCGTCAGATTCGAGAAGATCTGCCGCAACGGCACGCGCCGCCCCGAGAGAAAGCGCCTCAGGCCCGGGTCGATCCGTATCTCCGTGCTGCTTGGCGCCGCCTCGCTCGACAGGCTTTTCTTCATCTTGTCGATGAGACGAATGCCGCTCCAGATGCGCCGAAACGAAGTCGTCGCCGCCGCATAGGCCTCGGGGTTCGCTTGCGCGCTGTGCCCTTTGCGCACGAGCTCGAGCTCGTATTCGATCGCGCGCAACTCGGCCTTGACGTTGATGCGCGAGTCCGGCGCACGGTTCTGCAGGACGGCAAGCCCGACTTCCTCGAGATCGCGCGCCGCTTTGCGGATCAGGTCGCGATAGAACATCATGAGGTCCGCATTGCCGAAGGTCCGGCGCAGCAGCGGGTAGTCGGTATGGGCGCCGACGAAAAGCTCGTGCAAGTCGACCGAATTGATGAAGAGGTTAAAGAGCGCAACGCGGCGCGGGTCGAGCTTGCCGCGCCTGAGCTTCGGCAGGTTGCGCAAAACGATCGCGCGCGCGGCGTCCTGCATTTCGATCGCCGCGATTTGTTTTTCGACGAGGTTGGCGTAGCAGGCGTCGAGATCGGCATCGACATCATAGAAATCGGCGCGCGCGAGCAGATAATCGGCACCAGCGAACACGCACTCGGCGAGCGCTTGTTTCTCGACACGGTAGGCCTGCCATTGCAGCAGCAGCGTGGCCCAATAGGTGTACCAGAGGCCGCCGGCGAGAATCCATGCGGCGTTGACGAGCGCATGCACCGGCGTCAGGTGTTCCTCGAGCGTCACGACCATCATGAACAGCGTCGCGAATCCGATTTGCGGCCAGCGATTGCCGTAGACGACGGTCAGCGAGAGCGCGAACGTCAGCGCGACGACGGTCGCCCAGAGCACGAACACGTTGAATGTCGCGAGACCCGTTGCGAGCGCGGAGAGAAAGCCGAGCACGCTGCAAACGAGCATCTCGTTGTGCTTGTACTTGAGCGGGCCGGGCATGTCGACGACGCAGGCGCCGAGTGCGCCCGTCGCGATCGTGAAGCCGAGATCGGCGTTATGAAAAACGATGAGACAGAGCACGGCCGGCAGCGAGATGCCGACCGCCATGCGCAGTCCACCGAAGAAATATTGGCTATAGAGAAATTTCTTGATTTCGATCGAATAGCGCATCGGGACCATACGGGCGGCGGGTGGGGCCGTCGGGCCCATCGGTTCGGATTTTGCGACGAGTCTATCGTATTCTGTTTGTTTTGTTACCAGAGCGCGTCCCATGATGTTTCGCCATACCGTTTCGCCTGCCGAGGTCGAGCTGACGGCTGTGCGCGCGCAAGGCGCCGGCGGCCAGAACGTGAACAAGGTATCGAGCGCAATCCATTTGCGCTTCGATATTCGCGCTTCGTCGCTGCCCGAGCCCATCAAGATGCGACTGCTCGCGCTCCATGATCATCGGATCACGCGCGACGGCATGGTCGTCATCAAGGCGCAGGAGTATCGGACTCAGGAAATGAACCGCGCCGCCGCGCTCGCGCGGCTCAACGAGTTGATCGCGAGCGTCAGCGTCGCGCCGCGCGCGCGGATTCCGACGAAGCCTACGCGCGCCTCGGCGGTCCGGCGGCTGGAAAGCAAGACGCGCCGCGCCGGCATCAAGGCAGCGAGAGCGCGGATCGTCGACCGCGAGCGCTGAAGGGGCGTACTCAACTCTCGTCGAAGAGCCGCACGGACGATCCGTTCGGCGCGAAATCGACACAGAAGACTTGCGTCACGCCGCCGACTTCGATGGCGACGGCCGCCGTATAGCAGTCTTTCCCTTCGGTCAGCGAGTAATGCGGGCCCATCACGGCGACGCGCCCGGGGGCCGCCAGCGCGCGCCGAAAATAAGCGCGGCGCGACCAATTGCTGTAGGTGTCGGGGAACAGCGGCCAAAGGCGCGCGGGTTTCGGCGCGGTCTCGTGCGCAATCGAGGGCTGATGCTGTTCGCCGTCCGCATCGAGGACGAACACGCGGCGCGCCGGCGACCGTGCGAACGTTTCGCGGGCCGCGAGCGCGAGGTCGCGCGTGTCCGCATAGACGCGAGCGCCGGCGAGCACGGTCGCCTCGAATTCGGCGAAATCGGCGGGCACGCGCGGCACTGTGCCCGCGTGCGCGCGAAATCGCTCCCACATGGCATCGATCGCCGGCGCCGCCGCGCGGCCGGCCGCATCGAGCGAAGCGCCCGGCTCGCCGAGCCAGTACCCTTGGATGAAGTCGGTATCGGCCTCCATCAGCGTCAGCATTTCCGCTTCGTTCTCCACGCCTTCGCCGAGCACGAGCGTTCCCGCGCGGTGAAGCATCGTGACGAGCTGCGTCGCGAACTGCGGATCGGCTCCGGGCGTCGCCATGCGCGCGACGAGCGAGCGATCGAGCTTGACGATGTCGGGCCGCACGTGCCAGATGCGGTCGAAATTCGAGAACCCGGTGCCGAAATCGTCGATCGCGATCAGCAATTGGCGCTCACGCAACGCCTCGACGGTGCGCATGAAGAGCCCCTCGTCGGCGGCGGGCTCTTCGATCATCTCGATGACGACGCGCCACGGCGGCAAGCCGAAGTGGTCGCAAAGCTCGTCGATGAAAGACGTGTAGGACCAGCCGGTGCGGAAAAGGCGCGGCAGCGCGTTGACGAATAGCCAGCCGCCATCAGTGCGCGCCGGGCCGCCCCAAGCGCACTGATCGCCCCCTTGGGGGGCAGCGAGCGAAGTGAGCGTGGGGGCTACTGTTCTAGTGTTCTGCTCGGCAAAATTGGCGAAATGGACACAGCGTGCGAGGCGTTCGAACGCGAGCGCGGCGCCCTTGCCGGGGGCGCGCGCGAACACCGTATCGGGCCGGAGCGCACGGCCGCTCTGGTCCGTTGCGCGCAGCAGCGCTTCATAGCCGACGATGCGCTTGTGCGTGATCGAGACGACGGGCTGGAATACGCTACGCAGCGTCAAGCCTTGATAGACGATGTGCCAACCCGCGTCGTCGCGTCGCAGGTGGGACAGGATGCCGCCGAGCGTCAACTCCCGTTGCGATGCCATGGCGATAGCGCGATCAGCGCGAGTAAGCGTTGCGGAGCCGGCTCGGCGGCGCGCAAGACGTGGGAACGGATCGTGTCCGCCGCGCACGCGCGGTTGCGCGGGGCGGGGCGAACGGGGAGGCCGGACATGCCTGACTGTACCCATACGAAAGAATGCCAGTGTAGCAAACGCGCGGATGCACCTTGGTCGCGAGCCTATGCCCGCGACCGTGCACCGCTATGTTCGATGGGGTACGGTGGGAGGGAGTTGGCGTACGCACGCGGTCATCCGGCGTGAGCCGCCGAACATTGCCGACGCGCGAACGCCACGTGCGCGTTGACTGGCGCTATTGCCGCTGATAAATCTCCGCGCCGCTCTTGACGAACTCGACGGCTTTCACTTCCATGCCCTTCTTCAACGCGGCGTCTTCGGATACGCCTTGCGCCGCCGCGAACTCGCGCACGTCCTGCGTGATCTTCATCGAGCAGAAATGCGGGCCGCACATCGAGCAGAAGTGCGCGACCTTGGCCGATTCCTTCGGCAACGTTTCGTCATGGAATTCGCGCGCCTTGTCGGGATCGAGGCCGAGGTTGAACTGGTCGTCCCAGCGGAACTCGAAGCGCGCCTTCGAGAGTGCGTTGTCGCGCACCTGCGCGCCCGGATGACCCTTCGCGAGATCGGCGGCATGAGCCGCGAGCTTGTACGTGATGATGCCTTCCTTGACGTCGTCCTTGTTGGGCAGCCCGAGGTGCTCCTTCGGGGTGACGTAGCAGAGCATCGCCGTGCCGAACCAGCCGATCATCGCCGCGCCGATACCCGAGGTGATGTGGTCGTAGCCGGGCGCGATATCGGTCGTGAGCGGTCCGAGCGTATAGAACGGCGCTTCGTCGCACCATTGCAGCTGCAGGTCCATGTTCTCCTTGATGAGCTGCATCGGCACGTGACCCGGGCCTTCGATCATCACCTGGACGTCATGCTTCCACGCGATCTGGGTCAACTCCCCGAGCGTCTTGAGCTCGCCGAGCTGCGCTTCGTCGTTCGCGTCGTAGATCGAGCCCGGACGCAGGCCGTCGCCTAGCGAGAAGCTCACGTCATAGGCCTTCATGATTTCGCAGATTTCCTCGAAGTGCTCGTAGAGGAAGCTCTCCTTGTGATGGGCGAGGCACCACTTCGCCATGATCGAGCCGCCGCGCGAGACGATGCCCGTCATCCGGTTCGCCGTGAGCGGCACATAGCGCAGGAGGACGCCCGCGTGGATCGTAAAGTAGTCGACGCCTTGCTCGGCCTGCTCAATGAGCGTATCGCGGAAGATTTCCCAGGTGAGCTCTTCGGCCTTGCCGTTGACTTTCTCGAGTGCCTGATAGATCGGCACCGTGCCAATCGGCACCGGGCTGTTGCGGATGATCCACTCGCGCGTTTCGTGGATGTGCTTGCCCGTCGACAGGTCCATGACCGTGTCCCCGCCCCAGCGGATGGCCCACGTCATCTTGTCGACTTCCTCGCCGATCGACGACGTGACGGCCGAGTTGCCGATGTTCGCGTTGACCTTCACGAGGAAGTTGCGGCCGATGATCATCGGCTCGCTCT
This sequence comes from Trinickia sp. EG282A, assembly GCF_040965455.1. Classification (NCBI taxonomy): domain Bacteria; kingdom Pseudomonadati; phylum Pseudomonadota; class Betaproteobacteria; order Burkholderiales; family Burkholderiaceae; genus Trinickia; species Trinickia sp. EG282A. The sequence goes on along the minus strand of NZ_JBFRCC010000003.1, from coordinate 817,361 downwards.
CCGGGTGGTTGATGTTGGCGGGAATGATCGCGCGGCCGCGCGCCACCTCCTCGCGCACGAACTCGGGCGTGATCTCGCGCAGCGCATTCGCGCCGAACGCCGCGGCACCGAACGCCTGCCCCGGATGCTGCCGGCTCATCATCTCGGCGAGCTTCGCGCCGTTCGGGCCGCTCGCGCGCAGGCTCTCGACGTACTCGGCGCGGCGCTGGTTTTCGCGGATCGCGATGAACTCCATCTCCGGCGTGATGATGCCCTGGCGCGCGTAGTGCATTTGCGTGACGTTGGCGCCGGCCTTCGCGCGCCGCGGCTTGCGATGCAGGCCGGGAAAGCGCAGCGAGGCCGTGTTCGCATCGGCGGCACGCTCGCGGCCGTACTCGCTCGTGAGGTCGGCCAGGACCTCCGTGTCGCCGCGCGCCTCGATCCAGCGCTGGCGCAAGGCGGACAGGCCCTGACGGATGTCGATCTTCACGTCCGGATCGGTGTAGGGGCCGGACGTGTCGTACACGAAGATCGGCGGATTCTTCTCGCCGCCGAAGCCGCTTGGCGTATCCGACTGCGTAATCTCGCGCATCGGCACGCGAATGTCCGGCTGCGAGCCCGTCACGTACACCTTGCGCGAGTTCGGTAGCGGCGCGACGGCGGCGGCATCGACGTGCGCGTTGGCGGAAATGAACTTGGGGTTGGCATTCATATTCGAATCTCCTGGCTTGAGGCGCTAATGCAGGAGCAGGAGACGGGGAAGGAGGCCGGGCGGCGAAGGATTGCCTGAAACCCGTACGCTTCCCTGCGCTGGCATTATCCAGATCAGGTTCAAAGGGTGTTTCTCACCCGCGCGGCGCTACTCGTACGAAAGACTGGAAACGACGATCGTCGAGACAGCGCAACGCAGGACCCCCGCGTTAGCACCGGAGAAGATACACCGGCATGGCGGACCTGGCAACCGCGCAAGAAGCGCGCCGCGCGCCAGGCTTTGCTGCGTGGCGCACGTTGTCCGACGAGACGGCCTTCGGGGCTACGCCGGTGCGTCCCGGCAGGGCATTACCCGGCGAGCCCCTTGGGGCGCCGGCCTTGATCGGGCAGGTGCCGGAGCAGGGCGAGCAAGGCGAACGCGAAGCCCGCCGCGCTGACGCCCGTCCAGCCGAAGTGGCGCCACGCAACCGCGCCCACGGCCGAGCCCGTTGCGCCGCCGATGAAGTAGCAGACCATGAAGACCGTGTTGACGCGGCTTCGCGCCTCGGGCTTCAGCGCATAAATGCGCGACTGATTGGAGATCTGCGCGGCCTGCACGCCGATGTCGAGAACGATCACCCCGATCACGAGCCCGACGAGGCTCGTTGCTGAAAGGGCGAAGACGACGAACGAGATCGCGACGAGCACGATCGAGAGCGAGACCACGGCGCGCGGCCCGCGCTTATCTGCCGAGCGCCCGGCGAGCGGCGCCGCCATCGCGCCCGCCGCGCCGACGATGCCGAAGAGGCCGGCCGCCTGCGGCCCGAGGTGGAACGGGGGTCCGGCGAGCAGCAGCGTCAACACGGACCAGAACGCGCTGAATGCCGCGAAGAGCGCGGCGCCCGTGAACGAGGCCTGGCGCAGCCCCGGAAGCTCGACGGCGAGGTGCCACATCGACGCCAGCAGCTTGCCGTACTGCAGTGTCGACGTCGGCTGGCTTTTCGGCAAGCGCAGCACGACGACGGCGGCGAGCGCGAGGAGCGCCGCGACCGATGCCGAGAAGACCGTGCGCCAGCCGAAGTACTGTGCGACGACGCCCGCCGCCGTTCGCGCGAGCAGAATGCCGAGCAGGAGTCCGCTCATCACGGTGCCGACCGCATGACCGCGCTCAGCGGGCGGTGCGAGCTCGGCGGCGAACGGGACGGCTTGCTGCGCGATCGTCGAGAGAATCCCGATGGCGAGGCTCGTGCAGGCGAGCACCGCGAGCGTCGGCGCAATCGCGGCGATCACGAGCGCCAGCATGAGGCCGGCCGTTTGCAGCAGGATGATGCGGCGGCGGTCGAACCGGTCGCCGAGCGGCGCGAGGAACAACATGCCGGCGGCATAGCCGAGCTGGGTCGACGCCGGCACGGCGCCGACCCAGGCCGCCTCGGCCGGATAGCTCGCTCGCAGACTGTCGAGCAACGGCTGGTTGTAGTAGATGTTCGCGACCGAGACGCCTGCCACCGTCGCGAGCAGCAACAACATGCCGCGCGAATAGTGATCCGCCTGTCCGGCGGCGCTCGAACGGCTATCGGCGGAAGAAGACACGATTGGCCTGACCTAAGAAGCGGTGGCGAGAGAGAAGGAGGTGCCCGTCAGTCGATGAGCTTGCCGTCCGGCTCGTAGAACGGGTAGGGCCCTTCCCCTTCGTCGACATAGGCGTGGTGAGTCACGAACCCCGTGGCCTCGTCGTAGCGATGCAGCGCGAAGGCGGGCGGCTCGAGGCGGAATGCCGAAGGCCCGTCCTCGCGCAGATCGAGCGCGACCTGATGCGCCGGGGCGGGCACGGCCGATGCCACCGTCCCGCCGAATCGCGTGAACATCGGCCGATGAACGTGCCCGCAGATCACGCGCTCGACGTTGGGATGCTGTCTCACGATCGTGGCCAGCTGCTCGCTCGAGGCCGCGTCGAGCCGCTGTCGGTCCATATGGCCGATTCCGGAGACGAACGGCGGATGATGAAGCGCGATGACGACGGGCATGCCGCGGGCTTTCTCGAGCTCGGCCGAAAGCCACGCGAGCCTCGTCTCGCAAAGCGCCCCCGCGCTGGCTCGCGGCACTTGCGAATCGAGCGCGACGAGGCGAAGCGGGCCGACATCGACGGAGTACTGAACGAACGCTTCACCCGAATGCAACCACGGCTGCTCGCCGAAAGCGTCGCGCAAGGCGCCGCGATCGTCATGATTGCCGACGAGTAGATAGTACGGAATGGCGAGCGGCGCGAGCAGCCCGCGCAGATGCTGGTATTCCTCCGCGGTGCCGTAGTCGACGAGATCGCCGGTTATGACGACCGCATCGGGGCGTGGCTCGAGTGCGTTGAGCCGCGCGATGCAGCGCGCGAGGGCAGCCGCCGTATCGACGCGCCGATAGGCGAGCGCGCCGGGGCGCTTGATATGCAGGTCGCTGATTTGTGCCAGCAGCATGAACGATTCCGTAGTAGTCGAGGTTGTGTCGTTGTATCGATGCGTGTCCAACATGGGTGCCGGCGCGAGCCGGAAACGGTGCGCCCGCCGCCCGTTTGAACGGGCGGCGGGCGCGGCCGTCGCGGCCGATCAAGCGAGCGCGATGAGGCCTTCGAGCGCCACGTCGATGCCGACGGCTTGGCCGCGCGTCAGCTCAATGCGCCCGGGCGCGTCGATGACGAGCGTATCGGCGGCCGCCCCGCTCACCGTCACGCGCGTGCGCTCGCCGAGGAACGAGATGCCTTCGACGGTGCCGACGAGCGAGGCCGCGGCCGGCTCGACGAGCCGGGCGTCCTCCGGCCGGAAGAAAAGCTCGCTGCCAGCCGCCGGCACGAGCGCGGGCGGCAACTTGATCGTGCCCCCGGCGGTCGCGAGCGCGCCGTCCCGCCATTGTCCCGCGAGACGGTTGATCGTGCCCACGAACTGCGCAACGTGCCTCGACGCCGGCCGATAGTAGATCTCGCGCGGCGTGCCGACTTGCTCGATACGTCCGGCGCTCATGACGACGATCCGGTCTCCGAGCTCCATCGCCTCGGCCTGATCGTGCGTCACATAGACGGTCGTCACGTTGAGCCCGCGCAGCAGGGCGTTCATCTCGCGGCGCAGCGTATCGCGCAGGCGCGCGTCGAGCGCCGTAAGCGGCTCGTCGAGCAGCAGCACGCGTGGCTCGCGCGCGAGCGCGCGGGCGAGCGCGACCCGCTGACGCTGCCCGCCCGAAAGCTGATCGATCGGCTTATCGCCATGCGCTTCGAGCCGCATCATCGCGAGCAGCTCGTCGACGCGCCGCCGTGCCTTGGCGGGCTCCGCCTTTGCGATCTTCAAGCCATAGCCGATGTTCTCGCGTACGTTGAGATTCGGAAAGAGCGCATAGCTCTGAAACACCATGCCGACCTGCCGGCGTTCGATCGGCAGCCGCGTCACGTCGTCGTCGCCGAACGAAACCGTGCCGCCCGCATCCGGCGTCTCGAGGCCGGCGATGATGCGCAGCGTCGTCGTTTTGCCGCAGCCCGAAGGGCCGAGCAGGACGATCGTTTCCCCGGCGCCGATCGCGAGGTCGAGCGGCTCGAGCACACGCGTGCCTTGAAACGTTTTCGCGCAGCGCGACAGGGTGATGGGAACGGGAGTGAGCTTCATGGCATTTCGGCGAGAGAGACGAAGAAGGTCGGCCGACGCACTAGCCGCGCTTGCGCCGCAGTGCGCGCTGGCCTGTCGCATCGACGCCGAGCCACTGCATGGCGACGAGCAACGGCATCGTCATGACGAAGAAGACGATCGTGTAGGCGCTGCCGATCTCGATGCGCAGCGACGCATAGGTATCGGCGAGCCCGACGGGGAGCGTCTTCGTATCGGGAGTGTGGAGCATCCAGGTGAGATTGAACTCACCGATCGAAAGCGTCACGACGGCGAGCGCGCCCGCGAGGATGCCGGGCCGCAGATTCGGCAAGACGACGGTTCTGAATCGTTCGAGAAACGTTGCGCCGAGGCTGGCCGCCCCCTCCTCCAGCGTGCGCAAATCGACGCTTGCGGCCACGGCCGCGACCGCGCGCACCATGAACGGCAGCGTGAAGACGACGTGACCGGCGACGATGAACCAAAGGCTCATGCGAAACGCCGTGAAGCCGCCGTAGACGACGATGAGCGCGAGCGCCGAGGCGAGGCCGGGCAGCGCGATCGGCAGCACGAGCAGTTCCTCGACGAAGCGCGCCGCCCGGGTCTTGCTGCGCGCGAGCGCGTATCCGGCCGGCACACCGGTGATGAGCGTGACGACGAGCGTGGCGGCCGCGACTTCGAGCGAGAGCAAGACCGACGCGTGGTATTGCGTCCAGACTTCGACGAGCCAGCGCACCGTGAGACCACTCGAGACGCCGCGGAAATAGTTGACGGTGAGGCCGGCCATCACCGACATCACGACGGGAACGATGAGGAACGCGCAAAGCGCGAGCGTGACGGCCCATTGGCCAAGGGCGATGAGGCGCCGCGGCATGAAGAGATGGGCGATGCGTCGAGCCCCGTGCCCGTTGCCGGCGGTCGTATCGACGATGACGTTCATGGCGAAATCCTGACGCGCATAGGGAGGCTCATGCCGTTGCAGCGACGGCCGAGCCCGTCGCGCTGCGTGCGAGTGCCAGCACGATCCATGTCACGATGCCGAGCACGACCGAGAGCCCGGCTGCCGTCACCATGTTGGCGTTCAGCGTGAACTCGGTATAGATCGTCATCGGCAGTACGTCGATGTCGGTGGCGAGCGTGAACGCCGTGCCGAACGCACCCATCGCCGTCGCGAAGCAGATTGCGCCGGCTGCGACGAGCCCCGGCGCGAGCGCGGGGAGGATCACGTCGCGCATGATCCGCCACGGCGACGCCCCGAGCGAGCGCGCCGCCTCCTCGAGCGAGCGATCGAGTTTCGAGGCCGAGGCCATCACGGTCACTATCACGCGCGGAATCGAGAAATAGAGGTAGCCGCAAAAGAGCCCGGCCATCGAGTAGGCGAAGACCCACTTGTCGCCCGTGAGCTTTTGCGTGATCGCGCCGATGAGCCCTTGCCGGCCCGCGAGCATGATGACCATGAAGCCCACGACGACGCCCGGGAACGCGAGCGGAAACGTGAGCAGCGCGACGAGCGTGCGCTTGCCGGGGAATTCCCGGCGCGCGAGCAGAAGGCCCGCGATTACCGAAAGCACGAGCGTTGCGATCGTGACGGCCGCCGAGAGCGCGACGGTCGCGCCGAGGCTGCCCATATAACGGGCATTCGTGACGAGCGCGCGATAGGTCGCGAACGCATGACCATTGCCGCTTACGTCGACAAGCACGCCCATCGGCAGCAGCCAGAACGCGACGAAGACGGCGAGCGCGGGCGCGACGAGCGCGACGCGCCAGCGCAGCGGGAAGGTGATGTCGTGCATGGTGAAAACGGGCCGGTTGCCTGGCGTCAATGCATGATCTTCAAATATTCCTGGCCGAACTGCTGCTGCTGAGCGGCCATCTTCGCGAAGTCGACGGGTTTGGCGCGCGCGTACTCGCTCGCCGGCAGGAACTTCGCGGACGCTTCCTTGCTCATCGCGCTCGCGCGCACGGGGCGCAAGTACGCATTGGCCCAGATCTTCTGCCCCTCGTCGGAGAGCACGAAGTCGAGCACCTTCTTGCCGTTCGCTTCATGCGGCGCGCCTTTGACGAGACTCATCACGTAGGGCACGGAAATCGTGCCTTCCTTCGGAATCACGAACGCGACGTTCGCGTGATCCTTGTACTCGGCGCGATAGGCGTCGAAGTCGTAATCGATGAGGATCGGAATCTCGCCCGACAGAACGCGTGCATAGGCCGTCTGCTTCGGCACGATCGGCGCGTTCTTCTTGAGCGCCTCGAACCATTTGAGCCCCGGCTCGAAGTTGTCGAGCGTGCCGCCCAACGCCTGGTTGACGGCGACGGCGCCCGCATAGCCGACGAACGCGCTCGACGGATCGAGGTAGCCGATCATCCCCTTGTATTCGGGCTTGAGCAGGTCGGCCCACGAGGTCGGCACAGGCTTGCCCTCGAGCGCGTCCTTGTTGACGAAAAAGCCGAGCGTGCCGGAATGGATGGCGAACCAGTAGCCTTGCGGGTCCTTCAGGCCGGCGGGGATATCGTCCCAGTTCTTCGGCTTGTAGGGTTGAATGACGCCCTTGTCCTTCGCCTGGAACGCCGACGAGACGCCGAGGTACACCACATCGGCTACGGGGCTCTTCTCCTCGGCGATCAGTTGCGCGATGGCTTGCCCGGAGTTCTTGTTGTCGGACGGCACGTGAATGCCCGTCTTCTCCTGGATGGCTTTGAGCTCGCTGGCCCAATCGGCCCACTCCGGCGGGCAGTTGTAGCAGATCGCGGTGTCTTCGGCATGGGCCGTGCCGGCGAACGGCAGGGCCGCGGCGAGCGCCGCCGCACTGGCGCAGACGAATCGCGCAAAACGCGCGCGGACGGAAGATGAACGGCGTGTCACGTGAGGGTCTCCTTCGGTGCTGGGATGGGACGTCGGCGGACGGCGCCCCGCCGAGGGCGGAGTCGCCGTCCGAAGTACGGATTGCTACGGTTGTTCGCTGCGCCGCGCTTTTTCGATCGGCATTCAGACGACAGGCTGCGCGGGCAATGCCGGGTCGGCCGCGCCCGACAGCGCCCCGATCGTCGCGCCCTGGCGCAGCGTGTGGGGCAGCCTGAACGACAGCGATTCGCCATCGTCGGCGCCTGCGATGCGGGCCATCAGCCGCCGCCACGCGGAGCAGCCGATCTCGCGGTTCGGCGTCGCGACGCTCGCGAGCGGTGGCGAAAGCAGCTCGCTGACGGCGAGGCCGTCGAAGCCGAGGATCGACATATCGTCGGGGACCGAGTAGCGCGCGCGGCGCAGGCCGCGCATGACGACCATGGCGAGCAGATCGTTGCTGCAAAAGAGCGCGGTGGGGCGCTTCGGGCCCGACGTCAGATGAGCGAGCACGGACGGGGCGAGCTCGTCCGCGTTGAAATCCACTTCGAGCGCCGGCACCGGCTCGAGCCCCGCTTGCTGCATGGCTTCCGCGTAACCGCGGTAGCGCAGTTGCGCGCGATCCGATTCGGCGAGGGTGCCTGCGACCATCGTCACGCGTCGGTGACCGTGCTCGATCAGCATGCGCACGCCGTCGAACGCGGCACGCCGATTGTCGACCGAGACCGACGGGCGCCGCGCGGTATCGTTGTGCATGAGAACGTAAAGCATGCCTTCGCGCTCGAGGTCGTCGAGCAGCGGATGCGTGTTGGCGTCGGCGACCGTCATGATGAGCCCTTCGACTCGCTGCGCAAGCAGCGTCTCGATCGCATGGCGCTCGCGTGCGGCATCGTACTGGGTCGTCATCAGCATCAGGCGATAGCCCTCGCCCGAGGCGAGGTCGTCGATGCCTTGCAGGCATTCGGCGAAGACCGGGTTCGCGAGCGTCGGCAGCATGACGCCGATCAGACCCGTGCGTTCGCCGCGCAACTGGCGGCCGAGCGGACTCGGGCGGAACTGCAGCGCTTCGATCGCATCGCGGATCTTCGCGAGCGTCACGCGGTTGACGGTGTGCGGCGCGTTGATGGCGCGCGAGACCGTCGCGATGGAGAAGCCGGCATAGGCGGCGACATCCTTGATGGTGTGTTTCATCGCAGTCTGTACAGTCCGGTAGTGCTGGGAATGTAAACGTTTACGTCGCAACGATTATCCTGGCCGATTATGACTGACACATGACACTTTTGCCCACATTGCGGGCTGAAAAAGTCTACCTTGCGGCTTGGCGAGTCCCGTGCCCGTAGGCATAATCGTCGCGGTTCGGCGCGGCGGCCCCGGGTGGGTGAGCGCTTTTTTTCTTCGAACCCCACTTTCATAGCAAAAAAGGATCGACGCGTGAGCCTTTGGTTTTTGGTTTTTCTAAGCGTACTGCAAGGCGTGACCGAGCTTTTTCCCGTCAGCAGCCTTGGGCATACGCTGTTGGCGCCCGCGCTGGTCGGCATGCATATCGATAAGCATGCGCCGCAGTTGATCCCGTTTCTCGTCGCACTCCATTTGGGCACGGCCCTTGCGTTGTTATGGTATTTCAGGAAGCGCTGGATCGAGCTCGTGAGAGGGTGGTTCGGCACGCTCGCCGGCCGGCCGAGCGACGAGGGCCACATGATGTGGGCGCTCATCATCGGGACGATCCCGGCGGGGCTCGTCGGTCTTCTGCTCGAAAAGCGCCTCGAACAGGTGTTTCACGACCTGCGCATCGTGGCGCTGGCGCTGATCGTGAACGGCGCGTTGCTTTGGTTCGGCGACAGGCTCCAGCGCATGCGTGCGCACCGTCCGCCCGAGAAGCTGACGTTCAGGCAGGCGTTTCTTGTCGGGCTTGCCCAGGTCGGGGCGCTCGTGCCGGGGTTCTCGCGCAGCGGGCTGACGATGATTGCGGGCAATGCGGCGGGGCTGACGGCGGAAAGCGCGGCGGAGTTCGCGTTCCTGCTCGGCACGCCGATCATCTTCGCGGCCGGTGTGCTCGAGGTGCCGAAGCTGTTCAAGGGGGCGCCAGGGCAGCTCGCCGACGCGGTGCTCGGCGGGGTGCTGACGGCGGTCGCCGCCTATCTGAGCGTGCGTTTCCTGATGCGCTACTTCGAGGGGCGCGGCCGGCTCGCCGCGTTCGGCGTCTATTGCATCGTGGCGGGCGCGCTTTGCCTCGTTTGGTTCATGACGCATACGCAGCCGGTTTGAGGGCCTGTTTCAGAAAGCCGGGGTCTTCCAGGGGCATGGCTCGCCGGACGGCGCTTAGCCCGACGCTGTGCCGACCGGCGAAAGGCGATCGGTTATAATCCGGCCCCCGGCATGAGCGGGTGACGCGTGCTCCGTCAGCCCGCCCGCCGTACAATTTCCGCGATGCCTCCCCATAGTTCAACGGATAGAACACGGGTCTTCTAAACCTGAAATCGAGGTTCGATTCCTCGTGGGGGGGCCAACAGCTTTTGCAGTGATGCAATAGCTGCCCTCAATTCCCCGCCAATCATCATTCGGCGTTGCGATCGGTCGATCGCGGAGCTTTCCTCCCAGACTACTTCTTCGATCCGGGCATCGGCCAGTCCGGCCGGTATGGCTTGGGCGTCCCAGACGCGCCGAGCTATCCCAAATGGCCAGAAATCGACGAGCACGGGCCTAAGGGCGCTTTTAGTCAGAGAAAATGAGGCTCGCTTCGCCGACGTTATTCGACGTCGGCGCAATTTCTCTGTTGCTAAACCCTACGCAGTTAGCGTATAGTCACCATGAAAGCAATCTTCGTCGAGCTTCCCCCGTTCCGTAGGGTTCGCGAGAACTATCTCGCGGATGATGAGTATCGCGCTCTCCAGGTCGAACTCATGGGCAACCCGGAAGCAGGCGACGTGATTAAGGGAACCGGTGGTCTGCGCAAGCTGCGATTTGGCGACAAGCGCCGCGGCAAAGGCAAGCGTGGTGGGCTCAGGGTGATCTATTACTACTGGGTCAAGGGCCCCGAATTCTGGTTTTTTACGCTTTACGGCAAAGACGAGATGGACGACTTGTCGGAGGCTGGACGCGAGGCTTTCTCTGAGCTTCTGCGGGATGTTCTCAGGCTGGTGGATCGCTGATGGGAGTGCATGATGAAACGTAACTTGTTTGCCGAGCTGAAGGAAGGCATCGACGAACTGAAGGCGGCGCATGAGGGAAAAGCGACGCTTCGAACGGTCAGCGTCGAGATTCCGGACCGGGTTGAAGTGACCGCGGAAGAAATCCGGACTGTACGAGAGGCCATCAAGGCGTCTCAAGCCGTCATGGCCCGCCGCCTGCGGGTGAATGAGCGCACATATCAAAACTGGGAACAAGGTCGAGCCAAGCCGAACGCGCAGGCCGCCGTACTGATCAAGTTGGTCGAGAAGCACCCGGAACTGATGCAGATGCTCGAAACCCTCTAGGCTCGGCTAAATTCACGTCCGCCCGCCCAGCGCGGGCTCGCTCATGTTGTCGTGTAAGTCCTTCTCCTCACCCCGCTTTCCGGTCGGCTGCCTATTGACACCGGGCATCGATCCGGGCCGCCGCCGCGCCGAACTCGACGCGCACTTCCAGAATATCCTCGGTTGAGTTGCCCCTAGCGAGACACAGGCGCATGCGCTTGCGCCACGAAAGACGCCTACAAACCGGTTCCTATCCCCATCGATATCGATACCAGTCACTACCCTAGACAAGTTTCGCTGTTTTTGACAAGCATAAAAACTCGCCGAATTGAAAATTAACACCAAATTTTAGGACTAAAAGAAGTGCCATCCGTTGGCTTCTTATTTTTGAGATAAACGTCGCTGGTCAGCCTGTTGTTCGCCACTTCCCCATCGGCTAGAATCGATCGCCCGAGGAGGGGCGATGGAGGCGTATCCCGCGATGTTCGTTGTCGGTCTTACGCAAGGCGCATGTGGGCGCAGACGGAAGCAGGATCAGCAATTTATCGAATCCACGGTGCGGATGGTTTGGCATTCATCCGCTATCGACAATTCCAAGAAAATTCTCATATCAATTAATAGGTATTTGAATGCCCGATCGTCGTCATCGAATCCTCACGGAGATCGATTGAATCAAAAAGACAATACAGAGAGGGCCGATTTGCATGAATTCCCGGAAAATCCTTTTGTTGTCCCGCCCCAAGCATCGCATCAACGTGGCGATGCTGGACGATCATCCGATCGTCGCGCTGGGCGTGGCAACCTTCCTGCACGGATTTGCCGACTTCGATGTCACAGCGACTGTCACTGCGGCCGAGGATCTGATGACCGAGCTCGCAAACAAGTCATACGACGTCGCGATCGTCGATTACTACTTGCCGGAGGATCGTGTCGACGGCGCCGCGTTCGTCAGGCGTCTGCGCACGGCTTTCCCGTCTCTCTCGATCGTGGTGCTTTCCGCCGCGCGCGCGGTCGATGCGGAATGTATCTGTCATCGCGCCGGCGCCAATGCATTTCTCGAGAAAGCCACGCCGTTGCCGTTGATCGCCGAAGCAATTCGCAATACGGTCGCCTGGCCGCGCAAATTCTTCGCCGTGCGTGATGGAGAAGTCGTACCCCTCGTGCCGATTCCACGCGAAGACACGCTGTCCTCGGCGGAACTCGAGATTCTGCGCTACATCGCCGAGGGGTTCTCGGTATCCCAGACCGCGCAACGTTTGCGCAGAAGCAAGAAGACCGTCAGCACGCACAAGCGAAGCGCGATGCGCAAGCTGCAGGTCGCGGACGACCTCGGCCTTGCACTTTATCTCAGGGAAAAGTTTCGCAGTTGAGTGACCACCGATGCTGCTACGTCTTCTAGCCGCGATTGCCTTCGCCGCCAGCGTTGGCGCGACGGCCGGTGCCGGCACCGCGATCAGCGCGACCCGCACCGAAATCCCCAATGCGCGAGTGACCGCTGATTCGGCGGCAGCGACCGCACTCGGCAACGGAGTTGGGACCGCTGACTTCGCGAACGTCCTGCGCGTCGGCACCTACACCGGCGATGAAAGCCTCCTCGACCACGTCGACCGTTTCGGCATACGGCATGGCTTCGCGGCCAGTGCGCTGCATGCGATCGCCGATCCCCACGGCGTCATCCTCGTTTATCGCCGCTTCGCCTCGATCGGCGCGGCGTTGGCTGCATTGGACGCCGGCCGCATCGACATCTTGCCCGCACGGTGCACGGTTGCGGTCGAAGACAGGCGCTATTGGGTCTCCGATCCTTATGCGTTGCCGCGGGCCGGCGCAGTCGTCAGGCGCGAGCGTGCGAAGCCTCGCGCGTTGGACGACCTGGCGGGGCTGCGGGTGGCGATAGAGCAGGGCGAAAGTGGCCGCTTTGTGAAGCCGTGGCTGCCTGGCTCCGAAATCGTCGAGGCCGACGGTCTACGAAGCGGCGTGCGGATGGTGGCGCGCGGGAGCGTCGACGCGTTCGTCGGCATTCACGAAGCAAACGCGGAAATCATTCAAACGCGGGGTCTTCACGCGCTCGAATCCGTACCGTTGCAACTCGCCGTGCCGCTCTGCTTCATCGCGCATCGAGAGAATTTCGCCGCGGCTTCCTTCATCGCGCGCGGCCTTGCGCGGCTTTCTCCGGCGCAACGGCGAGAGATCGAACTGCAGCCGCTACCGTCTTCGATGCCGGCGATGCCCGTGCGGACCTTCTCTCTGACCGACGAGGAGCGCGCCTGGGCAAGCGTTCACCCCGTCGTTCGTGTCGGTATGGAGCGGCTTCACCGTCCTTACGACTTCCTCGACGAAGAAGGCGAGTGGCAGGGGGTGGGCGCCACGCTGCTGAAAGGTCTGGCGCCGATTGCGCATATCCGCTTTGAGCCGGTGCTGATCGGCGATGCACAAACGTTGGCCGACGCGCTGCGCGAAGGGGCGATCGATCTCGCGGCGTCGTTTCCACTCGGCTCCTCGGCAACGGAGCCGCGGGATCTTGTTTTGACTGGACCGTACGACACCTTTCCGTGGTCTCTGGTCCGATTCGGCGATGCGGCGGCGCCGCCGGGTCGCATCGCAGCGAACGCATGGCGTCTGCGGCAAGTAGTGCCCGGCGACGCCTGGGCCGACGCGGCGATCGTCCCGCGCGAGCGCGCCGTCGATGCGCTGCGCGCCGTACTTGCCGGCAATGCCGACGCGGCGCTCGTGAACACCATCGCGGCCGACGATCTGCGCGACCGCTACCCCTATGGCCGCTTGAGCACCGACGCCGCCATCGCCGGCGTCGAGCGGATCGGCTTCGCCACGGCCGCGAGCAATGCCGTGCTGACCGACATGATTGACCGCTATCTGACGTCTCACACTCCGCGCGAGCTGGCGCGCCTCGCTAGCCGTTCGCGCCACGTCTCGCTGCAAATCGGCTACGACAAGAGCATGGTGATTCTGCTTTCGGTTTGCGCCGCGGCAATCGTCGTCACGGTGCTTTCGACGCTGCTCATGGCCTATTGGCGCACGCGGGCGGCGCGCCATGCGGCCGACGCCGCGCGTCTCGACGCAATCGCATCGCGCGAGCGTGCCGAGACGGCCGATCGCGCGAAGTCGGCATTCGTCGCGATGATGAGTCATGAGATTCGTACGCCGATGAACGGTGTCATCGGCGTGCTGGACTTGCTTGAAACCACGACGCTCTCGGAGCAGCAGCGGCGCCATATCGAGACCGCGCAGCGCGCCGGCCGGCTGATGCTGCGCGTGATCGACGACACGCTCGACTACCTGAAGCTCGAGCAGGGTGCGATCTCGCTCGACGCATTGCCGTTCGACATCCTCGGCCTCGTCGGCGCGGCGGTCGAACTTCATGCGCCGCTCGCCGATCGCAAGCGCTTGCCGGTCCATCTGGCCGCGATGCCTCATTTCGACCGATACGTGGTCGGCGATGAGGCGCGCCTCAATCAAATCGTCACGAACCTGCTCAGCAATGCTATCCGCTTTACGGATGACGGTCATGTGCTCGTCGAGTTGCGGCACTGGCTCGAACGCGGGCGCAGCCAGCTCGAGCTGGTCGTGGCCGACACGGGGCGGGGCATTGCCGAACATTATCGATCGCGGCTTTTCACACCGTTCACGCAGCAGGACAGTTCGACGACGCGCCGCTATGGCGGTACGGGGCTGGGGCTCTCTATCGTCAAGCGGCTCGTCGACGCGATGGGCGGCACGATCGACGTCGCGAGCGTCGTCGGCGTCGGCACGCGCATTGGCGTGCGCGTGCCGATGGAATGGGGGGAAACGGTTCGTCGTTGGCCGAACCTCTCGCCGATGCGCGCGCGGGTCGCTGTGCCGGTACGGGCGATGGCGGCGTCGATCCGCGCGATGCTCGCGAAGATGGCTGTGGTGCGCGTGCGTGGCGACTGCGCCGAATATGATGTGGACATCGCCCTCGAGCCGGCCGGAGCGATCGTCGTCAGCGCACCAGGGCGCCTCGAGCGGCGCGTGCGGTCCATCGACGAATTCGTCGATGCCATGGAGCGAGTCGATCCGCGTCGTTCTCATTTCGCCGACGCAGGGATCTCGCCTGCCGCTTTGGACGAGATTGGCTTGCCAAGCGTGCCGTATAGCTGCGGCGGCAACCGCGGCGTCGGTGCGGCGCTTGTCGTCGAAGACAACGAGATGAACCGCGACATCATCGTGCGTCAGCTCGCCTTGCTCGGCGTGCCCGCGAGCGAGGCGTCCGACGGCATTGCCGGATACGCCTCGTGGGAGCGGCTCCGCCCCACGTTCCTGTTCCTCGATTGCCACATGCCGGGCATGGACGGTTACGAGTTGGCACGACGCATCCGGGCTCGCGAAGCCGGCGAGCGGTGTCGGGGCCATGCCGTGGCGCGCACGGCGATCGTCGCGATCAGCGCGAATGCAACGATCGAAGACCGCGACGCATGCCGCGCGGCCGGCATGGATGAATATCTGACCAAGCCGATCACGCGTGAAAAGTTCGTCCGCCTGTTCGAAAAGTGGAAGGAGTCAAACCACGATGTCGCGACGCCGGAATGAGCAAACGGGGCACGCAGCGATTCACTTCGATCTGTGCGAGCTTCTCCCGCTATACGAGCGCGCGGACTTGCGATGCTTGATCGTCCGCGCACTCGCGGAATTCGACAACACCATGAGCGATTTCGACGCATACCTTGCCGCGGGAGCGTACGCAAACGCGGCTGGCGCGTTGCATCGCATGAAGGGCACGGCGTCTTTCTTTCGTGGCGCCGAGGAGGCGATCGTGGTGCTGCATGACGCGGAGCGCGCATTGAAGCTTTGCGATGCCAACGTACTGCCATCCATCTTGCCGCAAGCGCGCTCAATTCTTGCTGTCCTGTCCACTGCGCTGTCCGGGGCGCTCGCCGATCTCGACGGCGCCCGGCCTTCGGAGACAAAGCGTTGAGCGTCGAGCACAGCTCGGCGGCACCTGAGCACGTTATTCACGACGTAATCTCGTCCGGAATTGAGATCCGCCTCGCATCGACCGAACGGATTTGAAGCACTGTTGCGGCTCCGTTTCGATCCGCCCAGGCGGGTGTCAACAAGGAGAGTCAGCATGCGCATTGCGATCACAGGAGCGTCCGCGTCGGGATTGGCGTCGAACGCAAATTTCGAGGAGGTCGATCAGGAAACGGCTGCGGCCGAGCCCGCCGTCGAACGTTCCGATGCGGGCGGCGTGCCCCCCGAGCGCCACCAATGGGCCGACCGCGCGATAGCGGACAGGCTGCGCCGCTCCATCGCGACCGAGACCGCGACGGAACTGGTCCGCGTCGCTGTCCCGCCTGGCGACTCCGCCTCGGCTTCAGGCGCGCGAGGCGAAGCCCTGCAGCGGCAGGCAATCGACTCGACGCTGCGCGAATGGGTCGATCTCGAAAAGGCGGTACTCTATACCGAGAGCCCGAGCCAGCTGCTTCGCGCCGTTTCCGACCACGACCATCGACCGATTTCCCCCGAGTTCGAGCTGAGCCTCGATCCTTCGCTGCTTGAAGACGAGCGCGTCATCGACATCGCTGCCGTGCTCTACCATCAGCTGCGAAAGGGCGCCGGTGCCGGCCAGGGCGGGTCCGCGGCGACAGTTCCGCTTGCCACGTTGCGATCGGAGTTCGTCGCGGCGTTGCGAGAAGACTATGCGAAGCGGCGCGCGCTGGACGCGCTCGCCGCACCTCCCGCAAAGACCGGGCACAAGACGCCGTTTTTCGACGGCTTCGCGATTCGTCACGCACGGCACAAAACTTTCGATGAGCTGGCGGCCCTGCCGAGCATATCGGCCGATCCTGCGTTCGCTTTGCTTACTGTCGAAGAGAAGCGGCGCCTCCTCGAAAAGAAGTTCACGCAAATGGGCGAAAGCACCGCTTACCCGATCGGTACGCCGGAGCATTCGCTCGCCACGGCGCTGCTTCGCCTGCAAAGCTATCGCGGCAAGCCGTCCCCGATGCGATTCGAGAGCCCTGCGGCCTTGCTGAAGGCGTTTCAACAGGCAGAGCGGGATTGGGCCGCGGATCGCTCCTATCCCTATCATCCACGGCTTCTGTATGCGGCCCATCTCGCCCGCACTGACGGTATCGAACTGATGAGCCCCGGCAACGACCAGCGGTCGCGCCTGGATGCGCTGATCGCGTATGGCAACGAGCGATTGCTCGCGGTGTTCGGCGCGGCCCCGCGGTTCGCTCGCCACGAGGCCGCGGCCGAGATCTTGCGCGGACACGGCCTGACCGACGACGAGATCGACGAGTCGCGCAACTATGTCATCGCGGGGGACAACCCGAATCTGACGAAGACTGCGTATGGCGATCGGATCGACGAGTTTCTCGATCGGGCCGACTGGAGTGGGCTCGTCGGATCGCGGATGAGGCTGGCCGCGGACGTCCAGATCGTGCCGCGCGACGAGCTGCAGCGTGCCGAAGAGCGGTTCAACGAAGGCCTCGCAACCGATGCGTGGGTCGTCGCGAGAGCTCGCGAGAACCTGTGGGCGAAAGACCTGCGCCCTACCGCGCAAGCGCTGGGTGAGGAGGTGCGGCGGATCGCGAGCGGCCTGCAAGCGGAGACGGAATCGCACCGTGCGTGGGTGAGGGGGGCGGAGACCTGGATCAACATGGTACCCGTCGCAGGGCCGATCTATAACATCGAAGAGGGAGTGCGTCATCACGACGCGGCGCGTGCGGCGTTCGGGGTCCTCTTCCTCGGCATCGATCTGTTCGACTTGGGCATGGGGGCTGGCGGCGATGCCGCCGCATTGCGTCGCACGCATCCTGTCGTTCCGAAAATGAGGCATGTCGTATCGCGACTCGATGGTTCGATGGTGGATGTCACCACCCATCCGCTCATGGTCGACGCCGCGGCGGATCCGGTCGACATCGCTGTCGAGGACGGCGACATTCCCCTCGTTCATCGAAGCCTCGCGAAGCGTGTTCGCAACGGAGAACGACATGTCAAATGGCGCGACTACGACGTGGTTCATCTCGAGTATGAGAACCGCATCGTGCCGGTGACGAGCGATGGCGACGCCTCTTACGAAGTGGGATGGCGCTCGGGCCGTCGCCTGCACACGCGCGCGCCGCTCGAACGCGATCCGCTGTCGGGCAAGCTGAGGCCGCGTAACGAACCGGTCGAGCGCATGAGCGGCGACACAACCGCGATTCGTGGTGCCGATCCCGAAGCGCGACTGACGGTCAACAGCGTCAAGGATATCGTCAAAAGGGCGAACAGTCTGGAGCCGCGCCACTTCGACCGAATTTTCGATTCGAACTTCGAATATCGATCGGCGGGCTCGCAGGCTTCGGCGTTCGACTTCAAAGCGTTTTGCCGCAAACTGTACGACAGGAGTCCTACGTTCAGACGACTCGTGAACCGGTTCGACGATGTGAATGGCCGCGCGAGCAACAACACGCGCAACGCCTTCACAAAATGGGAGGTACGGGTCGGTGAGGTCGGCCCGCTTGGCTCGCCGACGAAGGCTTATACCGACTTCGAACATAAGCGGATCTACATGCCGAGGGACGAGACGCTCGAGACCATGGAATACATGACGGCAAGCGGGCTTCGGCCGATGTCCCGGGAGCAGATCTATCTGCATGAAACGATCCATGCGCTGACCGAAGCGCGCGATCCCGAGCGCATGCTCGACATGCTGAACCGGGGCCCGGTCGTCTATTTGACCGACAAGATCCTCAGCGAGGGCGGCTATGCATTCGCCGAGCAAGTCATGTATCGTCGGCAGAACTCGCTGCCCGGCATGGAGCCGCGCGAAACGATCGAATACCATCGCGACACAGCCATGCATGCGGCGCATGCGGAGAACCGCTATCTCGATCCGTTGCTGGACGGCAAGCCGCGGTCGGTGCCCGAGGACAGTCTCGTCGAGGGTGTGCCGGTCACTTCGCGTGTGACCGTGCGCGGGGCGAGAGAAACGGTGCTCGACGTCGCGGCGGGGGAGGACGATATCTTTTTCTTGATGGATGAATTCGAAGCGAAGTTTGCGCGCAACTTCGGATTCTTTGCCGACCCGAGCACCTCGGTCGAGGTAGCAGCCTCCGACGCCAAGACGGTGATCGACTTCTATCGGCGCCTTTACCACAAGAGTCCCACGTTCCGCCACTTGTTCGATCGGATGCCGGTCATCGATTCGGCGGCGGACGCGCCAGCGATCTGGCGAATCATGCTCGACAGCCATGTGCCCGCCGATACGATCGCGCAAGGAGCGTCGCGTCAACCCGTGTCTGCCGCCGCGAAGGAGATCTATATGCGCGACGGCGAGATGCGGTATTTGAGCTCGCTCGGAGTGCGAGACGTCGAGTTCGAGCGCAAGCTGACGTACGACATGGTTCGCGCAATCGGCGGCTTCGACACGTTGGCGCCCGGCGAGACATATACGAATCGCGGCGCGGCCGTCTATCTGACCGATGCGGTGCTGGCGGAAGCGGGTTTCCACTACCCGCGGCAGCTCGCGGCGGCGCTCGCGACCGCCGGCGACAGCGCTGCCGAGGCACGCTTGGCTGCTTATCAAACGTCGGCTGCGCGTAGTGCGGCGATCGAAGACAAATACCTGAATCGTGGCTGATTCCGGTCACCGCCGAACGATGAGGGCGCACGTTCCCGCCTTCGAATGGGCCGCGCGCGTCTTCGAGCCGGCGAGCCGCTGGCTCGCTCGCATCGGCGAGCGCAGCGATGCGGTCGTCGCCGTTCTCGTTGCGCTGGTGATATTCATGATGGTCTTGCCATTGCCGACGCTCGTCATCGATGCGCTGATCGCAGTCAATGTCACCGCAGCCGTGCTGCTGGTCGCTCTGGCGCTTTACGTGCCGAGCGCGGTCGCGTTCTCGAGCTTTCCAGTGGTGCTGTTGTTCACCACGCTCTTTCGTCTCGGAATCGAGATCAGCACGAGTCGCTCGATCCTGCTCTCCGCGGACGCGGGCGCGATCGTGGAAACCTTCGGCCGGTTCGTTGCGGGCGACAACGTCGTCGTCGGCGCGATCGTCTTTCTCGTCGTTGCGGTCGTGCAGTTCCTCGTCATTACGAAAGGCGCGGAACGCGTGGCCGAAGTCGCCGCGCGTTTCTCGCTGGACTCGATGCCGGGCCGACAGATGGCGATCGATGCCGATGTGCGTGCGGGATTCGCGAGACCGGAGACGGCGCAGCAGCTGCGCGGCGAGCTCGCGCGGGAAAGCCGCATGCACGGCGCGATGGATGGCGCGATGAAGTTCGTCAAAGGCGATGCGCTCGCGGGATTCGTCATCGTCTTCGTGAATTTGACCGCCGGCGTGACGATCGGTGTCGCGCAGAACGGCCTCGCCCTCGCCGACGCCTTGCAGCGCTACGCGATTCTGACGATCGGCAACGCGCTCGTGGCGCAAATACCGGCGCTATTGATTTCGATCGCCGCAGCCGTGTTGATCACGCGCGGCGGCGAGGACGCGGCGCGGTCGCGGACGGTGGGCGGCGAAATCGTCGAGCAGGTTCGTGCGGCCCCAGCGGCCTGGATTATCGCGGGCTGCATCGCCGCTCTGTTCGCCGTGGTGCCAGGTATGCCATGGCCTATGTTCGTTGCACTCGCGGCGGCGCTGTTGCTCGCGGGGGCGGCACGCCTGCGTCGCGACGCGGCCGCGCGCCGGCGCGTCGCCACCGCGTCCCAGGCGGGGCTCGGGGCGGCGAGCGCGGCTTCGGCCGCGAGCTTGGGGCGTGCCGAAATGCCGATTCCCGACGAGTACGATGTGCGCGAGATCATCCCGATCCGCCAGATCGTCGTCTCTTTCTCGCCCGCGATCTCGCGCGACGAACGCTTTGCCGCGCTTATCCGCGCGGTGCGCCGCACGCGCAATGAGGTCGTGATGCGCTACGGCTTGACCGTGCCCCAGCTCGAGTTCCAGGGGGTGGCTCGACTCGACGGCGATGCCTACGAAATCGCCGTTCAGGAGGTCGTCGCGGCGCACGGGTGGCTACGGTGGGACTGCCTCTGCGTGTCGGAAAAGAGCCTCGACGAATCGCTTCGCGCTCACGCTCAGCGCCAGACCTACCCGCTCATCGAAGGCGCCGTGTGGGTCGAGCGAGCACGTCTTGCCTCTCGAGAATCCGTCGCCAATGAGAGCATCGGCGCCATCGAATATTTCTCGCGGCTCGTCGCGCAGCTTTTGCAACGCCACGCGGCGCAGTTCGTAGGCGTTCATGAGGCGCAGCTCTTGTTCGGTTGGCTTCAATGCGAGATGCCGGCCGCCGCCAAGGAGCTCGCGCAGGCACTGTCGCTGCCTCGTTTCGCCGAAGTGCTGCGCCTCCTCGTATCGGAGCGCGTTTCGTTGCGCAACGTGAAGCAGATCGTCGAAACACTCGTGAGTTGGGCTCCGCGGGAAAAGGAATCGCCGATATTGGCCGAGCATGTACGCCAGGCGCTTTCCGGTCAGATCTGCCAGGAATTCGCCGAGAACGGTGTACTTTACGCGCTGCTTCTCGAACGCGATCTGGAGGACAAGCTGCGCGCTTCGCTGCGGCAAACGGCGCAGGGAGCCGTCCTTGCCGTGGACCACGAGACGTTGGAGTCGCTGTCCATGCAGGCCAGGACGTTCGCGGCCGCGGCCGGCCGGCATCGCTCGGCTCCCGTCATCCTGACGGCGCAGGAGCTGCGGCGCCCGCTGCGTCAACTGGTTCGTGACACTTGGTTCGATCTGCACGTGCTCAGCTATACGGAACTGACGGCGACGCAGCGAGTGCGCTCGATCGGCATGCTCAAGGTGGACAGCAACGAGTCGGCAACGGAGGGACAATAACCTGTGCGGTGAGCCGGCCGCGGCATCGCCCCTCAGCCCGCACCGCAATCCGAGCTCGCGAAATCGACGGTTGGAACGCCATCATCGAAGAGCGCATCGTCGATTTCGACCGGATCGACGGCGCGCACGCCTAGCGATCGCATTTCGTCGGCGAGCCGATAGACGATTGCGATGGTCCGGTAGCAGTCGGGCGGGATCATCGAGTTCGTCGTGCCATGCTCGTAGAGATGGCGGGCAAGCTTTCTGAAGCGGAAGATGGGCACGTTCCGCGTTCCAGCGGCCTCGGCCATGCGCTCGGCTGCGGCGCCGGCGCCCTTCTCGAGGATGACCGGGGCCGCCCGCTCGTCGCCTTGATAGTAGAGCAAGACCGCGAGGTGCTCGGGATTCGTGACGAGTACGCAGCCCGTCATCGTGTTGGTATCGACGGGTTGCACTGCCGTTGCCGATTCGAGCCGCGACGCGCGTTGACGTGCGCGCACGAGGGGATCGCCGGCAGTCTGCTTGAGCTCCTCGTTCGCCTCGTGATACGACATGCGCAACCGGCGCAGGTAGTGGCGCTTGGCGACGAGCGCACTGATGGCCGCCGGCGCGACCGATACCGCGAGCAGCGTGCGCACCAGCGCGTGCAGGGTATCGATGCCCGCTCGCCAGCCGTGTTCGGCCGATTGCCAGTCGAGCATGGCGAGGAATAGCGGCATCCGATGGACGAGAGCGGCGTACGCGACGAGACCGATCGCGAGCGCGGTGATAAGTGACAACAGGACGTCGATCAGATACTTTGCCGAAAGCATCTGTCTAAAGTGCGTCAGCGGGTTCATGCGCTTTGACGAAGGCTTCAACGCTTTCGGGGCAAAGCGAAGGCCGCCCCCGCTTACCCATGCCGCGACGATAGCGCCGATCACGGCGGAGCCGGCTACGACGGCAAGCGCGCTCGCGAGGAGTCGCGCGCCGTTCGTCGCTGATCGCGCAACGGCAACGACGATGTGAGGCTCCTCGAGCGCGTCGAACGTCGAATGCATGATGTCCAACAACGCGCCGCAAGCGATGTCGAGCGAGGCGAACACGGCCTCGATGGCCAACGCCATGGCGAACCACGCCGTGAGCGGCTCGCTGCGCGGTACGTCCCCCTTGTCGCGAGCATCCCGCAGCCGCTTTTCGGTTGGCGGAAGAGGTTTTTCGCTCATTTCGAGGTGGCGTCTCGAGCGGCTCGATCGATTGCGCCGGCCTGGCCGGCGACGACGTCATGCACGGCTTGTAGCGCCGTTGGCAGGCTCAACGCGACGAGCAACAGCGCCGCGACGCTTTTGAACGGCAGCGCGGCCACGTACGCGGGAAAGCGCGGATTCGCGCGCGCGAGCAGTGCGAAGGAGCCCTCGATGAGACCGAGCGCGAGCAAATAAGGCAGCGCGAGCGTCGCCGTGAAACCGACAAGGGCGCGCAAGAGCGGCTCGACCGTTTGCGATAGGTTGTCCGGGAACGAAGGCACAAGCTCGAGCGGCGGCCAAACGGCAAAGCTGGCATAGACCGCGCCGAGCAGCGCATGAAAGGCGCCCGCCTGCATCAGGTAGACACACGACGCCCGCTGCAGGATAAGCGCTGTCGTCGACGCGTCGGGCGATGCGGCTGGGTCGAGCGCTTGGGGATTGGCGCCGCGCTGATAGTCGACATAGACGCCGACTGCTTCGATGGCCCATAGGGGGATCGCGAGCGTCACCGCAAGGAGGAAACCGAGGGCGAGCTCTTTTCCCGCAAGGAGGGCGAGCAGCACCGATGGCGGTGGCGCTGCTTGGAGCAGGGGCAGCATCGACGGTGCGACAGGCAGGGCGAGCGCGAGGGCGATGGCGCCGCGCGTGGATACCGACAACGCTTGCGGCGAGAAAGCGGGAACGAGTATCAGCGCCGGCACCCAGCGCGCGGCGGCGAGGCCGAGCGAGAGGACGTAGGGAAGAGCGACGGCCGCGAACTCGATCATCATGGCGAAACACCCGACGAGGCCACGAGCGCGAACGCCTGCTCGACGATGCCGAGCATTTCGTAGCCGACCGACCGGGCCGCGGCCGCGAGCCCCACGCACACGACGATCAGCTTCACCGCGAACGGCAACGCCTGATCCTGGATCTGAAACGCGGTCAGCACGACCGACGTCGCGATTCCCGCGCAGGCGGCTCCCAGCACGAGCACGAGCGAGACCTTGAGCGCGAAGAAGAGTGACTGCTCGAGAAGCATGAGTGTCTCGGACAAGGGCTCAACTCCGGTAAGAAATCGCGAGCGCGTGCAGCAGCTTGCCCCAGCCGTCGGCGACGACGAAGAGCAGCAGCTTGAGCGGCAGCGAAACCATGATCGGCGGCACCATTTGCATGCCCATCGCCAATAACACGTTCGAGACGAGCAAATCGACGACGAGAAATGGCACGAAAAGGAGCAAGCCGATCTCGAATGCCGCCTGAAGCTCGGATACGACGAAAGCCGGTACAAGGATGCTCCAGTCGTCGGCGCGCGCGGATGGTTTCGTCGAGGCGGGCGAGCCACGGCGCGCGATGTCGAGAAAGCGCTCGCGTTGCTCGGGCCGCGTATTGCGCAACATGAACTGGCGTAGAGGCTCCGCGACGGCGAGCGCATAGGCCACTTGCTCGCGGCCCGTCGATTGCGGTGCCCCGCCGCGCGCGATCGCGAAGGACGCCTCGAACGTCGGCGCCATGACGAACATCGTGACGGCGAGCGCGATCGCGTTGAGCGCCATCGTGGGCGGCGCTTGCTGCACGCCGAGCGCATGTCGAACGAGGATCAGCACGACCGATATCTTAAGAAAGGACGTCGTCGTGATCGCGATCAGCGGCAACAGCGATAGGACGCCCAACAGAACGAGCAGGCCGAGCGGATGCTGGTCGAATGTCATGGCGATTGCGGCCCGGAATCCACCCGCGGCCATTCGACGATTTCGACGGCGAGCCGGCCATCGAGGTCGACGAGTTCTCCGTAGCCGAGCGGCACACCGTTTGCCTCGATGCGCACGCTCGGCGGCAAGGCACCTTCGAGACGCAGCACGGTACCGGCGCGAATGGCCGCGACTTCGCCCATCGGCAATGACAATGCGCCGAGCGAAAACGAAAGGCGTACCGGCAGAGCGGTCATGTCGGCACCGGCGTCGGCCGGCGCTGTCTCGGCGTGGTGAGCCGGAGGGGAGGGGGTGTCTTCTGGCGACATTCGTTGAACCTCGAAGCAATGGCGGTCGTCGAGCCACCGGACCTCGGCAAGACGATCGAAGATGCGAATCCGACCGTTGCCTGCAACGTCGAATGCGCTGTCAGGCAGGACGATCACGTCGGCGCGTCGTAGCTGCGAGAATCGCGTGGCTGGCAGCGTCAGCTCGCCCGCGACGACGCGCGTGCGACTTGGAAGCGCGATCAGCCAGGCGGGCGGCGTCGTCGGTGCGGGACGCCATGGCCCATGTTCGATCAACGCGAGCAAAGCGTCCGCGCGGATCAGGAGCCGCATCGCGAGGCGGATCGATTTCGTTTCACAGCGCAGGCTCGCGACGATCGGCGCGTCAGGAGGCAGGCCGTGCGCGTCGCCTTCGACGAGCGGCTCGCCGAGGGCGGTGAATAGCGATTCAGGTAGCGACGCGACCGCATAACGGACGAATGCGGTGCGCGCGGATGGAGTGGGTGCGGCGTCGATGTCGATGCCCGTGAGGGCTAGCAACAGCGCGCGATAGTCGAGCCAGATCGTCGGGCCGAAGCGCGTCGACACCGGCAGGCCGGGATCGTGCGCGGTGCACTGCGCACGATCGGTGGACAAATGCCACCGGGTGATCGTGCCGTCTTCGAGCGCGAGCTCGGTCCAATACGTCCGCAGCAGGCGGCGCGCCGACAGCGTTGCCGTATCGACGCGTCGTGGCGCGAGCCGTCGATAGCCGGTCGTCCTCATGATGCGACTCCAACACGGAGTCGGCTCAGCGCCAATCGATATTTCTCGCGGCGGCGCAGCAGCGGAGCCAGCCTTGCCCGCGCGTCTTCCAGCGTCCGGCACGCATTGTCATGAGCCGTCCGAGCGTCGGCGAGCTTCGCGCGAGCGGCATCTCTCATCCGCTCGAGGCTCGCGTAAGCGTCAGTGGCGCGATACAAGTCGGCGCGCTGAAGGAAGTCGCGGCGCGCACGCATGCCGCGTTCGATCTCGCGCCGCCGCTCGCTCGCTTCGTGCGCGGCTTGCTCGAATGCGGCGCGCGCCGCATCGAGTGAGGCGAGCGCGGCTGCTGACGCGCGCGCGGCCGCCGCCACGCTTTGGCGTGCTCGGATCAAGCGCGCCTCGTTGCGTGCACGCAGGGCTCGCCAGCAATGAATCTCAGCGACGGAGTGCGGCATCCAATCGCTCCAGTGTGTCGTTCCAGGAAGACGGACTGCCGAGGTCTTGCCGCAGAAATTCGATGAGGCGAGGATGCCGCGCTATGGCCTCGTCGTTTTGATCGTCGTGGCCCACCTCGTATTCGCCGAGCGCCAGCAGCAACTCGAGCTCGTGATAGCGCGCAAGCAGCGCTCGCAGACGTTCGGCATCGCGCCTTTGCGCCTCGTCGACGACCGCGTTCATCGTGCGGCTCAGGCTCGCGAGAATGTCGATCGCGGGGAAATGACCCTTCGCGGCGAGCTCATGCGAGAGCACCAGGTGTCCGTCGAGCAAGGACCGCGCTTCCTCGGCGATCGCGTCGGACGCATCCGATTCGACGAGCACGGTGTAGATCGCCGTAATGGAACCGCTTGGCGTATTCCCCGCTCGTTCGACGAGACGCGGGAGCATCGAGTAGACGGAGGGCGGCAATGCTTGACGCCCGGGCGGCTCGCCGGCGGCGAGGCCGATTTCGCGTTGCGCGCGGGCGACGCGCGTCAGCGAATCGACGAGCAGCAGCACCTGCTTTCCCTCGGCGCGAAAGCCGTCGGCGATGGCCGTCGCGGTGAATGCGGCGCGGACCCGCTCCATCGGCGCACGATCGGCACTCGCGCAGACGACGACGGAACGCGCGGCGAGCGCGGTATCGACTTCACGCTCGACGAATTCGTTGAGCTCGCGGCCCCGCTCGCCGACGAGCGCGAATACGACGATATCGGCCTCGATCCCGCGCGCGAGCGCGCCGAGCAGCGTCGTCTTGCCGCACCCGGGGCCCGCGAACAGGCCGACCCGCTGGCCGCGTCCGAGCGTCAGCAGGGCATCGATCGCGCGCACACCCGTCGTCACGCGCTCGGCGATAAGCGGACGCGAGCTTGCGAGGGGTGCGTCGGCGAGCACGGGCACGCGTCTGCATGGGCAGGCGGAGACCGACTCGATGCAGGGTTCGCCGAGCGGACGCCCGAATCCGTCCAGCACGCGCCCGATGAGGCCCGCCCCGACGGCGACTTCATGCGGCTTGCGCAGCGAGTGTACGAGCGCATTCGCGGCGAGGCCGTCGGTCGACGCGAGCGGAGCGAGCTTTGCGTGCGGACCGTCGATCCCGACGACTTCCGCGAGCATTGGCTCGGCGCCGCCGCGTGGCGAACCGATCAGTTCGCAGAGATCTCCGATCCGGGCCCCGGGCATGCGTGCGACGATCAGCGTGGCACTCGCGCGCTCGATGCGGCCGAACGCCTCGATCGGGCAGGCGCTGTCGAGGCGTCGGCGCGCGGACGCGGTCCACGCGGCGAGCCGCGGTTCGACGTCGAGCGTCGGCGGGAGACGTGAAACGGTGACCCCGAAGGGCGTCAGATCGCGTGTCACCATGACAGTTCGGCAGGATGTGGACCGGAGAAGACAATGCGGTGCGACTCGATCCGGTCGAGCGTGAATTGGCTCAGGACGTTGCCCGGCACGAGCACGTGCCCGTCGTCGGTCACGATGAACCCGTGAGCGCCGCCGCGCACGCTGACGACGCCGAACGGCGGCGAGGCGGCGCTCGCGGGTGCCGGATGGAGGACGGCCCGCACTTCGCGCACGGCGGGCCGCGACGCCGCGGCCGCGGCGTCCTGCCCGCCGGAGCGGCTGGCCGATTGAGGGGCGACGGAGCCATTGGCGGCGGGCCCACTGAGGATGGCGACCAGCGCCGCCGCAGCAGCGAATGCGAAGAGCGCGGCGAGGCTCGCTAGCCGCGCGGCCGTCCGGTTTGGAGCCGCAGCACCATCGATCGAGATCGATAGCGCCGCATCGCTGCGCCAGGGATCGTTCTCCTCGGCGAATCCGACGAGCACGGGACCGACCTCGATCTGCATCCCGGCGCCGATCGCGGCGGCCGACTCATGGCTTTCGTCGAGACGGCGCAAGGTCCATCCTTC
Source organism: Trinickia sp. EG282A (assembly GCF_040965455.1). Classification (NCBI taxonomy): domain Bacteria; kingdom Pseudomonadati; phylum Pseudomonadota; class Betaproteobacteria; order Burkholderiales; family Burkholderiaceae; genus Trinickia; species Trinickia sp. EG282A. The sequence goes on along the minus strand of NZ_JBFRCC010000003.1, from coordinate 789,692 downwards.
TTCGGCTTGCCTGCGAAGCTCGATGCCATGCTCTGGCATGCCTGGGTCGGTCAGGATGATGTCGTTCGCGCTCCCGCTGCCGAGGCGGATCGAGTCGCCATCGAGCGGCAAGGCGGCTCCGCGATGCAGGCCGCTGAGTATTCTGAGTTCGAGCATGGGTTCGGGGTTCGTCGCGTCGTGCTGGCGGTTATCCGTGGTGTTGGCCGTGTCCGTGCGCCACTAGAGCGCGCCGGCGCTGATGAAAATCGCGCGCTGCCGGTCGCGCGACGTCGCCACGGGGTAGCTCGTGAGGAGCCGCGGCGCGCCGCCGCCTTCGAGGGCGACGGCCGTTCTCAGCCGGACGCTCGTCGTGGTGCTCCACTCTTGCCCGGGCAGGCCGGTCGGCTGTGCCATGAGGAGTCTCACATCGACGGCAATGGCCGAAGGCCCCGACGGCTGCGCCGGCAACGGGCGGGCGACCAGATCGAGCGCGTCGCCGCGATGACCTGCACGGCCGCTGGCGTTGTCGTCGAATTCCCCGGCGGCGTCTCCCCCGCGCAACGGCGAGCGGCGATGCGATTCCTCCGCACCGAGAGCGAGCGTGACGTGTTGATTGGCGAAGCCGACAAGGGTCTGGCGATTGAGCACCTTGGCGCGTTGAGCCTCGAGCGCATGCGATAGCTTCGCGTCGAAACCGGCTCTCGAGCGTTCGGTGTCGATTTCGTCCGCGTCGGCCCAGCGGTGCGCGGGGCCTTGCGCGAGTGAACGTAACGTCTCATCGTCGGTCTCGAGCACGAGCACTTCCATCGAGACCATCGGCATGGGCTGATCGAGCGCTTCGACGATGCGCTCGAGGGGGCCGCGCAACGCCGGATCGCCCCATACGATGACGGTGTTGCTGCGCTCGTCGCCAATCACGACGGCATCGGCGTCGCGCGCGGCCGTTGCGCGCGTCGCCGGGAGCCGCATCGACGGGGAGCGCGACGACGGCAGCGGCGGCAAAGCCGGCAAGGGCGGCGAGACGCCGAACAAGTGGGCGAGCCCGTCGACGCTCGCGGACGCTGGCTGGCGGGCACCGGCCGCGGACGCCGGTTCGAGCAACGGCATGAAAAAGGCCGGGGCGTCGTCGGCTGCGTCGCGACCGACGAGCTGCCGGATGATCGACGCGGCGCCGGGTCTCGTTCGGTCGCCTGCATCGAAGCCGTCCGCGTCCGTCGCGGGCGCGTAGCGCAGCGGGAAGATCATCGGCTCCGCGCGCGCCGCGGCCGCGCTCTGCGCGGATCGAACGGAGAGAAAGCGCCTCACGAGCGCGACATATTCGCGAGGACCGGAGACGAGCACCGCGTCTTGCGCGGCCAGCGCACCCCAGCCGAAGCGTTCGTCGTAAAGCCCGACGGCCGCGAGCGCTGCCCGCGCCGTCTCGGCCGGGATGCCGTGAAGTGGGATCCGCTCGACGATCGAATCGGCGCGCGCGCTGACATACAGCGTCCGGTTGGCGACGAACCAATCGAATCGGTGGGCGCTCGCGAGCTGTTCGAGAAAGTCGCGTCCGCTTTCCGCGCGAATCCAGCCGTCGAGACGGGCACCGTTCCATGCTACTGGCGCGCGGCCGTTCGCCGCTGGCGCGACACGCAGTGAAAGAGCGTGATCGCCGGCGAAGTGCCGCAATATCTCCAGCGGCGAGCGGTTCGTTGCCCGATAGGCATAGGGCGCCGACAGACCGGCGCTTGCCGTGCCGGCTGTATGCGTCGATTCGGTCGCGCTTGCGATCCCGGCCGTCATGCCGAATGGAGCGACCAGCAAGACGGCGACAATCGCGGCGAGCCACCAGGCTGACCAGCGCGGCAGGGAACGCGTCATGTCGTGCGCCAGCGCCATGTTCAGCGGATCTCGTTCAATACGCTGCGCAGCAGCGCGAACCGCATCTGCACGTCCGTCGTCGCGCTCCAGTTCGCGAGCGAGACGCCGCGCAATGCTTCGACGTAGCGCTGCCACTGCCGGACGTCGGTCGGCGACATCGAGTGGCGGACGCGATCGGCGTGCTGCATCGCGCGTAGCAGTTGAAGTTCCGTGAGATTGATGTCCATGGTCGACGAGAGAGAAAAGAAGTGGAATGTGCGAGCGCGGCCGGCCGGGCGATCGATCGAGCCGGGCTTGCTCGCAGCTCAGGCAAAGTGCTTCTCGAACTTGGCGCGCAACCTCGAAAGTCGCGAGCGAACCGTGCCGACGGGGATCCCGAGCATGGCGGCGACTTCGACATAGCTGACGTCGTCGAGAAAGAGCAGCTCGATCATCCGTTGCTGCTCTGGCGGCAGAGACTGCGCGAATTCGAGAAATCTGGCGAGGCTCTGTTTGACTGACAGGCGCAGTTCGGGACCGCGCGTATCGACGAGCGCTTCCTCGTGGTCGTCGATGCGCTCGACGACGAACCGATAATCCGAAGCGCGGCTCACGTGGTTGCGCGCCACGTTTAGCGCGATGGCGATGAGCCATGTCCTGGGCTGCGCCGTGCCGCGATACGACGCGCGATTCTCCCAGGCGCCGAGGTAGGTGGACTGAAGGATGTCCTCCGCGTCCTCGGTGCTTCGCACGCGCCGCGCGATGAACCGGTAGATCGCCTGCCGGTGCGCGCGGTACCAGTCGTCGAATTCGACAGACGCGTCAGCGCCGGCAAAGCGACGGGTCCCATCCGAAAGCGTCGAAATCATGTTGGATCGAGCCTCGATCAAGCTGCAATGGCGCAATGATCGAGACGTCGCGCTCTCGTGCGTCAATTTTGATATAAAAATCGGACGACATTACGTTCGGCTCGCCGTTCAGCTCGCCTTTTGGATCGCCGCGCCGGATCGGGCTCGCGCGATCGGCCGAAGTGTTTCGCCGCTATGCGGAACCGCTCCGTCATCTGCCGTTACTAACGCTCCAATTCCGCGCCGGTATCGCGCCGGCGTCGGAAGAGTGCCGAGTTTTCTCTTTCGTCAAGGGGGTCCATCATGACCATTGCAGCCGTTGTTCCCGCTTTGCAGACGGTCGGCGCGTTGGCGTCGCTGGCCGGTACGGTCGTCTCGGCGATCTCGGGATCGTCGCAATCGGCGGCGTCGACGCATGCCGCCGGTGCCGATTCCGCGAAGGCCCTGGATCAAATGCAGGGCCTGTTGCGACGTCAGCAGGAAACGCAATTGCAGACGATGGAAATGCAAACGGAGGCCAATATTCAAAAGATGTTGGCCGACACCGCGAACAGCATCGCGAGCGGGCACCTCGATTCGGGCAACAAGGTGCAAAACGCCGTCCATAAGGCGGCCCAGGGCATTCAGTTCTAAGGCAGATTCGGCATGACATCGGCGGATGCATGAACTCGAGCATGCATCCGTCATCGACGGATGGGTTGGAGGTTCAATGATGATCGACAGTTTGCAATCGATGGCCGCGCGCAGCGTCGGCCAGGTGTATGCGGTGGACGAAACGATGCGGGCGGGTCTCGAGTTCGCGCTCGAGAAGCGGCGAGTCGACGCGGGCAACGCACTCGAATCGGCGCACGGCCGGATGACGACCGAGCTCGTCAATTCGCTTCGTCAACTGACAGCGCAGCTCAAGCCCTGAAGGCCGAAGAGGCAACGCGTGGACCGTCTTCGACTTTTCTCGCCGCCGTTATCCGGAACATCCACGGACGCTGGCGTCTTGGCGGGCGCGGCTTTCGCCGACGCGCTGACATCGATCGATGAAGCCCCGGCTTTGCAGATGCTCGTGCGCGGCCTCGACGAAATCGAGCGCGGCCGTCGACGCGCAGCCGAGCTGCCTGGCCAAATCGCCCATGCGCACGCGCACGGTGCGTCGGGCCCCGAGGTCGTGCTTGCCATGCACAGGCAGGCGCGCCTCATGGCCGCCTACCAGATCGACGTCATGTGCGCGGCGCGAGTCGTCGGCGCGACCGCCGCGGGACTCAAGCAGTTGGTCACGGCGGCATGACGCGCCGGCCGTTCGCCGCGCGCTGCCGGCGTCGTGCGATTGCGACCGCCGTCCTGCTGGCGCTTTGCGCGTGCTCCAAGCGCATCGATCTGCATATTGCGCCGGACATGCAAAGCGCCAACGAAACGGAAGCGGCCCTGCGCCAGCGCGGCATCGCCGTCGCGCGCAGGCAGGGCAAGGAGGGCGTCGTGCTCTCGGTGGCCGACGCCGATTTCGTCGATGCCATCGCGGCGCTGCGCGACGCGGGGTTGCCGCGACACGCGCGTTCGCGGCTCCCTGATGCTTTCGGCAAGAAGGGCGCGATGTCGACGCCGCTCGAAGACCGTGCACGCTACATCCATGGGCTCGAGAAGGAAATCGAAAACACGATGCTCGACATCGACGGCGTCGTGGCGGCGCGCGCTCGCGTCGTGCCGCAAGAGCGGCCCGCGCCCGGCATGCCGCTGACGCCGGCATCGGCTTCGCTGCTGATCAAGCATCGAAGCAACATCGACCTGGCTCCGCTCGTGCCTGGCATCGTGCGGTTCGTCAAGAACGGCGTGCCGGGGTTGGCCGGCGAAGACGACGGCCGGATCGCGGTGGTCCTCGTGACCGAGCACGAAGGCTCTGGGGCGGTCGCAGCGGCGCTGGTGTCGTCGCGTCGGCCGGTGTGGCTGTTCGTCGGTGTGCCGGCGCTCCTTGCGCTCCTATTCGGCGCGGCGGCTTGCGTCCTGTACTGGCGGCAAAAAACATGAGCACTGCTTGGCCGCGATTCTGGTTCGAACCTTGGCATTGGGCCGATCACGGTTGGCATCTTCGATACGGAGCGCCAGTCGCGCCCGCAGGTAGTCCGGCCGCGCGTCTTGTCTTTGGCGGTTGGATCGGCGCGTTCGGCCTCGAACGAGAGTGGGACGCGCCGCCGGACCCGCGCTGGTTGCAGCTCGTCAGCTTCTCGCCGGCTCTGCTTCGTGAACTGGCAGGCGTGCTCGGCTGGATCGCGGTGCTGCGTGCCTCGGGAGGATGGCGTTTCGCTCGCGGCTGCGAAGGCCCACCCAGGCGTTGGCCGACGCACGATCCGTTGTGGCAGTGCGCGCTTCGTTATCGAGACGTCAACTGCCTCGAGTCGCGGATCGTCGAATCGCGCACCACGACCGCCTACGACGCACGCACGGCAGGCTTGCGCCTATTGCAGCAGGCAGCCGCGATGCAATGGCCCGATATCTCCGGCCGCCTTCTGATGATGCGCTCGCCCGATGAACGGCACGGCGAAGAGCCCTCGACGATCGCGTGCGCCGCCGGCGGACATTCCTGTTCCGGCGATCCGCCCGAACCGGTTGCCACGGCTCCGCTCGCGATCGCTCGCATCGATGTTGGGCTCTGCCTGGCCGTCGCCCTTGCAACAGCTCGGCGGCTCGCCGCTACCCACGCCGCAGCCGGCTAGTTTCGCAATGACTTTCGTCGCCCGCCGCATTTCGCGCGCACCAGGACTCGATGCTTGGCCCGTGCAGCTAATCTATCGAGCGAGTGAAGTGGCACAACTGCATGAGCTTGCCGCGTATTTGGAGGCGGCAAGACGGACCGCGGACGCCGTCGTCGAGCGTGCGCATCGTACGGCGGCAGAACACGAAGCGCGCATTGTGCGCGATGAGGCGCAGCGTCGCCGCGACAGTGATGCCGCATTGCTGCGTCGAGCCGTTGCCTTGGAAGCCGCCTACCGTTCTTGCCGGCAAGCGCTGCTGGCTCGCCTCGAGCCGGTGTTGGATGCTGCTTTGGAGGCTGCTTTGCAACGAATAGCCGTGCGCATGCCGGCAGATCAGCGCGTTGCGATCGTCGTCGATGAGTTGCGCAAGCAAATCGACCCGGGGCTGGGGGCTCAGCTCCATCTGTCGGCCGGCGACGAAGCGGCGACGCGGGCCATGGGTCTCGCGTTCGCATGGCCCATCGAAGTCGACGAGGCCCTTGCGGCGGGAGCGTGTCGGCTTTCGTCCGGGGAAGGCGAGTGGCTGCTTTCGTTCGACGCCCTCATCGAAAGCATATCGAACGCCGCTCGCTGAATGCGCGAAACACGCCTCTTTTCCCACACTTTGACGATTCGGCATGGAATGCGAAATAGCATGCCGTGTGCTCGATGGAAGTTCTTTGCAATTCCAAGAATTTTCGTATTATCGAATGCAGTCCTTCTCGCTAGCATTTCGAGTTTCCTCGAACGCAAGCAATTAAAAGAATGCTGCGCGCAACACCGCGTTCGAGTCGTCGTCGCGTCGTTGTTGTTGGCATCGGATCAGGGGCACAGGGGCACCATGAACAAGCTGCTGCGTATCATCATCGCGGACGATCACGCGGTCGTCCGCTACGGCATCCGCACTGCGCTCGAGGCCAATGGGATGGCCGAGATCGTGGGGGAGGCCGGCACTGCCGACGAGCTCATAGCCGCGGTCAAGGCCGTGCCCTGCGATCTGATCGTCACCGACTACGCGATGCCGGGTGGGCGCACGCAAGACGGCGTCGCGCTGATCGATCGCCTGAAGAGGATCAAGCCGGATATGCCCATCGTCGTCATTACGGCGCTGCGCAATGCGGCGATTCACAACAAGCTGATGGCGAAGGGCGTGAAGGCGATCGTCGAGAAAGCGGGTGGCGTACAGGAGTTGAGTTTCGCCCTGCTTGCGGCTGCCCAGGGCCGCACCTATCTGAGCCCGGGGCTCGAATCGTTGCTGGCGAGCGCGAGCATCGTCGGGCCGCGCGTGGGCCACGTCGCTGAGCTGACGACGGCCGAGCTCGAGGTGATTCGTCTTTTCGCCTATGACGGCCTGACCGCGACGCAAATATCGCAGCGCTTGAACAGGAGCCCGAAGACGATCAGCCGCCACAAGATCAATGCGCAGCGCAAGCTCGGGCTTTCGACGAACCAGGAACTGCTCGAATACTGCCGCAATAACGACCTTTCTTCGGCATGAGTCGTATGGCGCGCGGGAGATCGTCGAACAAACAGATGGGGTTGCCATTGCGCTCGCGCGCGTTCGCGGCAGTGCTCGCGTGGCTGCTGGCTTCGTCGCTGCTCGCGGCGCTGGCCGGTTGCGAGGCCTCCGACGAAGCGCCGCGCTTGCCGCGCGCGAGCTGGGACTTGCACCTGTCGCTCTCGCCCGAAGAGCGATCGTATCTTGCGTCGCTGCCGGAGCTGCGCATCGGCACTGACCCGCGCTGGGCGCCGATGGCCTTTGTCGACGATACGGGCCATTTCGAAGGCATTTCCGCCGATTACCTCGATTTCATACGCGAGACGCTCGGCGTACGAGTCCGTATGGTGCCGACTCAGTCATGGAGCGAAACGATCCGGCTCGCCAACAGCGGCGGGCTCGATCTCGTCGTGGCGGCATCGCGTTCCGATGGCCTCGTCGCGGGCTTCAACTATTCGCGGCCTTACGTCCGCTATCCGCTCGTCATCGTAACGCGCGAAACGGCACCTTTCATTGGTGGGCCGAGGGATATCGCCGGAGCTGAAGTGGCCCTCGTCAAGGATTCGGAGGGCATGCGCGCCGAAATGCCGGGCCTGGACAAGATGCGGACGATCACCGTGGCGCGGACAGCGGATGGGCTCGACGCCGTGGCGAGCGGCCAAGCGTTCGCGTACATCGGCAATCTCGGCGTCGTCGATCGGCTGGTGCGGGAAAAATACGCCGGAATCCTGCGCATCGCCGCGCCGACGGGGCACTTCGAGGACCTCTCTTTCGGCGTCGCGCCGCGTTTCGCGGCCCTCGTGCCTTTGATCGATCGCGTGCTTGCGTCGATCCCTGAGCGCGAGCGCGAACACATCCAGCATAGTTGGCTGTCGACGCGCTTCACGTTCGGCATTCCGCCGCGCACGCTATGGATCGTCCTGACCCCCGTCGTCGCCGTCACGATCATTTTTCTGGCCGTGCTCTGCGGCTACATGCTGCGGCTGCGCAATGAGGTCAGGCAGCGGCGCTGGACCGAGCGTCAACTCGTCCTGGAGAAGGCCGCGCTCGTCGCCGCCAAATCCGATGCCGAAGAGGCCTCGCGCGCGCGCGATGCTTTCCTTGCCACCGTGAGTCACGAGATTCGCACTCCGATGAGCGGCGTGGTCGGCATCTTGCAACTGCTCGATCACGGCCGGCTTTCGAGCGACGACCAGTATCTGCTCAACATGGCGCGCAACGCCGCCGAAATTCTGCTCCGGATCCTCAACGATATCCTGGACTTCGCGAAGAGCGAAAACGGCGATCTGACGCTGACGTCCGCGCCGATGAACCTGAGTGAGCTCGTCGAGCGAACGGCCGGCATCGTCACGCCCGAGATGGAACGCAAGGGCTTGCGTTTCAACGTCGATGTATCGCCGGCGCTCGCGCCTCGCCATATCGGCGACGGCCAGCGGCTCGGCCAAGTGCTGTTGAACCTCCTCGGCAATGCGTCGAAGTTTACGGATCGTGGGGCCGTCTCACTGTCGGTCGACGTGCTTGCCACGACCGAAAACGGGCAGCGCATCCTCATTCGCGTGGCCGATACGGGCATCGGCATCGCTCGCGAGGACATGGCGCGGCTCTTTTCGCCGTTCGTCCAGGCTCGCAGCGCGGCGACCGCCGGCTATGGCGGCACCGGCCTCGGGCTCGCGATCTGCAAGCGACTGGTCGAATCGATGGGCGGATCGATCACGCTCGAGAGCGAGGCCGGGCGCGGCACGACGGTGTCGATCGAGCTGCCGTTGCCCATCGACCGAAGTGCTGCGCCACGCGGGGGTGAAGCGCTCGTCGCCACCCCCGACGCGGCCGCGCCGGCACGAGAAGGATCGTCGCGGCGCATTCTGCTCGTCGAGGATCAGGACATCAATCGCGAGGTCCTGAAGCGTCAGGTCACGAATCTTCGTGTCGCCGAATGCGATTGCGCGAGGAACGGCCTGGAGGCGCTCGAGGCGCTCAGGCGCCGGTCCTATGCCATGGTCATCACCGATTGCGCGATGCCGGTCATGGGCGGAGTCGAGCTGATGCGGCAGATTCGTCAGCGTGAAGCCGGCACGGGCGCACGCACTGTGCTCGTTGCGCTGACAGCGAATGCCCTGCAGCAGCAACGTGACGAATGCTTTGCCGCCGGCGCCGACGAGGTATTCGTCAAGCCTGTCGAACCTCAGCAATTGCGTGCGCTGCTCGAACGCTACGGCACGACGGCGCCGCCCGCTTACGCGCTCGAGCAGGCGGGCATTCCGGCCGAGCGGCACGCCGACTTGTGGGAAAGGCTGCGACAAACGCTGACTGACGAGACTGCCGAGCTGTCGTCGCTATCGATCGATGAGGACGCCGAGCAAATGAGGGAGATCGTCCATCGCATCGTCGGCACTGCGTCGTGGTTCCACCTCGAAGAGATCGCAGGGGTGGCGCGTCGGCTCGAGCAAAGTCTGCTGAACGGAGAGGCGACGTGGCCAGACGTGAAGGCGCTGCAGTCGGCCGTGGCGCGCGTCGCGGGCGAATCGTCGCCGCCGCGCTCAGCGCGCGCTTCGTAGAACGGGTCCCGAGCGCGATAGGCCGGCGGAACACGTAGCCCGAGCGGTAACAGTCCGTCGCTGCAATCATTCCGCGCTCCAATAGAATAAAAAAGGCCAATTTTCAGCAAAGCTTCAAATATTGTTAAATCGAGTGGAAACAAGCTTAATTCGCCTTGAATTGCGGTTTCGCCTCGCTTAGTATCCTCGTACCTCATTACCTGGGAGAGGGCTCATGTTCAGGCGACTCGCGGCCGAAGCATTCGGCACGTTCTGGCTCGTGTTCGGCGGTTGCGGCAGCGCGGTGCTTGCCGCGGCATTTCCTCAATTGGGTATCGGCTTTGTCGGCGTGGCTTTGGCGTTCGGGCTCACCGTGCTGACGATGGCCTATGCGGTCGGTCATATTTCCGGAGGGCATTTCAATCCCGCCGTGACGGTCGGTCTTTTTGCGGGCGGGCGTTTTCCCGGTCAAGAAGTCGTCCAATACATCGTGGCGCAGGTGATTGGAGGCATCCTCGCAGCTGGTGTGCTTTATTTGATTGCCAGCGGCAAGGCGGGATTCGATGCATCGGCGAGCGGATTCGCGTCGAACGGCTACGGGGAGCATTCACCTGGCGGCTATTCGTTGCAAGCGGCCATCGTCGCCGAATTCGTGCTCACCGCTTTTTTCGTTTTCATCATTCATGGCGCCACGGACAAGCGTGCGCCAGCGGGTTTCGCGCCGATCGCGATCGGGCTCGCTTTGACGCTGATTCACCTCATCAGCATCCCGGTCACGAACACGTCGGTGAATCCGGCGCGCAGCACGGGCGTCGCTCTCTTTCAGGGCGGCTGGGCGCTCGGCCAGCTCTGGGTTTTCTGGGTCGTTCCGCTCATGGGCGGCGCGGCGGGGGGTGCCGTGTATCGGTTCTTGCTCGAGGAGCGGCCGGCGGCGATCGCGGCGAGTCGTCCCGCTACCACGTGATCGCGGACTTGGGCCATCACGTTGTTCTTGGGTGGTAGCGGCGAGAAATACGGATTCGCCCTCGTATCCCGCTTGATTGCCTGCCCCCGCGTACGCGCGTTCCGCGGTACGCTCGGGGAGTGCGAGAGAGGCGAATACGATGAGCGAGCGAACAGTTTCATGCGGGGTCATCCTGCTCGATCCGAATGGGCGTGTGCTGCTGGCGCATGCCACGGATACAACACATTGGGACATTCCGAAGGGGCAGGGTGAGGAGGGCGAATCGCCGTGCGACGCGGCGCTTCGCGAATTGCGCGAGGAGACCGGCATCGCGCTTGCGCCCGAGCGTCTCAAGGACCTCGGGCGTTTTCCTTATCGGCGCGACAAGGACTTGCACTTGTTTGCCGCGCGTGTGGCCGAAGGCGAGGTCGATCTCGCGCAATGCGTCTGTACATCGATGTTTCCGAGCCGCAAGGATGGATCGATGATTCCCGAGATGGACGCATTTCGTTGGGCAGCGCCGCTCGAATTGCCCCAATACGCGAGCAAGAGCCTCACGCGGCTTTTCGAGACGGCGTTGTCGCTGACTGATCTGCACGGATCGCTCCAGGGCCGGCCGTGACTCGAGTCGATCACCCGCACCGCGCCGGGGAGACAAGCGAAGCCGAGTGGCTGGAGGCCGACGGGCTCGGCGGCTTTGCGTCGGGGACGGCGGGCGGAGAGCGGACGCGGCGCTATCACGCACTGTTGCTCGCGGCGACGCGGCCGCCGACTGGCCGTGTCGTGCTGGTCAACGGCATGCAAGCATGGATCGAGTCGGCTGGCGGAGCCCACTATGCGCTCACGCGGCATCTATACTCGCCGCGCACGATGTATCCGGACACCACGATCGAACTCGCGGAGTTCGATACCACGCCGTGGCCCACATGGCGCTTTCGGATCGACGACTATTCATACGTTACGGTCGAGATCTTCGTCGTACGCGATTCAGCGGAGACTGTCTTGCGCTGGCGGCTGCAAAGCAGTGCGCCGATTAGCCGAGCGCTGATGCTGCACGTCCGCCCTTTGATTTCCGGGCGCGACTATCACGCGCTCCATCACGAAAATCCCTTATTCGACTTTACGCCGCATCAAGCGGACGGCCGCGTCTGGTGGCGGCCGTACGGCGATCTTCCCGCGATCGCCATGCGGCACAACGGTGCGTACACGCATGCGCCGGATTGGTATCGCAACTTTTGCTATGTGCGCGAACAGGAACGCGGGCTCGACTACACCGAGGATCTCGCGACGCCGGGTGTTTTTTCGTTCGATCTGACGCGCGGTGAAGCCGTGATGATTCTGAACGCATGCTCGGGCGACGCGCTAGAAGCGATGGTGCCTGCCGTCATGCCTGCCCTCGATTCCGTTGTCGATCTCGCGGACTGCGAGCGGCGGCGCCGAGCCGCATTCGCGAGCCGCCTGGAACGATCCGCCGACGCCTATCTCGTCGCGCGCGGCGACGGTCAAACGATCATCGCGGGCTATCCGTGGTTCACCGATTGGGGCCGCGATACCTTCATCGCCATGCGCGGGTTGCTGCTTGCAACTGGGCGATATCGCGAAGCGGAATCGATTCTGCTCGAATGGACAGGAACGATTTCGGAGGGCATGCTACCCAATCGCTTTCCCGACGACGGCGCCGCACCCGTCTACAACGCAGTCGACGCATCCTTGTGGTTCGTCGTGGCAGTCCACGAGTACCTCGGGAAGGCGTGCGCGTCGGTGGCGACACGCGAGCGCTTGCGGTCCGCGATCGACGCCATTCTCGAAGGCTATGCGCGCGGAACGCGCTTCAACATCGCGGCCGACGGCGACGGCCTGCTGCGCGCGGGCGAGGCCGGCGTGCAACTGACGTGGATGGATGCGAAAGTGGGCGAGTGGGTCGTCACGCCGCGGATCGGCAAGCCGGTCGAGGTGCAGGCGCTGTGGATCAACGCATTGCGCATCGCGCTCGAATGGGATGGGCGTTGGCGCGAACTGGAAGCGCGCGCCAGCGCTTCGTTTGCCGAGCGCTTCGTGAATCCGCTGACTGGTGCGTTGTATGACGTCGTCGACGTCGACCATGAGCCGGGCCGCGTCGACGCAAAAATCCGCCCGAACCAGATCTTCGCGGTAGGCGGTCTGCCGTATGCCATCTTGGACGGCGAGCGCGCGCGCGCTGTCGTCGAGCAGGTCGAAACGCAACTGCTCACGCCGCTCGGCCTGCGTTCGCTTGCAGCGAGCGACCCCGATTATGTCGGCCGGTATGAAGGATCGCCGCTCGAGCGTGACGGCGCCTATCATCAAGGGGCAGTCTGGTTGTGGCTGATCGGGCCGTTCGTCGAGGCCTGGTTGCGCGTGCAGCGGGACGCGGGCATTTCGGACGCGACCCGCTTCGATCTGGCGCGCAAGCGCTTTCTCGCGCCGTTGCTTGCGCATCTCGAACGAGTCGGGCTCGACCACCTCAGCGAGATTGCGGACGGCGATGCGCCGCACGTTGCTCGGGGCGCGCCGTTTCAGGCGTGGTCGCTCGGCGAGCTGTTGCGAATTGAAAGGATGCTCGCGGCATAATAGGCGAGAAGCGGCGTGCCGTTGCAGCCATCGCGGCGAACCCGCGCTCGTGCGCCGAACCCGCCGCGCTCGGACTTTCGATCGGAGGTCTCATGTCGCCACCGCGTACCGTGGATCCGCTGAAATCGGCTGAATGGGCTCGCCTTCATGGTCCCGAGCGCGATCGATGGCGGCGCTGGGGGCCCTACCTGAGCGAGCGGCAGTGGGGAACCGTTCGCGAGGACTACAGCGAGAACGGCACGGCCTGGGACTACTTTCCGCATGACCATGCGCGCAGCCGCATGTATCGGTGGGGCGAGGACGGCCTGGCCGGGTTCGGCAACGATCCGCTCGATTGGTGCCTATCGCTCGCGCTATGGAACGGGCACGATCCGATCATCAAGGAGCGCCTCTTCGGCTTGAACAACGCCGAGGGCAATCATGGCGAGGATGTAAAGGAGCTCTACTTCTACCTCGACGGCACGCCTACGCATTCCTACATGCGGATGCTCTACAAGTATCCACATGGCGCCTACCCCTACGACGATCTCGTCGAGGAAAACCTGCGGCGCGGCGCGGACCAGCCCGAATATGAAGTGCTCGACACCGGTGTATTCGACGACGACCGGTATTTCGACGTTTACGTCGAATACGCCAAACGCACACCCGACGATGTCGCGATGCGCGTTACGGTCGAAAACCGTGGAGCGCAGCCGGCGGCACTGCGCCTATTGCTGCAATTCTGGGCGCGCAATCGGTGGGCGTGGTCGGGCAAGGGCGGCAAGCCGACGCTCACGCTCGAGCCGCAAGAGGGCGGCGGCATGTGCGTTTCCGCGCGCAACCCGGCGCTCGAACCGTTGATCGTGACGGCGGCGGCGCAACAGCCGATCGAATGGTTGTTCTGTGAGAACGAAACGAACGTGCGCCGCATCTTCGGCATCGATGGTAATGGGCCGTTCAAGGATGGCTTCAACGACTACATCGTCCACGGCGACGAGCGGGCAATCAGACGCGACGCGGGCACGCGCGCGGCGGCGCATGTTCGTCTCGACCTTGCCCCGCATGAGCGCTCCGTGTCGTACCTGCGCTGGCGTCCAACGCCGCTCGTCGCCGAGGCGCCGCTCGACATGGAGGCGCTCTTCGCGCGCCGGCTCGCCGAGGCTGATGAATTCTATGCGGCGTTTCAGCACGATATCGCCGATGCCGATGCTCGACTCGTTCAGCGGCAAGCGCTTGCCGGGATGCTCTGGTCGAAACAGTATTACCAGTTCGACGTGACACGCTGGCACGATGGCGATCCGGGGCAACCGAAGCCGCCCAAAGCGCGTCGGCGTGGCCGCAATGCCGACTGGCGGCATATGTGCAACGGCGACGTCGTATCGATGCCGGACAAATGGGAATACCCGTGGTATGCATCGTGGGACCTGGCGTTTCATGCGGTTGCGCTGGCACTGGTCGATCCCGAGTTCGCCAAGAATCAACTGCTGTTGCTCGTCAAAGAGCGGTACATGCATCCGAATGGACAACTGCCGGCCTACGAGTGGGCGTTCGGCGACGCCAACCCGCCCGTGCACGCCTGGGCGGCATGGCGCGTGTACGAGCTCGATCGCGAGCAGACGGGCGTCGGCGATCGCGAGTTTCTCGAACTCATCTTCCATAAGCTGCTGCTGAATTTCTCCTGGTGGGTGAATCGCAAAGACGCCGAGGACCGCAACATTTTTCAGGGCGGCTTTCTCGGTCTCGACAACGTCGGAATCTTCGACCGGTCTTCGCGATTGCCGGCGGGCGACCGCATCGATCAGGCGGATGGCACGGCCTGGATGGCGGCGTACGCGCTCGATCTCATGCGGATCGGACTCGAGCTGGCCACGACGAATAAGGCCTATGTCGACATCGCCGTGAAGTTCTTCGAGCATTTTCTCTATATCGCGGAGGCGGTGAGTTGCTCCGACGGCTGCGATACCGGCTTATGGGACGAAGAGGACGGGTTTTTCTACGACGTATTGCACTTCGCCGGCGGTTGCCGCTTGCCGATGCGAATCCGTTCGATCGTCGGGCTGATCCCGCTCTTTGCCGTTCACGTTCTCGAGGAGCGGTTGCATGGACATTTGCCCGGATTGCGCGAGCGGCTCGATTGGTTCCTCGGTCATCGGCCGAATCTGGCGAAGCTTGTTTCGCGCTGGACCGAACCCGGCTCGGGCAATACGACGCTGCTGTCGCTGCTGCGCGGACATCGCATGAAGGCGCTGTTGCGGCGCGTGCTCGACGAAAGCGAATTCCTTTCCCCTCACGGCGTGCGCGCGCTGTCGCGCGTGCATCGCGATGCACCCTATGTTTTCGAGCATGACGGCGCGAGCTTTTCGGTCAAGTATCAGCCGGCCGAATCGGACTCCCGTGCGTTTGGCGGCAATTCCAACTGGCGGGGGCCGATATGGATGCCGGTGAACTACCTGCTGATCGAGTCGCTGTACGAGTTTTATCGCTATTACGGCGACGACTTCAAGGTGGAATGCCCGACGGGTTCGGGAAAGAACGTCTCGCTGAAGGAGGTCGCGGACGAACTTGCGCGACGCATGACGACTTTATTTCTGAAGGATGACGCTGGGTTGCGCCCCGTCATGGCGGCCTACCCGATGCTGCAGGCGGATTCCCGTTCGCAGGACCTCGTCCTGTTTCACGAGTATTTTCACGGAGACAACGGCCGCGGTGTGGGCGCCTCGCATCAGACTGGCTGGAGCGGACTTGTTGCGCTGCTGCTCCAGCCGCATCGGATGATGCCGTCGGGCATGTTGCCGGCGATGGCGCCGACGGCCTTGGAGAGCGCACCGACCGAAGCGGCGACGCGCTAGCGCCTGGACTCGAAGACTCGATTCGATCGAGATGCCGCCTCGCGACGACAGGGGCGCCTTGCGCGCCCCGTCATTCAGGCCGGCTTGCCCCAACTATCGCGCAGGCCGACGATCCGGTTGAACACCGGCTTGCCCGGCTTCGAGTCGTAGCGATCGGCGACAAAATATCCATGCCGCTCGAATTGACACCGGTCCTCGGGCTGCATCGTCTCGGCGCCCGGCTCGAGATAGGCCTGCACCACGCGCTTCGAGTCGGGGTTCAGCGCCTCGAGGAAGTCGCGCCCGCCCGCGTCAGGCTGCGCTTCCTTGAAGAGGCGATCGTAGAGCCGCACTTCCACGGGCAGCGCATGCGTCGCGCTGACCCAGTGAATGTTGCCCTTCACCTTGTAGTTGTTCGCGCCTTCGGTGCCCGACCTGCTGTCGGGGAAGTAGTTGCAGTGAACGGCGACGACGTTGCCGTGCTCGTCCTTCTCGGCACCCGTGCATTCGATCACGTAGCCGTAACGCAAGCGCACCTTGTTGCCCGGGAAGAGCCGGAAGTACCCCTTGGGCGGTGTTTCCATGAAATCGTCGCGCTCGATCCAGAGCTCGCGCGTAATCGGGAACGTGCGCTCGCCGCGCTCGGGATGGTGCGGATGGACGGGCGCCGTGCAGGGTTCGGCGAGATCGGCCGGGAAGTTGTCGATAATGAGCTTCACCGGATCGAGCACCGCCGCCGTGCGCGGTGCCTTGTCGTCGAGGTCGTCGCGCAGCGCGCCTTCGAACACGCTCATGTCAATCCATGAATCGACCTTCGTCACGCCGATGCGATCGCAGAACAGCCGGATGCTGTCAGGCGTGAAGCCGCGCCGCCGCACGCCGACGATCGTCGGCATGCGCGGATCGTCCCAGCCGTCGACGTGCCCCTCGGTCACGAGTTGCAGCAGCTTGCGCTTGCTCGTGATCGCATAAGTCAGATTCAGCCGCGAAAACTCGATTTGCTGCGGCAGCGGCCGCGTGAACACGCCGGCGTCCGCGAGTTCGTCGAGGATCCAGTCGTAAAGCGGGCGATGGTCCTCGAATTCGAGCGTGCAAAGCGAGTGCGTGATGCCCTCGAGTGCGTCCGAGATACAGTGCGTGTAGTCGTACATCGGATAGACGCACCAGCGGTCGCCCGTCCGGTAGTGATGCGCGAAGCGAATGCGGTAGAGCACCGGGTCGCGCATATTCAGGTTCGGCGAGCTCATATCGATCTTCGCGCGCAACACGTGCGCGCCTTCTTCGAACTCGCCGGCCTTCATCCTGCGAAAGAGGTCGAGGTTTTCTTCGGGCGTGCGATCGCGATAGGGCGACGGTGTGCCCGGCTCGGTCAGCGAGCCGCGCGTTGCGCGCATTTGCTCCGCCGACTGGCTGTCGACGTAGGCCTTGCCGCGCTCGATCAGCAGCTCGGCGTATTCGTAGAGCCGGTCGTAGTAGTCGCTCGCATAGTAGAGATGGGTCTTGCCGTCCTTCGCCCAGTCGAAGCCGAGCCAGCGCACGGCGTCGACGATCGACTCGACGTATTCGACGCTCTCCTTCTCCGGGTTCGTATCGTCGAACCGCAAATGACATACGCCGCCGTAGTCGCGGGCGATGCCGAAGTTCAGGCAGATGCTCTTCGCATGGCCGATGTGCAGATAGCCGTTCGGCTCGGGCGGAAAGCGCGTCTCGACACGGCCGCTCCACTTCGAGTTGCGGTTGTCTTCGTCGACGATGTTTCGGATGAAATTGGACGGTGCTGCCGCCGCGGCGTCGTTACGTTCGGTGTTCATGCGCAAGAGTTTGGTCGGCTTATACAACGCGGGACGCGCCCGCTCGATCCAGCCATTCTACCTGAGCGGCTTCCGAGGCGGCCCTGTCGGGCGCCTGCCGCCTTTCGCGCGCGCAATCCGGCCCTGGCGATGGCTTACAGGCATTGCGACCCTGTTAGCGGCGTAACAGGCGGTAAATCGGTTTGCGCGCGGGGCGCAGTGGTCTTTACGATGCGACCCGTATTGCATCGAGCGCCGCAAGCAGGTTGCCAAGCATGCTGCGGCGCTCATTCGTCAACTCGCGTATCCGGTCAAAAAATGAAGACTTCGACCATTGCCAAGCTCACTGTCGTCGCCGCGCTCGTATCGAGCATGACGGCCTGCGGATCGATGTCGCGCACGCAAACACACGCCGCCGTCGGCGCGGCCGCGGGCGGCGCGCTCGGCTACGTGCTGACGGGCGGCCCGATCGGCACGATCGCCGGCGCGGCCGCGGGCGGCCTCATCGGCGCGGGCACCGCGCGTCGCTGAGCTCAAACGACGCCACGCGCCCGTAGTTCCGCGATCTTGGCGTCGTCATAGCCCAACAGCTCGCGCAGCACGGCGTCGGTATGCTCGCCGAGCATCGGCGGCGCCGAGCGCACCTCGGGCGGCGTGGCGCTCATGCGGATCGGGCTGCGCACGAGCGCGGCCGTCCCGCCGCTCGGATGCGGTACCTCGACGCGCAGGCCGCGGGCCTCGACCTGCTCGTTTTCGAAGACTTCGCCGAGATCGTTGATGGGCCCGCACGGAACGCCGACCGCTTCGAGCGTCGCGATCCAATCGTGCTTGCCGCGTGAGCGGACCATCTCGGCGATGATCGGGACGAGCGTATCGCGATGGCGGACGCGCTCGGGATTCGTCGCGAAGCGCGCGTCGTCGGCGAGCTCCGCGCGTCCGCCGGCCTCGACGAACTTGCGGAACTGCGCGTCGTTGCCGACCGCGACGATGATCCACCCGTCGCTCGTCTGGAATGCCTGATACGGCACGATGTTCGGATGGGCGTTGCCCCAGCGCACGGGCGGCTTGCCGCTCGCCAGATAGTTCGAGCCCATGTTGGCGAGCATCGCGACCTGCACGTCGAGCAGCGCCATGTCGATGTACTGGCCCACGCCGGTGCGGTCCCGGTGCGCGAGCGCGGCCAGTACGGCGACGGTCGCGTACATGCCCGTCATCAGATCGGCGATGGCCACGCCCGCCTTTTGCGGACCGCCGCCCGGCTGGCCGTCTCGCTCACCCGTGATGCTCATGAATCCGCCCATGCCCTGGACGATGAAGTCGTAGCCGGCGCGCTCGGCGAGTGGCCCGGTCTGGCCGAAGCCCGTCACCGAGCAATAGACCAGATCGGACTTGATCGCGGCGAGCGACGCGTAATCGAGGCCGTATTTCCTCAGTTGGCCGACCTTGTAGTTCTCGAGCACGACGTCGCTCACGCGCGCGAGCTCGCGAACGATGCTCTGGCCTTCCGGCGTGCCGATATCGACTGTCACCGAGCGCTTGTTGCGGTTCGCGCAGAGGTAATAGGCGGCCTCGCGCGTATCGGCGCCGTCGGGCGTCTTGAGGTAGGGCGGCCCCCAGTGTCGGGTGTCGTCGCCCGCGCCGGGGCGCTCGATCTTGATCACGTCGGCGCCGAGGTCGGCAAGCGTCTGCGCGCACCAGGGACCGGCAAGCACGCGGGTCAAGTCGAGCACGCGGATGTGGCTGAGCGCTCCCATAGGGCAATCTGTCTCCTGTTAACGGTGGCCATGGGCCGGCGTCGCGAGCAGCTCGAGCGCTTTTCGCGGGCCGGCCACCGGCGGGCGCGGCGGGCGCCCCACGGAACGGGGCGCCCGGCCGACATTTCCGTATAATGACTCGTTTAGGGTAAAAACGGCTGAGGCCCGCGCATCGCAGCGCGGGGCAAGCCGGATTCCTGTCGAGACCGTCTCCCAGTCCTTTATGAAAGCCGCCGAAATCCGCGAGAAATTCCTCAGGTTCTTCGAATCGAAGGGCCATACGATCGTCCGCTCGTCGAGCCTCGTACCCGCCAACGATCCGACGCTGCTCTTCACCAATTCGGGCATGGTGCAGTTCAAGGACGTGTTTCTCGGCGCCGAGTCGCGTCCCTATCGGCGCGCGACCACGGCGCAGCGCAGCGTGCGCGCGGGCGGCAAGCACAACGACCTCGAGAATGTCGGCTATACCGCGCGGCACCATACGTTCTTCGAGATGCTCGGCAACTTCTCGTTCGGCGACTACTTCAAGCGCGATGCGATCCACTACGCGTGGGAATTGCTGACGTCGGTCTATCACCTGCCGAAGGAGAAGCTCTGGGTCACCGTCTACCAGGAGGACGACGAGGCCTACGACATCTGGGCGAAGGAAATCGGCGTGCCGCCCGAGCGGATCGTGCGCATCGGCGACAACAAGGGCGCGCGTTATGCGTCCGATAACTTCTGGCAGATGGCCGACACGGGCCCCTGCGGTCCCTGCTCGGAAATCTTCTACGATCACGGGCCCGAAGTCTGGGGCGGCCCGCCCGGATCGCCCGAGGAAGACGGCGACCGCTACATCGAGATCTGGAATCTCGTGTTCATGCAGTTCAACCGCGACGCGCAGGGCAACATGACGCCGCTGCCGAAGCCGTGCGTCGACACGGGCATGGGGCTCGAGCGGATCGCCGCCGTGCTCCAGCACGTTCACAGCAATTACGAGATCGACCTCTTTCAGGCGCTCATCGAGGCCGCCGCGCGCGAAACGGGCGTCTCCGATCTCTCGAACAACTCCCTGAAGGTCATCGCCGACCATATCCGCGCCTGCTCGTTCCTCATCGTCGACGGCGTCATTCCCGGCAACGAGGGGCGGGGCTACGTGCTGCGCCGGATCGTGCGCCGCGCCATCCGCCACGGGTATAAGCTCGGCTGCAAGCGGCCGTTCTTCCACAAGCTCGTGGCCGATCTCGTCGCGCAGATGGGCGGCGCATATGCCGAGTTGCGCGAAGGCGAGGCGCGCGTCACCGACGTGCTGCGTCAGGAGGAGGAGCGTTTCTTCGAGACGATCGAACACGGTATGTCGATCCTCGAGGCGGCGCTCGCCGATCTCGAGAAGAAGGGCGGCAAGGTGCTCGACGGCGAGGTGGCGTTCAAGCTGCACGATACGTACGGTTTCCCGCTCGACTTGACGGCCGACGTCTGCCGCGAGCGCGGCGTGTCCGTCGACGAAGCGGCGTTCGACGAGGCGATGTCGCGCCAGCGCGAGCAGGCCCGAGC
This sequence comes from Trinickia sp. EG282A, assembly GCF_040965455.1. Taxonomy (NCBI): domain Bacteria; kingdom Pseudomonadati; phylum Pseudomonadota; class Betaproteobacteria; order Burkholderiales; family Burkholderiaceae; genus Trinickia; species Trinickia sp. EG282A. The sequence goes on along the minus strand of NZ_JBFRCC010000003.1, from coordinate 768,861 downwards.
CGCCGGCAAGTTCAAGATGGCACAGGGGCTCGAGTACTCGGGCGCGAAGACGACGTTCCACGGCTACGAGGAAATGATCTTCGACGATGCGAAGGTCGTCGCGCTCTACGTCGACGGCTCGTCCGTCGATCAGGCCGAGAACGGCCAGCAGGCCGTCGTCGTGCTCGATCACACGCCGTTCTATGCGGAGTCGGGCGGCCAGGTCGGCGACACGGGCCTGCTCGCCAACGCTTGCGTGCGCTTTGCCGTGCATGATACGCAGAAGGTGCAGGCCGACGTGATCGGCCATCACGGCGTCGTCGAGCAGGGCACGTTGAAAGTCGGCGACGTCGTGAAAGCCGAAATCGATGCGATCCGCCGGGCGCGCACGGCGCGCAATCACTCGGCCACGCACCTGATGCACAAGGCGCTGCGCGAAGTGCTCGGCTCGCATGTACAGCAAAAAGGTTCGCTCGTCGATCCCGACAAGACGCGCTTCGACTTCGTTCACAACGCGCCGATGACCGATGACGAGATCCGGCGCGTCGAGGACATCGTCAACGCCGAGGTGCTGGCCAACGCGCCCGGCGTCGTGCGCGTGATGCCGTTCGACGACGCCGTGAAGGCCGGCGCCATGGCGCTCTTCGGCGAGAAGTATGGCGACGAGGTGCGCGTGCTCGATCTCGGCTTTTCGCGCGAACTCTGCGGCGGCACGCACGTGCACCGAACGGGCGACATCGGTTTGTTCAAGATCGTCGGCGAGACCGGCGTGGCGGCCGGCGTGCGGCGCGTCGAGGCGATCACGGGCGACAACGCCGTGCGCTATGTGCAAACGCTCGAAACGCAGCTGCAGGAAGCCGCGGCCACCCTGAAGGCGCAGCCGTCCGAGCTGACGCAGCGCATCGGCCAGGTGCAGGATCAAGTCAAGTCGCTCGAGAAGGAGCTCGCCGCGCTGAAGTCGAAGCTGGCCTCGAGCCAGGGTGACGAGCTCGTCGCGCAGGCGGTCGACGTGGCCGGGCTGCAAGTGCTTGCGGCGACGCTCGAAGGCGCCGATGTGAAGACGCTGCGCGAAGCCGTCGACAAGCTGAAGGACAAGCTCAAGCACGCCGCGATCGTACTGGCCTCCGTCGACGGCGGGAAGGTGAGTCTCATCGCCGGCGTGACGCCCGACGCGAGCAAGAAGGTGAAGGCCGGCGAGCTCGTCAATTTCGTCGCTCAACAGGTGGGCGGCAAGGGCGGCGGGCGACCCGACATGGCTCAGGCGGGCGGTACGGACCCGGCCAGGCTGCCGGCCGCGTTGGCTGGCGTGACGGAGTGGGTGCGGGCTCAAGTCTGATCGCCGCGCGGTGCCGGTGCCGGGAACGCGCAGGGCGAAGGCGAAGCCGATAAAATGAGCGGGTTTCTGCCTTCGCGAGCGCCGCTGCCGCACTCCCGTCACGACCCATGATCGACTATCAGTACTGCCCGCGCTGCGCGACGCCGCTCGTCGAGCGGTCCGATCCCGCCGAGGATGGCGGACGGCTTCGGCGGATCTGTCCCGACCAGGGCTGCGGCTTCGTGCACTGGAACAACCCCTTGCCTGTCGTCGCGGCCATCGTCGAATACGAAGGCAAAATCCTGCTTGCCCGCAACGCGGCGTGGCCCGAGGGGATGTTCGCGCTGATCACGGGTTTCCTCGAACACGGGGAGACGCCCGAGGCCGGCATCGCGCGCGAAGTGCGCGAGGAGACGGCGCTCGAGGCCGATACGATCGATCTCGTCGGCGTCTATGAATTCATTCGCAAGAACGAGCTGATCATCGCCTATCACGTGCGCGCGCATGGCACGATCGCGCTTTCGCCCGAGTTGCTCGAGTATCGGCTCGTCGAGCCGGCCAAGCTGCGTCCGTGGCGCGCCGGCACCGGCCAGGCGTTGGCCGAGTGGATGCGGCGGCGGGGCCTGCCGTTCGAGTTCGTCGATAGGCCCGGGCAATAGGCTACCGGCCGCCGGCCGCCTTCACTCTTGATCTCTTAACGAACGGCTGCACGCGCATGAACAAGCCCCTCGCACAACCGCGCTCCGCCTATCGCCACTTCCTTCCCATCACGACGCGCTGGATGGACAACGACGTCTACGGACACGTCAACAACGTCGTCTATTACAGCTACTTCGATACGGTCGTGAACGAGTACCTGATCCGCACCGGTGTGCTCGATGTCGAGCAGGGCGCGACGATCGGGCTCGTCGTCGAGACGCAGTGCAATTATTTCTCTCCGCTCGTCTTTCCCGAGCGCGTCGAAGCGGGGCTGCGCGTGGCTCGGCTCGGCACGTCAAGCGTGCGCTACGAGATCGGGCTCTTCAAGGAGGGCGCCGACGAAGCTGCCGCCCAGGGACACTTCGTGCATGTTTATGTCGATCGCGCGACGCGCAGGCCGGCCGCATTGCCCGAGGCATTGCGCGCGGCGCTCGCGCCGCTCGTCGTCGAAGACCAAAGCTGAGCGGGCATGCAGGCCTTCGTCGTCGATGCGCTGAACGGCATCAGCTATGGATTGCTGCTGTTCATGCTGTCGTCGGGGCTGACGCTGATCTTCAGCTTTCTCGGCGTGTTGAACTTCGCGCATGCAAGCTTTTACATGCTGGGCGCTTATATCGGCTGGTCGCTCGCCGCGAGCGTCGGCTTTTGGCCTGCGCTCGTCGTGGCCCCGCTCGCGGTAGCGGCGCTCGGCGCGCTCGTCGAGCGCCGGCTGCTGCGCCGAGTGCGCGCGCACGGCCCGCTGCATGAACTGCTGCTGACGTTCGGGCTGGCCTATCTTCTCGCCGAAGCGGTCAAGCTCGTTTGGGGACTCGGTGTGCTCGCGACGCCGGTACCTCCCGCGCTCGACGGCCCTCTCATCGCCCTACCGTTGCTTCCTGGCGCGACGCTGTCGCGCTATCGCCTCTTCGTGATGCTCGTTTCCGTCGCGACGCTCGCGGTGCTCTATGCCGCCTTGCGCTTGTCTCGCGCGGGCCTCGTATTGCGCGCCGCGCTGACACACCGGGCGGCCGTCGAGGCGCTCGGCCACGATGTGCCGCGCATCGGCATGCTCGTCTTCGCGCTCGGCACCGGGCTGGCGGCGCTCGCAGGCGTGATCGGGGCCCCACTGGCCGTCGTCGAGCCCGGCATGGCGGAGGCGGTCGGCTCGATCGTCTTCGTCGTCGTGATCGTCGGCGGTCTCGGCTCGCTCAGCGGCGCATTCGCCGGGTCGCTCCTGATCGGGCTCGTGCAGACGTTCGCCGTCGGCAGCACGCTTTCGCTCGGCAGGCTCGCGGCGGCCCTCGGCGTGCGCTTGCCCGTGGCATGGGCGGCGCTCAGCGTATCGCAGATCGCGCCGCTCGCGCCTTACCTGCTGCTCGTGGCAATGCTCGCCTGCCGGCCTGGCGGGCTTCTCGGGACGCGGGCCGACGATGCCTAAGCTCGCTCGCGAAGATGCGCCGATCGATGGCGGCGATGGCGAAGATCTCACGTCCGCAGTCAGCGCCGCGGCACCGTGGATCGCCCTCGCCGCGTATCTCCTCCTGCCGGTCTTCGTCGTGCATGACAGCGCGCTTTTCGCTTTCCTTGCGCAAAGTGCCGTCATGATTGTCCTTGCCCTCTCGTACAACCTGCTGCTCGGCCAGGCAGGTCTACTATCGTTCGGCCACGCGGCCTATGCGGGGCTCGCCGCGTTCGTCGCCGCCCACGTGTTCAATCGTGGCGGCATCGCGCTACCGTGGCTCCCCCTCGTGGGCGGTGCGGCGGGCGCCGCGTTCGGAGCGGTGTTCGGCTTCGTCGCCACGCGGCGCGCGGGAACCGCCTTTGCCATGATCACGCTCGGTATCGGCGAGCTTGCGTCGGCTGCGGCATTGACGCTGCCAGCCGGATTCGGCGGGGCTGCGGGCGTTTCGATCGATCGCGCGAGCGGGCCACCCTGGGGCGGATGGACGTTCGGGCCGACGCGCGAGGCGTTTGCGGTCATTGCCGTATGGGCTTTGTTGTCGGTCTTCGCCATGTTCGCGCTCACCCGCACGCCGTTGGCGCGCCTCTCGAATGCCGTTAGTGACAACGCGGCGCGTGTGGCGACGCTCGGTGTTGATCCACGCCGTGTCCGGTTTATCATGTTCGTCATTTCATCGTTCTTCGCAGGCGTCGCGGGGACGCTAGGGCTCATCGACATCGAGCTCGCGTCGGCGGATGGCGTCGGCATGGCGCGCTCGGCAAGCGTGCTGATCGCGACGGTGATCGGCGGCTCGGCGACCTTCTTCGGGCCTGTTGCGGGCGCACTCGTTTTGTCAATCTTCAGCGTCGTATTGGCAGGCTTGACGCGCGCCTGGCCGCTCTATCTCGGGCTCTTGTTCGTCGTGGTGGTGATGTTTGCGCCGGACGGCATTGCCCGATGTCGGGGCAGGTCCCGCTCGCGCGTCGCGCGGTATGGCTGGCGGAGGTCGTCCTTCGCCTGGATGCTGGCGATCATTAGCGCGCTTTCCTGGATAGCCGCACTGGTGGTAACGGTCGAGACGGTTTACGCACGCCGTTTTGCAGCCGATAGCGGGGGCCACTGGTCATTGGGATCAGTGGCGTTCGACATTGCCTCACCGTCGACGTGGGTGGCTGTGGCGGCCCTCTGTTGCCTCGGGGCCTTTGCTCGGCATAATGCGCGCCGACAACTGCCACAGCGAGAGGACGTTCGATGACGACAGGCGAGGCATTGCGGCTCGATGGCATTACGTGCCGGTTCGGCGCGACGCGGGTGCTTTGCGGGGTCGACTTGTCGGTTGCGGTGGGGGAACGGCGCGCATTGATCGGTCCGAACGGCGCCGGCAAGTCGACGCTCTTCAACGTGATCGGCGGCACCTTGCGGCCGGACTCAGGGCGCGTCGTGATCGCCGGCGACGATGCGACGGACAAGAGCCCTGATGCGCTCGCGCGCATGGGGCTCGGACGCAGCTTTCAGACGACGCGAATATTCGCCCGGCTCACTGTGCTCGATAACTTGCGCTGCGCGGCGCTATGCGGGCGCAGCGGTCAACGTGGCCGACTGCCAGGGCCGGGTGGGCTAGGGCGACTGTTCGCGTTATTGAGATCGTGGAGCCGCTCGCCGCCCGATATTGAGGAGCGCGCGCAGCACACGCTCGAGGCACTCGAGCTGAAACATGTGGCATTCGCCTTGGCGGGGACGCTCGATTATGGCACGCAGCGCCGGCTCGACCTCGGCATCGCGCTCGCGAGCGGCGCTCACACGTTGTTGCTCGACGAGCCGACTGCCGGCATGAATCTCGAAGAAGCCGCCCATGCGATCGCGCTCATGCGCGAGGTCAGCGTCGGCAAGACGCTCGTGCTGATCGAGCACGAGATGGATGCTGTTTTCGCTCTGGCCGACCGTGTATCCGTACTCGTCGCGGGCCGCGTCATAGCGACGGGAACGCCTGCGGAGATCCGTGCCGACGAGGCGGTGCAAGTCGCCTATCTTGGTGCCGCGAGCACAGGGGAGCCCCAGTGAACGCGCTCATGGATGCGCGCGGCGTGCGCGCCTGGTACGGCGAGGCGCAGGTTCTGCAGGGCGTGGACATGGGCATCGACGCGGGCGAGATCGTCGCCTTGTGCGGCCGTAACGGCTCCGGACGTTCAACGCTCGCCAAGGCGCTCGTCGGCCTCGTGCGGCGTGCGGGCTCGATTCGGTTTGCGGGCGAAGAGTCGATTGAGATGCCGACATTCGAGATCGCGCGGCGCGGGATGGGTTATGTGGCCGAGCAGCGCGATGTGTTTCCGACGCTGACGGTTGAAGAAAACCTTCGGCTGGGCGTTAAGCCGAAGGGTGCCGTGCGTGCGAATGTGACCCGTCTGCTCGATCAGGCATTCTCGCGGTTTCCGCTGCTTGCACAGCGGCGTAAGACGAACGCTGGTGCGTTGTCGGGTGGCGAGCAGCAACTGCTTGCGCTGGCGCGGGCGTTGATGGGCGAGCCGCGGCTCTTGATCGTCGACGAGCCGACAGAAGGGCTTGCGCCGCAGGCTGTCGCCGCGATGGCGGACTGCTTGCTGAACGTGCGGAAGCAGGGCGCATCTATTTTATTGATCGAGCAGCGATTGATGCTGGCGAGGGCAATTGCTGACCGCGTCGCCGTCATGGGGCATGGGCGCATCGTCCACGACGGGCCCATCGAAACGCTCGACGCCCGCATCGTCGAAGAATGGATCGCATTGGGCGGCGGTCGTTAGGAGCCTTCGGTCGCGGTGCGTGTCGATCCGTAGAAAGAGGGGGCTGGACCTTTATGGCGACGCATCGACGACTGCGCGAGGCCGCTGCAATGATTTCACCAAATCTTGTCCGCTTTCGATCAACTCGCGTGCGATCGGCGAGAGCAGGCCGTGCTTTTTAACAGTGGCAAACCCGTCATCCACGCTCGAGTGGTAGGTCCGGAGCAATGCGATGATTTCTGAGCGGTCGGCGTCAGTTAACGATGCATGCCCGAGCAGATGTGTAAGGCCGACGATGAGCCGCTGGATGACGAATGTTGCATGATAGATGCCGACCATATCTCGTGCGTCTTTTCGCAGTGGTGATGCGTGCACGGATCCTTCGGTATTCAGTACGAGCTCTTCACGGAGATTTATCGCGTAGAGGTAGGTGTGAGCGGCCTCGTGAATGATCTTGTCGATTAGGAACACCCAGCCCGGGTCGATCGTCCCGTTGATGAGGATCAGCGACTGAAATCGGTCGCACGTCAGTGACAATGCTCGTTCGTTGGTGGGGCCCGCTGAGTCGAAGAAGAGTATTGATTCGACAAGCGTGTCGACATGTGAGGCTAGTTGGGGATGCACTTCGGTGAGCTTCTCGATACCTTGCGCAGCCTGCCTTGAAACAATGAGCTCTGTTTCTTGATTGACCCGAGTCAGCGCGATGTGACTGTGGGTGGTACCCTTCTTTACTTGGTCGAAAATTACCGAAAGCAGGCTTGCGTCGATCGCGCCGCTTGCGACGAACTTTGGAAGGCACTGATATGCCTCGCTGGCGACCAATTTAACGAGACGGGCAGCCTCTTGGAAGTTGCTCTTTTCTGCCAGTTCGATACTGTAGTGGTAGACGAAGCAGTGGAAACCGTTGAAACGGCTGGCGTCAATGTCGTGAAAAAATTCAATCAATGGGTCCGAAAACAAACGGTGGTCATGCGAGTTTAATTGAACGAGCATGTCCACGTAGCTTTCTTTTAACTGTCGCTTGAAGCATTGATGCAGATCAGTTGTAACGTCTTGATTGGGTAGGAATTCGTATTTCATTGATCGGCTCTCATTTGAAAAGATTTTTGTTTGTTATCTTGTAGTAAGGGCTCGTGACGCTGCTGCCGGCATTAAGCATTTCGCGGAGCGATTTCGAAAAAATGATCGTCAGAACAGACGGCAAGAACAGCTGGCCACCTATCATTACGGTGTAATTGGGCGAAAAACGAGCTAGGGCGACGTTCGCCAGGAGGAGGCCGATTGGCACCGAAGCCGTGCAAAAGAAAAGCAATGTGGCCTCCATAGACGAACGGTACCCGTCCGGAATGCAAACGGCCCGTCGGACGTTGACCGTAACGTTGAACATTGTTAGCCCGGCACCCGCGACGATCGCCAAGGCGATGGAGGATGCGAGAGCGTTGGTCTTTGCAAAGGCAATCAGCGCAACACCAAGCGAAGCGATGCCAAGGCTAGCTATGCCATGCTCGGTCAGAAATTTCTGGCATGCCCGAATGACAAGGCTCGATGCGATCAAAACACCGACGCCAAAGAAAACTTCGACAATCCCCAGTTCAAGCATGGTAAACCCGTCACCAAGCAGCTTTGCAGGAAGTATCAGGTAAATAAACGGAACAAATAGCATGTTGGCTGACATGGAGGCGATCGCAATCGTTCTTTCTGCCTTTATGTTCAGCAATCGGATGATGTTTGTGCGAAGTCCTTGCATGACGCTGTTGCCAAGCGCACGTTGAGCAATCGAGATAGTCCTGCGCGCAAACGACATGGAAAACGTGACGGACAGGAGACACCCTATAACTGCGCTAGCTACGCAGAGAATCAACGCGGAGCTTCCACCGAAGGCTCCGATCAATAGGCCAGCAGAAGTCGGGCCCAGCAGCATATTCACGACAAACATGGCGGACTTCAGTCGCATGCCGAAGTGAATCTCCGACTCAATCTTGGTTATCTCGGGTAACAACGGCGTACCCAACGGAAACAGCAGCGCGGTAGCCGCGCTAGAAAGTATGCTGACGAGGATGAGGCTAAGTAAATGATGGAAACCTTGTGCTCGAATACCGAATACCGTCTGAGTGCCGACGGCGATGACCGCCGCTGCGATGGTAAAAATGCCCGCCATCACAAGGATGCGATCCTTTCTGATGCATTCTGCTACTGCTCCACATATCGGCAACAGCGCGGTACTGACGATCCATCCCGTGAGCAGAATGCTCGTTAGTGAATGTGTAGCAGCCGTGGCCTTCAGGAAAAGCCAGGTGCAGTATATTTGGAAAACGCGGGATGATACGTTCATGGCTGCATCAGCCGCAATGTATGTGAGGATCTGTTGGCGCGGTGTCAGGTACATTTGTCGTCTGACTTTATAAAATTGTCAGTGATAGATTTGAATATTCTCGCTGCGTTGAAGGCGCGAGCATTACCGGCAAAAACGGATACCTGAATAAATGCCTCGCGAACTTCGGTGGGGGTGATTCCAAGATGAAGCGCTGCCTCGAGTTGAAATCTCAATTGATTTTCGCAGTCACCGATTGCGCTGATTACTCCGAGGCTGATCAGGTGTCGGGTTTTAATGTCCAAGCCCGTGCGGCGGTAGGCGTACCCATAGATATCTGCGGCAATCTTCTCGACTAAATCCGGAAAGACCGGGAGAACCTTCTCCTGTGCTATGCGAACCGCGTCTGGATTGAATTTCTCCATCAAATCTCTATTTTCAATGATAGAGCTCATTTGCAAGTCCGTGAGGCATATCGACGAGCCAAGGCTCGTCGATATGATTAAAATAACGTTATCTTTTTACTTCAAGGCGATCGTGATGGCGTGAACGCTCGTTCCGGCCGATTTTAGTTGCATTTTGTTTTGAATCTTCATTTCGCGTTCTCCTATTGATGGGTTGGGTTATGCGGCTTGGCTTGTTGCGTGTGCGAACTCGAATTGCACACGTAGTTTCTGTGTTTGTAATGAATGTGTCAACACCATTTTTTTGTGAGATAAAATATGCGTAATGATTATTTTGATTATGCGAAATGGGTGATTGACGATTGGTGATGCTTGATAGGCTGAAAAGGTTTTTTCGGCAAAATGATATGCGGCCAGCGGATCACGCCTGCGTCTGAGCGTGTAGGGGATAACGGCAACCGCGATGCGACCGCGCGAACTTTGCGCCTTCCGATAGTCCGAATCTCGTCGCGATGATGGCGGCGAGACTGTCGGGCGGCCTAGGATCGTTCCGCTGCGTGAGGCGGCAGCGTGGATGCGACGACAGGCCTCAAGGCCGTGTATCGCCCCTCAACCTTCAAAGGAGAAACGCAATGAGCGATCCCACCTTGCATGTCACCAACCATTCGACCCGAGACGTCTTCATCGCGGGCGATCCGAACTGGGACGATCAGGAATTGATGGTCGACGGACGGCGAGCGAAAGGCGCGCAGCGTTTGGCCCCCGAGCAATCGGCGACGGTGAGCGTCCAATGGGGGCCGCAGGAGAATGGCGATGAGCATATGATGGGCGTCATCTTCGCGGACGGCCGCCGGTACCATTATGGCCCCGCGGGCGCCTATCAGATGTCGATCGGACAGCACGCGGAAACAGGCTTGCTCGGTGTCAGCGACGAGCACGTGGTCAAGCGTCCCGCGTTTCAATACGCGGCGACGAACCAGACGCCCTGGTCGATGGACGTCGAGTTCGTCGATGCCCGTGTGAGCGAGTCGCCGCGTAATCTCGCTTTTTAATTCGCCTAACGCGCATCCCGCTGCATGATCCAATCATGCGCGGGATCGTTCTTGAAATGCCAGACGCGCTGCGGGCCGGCCATGACGTTGAGATAGTAAGAGTCGTACCCATACGGCACGACGACCGGATGATAGCCGCGCGGCACCATCACGACATCGTGATTCTCGACCGCCATCGATTCGTCAATGTCGCGCAAATCTGTATAAACGCGCTGGAAGGCGAATCCTTGCGACGGATCGAGCCGATGGTAATACGTCTCTTCCAGCGCGCTCTCGAGCGGAATGTTGTCGGCATCGTGCTTATGCGGCGGATAGCTCGACGAGTGGCCGCCCGGCGTGCGCACCTCGACGACGAGCAGCGATTCCGCCGGCTCGGTCTGAGGCAGGATGTCGCAGACGTAGCGCGTATTGAGGCTCTTGCCGCGCACCGAGCGCTTTATCTGCGACGGCTCGATGAGACGCATACCGTAGCGGCCTTCCGCCGGCGCGCTGGCCACGCCGAGCTCGGCGTCGCGTTCCGCGCGCACCGTGGCGCGCACGTTCGGTGGCAGGTAGAGCGCATAAGGCGCCGCATCCTCGAATACGCTGTCGCGCGCGCCCAGGCTCGAGAAACGCTGGCCGTCGGCTTCGATCGCGACCGCACCCGTCAGCACGACGATGCAGGTTTCGCGCGCGGCTTCATGCACGTACAGCAGCTCGTCGCGGCCGAGCCGATACGCGGCGAACCCGACGTACCGCCATCCCGCCGATTCGGGCGTCACGCGCGCGATGGTCATGCCCTCGCGTTGGGCTTTGACTAGCAGAGTCATGCGTCCTCCTTGATGGCTTCTCGCTGTGCAAGCGGTGCATCGACGAGCGTGCGCAGGGTCCTGTAGCCCTTTTCCGCATACTCGTAGCTTGCGGCAATGACCGGGTCCTGTTCGGCTTCGACCACGAGCCAGCCGCGATAGCCGATCTGCTTCAGCCTGTCGATGACGGCGGCGAAATCGACCGCCCCGTCGCCGGGCACCGTGAACGCGCCGTTGATCACGGCCTCGAGAAAACTCCAGTCGCGATTGCGCGCGAGCTTGACGACGGCCGGGCGCACGTCCTTGCAATGCACGTGGCAGATGCGCGAGGCATGGGCATCGAGCGTCGCCAGCGGATCGCCGCCCGCGAACGTGATATGGCCGGTGTCGAGCAGCAGGCCCACGGCTTCGCTCGTGCGCCGCATCAGTTGATCGACGTCGGCCGGCGTTTCGACATAGGCGCCCATGTGGTGATGATAGGCGACGCGCACGCCCTGCGAGAGCGTGTAACGCGCGAACTTGTCGACGCGCTCCGCGTACCTTTCCCATTGCGCCTCGTTGACGAACCTGGGGCGCTGAAAAAGCGGTACCGGCGAGCCCTGGATCGTGCCCGAAACTTCGCCGTAGACCATGACGGTCGCTCCGTTTTTCGCGAGCAACTCGAGATGCGGGCCCACGGCTTCGATTTCTTCCTCGGCGCTGCGCTCGGCGAGCCGGCCCGAGTACCAGCCAGAGACGAGCGCGAGATCGTACTGGGCGAGCAGCGTCTTGAGCGCCTGCGGTTCGCGCGGGAACTTGTTGCCGAGCTCGAAACCGGCATAGCCGATCCGGCGCCCCTCGGTCAAAGCGACCTCGAGCGGCGTTTCGCCGCCGAGCGACGGCAGATCGTCGTTCATCCACGACAGCGGGTTGATGCCGATGCGGACTTCGAAGGCGGTCATGCTCAATCCTTTAATCAATGACGTGATGTTGCGTAGGGTGTCATGGCGGCGGCTTGCTGCCTTTCGTCAGCCTCGCTTGCGCTCCGCCACCTTCGTTTCGTATGTCGCACGGGCATCGCGCACCTGTTCGCGCGTCGATACGGCAGGAACGGCGACTTCCCACCACCAGCCGCCGTCCTCGGTCGTGCGGGCGGGATCGGTATCGATGACGAGCACGCTCGTCCGGTCCGATGAGCGTGCACGATGAAGCGCGGCCTCGAGCTCGGTGACGTTCGCGACGTGCTCGGCATGGGCCCCGAGCGAGCGCGCGTGCGCGGCGAAGTCGATATGGGGCGCGCCGAGCGGGCCTTGCAGACAATCGTCGAGCAGGTTGTTGAACGGCGCGCCGCCGCAAGCCTGCTGCAGCCGGTTGATGCAGCCGTAGCCGCGGTTGTCGAGCACGACAATGATCAGCTTCGCGCCGAGCATGACCGATGTGGCGATCTCGCTATTCATCATCAGATAGCTGCCGTCGCCGACGACTACGACGACCTCGCGCTCGGGCCGGGCGAGCTTGGCGCCCAGGCCGCCCGCGATCTCGTAGCCCATGCACGAGTAGCCGTATTCGACGTGGTAGGCCCCGGGGCGGCCCGCGCGCCACAGCTTATGGAGCTCGGCGGGGAGCGTGCCCGCCGCGCAGACGACGATGTCGTTCTCGGGCGAGCGTGCCGCCGAGCGCTGGATTGCGCCGATCACGTCGGCGTCATAAGGCAGGTTGCCCGGTTGCGGCTCCGCATGGGTGCGGCGTCGCACCGTCTCGCGCCAATCGATCGCGAGGGTGCGCGCCCGCTCGGCCCACGCATCGCTCGCGGTCCAATCGGCAAGACAGGCGCTCAGCGCATCGAGCGCGGCGCACGCGTCAGCCACGACGGGAAGCGCGCGATGCTTGATGCCGTCGAACAGGTTCGCGTTGACGCAAACGACATCGGCGTGCGCAAACAGCGTATTCGAGCCCGTCGTGAAATCCTGCAACCGCGTACCGATCGCGAGCACGCAATCGGCTTCATGCGCGAGCGCGTTCGCCGCGCTCGAGCCCGTCACGCCGACCGCACCGACGTTGAGCGGATGATCCCACGGGAGCGCGCCCTTGCCGGCCTGCGTTTCGCCGACCGGCACACCGTGGCGCTCGGCGAACTCGCGCAGCGCTCGCGTGGCGCCTTCGCTGTAAAGCACGCCGCCGCCCGCGACGATCATGGGGCGCGAGGCGCGCGCGAGCCGCTCGACGGCGACATCGAGCTCGACGGGGCTCGGCGCGGGAGCCGCGAAATGGGCGACGCGTGTTTCGAAGAACTCGACGGGATAGTCGAACGCCATGGCCTGGACGTCTTGCGGCATGGCGAGCGTGACAGGGCCGCACAGCGCGGCATCGGTCAGCACGCGCAGCGCGCGCGGCAGCGCTGTCAAGAGTTGCGCCGGGTGAACGATACGATCGAAATAGCGCGAGACAGGCTTCAGCGTATCGTTCGCCGAAATGCCGCCGTCCTGAAAGTCCTCGACTTGCTGCAGGACCGGGTCCGGCGCGCGCGAGACGAAGATGTCGCCCGGCAGCAGCAGGACCGGCAGGCGGTTCACGTGCGCGAGCGCCGCGGCCGTCACGAGATTGGTTGCGCCGGGGCCGATCGAAGTCGTCACGGCCATCATGCGCCGCCTGAAATGCGCCTTTGCGTACGCGATCGCGGCGTGCGCCATCGCCTGCTCGTTGTGCGCGCGCAGCGTCGGCAGCACTTCTCGATGTTGATAGAGCGCCTCGCCGAGGCCGGCAACGTTGCCATGGCCGAAGATCGCGAACACGCCGCCGAAGAGGGGGACCGTCTCGGAGGCGCCGCTGCAGTCGCCGAGCGCGACGCGCTGCGCGGCGAGATAGCGGACGAGCGCCTGCGCCGCCGTCAGGCGGACCGTGGTGCCCGCCGCCGCGGCCGCCACGCTTGTCGTGCCCTCGCTCACGGAGATGGCTGGACCGTTCATGCTGCCTCCTTGCGGACGCTGGCAGAGTGCGGCGGCGTGCCTGCGCGCGCCGCGCGCCATGCGCCTATCAGCGTTTCGAACGTGCCGCGCACGCTGGCGACGACCTCTTTGTCGTCGATCTCGCCGGCAAGCCACGCGCGGCTCGGCTCATGAAAAATCGTACGGCCGACGGTGAAGCCCCTGCAGGTCGTCGATGCGGCCGCTGCACGGAAGCCCTCGCTCAACTGATCGACAGCGGCGGACAGCCCAAGCAGCACGACACCGCGGCAATACGGATCGCGTTCCGCGATCAGCGCATCGATCGCTTTCCACTGCTGAGACTCCATCGGCGCGAGCTTCCACCATTCGGGCTGGATACCGAGGTTATAGAGCCGCTTCAGCGCGCGATAGACGGTGTCCGGCGCATCGGGCAACGAGGGCCGCTTCGGCGGGATGACCTCGAGCAGAAGCTCGTGGCCGCTTGCCTGGACGGCGTCGTAAAGCGCGCGCAGCTGCGCTTCCTGCTCGAGCCGTTCCTCGAGCGGGTGATCGGGGTGATAGTGAACGAGGCACTTGACGACATGATCGCGCGGCCAGCTGGCAAGCGTCGTGCCGATCGAACGGCCGTGATCGAAGACGAGCGGCATCGAGCCCGGCAACTCGACGGGTCTGCCGATCCACCATCCGCGGCCCGTGGCGGCATTGAGCGCGTCCTGGCCGTAGCGATCGTCGATGAGGACGCCGATACGGCCTTCGAGACCGAGCGAGCGTTCCGTTTCGCCGACGGCTTCGACGAAGAGTTGCTTCAGCCGCGGAATCCGGTCTTCGCTCGCGCCCGTTTGTTGCGCGAGCTCGAAGAACTGATTGCGATGATCGAATGCGAACCCGAGCACTTCGTCCCAAGCGCGGCGCTTCACGCTCACGCGATGCAGGCGCGCGAGCGTTGCATCGCGATCGGGCCTGCGCATCTTGAGCGGATCGCGCTCGGCCGCCGCGCGGAAGTAATCGAGCTCGGCCGGTGTCGGCATGGCCGGCGCGCAGCCATGCCGCGAGACGACGAGCGCGCCGCAAATGTTGGCGGTATGCGCGCAACGCTCGAGCGGCGCGTCGCGCAGCCACTCGGACAGAAACCCGGACGCGAACGCATCGCCGGCGCCGAGCACGTTGAGCACTTCGACTTCGACGCCGCGATGGGTCGGCGCGTCGTCGATCGAGGCGGGCACCCTGCCGTCGATGATCGTGCACCCGAGCGGCCCGCGCTTGACGACGAGCGTTGCGCTCGTCACCGCGCGCACCATCGTCAGCGCATCGATGAGTTCGTGCTTGCCGCCCGCGATGCGGAACTCTTCCTCGGTGCCGATCACGAGATCGAAGAGCGGCAAGATCCCCTGCAGGTGAGCGGTCACGCTTTCGCTCGCGACGAAGCGGGTTTCGCCGTCGGCCTTTCCGGTCAGGCCCCAGAGCACGGGGCGATAGTCGATGTCGAGCACCGTGCGCACCTGATTGCGGCGCGCGTACTCCAGTGCCCGGCGGCTTGCGCGGTTCACGCGCTCGGTGGAGAAGTGCGTGCCTGTGATCAAGAGTGCCTTGCTCGAGGCGATGAACGCTTCATCGAAGTCGCTTTCGTCGATCGCCATATCGGCGCAATTCTCGCGATAGAAGATGAGCGGAAATGTATCGCGGTCCTTGATGCCGAGCAGGACGAGGGCGGTCAGGCGGTCGGGATCGATGCGCGTATGGCTCACGTCGCAGCCTTCTTGCGTGAGCGTTTCGGTGAGGAAGCGGCCCATGTGATCGTTGCCGACGCGCGCGAGCATCGCCGAGGCGAGCCCCAGGCGCGCGCAGCCGAACGCGATGTTCGCCGAGGAGCCGCCCAGGTACTTCGCGAAGCTCGAGACGTCTTCGAGACGCGCGCCGATCTGCTGTGCGTAGAGATCGACAGCGAGCCGCCCGAGGCAGATGATGTCGCGCGTCCGGTTGGGCGCGAAGCGGCTCGCGTTGGGGGTCGCACCGGCAGGGGAGTCGTGGGAAGCAGCCATGGAAAGTCCTGAGTAAGCGGTATGCTTTTATCGCGCCGAAGCGTCAAATCGTGGCGCCGTCGAGCTCGGCGATCATCTTTTGCATCTCGGCGCCGCCGGCCATCATGTCGAGCACGGCGTCCTTGCTGATCGTTTCCTTCGTGAACGTGCCCATCGAGCGTCCGCGATTGAGCAGCGTGAACGAGTCGCCGATCGGGTAGGCGTGATGGACGTTGTGCGTGATGAAGATGACCGAGATGCCGCGCTCGCGCGCCTTATGAATCAGCTTCAGCACATTGAAGCTTTGCTTGACGCCGAGCGCGGCCGTCGGCTCGTCGAGGATCAGCACGCGCGCGCCGAAATGGATCGCGCGCGCGATCGCGAGGCATTGACGCTCGCCGCCCGACATCGTGCCGATCGGCTGGTTGGCATCGCGCACGTGAATGCCCATTTCGGCAAGCTTGTCGCGCGCCGTCGTCGCGGCCGTCTCGATGTCCATGACGTTGACGAGGCCGAAGCGCTTCTTTTGCGGCTCGCGGCCCATGAAGAAGTTGCGCGCGACCGACAGCAGCGGCACGAGCGCGAGGTCCTGATAAACCGTGGCGATGCCGCGATCGAGCGCGTCTTTCGGCGAGGCGAAATGCACGGGCTCGCCGTCGACGAGGTAGGCGCCTTCGCTCGGCTGATGGACGCCGGCGAGCGTCTTGATCAGTGTCGATTTGCCCGCGCCGTTGTCCCCGAGCAGGCAATGCACTTCACCGCGGCGCAGCCGCAGCGTCACGTCTTTCAATGCAATCACGTTGCCGAAATAGCGGCTGACGCTCTCGAGGGCGAGGATGTAGTCGGCTTGTTCAGGCACGGCTTCGACCGACGTCTTCGCCTCTTTCGCGGATTCCGTGTTCGGTACGGTGGTGGTCATGATGTTCTCCGTTACGTTCGACGTTCAACGTTCGGCGTTCAGCGCGAGGCGGCCACGCGGCTGCGGACGTAGTGATTGAAGAGCACGGCGAAGAGCAGCATGATGCCGAGGAAGACGCGGAACCAGTCTGAGTCAATGTTCGTGTAGCTGATGCCGATCTGCACGACGCCGAAGATGAGCGCGCCGAAGGACGCACCAACGACGGAGCCATAGCCGCCCGTGAGCAGCGTGCCGCCGATGACGGCCGCGATGATCGCCTCGAATTCCTTTTGCAGTCCGCGGTCCGCGGCGGCCGAGCCGATGTCGCAGACTTGCAGCACGGCGAACAGGCACGAGCAGAATGCAGTCAGCACGAAGAGGCGGATCTTGACGCTCTTGACGGGCACGCCGACGTTCTTCGCGGCATTTGCATCGCCGCCCACCGCGAAGATCCAGTTGCCGAAGCGGGTTTTGGCGAGCGTGAAGGCGCCGATCGCGGCGAGCGCGAACCACCAGACGATGACCTTCGGCACGCCCGGCACGAGCGGCTGGCCGTTGTCGAGCAGCTTCACGAGACCGATGTGGCCGAGCCACGTGAAAAAGCCGTGAAAGGCGACGCCTTGGAACAGCGCATGGGCGAGGGCGCTCTTCGCGGCCACGTCGCCGACACCCGAAATGATCGTGCGGTCGGCGAACATCACCGAGAGGGCGAGCGTGAGTCCGCGCAGAATGAAAAGGAACGCGAGCGTCACGATGAACGAGGGCAGTCTCGTGCGCATGACGAGGTAGCCGTTCAGCGCGCCGAGCGCCATCGATCCGGCGAACGCGAAGAGGATCGCGAGCTCGATCGGCCAGTGAAAATACATCGTCGGCAGCGCGACCATCATGCCCGCGAAGCCGATCATCGAGCCGATCGATAGATCGAACTCGCCCGCGATCATGAGCAGGCACGCGCCGACGGCGAGGATGCCGAGATAGGCCGCGACCTGCGACCAGTTCATGATCCCGTCGAGGTTGAACATGCCCGAATCGCCCGCGCCGATCGCGAAGACGATGAAGACCATGACCGTGCCGGCGAGCGCCGCGAACTCGGGGCGGCCGAGCAGGTGCTTGAACCACGATTCGCGGCGCAAGCGCTCGTCGGCGGCGGTTGGGACGGCAGGCACGCTGCCCGCCGGGGGGCTCGACTGCTCGGGCTTGCTCACGTTGCCGTGGTGGAAGTGGTCGACGACGCCCATCGAATGTCTCCTAAGCGCGCGGCGAACCGGAAGAGGCGCTCCCCGGCCGCCCGGTCCTCGCCGCGCTAAAGCTGGTTCAAAGTTGAAACTACGCCTGGCGGGCAAGCATGGCTGCCTGCTTCCTGCTTCAGCGGTACTGGCCGGCGAATTTGACGACTTTGTCGATGTTGTCCTTCGTGATGAAGCCGGGGCCCGAGCGGATCGTCGTCGGGTCATAGACGGGCTGGAGCCCATACTCCGCAAGGCGCTTCTTGAATTTCTCGTTGCCTTGCAGAATCTTTTCGATCTTGGCCGGGTCCGTCACGTGGTCCTTCTTCACGATCGCGAGCACGGCGACGGGGATATAGCCTTGCAGATACGGCTGCTGATCAATCGCGAACTGGATCGTGCCATCCTGAATCCCCTTCGCGATGTCATCCGAGAAGTCGAACGTCGCGAACCAGAGCTTGCCGGCCTTGCCCATGTTCTTGAGCGCCTTGATCGTCGGCTCCGCCGAATTCGGCCCGAGCGCCAGGACGCCGCCCGTGTCCGGGTGGTTGCGCAGATAGGCTTCGACCTTCGTCTGGATGCCCGTCGGGTCCGTGCCCGCATCGAGGGTCGAGCTCTTGAAGTCGACGCCGAGTGCCTCCGCAAAGCCGCGGCAACGTTCGAACGATGCGGGGTTCGTCGCGTAGTGGTTGACGCAGAGGAACGACTTCACGCCGGCCGCCTTCGCCTTCTCTCCGGCCGCATGACCGGCAGCATATTCGGGCTGGCCGATGTGCATGATGGCGCCCAGTTCCTTGCTCTGCTTCTCGGTGCCCGAGTTGATCGTCACGAGCGGGATGTGCTTGTCCGTCACCTTCTTGATCGCACTTTTCAGCACGTCGTAATCGGCGATCGTCACGATCACGCCGTCATAGTTGCGCGCGGCGGCTTGCTCAATCAGTCGCGACATATCCGAAAGATCGCCGTTCGGCGGGTTCCGGTAATCGGTCTGAACATTGAAGTCCTCGTCGGCCTGCTTGATCGCGTTCTTGATCGTGTTCCACCACGAATCGGAATCGGGCGCATGGCTGATCAGGACGAAGTGCGCGTCGGCAGCTTGCGCGGCCGGTGCGGTGAACGGGCCGAATGCGAGTGCGAGCCCCGAAACGAGCGTTGCGGCGAGCGTCTTCAGCGCGGCCTTGCGGTTGCCAAGTCTCATTTGTCTCCACCTGTTGGAAGTTATGTTGTCTCGAACGGCACGGTGAAACGGTAGGTGAGCCGTTCACGGAAAGAGTAGGCGAACTTCCGGTGAATTGCAAAGAAAATTTCATCGCGGAAAGAAATGGAAAATCCATTCCATTTCGTCGTGCCGTTGCCTATAATCGGCATCAATCGCTTCTCGCATGAGCGCCTTGCCGCGCGGTCCGAAGCGCATCGCGCGGCGAGCGCGACCGGGAACGGAGGCAATGGCGGGAACGATGGGGGCATATCAGCTCGGGCACCCAGGCGCGAGCGGACTGGCAGGGAAAGACGGGGAAGGGAAGCCATGCAGGAAGACAGCACCGACGAATTGCCGAGCGTCGACGAACTGATGCAGCGTGTCGCCGATTCCTACGAGTCGCTGCCGCGTCAGTTGAAGAGCGTCGCCTCGTATCTGGAGCAGCATCGCTCGAGCGTGATGGTGGACCGCACGAGCGATATCGCGGCGAGTTGCGGCGTGCACCCGTCCGCCGTCGTGCGGTTCGCGCAGCGCTTCGGCTTCTCCGGCTTCTCCGACCTGCAGGCCGTCTTCAAGCAGGCGTATACGGGGCAGAGTCCATCGGGGCAGACCTACAAGCAGCGCATCCGCAAGCTCATTGACGACAAGCCGGGACGCCTTTCAGGTCGCGCCGTCGCGCGCGAGTTCATCGTCGCGTGCAAGAACGGCCTCGACGAACTCGATTCATCGCTCGACGACGAGCTGTTCGACCAAGCCGTGACGATGCTCGAGCAAGCCGAAAACATCTATGTGGTCGGCGTGCGGCGCTCGTTCGCGGTGGCGAGCTACATCGCCTACGCACTCCAGCACACGGCCAAGCGCGTGCATCTCGTCTCGGGCTTCGGCGGCATGTATCGCGAGCAGATCCGCAGCGTGAAAAAGGGCGACGTCGTCATCGCCATCAGCTTCGAACCTTATGGCCGCGAGACGCAGTACTGCGTGCGTCTCGCCCATCATCACCAGGCGCAGACGCTCGTCATCACGGACAGCCGTCTGTCGCCGCTCGTGCGCTACGCAAGCGCGCCACTGTTCGTGAAGGAAGGCAGCGCATTCGCGTTTCGCGCGCTGACGAGCACGATTTGCCTGTGCCAGGCGCTCTTTATCGCATTGGCGTACAGGCTCGAACTCAAGGTTGAAGAGTCCAAGGACACCGGAGGATACGATGACTGAGAAGGGACACGGCGCGATGGACGTCGTGGTGTTCGGCGCCGGCCGCATCGGCCGCATTCATGCAGGCAATCTCGCGCGGCAGCCCGGCGTGCGGCTCAAGTACGTCGTCGACGTCAACCGCGAAGCGGCCGAAGCGCTGGCTCGCGAGCACGGCGCCGAAGCGGTCGAGGCCGAGGTTGCGCTCGCCGACCGCGCGGTTGGTGCGAGCGTCATTTGCTCGAGCACCGATACGCATGCCGATCTCATCGAGCGTTCCGCGGCCGTCGGCAAGCACGTTTTCTGCGAAAAGCCCGTCGACCTGACCGTGGCGCGCGCCCAAGCGTGTGCGCAGGCCGTCGAGCGGGCCGGGGTGGTCTGCATGATCGGCTTTCAGCGCCGTTTCGATCCGACCTTTGCCGCCGTGAAGGCCCGGCTCGATGCAGGCGAAATCGGCACGCCTGAAATGCTCGTCGTCACGAGCCGCGATCCGGGCGCGCCGCCGGTCGAGTACATCAAGCGCTCGGGCGGTATCTTCAAGGACATGCTGATTCACGACTTCGACATCTTCCGCTGGATTCTCGACGACGAAGCCGAGACCATCCACGCGACGGGCAGTTGCCTGACGGATCCGTCCATTGCGGAGGCCGGAGATGTCGATTCGACGGCGGTCACGATCCGCACGAAGCGCGGACGCCTCTGCCAGATCAATACGACGCGCCGCGCCGCCTATGGTTACGACCAGCGGTTCGAGGTGCTCGGCAGCGATGGAATGCTGCAGGCCGGGAACGTGCGGCCCACCGAGGTGACGGCGTATTTGGCGAAGGCGGTTTCCACCGATGTACCCGAGCCGTTCTTCCTGGAGCGCTATCGCGCGGCCTATGCGCACGAGATCACGCATTTCTTCGAGGCGGTGACGCGCGGCACGCCCGTGCGGACGACGATCGCCGACGGCGTCAAGGCGCTCGAGCTCGCCGAAGCGGCGACGCGTTCGTGGCGCGAAGGACGCGCCTTGCGAATCGGCGAAGGGGCTTGAGATCCATCTAGCCGGAAGACGAGAGACAAGACGAGGAGTGAGACGATGACGACGTCAGCCAAGCGCGCGCCCGTGCGAATCGGCGTGGTGGGGCTCGGCCGCCTGGGCAAGCGGCATGCGATGAATATTGCGTACCGTGTGCCGGGCGCGGTGCTCGCGGCGGCGTGCAGTCCGGTCGACGAGGAGCGCGCGTGGGCGCGCGATGCCCTGCCGGAGCCGCGCATTTATGAGGACTACGAAGCGTTGCTGGCCGATCGCGACGTCGATGCGGTCTGGCTCGTCACACCGTCTTCTCTCCATGCGGAGCAGATCGTGGCGGCTTTGCGTGCGGGCAAGCATGTGTTTTGTGAGAAGCCGCTTTCGCTCGACGTCGCCGAATGCGAACGTGTGATCGCCGTCGCGCGCGAATACCCGCATTTGCAGGCGACGATCGGGTTCATGCGCCGCTTCGATCCGAGCTATGTCGATGCCTATGAGAAGATGGCCGCCGGCGCGATTGGCCGGCCGTTCATGATCCGCTCGCAAACGACTGATAAGAACGATCCGGAAGGTTTCTTCGTCCGTTTCGCGCCGACTTCGGGCGGCATTTTTCTCGACTGCACCGTTCATGACATCGACGTGGCGCGCTGGTTCTTCGGCAATGCGCGCGCCACGCGCGTCTATGCAACGGGGACGATCGCTCTGCACGAAGGACTGCGCGAGTGCGGCGATGTCGATAACGGCGTGGCGGTGGTCGAGTTCGAGGGCGGGCGGTTGGCCGTCTTCTACGCATCGCGGACGATGGCGCACGGTAACGATACGCACAGCGAGGTGATCGGCACGGCGGGGGCGCTGGCGATCGGGCATTACCCGCGGGCGAACCGCGTCGATATCTACGATGCCGACGGGATCAAGAACGAGTGCACACCGACGTTCTTCGAGCGCTTCGAGGAGGCGTTCCTGCGGGAAGCGCAGGCTTTCGTCGAATCGGTGCGACGGCGAGGACGGGAAGGCGGTGCAACGCTCGGCGAGAACGATACGCAAGTCGGCGCGACGCTCGCTGACGCGCTTGAGGCGACCCGCATTGGACATGCGCTGCGCGAGGCCCTAACGACGGGTCGGCCCTCCTCGCTGTAGCCGTCGTGGGTTAATGAGTCCTAGATCCGCGAAGGTCGGTGCAGCGGTTCGGCGGCGCGCGTAGTTTCAAAACTTGTGCGTTTACAGGTTTTTGTAACTACGATAACATGGCAAGTGTCGAATTCGACTCAGGAAAGAGCGAGGCCAATTGGCGCAAGCACGGTATTCCACTGTCGCTGGCTGAAGTCATCGATTGGTCGGCCGTTTGGTGCAGGCCTGACTGCCGGCGCGACTACGGCGAACTGCGCGAGGTCGGCTACGTCCCGATTGAGGGGCACCTGTATTGCGTCGTCTTCACTCAGCGAGGCGATGCGTTCCGAGTAATCAGCCTGAGGAAGGCGAATTCACGCGAGGTCAAGCGCTATGTCCAACAAGCCTAAACTGTATGTGCCAACGCCGGAGGAAGATGCTGCGATCTTGCGCGGCATCGCAGAAGACCCGGACACGTACATCCCATCCGACGAGGAATTCGCTCAAATGAAACCGCGCGGCGGACGGCCTAAGCTCGCCAACCCGAAGGTCTCCGTGACGATCCGATATGACGCGGACATCATCGAGCGCTTTCGCGCGAGCGGTGAAGGTTGGCAAACGCGGATGAACGACGCACTGCATGATTGGCTCCGGACGCATCGCCTGCGCCCCTCGGAGGGTTGATCTGAGCTGTTCCGTGAGCGGCCGGCCAGCTGTGCCGGCGCGGTGCACGTGCCTGCGGTAAAATCAACGGTTCGTTCTTACCGCGCCAACCGTCAGTTTTCGGTGCAGCGGCAAGTCTCTCTTCGAAGGTCGATCGCCGATGGAAATTCACAAGGAAGTCGATGCGCGCGGACTCAACTGCCCGCTGCCGATTCTGCGCGCCAAAAAAGCGCTCGCCGACATGCAAAGCGGCCAAATCCTGAAGGTGCTCGCTACCGATCCGGGCTCTCAGCGCGACTTTGCGGCGTTTGCCAAGCAAACGGGCAACGAAATTGTCGAGAGCTCGACTACGTCCGACAAGACGTTCGTCTTTCTCATGCGTCGTCGCTAAGGCCGATTAGCGCCCCGGCGGGCAGTCCGCCCCCGGGGCTCTCGACATCAGCTATCCATTACGGGCGCGCGCGTGCGCAGGTAGTTCGCGAAATCTTCCGAGACTTCGGGGTGGCGCAACGCGAACTCGACCGTCGCTTTCAGATAACCGAGCTTGCTGCCGCAGTCGAAACGCGTGCCGTGATACTTATAAGCCAGCACTTGTTCATCGGAGAGCAGCGACTGGATCGCGTCGGTCAGCTGGAGCTCGCCGCCCGCGCCAGGCTTGATCGAGCGCAGATGCTCGAAGATGCGCGGCTTCAGCACATAGCGGCCGACTACGCCGAGATTCGACGGCGCCACGTCGGGCGCCGGCTTCTCGACGATGCCCGACATTTTGATGATCGCGTCTTCCCATTCCTTACCATCGACGATCCCGTACGATTTCGTTTCCTGCGGCGGGATCTCTTCGACGCCGATGACGGAGCTGTGGTAATGGTCGAAAACGTCGACCATCTGCTTCATGACGCTCGGCACGGCATAGAGCAAGTCGTCGGCGAGGATCACGGCGAACGGATTGTCGCCGACGAGCTTTTCGGCGCAGAGCACCGCGTGACCGAGCCCAAGCGCTTCGGGCTGGCGCACATAGAAGCAGTCAACGTGGCTCGGCTTGATGCTGCGCACGAGTTCGAGCAGCCGCTCCTTGCCGCGCGCCTCGAGCTCCGCCTCGATCTCATAGGACTTGTCGAAGTGATCCTCGATTGCCCGCTTGCTGCGTCCCGTCACGAAGATCATTTCGGTGATGCCGGCCGACATCGCCTCCTCGACGGCGTACTGGATCAGCGGCTTGTCGACGATCGGCAGCATCTCCTTGGGACTCGCCTTGGTGGCGGGAAGAAACCGTGTGCCGAGACCGGCCACGGGGAAGACTGCCTTGGTCACTTTTAGCATGGCATTACCCTGGTTTGTCGATTGCTCAGTCGTGTCGAATGCTCGGTTGGAATATATGACTCTTCTACCCTGCGTTATGCGGGCAACCGTGCCAGCTGCGCGCTCAGCTTGGCGACAGTATCGCGGTATTGTGACAGCCTTTTCTGCTCCTGCTCCACGACCGCAGCCGGTGCTTTTGCGACAAATGCCTCATTTCCGAGCTTTGCCGCACACTTGGCGATCTCGGCATCGAGACGAGCAATTTCCTTGCCTAGCCGTTCGCGCTCGGCGGCCACGTCGATCTCGACCTTCAGGACGAGCTTGTCGGAACCGGCAATCGCGATCGGCGCGCCATGCGCTTCGGCATCGAGCGTGGCTTCCTCGGCGATGACCCGCACTTCCGAGAGCCGCGCGAGCGCTTGCGCGTAGGGCGCGAACGTGCGCCATGCCTCGGCGTTGCCATGCACGAGCAGCGGTACCTTGGTCGCCGGCGAGAGGCTCATCTCGCCGCGCAGGTTGCGGCACGCATCGATCGCGGCCTTGAGCTCGTCGGCCCAGCGCTCGGCCGCCTCGTCGATCTTTTTCTGTTCCGCGCGCGGATAGCGCTGCACCATGATCGACGCCGCGCCCTCGGCAGTGTCTTGCGGCCATGCGTCCGTAAGCGGTGCAACCTTTTGCCAGAGCGCCTCGGTGATGAACGGAATGATCGGATGGGCAAGACGCAGAACGGTCTCGAGCACGCGCAAGAGCGTGCGGCGCGTGGCACGCTGCTGTTCGGGCGTGCCGCTCGTCAATTGCACCTTGGCGAGCTCGACGTACCAATCGCAGTACTCGTCCCAGACAAACTTGTAGATGGCGTTCGCGACGTTGTCGAAGCGGTAGTCGGCAAATCCTTTCTCGACTTCGGCCTCCACGCGCTGCAGCAGCGAGACGATCCAGCGGTCCGCCTGCGAGAAGTCCGTGTAGCCGCCCGGTCCGCAATCGCCGGGCGCGCACGGTCCCGGCTTGCTGAAGCCGCAGTCGTGTCCCTCGCAGTTCATCAGCACGAAGCGCGTCGCGTTCCAGAGCTTGTTGCAGAAGTTGCGGTAGCCCTCGCAGCGCGCGAGATCGAAGTTGACGTTGCGCCCGAGCGTCGCCATCGATGCCATCGTGAAGCGCAGCGCATCGGTTCCGAAAGAGGGGATGCCGTTCGGGAACTCCTTGCGCGTCTTCTTCTCGATCGAACTCGCCTGTTTCGGATTCATGAGACCCGTCGTGCGCTTGGCGACCAGCGCTTCGAGCTCGATGCCGTCGACGATGTCGATCGGATCGAGCGTATTGCCCTTGCTCTTCGACATCTTCTGGCCTTCGTGATCACGCACGAGGCCGTGCACGTACACCGTATGGAACGGTACCCGGTCCGTGAAGTGGGTCGTCATCATGATCATGCGCGCGACCCAGAAGAAGATGATGTCGAAGCCCGTCACGAGCACGGACGACGGCAGGAAGCATTCGAGATCCTTCGTCTGCGCCGGCCAGCCGAGCGAGGAGAACGGCACGAGCGCCGACGAGAACCAGGTGTCGAGCACATCCTCGTCACGCCTCAACGCGCCCGTGTAGCCACGCGCGGCGGCTTGCGCGCGCGCCTCGTCCTCGGTGCGCGCGACGAACACCTCACCGCTCTCGCCATACCAGGCCGGGATCTGATGGCCCCACCAGAGCTGGCGCGAGATGCACCAATCCTGAATGTTTTCGAGCCACTGATAGTAAGTGGCCGTCCAGTTCTCGGGCACGAATTCGATCTCGCCTTGCCGCACCACTTCGAGCGCGCGCTCGGCGATCGACTTGCCCGGGTGGAAGGTCCCTTCGGGCGCCGGCTTGCTCATTGCGACGAACCACTGATCCGTGAGCATCGGCTCGATCACGACCCCCGTGCGGTCGCCGCGCGGCACCATGAGCTTGTGCGGCTGCACCGATTCGAGGACGCCTCGCGCCTCGAGATCGGCGACGACCCGCTTTCTGGCCTCGAACCGGTCGAGCCCCCGGTAAGCGGCGGGTGCGTTGTCGTTGATTTTCGCGTCGAGTGTGAGGATCTCGATCTGCGGCAGACCGTGGCGCTGGCCGACCTGGTAGTCGTTGAAGTCGTGCGCGGGCGTTACTTTCACGACGCCCGTGCCGAATTCGCGATCGACGTAGTCGTCGGCAATGATGGGGATTTCGCGATCCGTGAGCGGCAGTTTCACACGCTTGCCGACGAGATGGCGATAACGATCGTCTTCCGGATGGACCATCACGGCGACGTCGCCGAGCATCGTTTCAGGGCGCGTCGTCGCGACGGTCAGGTGTCCGCCGCCCTCGGCGAGCGGATAGCGGATGTGCCAGAGGTGGCCGTTCTCTTCTTCGCTCACCACTTCCAGATCGGATACGGCCGTGAGCAGGACCGGGTCCCAATTCACGAGCCGCTTGCCGCGATAGATCAGCCCTTGCTCATAAAGGCGCACGAACACTTCGACGACGACTTTCGACATCTTCTCGTCCATCGTGAAGTACTCGCGCGACCAGTCGATCGAGGCGCCGAGCCGCCGGACCTGGCCCGTGATCGTCGAGCCCGATTCGCGCTTCCACTCCCAGACGCGTTCGAGGAACTTGTCGCGGCCGAGGTCGTGCCGCGAGACGCCCGCCTTGTCGAGCTGCCGCTCGACGACGATCTGCGTCGCGATGCCCGCGTGATCGGTGCCGGGCAGCCAGAGCGTGTTGTCGCCGAGCATCCGGTGGTAGCGCGTCAGGCCGTCCATGATCGTCTGGTTGAACGCGTGGCCCATGTGCAGCGTGCCGGTGACGTTCGGCGGCGGCAACTGGATCGAGAAGCTGGGGCGGCCCGGCTCGAACTTCGGGGCGGCGTAGCCGCGCTTCTCCCATTCGGGACCCCAATAGGCCTCGATCGTCCGAGGCTCGAAACTCTTCGCCAGCGTGGTGTCGCTCATGGTTCAAATCCGCCGAAAGATGCGTATAAAGATCGTGAAAAATGCGTCGAAACCTTGAATTATAAGCGCCCGGAGCCCGCATGAGCCGGGTCGGCCGTTCGGCCAAGGGCTTCGCGCGGCATCGCGCCGTATAATGGGCGCCGCGCCCCGCTTATCCGCTCTCCGAATGCCCGATCTGCTCGCCAACCTGAACCCCGAACAACTCGCCGCCGTGACGTTGCCGAACGAGCCGGCGCTGATTCTGGCCGGCGCCGGCAGCGGCAAGACGCGCGTGCTCATCACGCGCATCGCCTGGCTGATCCAGCAGCGCTTCGCCACCCCCGCGACGGTGCTCGCCGTGACGTTCACGAACAAAGCCGCCCGCGAGATGATGGGGCGGCTCACGGCCTTGTTGCCGATCGATACGCGCGGCATGTGGATCGGCACGTTCCACGGCCTTTGCAACAGGATGCTGCGCGCGCATCACCGCGACGCCGGCTTGCCCGCGACGTTCCAGATTCTCGATACGGCCGATCAACTCTCGGCGATCAAGCGACTCATGAAGGGCCTCGGCGTCGACGACGAAAAATGTCCGCCGAAGAACGTGCAGTACTTCATCAACAACGCGAAGGAACAGGGCCTACGGCCGGATCAGGTCGACGCGACGGACACTTTCAACCAGAAGTTCGTAGAGCTTTATCGCGCGTACGAGCAGCAGTGCCAGCGGGAGGGGGTGGTCGATTTCCCCGAACTGCTGTTGCGCTGCTACGAATTGCTCACCCACCACGCGCCGCTGCGCGCCCACTATCAGGCGCGCTTCAAGCACATCCTCGTCGATGAGTTCCAGGACACGAACAAGCTGCAGTATGCGTGGCTCAAGCTGCTGGCGGGGCCGTCGAACGCGATTTTCGCGGTGGGGGACGACGACCAGTCGATCTATGCGTTTCGCGGCGCGAACGTCGGCAACATGCGCGACTTCGAGCGCGAGTTCAACGTACGGCATCTCATCAAGCTCGAGCAGAACTATCGCTCGCACGGGCACATTCTCGACGCGGCGAACCAGCTCATCGCGAACAACGCGCGCCGGCTCGGCAAGAATTTGCGGACCGACGCGGGTCATGGGGAGCCCGTGCGCGTCTACGAGGCCGCGACCGATACGCAGGAAGCAGCCTGGGCCGTCGAGGAGATTCGCGCGCTGATGAACCAGGGCCTGGCGCGCGGCGAGATCGCGGTGCTCTATCGCAGCAACGCGCAGTCCCGCGCGATCGAGCACACGCTCGTCAGTGCCGGGATTCCTTATCGCGTCTATGGCGGCTTGCGATTCTTCGAACGCCAGGAAATCAAGCATGCACTCGCCTATTTGCGCCTGATCGACAACGAGAACGACGATACGGCTTTCGCGCGCGTCGTCAATTTTCCGACGCGCGGCATCGGCGCGCGCACGATCGAGCAATTGGCCGATGCGGCGCGGCTTTACAACTGTTCGATGGCCGCGGCCATCACGTATGTGACGGGCAAGGCCGGATCGAGCCTCGCCTCGTTCGCGAATCTGATCGCGAAGATGCGCGCGGAAACGGAGCGCATGAGCCTGCCCGAGACCGTCGAATACGTCGTGCGCACGAGTGGGCTTGCCGAGTTTTACGAGGGCGAGCGCGAGGGGCAGGACAGGCTCGAAAACCTGCAGGAGCTCGTCAACGCGGCGACGGCGTTCGTCAGCGAGGAGGGCTATGGGCTCGATACGCCCGCTCGCTCGATACCGCTGTCGCGCGGGGCGAGCGCCGCGCCCGAGATCGGCTTTTCTCCCGACGAAGGCGGCGATCCCGCGACGACGGTGCTCGATGCGCCCGGGCTCGACGAGCCCGCGCAGAATCCCGATCTCATGACGCCGCTCGCGGGCTTCCTTTCGCATGCGTCGCTCGAAGCCGGCGAAAGCCAGGCGCAGGCCGGCGAAGACGCCGTGCAGCTGATGACCGTCCACGCGGCGAAGGGGCTCGAATTCACGGCCGTCTTCATCACCGGGCTCGAAGAAGGTCTGTTCCCGCACGAGAACAGCGCGATCGAGCCCGAGGGGCTGGAGGAGGAACGCCGGCTCATGTACGTGGCGATCACGCGCGCGAAGGAGCGGCTCTACCTGTCGTTCGCGCAAAGCCGGATGCTGCATGGGCAGACGCGTTACAACATCCGCTCGCGGTTTTTCGACGAACTGCCGCAGGAAACGTTGAAATGGCTGACGCCGAAGGCGGAGGCGGGAGCTCGTTGGGGCGGCCGCTCCGACAATGCGGGCTGGGGGCGCGACTGGTTTGCGCGCCCCGATCGGCAGCAAGCGCGCTACGGTGGGAGCTACGGGGGCTATGCCGCCACGGAAGGCGCCGCGGCCGCGCTGCCCGCGTTCGCGAACGAGCAGCGCGAAGCCGATACAGGCTTTCGCGTCGGTCAGCAGGTGTTCCACACGAAGTTCGGCGAGGGTGCGATCACCGCGCTCGAAGGCAGCGGTGCCGATGCGCGCGCGCAGGTGCGGTTCAAGCGGCACGGCGAGAAGTGGCTTGCGCTGGCAGTGGCGAAATTGCAAGTGGTCGAGTGAGGATCGAGTGAGCGAGAACGACGGTAAGGCTAAGGCGACGCCCCCCTTGGGCATTTTGGCGGCGCTGCCGCAGGAACTCGGCGATCTCGTCGATGCGATGCGTGCGGAAGGAACGATGCGCACGGTCACGCTCGGCCGTCGTGACTACCATACGGGCACCGTGCACGGCGTGCCCTGCGTCGTGACGCTCGCGCGCGTCGGCAAAGTGGCGGCCGCGGCCACCGCCGGCGCGCTGATCCATGCGTTCGGCGTCGGCAAGATGGTCTTCACGGGCGTCGCCGGCGGCGTCGGGCGCGACGTCCGCGTCGGCGATATCGTGGTAGCGGATTCGCTGTTGCAGCATGATCTCGATGCTTCGCCGATTTTTCCGAAATACGAGGTGCCGTTGCTCGGACGTGCGCGGTTCGACGCGAACGGCGCTCTGGCCGACCGCCTCGCGGCAGCGTGCGAGCGATTCGTGACCGACGAAGGCGCGATACTGACCGAGCGGTTTCGCCTCGATGGCGTGCGCGTGCATCGTGGAATGATCGTGAGCGGCGATCGGTTCGTGTCGAGCGAGGCGGAGGTTCGAGCGCTTGCGCTGGCGCTGCCCGATGCGCTCGCCGTCGAAATGGAAGGCGCTGCGATCGCGCAGGTCTGCTACGAGCACGATGTGCCGTGCGCGGTCGTGCGCACGATTTCGGACACGGCAGACGATCATGCGCACATGTCGTTCACATCGTTTCTGACCGATATCGCCGGCACTTATTCTTCCGGCATTCTCCGGCGGTTTCTCGACCTGTACGCGGCGGCGTAAGACAAAACGGGCGCCGCCTGGCGCCCGTTTGCACGGATAGGGGCCTGACCAGAAGGCCTACGCCTTCGCGCGCTTGCTCTCGATGTTCGGCAGGAACACCGTCAGTATCCCGAGCAGCGGCAAGAACGAGCAGACCTTGTAGACATACGAGATGCTCGTCGCATCGGCGAGATCGCCGAGCACGGCCGCGCCGACGCCGCCGAGACCGAACGCGAAACCGAAGAAGAGGCCCGCCACCATCCCGACGTTGCCGGGAATCAGCTCCTGCGCGTAGACGATGATGGCCGCGAAGGCCGAGGCCAGCACGATACCGATCACGACGGTCAGCACACCCGTCCAGAAGAGGTTTGCGTAAGGCAAAAGCAACGTGAACGGCGCCACCCCGAGAATCGACACCCAGATCACATACTTGCGGCCGATTCGATCTCCGACCGGCCCGCCGATGATCGTGCCTGCCGCGACGGCCGCGAGGAACACGAACAGATGGATCTGCGCGGCCTGCACGCTCAGATGGAACTTGTCGATCAGATAGAACGTGAAGTAGCTGTTGATGCTCGCGAGGTAGAAGTACTTCGAGAATACGAGCAGCACGAGCACGCCGATCGCAAACGCAACGCGTTGCTTCGAGAGCGTCGGATGCGTGGCCCGGGCGCCGCTCTTCTTCTTCGTGGCCGGATGGCGGCTGTACCAGCGGCCGATGTTCGCGAGCACGACGATCGCGACGAGCGCCGCGGCCGAGAACCAGGCGATGCTGCGTTGCCCGTGCGGAATGACGATCATCGCGGCAAGCAGCGGGCCGAGCGATGTGCCCGCATTGCCCCCGACCTGGAACAGCGACTGCGCGAGCCCATACCGGCCGCCCGAAGCCATTCGGGCTACGCGCGACGATTCGGGATGAAAGACCGACGAGCCACAGCCGACGAGCGCGGCCGCCAGGAGCAACACCGGAAAATTGGGCGCAACCGACATCAGCACCAGGCCCGACAGCGTGAAACCCATGCCGACAGGGAGCGAGTAGGGCTGAGGCCGCTTGTCGGTATAGAACCCGACGAGCGGCTGCAGAAGCGACGCGGTGATTTGATAGGTGAGCGTGATGAGGCCGATCTGAGCGAACGAAAGCGAGAAGTTCGCCTTCAGCATCGGATAGATGGCGAGGATCAACGACTGAATCATGTCGTTCAGCAGATGCGAGAAGCTGATCGCGCCAAGCACCGGATAAACGGTGCGCTGAACGGTCGAGGCGCCAGCCGCGGACTGAGGCGGCATGGAGGTCGCGGCATTCGCCGCAAGGGCGTTTTTCTGCATTGCGAGCTTTCCCGATAGGAGAAATATGAATTTGACGCAGCGGCGTGGCAGTCAGGGTCACCCCATCGGCACTGCCCATGACCCGAAGCAAGCGCTGACGCGCCAACCACGGTGGCTATTGCGATCAGTTTAGTGTGTCGCGTGCGGACGTCTCAGACAATTTTTGTCGAGATCGAGACATCAGCATCATTCAGCAGATGATTTCGCGAAGCCGTTGTCCGGCCGGAAACGAAATCGAAAGCGTCGCCTTGGCCGGCGCCTTTTTGAGCCAATCGTTTTTTGTTTAGCTATAACCGTGCTCGCACGCGGCGAATGCACGTGGCTGCCAACGATTCGCATGCGGGTTTTACCCGGGGCCGCGGACACTAAAGCGGGCTGCGCCGCATGCCGTTAATGGAGGATAAGGCCGTATCCAGGCCGTCTGCGCGGCTCATGAGGCTGCGCGTCATAAGAAGGGGGTTCATATGAAGGCAGTTTCGCTCGGCAGGCGTTCGGCAGCCGGCTTCATCCCGAACGGCGCGGCGGCCGGCGGTCAATCGGGTCAATCGGAAGCCGGTGCGCAAAAAGGGGCGGTCAAGGCGTGGCAGGCCGGCCTGTCGGTAAAGGCATCGTTGCGGCTCGCTTTTGCGGTGCTGCTGGTGGGCACGCTCGCGATCGGCATCTTCGCGCTCGCGCAGATCAGCCGCCTCAATGCTTCGTCGAAGTCGATCTACGATCAGGGTCATGTCGCCAGCCGCGCCGCCGAGGAAGTGCGCGCGGGCGTTCTGCGCGCGAGCCGGGCGCAGAAGACGCTCGTCACCGCGACGACCGCCAAGGAGCGCGACGAGCTCGGCGCCGACATCGACAGGGGCCTCGCCGCGATCAACGGGGAGCTCGATACGCTGAAGCAGTACACGGACGCGTCGGACAGCGTCGCGCTCGCTCAACAGAAGAAGTTGGCCGATGCCGTGGCCGCCTGGGCGGGGCATCTGCGCGAGTTCGTGACGCTCGTGAAGGCGCAGCCTCTCGATCTCACGCAGATGAACTGGCAGGTCGGGACGCAGGACGTTTCGCTCCTCGTCGAGACCGGCAAGCTCGAGAAACTCGTCGACGAGCTCGTCGCGCAGCGCGGCGTCGAGGCAAAACAGACGATGTCGGCCGCCGCGTTCATCTTCAAGTCGTCGTTCGTGATGATGGCCGTCATGACGGCCGCGCTCATCGTCGTGGCGTTCGTCATCAGCGAGTGGGTCGTGCGACGGCTCACGCGTCAGCTCGGCGGCGAGCCGGCCTATGCCAAGGACATCGCGAGCCGCATCGCCGCGGGAGACCTCGCCTATCCGATCGCGCTCGGCAAGAAAGACCGCTCGAGCATGCTCTATGCGCTCGCCGAGATGCAGACGGGCCTGGCCGCGACGGTCGGCGAGATTGCCGCGAGCGCCGAGGCGATTGCTTCGGCCGCCGGCGAAATCTCGATGGGCAACCTCGATCTCTCCAAGCGCACCGAGGCGCAGGCCGTTTCACTCGAGCGGACCGCTTCGAGCATGGAAGAGCTGACCTCGACGGTGCGCCAGAACGCCGACAATGCCAAGCAGGCAAGCTCGCTCGCGAACAATGCGTCCGAGATCGCGTCGACGTGCGGCGAGGTCGTTTCGCGCGTCGTCACGACGATGGCCGACATCAACGACAGCGCGAAGAGCATCGGCGACATCATCGGCGTCATCGACGGCATCGCGTTCCAGACCAACATCCTCGCGCTGAACGCGGCGGTCGAAGCCGCGCGCGCGGGAGAGCAGGGGCGCGGCTTCGCCGTCGTGGCGGGCGAGGTCCGGTCTCTCGCGCAGCGCAGCGCCGGCGCCGCGAAGGAGATCAAGACACTCATCAATACTTCGCTCGAACGCGTGCAAAACGGCTCGGGCCTCGCCGAGGACGCGGGGCGGACGATGGACGAGGTCGTGAAGGCGGTCAAGCGCGTCACCGACATCATGGGCGAGATCTCGGCGGCCTCGTCGGAACAAAGCGCCGGCATCGAGGAGATCAATCGGTCCGTCACGCAAATGGATGCGGGCACGCAGCAAAACGCGGCGCTCGTCGAAGAGGCGACGGCCGCGGCGCGCTCGCTCGACGATCAGGCCAAGGCGTTGAAGCGCTTAGTCGGCCAGTTCAAGCTGCGCGGGCAGGGCACGTTCGCGAGCCTCTAGTCGCGGCGAACCGGCGAAAGGACCACGGTGCAGGTCGTCCCCGCCGCAAGCACGAGCCCGTCCGGCACTTCGTCGATATGGATGCGCACGGGCACGCGCTGGGCGAGCCGGACCCAGTTGAAGGTCGGATTGACGTCGGCGACGAGCTCGCGGCTTTGCGGATTGTCGCGATCGTAGATGCCGCGCGAAATGCTTTCGACGTGGCCTTTCAGGACGCCGCCGCTCATCAGCCGCATTTCGGCCTTGTCGCCGATCTTGACGCGCTCGAGCCGCGTTTCCTCGAAGTAGCCGTAGACCCAGAACGAATGGCTGTCGACGATGGCGAGCTTCGGCGTGCCTGCCGTCGCATAGTCGCCGCGATAGACCGAGAGGTTCGTCACGTAGCCGTCGACGGGCGAGACGACCGTCGTGCGCGACAAATTGAGCTTGGCCGCATCGAGCGCGGCCAACGCCTGCCGGTATTGCGCCTCGGCGCTCGCCGACGCCTGCAGCGCGTTTTCGCGGCTTTCCTTCGAGACGACGAGACTATCCATGTCGGCGCGCCTTTGCGCATCGGCGCGGCGCATCTGCCATTCCGCCTTGCGCGCGGCGACCGCGGCCTCGGCCTGCTCGACGGCGACTTGATAGTGCGACGGGTCGATGCGCATCAACACCTGGCCCTTGGTCACGAGCTGATCGTCGGCGACGGGTAGCTCGACGACGGCGCCCGAGACATCCGGCGCGATCGTCACGATCTGTGCACGCACGCGGCCGTCGCGCGTCCACGGCTCGTCCATGTAGTGGATCCAAAGCGCGCGCCCGATCGCGAGCGCGGCGACGAATATGATCGCCGTCGCAAGAAAGCCTATGAGTTTTCTCAGTATCATGGTTCAGCTCGAATGATTGGCTCGATCGGTGAAGGTCGATGTCAACGGTAGACGGCGAGCCCGAGCGTCCCGCAGACGATGACGAGCAGGCTCGCGCGAAAGAGCGCGGGGTGCCACACGACGCGATAAAGCCCCAACGCGCCGAGCAGCCGGTCGATGGCCCAGGTGAGTGCCGCGCCGGCGATCGATAGCGGCACCATGGCGGGGATGTAGGCGCCGAGCAGGGCAATGTCACGAGGCATGGGAAGCTCCGGTCTCGGATGCGCCGGCGCCAACGTCTTCATGGGCGGCCGGCGCGAAAGCGGCGAGCGGCGAATGCGGATCGATGAGCGCCGTGCGCACGAAATGCAGATAGCTGAGGATGCGCTGCAGCCGGTGGCGCTCGTCGCGCGGCGGCTCGAACGTGATCAGCGCCTGCTGCACGGCGGCGATCGCGTCGATGGTCGCGGCCAGCGCGGCGTCGAGGCTGCGCGCGCTCGGACGCTCGAAGAGCGCCACGAGCGCGCCGCGTGCCCTCGAAATGCCGCGCCGCCAGGGCATCGAGGCCGCGTAGCGCGGATCGGGCGGCAACGCCTCGAGCTCGCCACGCAAGTCGATGACGGCATGGCCGAACTCGAGCACGACGACGAGCCAGGCGAGCGCCTCGCGTGGCGCATCGCTCGTCTGCTGCTCGATCGCATGCGCCTGAAACGCGAGATCGCGCGCGCGGCTTTCGAACCGTCCGCGGACCCGCGCGAGCGGCGCGCGGCATGCGAGCACCACCTGGCGTCGCAGATCGGCGATGAAATGAGCGCGCAGCCACGGCGTCGAAGGCGGCACGATCAGCGCGAACGCAAGCGCACAGGCGAGCATCGACAGCACGAGCGCGAACGCGCTGTCGGCATAGCCGGAGGGATCGTAGCGCATGACGTTGTCGGGACCGGCCAGCGTACAGAAGAAGATGCAATAGCCGGCGCCGATACCCGCGATCTTGGGCCGGGTCGTCAGGAAGACGCCGAGTGCGAGCGGAGGCGTCAGCGCGACGCAGAGCATCGGCAAGCCGTCGATGTGCGGATAGATGCCGAACTCGACGACGAAGCCGACGATGGCGGCCAGCACCGTGCCGATGCTCATCTGCGTCGCCATCCGTGTAGGTGTCGGCGACGACGATGCGAGCGCGGCCGTCGCCGCGGCGACGAAGACGAGCGTCCCGCCGTTCGGCCAGGCCGTCGCGATCCAGAACGCGCTCAATGCCGCCATCAGCAGCGCGCCGCGTACGCCCGCGATCGCGGTCGCGACCGCGTTCGTCTTCGGCTCGTAGCGCTCGGGCGAGCGCTCGCGCTCGTGCGTCGCGGTGGCCAGCGACGCATAGGTGAGCGTGTAGGCATGCATGTCGTCGACGAACCGGTAGAGCAGTTCCGACGCGGTATCGAAGTCGAGCAGCGCGCAATCGGGTCGCGTTTCGATGAGCACGGTACGCGTTTGGCGCACGCGTCTCGGCAACTCCGACTTGTAGGTCTGCAGCGTTTGCGCCGCGCGCGAGGCGTCGGCCGCCCAAAGCACCGGTTCTCCCGGCGTTTGCATGAGCGTGCCCAGCTCCACGAAATAGGGTTCGAGCGCTTCCGTCGTCTCTGTCGCCTCTTGCGCGCGCAGGCGGTTCATGAGCTGATGCAACGCATGAAGCCGCGTGGATGCGGTCATGAACTCGCTGTTCAGCCGGGCGAGACGGTTGCTGCGCAGGCGCGTCTCGGGTCCTTCGAAGACGGCGATGCTGCGCATCGCCTCGAAGCCGACGAACTCTGCCAGAAACTGAGCGTTGGTGCGTTCGACGTGAGCGGGCTCGATGCGCCTCGCAAGCACGGCCGCGACATAGTCGACGAACCGTGAGAATCGCGCGCGCACGGCGCTGCGCATCTGCTCGCTCGCATGCTGCGGCATGACGAGCGCGCTGACGAAGCCGGCGCAGAGCACGCCGAGCGTGACTTCCGAGACGCGCGTCATGGCCGAAATGAACGCGCCGTTGGGCTGCTGCGCGGCTGGAATGCCGATCAGCGCCGCCGTATAGCCGGCCAGCAGGAACCCGTACGAGCGGAAGTTTCGATTGCGCGCCGCGCCGGCCGTGCAGATGCCGGTCCAGATCGCGAGGGCGCCGAGGAAAAGCTCAGAATGCTGCGAGAACAGCGCGACGAGCACGAGCGTCGCGACGAGACCGACGAGCGTACCGCCGATCCGGTAGAAGCTCTTCGCGAGCACGGCGCCGCTTTGCGGCTGCATGACGATGAAGACCGTCGTCATGGCCGTGCGCGGCTGCGGCAGGTCGAGCCGCATCGCGATGGCGAGCGCGAGAAAAGCGGCGGCGAGCGCCTTGAACAGGTAGATCCAGGTGAGGCCGTCGGTACGCCACCAGTCGACGAACGCCGCGCGCACGCCGGTGGCGGTCGAAGAGGCGGCACTTGCCGTTGCGGTGTCCGACATCGTCCGTGCCCTCCGTTCAGTGCGCGCCGGCGGCGGCCGACCCGGCCGCGGCCGGCGCGGCGCCGCCTGTTGCGTTCTTTGTCGCCGCGTCCGCGGAACGATGCGCGCCGAAGAGTCGCTGCGACGGTTCGAGGCCGGTCTCGTCGGGGCCGTCGGCGGGAACGGTGAGGCCGCCGCCGAGTGCGCTCATCAAAGAAGCATAGGCGGCGAGACGATCGGCGTGCACTTGCGCGATACGTTGCTTCGCATCGAGCCAGCGTGTTTCTTCGACGATGACGTTGACGTAGTCGGTGAGGCCACGCTTGAACCCGAGCGCCGAGAGTTGGTAGCTGCGTTGCGCGGCATTCACCGAGCGTTCCGCGTCGCTTTGCTGCTTGGCGAGCGAGCGCAGCGTCACGATCGCGTCGGAGATTTCCTTTAGCGCTTCGACGACCGACTGATCGTAATGGGCGACGGCTTCGTCGTAGCCGGCCGTCGCCGCGCCGAGCCGGCCGCGCAGCGCGCCGCCGTCGAAGATCGGCAGCGAGAGCGCCGGACCGCCCGTCCAGCCGCCGTTGGCGGCATGCAGGAATTGGAACAGCGGCCCCGCCACCGCGTAGCCGCCGAGCGAAGCGACGAGATCGATATTCGGATAGAAAGCCGCGTGCGCCACATCGATCCCGCGTGCCTGCGCCGCCACGGCCCAGCGTGCCGCGACGACGTCGGGCCGGTGGCCGATCAGCTCGGCCGGTACCGTGGACGGCAACGAGGCTGGGGCGGAAAGCGAGAGCGTGGGGCGAGCGAGTGCCGCACCCGCCCCGGGTCCTTTGCCGAGCAATGCGGCAAGCCGGTTGCGGGCGAGCTCGATCGCTTCGCGCCGGGCTTCTATCTGGCGCTCGTACTCGGGCAGCGGCGCCTCCGCTTGCGAGAGATCGAGCTGCGTGCCGATTCCGCCGGCGAGACGCCGCCGGGCGAGATCGGCCAGTTGCTTCTGGCGCGCGAACACATCGGTCGCGATGTCGAGCAGCTCATACTGCTCGGCGAAATCGACATAGGCGCGCACGACGTTGACTTCGAGCTCGAGCTGGGCGGCGCGCGCATCGGCCGCGCGCTGATGCGCGACGTCCAGGGCGCGCTCGGTGTCGTTCTTGTCCTGCCCCCAGAGGTCGAGGCGATAAGTCAGGCGCAACGCGCCCACGTTGTTCCAGGTAGTGGCGTTGGCGAGCGGGCCCGGGCCATAGTAGACGTTGTCGGGCCAATGCTCGCGCGTGACCGACAGGCTGCCTTCCAGTTGCGGCGATTCGGCGGCCTCGGAAACGCCGGCGAGCGCGGCGGCCTGGCGTACGCGCGCCGAGGCTGCGGCGAGTGTGGGGCTGCCGGAGGTCGCCGTCTCGATGAGCGCGTTCAATTGTGGATCGCCGAATGCCCGCCACCAATCGCTCGCGGGCCAGTGCGCGCTCGCGTCGGCCTCGCGTATGGCATGGCCGACGTCGAACGAGGTCGGATCGGGAAGGCGCGATTGCGGCGCGATGCCGTGAGTGCTCGCACAGCCGGCAATTATTATCGGCAGTGCAAGAAACGCGAGCACGACGCTTCGTTTCCGGGTGAGCAACTGCACGACTGTTCTCCTTGGGCGGCGGTATCGACTACCGCCGATTATATTTTTCGGCTGATTGTCGAATAAGTCGTAACGGTGTAAGGGATCTTTACAGTAATTGAGATAATCGACATTGCCGATCGTGCAACAATCTGCTTGCGTGGGATCAACAGGGGATAGTATGGACACGCTGCAAAACATGCGCGTTTTTGTGCGTGTCGTCGAGTCGGGAAGCTTCACCGCGGCGGCACAACACTTGAATACGACGACGGCCTACGCCTCGCGCGCGGTGTCCGATCTGGAAGCGCATCTGCACACGCGACTTTTGAACCGGACCACACGGCGTATTGCATTGACCGAAGCAGGCAAGCGCTACTTGCAGCGGTGCGAGCAGATCCTTGCCTACGTCGAGGAGGCGGAGGCGGAAGCGAGTGACGCGCATGCTCGTCCGTCGGGCAGATTGCGCATCCACGCCATGGCGAGTTTCGGCGGTCATTACATCGTTCCCGCCGTCGGCCGATACCAGCAGCGGTATCCCGACGTCTCGGTCGAGCTGACGCTGTCGCAGCGAATCCCGGATCTGCTCGACGAGGGTTACGACGTTTCCGTGGTGCTCGGCTACCACCTGCCCGACTCGGGGCTCGTCTCGCAGCGGCTCGGCAGCGCGTTCAGCATTGCCTGCGCGTCACCGGCCTACCTCGAGCGGCATGGCGTGCCGAAGACGCCGGGCGAGCTTTCGAATCATGTCTGCCTTCGGCTCGTCACACCGGGCTCGGTGTTCGACAAATGGAATTTCGACGGACCTCATGGCGTCGAGTCCTACACGCTGCCGCCGGCACCGTTCCAGGTCAACGGCGCCGATGCGATGGCGATTGCGGTGCGCGAGGGAATGGGCATCGCCATCTTGCCGACCTATACGGCCATGCGCTGGCTCGCCAATGGCGACTTCCTCTGGATCATGCCGGAATATACGACTGAGCCAATGACGATTCACGCGCTCTATTCGTCGCGCGAATACCTCGACGCGAAAATCCGCACGTGGGTCGATTTTCTGCGCGAGCAACTCCCTCAGACGCTCGCGGCCGAGGAGGCCGCATTGCGCCGGCATACGCGCGTCTAAACGACCCGCGGGTTCGAGAGAGAAGGGCGATCAGTGCTTCGTCCGGTGCCAGTCGAACATGTGATGGGCCGCGAGCCAGTGATGGATGAAGCCCTCGCCGTGTTCGCGCTTGTATGAGAGCGACTCGAAGACCGTCAGTGCAAAGAGTACGAGCAGCCCCACCGCGAGTCCGACCAGGCCGGCGATCGATTCAGCGTCCATGGCAATTCCTCCTTCCGCCATTGCCGGTGACGAAAATGCACGCCACCGCGGGCGACGAATACATATTAGGACACTCGGGGCGAGCTTTGCGGGCGACAGGAATCAGCATGAAAGCGCCACGCCGGATCGACCCGGACGACGTCGGCGCCTGATTCGATCTCTCCGCGCAGCGGCCCTTTCACGCGATGCCTTGACGGCGGCGTGAGGCGCATTTCGTTTAGACTCGCGGTTTCCCTTTGCGCGGAATGCTCATGAAACGATTCACTGTGGCGGCCGCGGCCGCCGTCTCCATGCTGGCCGGCTGTGGAGATGCAACCATCCATCACCATCGCGCTCCGCAGGATCCGCCCGATTATCAGGGCGTGCCGACGGACACGCGCCCGCCGGCGATGATCGATGCCCCCGGTGCGCCGGGCGCGACCCCACCGCAATAAAAGCGGTGCGATTGCGGTACGATGCGGCTCTCTCCTCCTGGCCGCTCGCCCGCGCGGCATCGGTCAGCGTGCTCGCGTAACGAATGGCAACGCCGCGCCATTACGTCGGTGGAATGCCGTG
This sequence comes from Trinickia sp. EG282A, assembly GCF_040965455.1. Taxonomy (NCBI): domain Bacteria; kingdom Pseudomonadati; phylum Pseudomonadota; class Betaproteobacteria; order Burkholderiales; family Burkholderiaceae; genus Trinickia; species Trinickia sp. EG282A. The sequence continues at coordinate 728,031 of NZ_JBFRCC010000003.1, read as the reverse complement.
CGTTAAAATCGGCGCGTTTTCGCACCGACCGATCCACGAAACCGAGTACCTGCCGATGAGCTCAGCCGCCCTTTCCAAATACGATCCCTTCGCACGCCTGCTGCACTGGCTCATCGTCGTTCTGCTGGTGGCCCAGTACGTCGTTGCCTGGACGATGCCGGACATTCATCGCGGCACGCAGCCCGTCGGGCTCATTACCTGGCATCTGGAGCTGGGGACCGCCATCATCGCCATCATGATCGTGCGCATCGTCTGGCGCTTCATACGTCGTGAGCCCGATGTCGTCGAAGCGACGCCGTTCATGCGTCAAGTGGCGTGGCTGACGCACATCCTGCTCTACGTGCTCCTGTTCGTGGAGCCGGTCTTGGGCTGGATCAATGCTTCGTCGCGCGGCTGGTCCGTGACGCTTTTCGGCGCGATACCGCTCCCGCCGCTGTCGGCGACCGGTTCCGCCCTCGGTCACGCAATGGGCGATGTGCATCAGGTCGTCGCATGGGCGCTGCTGGGGCTGGTCGGGCTGCATGTGGCCGCCGCGCTCTTCCACCACTTCTTCCTGCGCGATGGCGTGTTGCGCCGGATGGCGTGAGCGCACGACCCGTCTTTGGTCCAATCGGGGATTCAAATCAATATGTGGGAATTGCTCCGATTCAATCCTCGGGTGTTTGAAATTCAGCCCGGACGCAGCGTCCTTTAGACCGGCTCCGCGAGGAAGTACTCGCGGACTGCGCTGACAAAATAAATCTGTAAATCCAGAAGAATCGCCGGCAATAAATCTGAAAATCGGGAGAATAACGATCGGCTCGGCTCGCGCAACCGTGTGTCTGCCCCAACAGACAAGGCAGAGCGCCGATGCGAAAGTGCATTCGAGTCAGTTGTCCGTTATGTGCGCTTTCCTCCATGAGTCTCTGACATTAGTTCGTCTCTGCCGGCCATTGGGTTCGAAAGACGAATTAATCGATTGTCGATTCCGTGCGAAGCGGCTAAATTCCTAATCGGCGCATGGCGAACCGGTCCTTTGCCTTAATGCGCCGAACCCCCGTTGGCCCGGCCTCGCCGGGCTTTTTTTTGCGCTGCGCCAATGTGTAACGAAACGCTGACACTTTGCGCAACGGCGTGCCCCGCGCAAGCGCTCGACGGCTCGGGGCGCCAATCGCTCCCTCAGCGAATTTTCCCATCCCGCGCGGCATTCCGAGCGCGGCGCGCCGCCGTTAGGCGCCCGGCACTTTCCTTGCGTGTCGCCGTCCCTTCCAGCAACCCAACCCTCCCCCACACTTTCGAAGGAGATTTCCCCATGGCAGTCGATCTGACCTTTCGCGCCGGCGAGGCGACCGTACTGGCCGCCGAAGGCCAAGCGACCGATGCGATGCCGGAGATATTGATCGGCCGCGTCGACGGCCCGGTCGGCCATGCGTTTGCGAGCATGATGGCGCAAAGCAAAGGGCACACGGCGATGTTCGCGATTCGCGCGTGCAATCAAATGGTACGGCCCGCCACCATGATCGTTCCCAAGGTCACGCTAAAGGATATGGCGACCGTCGATCTTTTCGGCGGCGTGGTGCAGTCCGCCACCGCGGACGCCGTCGTCGATTGTCTGATCGAAGGCATCCTGCCGAAGGATCTGGCGAACGAGCTCTGCATCATCAGCCTCGTTTGGATCGATCCGCGATGCGTGACGGACCCGAATCTCGACAAGAAGGACATGTACCGCACGAATTACGAGGCGACGAAACTCGCGATCCAACGTGCGATGAACAACGAACCGAGCGTCGAGACGTTGATCGCCAACCGGCATACCATCAAGCACGACATGGACGATTGGAGTTGATCGGCGGCGGCGAACGCCGCGGGCCGCTTGCGCGGGTTGTCCTTAGCAAGCGGCGCGTGTTGTCCGAATCGCGGCGGCCTCGAGCCTTGCCCTCAACGAGCGGGCAGATAGCGCGCCGGATCGATCGACTGCCCCTTGTAGCGCAGCTCGAAGTGCAGCGCGACGCGATCGTTGTCGGTATCGCCCATTTCCGCGATCTGCTGGCCCTGCGCGAGCGCTTGTCCTTCCTTGACGAGCAGCTTCCGGTTGTGCGCATAGGCCGTGAGGAAGTCGGCATTGTGCTTGACGATGACCAGGTTGCCGTAGCCGCGCAGGCCGTCCCCCGCATAGACGACGGTACCCGGTGCCGCCGCGACGACGGGCGAGCCCGCCGAGTTCGCGATATCGATTCCCTTTGAGCTGCCGCCGTCGAAGCCGCGCACGGTCGTGCCTTGCGTCGGCCAGATGAGCTTGATCGCATTGGCCGGTGCCGCCGGCACTGACCCGAACGCGGCGCGCGCCGCGTCGCGGTTTGCCGCGCCGGCGTTGGACGTCGTGCCGCGCGGCGTTGCTTCGGCCGACGCGCGCGGCCCGTTGGAGTTCGTCGACGCGACGTTGCCGGGCGGCTCGACGCGCAAAACCTGGCCGACTTCGATGGCGTTCGGATTCGACAGGTTGTTCCAACGGACGATGCTCTGGACCGACTGGCGATGCTCACGCGCGATTTTCGTCACGGTATCGCCGCGCTCGACGCGGTAGTACCCCGGTTCGACAGGCGCCGTGCCACATGCGGCGAGCACGGCCGCGAGCGGCAGGCAGGCGAGCCGCTTCATTGTTGTTCTCAGCATTGAACCTCGCTTGGACTTCGACTTCCACGATTGCTTAGATTTCGCTTCGCGCGCAAGAAGCCCGGGAGGGCGCGGCGAGAAAAAAACGTCTGATTTTAGCGGGTGCGAGCGTGCCGCCGCCGTTTGGGCCGAAATTTACCGGGCGCGGACGGGCGGCTCGAGCGGGCGCGCTCGGTTTTCAATCGATCGAACCGCCGAATGCCGGAACCGTCGGTCAAAAGACGCGCTCCAAGGGCCGTCAAAAAGCGACGCTCAAGGCTTAGCAGCCGTCAGCGAGACGCCGATTCTGAGCGCTGCCCGATCCTGCTCGCCGGGCGCGAGCCAGCGCAGGCCGAATCCGTTGTGAATGGCGTCGGGCAGCCCGAGCCACGGCTCCACGCAGTAGAAGTCGGAACGCTCGTTCTCCGTCCAGCTCGTCACGGCGTACCAAGGCATCGAGCCTGGCCGGTTCAGGTCGATTTCGATTCGCTTGCCGAGCGGCGCGCAGGTGAGCCGCACCGGTTGCTCAGGGACGCCTTGCAGACAATGAAAGCGGTCGTGGATGCGCGCTTCGTCGAGCGTATATCGCGGCTCCCCCGCCTCGGGCGCGCTGATCGACCCGTCTTCGAGCTGGCGGCGCCGCTCGGTCGGCGGCAGCTCGAGCGTCGTTTCGCCGCGCAGCGCGTGCGGCACGGCGAAATAAAAATGGTGGCCCGCGTAGTAGGGCAGCGGCGCATCGCCCGTGTTGGCGGTCGTCAGCGTGACGTCGAGCGTGCACGCATCGACGAGCCGGTACTCGGCTTCGAAGCGAAAGCCGAACGGGTATTGCTTGCGCGTTTCGTCGGTGTCGGCGAGCGTCATGCGGATGCCGCGGCCGTCGGCGTCGAGCGCCGGCAAGAACGGCAGGTCGCGGGCGAAGCCGTGCATCGGCAGCGCGCGGACCACGCCCGCCTTGTCGCGCCACTCGCCGATGCGGCCGTCGACGCGGTGACGCGCCAGAAACGGAAAGAGCAGCGGATTGCCGCCGCGCACGCGCGCGAGCTGGCTCCAGTCGGCTTCGTCGGGCCAGAAGACGATGGGCTCGTCGCCGATCGTCCACGAGAGGAGGCGGCCGCCGAATTGCGGAGCGACGCGCAGCAGCGAGTTGCCGTCTGCCAGTTCTACGATGTCGTGCTGTTGAAAGAGTGTCATTCGGTTCGGTTCTCGCGCGAAGTGGGTGATGGCTCGCTTCGGCCGTCCGCCGGACGCTCGGGCCGAAACCGTGATTGTGCGCGAGGTTGGGCTCCGGAAAAACCCTTGGTGGGGAAATCGTGGGTTTTATCCCCGGCGCGGACTCGCCGATAATGCGCCTTCGCGCCCGCTGTCTGTTCGCCGGGCCGCTTTTCTCGTTCACGCGTCCGCAAGGGCCGCGCCTCGTCAGGGGAGATGCATGGATCTGGCAATGGCAATGGGGCTCGCGTTGTTCGGCATGTTCGCCGGCAGCACGGTGCTCTTCTTTTATCGGGTGGGCCGGTAAGATCCCGGTTCGCGGGTCGCCTGGTTTCTCTCGGGCGAGCCCCTTGATCTCGCCGTCGGCGCTGCGATCGACAGGCGCGCTCGAGTCGCGTCTCTTTCTCGCTCCTTTCGTTTCCTTTCGGTTCGCGCCGAGCCGCCCGTCCCGAGCGATGCTCGATAGGCCAATTCGCGCGATTTCGGTGACAGTCTGTCCTGCGCGCCCGTGACAACCGACGGCTCTCGCGCTGCCCAGGTTCGCCATGCACCGGCGATCGATTCGCCGCGTGCCGGGGCGTGCCCGTCTGTCCTCGACGACGATCCGCATCGCGGCCCGTTGCGTCGTTGTACCCGCTCGGCATGAAGCCTGCTTAGCGCGTGAGAAGCTCGGCGGGCGGCCGGCGAGGAGACCGATCGATGGCATTGGGCGAGAAGCTGCAAGACTGGCGCGGCAACGCATTGCGCCTCGAGGACGAAGTCGGCAAGGTCGTGATCGGGCAGCAGCAGACGATCCGCCTCATCAACGTGGCGCTTTTCGCACGCGGCCACGTGCTGCTCGAAGGCGGCGTCGGTGTCGGCAAGACGACGGTGCTGCGTGCGTTCGCGCGCGCCGTGGGCGGCGAGTTCGAGCGCGTCGAAGGCACGATCGACCTCATGCCGGGCGATCTCGTTTACCACACCTACGTCGACGCCGAGGGCAAGCCGCGCATCGACCCGGGACCGCTTTTGCGTCACGGTGAGCGGCTCACCACGTTCTTCTTCAACGAAATCAACCGCGCGCGCCCGCAAGTCCAGTCGCTGTTGCTGAGGGCAATGGCCGAGCGCTCGGTCTCGGCATTCGACCGCGAATATCGCTTCCCGCACATGACGGTGTTCGCCGATCGCAACAAGGTCGAAAAGGAAGAGACGTTCGAGCTCGCATCGGCCGCACGCGACCGGTTTCTCTTCGAGCTCAACATGCCGACGCCCGCCGACAGCGCCGTGCGCCGCGCCCTCGTGTTCGATACGGCGTTTCACGATGCCGATGCGCTGATCGGCGAAGTGCGGCCCGGCGTTGTCGCCTGGGAAGAGCTCAATGCGATCGGCGCCGCGATCCAGCAATCGATCCAGGCGAGCGAGACGATCGAGCGCTATGTGCTCGACATCTGGGAGGCGACGGAGAATCCGCGGCGCTTCGGCATCGCGCTCGAGGGCGTCGAGATGGATCGGCTCGTTCTCGCGGGCGCGAGCCCGCGCGGCATGAGCGCGCTCTTGCGCGCGGCGCGTGTCAGCGCATGGCTCGCCGGACGCTCGCATCTCACGCCCGAAGATATTCATGCCGTGCTCGCCGCGGCACTCGGTCATCGCGTCTTCTTCACGCCGATCTACGAGTTTCGCCGCCAGGAGCTCGCACAGGCGCTGATCGAGCAGATCGTCGCCCGAGTGGCCGCGCCATGACGCAAGTGGGATCCTCGATGAGCGGACGATGAACGGAGCGCGCGAATTCCACTACCGGTTGCCGGTGCGCGCGAGCGGCGTTCGACCGGGGTCTCATCCGGGCACGAGCTTCGGCCCTGGCCAGGAGTTCGCGATGCACGCGCGCCTCGTCGACTATCCGGATCCGCGCCGGCTCGACTTGCGCGCGAGCGTGCAATCGGTGCGCAGCGAATGGCTTGTGCGGCTTCATTTGCAGCGCGTGGCGGTGCCCGTGCATGTGCTCGTCGATGTATCGGCTTCCATGTGCTTCGGGAGGTCTCGGCCGAAGCTCGACGTCGTGGCCGACTTCGTCGAGGCACTCGGATTCAGCGCGTTTCGCAGCGGCGATCGCGTCGGCATGACCGCCTTCGACGACGACGAGCGCGACGATCTCTTCGTGCCTGCCCGGTATGGCCGCGGCGCGGGCGAGGCCATGGCCGCCCTGTTGCGTGGGACGGCGGCTCGGCAGGCCGAACCGGCTGCCGTCGCGGCACGGGTACGCGGCGATGGGGCGCGCGGTCTCGCGCGCGCAGTCTCGAAGCTCGCGGGCCGCCAGGGGCTCGTCTTCATCGTCTCGGACTTCCATTGGCCGCTCGATGGGCTGCCCGCGACACTCGACATGCTCGTCCATGCGTGCGTCGTGCCGATCGTCGTTTGGGACGAGGCGGAACTCGCGCCGCCCGGCGACGGCGCGCTGCTCATGGTCCGCGATCTGGAGTCCGGTGCGAAACGCACCCTGTGGCTCTCGAAGCGCGTGCGCGCCCAGTGGCGGGACGCCGTCGCGCAGAGGCGCCGCGCGCTCACCGACCTGTTCGCGAAGCATGCGATGAAGCCGTTTTACCTCGTGGGCGACTTCGATCCCGACGAGCTCTCGCGCTATTTTCTGGAGCAAGGCGCATGATGCGGTGCGATCGATATCCGCTTCATGTACCTCGTCTTGCGCGCGCCATAGCGTCGCTCGCTTGCGCTTTCGCGCTTGCCGGTACGCCTGTGCGCGTCGCCGCGGCGGACCTGCAGGCGAAGGTCGATGAACCGCGTGCGTTCGGGCACACGATCGGCGACGTATTGACGCAGCGGATTCTGCTCGACGCCGGCGATCATGATCTCGGCCGCGTGGAGCTTCCGTCGGCCGGCCGGGTCGACGTCTGGCTGGAGCGCCGCGCCGCGCGCCTGGAGAAGGATGCCGAAGGGCGCCGCTGGATGATCGTCGATTATCAGGTCACCAATTCGCCGCGCGATATCACGCGGATCGCACTGCCCGCGCTCGCCTTGAAGACGGCCGCCGGCGACGTGCTGCACGTGCCGGAGTGGCCGGCGAGCGTCGGTCCGCTCGTGCCGGACGCCGGGACCGACGCCGCGGCGTTGCGCACCATGCAGCCGGATCGCGCGGCGCCGCCGACGGCGCTCGCGCCGATCGAGCGCCGGCTCGCCGTGACGCTCTCATTGCTCGCCGCCACCCTTGTCGCATGGGCCGTATGGTGGATTCTGCGTAACCGGCGCGAGGCCGCGCGGCTGCCGTTCGCGGTTGCGTGGCGGCAGATGCGGCGGCTGGGCCCGAGCGAGAAAGAGAGCGATGCCGCCTGGCGCGCACTGCACCGGGCGCTGAACGAGACGGCCGGGCGCGTCGTCCATGCGCGATCGCTGGCGGTTCTCTTTTTACGCGCCCCATGGCTGCTGCCGTTGCGGCCGCGCATCGAGCAGTTCTATCGGCACTCGGAAGCGCGTTTCTTCGCCGTGGTGGGGGCAGGGGACGACACGCGGCGAAGCGGGCACGCGCAGGCGAACCCTGTCGTAGCGAGCGATGCAGGTCGCAACGTCGAAGCAGGATCGAGCGGCGACGTCGGCGACATCCGCCCTATCAGCGAAGTCGGCGACGGCATCGGGGGCTCCCGCGACGGCGCCTCGCGCGGGCTGATGGCGCTCAGTCGCGCGCTGTTTCTAGCCGAGAGGCGCCGACACCCATGAGCGCGCCCATCGACTTCGCCTCGCCGTGGATGCTGTGCCTGCTGCCGCTCGCACTGCTGCCGCTCCTGCCGCGACGCGACGAAGCGCTGCCGTTCTCATGGTCGGCCTGGTTGCCGCCCGATCGCATCGGCCGAACGCTCGGCTGGGTCGCGCGCGCCGCGGCGGCGCTCGCGATGGCCGCGATCGTCGTCGGGCTCGCTGGGCCGGGTCGCTCGCATCTCGAGGCGCGGCGCACCGGGCGCGGCGCCGAGATCCTGATACTGATGGACCGCAGCGGCAGCATGAACGACGTGATGGCGAGCCGCGGCGTCAATACGACGGGCGATTCCAAGAACAAGGTGGCGCGCGTCGCGATCGGCGAGTTCGTCGACGGACGGCCGAACGACCGGTTCGCATTCATGATGTTCGGCATCGCTCCAATCCTCGCCGTGCCATTCACGTTCGATCACGCGATCATCCGCGCGGCGATCGACGGCACGCAAGTCGGCCGCGGCATGCCCGATACGCAGCTCGGACGAGGGTTGCTCGCGGCGATCCGCCAGTTCGACGGTCTGCCGTGGACGGGACACCGTGCGATCGTCATGGTGTCCGATGGCGGCGCGCAGCTCTCGCCCGATGAACGCCGGCTCATCGCCGAGGGGTTGGCGCGCAACCGGATCGCGCTCTACTTCATCTATTTGCGCAGCAGTATCTACAGCGCCGAGCTCGGTGCGGCGGTCGGCGCCGGCGACACTTCGCCCGAGGCGCAGCTGCATCGTTACTTTCTGACGCTCGGGACACCTTATCGGCTCTATCAGGCCGGCGATCCCCGCGCGATGGCCGAGGCGATGAACGAAATCGGCCGGCAACAGAGCTTTCCGATCGCATTCGACGAGCGTCTGCCGCGGCAGGATCGCAGCGACGTTTGCTACGCCGTTGCGCTGGCCTGCTGCCTGATCCTGCTCGCCTCGCGCATCGTTCAGGTACGGAGTTGGGCTTGAGACGCATATCGGTTCATACCGCATTTGCCGCCGTGGCGACGATCTGCGTCGCGCTCGCGGGTTACGACGCCGTGCGGCTCGGCACGGCAAGCCGCATCGATGACGAAGTGCGGGCGATTGCGAACTCGAAGCGCCCGACGGTTCACAACGAGCCCGTGGTTTCCGCGGTCTCGGCGAAAGGGCCGGCATTGGCGTCCGATACGGCGGGCGATCCCCCAGCCGGCGACCACGCGCCGCGCGCGGTCCAGCTCGCTCAGGCGATCGCGCTGTCGGCGGCCGGACAATATGCAGCCGCTGGGCGGCGCTTCGAGGCGCTCGTCGAAGATGGGCCGCGCGATGCGATCGGGCGCGCGGCGCTTTTCGATCTCGGCAACATGTACCTGCGCGAGGGGGCGGGGGAGACGGCCGATGCGGTTCGCTCGCTGCCGATGATCGAGCAGGCGAAAGCGCGTTACCGCGCGCTGCTGCGTGTGGCGCCCGACGACTGGGATGCCCGCTACAACCTCGAGCGGGCGCTGCGGCTTGCACCGGAGACGCAGGAAGACATGGATGCCTCCAAGGCGGTCACGAAGCATGGCGTCCGGCTGCGCGGCGCGCAAAGCGAGGATCTGCCGTGAAGCCGGGCGGGCTCGCGCGCGCACTGCTCGGGGGCCGCAACTGGGCGGTGGGCGCCGCATTCGCGCTACTCGCGGTCGCACTGGCGTTCCCGCGTGTCGAGCTGCCGCGCGACACGTTCGACTACATCGTGACGTTCGATATCACGCAGAGCATGTACACCGAGGACGTGAGCGTCGCCGGTGCACCGCTCAGCCGGCTCGCGTTCGCCAAGTCCGCCATGCGCGAGGCGCTCGGCACGCTGCCGTGCGGGTCGAGAGTCGGCTGGAGCGTCTTCACGGGACAAAATACGTTGTTGCTGGTGCCGCCGATCGAGGTTTGCCGCAGCTATGACGCACTGCTTGCCTCGCTCGACGCCATCGACGGGCGCATGCGCTGGACCAACTGGAGCCGTATCGCCGAGGGCGGCGTCTACTCGGCCGTGCGCGTCGCGCGCACCGTCGGGCGCAATGTCGACGTCGTCTTCATCACGGATGGACAGGAGGCGCCGCCGATCAGTCCATCGAACGCGCCGTCGCCCGACATCGCTTTGCCCGGCGTGACGGGCTGGCTCATCGGTGTCGGCGGGGATCAGCCCGCGCCGATCCCGAGGACCGACGCGAACGGCAATCGGATCGGCTACTGGAGCGCGTCCGAAGTGATCCAGGTGCCTCCCGCGCCGGGCGCTCCCGCCTCGTCGTCGAGCGGTTTGGATTCGTCTCGCGCGACGGCCGAAACCCACGAAGAGCTCTCGGAGCTGCGCGGCGAGTATCTGTCGGCGCTCGCCGAGCGCATCGGGTTCGGCTATCGTCGGCTCGTCGATGCCGCCTCGCTCGCCGCGGCGTTGCGCGACGCGCGCTTCGCTCACCGCACGCGCGTGCCGACCGACGTGCGCTGGGTGCCGGCGCTCGCCGCGTTGCTGCTGCTGGCCTGGCGGTACAGCGGCGGACTGAGGCGGCGCCGCGCCGCCGCGCTCGATTCGGGAAATACTCCCGGGCCCGCCACGGCCGGGCAGGTTCGCGATGGGCTAAGCTTTGTCAGATCCCATTCCGAGATCGATGGGGCTTAGCACACCGCGTGACGGCGCGCGGTCCCCGTGGCGCCGCTCGAAATACAAAGGAGAACTAACGATATGGTGGGGACATTCTTGCGAACCGCTCACCGAGAAAGGCGTGCGCCTCGCTTCCAGTGCCCGGCGAGCGGGTTGGCGCGTCGTTGCCTGCGGCCGATGGCGCTCGCCGCCGGCGTGATGCTCGCAGCCGGCGCGGCGCACGCTGCCTCACCCGTCGCTTACGTGACGAGTGAGAAGGCCGGCATCGGCGTCATCGATCTCGACAACCTGACACTCGAGAAAACTTTCTCGATCGGCGCGAGCGGTCCTCGCGGCCTGAGCCTCAACGAGGACGGCACGCGTCTCGTCGTCGCCGACAAGAACACGGGCGAACTCGCCGCCGTCGATACGCGCACGGGCAAGGTCGTCGAGCATGTCAAGGTCGGCAAGAACCCGGAATACGTCCGTGTGCACAACGGATACGCGTACGTGACGTACGAACCGGGCGAAACCGGGAAGCCGGAGGGCAAGCCCGGCGGCAAGCCGGGCGCGGACGACGACGATGCGGCGAAGCCCCCGGCCGAGATCGCGATCGTCGACATGAAGAGCTGGCGCGTGATTCACCGCGTGGTCAGCGGGCACGAGACGGAAGGCGTCGAATTCTCGCGCGACGGCAAGCAGATGCTCGTGACGAACGAAGGCGACGATACGGTCTCGGTCTACGAAGCGCGCAGCGGCAAGCCCATCACGGTCGTCAAGCTCGCGGCGGGCGGACGTCCGCGCGGCATCAAGGCCTCGCCCGACGGCAAGGAATACGCCGTCACGCTCGAGTCGCTGAGCAAGCTGGTGGTACTCGATGCAAACGACTTTCATGTGGTGAAGACGATCGACACGAAGCTCGGGCCTTACGGCGTCGTCTACGGGCCGTCCGGCAACCGGCTCTTCGTCGCGGCGGGGCGCGACAAGACGCTGCAGGTCTTCGACGCGCATACCTATGACCATCTCGCCGATGCGCCGATCGGCCAGCGCTGCTGGCACTTCAGCTTCACGCCGGACGACTCGAAGCTGATGTTCGCGTGCGGCCGCTCCAACGCCGTCTACGTGCTCGACGCGAAGACGTATGCGCCGGTCAAGCAAATCGGCGATTTGCCGCTCGCGTGGGGGATCGTCACCTATCCGCCGAGCGACGGGTCGATCGAATCGCGCTGAACCGAATCAATCCCATCGATAGCGCAGGCCGACCCAGACGCCGCGCGGCGCGCCGACGCCGACGAACTGCTCGGCGACGGGGCTCGCGCCGTTGAACGTCTGGTTCGGTCCCGTGAAGACGTTCTCTCCGAGCACGCCGAAGCTCGCGTAGCGTTTGTCGAGCAAGTTGGTCACGCGTGCGTAGACCTCGAGCTGCTTCGTGACGCGATAGGTCGTGTCGAGATCGATCAGGAAATAACCGGCGAGCTTGCCGTTCACGTCCTCGTTGTTTTCGTCGCCGCGCGCGAAAAAGGCGCTGCGATAGCTCAGGTTCGCGCCGATGTCCCATTGATGCGTCGCGCTGTAGTCGAGGCGCAGCTTGACGGTATGGGCCGGAATGCCGGGGATGTGATCGCCGGGCTTGACGGTGATGTCGCCGGCGGCATCGGCGCTCGAATTGGCCTCGACATGTTCGGTCCACGACGAGCGATAGGTGGCGTCGATATAGCTGTAGCTCGCGCCGACGGCGAGCGGGCCGAACTGCGTGCGGCCGGCAAGCTCGATGCCCTGGCGGCGCGTTTTGCCGACGTTCTGGAAGAAGCCCTGCGTACTCGCGGCGCTGCTGATGAACTCGATGTCGTCGTCGAGCGTCGTACTGTATGCGGCGGCGCTCCATGTCGTCGACGCGCCGATCCGCCCGCGCGCGCCAATTTCGAACGTCTTCGAAATGACAGGCTTGAGCGCAGGGTCGGCCAGGAAATCGTTCGGCAGCGAGCAGGGCGCATTCGGATCCGCGCAGGCGAGCTCGATCGCGGTTGGCGAGCGCATCCCTTCGTTGTAGGTCGCGTAGGCCGTCAGCGTCGGCGTCGGGTTCCAGTTGACGCCGACGGCCGGATTGAAGCGCGAGAAAACATGGCGTGCATTCAGCAGCGGCTGAGCCCCCGTTTGGTCGGCAATCTGCGCGCTCGACCAGTTGTAGCGTCCCGATAACGTAAGCGCCCATTGCTTCGTCAGCGAAAGCGTGTCCGTGAAATAGACGCCGTAGCTGGCGTTGCGCGTCTTCGCATCCGTGTTCAACGTGAAGTCGTCGATGCCGATCGCTCCGCGCGACGCATTGAAGACCGCATCTTGCGAGGATGCCGTGTAGCGCGAATTGGCGATATCGGCGGCGATGCCCGTGACGAATTGATTTTCCATGCCGGCGAGCTTGCCGAGCAGCGTCAACTGGAGGCTGCCGCCGTAGCTGTCCGTCGTCGCGACGGCTTGCTGGTTCGTCGCCTGGACGGTATCGACGGCGCCCGTCGCCGGGTCGATCGTGCCGAAATCGGTGTTCTGGTTGCTGGCGAAATTGCTGTTGCGATAGTGCCGGTAATAAAGGTTGCCCGAGAGCTCCACGTTGTCGCTGATCGTACGGTCGCCCGAGAACGTCAGGTACCCCACGCTGTTCTTGTTTTCGTCGGGGTAGGTGTACGGTTGCGAGGGATTGCCGAGGAACGAGCGCGGCAGCGTCTGCGCGCCGGAAAGCTGGTTGTCCGCGCCGCCCGCCGACAACGAGAGCGTCGTATCGGCGTCCGTATAGCGCAGCTTGCCGAATGCCTGGCGAACGCGGCTCCAGTTTTGTTGGGCCCACCCGTTGTCGTTCTGGGCGTTGGCCGTGAAGTAGTAATCGAGATTCGAGCCGATCGCGCCGCCTTGTGCGATCTGCGCGCTCTTGCGGCCCCATGAGCCCGCGCTCACTTCGGCTTCGCCACCGGGGCTCGTCTTGCCGTTTTTCGTCGAGATCGCGAGCGCGCCGCCCAACGTGTTGAGACCGTAGGTCGGATTCGAGCCGGGGATCAGTTGGATCGTGTCGATCGCTTCCTGAGGAATGAGGTCCCAGTTCACGACATCGCCGAACGGTTCGTTCACGCGAACGCCGTCGAAAAACACCGACAGGCCCTGCGGCGTGCCGAGGAGCGGCGAAGCGGTGAAGCCGCGGTAGTTGACGTCGACTTGATAGGGATTGCCCTGCGCCTCGTTGATGTCGACGCTCGGCAGGTTTTTCTCGAAGTAGTCGGTGATCGTCGCGCGATGCTGCCGATCGAGATCGCGCGCACGCACGGTCTGGACGTTGGCCGGCACCTGCGCGAGCGGCGTGCCGAGGCCGAGCAACGGTGTGGTGCCGATCACGACGACGGGCGCGAGGACATGCGCTGTATCCGCGCTCGAGGTGGGAGCCGGTGCGGCTTGGACCGATTGCGATGGCGTTGCCGTCGCGGGAGCCGGCGCCGAAGTCGAGGAGGCGGCGGTCATCGCGGACGCCGCGCCGGGTTGCGTCTGCGCGGAAACGGCGGCGGGCATGCCCGCGAGCGCGCCGCCGACAAAAAGGGCGACGCCGGCGCGTCGTTTGAACGGAGGCCCGCTGCGCTTGATACCCATTGTCTCCACTCCTGCCGGTTTGTTTTGGTCGTGCCAAGTTCTTTCTTCGTCGGCTTCTCGCAGGACATCTTGCGATGAGGCTGGCAATCGCTATGTTCGAAGCTTCGCATGCAGGGGGCGTAACAGACCCAGGAGGTTTTCCCGATCTGACGAGAGGGCGTCTCCCGCGTTGGCGATGGCCGTGTCCCGCGCCGCCGAGGCTCGGTACAATCGGCGCGTGAGCCCCTCCGAACGCGACCGCCCGAGCGCACCGCCGCCCCGCACGTCACCGCTGCCGCATGCCGCGGCCTGGCGCGATCTCGCCTGGGTCGTCGGTGCCACCGTGCTGACGCTCGCATTCAGTGCGATCTTCAACCTCGGCGAGCACCTTTACCGCTGGACGCGCGGCGTGGAGCGCCTTCAGCTCGACGAGATGCCCGTCGTCCTCTGCGTGCTCGCGGTCGGTCTCGCCTGGTTCGCGTGGCGACGCTATCGCGACGCGCAACGAGAACTCGCGTGGCGGCATACGCTCGAGCAGGAGGCCGAGCGCCTGCTCGCTGAAAACCGTCAGCTCGGCAGAGAGGCGCGCGATGCCGAAGAGCGCGAGCGGCGTCGTCTCGCGCGCGAACTTCATGACGAGCTCGGCCAATACCTGAACGCGATTTCGCTCGATGCCTCGCGCATTCGCGACTTGTCGGCGAGCGCGCAGCCCGAAATTCATCGGCTGTCGCTCGCCGTCGTGGAGAGCGCGATTCATGTCTATCGACAGATCGGCGGCATGATTCGCCAGCTAAGACCGGTCGGCCTCGACGAATTCGGCTTGCCGACCGCGATCGAGCACTGCGTCGACGGCTGGCGCGAGCGGCTGCCCAACGCTTCGTTCTCGCTCACGATCGACGGCGACTTCGCCGGGCTTTCCGACGCCCTGAACATCACGCTGTACCGGTTCGTGCAGGAGGGGCTCACGAACGTATCGAAGTTCGCCCGGGCGGCGAACGTCGAGATCTTCGTCGTGCGGGGAACACGCGAGACCGACGAAATCGTCGTTACGCTGACCGACGACGGTCCCGGCACGGACCTGAGCAACCCGCGCGGCGGGCTTGGGCTCATCGGCATGCGCGAGCGCGTCGAAGCACTCGGCGGCGAGTTTCACGTCGCGAGCCGGCCCGGCGGCGGCTTCTTCGTCTGCGCGCGCATCCCGGCTCAGGCGGGGCTGGCCGAACCGGTCAGGTGAAGCCCGAGGCGGCTCGCAATCTGGGCGAGCTGCACGCCGTTGTCGGCTCCGAACTTCTGCCGGATCGCCGACTGGTGATTGGCGACCGTCTTCTGCGAAAGACCGAGCTTTTCGGCGATCGTCGGCAGCGTATAGCCTTGCGCGAGCATGCGCAGCACTTCGAACTCGCGCGCCGAGAGCTGCCGCCCGGGTGGGCCGGCGGTGAACGAACTGCGCATCGCGAGCGCGCGCGACACGTCGGGGCTCAGATAGCTGCCGCGCCGAGCGACGGTGTCGACTGCTTCGACGAGCACGTCGGGAGCACTGGCCTTCGTCACGTAGCCGAGCGCTCCGGCATCGAGCGCGCGGCGCACGAAGAGCGCATCTTCATGGACGCTGAAAATCAGCACGCGCGCGTCGGGCTCGCGCGCGTGCATCCTGCGCATCGCCTCGATTCCGCTTGCGCCCGGCAGCGAGACGTCCATGACGACGACATCGGGACGCAGCGCGCAAAACCGCTGGTAGGCCTGCGCGGCGTCGGCGGCCTCGCCGCAGACGCGCACGTTGCCGCTGACTTCGAGCAGCCGGCGGTAGCCTTCGCGGACGACGGCGTGGTCGTCGACGAGCAGCACTGAAATGTCCTTGTTCATCGCCGTACCTCCGGCGTGGGCTCAATCGGGATCTCGCCTTGCGAGGCGAGCTTGCGCGAGTTGCTGTCGTTGCGGAAGAGGATCGGCTGCTCGTTGGGGGCGGCCGTCCCGGTTGCTTGTGCAGCGGCGGCTTCGCTCGCATCGCGCGCGCGTTCGACGAAGCGCACGACTTGCTCGTGCGCGGGCGACTTGTCGCAGACCGGATCGGCGTTCGCCGCATCGCCCGTCAGCAGATAGGCCTGGCAACGGCAGCCGCCGAGATCGTTCGTTTTCTCGTCGCAGCTGCGGCACGGCTCCTTCATCCAGTCGAAGCCGCGGAAGCGGTTGAACGCCGCGCTTTCGTACCAGATTTCCGAAAGCGGCATGTCCCTGACGTTCGGGAACGTGAGCCCCGGCAAACCGCGCGCCGCATGGCAGGGCAGCGCGGTGCCGTCCGGCGCCACGCCGAGGAATACGGCACCCCAGCCGTTCATGCAGCGCTTCGGACGCCGCTCGAAATAATCGGGTACGACGAAGAAAATCCGGCAGCGCTCGCCGTGCGTCTTGCGATAGCGCTCGACGACGGCCTCGGCGGCCTCGAGCTGCTCGCGCGTCGGCAGGAGTTGTGCGCGGTTGGCAAAGGCCCAGCCGTAGTACTGCGTGTTGGCGAGCTCGAGATACTCGGCGCCCATCGCAAGTGCCATCTCGATGATCTTGTCGACGTGCGGCAGGTTGTAGCGATGCAGCACGCAGTTCATCACCATCGGGAAGCCGTGCGCTTTGATCGAAGCCGCCACACGCCGCTTGAGATCGAACGTGCGTGTGCTGCTGAGAAAGTCGTTGAGCTGTTGCGTCGAGTCCTGAAACGAGAGCTGAATGTGATCGAGGCCGGCGGTCTTCAGGTCGTCCAGCCGTTTGTCGGTCAGACCGATGCCCGACGTGATCAGATTCGTGTAGAAGCCGAGTTTGCGCGCCTCGCCGACGAGGATTTCCAGATCGTCGCGCATGAGCGGCTCGCCGCCCGAGAAGCCGAGCTGCGCGGCGCCGAGCGCTCGCGCCTCGCGCAGGATACGGATCCATTGGTCGGTATCGAGCTCGCGCGCGTTCGTCGCGTAATCGACCGGGTTGTAGCAGAACACGCAATGGAGCGGGCAGCGGTACGTGAGCTCCGCGAGCAGCCAAAGCGGCGGGGCGACGCCTTCGGGCTTGCGCTCGGCGCTTGCGGTTGCCGCGGCGGTGGGAGAGGAGAGATCGGTCATGGCGCCTACTCCAGCCAGCCTCGAGTGCGCGCCTCCGTCACGAACGCGCGCACCTCGCCGCCGATGCCTGTCGTTTCGAACGCCTTCTCGAGGTCGGCAATCAGCATGTCGATATCCCGTGTGCCGTCGCAGCGCTTCAGAATCTCGGCCGCGCTCTGGTTGAGCTTCACCATCCCTTCAGGATAGAGCATGACGTAGGCGTTCTGCGCCTCTTCCCATTGCAGGCGGAAGTGCGATCGGAGGCGCAGGTGCGCCGATGGGGGCGTCGACGGCGCCGCATCGTCTGGCGTAGGGGCGTTCGGATTCGTCACGGGAAAGCCTTCTCGATAGAGTCGAGCATCGACCAGAGAATGTCGAGCTTGAACTGCAGGATCGTGAGTGCGCGCTCCTGCTGATCGCGCCGCCGGAAATGATCGAGCGTCACCTTGAGCCCGTGCTCGACGTCGCGTTGCGCGAGCGCGATGCGCGAACGGAAATAGGCGAGCCCTTGCGGCTCGATCCACGGATAATGCTCGGGCCACGATGCCAGGCGGTCCTTGTGAATCTGCGGCGCGAACATCTCCGTCAACGACGAGCAGACCGCCTCTTGCCACGGCGCGCGGCGCGCGAAGTTGACGTACGCATCCACGGCGAAGCGCACGCCGGGCGTCACCAGCTTGAGCGACCAGAGATCGTCGCGCGAAAGCCCGACCGCGTCGCCGAGCCGTGCCCATGCCTCGATGCCGCCCTCGTTGTCGCCGTAGCCGTCGTGATCGAGGATGCGCAGCACCCAGAGCCGACGCGTCTCGCGATCGGGGCAGTTGGAGAGAATCGCCGCATCCTTCAGCGGGATCTTGATCTGGTAGTAGAACCGGTTCGCAACCCAGCCGCGAATTTGCTCGGGCGACGCGCCGCCCGTATTCATCCGCACATTGAACGGATGATGGATGTGATAGGCCGCGCCCTTCGCGCGCAATTGCGCTTCGAATTCCTCGCGGGTCCAGGCCGGCTCGGTGGGGGCGACATCGCGCACGGGGGCGGTGCCGAATGTGTCGTTGAGGTCCATTGTTGGTTGTCTCCTCACAACTCGAACGTCATACCGTCGTAGGCTACTTCGATGCCGTGCTCGTCGAGCACGCGTCGCTCCGGGCCATCTTCGATCAGGATGGGGTTCGTGTTGTTGATGTGAATCAGCACCTTGCGGCGAGGCCGCTCGCGCGCGCCCGAAATCGAATCGAGCACGGCGATCATGCCGTTCTCGCCCGACTGCGCGAGATGCCCCATGTCGGCCGCCGTCTTCTTCGAAAAGCCGAGGCGGATCATTTCGTCGTTGGTCCACGTCGTGCCGTCGACGAGCAGCAGGTCCGCCCCGCGCATCGCCTCGAGCACGTGCGGCTCGAGCTGGCCCAAGCCCGGCGCGTAGAACGCGCGCCTGCCCGTTGCGAGGTTCGTCACGACGAGACCGATGTTGTCGCCGCGCTGCGGCGCCGCGCGATGCGGAGAATAGGGCGGTGCCTTGCTGAGGAGCGGCAACGGATCGATGCGCACGCCGGGCAGGGCGGGAATGTCGAGCGGGCGGCCGTCGAGCGCGATCGGACGATGCTCGACGCCGCAGTAATGCGAGAGGATCGGCCCGATCGGGAAGCCCGTGCCGAGATCGCCCCAGACGGCGTCGGTCGCATAGAGCGGAAGCGGCGCGCCGCGCTCGCGCAGCATCAAAAGACCGGTCACGTGGTCGATCTGCGCATCCATGACGAGCACGGCCGCGATGCCCGTGTCGCGCGCTTGCCGAGCCGGCTGCAGTTCCGGGTTCGCGGCGATTTGCGCGAGCAGGTCCGGCGACGCGTTGACGAGGAGCCAGTCCTCGCCGTTCGCGCTGACGGCGATCGACGACTGTGTGCGTGGCGTCGCTTTGACGGTGCCGCGTCGCACGCCGTCGCAGTTGCTGCAGTTGCAATTCCACTGAGGGAAGCCGCCGCCGGCCGCTGAGCCGAGCACACGAATCTTCATCGCGGCTGCCCCCGCATGTCGCTCGCAGTCGATTTCGCCCCGCGCGGCAACATTCTCGCGAGCGTGCCGTCGTGATCGATCAGCTCATGCTTCGCCACCCCGGCGATATGGAGCGCGATCAACGCGATCAGCGCGAAGGCGATCACGTGATGCGCGCCGAAGAAGATCGCGCGCAGCCCCGCATCGTCCCAGCCCCACTTCGGCAGCAAGATGCCCCAAAACCGCGTGCCGTAAGTGTTGAACGAGGAGCCGAGATAACCGGTGACCGGCATCGCGACCATCCCCACGTATAAAAAAACCTGCGTCGTGCGCGCGGCGGCGCGTTGCCACGGTCGCATCGGCGGCAGCGGCGGCCGGTGAACGGCCGCGAGCACCACGATACGGATAAGCACAAGCAGGAAAACTGTCAGCCCGAGCGACTTGTGCAGATTGATCAGCGTCGCTTTGACGGGCAGGCCTTTCGGCAGGCCGACCATATAGAGGCCGAGCGCGATCAGCGCGAGGATCGCGATTCCGATCAGCCAGTGCAGCAGGATGAGGGCCAGCGCGAAGCGCGCGGTGCCGCCCGCGTCTCTGTCGTCACGCGTCCCCTCGCGCTCCGGGCGCGATCCGCTTTCTCGCTTGGCGCGCGGCGCCGAATCGAGAAAGTCATGAGTCCTTCCGGCGGAGTTATCCACGTCATCCTCCTCGATCACTCGATTCCTTCGACTGTCACCACCGTATATGCTTACCTCATTGAGCGCCGCGGCGCACGCGAGTTCGATGCGCGGGCTCACTCCACGATCAGTATTTCCCCTCGTCCGTCCACCGCCAGGTCGCCCGCATAGCGGGTGGGAAGCCGGTTCGCGGCGAAGCGCGAGAACGGCGCCGGCGCGGTGGCGAGGCTACGCACGAAGAGCGCCCAGAACACCTCGAATCCGCGCCCGCCCTCGACGAACGTCGCCGGCAACGCGGCCGGCCGCGTGGCCAGCACGAGCGTGCCGCGCCGCATCCCATACGCATAGTGTGCGCCGAGCCGGCCGCCGATGCAGATCGTGCCGGCGACGAGGCGCGAGGCCGCGAACGCGCCGCAATCGCCGCCGACGAGCACGAGCCCGCGCCGCATCCGGTCGGCCAGCCGTTGGCCGGCGCTGCCGCCGATCGTGAGCGTGCCGCCCGTCATGCCTTCCATCTCGCCCGCGCGCGCGCCGGCCGCGAAATCGCCGCAGTCGCCGGCCACGGCGAGCCGGCCGCCGCGCATTTCACAGCCGACGAAGTCGCCGGCGTCGCCTTCGATCGTCAGCGTCCCACCGCGCATTTGCGCGCCCGCGTAGTCGCCGATCGCGCCGCGCACCGTGATCGTGCCGGCATCCACGCCTGCGCCGAGCCGATCAAGCCAGCGCGCGTCGCCTTCCATGACGACGGCCGGTGCCGCGGCCCCGCCCGCATGGGCGCCCGTCGTCGCCGGCGCGCCCCCTTCGGTGCGCGAAACGTCGAACAGGTCGGCGACGGCAAGCGTCTGCGAGCCGGCTCGCAGGGCGAGCCGCTCCACCGATGCGAGCGGCAGCGCATCGAGCCGCTCGGGCGTGAGCGGCGAGCCATCGACGGGAAAGGGGGGCGACGCCTTGACGCGCAGGATCGTCGTGCTCATGCGCGGTTGCCTCCGACGCCGGCGGAAAGGCGCCGCAGCGGAAAGTGATAGGGCCCGAGCTTGCCCCCGTAGTTGCCGGCCGAAATCCGCAGCACGCCCGCGTCGCGGCCGAGCGCGGTCGCGGCGACGATGCCGGCCGTCATGGCCGCGCCGACGTCGGCCTCGGTCAGCCCGTCGATCACGATCTCGAGCACGCTGCCGACTTCCGTCGTCAGCTCGGTGCGCGTCGTGAGCCCCGCCAGCGTCGGGCAGAACGCGTCGTTGGTCGACGCCGTCGCGCCCGCGTACTTCGAGCCGACCTTCGAGCCCGAGCGGACGATGCCGCCCGGAAACGGCATGATCACGTTCGGCAGCGCGCGCATGGCGGCAACGGCGGCTTCCGTCGCCGTGAGCGCCGCCTCGGTGTCGCGCGCGATGAGCAGCAGATTGCCGCCGCCGACGGCCTTGACCGTGGGCACCGTATCCTCGCAGACGAACTCGCCGTCCATGACGGGCACGCGCCAGTAGCGGCGGCCCTCGATCATCTTCGAGATCTGCCAGCCGTCGCCGAAAAACCGCAGTTGGCTGCCGAGATCGGCGTTGTCCGAGAGCGGTGCCTGGCTCGTGGCCGGGTCGATGCCGGCATAGACGGCCGTAGTCGGGCACGTGAGGACGCACTGCCCGACGCGGCGCCCGAGCTGCTTGGCGAGTTCCTTCGACGAAACCGCGAACAGCAGCACGGCGACGCCGGGCCGGCCGTCGGGCGTCTCGTCGGCGGCGCACTCGCGCTCGATGCCGGCCTCGCAGCCGCAACCGATCACCGACGTCGCAAAGCCGGCGAGCGAGTTCGCCGCGTGGCGCGCCCAGGTCGGCGTGTGCGCGGTAATGACGAGCCGCGTCGCCTTCATCGGGAAGGCTTCGGCGAACGTGTCGTCGATGACGGTGCCGTTGATTTCGAGGGGGCTCGTCATGGAAGAGTTCAACGCGAAGGTTGCGCCGTGCGTGGATGGGCGAGACATTCGACGGGCAGCAGGCGGCCGCCGCGGCAGCAGACGCATGCCTCATCGTCGCTGATCGCCGCATGCGCGAAATTCGTCGTCAAATGACGCTCGCTATAGGCGGCGATCGTCTTTTCGATGCCTCGGTCGAATTCCGGTGTGACGAAATGGATGCCCCCTGTCGGTGCGGCGGTTAGCGTGCCGTCGCGCGCGATCAGCTCGCCGTCCTTGAAGACGTAGGCCGGCATCGAGAACATGCGCTCGCGGTCGGCTTCGTCGCGATAGACGGCGATGTCGGCCGCCGCGCCCGCGCCGAGGTGTCCGCGATCGGTCAGGCCCAAGAGCCGCGCCGGCCCGGCGCGCGTGATAATCGCGATCTCGTAGAAAGAGAACTCGCGCGTCAGCTGCGGCAGTGTGCTCGCGACCTGCGCCTCGGGATGCAGCTTCGCGAGCTGCTCGGCGCGAAACGAGCGATCCATCAGCAGCCGGATCAGGTGCGGATAGCTCGTGAACGGTCCGCCGTTCGGGTGATCCGTCGTCATCGCGACGCGCCACGGGTCCTCGACGAGCAGGAAGATCTCGAGCCCGATGATCCATTGCAGCGCGTTCACATAGCTCTTTTCGCGATAGCGGAACGGCACGATGCCGCAGCCCGCGTCGCATTCAATCTCGCCGAGGATCCATTTGCGCGGCTTCGCGAGCGGCGCGTTGCGGAACTGCATCATCGTGTCGCCCGACGCGGTCACGGTCTGGCCGAAGATGACTTGCCCGACATCGATCGAAACGTTCGGCCGTGCGTTCACGGCTTCGGCGATCGCGTGCGCCCCTGAGGAAAACTTGCGCGGTCCTTCCGTTCCGTAGCTGTGGAACTGGATGTGGGTCAAATGGATCGGCAGCCCATCGGCCGCGTCCATCGTCGCGATCGTCGAAGCGATGTTGCCGGGCACGCCGAGATTACTCGAATGCACGTGCAGCGGATGCGGAACGCGCAGCTCGGTCAACGCTCGCGTGAGCGTGCGGACGACGTCGCGCGGCGTGATGCCATAGCGAGCGTGCGGCTCGTCGACATCGAGCGCGCGCTGGTTGAACTTGAACGCGGAGATGCCGCCCGGGTTCACGACCTTCACGCCGAGCGCCTTGCTCGCATTGAGCGTCCAGCCGACGTAATCGCGCAGACGCTCGAAGTCCTCGCCCGACGAGAGCAACTGCAGGAACAGCTCGTCGTTGCCGAGCATGACGTAGGCGCCGTGGTCGATGATCGGCGTATCGCCCATCTCGAGATGCGCGTGGCGCGCATTGCTCGGCAACATGGCGGGCTCAAACGCGGCGGTGTAGCCCATCTCGGCATAGCGGTAGCCCGTGGCGAGCGTGCCTGGCGCGCAGGTGCCGCACGACGGAAGGCGCAGGTAGCGGCCCGTCGCTTCCCGTTGCGATTCTTGTCCCTGCATGCCGCGCTCGGCACCGGCGGCTTCGATCGATTGGAGCGCTTCGTGCATTTCGCGCGCATCGCGCGTTTCGGCCGAAGTAGCCGCCAGCTCTCGACTCCGATGGTCTTCGGGCAGCAGGAGGCGCGAGAGATTCGTTTTCCCGCCGCCGATATGCGAGTGCATGTCGATGCCGCCCGCCATGACGATCATCCCGGTGGCGTCGTATTCGCGGTCGACGGGCGAGCCGTCCGGCAAGCTGATGATGCGGCCGTCGCGGAATGCGATGTCACGGCGCTCGCCGTTCACGCCGTTGGCGGGATCGTAGACGGAGCCGCCTTTCAAACGGATCGTCGTCATGATCGGGCCTTCCGCGAGAGTGCGGCGAGCCGCTCGTCGAGGCGCGAGGCGATCGTCGCGATCGTAGGCAGCGCGCTCGCGCGCGCCGCCGCGAGCGGCACGACGACGGTCGCGTCGAGTCGGAACAGATGGCCGTCGCTATCGATGCCCGGCGTGGCCGCGGGAATGAATACGGTTGGCGCGCCGCGCGCGGCCGCCTGCTCCGCGAGCGCCGGGTGGCCGACGACGATGGCCGGAACGTCGGCCGCCAGCGCCGGCGGCCAAGGCGAAGGCGCGAGCGAGGCGACCCAGAGCAGCGCGTCGATATGACGGTCCGCGATGAGGCGGGTCGTGCGATAGCGATGCGCGTCGTGATCGAGCGACGTTCCGCCGCTGCCGTCGCCGTCGTCGCGCGGGGCCGGCACGCGCAGCGGCAACGGCAGACCCGAGAGCCAAGTGACGGCCTGATTGACCGTCAGGGCGCCGTCGGCGCCGCCGAGTGCAAAGGAAGCCGCGCGCGTCTTGTCGTTGGTCGCCTTCACGATTCGCTGCAGCCCTTCGATCAGAAGCGAGGCGCCCGCCTGGCCCTGACTGCGCACTAGGGTCGCCGGCTCATAGACGAGCACGGCGTATTGCGCGGCCGCGATTTTTTCGGCAAGCGTCGAGAGCGCGTCGATTGCCTCGGTGCCGTCGTGGCGCAATGTGCCGAGCGACGAAGGCAACCGTCCGAGCGAGAGCGCGGACCAAAGCGCGACCAGATCGAACGGATCGGCGTGCGGCAGCATCGTTTCCGTGCGCACGTGCGGTGAATCCGCGGCGCCTGGGTCAGCCTCACAACCGACGAACACGTATTCGCGCGCGAAGTCGGTCGGGCCGAGCACGCGTTCGTAAAAGCGCGGATAGCCTTCGGACGGGCGGCAGCCGAAGAAGATCAACAAGTCGGCGCGCGTCCGGAGCTCGGAAAGGGTCGCGAAAAACGAGCCTCGGTCCTGGACGACGCGCGTGGCCGCGCTCATCGCTTCGCCCTGCAGATGATCGAGCGTCGCACCGCACGAGGCCGCGAGCGCGTAAAGCGCGCGTGCGCCGGCTACATCGGTGGCGAGCGCGCCGAAGAGCGGGTGGCGGGATGCGGCCAGTATCTCGGCCGCGCGCTCGAGTGCCGCATCCAACGCGACGGGTGCCCCGTCGACGAGAGCGGACGCTGCCTCGGTGGTGCTGAAGCCGGCGAGCGCTTGCGCAAGGCGGGGGCAGTCGTGCCCGGTCGCCGCGAGCGCGCCGTCGGGCTGCCCGGTGATCGCGAGGTCGTCGCAAAGCAGCGGGCAGAACGGGCAAGTCCAATCACGGACCGTGATGGGCGCAGCGGAATTCGATGCGCCTTGTGAGCCGGCGCTCGTCGGATCGTTGGGCGGAAATGACATGTCGCGGCTTCAGCAAGGTCTATGCCGGGGAGCGCCCGTGCGGACGGCAGAAACCGCTCGCGCGCGACTCATGGATCGGCGCGCGGCCGTTTCATCGCTGTGCGCGGCGGGCCGCCCTCATGGATCGTCAGCCCATCCTTCGCCCACTATGTGGTCCGACGATTGTTCTGACTAGTGCCGGCTATCGCAAACGCGGGCCGTGCCGTTCCTGTACAGGTTGTGTGTCGTTTTGGAGCAGAGTGTCACCCGCGAAGCCTTGAGCCTGATATCGGCCCGCCGTCCGTTTTCATCCTTCATCTGGCGGGCGCATGGCATGGAACTTGTGAGGAAGGTGTCCGTCGTGCAGCGCCGAGGCGATGAGCCAGCCTGTCGCGCCGGCCGCGGCAGCGGCATCGAGATCCGCCTGGTCGCGGATGCCGCCGGCGCCGATGACGGTCGTGCCGAGTGGCGCGCGCTCGCGGATTCGCGCGAACGTCGCGAGGTCGGGGCCTTGGTAGCTGCCCACTTGATCGAGCGTCATTGCGACGACGCGCGACGGCCACCAGGCCGAAGACCGATCGAGCGCTGCATTGCCGATCAGGCGGCCCGCGCGATGGTCGAGCGAAAGGATCGGTGCGAATCCGTCTGTCTCGGCCGCACGCAGAGCATCCGGATCGCGCAGCGATTCGGTGCCGAAGACAGGAACGAGCGGGGCGAGCGGTGCGAGCGGCGAATCGTCGCGAGATGCGGTGCGGCGATCGGCGGACTCGATCCGCTGGATTCGATCGAACAGCGCGCGCATCGCGGCATAGTCGGCGAAGCCAGCGTCGAGCCAGATTTCGATGTCGGGCAGCGTCGAGCGCAGCGCGGCGAGCTGCGCGGCATGGTCGTCGCGGCCGGGAGCGAGGATCGCGTCGAGGTCGGCGATGTAAAGGGTCGTCGCTCCGATCGCGGCGACGAGCGCGCGTGCGAGCGAAACCGGCTCGCTCGTGCCGGCGAGCGGCGAGCGGATCGGGCGGTAGCTCGCGCGTTCGCCGCGTTGGGCACGTACGGCGTGGCCGTCGAGCAAATCGAGAACCGGTATTACCTGCATGGGGCATTCCTTGGCCAAGATTTTTGTCT
Source organism: Trinickia sp. EG282A (assembly GCF_040965455.1). Taxonomy (NCBI): domain Bacteria; kingdom Pseudomonadati; phylum Pseudomonadota; class Betaproteobacteria; order Burkholderiales; family Burkholderiaceae; genus Trinickia; species Trinickia sp. EG282A. Next base: position 702,300 of record NZ_JBFRCC010000003.1, on the reverse strand, counting down.
ACGAGTATCTCACCGGCGGCGGCATCGATCCGGCGCTCGCGTGCCAAGGCAGTATCGCCGATCTGTCCGCGCTGATCGGCGAAGGGCGCATGATGCGCAACGCGCTTGTTGCCTCGCTCGCGTCGATCGATGGCCTGACCGTGACGTTCGCCTCGTCCCGTTTCGAGGCGTTCGATCGCGCCGCCGCGCATTACCGGCCGAACGCGGAGGAGGCCATTCCGGCGTTCGTTGCGCGCATGGCGCGTGAGCACGATTACGCCTGGGTGATCGCGCCCGAGTGTGACGGCTTGCTTGCGCAGCTTCACGATGCCGTCGGCGCCGAGCGCTGGCTCGGCTGCACCAAGGAGGCGATCTGTGTCGCATCGAGCAAGCGGGCGACGTCCGCGCGGCTCGCCGCGAGCGGCATCGCGACGACGGAAGCGCTCGACCCGCTGAGCTCCGCGGCGCCGGGCGGCGGGCATTGGGTCGTCAAACCCGACGACGGGGCGGGCAGTCTCGACACGTTCGTCTTCGATTCGTACGCCGCCGCGTGTGCCGACTACGACACGCGTATCGCCGCGGGCGGCAGGCCCGTGCTGCAGGCGTGGGTCAAGGGCGAGCCGCTGAGCCTCTCTCTCGTTTGCCGCGAAGACGGCGCGGAGCTCGTCAGCATCAATCGACAGCGGATCGATCTCATCGAGCGACACGCGCCGGGCGCGCATATGCGCGTCGTCGAGTTCTGCGGCGTGTTCGTCGACGCGATCGACCCCGACAGCGCTCGCGGACGAACGCTGGCAGCGCTCGCGAAGCGCGTGGCGGCGGCCATTCCCGGCCTGCGCGGATTCGTCGGTGTGGATCTCGTCTGGCATCCCGAGCGTGGGCCTGTCGTCATCGAGATCAATCCGCGCCTGACGGTGGCGTACGCCGGCCTCGTCGCGCAAGACGACGGCCGCGCCCGCCGTCTCACGGAGGCGCTCCTCGCCGCGCACGGTGTGAGGCTCGCGCGCTCGGCGGCGTCCGGTTGCTTTGTGATGCGGGCGGCGTGCGGAGTCGCCTCGTGAGCTCGGCCGACCCGCTGCTCGCCAAGGGCCCGTTCACGTTCGGCTGGGACGTGGGCGGCGCGCATCTGAAAGTGTCGCTGGCGGGCGCGGACGGCAGGGTGCTCGACGTCGGCCAATGGGCCTGCCCGCTCTGGCAAGGCCTCGATCATCTGAACCGCACGATCGATCTTGTATTCGCGCGCTGGCCGTCCGCACGCGGCGACGATGCCGAGCATGCGGTGACGATGACGGGGGAGATGGTCGACCTCTTTGCGAGCCGCGAAGACGGAGTTCGGGTACTGGCCGCCACGTTGGCCGAGCGCCTCGGGCCGCATCTGCGCGTTTACGCGGGCGCGCTCGGCTGGCTCACGTCGGAAGAATGCGCAGCCGGCTGGCGCAGCGTGGCTTCGGCGAACTGGCTCGCCACGGCCAGCCTCGTGGCAACGTCGCTGACGAGCGCGATTCTCGTCGACATCGGCAGCACGACGACGGACATCGTGCCGATCGCGGGAGGTCGCGTCGCGGCGCGGGCGGCCGACGATGCCGGCCGGCTCGCCACCGGCGAGCTCGTCTATCTGGGCGCGGTTCGTACGCCGCTTTGCGCGCTGGCGCAGCGCGTCGCGTTCGGCGGCGCCCAAGTGAATGTGATGAACGAGTGGTTTGCGACGACGGCGGACGTCTACCGGCTGACGGGCGAGCTCGATCCGGATTGCGACGTGCAGCCGAGCGCGGATCACGGCCCGAAGACGGAGGCCGGCAGCCGAGTGCGGCTCGCCCGGATGATCGGCCGCGATGCGGGCGACGCGAGCGATGACGATTGGCACGCGTTCGCGATGCAATGGCGTACGTTGCAACTGCACGAAACCGCGCTGAATCTGGCGCGTGTCGAGGCGGCGCATCAGGCGCTGTCGCATGCGCCCATCGTCGGCGCCGGTTGCGGGCGCTTTCTCGCGCGTGCGCTGGCGCGTGAGGAGGGGCGCGGCTATATCGACTTCGCGACGCTGGCAGGCACATCGGCGCGGCTCGCCGATTGGACGGCGACTTGCGCGCCGAGCGTGGCCGTCGCGTTGCTCGCCAGGCGGGAGCGGGCGGCGCGCGAGCAGAAGGCGGATCGCGACTTGCGAGCGGCGGGGTAGGCAGGCTGAGCGCCGCTGCGTGGAGGCGCGGCGGGGATGAACGATGGCGGGAAGAGAGACCGCGAAGTTCGCCGCGACTTGCGGTGGATGTTGGCGGCCCGAGGAACAGGCAGTCAATCGACGAGAGGATCCAGGTCATGTGGGTGGTCAAGATCGGGGGCAGTCTGAGTCACGACCCGACGCTGCGGATGTGGTTGACCGAGCTCGCCGAGGTGGGCGGCGGTCGCGTGGTGATCGTGCCGGGCGGCGGCGACTTCGCGGACAAGGTTCGTCAATACCAGGCCGAGTGGCGCTTCAACGATCTTGCGGCTCACAACATGTGCTTGTTGGCCATGACGCAATATGCGTTGCTGATGCAGGGATTGCGACCCGAGCTCGTGCTTGCGTCGAGCGAGGCGAAGATTCGCCGCGCGCTGCGCGACGGCCGCGTGGCCGTGTGGGTGCCCACGCCTTTGATGCGTGACACGCCGGACTCGATGAGCAATTGGGACACGACGTCGGACAGCCTCGCCGCGTGGCTTTCGACGATGCTGAACGCCGAGCGGTTGATGGTCGTGAAGTCGTGCCCGATCGACCCCGACGAGCCGCTCGAATCATTCGCGGCGAACGGGGTCGTCGATCGGCGGTTCGTCGATTACGTGAGGGACGCGAACTACCTCGTCGAGCTCATCAACAAGGACGACATCGAACTGATGCGCGACCGGCTGCTGAACCCGACGGCCGCGTGGGCGGCCGATCGGGCGGGGGGGATGGTCTAAGGGCGCGGCGAAAGCCGAAGGTCGTCCTGCGACGCCGCCTCGCCGACCGTACCCGCCGGCCGGTGCAGCGCTTCGGCCCATTTCGCGACGCGGCCCGGGTCGATCGCCGAGCGGCGCCCGTCGACGCAAAGCGCTCCCCGAAAACCCGCCACGTCGGGCGCGAGCGCCAGAATTCGATCGAGCTGCGCCCAGCCGAGCGAGCCCGCGATTCCGCTCATCGCGCCGCGTTTGCGCGCGACGTCGAGCCAGCGCCCGAGCGTGGCTTCGTCGACATGGTCGAAGAGCGTCCGCCCGTCCTTGCCCGCCGTATCGAACATGATGCCGACGAAACCGAGCGACGCCGCGTGGTCGACGAGCTCGCCGTCGAGGCCCCCATCGCAGAGCAGCACCGGGACGACGGCGGCCGGCAGGGTCGCGAGCTCATCGAGGCAGCGGCGCGCCGCATGCCCCGGCGTTACGCCGACTTTCACGTAATCGACTCCGGCGTTGCTGACGTCGAGAACGCGCGCGGCGATCTCGTCGAACGCCTCCGTTTCGACATCGCCTATCGTCGCGCTGAGCGGTTTCACGGGATATTGCGCCCGCAGCGTCGTCGCGATCCGGCCGATCCGCTCGATCGGCAGCCCGCCGAGCGCGCCGTCATGGGGTTCCTTCAGGTCGATCAGCTCGGCCCCGGCAGCGGCGGCGGCAAACGCTTCTTCTTCCGAGCGAACGCTCGCAAGCAATGCGGTCATATCAATCTCCCGAAGTCCGGCGATTTCAGTTTCAGTGCGAAGCGTGCTCGGCGGCCGCCGAGGCGCTCTGACGGTGGCGTGCGATGGCCGCGAGCAGCCACTCCCAGGCCGTGCGCTCGCGCTCGCCCGCCGTTTTGTCGATGGCAATCTGCAAATAGGCGATCTCTCGATCGACTTTCTCGGCCGGCAGCATGAAGAGCCGGCTCGCGAGCACGGCGCCTTCGACGACGGCTGCCTGTGCGCGGTTGAATCCGCGAAACGGCTCATGCTGTTCAGTGTGCACGCAGCGCATTCGCAGCACCGGACGCGTCTCGTCGTCGTCGAGGCGCTCGAGCTCGAGCTCGGTGTGCGCAAGCGATTCGGTAAGCCGCAAGCTTGCGACGCGGCTCGCCGCCACGGTGGGCCAATCGGTCGCCGAGCGCGTGACGCAGCCCGCGAAGACGCGCACGTCGGTCGTGAAATTGAGGACGGCCGCCCGCGTCGCCACGATATTGTCGAGCGTCACTGACGGCCGAAACGGGGAAAGGATCGCGAAATCGTCCTCGTAACGCACGCCCATCGGTGCGATATGAGGCCGGCCGTCATGCGCCGATGTCGTAACGATCGTCTCGAAGATCATGTCGGGAACGGTTACTCGGTAGCCTTCACCACCTGCTCGTCGCAGTGACGATCGGCCGGCCGGTTTCGCGAGGGGACGAGAGCCGCGAGCCGCGGCTCCCGAAACGGCTTAGCGAGTCGCGATGTACATCGTGATTTCGAAGCCGAAACGCATGTCGGAATAGCTAGGTGTCGTCCATTGCATCGATAGTCCCTCCATACGGTTTTGCGAGAAATACCGACCGCTCGCCAGGCGCGATGCCGGATCTCGATCGGCCCCCGCGGCTACGCAAGCTCCATGCCGGCTCTTGCGCCGCATTTCGCCGCCTCTCGCCGCTTGCGCGCTCGTGTCGCGCGAAGTTGAGTATGACAGGTGTTACGCAATCGTGCAGGGCGATCAAGCGACGACACCCCCGATTTCCCAGGTCGCTTCGTTGCGCTCTGTCCGCCGCCCTCACTCGCTCGACCTGTGTTACGAAAACGCAGCAAAGTGTGCCACCCGTCGCCGACACGACGAGCTTGCTTGTCACGCTTCGCTTTCAAATGCACTGCAACATGCGATGGTTCCGACGCTGTCGCGGACGATCGGCCCCGATTGACTCGATTGGACAGGCGTCGTTCGGTCATGACGGAACGACGAGGCCTTCTTCGAGTTTCTTCTGCATCCCGCAAACCCGCTCCGTCATCCGCAATCGATAAGGAGTCCTTTACTTTTCGCGAAGCAAATCGTGAATTTTCATTAGGGACGAGCTTGCTTACAGTGCGATCAAGCGCTTCGATTTTCCCTTCGATCTCTCGCTTACGAAGCGCATCCGTCACGAGGACACGTCATGAACGATTTCAGCAAGGCAGCCGTCCAGCCGGAGACCAAGAAACGCAATCGCTACGCCGCCGGCGTGCTGAAGTACCGCGAAATGGGTTATTGGCAGCCCGACTACACGCCGAAGGACACGGACGTCATCGCGCTCTTCCGCATCACGCCGCAAGAGGGCGTCGAGCCCGAGGAGGCGGCGGCGGCCGTGGCCGGCGAATCGTCGACGGCGACCTGGACCGTCGTGTGGACGGACCGCTTGACGGCTTGCGACATGTATCGCGCCAAGGCCTATCGGATCGAGCAGGTGCCCGGCTCGAGTGCCGCCGAGCCGCAGTACTTCGCCTATATCGCCTACGAGCTCGATCTGTTCGAGGAAGGATCGGTGGCCAACCTGACGGCCTCGATCATCGGCAACGTGTTCGGCTTCAAGCCGCTCAAGGCGCTGCGCCTCGAAGACATGCGCATACCTGTTGCTTACCTGAAGACGTTCCAGGGGCCGCCGACGGGCATCATCGTCGAGCGGGAACGGCTCGACAAATACGGTCGGCCGTTGCTCGGCGCGACCGTGAAGCCGAAGCTGGGCCTGTCGGGCAAGAACTATGGACGCGTCGTCTACGAAGGATTGAAGGGCGGGCTCGACTTCCTGAAGGACGACGAGAACATCAACTCGCAGCCGTTCATGCATTGGCGCGACCGGTATCTCTTCGCGATGGAGGCCGTCAATCGCGCGCAAGCGGAGACGGGCGAAGTCAAGGGGCATTACCTGAACGTGACGGCGGGGACGATGGAGGACATGTACGAGCGCGCCGAATTCGCGAAGCAGCTGGGCTCGTGCATCGTCATGATCGATCTCGTAATCGGATGGACGGCGATTCAGTCGATGGCGCGCTGGGCGAGACGCAACGACATGATCCTGCATCTGCACCGGGCCGGGCACGGTACGTACACGCGGCAACGCAATCACGGCATCTCGTTCCGGGTCATCGCGAAGTGGACGCGCATGGCCGGCGTGGACCACGTGCATGCGGGCACGGCCGTCGGCAAGCTCGAGGGCGATCCGCTCTCCGTGCAGGGCTATTACAACGTGTGCCGCGAGGCGCGCAACGAGGTCGATCTGTCGCGCGGGATTTTCTTCGATCAACCGTGGGCCGGCCTGCGCAAGGTGATGCCCGTGGCGTCGGGCGGCATTCACGCGGGGCAGATGCATCAACTGGTCGATCTGTTCGGCGACGATGTCATCCTGCAGTTCGGCGGCGGCACCATCGGACACCCGGCCGGCATTCAGGCCGGCGCGATCGCCAATCGCGTCGCGCTCGAGGCGATGATCAAGGCGCGCAACGAGGGCCGCGACATCGCGCACGAGGGGCCCGACATTCTCGAGGCGGCGGCGCGTTTTTGCACGCCGCTCAAGCAGGCGCTCGATACGTGGAAGGACGTGACGTTCAACTACGCGTCGACCGATACGCCCGATTACGCCGTCACGCCGAGCGTGGCTTGAAGTTGTCCGTTGCGACGCGTCGTCGCTTACCGCACCGATCGAAGGTGCCAATCGCCAGCTTTTGGGGAGCTTTGTCATGCGCATTACGCAAGGGACGTTTTCGTTTCTGCCCGATCTCACCGACGAGGAAATCCGCCTGCAGATCGACTATGCCCTGAGTCAGGGCTGGGCATGCTCGGTCGAATTCACCGACGATCCGCACCCGCGCAACACGTACTGGGAGATGTGGGGTCTGCCGATGTTCGACTTGCGCGACGCGGCCGGCGTGCTGCAGGAAGTGCGCGCCTGCCGCGCCGCCTATCCGAACCATTACATCAAGGTCAACGCGTTCGATTCTGTGCGCGGCTTCGAGACGATGCGGCTCTCGTTCATCGTCAACCGGCCCGTCGAGGAGCCCGGCTTCCGGCTGACGCGCACGGACGGCGAGGGCCGCGTGCAGCGCTACAGCATGACGAGCTACGCCGGCGAGCGGCCCGCCGGCGAGCGCTATGGCGTCAAGCGTTGAGGGAGCCATCATGTCCGAAGAAAGCGTCGATCTGGCCCGGCTCTATCGTGATTCGGGAATCGCCGAGGTGCTCGACGAGCTCGATCGCGATCTCGTCGGTCTAGCGCCCGTCAAGACGAGGATTCGCGAGATCGCGGCGCTCCTCATCGTCGAGCGTGCCCGCTCGCGGCTCGATCTGGCGAGCGGACCCCCGACGCTGCACATGTGTTTTTCGGGCAATCCCGGCACAGGCAAGACGACGGTCGCGCTGCGCATGGCCGAGGTGCTGCACCGGCTCGGCTATATCCGCCGCAACCACCTCGTCTCGGTCACACGCGACGATCTCGTCGGCCAGTACATCGGCCACACCGCGCCGAAGACGCGCGAAGTGCTCAAGCGCGCGATGGGCGGCGTGCTGTTCATCGACGAGGCCTACTACCTCTACCGCCCCGAGAACGAGCGCGACTACGGCCAGGAGGCGATCGAGATCCTGCTGCAGACGATGGAGAACCAGCGCGACGACCTCGTGGTGATTCTCGCGGGTTATGCGTCAAGGATGGAAACCTTCTTTCAGAGCAATCCCGGCTTTCGGTCTCGAATCGCGCATCACATCGAGTTTCCCGATTATGAAGAGTCCGAACTGCTCGAGATCGCCGAGCGCATGCTCGCCTCGATGCATTACGAGTTCGATGCCGAGTCGCGCAACGCGTTCGCCGAATACATCGCGCGCCGCACGCGGCAGCCGAACTTCGCGAACGCTCGCTCGGTGCGCAATGCGCTCGATCGCGCGAGGCTGCGGCAAGCGCGGCGCCTGTTCGCCGCGGCGCTTTCGAATGGCCGGCCGACCGATACGCACACGTTGATGCGGATCACGGCCGAAGACATCCGCGCATCGCGCGTGTTTGGCGGCGAAAGCGCGCCCGCCGAACCGCGGACGATTGCGCAGGCGGCTCGCAAAGGCGAGGCCGCCGCACCGCCCGGTCAGATAAGAGAACCTGCCTAGGAGAAGCGCCATGCAAGACGGACGTACGACCCTTTCGAAATTCCTCATCGACACACTCGACAGGCAGCCGTCGCCCGTCGCCGCCACCGGTTTGTCGGCACTTCTCATCGATGTGGCCGCCGCGATCAAGACAATCTCCTCGGCATTGACGCGCGGCGCGCTCAGTGGCAACTACGGCTCCGCGCAGACGGTCAACACGCATGGCGAGGAGCAGAAGAAGCTCGATGTCGCAACGAACGAGATTTTCGTCCAGCACTGCGAATGGGATGGATTGCTCGCGGCGATGGTCTCCGAAGAAATGGAGAGTGTCTATGCGATCCCATCCGCCTACCCGCGCGGCGACTATCTGCTCGCGTTCGATCCCCTCGACGGCTCGTCGAACATCGACATCAACGGCGTCGTCGGCTCGATTTTTTCGGTCTTGCGTTGCAAGGACGGCGAAGCGGGCGAGGCGGGTTTCCTGCGGCCGGGTCACGAGCAGGTGGCCGCGGGCTATGCCATCTATGGTCCCTCTACGATGCTCGTCCTTTCTGTCGGCAACGGGACGCACGGTTTCACGCTCGAGCGCGACGTCGGCAACTTCGTCCTCACGCATTCCGATATCCGTATCCCCGAGGAGACGAGCGAGTTCGCGATCAACGCATCGAACGAGCGGTTCTGGGAGGCGCCCGTGCGCCGGTACGTTCAGGAGTGCAAGGACGGCCGCACCGGCTGTCGCGGACGCGACTTCAACATGCGCTGGATTGCGTCGATGGTCGCGGAAGTTCACCGCATCCTGATGCGCGGCGGCGTCTTCATGTATCCGCGCGACTTCAAGACGCCTTCGATGCCGGGGCGGCTGAGGCTGCTCTACGAAGCGAATCCGATGAGCTTTCTCGTCGAGCAGGCGGGCGGCGCGTCGAGCACGGGGCGCGAGCGGATTCTCGACGTGACGCCGAATGCGCTGCACGAGCGCGTGCCCGTGATCCTCGGCTCGCGCAAAGAAGTCGAGCGGATCGCGCGCTACCACCGCGACTTCGACCGCGGCGAGGACAAGCCGTTCACCTCGCCGCTCTTTCAGCCTCGCTCGTTGTTTCTGCCCGAGGCGCCCGTTTGATGGCGACTCGAGGCCGCACCGAATATCAAGCAACCATTGGAGACACGAGGCATGTCAGTCAAGCATCCGATCATCGCCGTAACCGGCTCGAGCGGCGCCGGCACGACGACCGTCATGAAGAGCTTCACGCATATCTTTCGGCGCGAGCGCATCAATGCGCAGATCGTCGAAGGCGATGCGTTTCACCGCTACGACCGCCTTGGCATGCGCGAAGCAATGCAGCAGCGCGAGCGCGACGGGTTTCGCAACTTCAGTCACTTCGGCCCCGACGCCAATCTGCTCGAAGAGCTCGAGGGGCTCTTCGCCTCGTACGCCGAGAACGGCTCCGGCCGGTACCGCCATTACGTGCACGACGACGCCGAGGCTGCGCAGTACGGGCAAGACGCGGGAACGTTCACGCCGTGGCGCGACATCGATCCCGGCACCGACCTGCTTTTCTACGAGGGGCTGCACGGAGCGGCCGCCACGGATTCGATCGACGTCGGCCGGCATGCGGACTTGCTCGTCGGTGTCGTGCCGATCATCAACCTCGAATGGATCCAGAAGCTGCATCGCGACCAGACGATGCGCGGCTACTCGCACGAAGCCGTCGTCGATACGATCCTGCGCCGCATGCCCGATTACGTGAACTACATCTGCCCGCAGTTTTCGCGCACGCATGTCAACTTCCAGCGCGTGCCGACCGTCGACACGTCGAATCCGTTCACCGCGCGCGAGATTCCTCAGCCCGACGAGAGCTTCGTCGTCATTCGTTTCGCGCGGCCGAAGGGAATCGACTTCCAGTATCTGCTGACAATGCTGCACGACTCGTTCATGTCGCGGCCGAACGTCATCGTCGTGCCAGGCGGGAAAATGGGGCTCGCGATGCAGCTCATCTTCACGCCGATGATTCTCCAACTGATGGATCGGCGCGCGCGCGCATGACGCCCGCCGTGACTCCCGACGCATAGGGGCATCCCAATGAATGCCATAGCAGAACCGTCCCCCACGCTCGCGCCAGAGCTCATGGCCAATGCGCTGCGCATGCTTGCCGTCGATGCCGTACAGCAGGCGAACTCCGGTCATCCGGGCATGCCGCTCGGCATGGCCGAGATCGCGGTTGCGCTTTGGAGCCGCCATCTGCGGCACAATCCGCGCAATCCGGACTGGCCCGATCGCGATCGCTTCGTCCTCTCGAACGGACACGGCTCGATGCTGCTCTACGCGCTGCTTCATCTGACGGGCTATGACCTGCCGGTGGACGAGCTCAAGCGTTTTCGGCAGCTCCACAGCAAGACGCCGGGGCATCCGGAGGTCGGCGTCACGCCCGGTGTCGAGACCACGACCGGGCCCCTCGGGCAGGGCTTCGCGAACGCCGTCGGCATGGCACTCGCGGAAGCGCTGCTCGCGCGCGAGTTCAATCGACCCGGTCACCCGATCGTCGACCATTACACGTACGTGTTCCTCGGCGACGGCTGCCTGATGGAGGGGATCTCTCACGAGGCGGCGTCGCTCGCCGGCACTTTGAAGCTCGACAAGCTGATCGTGCTCTACGACGACAACGGCATCTCGATCGACGGTCACGTCGAGGGCTGGTTCGCCGACGATACGCCCACGCGCTTCGCGTCGTATGGCTGGAACGTCGTGCGCGACGTGGATGGGCACGACGTCGAGGCGGTCGATCGCGCGATCGATTCGGCGCACGGCGCCGGGCGCCCGACGTTGATCTGCTGCAAGACGGTGATAGGCCGTGGGTCGCCGACGAAGTCGGGCACGCACGATGTGCACGGCGCGCCGCTCGGGGCCGCCGAGATCGCGGCGATGCGCGACGCGCTCGGCTGGCCGTATCCGCCGTTCGTCGTGCCGGATGAGGTGCGCGCGCAATGGGATGCGACGGTGCGCGGCGCCGAGTTCGAAGCGCAGTGGGCGCAGCGCTTCGCGTCGTACCGACAGCACTATCCGCGCGAGGCCGCCGAGTTCGAGCGGCGCATGCGCGGTTCGTTGCCCGAAAGCTGGGCGGCCGCGGCGCGCATGATCGTGCATACGGCGAACGGCGCGGGGCAGTCGGTCGCGACGCGCAAGGCCTCGCAGCAGGCCATCGAGGCGCTCGCGGCAACCTTGCCCGAGCTGCTGGGCGGCTCGGCCGATCTCACGGGTTCGAACCTGACGGACTGGCCTGCGTCGGTGACCGTGCGCGCCGACGAGAGCGGACTGCATGGCGGCAACTACGTGCACTTCGGCGTGCGCGAGTTCGGCATGAGCGCGGTATTGAACGGTGTCGCGCTGCATCGCGGCTATTTGCCGTTCGGCGGAACGTTTCTGACGTTCTCCGACTATGCGCGCAACGCGCTGCGGATGGCGGCGCTGATGAAGACGCGCTCGATCTTCGTCTTCACGCACGACTCGATCGGGCTCGGCGAGGACGGACCGACGCACCAAGCCGTCGAGCATGCGGCGAGTCTCAGGTTGATTCCCGGGCTCGACGTCTGGCGGCCCTGCGATACCGTGGAAACGGCGCAGGCGTGGATCGGCGCTGTGGAACGGCCGGGGCCGTCATGCCTGTTGCTGAGCCGGCAGACGCTGCCGTTCGTCACGCGCAGCGATGAGCAGGTCGCTGCGATCGCACGTGGAGGGTATGTGCTGCGCGATTGGGCTTCCGCTTCCGCAGCGAATGAACCTGGATCGAGGGCGGCTCCGCAAACGGTGAATCCGGCATCGATGCGACGCCTCATTCTGATCGCCACGGGTTCGGAAGTTTCGCTCGCGCTAGCCGCGATCGAACCGCTGGCCGAGAAGGGCATTTCCGCTCGCGTGGTTTCCATGCCGTCTACGTCGGTGTTTGAGCGCCAGCCGCAGGGCTGGCGCGATGCCGTGCTGCCGCGCGGAGTGCCGCGCGTGGCCGTCGAAGCGGGCGTGAGCGCCTATTGGCGGCAATACGTGGGTTTCGACGGCGCTGTGGTCGGCATCGATACGTTTGGCGAATCGGCGCCGGCCGCCGCGCTCTTCACACATTTCAATTTGACGACGCAGGCCGTCGTGGATGCGGCATGTCGCGTAGCCGGCGATTGATGCGCTCGTGACGTCGCCGTTTCCTTCGGGCGGCGACGCGGCACGGCTCTGCTGCAAAGATTCCGATCAACTTCGCATCGCAATCCTGAGGAGTCCTAATCATGGCGTTCATTGCACTACGGCAATTGCTCGATCATGCGGCCGAACATGGGTACGGCGTTCCCGCGTTCAACGTCAACAACATGGAGCAGATCCACGCGATCATGCAAGCGGCGGAGGCGACCGCGAGTCCCGTGATTCTTCAGGCCTCGGCGGGCGCGCGCAAATATGCGGGCGAGCCCTATCTGCGGCATCTCGTTCTGGCGGCACTCGAGGCGCATCCCGACATTCCGGTCGTGCTGCATCAGGATCATGGCGCGAGCCCGTCCGTCTGCCAGCAGGCAATCCGCTCGGGGTTTACTTCGGTCATGATGGACGGCTCGTTGATGCCGGATCAGAAGACGCCGGCGAGCTACGACTACAACGTCGAAGTGAGCCGGCGCGTCGTGGACGCGGCGCATGCGGTGGGCGTTTCGGTCGAGGGCGAGCTCGGCTGTCTTGGGTCGCTCGAGACGGGCGAGGCGGGCGAGGAGGATGGCGTCGGGGCGGGCGGCAAGCTTTCGCGTGAAGAGCTGCTGACCGATCCGGAGCAGGCACGCGCATTCGTCGAAGCCACGGGCGTCGATGCGCTCGCGATCGCGATCGGTACCTCGCACGGTGCATATAAGTTCAGCCGACAGCCGACCGGCGACATCCTCGCGATCGATCGCATTGCCGAGATTCACGAGCGGCTGCCCAACACGCATCTCGTGATGCATGGGTCATCGTCGGTACCGCAGGAATGGCTCGAGGTGATCCGCGAGTACGGCGGCGAGATCCCGACGACCTACGGCGTGCCCGTCGAGGAGATCCAGCGCGGCATCGCGCACGGCGTGCGCAAAGTCAACATCGATACCGACATCCGGCTCGCGATGACGGGCGCGATGCGCAAGGCGCTCGCGCAGGCGCGCTCGGAGTTCGATCCGCGGCAGGCACTAAAGGCCGCGACGGCGGCGGCCAAGGGGGTTTGCGTCGAACGGTTCGAGGCATTCGGCTGCGCCGGGCAGGCGCGAAATATCAAGCCGCTGCCGCTCGAGGCGATGGCGCAGCGATATCACTGAATGCGCGAGCGCGGGGTGCACTATTGGTGAAACAGATCAATGACAGGCGCAAACGGTACTGCTTGCATTGAGATTTTGCGAATGCCCGCACCGATCTCTATGGCTTCGAAAGCAGCGCCGCGACGCCATGCGAGCCCGTTTGCGCAGCGATATCAGCCGCCGTCATGCCACGGTTGTCGCGCAGCGAGGGATCGGCGCCGCGTGCGAGCAGCAGTTTGACGGTATCGGCCTGATCGTAGCCGGCCGCCCACATCAGCGCAGTCAGATCGTTCTTGTAGCGCGTATTGACTTCGACTCCCGCGTCGAGCAGTCGCTGCACGACGGCCGTATGTCCTTGCCCCGCCGCGTAGACCATCGCCGTCTTGCCGACCTGATCCGTCGCGCCTGGATCGGCCCCATGCTCGAGCAGCAGTTCGACGACTGCGTCGTGCCCCTCGAAGGCGGCGGCCAGCAGCGGAGTGATTCCATGGACGTCGGCCTGGCGCACGTTCGCGCCGTGCTCGATCAGAAGACGCGCGGTTCCGGTCGCACCTTTCCTGCAGGCGGTGATGAGCGCGGTATCGCCGAGTCGATCGCGCGAATCGACCACGGCGCCTTCGTCGAGCAATGCTCGCACGGCATTCTCATCCCCGGCTTTTGCCGCAACGAGCAGCTGCTGGTTCAAGGGCTTGTCCCCTTCGGCGAACGCGCTCGTCGGCGCGAGCGCCGCCAGTGCAATGACGGATGCGCCAACGAAGATCGATGCCTTTGCTTGCCACCGCCGTCCAACCATCGGTCTCATAGTCGATACTCCTACTGCAGGTTCGCGATATAGGCGGCCAGGTTCTCGATATCTTGATCCGACAACCCCTTCGTCACACTCGTCATATTCCCTGCATCGTTGGTCCGCCGGTGCGCGCGAAAATCCTTCAGCTGTTTGACGATGTACTGGGGATACTGCCCGGCCACGCGAGGAATTTCGTTCTGCCCTTTGAACTCGCCGAGGTGACACATCGTGCAAAGCGTGTCCGCGGCCTTCTTTTGCCCGGCTTCAATTTGCGCCGCGTCGGCTTTGACGGTCACCGGCGCCGGCTTTTGAGCGGCGAAGTAGTCGGCGAGATCGAGCATGTCCTCGCGCGAGAGGCCGGCCGCGATCGGCGACATGCGCGGATCGCTGCGGCGCCCCTCCTTGAAGTCGCGCAATTCGAGGTACAGATAGCGCGCCGTTTGCCCGGCGAGAATGGGGTAGTCGGGATTCGTCGAATTGCCCATCGGGCCATGGCAGGCGGCACATGTTGTCGCCTTGGCCTGTCCGGCCGCCGCATCCGCGCACGCGTCCGCCGAAGCCAGCGAAGCCACCCCCATGCAGAGCAGCAAGCTCGCCCGCGCGAGGCGTGCCCCGCTGATCGGGCGAGGGGGAGCGGTCGATGGCGCCGGCTTTCGCCGTGTAGTCATGGCAAGGCGAAGACGATGATGGCGTTGCCGCGCTTGTAATCGAGCTGAGTGTTGCCGCCGGCGGCGACGGCCACGTATTGCTTGCCGTTCAACATGTATGACGTGGCGGGCGCATTCACGCCGGCACCGCATTGGAACTCCCAAAGCTTCTTGCCCGACGCCGCATCGAATGCACGGAAATAGCCGTTGCCCTCGCCGTTGAAGACGAGGCCGCCCGCCGTGGCGAGCACGCCGCCGATCAACGGCTGGTCCGTCTTGAACGACCAGGCGATCTTGCCGGTATCGACGTTGACGGCCACGAGCTTGCCCCACTGCGCTTCCGAAGGAATGACCTTGAACGCACCGCCGAGCCAAAGCTTGCTGCCGCCCGGATAGGGCGTCTCCTCGACTTGATAGGTCATCGGCTGATGCAGGTTCGCGGCATAGGCGAGGCGTGTCTTCGGGCTGAACGCCATCGGCGACCACTCCACGCCACCGTTCGCCCCGGGAAGCATGCGCGCGCCTTCCGGAGTCGGCAGCGTCCACATGTTTTCCTGCGGAATCATGGCTTCCGAGAAGCGGATCAAATGCCCGGTCTTGCGATCGTGGACATAGACGTGCCCGGTCTTTCCCGCTTCGATCACGCCCGGAATCATCTGGCCGTCCGGCCCGCGCACGTCGATCAGAATCGGCGGGCTCACGGCGTCGAGGTCCCAGACGTCGTGCGGGATGTACTGGTAGTGCCACTTGTATTGGCCGGTGTTGAGGTCGATCGCGACGAGCGAGTCCGTATAGAGGTTGTCTCCGGGTCGGATCGCGCCGTAGAGATCGGGAGAGGGGTTGCCGACGGCGAAGATCGCCGTGTTCGTCGCGCGATCGATCGCGGGCGTCATCCATACTCCGCCGCCGAGCGTCTTGTAGAAGTCGCCGCCTTTGTCGGCGAGCTGCTTCTTCTCGGCGTCGATATCGCGGTGCAGGTCGCGGCCTGTTGCGTCCTTCGTGGCCCAGACGCCTTCCTGGCCCGTTTCGGGAATGGTGTAGAACGTCCAGAGCGGTTTCCCGGTGCCGACATCGAAGGCTTTCACGAAGCCGCGAATCCCGTACTCGCCGCCATTCGTGCCGATGAGGACTTTATCGTCGACGACGACGGGCGCCATCGTCTCCGAGTAGCCGAGATCGGGATCGCCGATCTGCGTTTCCCAGAGCAGGTTGCCGGTTTTCGCATCGAGCGCTATGAGCTTCGAATCGAGGGTGCCCAGGAAAAGCCGGCCGCCCGACACCGCCACGCCGCGATTGTTGGGCCCGCAACAAAACGTGATGATCTGCCCCATTTTGTGCGTGTAATGCCAGAACTCCCGGCCCGTCGCCGCATCGAGTGCGTAGACGTGGTCGAACGACGTGGTGATGAACATAATCCCGTCGACGACGACGGGAGCGGTCTCCATCGATTCATTGAGCGCCGTCTGGAAGATGAACGCCGGCTTCAGCCGCGAGACGTTCCCTTTGTTGATTTGTGCGCCGGGGTAGTAGCGCGTCTGCGCGTACGAGCCGTTCGCGGAGAGCCAGTCGGCCGTATTGCGCCATGAAGAGTCGAGCCGCTCCTGCGTCACGGGCTGCAGTACGTCGGGCATCTGCGCCGTGGTGGTCGTGGTGGTTGCGCGGTTCAGTACTTCTTGTTGCGCGAAAGCCGCCGGCGCCGTCAACATCAGCGCGAGCATCGTGAGACGAACGGGCAGGGTTCCGAACGGCGTTTTCATGGGCGTCTCCTCGCTTGTTTTTAGGCGTTTGGCCCACGTCATCCCGCGCGTGACGGCCATGCCTGATTCAGCGTAGGCGAAGTGCCCCTCTTTTTTCGGACAGGGTAAAGTCGATTACGCCGATCGATGGCGCGGCGACGCTATCCTCAGACGTTCAGGACTGCTCAGCTTTTCTCCTGGCGCTTCGTCATCGTCGTGCCCGGCGCGCAGTAGGCGCCGAGATCTTCTTCCGTCCGCTCGACAGCGCATCCCCATTCGAGCGGCGTGTCCTGATTGAAGCGCTTGCCCAGTTGCCACGCGATCTCGGCCCGCCCGAGTTGAACACCCATATAGAAAGCATGACCGACATCGGTGCCGAACTGGAGATTCGGATAGAGCGCGAACGGATCGATATCGCGCCAATGGCCGTCGCGGTTGTAGACGTGCAGACCATCGGCCGCCACCTGCACGCGAAAATTCGGGTCGCGCACGCCGCTCGCGAACTCGTCGATCTCGTCGGCGCTGTAGGGAAATGGCCGCCTTTCATGTACGGTTGCGAGGGCGCTGCCGATACCCCCCATTCCCTTGGGTAGTGTCTGAGCCTCGCGCGCGGCGTGCATGACGCGGCGCGCCACGTCGGCTTCGCGCACGGCGCGTCGCGCATGCAGACTGACAGACGTCGTCAGCACGGCGCTAACGCGAAGCTCGGCCGCCATGCCGAGCAGCACCGCGTTGATGCCGCTCGTGTCCGCTTCGGTCAGCTCCGTCACGTTGCCGATGCCCATCATGATGGGCACGTCCGGATACCGCTCACGCAATGCGACGTATCGCGCGATTGAAGTCGCGAGCCCGAACGGTATCGGATCGAGGATCGGATCAGCGAGAAACGTGCGCCCGCGTGCGGCGAGCGCGTCGATCGCCGCATCGAGGGAGGCCATATCGCCGGGCTCGCGCGCAACGAGGATCGGCGTCGACGGCACTTCGTCGGCCACCCACAAGGTGTCGACGTTCAGGCTCATCAAATAGTCGGCGCCCGCGCGTCCGCCGCGCAGCAGCTCCTCCGTGCGCATCGAGTCGACGCTCACTCGGAATCCCTCAGACTTGAGACGGCGGACCGCGTCTTCGAGATGCGGAAACGGCGTTTCCGGCAGACAGCCGACGTCGATCACATCGGCGCCCTGCGCCGCATAGACCCGCGCGCGTTCGACGATGCCCTCCAGGTCGAGCCTCGGGGCATCGACGATTTCGGCAAAGATCTCCGTCTCATAGCGAGACAGATCGACCGCCCGCTTGTTCTGACCGAAGAACTGCGGCAGGTCCTTCACTTCCTCGGGGCCGCGCTCGACGGGCACGCCATAGTGCGCGCTCAGCGCCTCGAGATCGCCGCGGCAGCGTCCCGGCACGATCACGCGCTGCGCCGAGAGGGGGGAGGGTAGGCGCCGCCGGATCATATCGGCCGTCATCAACGCGGCGACCTGCAGACCGAGCTCGTGGATTTCCCACGTGAACGCCGTCGGCGCCATGCTTTCGAGCACGCGCGTGAGACTCGGCTGCGCGAGGCGGCCCGTCAGGAAGAGGATGTGGTCCATGCGAGATCGAGCGACGCGAGCCGTTCATCGAGCGCGGCCTCGAGGCCATCGAGTGAGCGCACGAGCGTCGTATGCGCGAAGCGCGCGAGACGCTCGACGTTCTCGAGCTCGATCGCACGCGGTCTCAGTTCCACCCACTCGTCGGGTGCCTGCGTGACGACGGTCGGTTCGGTGTCGCAAGCATAGACGATGCCGGGAATGCACTGCTTGCCGGCTTGCGCGTACATGTTGGTCGGCAACGTGTCCGAAATTCCGAATGCGCACTTGGCGACGGTGTTGCTCGTGGCCGGCGCGATGACGACGGTGTGATAGAGGCCGTGATACAGCATGCCGACGGGCACGCCGCTCGCGCTGTTGTCGCGCACCACGCGAAAGTGCTGCCTCAGCCGCTCGAGCGCCCACCCGTAAAGCGGCAGCACCTCCTCGGCGGCCCTCGAGAGAAAAAGATCGGTGCGCGGCAACCGCAGCGCAAGCGCAAGCGATTCTTCGAGCATGTGCCCTGAGCCGGTCACGCACCACGCGAATCGAGCGTCGGGCTTGAATTCGGTGAGACGGCGAGCGGGCTCGTGACTCATGCGTCGAACGTGACCGGCGAGCCGTCGTGCGAGAGGCGGATATGCAGTCGATGCATCTTCCGATAAAGCGTATTGCGACTGATGCCGAGCGCCTTCGCGACGTTGCTGACGTTCCACCGATGCTCGTCGAGCATGGCGAGCACGGTCTCGCGCTCGTTGAGCTGGATCGCGTTGAGCGAGGAGATATCGGCATCCTCGGCGAGGTGCGGCAACTCGGGTGCCGCGATGCGCGACGGCGCGGCAGGCGTCGCCGCAGTGCTCGCCGGAGGTTGGCTTGCCTGCAGCACCTCGGGCGGCAGGTGCGCGCACTCGATCGGATGGCCGTCACAAAGCGCGATCGCCATTTTCAGCACGTGGCGCAACTGCCGGATGTTGCCGGGCCACGCGTAGCCGAGCAGCGCGCGTTGCGCCTCGGGCGTGAGCTCGGGCGCGTCGTTGCCTTCGCACTCGGTCTCGAGCAGGTGATGAATGAGCGGCAGCTTGTCGATGCGCTCGGCGAGCGCCGGCAGGTTGATCTCGATGCCCTTCAGTCGATAGTAGAGGTCCTCGCGAAACTGTCCGCTCTGCACGAGTTCGAGCAGATTGCGGTGGCTTGCGCTGATCAGCTGGAAATCGACCTTCACCGTCGTTTCCGCGCCGAGCGGCGTGACCTCGTGCTCCTCGATGACGCGCAAGAGCCTGGCTTGCAGCGCGAGCGGCATATCGCCGATTTCGTCGAGAAAGAGGGTGCCCCCGTTGGCTTGAACGATTTTGCCGCGCCGGCCTTCGCGCTGCGCGCCGGTGAAGGCGCCCGCGCGATAGCCGAAGAGCTCGCTTTCGATCAGGTTCTCGGGCAGCGAGGCACAGTTCACGGGCACGAACGGACCATTGGCAAGCGGGCTGATGCCATGCAACGCCTGCGCGAAGACTTCCTTGCCCGTGCCGGTCTGGCCGCGCAGCACGATCGGGATCTTGCGCTGGATCACGCGTGCAGCCAGTTGAATTTGCGACGCCATGCGCGGATCGCCGAACTCGAGGTGCGAAATCTTGTCGAGGCGGCTCGCCGTCGCAGGCGCATGGGGCTCGCGTGCTGGCCGGCGCACCGTGGGATCGGTGACGAAAACGCGCGTCGTGCTTGCGGCGCTGCCGGCTTGCGCCGTCTGCGCGACGAGGAAAAAGCGATTCGTGCCGCTCGCGCTATAGACGGTGATCGGATGGAACGAGCCGCGTATGCTGCGCGCGATCATCTCCTCGATCGACGCGTTGAAGGCTTCGTCGATCCGCTTGCCGCGCAACTCTTCGAGCGAGCGGCAGCCGAGCTGGAAGGCCGCGCTGCGGTTCGCGGCGAGCACCGTGCCGTCGTCGTCGACGGCGATCTTGCCGCCGTGCAGCGTGCCGACGAACTCCGGTCGACTGTGAAACTGGATGATGTTCGCGTGGCGGTAGCGCGAGGAGAGCAGCCGATTCTCGATCATCTGCCTCGACATGCCGACGAGCACGAGGGAATGTTGCTGTAAGAGCTTCGAGCGGCTCGTCACATCGAGCACGCCCGCGATCTCGCCGCGATCGTCGAAGATCGGCGCAGCCGAGCAGGTGAGCGACGTATAGCGCGCATAGAAGTGGTCCTGCTGGCAGACCGCCACGCAATCGCGTTCGGCGATGCTGGTGCCCATGCCATTGGTGCCGGCTTCGCGCTCGCTCCACAGCGCGCCGATCCGGAAGCCGTCCACGGCGACCGCCTCGGCGAACGGCGTGGACGATACCTGATGGACGATCACGCCGTCGGCGTCGACGAGCACGACCGCGAGCTCGGGATCCGCGAGCTGCTGGTAAAGCGTCGTCATCTCGAGCTTCGAGCACGCGATCAAATCACCGACCGCTTCGCGCCGCGTCGCGAGCTCGTGCTCGGTCAGCACGGGCGGCGTCACGAACCGGCCGGGGTCGAGGCGAAACTCGTTGATGCAACGCGCCCACGATTGCGCGACGGGCTCGCTCATCGGACGGGACGGCAAGTGGTGATTGACTACGTTCAGTACTTCTCTGACGTGCGCACTGCTGTCAGCGAGCAATGACATGGGGTTGTCTCCACGGCGTGCAACATCGCAGGGTACGCGGACAAGATGCATGGGCCGCTGCGAGTGCCGCTCTATTTAACGTTGTCCCCTTCGCACCGCGGTTCATCCTCTACCGCGCGCGCCACGGCTTCGGCCTGCTTCGCCCCTTGCGGCGGGTCTGATCAGGCGTCTTGCGATCGGTCGAAACATCCGATCTGTCTCAAAAACTTTACCCTCGATGGCGCGCCTGTTCAATAAGTAGTCGCATTATGTGAGACACCACGCGCGCGATTCTTGCTTTACTTGCCGGACGTGTCTCGCGTCGCCGCCACGGCCCGCCATTGTTGCAGGTTCGGCACAAGCTGTCGCGCGACCGAGATTGTTCTGTTTTTCGTCCCCTATTGCCGAACCACGGCGGAGCCTCAATCATGGATCGAATCGACACCGCTCGGCTTGCGCCGTTTCCGTCCGGACCCAATACGCAAGAGCCGGCAATCGCCGGATCGCCGCAAAGCCGGCCGGCCGTCGCCCAAGCGCTCGATATCGTTTTCATCGAAGGCTTCGTGGGACAGACGGTGATCGGAATCGACGCCCCCGAGCACCACGCGCCGCAGCCGGTGCGCATGGACCTCGCCGTCGGCGTGCCGATGCTCAAAGCCTGCGTCACCGACCGCATCGAAGATACGATCAATTACGCCGAGGTGCGAGGCGCGCTGCATGCGCTGCTCGCGTCGCACGGCGTCGAGCTGCTCGAGGCGCTTGCCGAGAAGGTTGCGCACTTGCTGATCCGCGACTTCGGCGCGCATTGGGTCCGTGTCTCGATTGCCAAGCCGGCCAAGTTCGACGATGTCACCGCGGTCGGCGTGACGATCGAGCGGCGCCGCGGCGCGCTGCCGGGCGTCGCCGGTACGTGGGCCGCACTCGGGGCGGGGCTCGTTCCGAATTGAGCCTGGCCGGGGTATCGCCGCTCGAGAGGGCTCGAGAGCGCGGAGCCGAGGCCCGTGCCGTCGAGCCGGTTATCGCTGTGGCAGACCGCAAGCGCGATAGGCGTCGGCCTGCAAAGTCTTGAACGACTTCGTCTGATGCCTCGCCGTATCGGTGCGGAACTCGGCACCGCCTTCACCGCCTAGAGCCGCATACTTCGCGAACGTCGATTCGTCCACGAACTCGTCGTACGGAATGACCGCGGCGATCTTGTCAATCACGCACGAGCATTTGTAGACGTTGGCGAAATCGTGCCCGTTGTCGTCCATGCAAGTCAGCACGTATTCGACGCGGCCTTGCGTCGGATAATCGTAGCCCCCGTGAGCGGCACGCGGGTCGACCGTATCGCTGCCGGCGGCCAACGCATAACCGCCCCATGCGAGGCAGGCGCCAGCAATCAATGCGCGACATCTGGTTCTCATCTTTGCCGCCTCTTTCGGTTGTCTCCTCTTTCCACGATATGCATAACCGTTGCGGGTGTCGATTGGAGTAAACGCTCCGAAGAAATCCCGATGCGAGAGCGTTCCGGGGGGCACGCGACCCCCCGGCCGGAACGAGCCATGCACGCGTGCTCGCCTCGAAAGTGGGACGCGTTACTTCGGCGAGAACGGGTGGTGGACGGATGCCTTTTGAGAAACCACGTCGGCCGCGGTCGGCGTGCCGGCTATCGCGCGCTCGATCGATTCCTTCGTCGCCCGGTAGTTGAAGTCGAAGATCTTGTTGTCGTCTTCGGCCTGCCAGTGGATGAACACGCCGACACAGATGAAGATGTCGTCGGCTTCATCCTTCGGGATCGTACCGGCTTCGACGCAGTCCGCCACGGCGCGCGCGACGGCGGCTTGCGCCGGACCAAACATCTGCACCGCTTGCTTCGCGCCTTTGATCGTCACCTTGTTGAACAGCACCGTATTTGGCTTGGTGGGCAGGTTCGGGGCGACAACCGCGAGCAGCGTCGTGAAGCCGTCTTTGTTGTTGGTCAGTGCGTTGCAGAACGCGGTCTCCGCGGCCGAGCCGCGCGGTCCCATGATGAGGTCCACGTGCGCAACCTCATTGCCGTCGCCGATGAGCGACTCACCTACCAGGACGCGATTGATCTTGGCCATGCTCTTCCTCCAATCGGTGGATATGGACTTTCTGTATGTTGGGCGCC
The DNA here is from genome assembly GCF_040965455.1 of Trinickia sp. EG282A. Lineage (NCBI taxonomy): Bacteria > Pseudomonadati > Pseudomonadota > Betaproteobacteria > Burkholderiales > Burkholderiaceae > Trinickia > Trinickia sp. EG282A. Next base: position 679,494 of record NZ_JBFRCC010000003.1, on the reverse strand, counting down.
CTCGAGCGATTTGTGCGGCGCGCCGTTCATGCGAGGGCGCATGCCGGGCGCGTGTTTGTCGAATCGATGCACGGTGGCGTTACCTAACAGTTTTCATGCCAGTCGGGGCACGATCGCCGCGGCGCCATGTTCCGCTTGGCTCATGGACTCGCGGCGCTCAACGCCACGAACATCGTGGCCACCGCGAGGTCCGCGCTGGTGCCCGGGTTCAGTCCGCGCGTCTTCAGTTCGGAGTCCCAACGATCGAGCTCCACTGCAGCCGCCGGCTCATCATTCGTCAGCGCGTTGCGCCAGCGCACATGCTGCGAGCGCGCCGCGAGCGTGACACTCTGCGCCAGCGGCTCGCCGTGCTTGCGCACAATGTGCGAATCGGGCCAGCCGCTCAGATACGTGAAGAAGGCTTCGAGAATCGCGAGCTCGCGGTGTTGCTCCGGCAGTTCGAGCACGGCGGGCAGGCCGCGCTCGAAGATATCGGCGAACCCGTTCGCATACTGGCGTGCGATGCTGTCGCGCTCCGCCGCGAGCGCCATCGCCGTTCGCAGATCGACGGTCGGCTCGGCGTGGACGGATTGCTCGGGCGCGTCGCCGAGTCCACCCGGGTTCGCCAGCGCGATCGCGCGGTAGGCCGCGCGCGCGTCGTCGACGGTGAGCCGCGCGAGCGTGCGCTCCAACTCGGCGCGCCAGGCGCTCGCGCGCGGCGGTGCCGTGAACGCGTCGAGCGCGGCGGCCAGCGGCGCCACGAGCAGGACGATTCCAAGGTTCGTGTTGCAATCGACGGCCGCGCGCGTCGCGCGGATCGCTTCGAAAATGCGTGTGCCGACGGACGCGCCGCTCGTGAAAAGCGGGCCAGCCGACGCCTTGGCGCTCGCGATGAACTGCGCGGCGACCATGCCGTGCCCCGCGCTTTGCGCGCTGACGTTGCCCGGTTTGGCAACCTCGACGTCGAGCCGGCAAGCCTCGAGAAACGCGCTATATGCTTTCGCGAGCAAGGGTTGGTCGGAATGGAGCGCTTCAACCATGACGCGGAGGGAGTGTCATGATGTCGGCGCCGTCGACGCCCGTTTTGCCACGAATCGCCGCGAGTTTCCGATCGAGCAGATCGTCGACGAGTGCGCGGGCGATGTCGACTTCGACGACCGATTGCAATCCGCGCCAGGCCGCGACGCCGTTGACTTCGAGCACGAGCGGTTCGTCGGCTCGATCGGGGTTCGGAATCAGGTCGACGCCGGCATAGTCGAGCTCGAGCGCGTGGGCGGCGCGTATGGCCGTTTGCGCGAGCGCCGCGTCGAGCTCGGCGGGCTCGCATCGCGCACCGCGTGCGAAATTGTGGATCCAGCCCTTGCCGCCGACCCGCCGCATCGCCGCAACGGCCTTGCCGCCGATGACGAGCACGCGCCAGTCGAACCCGGCGCCCCGGCGTGCGCATTCCACATATCGCTGCATGTAGGCAACCTCGTGATAAGCCGCGAGCGATGGCAGCGGTGCAAGCTGCCCGGCCGACGGCCCACCGCGCTTCGCACCGACGCGCCGCAAGCCACGGCCTTGCGACCCGAACAGCGGTTTGACGACGAGACGCCGCCCCGCGGCGGCTTCGCGCATGACGAGCCTTTGCGCGAACGCGCTCGATTCCGACGCCCAGGCTGCCGGCGTCGGCACGCCGTGACGATGCAGCAGAAAGCTCGTCATCGACTTGTCGACGCTGCGCTCGATCGCGCGCGCATCGTTGTAGACGGGCACGCCGAGCTCGCGCAGCGCGTGCAGAATACCGAGCCTCAGCGTCACCTGCTCGAAGGTGCCGCCGGCGATGGCCCGTACGAAGACGGCGTCGGGCAGGCCGTGACCGAAGCCGGGCACGGCGAGCCCGTGCGGCGCCCAGGTCGTATCGATGCGGCAGTCGGACAGATCGACGCAACGCGCTTCGACGCCGCGCGCGCGGAGCGCTTTCTTCAGGCGGCCCGTGTGCCAGCCGGTCTCGTCGGTCATGATCGCGACACGCAGACTGCTCGGCGTCGATATCGTATCGAGATCGGGGAGAGCAGCGATCGTCACGATGCGTCGGCGGGGCCGCTCCATTGCTCATGCAGCAGGCGGGCGTCGACGCGCCCGCCGTGCCAGGTCGCGCCGCTTTCAAGGCTGCTGACCCAGACTTCGGCCGGCGCGAACAGAGCCGGATCGATCTGATAGAAGTCGTAGTTGAACGACGTGAAGATCTCGGCGAAGGGGCGCCCGTAGTCGCGCGAGTTCGACGCGGGCAATTGCTGCGCGAGCGCCTTCGCGGCGGCGTCGGTCTTCACCGTGAGATGGACGCGTCCGCCGTAGAGAATCGCGTCGTTCGTGCGGCCCATCGCCGCGATGCCGTCGGGCGCCGGCGGCGGCAACGGCGCCGAGCCCGACCCTTCGACCACTTCGGCGAGGTCGATGCCCAGCACATGCGTTTTGTGCAGCGCGACTTCGACCACGCGCGCGACGACCTGCACCGTGCCGGCGATGGAGTGCGTCGGCGTCGTCACGATCGTCAGGTCTTCGGGCGCGAGACCGCAGTCGAGCGCTACCTTGTCGATGACGACCTGCGGCGGCAGACGATCGACCTCGAGCACGAGTACGCCGCGCGCATGACGATCGCGGTAGCCGAGCTCGGCGAAAAGGGGCTCTTTCACGGCGAGCGCGCGCGCGGGCCCGGAACCCAGCGAGAAGAACTTCTTGCCGCCAGTCTGCTCCTTCGTCGCCGAGAGGCTCCAGCCCGCGTACTGGCTTCCGAGGCACGACAGCACGGGCCACGAGGTCTGCACGTCCACCATCGTCGGCCAAATCGGCGCGCTCTCGAGGCTCGAGCGCACGGCGACGTCACCGAGTCCGCCCATGCAGATGCGCGCGACGAGCACGCCGGCCTCGATGCCGCCCGCCGCGGCGACCCCGGCATCGACTAGCACCGTGCCGGCTTCCGTCCGAGTCGACGAGACTCGCAGGCGCCCCGCTTCGTCGAGGAAACGCGCGACGAGAGGCTCGCTAAGGGCGTTGACGCTGAGCGTCGCAAGGCCGTCAGGGCCGCTAGCCGTGCTTGACGAGGAGGACATGATCAGGCTCTTCAAAGGTGTCGATTCGTTCGAGCATGCGCTCACGCTCGTCGTTGAGGGCTTGCTCCACCGCGTCGCGCGACGCCGCCGTGGCGACGAGCGTGACGATTGGCTGGCCTGCTTCGATGCGCGTGCCCGGCATCGGCACGTCGCGGCAGCCCGGGTCCGCCGCGCAGGCGTCGCTGAGCGCGGTGGAACAGGTGAGCGCACGCGGCGCGAACAAGACCTGCTGACCCGTGCAGCGCGCGGCGCGGCCGCGAGGCGCGTTCGGCAGCCGCCCGCGCAGGCAGGCGTCGAGATGACAGGCGATGAGGCCGAACGGCCAGTGTTCGCGCCAGGCGGCCTCGTAAAGCGCCATCGTCGACGACGGGCGCGCGTTGATTTCGAGCAGGGAGAAGTCGTCTCCATCGAGCAGAAAATCGCAGCTGTTCAGCCCCGTGAGACCGGCATGCGCGGTGACGGCGGCGATGGCGTCGCGCAGCCGGCGCGAGAGCGCCTCCGGCAACTCGACAGGCCCGATCGAGCCCGTATGAACGAACGGCGAAGCCCCGATCGCCGAGGTCAGCTGCTCGGCGAAACCCAGCACTTGCGCGCGGCCGCGCGCGGCCACGAACAGCGCGGAAAACGGTCGCCCGTTCGCCCGGCGCTGGAAATAGCCCTGTCGCGCGCCCGGCTCGGCCCACCGCGGCGCATTCGCGGCCGGCACCACATGCGTGCCGCCGCAGCCATCGGCCTCTTTGAAGAGCCACCCCGGATCGGCCGGCCGCGTCGTCGAGATCGGCGGATGCGCAATGCCGAGCGTGTCGAGCAGCGGAAAAAACCGCGACGGATCGCGTACCGCGGCGGCCGCCTGCGCGTCGTTGCCGATCAGCGTGGGGAGGCCGCGCATTTCGCTCAACTCGTCGATGAACGGCTCGGTCCCGCTGCCCGCGATCCAGCCCACGACGCGCGGCAGGCGTGCGACGCGCCGCAGCGAGGCGACGAGCCGCTCGCGATCGATCGAGAGCGTCTTGCCGCCGACGTCGAACCAGAGCGACGACGCGGCGCGCGTATCGCGATCGCCGAACAGGTCGAGCGCGGCCACGCGCAGACCGGCCTGCCTGGCGGACTCGGCGAGCATGCGGGCGGAAAGCGCCGCGACGGCGACGAGCGGCGCCGCATTGGAGGGAGCGAGCGAAACCATCTGCATCGATGCCTGTGAAGCGCGAGCACGAGCGGGCATGGGCGTCAGCCGAGGCCCGCGGCGACGGCGCGCGCTTCGTCGAACGCCTGAGGGAAGCCGAGATAGACCGGCTTTTTGCTCGTCCGCATTTGCACGAAGAGCCGATGCTCGACCTGGTATTTGACGTTGCCGATCGCCAAGGCGCCGATGCCGATCGGGCTTGCATCGCCGTTCGGGCCGATCGGCTTGCCGTCGTTCATCACGTTGACGCCGGCGATGCCTTCCGGCGGCACGGCGTTGACGTCGGCCGCGACGAGCAGGCGTCGTGCGTGCGCGAGATCGTCCGCGCTCGCCACTTGCACGCCGGCCGTGGCCGTCGCGAGCAGAATTTCCGTGTCGGCGAGCGCGCCGCGCAGCGCCTCGGGCGATTCGACGCCGACCGCCGTCGTCGCGATGCCGAAGCGCTCGTTGATCTCTTCGCTGACTTGCCGCGCGCGAGAGAGCGACGCATGGCTCGCGAGCGTGACGTCGGCACCGAGCGAGGCGGCCATCGCCGCCGCCACCCGGCCGACGGCGCCCGTGCCGCCGAGAATCAGCACGCGCTTGCCGCCGAGCTCCATCTCGTGCGCGCGCTTCAGATGCCGCTCCACGAGCGCGACGAGCGCGGCGGCCGTCGTATAGGAGCCGCTCGGATCGGCGAACACCGAGACCTCGAACGGCGGCACCATCGATTTGCGCGCGATCTCGAGCATGTCGGCGGCGAGCATCACGTCGCGCCCGCCGATGAAGATGCCCGTGCGCGATACGCCTTTCGGCCCGCGCGAGAAGATGGCGTCCTGCGTGAGATTGGTGACCATGCCCGCGTCGACGCCGCAGTACGGAACGATGACCTGGTAGCCGGCATCGGCCGCCATGTTGACGTCGAACGGACTCATCTGCGGCGTGGCCGTGAGCATATGGAGGATATAAGGCCTTTCAGTGGCATCTGACATGGCGGAGCACTCGCGTTTCTGTCTTGGGTTTTGGTGGTGGTCGCTCAGGCGGCTCCGATGCGCGCTTCGTGCATGCCGGCGCTCCGGACGACGGCGCCGCGATTGCGGCCGGTCACGAGCGAGCATTCGATATGGCGCTTCGCGCTCGCCGCGTTGCGCGCCGTCAGCAGTGCCGCTTCGGCTTCCTGCGGATCGGGCAGGAACGCGAACCCTGTCGGCCCCCACGATGTCTGTCCGATTCCGGCGCGGTGGCGAGCCGCCACCGCACGCAGCGCTTCTTCGACGTCGGGGCTCGAGAACACGCCACCCTGCACGGGCGCGAAGTACTGGCCGATCGTTTGCTGCATCTCGGTGATGCCGTGCGCGAACGCGTCGAAGTCGCATTCGGCGGCGCCCGGCAAGATCTGCATCAGCACGAGGTGGCAGAGATGGGCGGCAAGGGCGCGCGGAAACGGCGGCAATGCCGCCAGGCCCCGGCGCTCGGCTTCGCCCGAGAGGCCCTCGCGCGAATGGTCCGTCACGAGCAGCACGCGCCAATCGTCGGGGAACGGCTGGCGCGCGACGAGCGGCGGCAAGCCGCGGGCATTCCTGGCGGCGCTGGCTCCCCCGTCGACGATGAGCCCGCCCGAATCGAAGCCGAGGATGCCGATGCCGGAGCGGCGCCCGCGGCCCAACAGCTCGGCGAGCTCGGCTGTCGTCGCGGCTCTTCCCGCGAGGCGGACGTAGGCCGTGCCGATGGCGAGCGCGAGCTGGGTGCCGGACCCGAGGCCGCTATGCGCGCGCGGCGCGCGCACGACATCGATAGCGACGGGCGTTGCGCCGTATTCGGTCCGCAGCCGGTCGAGGGACAAGGCGATACGCTCTCGCTCTTCGATCGAGCACCTGCCGCCGATCATGTCCGATTCGGCGATGCGCGCATCGATCTGCGTACCGAGGCCGTCGACCACGAGCCCGATGCTGCCAAAGACGCGACCGAGCGAGCCGCTGGGATCGAGAAAACCGAGGTGCAGCCGGGCGGGCGCCTCCACGGTAACGGTGGTGAGATGAGCGGGACGACGAAAATGAAGCGGCATCGCGAGGATCCTCGTAGGGGGCTTGAAGCCGGCGGATGCCAAGCATGAGCCGTACCAATCCTCGAGCCGCCCGCCCCGCCGAGCGGCGGCGCGGTTCGCCTGTATGCGGTTTTGACGGCCTCGCGCACCGTGCGACGCATTGGCCTAAGCGTTTTGTGCCGGGCGAGGCGCACTCTGTCACCGCTTGCGGGGCTTTCCCGCCGGTCGCTCGAATCAGGCCACCGGCTGGCGCCGGCCGCGAGCGGCTCGTCGGGCAAAGCCGAGCCAGGGAAGCCGGCAGGTCCCGCCGCAGGGCAGAGGCCGCGGCTGCGGCTGCGGCTGCGGCTGCGGCGAACCGTGGATCAGCCTTGTCACGGATTGTTTTTGGGTGCGTCGTACTTGATATAGCGAAAACGCTGATCGTCGGCCGGCGTGCCTTCGAGTGGCCCGCCTTCGCGCCCCGGTTGCCACTGAATGACCTCCTCGATCTTCTTGGCGAGGGCGAAGTCCTTGTCGGTGATGCCCTTGGCCGTGTGCGTCATCAGCTTGACGATGACGAAGGCATAGGAAACCGTGAGATCCGGATGGTGCCAGGCTGCCTCCGCAAGGTGGCCGACGGTGTTCACGACCATCAACGTTCCTTTCCAGCTTTCCGTGCGGTACTTGCGCCGCAGCCAACCGTCTTCGAAATACCAGTGTTCGAGCGGACCGACGAGACGCTCGCGAATTTCTTCCTCCGAATAGACGCGCTCCTGATTGGTCATGGCTTTCGCTCCTCGTTTAGGACACCAAAGAAAGATTAGGACACCAAAGAAAGACCGGGTCCGCAAGCGGCGGACCGATGATCCATACGTCGAGGCGCGGCGACCGGCTGTCGCTGTCGCAACGCTCGTCCGAGCGGCCTGCCGCGCCGCTATCGCGGAATTGACACAGTATGTCTCGCTTCGGGACGAGCGGTCCGGCACGTTTCGTTGCGACGATGGTTGCGACGCTCGACCGGAGCAACATGACGCACGCTCGCCGCCCACACGCGGCAACTGCTCGAGAAGGCCGTACGGTACGGCTTTGCCTCGTCCGGTTCGAACTTGCTGCGGTGCGAGAAGCCTGGACCGGCATGGAATATGCATTGCCCCGCCATACGCCATGAAGCCTGCCGCCCAAAGCGCAAGCGGCAAGTCGAGCAGCAGCGATGAGCATAACGGAACGGCTCTCACGCAGCACGGAGCAGGAGAGAGCCGACAAAAAGAAGCAGGTGAGCGGCGTGGATCGTTACCCGCATCCGTGATGGCGCGCCCGGTGCGATGAGGTAGCGTGGGTCATTCGTTCGTGAGTTGAACAGCAAGACAATTCTGGAGGAGACATGAACTTACGCACCATGGTTCTTGGGCTCGCGATCGTCGTTACCGCGGGCCTCAATTCGATGCTGGCGCAAGCCGATCCCGATCTCGATGCAGCAATGAAGAACACGTCGAACTGGGCTTCCCAGGCCGGCGACTACGCGAATCACAGGTACAGCACGCTCAAGCAGATCAACGCGAACAACGTGAAGAACCTGCAGGTCGCGTGGACGATGTCCACGGGTGTGCTGCGCGGTCACGAAGGCTCGCCGCTCGTCATCGGCGACACGATGTATATGCATACGCCGTTTCCAAACAAGGTGACAGCGATCAGCCTCAAGGATCAGACGTTCCTATGGGTGTACGAGCCGAAGCAGGAGGACCAGGTCGTTTCGGTGATGTGCTGCGACACGGTCAATCGCGGTCTCGCCTATGGCGACGGCAAGATCTTCCTGCAACAGGCCGACACGACGCTCGTCGCGCTGAACGCGAAGACGGGCGACGTCGTCTGGACAGCGAAGAACGGCGATCCGAAGAAGGGTGAAACGAACACGAACGCTCCGCACGTATTCGGCGACAAGGTGCTGACCGGCATCTCGGGCGGCGAGTTCGGCGTGCGCGGCCGTGTCGTCGCCTACAACATCAAGGACGGCAAGCCGGCCTGGACCGCGTACAGCACCGGTCCCGACAACGAGATGCTGATCGACCCCGAAAAGACGATGACCTATTCCGACGGCAAGATGGTGCCGGTCGGTGCGGACTCTTCGTTGAAGTCGTGGAAGGGCGATCAGTGGAAGCTCGGCGGTGGGACGACCTGGGGTTGGTATTCGTACGATCCGAAGCTGAACCTCGTCTACTACGGTACGGGCAACCCCGGTACGTGGAACCCGACGCAGCGGCCGGGCGACAACAAGTGGTCGATGTCGATCTTTGCTCGCGATTTGAATACGGGCGTAGCGAAGTGGGTCTATCAGATGACGCCGCATGACGAATGGGACTACGACGGCGTCAATGAAGTGATCCTGGCCGACCTGACGATCAACGGCAGCAAGGTGCCCTCGCTCGTGCACTTCGACCGCAACGGCTTCGGCTATACGTTGAATCGAGAAACAGGCCAGTTGCTCGTCGCGCAGAAGTATGACCCGGCCGTCAACTGGGCCTCGAGCATCGACATGAAGAGCGGTCTTCCGGTGCGCGTTGCCGCCTATTCGACGCAAGCTGCCGGCGCGGATCACAACGTCAAGAATATCTGCCCGTCGGCGCTGGGCTCGAAGGACGAGCAACCGGCTTCGTTCGATCCGCAAACGAACCTCTTCCTCGTGCCGACGAACCACGTCTGCATGAACTATGAGCCGTTCGAGGTCGATTACACAGCTGGCCAGCCGTACGTCGGGGCGACGCTCGAGATGTTCCCGGGGCCGAGCGATCCGGGCAAGGGCGGGCCGAACGCTGGCAAAACGATCGAAAACTCGATGGGCAACTTCATCGCGTGGGATGCGGCGAAGGGCAAGATCGTCTGGTCCAAGCCCGAGAAGTTCTCGGTCTGGTCCGGTGCGCTGACGACGGCGGGCGGCGTGGCTTTCTATGGCACGCTCGAGGGCTACCTCAAGGCAGTCGACGTCAAGACCGGCAAGGAGCTCTGGAAGTTCAAGACGCCTTCGGGGATCATCGGCAACGTCTTTACCTATGAGTATGACGGCAAGCAGTACGTCGGCGTGTACTCGGGCATCGGCGGGTGGGCCGGCATTGGTCTCGCCGCGGGTCTGAAGAAGTCGAGCGAAGGTCTCGGCGCCGTGGGCGGCTATCGTGAACTCGCGAAGTACACCGCGCTCGGCGGCACGCTCTTCATCTTCGCGCTGCCTTCGGCCGAAAAGAGCTGAAACCGGCGCTAGCCGGCAGGAGTTGGAAGTCGTTGGACGCCGCGCGTCGCCGGCCGCTTTGAGGCGGCCGGCCGCGCGGCGGCCGGTGTCCTGATGGCGAGTTCGCGGCTCGCTGCACCGGCATCGTTTTTTACTCGCGCCCGCGCAAAGCCAAGTGTGTCAGGGCATCACAATGAAGGAGACGTTGGTATGAAAGGCCGCTCAATCTTGTTGCTGACGACAATGACTGTCGCCGTCGTCGCATTGCCGGTTGTCTATGCGCAGTCGAAACCGGCGATGGCCGAACAGGTGGCATACAAAGTCGAAGGCAACGCGGTCGACAAGAAGACGTTCGACGGCTGGCATACGTGGCGAGCCCTCGATTGTGAGCGCTGTCACGGCGCTCAGCAGCAGGGAATGGTGGGACCGTCGCTCATCGACGCACTGAAGCAGATCGACAAGAACGAATTTCATCGCACGGTTTTCGGCGGCCGTGTGGCCAAGGGTATGCCCGACTTCAGCTCGAGCGAGAGGATGCAAAAGAATTGGGAGAATCTCTACGCCTATCTGAAAGGGCGTTCGGACGGCAAGATTCCTCCCGGCGATCTGAAACTGCTCGACGACGGAAAATAAACCCTGCGCCGAATGCCTGCGCCCCCGTTGCGGATGTGACGGAGCGGGCGGCGCGCGGATGCGAGCATAGGGTTGTCCATCTTTGCGGAGGTCATCGATGCGTCACAGCAAACGAATATCCGCGCATACCGCGCTTTTGATCGTGGCGCTCGGCGCCACCGCGCTTGCGAGCGCGGCTGTGCGCGCGGACGGCCCAACGTTGCCGAACAACGACGGCGCGGACGGCGTGCTGAGAGTTTGCGCCGATCCGAACAACATGCCGCTCTCGAACGACAAGGGCGAAGGCTACGAGAACAAGATTGCGGCCGAGATGGCCCACGATTTCGGCTACAAAGTCGAGTACACCTACTTCCCTCAGCGCATGGGCTTCGTGCGCCATACGCTGCGCGAAAAGCTGCCGAATAGCGAGCGCTTCAAGTGCGATCTCATCATCGGTGTGCCGAAAGGCTATGACCTGACGGCGACGACGCAGCCCTACCTGCATTCGACGTACATCATGGTGGTGCCCAACAAGCCGGAGTATGCCAACATCAAGACGCCCGACGATCTGTTGCGGTTGCCTCCTGATGAACTGCACAAGCTGCACTTCGGCATCTTTTCGCAGACGCCTGCGGTGGACTGGCTGCTCGCGCACAACCTGATCGATCAGGCCTACTCGTATCAAGTGCAAAGCGGCGATCCGGCGGCTTATCCCGGCGAGCTGATCGAGCGTGACCTCACGGCCGGCAAGATCGACGTCGCATTCATCTGGGGGCCCATCGGCGCTTACTTCGCGAAGCGTGCCGGCGATGCGGTCAGGGTCGTTCCGTTCCCGCCGGAAAAGGACATCCACTTCGACTATCGAATCTCTATGGGGGTGCGCCACGGCGAAAAGGCGTGGCACGACAAGGTCGATCAATGGATCGGCGCGAACCAGGACAAGATCGACCGGATTCTCACGAGCTACAACGTGCCGCTCCTCAAGCCGATCGATACGCCCGACGAGAAAAAGGCAGGCGACTAAGCGATGAAACGCGTACGGCGGCCGTTGAGCCGCATTTCCCGCGCAAGCGCGTTCGCGTCGCTGCTGGCGCTCGCCGTAGCGGGCGCACTGGGCCCGCTCGCCGCGCGCGGCGCGACGAACGAGGCCGCCTCCGCGGCGTCGCAGCCGTCGACCGAAATCACGCCGGCCGAGAAGCTCATTTTCACGACCGACCATCTGCACGATGTCGCGCCGCAGACGGAGCTCGACTACGCGATGGAAGCCTCGGGGAAAGACGCGGGCGCGGCAGACGTCGTGCGCGTGCTCGTCACGAGCCAGGGCAACACGAAGGGCGACGCGAAAGTCTCCGATCACAGCGGCGCGGTGCCGTTGCCGACGAGCGGGCTGCCGTGCAACCCGGTCATCATTTACTTTCTCGAGCGCGACATCACCGAGATGCAAACGCTGACCGGCGGGCAGAAGCGCTACTTCCAGCAGCGCTTGCGGCTCGCGCTCGCGCAAGGGCCGAAGATCGCGTCGGCGATGAGCCGCATCGGCGGCAAGCCCGTCGCCGTGCGGCAGATCGTCGTCCAGCCCTATCTCGACGATCCGAACGCCGATCGATTCCGGCAGTACACCGGCAAACGCTATACCTTCGAGCTCGCCGATGCATTGCCGGGCGGGGTCGCGCGGATTCGCACCGAAGTGCCGGGCCCGAACAACGACTTCGTGCATCCGCTGAGCACCGAGACGTTGACGTTCCAGGCTGCCGTGCGCAAGTTGCCCGAGTCCGGCAAGACGGCACCCGAGAAGTCTTCCGGCGCGCCGCGGGCGAGCCGATAGCCTCAGCACGCGGGTGTCCGCTTGGCGGTGCCCGCGGCGGTTCGGCCCGCGCGCCGTCGCTTCCCCTCCCTGCACGATGTAAGGGCCGACCGTGAACTTCATTCGCTCGCTGACTCTGCGGCAGCTGCAAATCTTCATCGTCGCGAGTCGCCACGCAAGCTTCGCGCGCGCGGCGGAGGAGCTGCATCTGACGCAGCCCGCGATATCGATGCAGATTCGTCAACTCGAGGAGGCGATCGGGCTCGCCTTGTTCGAGCGCGTCGCGCGCAAGCTCACGCTGACCGAGGCCGGTGAGCGTCTCACGCATCACGCGAGCCGCATCCTCGGCGAGATCAAGGATGCCGAAGACGCGATGATGTCGCTTCAGCTTGCCGACAGCGGGTCCATTGCGGTCGGCATCGTCAGTTCCGCGACTTACTTCGCGCCCAAGCTGCTCGCGCTCTATTCGAAGCAATATCCGAAGGTCGACGTCCACTTCTCGGTGGGCAATCGCGAGATGCTGCTGCGCCTGCTGCAGGACAATGCCATCGACCTCGCGCTGATGGGGCGGCCGCCCGCCGAGCTCGATACCGTGACCGAGCCGCTCGCCCGGCATCCCCAAGTCCTCATCGCGCCGCTCACACATCCGCTCGTCGGCGCGCGGCGCTTCGACCTGCAGGAGTTGCGCGGCGACACTTTCCTGTTGCGCGAGCCGGGCTCCGGCACGCGCATGGCGGCCGAGGAAATGTTTCGTCAGCACCTTTTCACGCCAGCGAAGATCGTCACGCTCGGCAGCAACGAGACGATCAAGCAGGCCGTCATCGCGGGCATGGGCGTGAGCCTGATTTCGCTGCACACACTGCTGCTCGAGTTGCGTTCGGCGGAGCTTGCGCTGCTCGACGTGAACGGCACGCCCATCGAGCGAACCTGGCAGATCGTACACATGCGCACGAAGCAGCTTTCGCCGACGTGCGTGCTGTTCAGACGGTTTCTGCTCGAGCATGCGGCGCCTGCCCTCGAGCGCGAGTATGGTGGATTCGTTCCCCAGAAGAAGGCGGCGCGCGTGGCGGCGCAGGAAGTCCCTTCGAATGGCGCCGACGAGGGATGAGCGAGGTCTGAGCTAGACTGTCGGATGCCCGCCTCTGGATCCGCCTTCGACATGGACACGCTGGAAACGCTGGACACGCCGGTATTGCCGTTCACCTACGATGAAATCGATCGATGGATCGCTTCGCTTCAGCCCACCCTGGCTCGCGAAGCATTTGCCTGCGCGATCGGGGTCTTGCGCGGCGGAGCGCCGCTGGCGCTGATGGTGTCTCACGCCACGGGCGTCCCGTACTCATCGTTGCGCTATGAACGCGCGACGCGGCGGGTCTCGTGGGATTCGTCGATTCCGATTCCGCCGCCCGGCAGCAAAGTGTTGATATGCGAGGACATCGCCGGCGCTGGCCACACCCTTGTCGATTGCATTGATTTCCTCCATGGGCACGGTCTCGACGTCAAGACGATGACGGTCGCCTACGACGATCTGAGCCGCATCCGGCCCGATTACGGCATCGACGGCCGCGGCTATTTTCCGCTGATGCCGTGGGAGCGCCATGCCTATACCGACGCCTATCGCGCGAGCTGGCAACGCACGCGGGCCGGCACCGCAGGCCCCATCGGCGAGGACCATGAGTTCGCCGTCTACGCGATCGATCTCGACGGCGTGCTGCTGCCCGACGTGCCGCCGCATCGCTACGAGGCCGACCTTGCCGCGGCGCTCGCCGAGCGGGACGAGCTCCCGCCCTATGCGCACCTTCCCGAGGTCGATTTCGGGCGCACGAAGGCGATCGTGACGGGCCGGCCCGAGATGGACCGCGCGCGCACGGTCCGCTGGCTCGCGCGCCATGGGTTCGACGGTCCGCGTCTCGTCATGCGCGACCCCTCGACGCATGACGACAGCCCCGAGCAAGTGGCGGCACACAAGGCGCAGGCCGCCGTGAGGCTCGCCTGCACGCATTTCGTCGAGAGCGATCCCGTACAAGCGATCTTCATTGCGCAATATGCGCCGCTGTTGAGAGTCGTCTGGTGGGACGCCGGGCGCAAGGCCGCGCGATTGATCGCGGCGCAATCATGGCGCGTCGCCGCGACCGACGTCGAATGACGGCGGCCATGGTGGGCGGCGAACGCGCGTCGGAGCGCCGCGCGCGCTCACTGGCTAAGCAGGGGCCCGAGCGTCCTGCGTCGGCGCACGGTAGCGATAGATGGCGGCGAGTCCCGTGCGAGAAGGCATCCGCTCCGCAGGCAGCACGATGACTTCGCCGCCGTTGCGCAGCACCTCCTGCGCGACATCATTGAGCAACGTATCCACTTCGCGATGACCGCGGTTCGTCGGCTCGGCCAATTGCTCCTCCGTCTTGGGCTGCCCGTTAGGTAGCCGGTCGGTTTCGACGAGCAATGCATCGACGCGGCCCTCATGGGCGGCTTCGACGACTTCCGCCGCTACGTCGGTTGCAAGCGCTTTCTGCGTGGCCTCGCGATATTCTTCGAGACGCGCTTCGACGGGCCGCTCGAAACGGGAGGCGAGCGCACGCGCGGCGACGGCCGCCAGCTCGTCAGCCTTTGCATCGCCGAGATATCGGTCGATGCGTTCCTGCAATAAATGGGGGTTCGTCGTTACGCGTCGGAACAGCGCCTGATGCTCGGGCGTTGCGGCGAGCAACAGCGGCAGCCGCGAGGGTTGTGAATGGTGTTCGCATACGCCGCGCGCCACGGCGCGGAAGAAGCGTTCCTCGTCCTCGTTGACGACGTCGTGCTTCGAGCCGCCGCCGTGATGCGCCGTGTAGCGGTCGCCGCGGTTTTCGCCGCCTTTCGCGCCTTGCGCGCGATCCTCGCTTTCGGGCATCGTGGTCGGCACGTCCAGCGCGCTGCGCGGTATCGATCGATGGAGCTCAACCGGCGCGAGGTGACGGGTAGTGCCTTCGTAAAGCGCCGCGCGATGGCGCGACAACAGCAGCAACTGGAACGGGTCGGCGAACTGGAATTGCTCGATGAGCGGCTTCAGATAGAAGGTATCGGCTACCACCGCGCGCTCGGGCACTTCGTCCGCAAGCTTCACGACATGGAAGAAGCCGGGCGCACCGTAGATGGCGACACCTTTGAACGTATGGTCCCAGAAGCCGCGCTCACTGATGAGCGCATCGAACCGCGCGATGATGGGATCGACGATCGCGCGCGGATGCCGGGCGTTGGCATTCTCGCGCATCCGCCCGAGGAGAGTCCGATAGCGGAGCACGTCTTGCTTGCTGTCGGGAAACGAGCCGTGCACCGGTTGACAGAGGGTGAAGCAGGGGCCTTGTCGCGGTGAGAGCAGCGTGGCGATGTCGGGATGACGGCGTAAATCCATGCGATGCTCCTCGAGAGGTGGGACATGCGTTTGAGCGTCGCAACGCATGTGCCCGGCGGCCACGCCGCGCGTGGCGCGCCGAGACGGACGACGGCGCTCGGCGCACAGCTACGGAAGACCGAGTTGTTTCGCCGTGGCATCGATCGCCGTTTTGGCCTTCGCGACGATCTCGTCGATCTCATCATGCGTGACGACGAGCGGCGGCGAGAGCACCATGCGGTCGCCCGTGGCGCGCATGATCAGATTGCCGTTGAAGCAGAAGTCGCGGCAGAGCAGGCCCACTTCCGCACCGTTGGCAAAGCGCTTGCGTGCGCGAGGATCTTCGGCGAGCTGCAGCCCGGCGACGAGCCCCGCGCCGACCACCTCGCCGACGATCGGGTGGCCGCCGAAGGCCTCGCGCAGACACCGCTGAAAGTAGGGCCCTGCCTCATGCCGGACACGTTCGACGATCCCTTCATCGCGCAAGAGCTTCAGGTTCGCGATCGCGACGGCCGCCGCGACGGGGTGTCCCGAGTAGGTCAGACCGTGATTGAACTCGCCGTTGTCGATGAGGGCGCGCGCGATGCGATCGTGGATCGCCACCGCACCCATCGGCACATAGCCGCTCGTCAGACCCTTAGCGAGCGTCATGAGGTCGGGCGAGACGCCGAAGTATCGGTGAGCGAACCATTCGCCGGTGCGACCGAACCCGCCGATCACCTCGTCCGCGACGAGCAGTACGTCGTACTTGCGGCATATGCGCTCGATCTCGGGCCAATAGCTCGATGGCGGAAAGATGACGCCGCCCGCGCCTTGAAACGGCTCGCCGATGAAGGCGGCGACGTTCTCGGCGCCGAGCTCGAGAATCTTTGCCTCGAGTTCGCGAGCGCGCGCGAGACCGAATGCTTCGGGCGTCATATCGGCCGGCGCTTCGCCATAGAAGTAGGGCTGACCGATATGCACGATATGGTCGACCTTCGCGCGCATCTGCTCATGCATGTAGTCCATGCCGCCGAGCGTCGCGCCGGCGATCGTCGAGCCGTGATAGGCGTTCCTCCGCGAGATGACGTACTTCTTGTCAGGCCGCCCCTGCGTCGCCCAATACCGATGGACGATGCGCAGGACCGTATCGTTTCCCTCCGAGCCGCTGTTGCAATAGAAGAAGTGATTGAATGGCTCGGGCGCGAGGTCGGCAAGCAGTGCCGAGAGCTCGATGACCGGCGGATGTGTCGTCTTGAAGAACGTGTTGTAGTAGGACAGCTCACGCATCTGCCGATAGGCGGCGTCGGCGAGCTCCTGCCGTCCATAGCCCACGTTGACGCACCAGAGGCCGGCCATGCCGTCGATGATGCGATTGCCGTCGGAGTCCCACAGGTAGACACCGTTCGCTTTGACGATGACGCGACTGCCGATCTGATTCAGCGTGCCCATGTCGGAGAACGGATGGAGATGATGCGCGGCATCGAGTGCCCGATACTCGGCCGTGCCGCGCGTATGGGTCGTGGCCGCTTGCGGGAGTCCGGCGAGCTTCGCGCGGGCCATGGCGATATCGGCGGCATCGGCCTCCGAGCGCGCGGCACCGGCGCGCTGCGGCGGGCAGGCGGAGGTTTCGAGTTCGTGGCTCATTTGGGTTCCTTCGCTTAGACGTTGAGCAGCAGATGCCTGCGTTCCCAAGAGCTGATCACGCGGAAGAACGCGTCGTACTCGGTCTCCTTCAGCACCAGATAGGCTTTGACGAACGGCTCGCCGAGGATCCCCGCGAGCGGCTCGCATGCGGCCATCAGCGTCAGGCCTTCCTCGAGGTTGCGCGGCAGCTGATAGGGCATCCGATAACCATTGCTCGCAAGCGGCTCCGTCGGCGTGAGACGCTGCGTGATGCCGAGATAGCCGGCCGCAAGCGTGGCCGCGATCACGAGATAGGGGTTGCAGTCCACGCCCGGTATCCGATTCTCGATCCGGCGCGCCGCCGGCGCCGAATGTGGAATGCGAAAGCCGACGGTGCGATTGTCGTAGCCCCATTGCACGTTGATCGGTGCTGCCATGAAGCGAGACAGGCGGCGATACGAGTTGATGTAGGGCGCGAAAATCGGCATGAGCGCGGGCGTGTACTTTTGCAGGCCGGCGAGGTAGCTATAGAAGATATCGGTCGGCTCGCCGCCGCCTCCGGTAAACAGGTTGCGTCCGGTCTCCTTGTCGATGAGGCTTTGATGCACGTGCATCGCGGAACCGGGCTCGCCTTCCATGGGCTTGGCCATGAACGTCGCATACATGTGATGACGCAATGCCGCCTCGCGCACGGTGCGCTTGAACAGGAATACACGGTCGGCGAGATGGAGCGGATCGCCATGAAGGAAATTGATTTCCATCTGCGCCGCGCCTACCTCGTGAATCAGCGTATCGACCTCGAGCTCCTGGATCTCGCAGTACTCGTAGATATCTTCGAAGAGCGGATCGAACTCGTTGACGGCTTCGATCGAATAGGCCTGCCGCCCGGTTTCCGCTCGACCCGTGCGACCGACGGGCGGGCGCAGCGGCAGGTCCGGGTCTTTGTTCATGTCGACGAGATAGAACTCGAGCTCCGGCGCGACGACGGGCCTCCAGCCCTTCGCTTCATAGTGCTCGAGCACGCTTCGCAACACATGACGCGGCGAGATCGCGACCGGCGTGCCGTCGAAGTGGACGCAGTCGTGGATGACTTGCGCGGTCGGGTCGACGGCCCACGGAATCATCCGAATCGTCGACGGGTCGGGCACACAGACCATGTCGGGGTCCGTTACGCCGGTGAGGCTGCTATCGTCCGGGTAGTCGCCCGTGACCGTCTGGATCATCACGGCCTGCGGCAAGCGCATCGCCTCGCCCGACTCGAACTTGCTGCGCGGGATGATCTTGCCGCGTGCGATGCCAGCCATGTCGGGGATGATCGCCTCGATCTCGGTGACGTGGTGCTTTCTCAGGAATTCATCGATGTCGTACATGATCGTTCTCGTTGGTTTGATGGTGCCGGCTCGCATCGCCCAAGGCCCTGAGGCCGAGCGTGGGGCGACGCGACTCCGCGGCAACGCGCGAAACGCGTGTTGCCGGGAAGAGGAGCATGCACGCCGCGTCAGCGGACGGTGCCGCGTGTGGCGAAAAGCCAGACGTTCGGCACGGATCGATCGCGCCGGCTGGCGGTCAGGCGATGTGCGCGCCGATGCCCATGCGCCGGGCGTGCAGCGAAGGGAAGGGGGGTGGCGAAAGAGACGCTACGGCAGCAGCGAGGCGACGCCGTCCTTATCGACGGCAACGAATGCGCGGGACGAAACGACGTTGAGGCGCCGCACGCAGCGACGGGACAGGACGGTGGAGACGGACGAACACCGGCGAAACTCAAGCGTGCCGCCGCCACCGTCGGCTGTGGCGCAATCACCGCGAAGATACCTCGCTGGCTGAGTGCGATTCCATCTAATCAAAGGACCTCGGGCTCTCACGATGACCTCGACTAAGGCAACGTATTTGGAGCATATACGAGCTCTAAAAAACTCGTCAAATACGTTGTGGGAGAAAACGTTGCCAAGTGTCTGCTGAAGCTGCTACAGACTCCTCACGGTCCGACGTGCCGAGGAAAGAAATGCGCAATTAAATTCGGGAGTCAACATGAAACGTCGCATCTCGCATTGGCGATATTTCGATTTTCTTGATCGCTTCGACGATTAAATAGCCGCATTAGACTGGATGCATTGACGCGTCGCTTGGCGCGAACGTCTCGCGCCGAAACGTGACGTCGAAATCAGATCGGCGCGCGCGCGACCGCATTGAACGCCCCGTCGGCCGCGCAAGCCGCGAAGAGCCAGCGCCGGAAAGCCGGCGCCGCGGGCGCTTCGGGGCGCGCTGGAGGGCAGACCAGAAAATATCCCCGCGGCGTCGTAACAGGTGTATCGAAGAGCGCCACGAGCTGGCCGGTCGCAATGAGCTCATCGACGAGCGGCGACCAGCCGAGCGCCACGCCTTGGTGGGTCAGTGCCGCGTGCATGACCAGCGCGTAGCTGTTGAACGTCAAGCCATGTTCGTCGGGCGGCGCGGCAATGCCATAAGCGTTGAACCAGCCGTTCCAGTCCAGCCAGCGCTTGGGCTCGGTCGGCTGCACATGCAGCAACGGAAGGGCGCGCAGATCCGCGGGTGCGGCGAGCGACGAATGTGCCGCGCGAAACGCGGGCGAGCAGACCGGAATCACCTGCTCGGGAAAGAGGCGCGTCGCCGTGCAGGGCGCCCAATCGCCGTCCCCGAACGCTATCGCGACGTCCGCGCGGTCGCGGCGAGGGTCGAACGCATGCTGCGATGTGACCACCTTCACGTCGAGATCCGGCATCGAGCGCCGCAGGCCGGTGAGGCGCGGCATCAGCCAGTAAGTGGCGAAGCCGGCGTCCGTGAGGATCGTCAGCGCGCCCTTGGCGCGCCTCGATCGAATGTCGGCCACAGCATCGCGAATCGTCGTGAAGCTGTGGCGGACGGCCTCGTACAGGCGCTCACCCTCGGGCGTCAGCGTTACGCCGCGGTGACCGCGTTCGAATAGCGGCGCGCCGAGGTCCGCCTCGAGCTGGACGATGCGCTGGCTGACCGCCGGCTGCGTCGAATCGAGCTCACGCGCGGCGGCGGTGAAGCTTGCCAGTCGCGCCGCGGACTCGAATACGGAGAGCGCTTGCATCGGCGGCAAACGATCGTGTCCAGACATAAGCGCACCTAATAGGGCCATAAGTTGTGGGCGACTTCACACGCAATTAATGAGCCGACATATTCGATCTCACTCGCTCGGGACGCAGCGCGGATCGAGCGGCGGGCGCAGTCCCCAGGCACGGCAAAGACTGCCCGCGAGTGCACCCCGTTTCGCAACTGATTCTAATCGGCCCCGTTCATGAATCCCAGCGCGAGAAAAAATATCCTCATCCTGATGGCGGACCAGATGACGACTTCGTCGTTACGGTCGTATGGCAACACCGTCTCGAAGACACCGCGCATCGATGCGCTCGCGCGCGGCGGCGTCGTGTTCGACTCGGCCTACTGCGCGAGTCCGCTTTGCGCGCCGTCGCGCTTTGCGCTAATGGCTGGCAAGCTGCCGTCGAAGATTGGCGCCTACGACAACGCCGCGGAATTCCCCGCCCAAACCCTAACGTTCGCCCATTATCTGCGCGCGGCCGGCTACCGCACCGTACTGTCCGGCAAGATGCATTTCTGCGGCCCCGACCAGCTACACGGTTTCGAAGAGCGCCTGACGACCGACATTTATCCCGCGGATTTCGGCTGGGTGCCCGACTGGGACCGGCCCGAAGCTCGGCCGAGCTGGTACCACAACATGAGCTCGGTGCTCGATGCCGGTCCGTGCGTGCGTACCAACCAGCTCGATTTCGACGACGAAGTGACGTTCACCGTGCGCCAGAAGCTCTACGACATGGCACGCGAACGTCAGGCAGGCAGCGATCTGCGGCCGTTCTGTCTGGTCGCTTCGCTGACGCATCCTCACGATCCGTACGCGATTCCATTGCCGTTCTGGAACCTCTATCGCGACGAGGACATCGATCTGCCGCGCGTGACGCTCGGCTACGACGAGAGCGACGCGCATTCGAAGCGGCTGAGACACGTCTGCGAGAACGACCGTACACCGCCCACCGAAGTTCAAATCCGCCATGCACGCCGTGCGTACTATGGAGCGCTTTCATACGTGGATGCGCAGTTCGGCGCGATGCTCGACGCACTCGAGGCAACGGGATTTGCCGACGACACCATCGTCATCGTTACGTCGGACCACGGCGACATGCTCGGCGAGCGAGGCCTCTGGTACAAGATGACGTTCTTCGAGAACGCGGCGCGCGTACCGCTGATCGTGCACGCGCCGACGCAGTTCGCGCCGCATAGGGTGGCCGAATCGGTCTCGACAATCGATCTGCTGCCGACGCTCGTCGAGCTGGCAACCGGTGCGCGCGAGACTGCATGGCCCGATCCGGTGGACGGCCGCAGCCTCGTACCGCATCTGCGCAACGACGGCGGACATGACGAAACATTCGGCGAATATCTCGCCGAAGGCGCCATCGCACCGATCGTGATGATCCGACGCGGGCCGTACAAGTTCATCCATACACCGGCGGATCCCGATCAACTGTTCGACGTCGAGGCCGACCCGCTCGAGCTCGTCAATCTGGCGCGGAGTCCGGCGCACGCGCCACGCGTCGCGGCATTCCGCGCGGAAGTCGCGCAGCGTTGGGATCTCGACGCGTTGCATCGGGAGGTCAGCGTGAGCCAGCGCCGGCGGCGTTTCCATTACGCGGCGACGACACAAGGACGAATTCAGTCGTGGGACTGGCAGCCGTTCACCGACGCGAGCCAACGCTACATGCGCAATCACATTGAACTGGACACGCTGGAAGCGATGGCGCGCTTTCCTCGCATCGTGCGCGAGTAAACGACCGCCGGCCACAACGGAACCCCAATCTAGACGCAGTCAAAGCAACCCCACGCAGGAGCGGAAATGAAACGAAACGAACGCCATTGGGCGAGGAGCATCGTATCCACGATATTGTTCGTGGCCGCGGTGTTGCCCACGCTCGCGACGCGCGCGGCGGAGCCGGGCAGTTGCACCGAAGTTCGCATGGCCGATCCCGGGTGGACCGATATCGACGCGACCAACGCCGTGACAGGTGTGCTGCTGAAGGCGCTCGGTTATCGCCAGAGCGTCGCCAACCTTTCGGTGCCGATCACCTACGAAGGCTTGAAGAAAGGGCAGGTCGACGTGTTCCTCGGCAACTGGATGCCGGCACAGGCCCCACTCGTGAGACCGTTCATTGCCGAGCGCTCGATCGATGTGCTGCACGCCAATCTGACCGGTGCAAAGTTCACGCTCGCGGTACCCGATTACGTCGCGGCGGCCGGGGTCCATTCGTTTGCCGATCTCGCGAAGCATGGCGAGCAATTCGGCAACAAGATCTACGGCATCGAGCCGGGCGCCCCCGCCAACCAAAACATCACGAAAATGATCGGCGACAAGGCGTTCGAGCTCGGCGGTTGGTCGCTCGTCGCGTCGAGCGAGACCGCGATGCTGACCCAGGTCGCACGCGCGGTTCGCGACAAGAAGTGGATCGTGTTTCTGGCGTGGGAGCCGCACGTGATGAACACGAAGTTTCGTCTGGCCTACCTGTCGGGCGGCGACGTGTATTTTGGACCTGATTATGGCGGCGCGACGGTGAACACGGTGACGCGCGCCGGCTTCGCGGGGCAGTGCGCGAACCTCGGAAAGCTGTTCAGGCAATTGACGTTCAATGTTGAGCTCGAAAATCAGATCATCGCCGACGTGCTGTTGAACAAGGTCAACGTGAACACTGCCGCCCTCGATGCCCTCAAGACTCATACGAACCTGCTCGGACCTTGGCTCGACGGCGTGACGACGGCCACGGGCGCCGACGGATTGCAGGCAGTCAAGGCTGCGCTTGGCGAGAGCAAACAAAAATGAATAGACTACCTGCCCCGATATCATTCGGCCTTGCATTGGCCCTGGCATCCATACCGACTTTTAGCCACGCCCAAAGCAGCGTCACGCTGTACGGCATTCTCGACGCCGGTATCACCTACGTGAACAACAGTGGCGGCTCACATGTGATCAAGTTCGACGATGGGGTTTCATACGGCAACCGCTGGGGGCTGACAGGCACCGAAGACCTCGGCGGCGGCCTCTCCGCGGTGTTCGCGCTCGAAAGCGGCTTCAAGCTCGGCACCGGCAAGCTCGCGTTCGGCGGTGCTGAGTTCGGGCGACAAGCCTATGTGGGCCTATCGAACCGGTGGGGCACCTTATCGCTCGGCAATCAACTCGATATGACTGAGGAGATGGTATTCCTCTACAACGTCTCCGCCTGGGCAAGCGGCTACGCCATCCATCAGGGCGACTTCGACCGGTTCAACGGCGATCGGCTGCCGAATTCGATCAAGTTCCTCTCGAAGGACATCAGCGGCCTGAAGTTCGGAGGCATGTGGTCCTTCGGCGGCGTGGCGGGCAACTTTCACGAGGATAGCGCGTACAGTGTCGGCGCCCACTATGCGCACGGAAACTTCACGATCGGTGCGGCCTACACTCAGTTGAACAATCCGCATGGCATTTACGCGTTCGATCCTTATGCGATGATCGGCACGCACACGTTCCTCGGCAAACCGACGGTCAGCGTCGATCCCGCGACCGGTGCCATTACCGATTTGTACTCGAGTACGTCTTTCCCGGTGGACAAGCAAGGCACGTTCGGAATCGGTTCAAGCTTCGCGCTCGGTGCCGTGACCCTGATGGGCAACTTCTCGTACACGACGATCAAGGGGTTCGGCGAATCATCGCACATGCAGGTGCTCGAAGGTGGTGCGTCCTGGCGAGTGACGCCCGCCTTCAGCGCGATCGGCGGCTATCAGTACACACGCTTCGAAGGGCACCACTGGAACCAGGTTTCGGCCGGAATGCACTACCTTCTGTCGAAGCGCACCGACGTCTATGTTTCGGGCGACTACCTGAAGGCATCGAGCGGCGTGGACGCGGTGATCGGCTACAGCTTCGCGCCGTCCACCACCTCGACGCAGGCGGATATCCGAATCGGCATGCGTCACTCCTTCTAGTCGATCTGCGCGTAGTCTGCGCTCGGAGTGCTATCCCGCCTGCTTCACCTGGAAGATCCGCACTGCTTCGGCGAGCGTGCGAGACTGCTCCTGCAACGAGCCGGCCGCGGCCGATGCCTGCTCGACGAGCGCCGCGTTTTGCTGCGTGACGTTATCGATCTGCGCGATCTCGACGTGAATCTGCTCGATGCCCGAGCGCTGCGCGGCGCTCGCGGTGCTGATCTCGCCCATGATCTGTGCCGCCTCCTTCACGCTCGTCACGATCTGTTCCATCGTCTTGCCGGCGACGTCGACGAGTCGCACGCCGGCTTCGATTTGCTCGACGGACTTGCTGATGAGCTCGTTGATCTCCTTCGCGGCGGTCGCGCTGCGCTGAGCGAGCGCGCGCACTTCCGTCGCGACGACGGCAAAGCCGCGTCCCTGCTCGCCGGCGCGCGCGGCTTCCACGGCCGCGTTCAGCGCGAGAATGTTCGTCTGAAACGCAATGCTGTCGATGACGCCGATGATGTCGCCGATTTTGGTCGCGCTGGAGTTGATCTCGCTCATCGTCGTCACGACCTCCGTCATCGTGCGTCCGCCATCGGTCGCGACCTGACTGGCGAGCGCAACGAGCTCGTTGGCCTGCTTGGCATGATCGGCATTGTGCTTGACGGCGTCGGTCAGCGACGCAACCGAGTGCGCCGTGCGCTGCAAGCTGAGCGCCTGCTGCTCGGTGCGCGAGCTGAGGTCGTTGTTGCCCGCGGCAATTTCATTGGAGGCCTGCGCTACAGTCTCGGCCGACTGCCGCACGTCGGCGATCGTCGTCTGCAGTTTTTTGCGCATCTGGTTCAGCTCGTAGTTGAGCCAGGCGATCTCGTCGCGGCCCGACGACTCGATTTTGGTCGCGAGGTCGCCATTGGCAATGCGGCCGACCGTGGCGACGACGTTCTCCACGGGGACTTTGATGCTGCGCCGAATGCTCCAGCCGAGGAGTGCGCCGAGCGCGACGGCGATCGTGGAGCCGATGCCGACGACGGGCAAAAGCGCGTCGGCCATTCGCGCCCCGTCGGCGGCCGCCGCCGCGGCTGCGAGGCCCTTGACTGCCCATATGGCCATAGCGCTTGCGCAGAGCACGAGCAGCGTCATGATGGCGAAGCCCGCCGATATACGCGTCGTCAGGCGGAAGTTGGAAAGCTTGATCATCGTGACCTCGAAAGCTCGTGTTGCGTTGCCGGGCGGCGGCCCGATGGGCGTGTGCGCAACCGCGCTGCACCGGTCGCCGCTGCACGTATTTACGGCGCGCCGGTCCCCTTCTCCGCACGCGGGTTTACACGGGGAGAGCAACAGTTTTGCTAGGATTTTCGAGGCGATCGATAACGGATCGTTTAGGCAAATGCGGGACAGGGCACTAGTGTCTTTCCTTGTGCCGCGGCTTCATCAAGACCTTGATGGAATCGAGCGAGTTAGCGACCTTGATCGCCTCATCCCACTCTTCGAGCGAGAAGCCGTGCGTGACGATGCCTTTCGACGTCACTAGCCCGCGTGCGAGCAGGTCGATCGCGATCGGGTAGCAGTAGGGCCCGAGGTGCGCGCCTCGTAGGTCGAGCTCCTTGCGATCGCCGATGATGGACCAATCGACTGATGTTTGCTCGCCGAACACCGAGAATTCGACGAAGCGCCCGAGCTTGCGAATCATCTCCAGTCCTTGCGGAACGCCCGCCGGCGCACCCGTCGTTTCGATGTAGACATCGCACCCGTACTGATCGGTGATCGAGCGCACGATGGCGATCGCGTCGTCCTTGCGCGGATTGATGATGACGTCGGCGCCATATTCGCTCGCGAGCGCCAGCCGCTCGTCGACGAGATCGACGACGACGAGCTTTTTCGGCGTCTTCAAATGCGCCACCTGCGTCATCATCAAGCCGAGCGGGCCGGCGCCGGCAATGACGACGACGTCGTCGAGCTGAATGTCGCCGCGGTTGACCGTATGGATCGCGCAGGCGAGCGGCTCGATGATGGCGGCGTCTTCGAGCGAGATCCCGAGCGGAATCTTGTGCACGATCGCCGTGGCGGGAATTCGCATGTACTCGGCCATGCCGCCGTCCGCGACCTCGCGCTGAAAGCCGAAGATGTTGTGGACCTCGCACATCCAGTACTGGCCCGACTTGCAATATCGGCACTTGCCGCAAGGCACGATCTGCTCCGCGATCACGCGCTCGCCGATGCTCACGCCAAAGTGCTCGGCCGCGCCTTCGCCGAGCTCTTCCACGTAGCCGAAGAACTCATGCCCCGGAATCACAGGTGCCTTCACCCACGGGCTGGGCCCGCCCCAGAACATCTTCGCGCCCGCATAGCATTTGCAATCGCTCGCGCAAATGCCGCAGGCGGCAATGCGGATGACGATCTCATTACGGCCCGGCCGCGGCCGCTCGACGCGCTCGACGCGGTAGTCGTTCGGCGCATGACAGACGACGGCGGTCATCGGCGAGTTTGCTGGCGATTCGCTCATCGATCACTCCATGACGATCTGGACTTTGACGTCGGTCGGCTTGCCGCTCGCCGCTTCTTCGAACGCCTCGATGCCGCGCGAGAACGGGAACGAGCGCGAGATGAACGGTTTCACGTCGACGCGACCCGATGCGATCAACTGGATCGCGCGCGGGAACATGTTCGCGTAGCGGAAGACCGACTCGATCCGCGCCTCCTTGACTTGCAATGCGACGATATCGACGGGAACGGCGTGCTGCGGCATGCCGACGAGTACGAGGCAGCCCCCCGGGCAGAGCAGGTCGACGATCCCCTCGAAGGCCTTTTCGCTGCCGCTCGCCTCGAAAACGACGTTCGCGCCCCAGCCGTCGGTGAGCTCGGCGACGACATCGCGCACGCTTTTTTCGCGGATGTCGACGCAGGTGACGCCCGTTACCCCCCCGATCAGATCGAGCTTCTCGGGAACGAGATCGCAGACGATCGCGCGGCTGCAGCCGCCCGCGAGCGCGGCGAGCGCGCACATCATGCC
Source organism: Trinickia sp. EG282A (assembly GCF_040965455.1). Lineage (NCBI taxonomy): Bacteria > Pseudomonadati > Pseudomonadota > Betaproteobacteria > Burkholderiales > Burkholderiaceae > Trinickia > Trinickia sp. EG282A. Next base: position 652,627 of record NZ_JBFRCC010000003.1, on the reverse strand, counting down.
GATGGTGCCGGCGCCGAGGACGACGGCGACGTCGCCCGGCTTGATCGACGCTTTCGTCGCGGCTTGCAGCCCGATCGAAAGCGGCTCGACGATCGCGCCTTCGGCAAAGCTCACGTTGTCGGGCAGCTTGTAGGTAAAGGCGGCCGGATGCACGACGAACGGTGCGAGACAACCGTGAACGGGAGGCGTTGCCCAGAAGCGCACCTTCGGATCGAGGTTGTACATTCCTTCGCGCACGGCGCGCGAACTCATGTCGGGGACGCCGGGCTCCATGGCGACGCGGTCGCCGACTTGCAGATGACTGACCTCGTCGCCGACTTCGACGATCGTGCCCGACGCCTCATGGCCGAGCACCATCGGTTCGTCGACGACGAATGGCCCGATGCGCCCGTGCTGGTAGTAGTGAATGTCGCTGCCGCAGATGCCGACCGTGTGAATGCGGATGCGGACGTCGTGGGGCCCGACGGTTTGCGGCAACGTGAAGGGGCGCAGCCGGATGCGGCGCGCTTCTTCGAGAACGAGGGCTTCCATTTTCTTCCTTTGCTGATGGGTACCGGCCGATCGAACGAACGGCCGGCGGGTTATCCGGCAAGAAAACCGCCGTCTACGGCGAAGCTGACTCCGTTGATCATGCTCGCGTCCTCCCCGAGCAGATAAGCGATCGTGCGCGCGACTTCATCGGGCTCCGCGAAGCGGCGCAGCGGAATGCGCGCGCGCATCGGCGCCGCCTTGTCCGGGTCGCTCCAGGCTTTGACCGCCATCGGCGTCAGCGTGACGACGGGATTGACGGCGTTGACACGGATGCCGTGCTCGCCGAGCTCGACGGCCATGACACGCGTCAGGCCGTCGAGCGCCGCCTTCGACGCGCAGTACGAGGCATGCAGCGGCAGGCCGATCTGCGCCGAGATGCTCGAGACGTTGACGATTGCGCCGCCCGCTTCACGCGCGATCATGCTGCGCGCGCATTCCTGCGCGACGATCAGCGCGGCGCGGACGTTGACGGCCATCGTCGAATCGAATGCGTCGACGGTCGTGTCGAGGAACGGCTGCAGCTCGACGGTGCCGGCATTGTTGACGAGCAGGTCGACGGGCTGGGCACGACGGGCGGCCTCGCGTGCCTCGTGCGCGTCGGCGAGATCGACGCAGAGCGTCTCGCAACCGATCTCTCGCTTCAGCGCGACGAGGTCCGCTTCGGTACGGCTTGCCGCGATCACGCGCGCACCGCGGGCGGCCATCAACAGCGCGGTCGCATGGCCGATTCCTTTGCCGGCCCCTGTAATCAGCGCCGTTTTTCCCGCGAACTCGCGGCTGCGGTCCATCGATGTCATCGCCATCTCTCTCAAGGTTCGTCGACAAGCCGACGCGCCATGTCTTCATCGGTGACGAGCACCGACACATACCGCCCCCGCAATGCGGCCCGCGTGACGAGAAACTTCTTGGCTCCGCCGCTGACGAGCACGACGCGTTTGATCTGGCGCAAGTCGTCGAGCGCGACCGCGACCGTGCGCCGGTTCAGCGGATGATTGATGAGCTTGCCGTCCTCGTCCATGAAATGGCCGAGCATGTCGCCGACGGCCCCCGTCTTGCGCAGTGTGCGCAGATCATCCGGATTGTTGATGCCGTACGTGATGACGAGCGATTCGGTCAAGTCGCCCGCTGTCAGCAGGGCCAGGTCAGCGTTGCGCGCGCGTTCGTATGCCTCGAGGATCGCTTCCTCCTGCAGGATGACGTCGCGCGCTTTCTGGCTGCTGACGTAGATCGGTGCCGCGAACAGATAGCCGTCGGCGTGGCAGAGGTTGGCAAAATCGGAGACGATGTCGAACGTATTGATGCTGGGACAGTGCGAAAGCCCGCCTTGCAGCGAGACGGCCGAGATCGTGCCGTACGCGCGCTGCGGCAATGCGCGCAATACGGCACGGATGGTGCGGCCCCAGCCGAGGCCGATCGTATTGCCGGACTCGATCTGCTTGGAGAAGTAGGCCGCGCCGCCGATGCCGAGCGCCGCCATGTTCGCTTCAGGCGTTGCCCCGCTCGGCACCACGACGGCTGCCGCGAGCCCGAAGCGCTGCACGAGCTGCGCTTCGAGCGCGACGCAAGGCGCGATGCGGCTGTTGATCGTGATCTGCACGAGCCCCGACTCGCGGCTCGCCGCAAGCAGTCTGTTCACGCGCACGCGGTTGCTGCCGATATGCTGCGCGATCTCCTGCTGCGTGAGATTGCCGACGTAGTAGTGCCAGGCCACGCGCGCTTGCAGCTCTTCCTCGGTATCGATCGAGTCTTCGGCTTCGACGAGCGGAGTGGGCGTTTCCGTCTTGCTCATGATGTTGGATCGGGATGATAGGAAACGGGCGGTTGTACCATTCGGGCATCATTTGACCGCGCCCATCGTGAGGCCTTGCACGAGTCGTCCCGACACGAGCAGCGCGAACACGATCATCGGCAGTACGATCAGCGTGCCGGTCGCCATGATTTCCCCCCAGGGCAACTCGTAACCACTCATGTAGCTCGTCGCGGCGACGGGGGAGGTGACGGCGTCCTCGCGCGTGAGAACGAGCGCATAGAGCAGATCGTTCCACGAGAAGATGAATGCGAAGATGGCCGACACGACGATGCCCGGCATCGCGAGCGGCAGGTTGATGCGCCAGAAGACGCGCCACGGCGACGCGCCGTCGAGCCTTGCGGCTTCGTCGAGCTCGACCGGAATGTTGCGGAACTGATCCGTGCAGATCCAGACGACGATCGGCAGCGAGAAGGTCAGATAGAGCAGGATCAGGACGATATGCGTATCGATGAGGTCGAGCTTCGTGGCGATCAGAAAGAACGGCACGGCGAGTACGATGGGGCTCACCATCCGGTTCGAGATGAACCAGAACCAGAGATCCTGCTTGCCGCGGAACTCGTAACGTGCGAGCGCGTAAGCGGCGGGCGTCCCGAGTAGTATCGCGAGCGCCGTGGTGCTGCTCGCAATGATCAGTGAGTTGACGAGGCTGCCGAGCACGTCGTGCTGGAAGAGGGCATCGGTGTAGTGGCTCAGCGTGGGCTTGAAGATCCAGCGCGGCGGGTAGGCGAGCGCATCCGCCCGGTCCTTGAGGCTCGTCGTGACCATCCAGTAGAACGGGAACACCGACGAAAGGAAGACGATCAGGAGACCTAAGAAATGCCAGATCGTTGCGCGCTGTCGCGCTGCGCGGGCGCGTTGGGAGCGTGACGTCACAGTCGTAGTCATCATGCCTCCCGGTAGACGAAACGGATATAAAGCCGCGAAAGAACGATCGTCAGGATCAGCAGCAAGATGGCTTGCGCCGAAGCCATGCCCTGATCGAACAAGCGAAAGCCGATGCGCTGGATGTAGACGCTGACGAACTCCGTTGCGGCGCCGGGGCCGCCGCGCGTCATCGTGAAGACGGCGTCGAACATCTTGAGCATGTCCGCGGAACGCAAAATCATGATCGCCGTCAACCCAGGCAGCAGGAACGGGCGCTGCAGATGCCAGAGCACCATCGTCCATCGCGGCGTTTCGAGTCGCGCCGCCTCCTCGGCTTCTTTGGGCACCATCGAAAGCCCGGCAAGGAAGATCAGCGCGCAAAACGGCGTCCACTGCCAGACGTCCATGATCATGACGGCGACGAAGGCGAGCGTCGGATCGCCGAGCCAGTCGAGCGGCCCGATGCCGAGAAAGCTCAGCAGGTAATTGGCGACGCCGAACTGCCGATTGAATACGAGCCGGCCGATGAGGCCGACGACGGCGTAAGTGGTCGCCATCGGGATCACGAGGCTGACGCGCGCGAGCGAGCGCATCCAGGCGAGCCCGGCGCGATGCAGCAGCAAGGCGGCGAAAAGCCCGAGCGCGATTTCGATGGGCAGGGTAAGGCAGAGAAACAGCACGGTGCGGCCGAGCGCGTCCCAGAACGACGGATCGGTCAGCGTCGCGACATAGTTGTCGAAGCCGACGAACGGCGTGCCGGCTTCGGGATTCGCGAGCTGGTATTGATGAAACGAGTTGTAGAGCGCGACGAGCAGCGGGTAGATTCCGATCACCGCCAGCGCGAAGATCGCCGGAAGCAGGAACCAGAACGCCGGCGAGCGCGGCAGCAGCCGCATGCGTGCGGCCGCGCGGGCCTTGCCCGCATCGGCGGCGGGCGAAGCGGTGCTGTTCGTCATGGTACCTCTCGAAAGTTGCGTCGGCCGCATCGCAATGCTGACTCCTTTATTTCAACAGGGGTTTCTTGCCGTCGTAATAGCCGGCCTTGTCGAGGATCGCATCGACCTTCGTATCGATCGTCTGTGCCCCATCCTTGACGGAAACCTGGCCCAACATCATCTTCGTGCCCCATTCGCCGATCACTTCGGAGATGGCGGGCCATTCCGGGAAGCGTGGACGATAGTCAGGCACGCCGCCTTGCCACGACTCGACCATGGGCTTCACGAACGGATATTTCTGCTCGATGGCCGGATCCTTGTAGAGGGACATGCGCGCAGGCACGCCGCCCGCCTCGAGGTACGGCTTGGCCATTTGCTCCGACGTGATCCACTGGATGAAGAGCCAGGAGGCCGCCTGTTTCTTGGCGCTCGATTTCGCGTTGACGGCGAGCGAGAATCCTCCGAGCGCGGGCTTGAGACCCGCTGCCCCGCGTGGCTCGGTGGCCACGCCGAGACATGAGCCGATCTTCGATTTGGTCGGATCGGTCAGCGTCGGGTAGAAGGCCGACCATTCGGTAATCATCGCGACCTGCCCTTGAGCGAGCGCATTGACGGCCTCGGCATGATCGAAATCGACGATGCCCGGCGGCATGTACTTCATCAGTTTTTGTCGATACTCGAGGCCTTCTTGCGATTGCGGCGACAAGAGATTCGCCTTGAATTTCGCATCGAGCAGGGAGCCGCCGTTGGGCCAGAGCACACGCATGAAGCTATCGGCCGACTGCGTCTCGCCGCGGCGCGATTGCAGCGCGAATGCGTACTGGTTCTTCGCGGGATTCGTGAGCTTCGGCGCATAGGTGTTGAGCAGCTCGTCCCATGTCTTCGGCGGTTCGCTGAAACCAGCGTCCTTCAGCATGCACTTGTTGTAGAAGAGCAAACCCGAGTAGTTATCGAACGGCAGGCCGTAGATGACCTTGTTCCAGGTGCCGAACGAATCGAGCAGGATGGGGAAGAAGTCCTTCAGGTTCAGGTTCGGGTCGGCGAGCTTCGGATCGCCGGTGAATTTGCTGATCGGCACGAGCCACTTGTTGCTCGCGAACTCTCCCAGCCAGACGACGTCGACGAGCACGATGTCCTGAGCTCCGCCGCTTGCGAAGTTCAGGACTTCCTTCTCGCGGGTGCTTTCGTAAGGAATCACGTCCCACTTGACCTTGATCCCCGTCTCCTTCTCGAACTGCGGGATCAGCTTTTCCGCGGCCGCATAGCCCGGCCGATCGAGAAAGATGGCGTTGATCGTCGTCCCCGAGTACGGCGCCGACGCTTCCTTCAGCGTCCACGCGGAGGCTTGCGCGCAAGCAAGGAGCGTCGCGGTTGCGACGCCCAACATCAAGGCCTTCTGCCGAAGGAAGCGTTTCTTCATTGCTGTCTCCTGGTTTGTTTTGTCGGTTGCACCGATCGCAAGCGTGTGCCGCCACGTCGCGGTTCTTGCTGAACGATGAAGCAGTGACTCGAGTCGACTTCGGATGGCTCCGTTTCACTTGTAATTTACGTTTTACAAATGTATATTTTGGCGAGCGGCAGATGTCAAGAAAAATGTGATCTAGGAGACATGCATGAGTGCGGTGCAGTTGCAGCAGATCCGCAAGACGTTCGGCGGCATGGAAGTGCTGAAGGGCGTCGACATCGAGGTCGCGGATCACGAGTTTCTCGTTTTCGTCGGCCCATCGGGTTGTGGAAAGTCCACGCTGTTGCGCACGATCGCAGGCCTCGAGCGTGTGGATTCGGGGTCCGTCATGATCGGCGGCGAGGACGTGACCGAACTCGAGCCTTCGCAACGCGGCGTGGCGATGGTGTTTCAGTCATATGCGCTCTATCCGCACATGTCGGTCTACGAGAACATTGCATTCGGCTTGCGCATGCTGAAGCTGCCGCGCGACGAAATCGAACGCCGCGTTCGCCGCGCGGCGGACATCCTGCAGATCGGTCAGTTGCTCGAACGGCGGCCACGCGCGCTATCGGGCGGGCAACGGCAGCGCGTGGCGATCGGCCGCGCGATCGTGCGCGAGCCGAAGGTGTTTCTTTTCGATGAGCCGTTATCGAATCTTGACGCGGCCTTGCGTGTGCAGATGCGGCTCGAGCTGATCAAGCTGCATAAGCAGCTCAATGCGACGATGATCTATGTCACGCACGATCAGACGGAGGCGATGACGATGGCGGACCGCATCGTCGTGCTCAATCACGGAAAGGTCGAGCAGATCGGCTCGCCGCTGGAGCTCTATCGGAATCCTCTCAATCGCTTCGTCGCGGGGTTCATCGGCTCGCCGAAAATGAACTTCCTCGAGGTCCGCTTACTGTCGCGCGAGCGGGGCAGTGTCACGATCGAATTGCCAGGCGGTGCGCCGCTCGCGGTCCCGTCGAGCGCCGACGACGTGAGTGCGGGGCAAACCCTGACGCTCGGCATTCGTCCCGAACATCTGATCGAGGAAGGCAGCACAATAGACGGCGGCTTGGCGGGAGAAGTGAATGTGATCGAGCATCTCGGCGGCGAGACGCTCTTGCACTTGCGTCTTGCCGACGACAGGACGATTCAGCTCAAGGCTTCGGGCGAATCGAAGGCCGCTGAAGGGCAGAGGATCACGGCGGGGTTCAGCATTCGCCACGTCCATCTCTTTCGCGAAGACGGCGCGTCGTTACGCGATACGCGCGCAGTCGCCGAACCCGCTGCCGCATGAGGGCATCGATCTGTCGGCGCGGAACCTTGCTAGCGAGACGACGATTCGACCTTTCCTGAAAGCTGCCGCATAGACGCCGAGCGCCGAGCGCCGAGCGCCGATGGCGCCCATGCAGCTGTTCATCTTCGATGTATGTTCGCCACACCGCTTTTTCGCAGCGTTCGCGCTCGCCGTTCGCGAAGGCACGGAACTTGCCCCCGGTCCAGCAACCGTTCACTTATTTTTCCGCCTTTCCCGTCTCCAGCGCGACTGCCTTGCAGATGTTCCAAACCGCGAACGAGCCGCGGACAAGCGGAGTGAAATCGCCGTCGAGGCGACGTCAGCAGGGGGGAGACAAATGAACGCACTGGATCAATGGCTGCTCTCGGTCATGTATCGCACAGCCGGCCACTCGCATGCGCTCGCTCGAGTGGCCGAAACGATCGTCAACATGTATTTGATCAAGGGCACGGTGTTGATCGCTTTGCTCTGGTGGATCTGGACCAGGCGTGAGCACGCAACGGCGGACAGGAGCGAGGAAAGGCGGCGGGACCGCGAGATCGTCGTGATCGCCGTCTTGAGCGGCCTCGTCGCGTTGCTCGCCGGACGCCTGCTGGCACACTATCTGCCATTTCGCCTGCGGCCCTTCTATGAACCCCAGCTTCGTTATCTGTATCCCGAGACGACGTCTCCGGACCTGCTGCCTCGGACCTGGAGCGCGTTTCCGAGCGACCATGCGATGCTCTGGTGCGCCATTGCGACCGCGATCTTCGTCGCTTCACGCGCCGCGGGCATCTATGCATTGCTGCATACGGCCATTCTCATTGGATTGCCGCGCATTTACCTTGGCCTGCACTACCCGACGGACGTCATTGCAGGCGCTGCGCTCGGCATCGTCATCGCATGCATTTTGAACTACGGGCCGATCCGCTCGCGCCTGGCGGCGCCCGTACTCGCATTGGCGAGGTATCGGCCCGGTCTCTTTCATGCCTTGGCTTTCGTGCTTTGTTTCGAGCTGGCGACGCAGTTCGATGAATTCCGCGCGCTGGCGCATGACATGTCCAGCGTGATGGCTGGCTTCGTCTGAGCGCTTTGGTCAGTCCAGCGTTCGTTCGGGCTACGTACCTGAAGGCCGCAGGACTTCACGGTCGTATTGCAGATTTTTTACAAACAGGCCCCTAAATTTTCACGCTGGGTCGGTTGATCGGTCGAAGGTGCTCTGTCAGCAACGCCGCACGGGAAATTGAGGGCGCACACTGGACCGGCTCGCCACAGTCACCGGCACAGGCGGCAGCCGCGCTACGCGGCGACGTTTCCCGGCCGGGACAATTCCCGCCCATTTGCCGGCGTGGCCGGCGTCTCGATCGGCGAGCAGGACCGCGCCGGCCAAGGGCAGGAAAAGTTTGTGATAATATTTGTACACATGGTACGCCGTACGGCTTATTAGTGGACAAATATGTCAGCTTTCTCATTGGCGCTTCCCGACGAGATATGCCGGGAATTGGGGCAGCGAGTCCGTGACCGGCGCGTCGGCATGAACCTGCCCGCATTGGAGCTGGCTGCCCGGATCGGCGTTTCGCATCGCACGGTCCTTCGCTTCGAGGCGACGGGGAAATGTACGCTGGATACGTTCGTGAAGATACTCGAGGCACTCGGTGCGATCGAGGATCTTCAGCCGGTTCTGGCGGCGCCGGTACAGTCCATTGCGGAGATGCGTGAACGCGCCACGGCCAGCACGCGCAAGCGCGCCTATCGCAAGGGAGCGCGTCAGTGAAAGAACTCCGCGTGATCTATCGGGGGTGGAGCGAGCAGTTCGACCTCGCGATTCTGGCTGACGACGGTCGCAACGTCCTATTCGAATACACGCCGCAGGCACTGGCCCGCGGTCTGGAACTTTCGCCGATCAACCTTCGGTTACGGCCCCAAGCCTACCCAGACCAGCAGTATCAGTATGTATCGATGCAACGCGTGCCGGGGCTGCTCCAAGACGCGCTACCTGACGCGTGGGGCTACCGCGTCATGGCAAGCCGGATGCGCGCGTACAACGTCGATTTCGCCACCACCAGCACCCTCGAGCGGCTGGCCTTTCTCGGTGAGCGCACGATGGGTGCACTAACGTTCGAGCCGGCTTCCGGGGATCCTGCCAGCATCCAGGGCGCTTCGCTGCACGAGCTGATTGACGATTACCGCGCGCTGATTACCGACGACAGCCACATTCTCCTGCCTGAAATCGCCCGAGCCGGCGCGTCCCCGGGCGGCGCACGTCCGAAAGCGATGGTGTGGTATCGAGCATCCGACAATCAGATGACGACGCGTGCGGGCGAACTGGCCGGCGCGGAGCCCTGGCTGGTGAAGTTCCCGGCCGAGGACGATGCCGAGGATAGCTGTGCGCTGGAAGCGGCCTATGCCGAGATGGCTCAGGTGGCTGGACTGGGCTTCATGCCGTTCCGGTTCTTCGACCTCGGCGGTCTCTGCGCTTTCGCAACCAAGCGATTCGATCTGATCGACCACCAGCGTGTGCACGTCCATACTCTGGCGGGATTGCTCCATGCGGACTTCAGGGTTCCCTCGGCCGGATACGGACTGTTTTTTCGGGCGGCGCGGCAACTTTCCCGTGACGTCCGCGAGGTCGAGAACGCTGTCAGGATCTGCGTCTTCAACATCCTGATGAACAATCGGGACGATCACGCAAAGAACGTGTCCTTCTTGATCGATGCGCAGGGGCAGTGGAAGTTGGCGCCGCCCTACGATCTGACTTACTGCCCGGGCTACCAGGGTGAGCACTTCATGGACGTCGCAGGAGAAGGCCGCAATCCCGGACGGGACCATGTTATTCGGGCTGCGGGGCAGGGAGGAATCGCGCCAGCGCGGGCCGAGCAGATTATCGACGAAATCCTCGAAAAAGCCGATTCGCAGGCATGGAACCGGGCCGTCTCGAACTATCCGGTGCGGCCGAGAACGGCCCGCGACGTGGGGGCGCGTATCGAGGCGAATCGGAGAATGCTGCAGAAGCGGAATGCTTGAATATGCGGCCTGTCTGGCTTGAAACGACACCGAATCGCAAGCTCGGGCGCGTCCCACTGGTTGAGCGAGTAACGGATCGCCTTGGCCAGACAAGCGCGGCGATAGCCGGCCGCTGACCGTTCCTTCCCACTTTTTACGCGTTTTTTATACGTCCGTCGTCACTCTTAGCGTGGCGTTTACCCGGACTCGCCTACGCTTCGCGTTGTCCTGATCCGCTAGGGGAGAACAAAGAATGGACATCGTATATATCGTCGGCGCCGCCGTCTTCTGCGGGCTCTTCGTTGGATTGGCCGCCGGGTGCGAGAAACTGCGCGGCCGTGCACCGGGAGGTCGTCCGTGATCGCGTGGATGATGTGGCTCGCAGCAGCCTCGACCCTCCTATTGCTCACGTACCTCGTGTACGCGTTGTTGCGTGCGGAGGACCTTGAATGATGAGCGCCAACGACTTTTTTCAGACAGCGCTGTTCATTGTCGTCCTGATCGCGATCGCCGTTCCGCTTGGCCGCTATATGACGGCTGTGCTGGACGGCTCGTCGGTCGTCGTCCGCAAGATCGGCAGACCGGTCGAGCATTTGATTTACCGACTCGCCGGCATCGACGAGCAGGCGGAAATGTCCTGGAAGACCTATGCGGTCGCCACGCTGCTTTTCAACGCGCTCGGGATATTGATCGTCTATGGCTTTCTTCGTCTGCAGCAGTGGCTGCCGGCGAACCCGCAGGGCTTGGGGCCGATGACGCCCGATGCGGCTTTCAATACGGCGGTCAGCTTCGTGACGAACACGAACTGGCAGGACTATACGCCCGAATCGACGGTCAGCTATCTGACGCAAATGGTCGCCCTGACGGTGCAGAACTTTCTCTCGGCCGCCACGGGTATTGCCGTCGTCGTCGCGCTGATCCGTGGTTTCGCGCGTCACACCGCAACGACGATCGGCAACTTCTGGGTCGATCTGACGCGCATCACGCTCTACATCCTCGCGCCGCTCTCAATCGTTCTCGCGGTGTTTTTCATCGGCCAGGGCGTGATCCAGAATTTCAAGTCGTACGAGGACGTCCCGACGCTGCAAGTCACGACCTACCAGGTGCCAAAGACGGATACACAAGGCAATCCGATCAAGGACGCGAAGGGCAACGCGGTTATGCAGGACGTGAAGGCCGACAAACAGACGATTGCCATGGGGCCGGTCGCCTCGCAAGAAGCGATCAAGATGCTCGGCACGAACGGTGGCGGGTTCTTCAACGCGAACTCGGCGCATCCGTATGAGAACCCGACGCCGCTTACCAACTTCGTGCAGATCCTCGCGATGCTCGCTATTCCCGCCGCGCTGTGTGTCGTGTTCGGCCGGATGGTCGGCGATCATCGTCAGGGCTACGCCGTGCTTGCGGCCATGACGATCGCCTTCGCCGTCGCATGCTGGGGCGAAATCTCGGCCGAGCAGTCGGGCAATCGGTCGTTCGACGCACTGCACGTCGACCAAACGGCTTCGGCGCTGCAAGCGGGCGGCAACGCCGAAGGCAAGGAAGTGCGGTTCGGCATCGCGCAGTCGGGCATCTTCACCGTGGCGACGACGGCGGCTTCGTGCGGTGCCGTCGACAATACGCACGATTCACTGACGCCGATGGGCGGCTTCGTGCCTCTCTTGCTCATTCAGCTTGGGGAGGTCATCTACGGCGGGGTCGGCTCGGGCCTTTACGGCATGCTCGTCTTCGCGTTGCTGGCGGTTTTCGTCGCGGGGTTGATGATCGGGCGCACGCCCGAATACGTCGGCAAGAAGATCGAGTCCTTCGAGATGAAGATGGTGTCGATTGCGATTCTCGTCACGCCGTTCCTCGTGCTCGTCGGGGCCTCGATCGGCGTGCTTTCGCCGCTCGGCACGGCGGGCATCGCGAATCCGGGGCCGCACGGATTCACGGAAATTCTCTACGCGTTCAGCTCGGCGGCCAACAACAACGGCAGCGCGTTTGCGGGGCTCTCCGTCAATACGCCGTTCTATAACGTGCTGCTCGCGATTGCGATGTGGTTCGGCCGCTTCTCGACTATCGTGCCCGTCCTCGCGATCGCGGGCGCGCTGGCGAACAAGAAGCGGATCGCCGTGACAGCAGGCACGCTGCCGACGCACGGGCCGCTCTTCGTCGTATTGCTCCTGGGTACGCTCGTACTCGTCGGCGCGTTGACCTATGTGCCGGCGCTTGCACTGGGCCCCGTCGTCGAACATTTGCAGATGATCTCGGGTCATTGATTTCGAGGAACTATGTCCAACATCAATCAAACGCCTGCCCATCGTTCCGACAATCTCGGGCAGGCACGGACCGCGGCACGCTCGATGTTCGATCCGGCGCTCGTGAAACCCGCGATCGTCGATTCGTTCAAGAAGCTCGCGCCACGTACGCAATTGCGCAACCCGGTGATGTTCTGCGTCTATGTCGGCAGCATCCTCACGACGATACTTTGGGTCGCGGCGCTGGCAGGCGAGGCCGAAGCACCCGCCGGGTTCATCGTCGCCGTCGCGCTATGGCTCTGGTTTACGGTGCTGTTCGCGAACTTCGCCGAAGCGTTGGCGGAAGGCCGCTCGAAGGCGCAGGCCGCTTCGCTCAGGAGTGCGAAGCATAACGTCATGGCCAAAAAGCTCGGTGAGCCGCACCCGAAGGCGCCGGTGCGCATCATCGCGTCGACGGATCTGCTCAAAGGCGACGTCGTGCTCGTCGAAACCGGCGATACCATTCCGGCCGACGGCGAGGTGATCGAGGGCGTCGCGTCGGTCGACGAGTCCGCGATCACGGGCGAATCGGCGCCCGTGATCCGCGAGTCGGGTGGAGACTTTTCGTCGGTGACGGGTGGCACCCGCGTACTGTCCGACTGGATCGTGGTGCGCGTATCCGTCAATCCCGGCGAGGCGTTCCTCGATCGGATGATCGCCATGGTCGAAGGCGCGAAGCGTCAGAAAACGCCGAACGAAATTGCGCTGACGATTCTGCTCGTCGCGCTCACGCTCGTATTGCTTTTCGCGACTGCGACGTTGTTGCCGTTTTCGATGTTCTCAGTGGCTGCGGCAAAGATGGGGCACGTGGTCTCGATCACGGCGCTCGTCGCCTTGCTCGTCTGCCTGATCCCGACGACGATCGGCGGTCTGTTGTCGGCCATCGGCGTGGCCGGCATGAGCCGGATGATGCAGGCGAACGTGATCGCCACGTCGGGTCGCGCGGTCGAGGCGGCCGGCGACGTGGACGTGCTGCTGCTCGACAAGACCGGCACGATCACGCTCGGCAACCGGCAGGCGTCGGCGTTCGTGCCCGCGCCAGGCGTGACGGAGGAAGCCCTCGCGAGCGCCGCGCAGCTTGCGTCGCTGGCGGACGAGACGCCCGAAGGCCGCAGCATCGTCGTGCTTGCCAAGCAGCGCTTCAATATTCGCGAGCGCGGCATGGCCTCACTCCATGCGCAGTTTCTCGGCTTTACCGCACAAACACGCATGAGCGGCGTCGACTTGTCCCCGAAGGGAGATCCCTCGGGTGCATCCCCGGAGGCAGCGCATGAAATCCGAAAAGGTGCCGCCGATGCGGTGCGTCGGTATGTCGAAGAAAGCGGCGGCCGCTTCCCGCAGGAAGTGCAAAAAGCGGTCGACGACGTCGCCCGCCGCGGCAGCACGCCGCTCGTCGTGGCCGAGAAGATCGGCGCGCAGGGCGCCGATCCGGGCGGCGCGCGCGTGCTCGGGGTCGTCGAGTTGAAGGACATCGTGAAGGGCGGCATCAAGGAGCGCTTCGCGGAGTTGCGCAAGATGGGGATCAAGACGGTGATGGTGACGGGCGACAACCGGCTGACGGCGGCGGCGATCGCGGCCGAAGCCGGCGTCGACGATTTCCTCGCCGAGGCCACGCCCGAGGCGAAGCTGACGACGATTCGTTCACATCAGGCCGAGGGACGGCTTGTCGCGATGACGGGCGACGGCACGAACGATGCGCCGGCGCTCGCGCAGGCCGACGTGGCGGTCGCGATGAACACCGGCACGCAAGCCGCGAAGGAAGCGGGGAACATGGTCGATCTCGATTCCAATCCGACGAAGCTCATCGAGATCGTCGAGATCGGCAAGCAGATGCTGATGACGCGCGGCTCGCTGACGACCTTTTCGATCGCCAACGATGTCGCCAAGTATTTTGCGATCATCCCCGCGGCATTCGCGACCACTTACCCGCAACTGCGCGTGCTCGACGTCATGCACCTTACGTCGCCGGCATCGGCGATTCTCTCGGCGGTCATCTTCAACGCGGTCATCATCGTATTCCTGATTCCGCTCGCGCTGAAGGGCGTTTCGTACCGTCCGCTCGGAGCAGCCGCGCTACTGCGTCGCAATCTCCTGATCTATGGCCTCGGCGGTCTTGTCCTGCCGTTTCCATTCATCAAGCTGATCGACATGGGGCTCGCCGCGATGGGTTGGGCCTGACTTCCTGGACTTGAACGACCATGAAAAATCTATTGCGACCCATGCTGGTCCTCTTTGCCGCGATGACGGTGATGACGGGCATCGTCTACCCGGTCGTCGTCACCGCGATCGGTCATGCCGTGTTTCCGCGGCAGGCGAACGGCAGCATCATCGAGAAAGACGGCAAGCCCGTCGGCTCGGAGCTGATCGGCCAGCAGTTCGATGCGCCGTATTATTTCTGGGGCCGGCTGTCGGCCACGACGCCGAATCCGTACAATGCGCAGAACTCGGGCGGCTCGAACCTGGGGCCAACGAATCCTGCGCTGGTTGATGAAGTGAAAGGCCGGATCCAGGCACTGCACGACGCCGATCCGACGAATACAGCGCCGGTGCCCGTCGACCTCGTGACATCGTCGGGTAGCGGCCTCGATCCTGATATTTCGCCGGCCGCCGCCGCTTATCAGGCGGCTCGCGTCGCGAAGGCGCGTGGCCTGCCACGCGAGCAAGTCGACGAGCTGATCGCGCGAAATACCTCGGGGCGCCAGCTCGGTCTGCTCGGCGAACCGCGCGTGAAGCTGCTTGAACTGAATCTGGCGCTCGACGCGATCAGACCGATGCATTGAACTGAGCAGTAAGGGCCGGGAAACCAAAGCAGGTCTGCGATGCAAAACATGGATGGATACCTGCCGTTGACTCGGCTCCATCGAATCGAGGGGCGGCTTACGTATGGAACGACCTGATCCCGACGCGCTGCTCGACAAGCTCCAGCGGGAAGAAGAGAAGCAGCGCCGCGGTCGGCTGAAGATCTTTTTCGGGGCGTCGGCCGGCGTCGGCAAGACATTCGCCATGCTGCAGGCGGCGCGGCGACGCAAGGAAGAGGGCGTCGACGTGGTCGTCGGGGTGGCCGAGACACACGGTCGCAAAGAGACGCTCGAATTGCTCGAGGGCCTGGAGATCGTCGCGCCGGCCAAGCTCGAGTATCGCGGCCGGCTGCTCGCCGAGTTCGACCTCGATGCCGCGCTGGCCCGAAAGCCCGGACTGATCCTCATCGACGAGCTCGCGCACTCGAACGTCCACGGCTCGCGCCATCTGAAACGCTGGCAAGACGTGCATGAGCTGCTCGATGCCGGGATCGACGTCTATACGACCGTCAACGTCCAGCACCTCGAGAGTCTGAACGACGTCGTGGGCCAGATCACCGGCATTCGCGTATGGGAGACGGTGCCGGACCGCGTGTTCGATCTGGCCGACGAAGTCACGCTCGTGGACCTCCCCGCCGAGGAACTACTGGATCGGCTTCGCGAGGGCAAAGTCTATCTGCCGCATCAGGCAGAGAACGCGGTTCGCAACTTTTTCCGCAAAGGCAATCTCATCGCATTGCGCGAACTCGCGTTGCGACGCACGGCCGATCGCGTCGATGCGCAAATGCGCGAGTACCGCGCCGATCAGTCGATCGAGCGGATCTGGCAGGCACGCGAGCGAATCATCGTGTGCGTCGGCGCCGGGCCGGAAAGCGGCACGGTCGTGCGCGCCGCGGCGCGGCTGGCGGCGAGCCAGAAGGCCGATTGGCTGGCGGTGTACGTGGAGACGCCGAAACTACAGCGGCTGCCCGACGCGATGCGCAAGCGAACGCTCGACGCGCTGAAGCTTGCGTCGGAACTCGGTGCCGAGGCGGTGACGCTTCAAGGCGAGGACGAGACGCAGACCTTGATCGCCTACGCGCGGATGCGCAACGTGTCGAAGCTCGTCGTCGGCGCGTCGGCTTCGTGGGGCCTGCATGCGCGGCTGCGGCGATCGACGGCCGAACGCCTGATCCGCGCGGCCCGCGATATCGACGTGACGCTCGTCAACACCGGCACGGTGCGTGACGAAGCGGCGCGTCGAGAGTCGGCAGCCCGCTTCGCGGGACTCGGTCTGGACCGCGGGCGTTCGAAGCCGACCGCGTATCTGTCTGCGATCGGCCTCTGCGCGGCGATCACGGTGCTCGCGAGCTTCACGCTCGACCGGATCTCGCTCGCGAATCTCGTGATGCTTTATCTGCTCGGCACGATCTTCACGGCTGCGCGTCTCGGCCGAGGGCCCGGCGTGTTGTTTTCATTTCTGGGCGTGGCGTCGTTCGACTTCTTTTTCGTGCCGCCGCGCATGTCGTTCACGGTCTCCGATACGCAGTATTTGCTGACGTTCGCGGTCATGCTCGTCACCTCGCTGACGATCAGCAATCTGACGGCGAGCCTGCGCAGGCAGGCGCGCGTTGCGACGATGCGCGAGCGCCGCACGGGCGCGATGTTCGCGATGACGCGCGAGCTCGGCGCCGCGCTCACGACGGCGCAGATCATCGAGATCGGGTCGCGCCATGTCGCGGAGGTTTTTCAGGCGCGCGTCGCGATCTTGCTGCCGGACAGCGGCGAGCAAGTCCGTCAGAAGATCGACAACCCCGACCCCGCCCTCGCGCTCGGCGAATCGGAGCTCGACAACGACATCGCGCAGTGGGTCTACGACCAGCAAAAGCCGGCCGGTTGCGGCACGGATACTCTGCCGGCCGCAACGGCGCTGTATCTACCGTTGAAGGCCCCCATGCGTACGCGTGGTGTCATTGCGCTCGTGTCGCCGCGCATGGAAGAGCTTCAGGTGCCCGAGCAGCGCACGATGATCGATACGTTCGCGGCGCAGATCGCGCTGGCGCTCGAGCGTGTTCACTACGTCGAGATCGCGCAGGACGCGCTCGTCAGTATGGAGTCCGAACGATTGCGCAACTCGCTGCTGTCCGCGATTTCGCACGATCTGCGCACGCCGCTGACGGCGATCGTCGGCTTCGCATCGATGCTCGCCGAAGCGCCGGGCCGGGCCGAAGCCCGCACGCAGAGCGGTGAAGAGCTGGCCGAAGCGATCCACGACGAAGCGCTGCGCATGACCGGGCTCGTCACCAATCTGCTCGATATGGCGCGCCTGCAGGAAGGCAGCATGCGGCTCAATCGTCAGTGGTCGTCGATCGAGGAAGTGGTCGGCGCCGCGCTGGCCGGATGTCGTCGCATGCTTGCGGGCCGAAGCATCGAAGCGCAAGTGCCCGCTGATTTGCCGCTCGTGCGGCTCGACGCGGTGCTCGTCGAAAGACTCTTCGCGAATCTCTTCGAGAACGCGTCGAAGTACACGCCGCCCGATTCGCCCATCGTCGTCGCCGCGGCCGTGGCGTACGAAGGGGGGCGGCGCTTCGTGAAACTGGACATTCTGGACAGCGGACCTGGGTTACCGGCCGGCATGGAGGCGCGTGTATTCGAAAAATTCACGCGTGGCGAAAAAGAATCGGCGAAGCCCGGAATCGGCCTCGGCCTTGCCATCTGCCGCGCGATCGTCGAAGCGCACGGCGGCAGGATTGGGGCGGCCAACAGGACGACCGCCGACGGCACGGTTCGTGGAGCGACGTTTTGGTTCACCTTGCCGGCCGATGAGACGCCGCCCGAGACGCCGCCGATCGACGCGGACGCTGCCGAGCAGGAGGCCCCGGCGGCGGCCCGCGAGCGCCCGGCGAGCGGGCAAGCACAACTTGCCCCGCCTGCCGGAACTCAGGCGCTGCCGCCTTACGCGGCGAAGAAGACGAACGGCAAAATCGAAACGAGGTAGATGACGAGGCCCGTGACGGCCATGCCGGCTACGATCGCCATCGCGGCAATCGCCGCGCCGATGAGGACGAGCGCCACGAGCTTTTGTCTTCGAGCGTGCCGTCGATCGAAGTCATGCAGGGGGAGCGGCGGGTCGACTTGCTCTTCGTCGCCTGCCGCGTGCTTCCATATTGTGATGCGAAGCATGACGTTCTCCACGGAACGACCGACGCTCGTAAACTGGACGTAATCATTGGCGAATAGCGGAGGTCGGCGCTGCTTACGCAAGTCCCGTGCCGAGCGCTTCCACACGCGCATCGAACGGGCCGCGCCGCCGCCGTACATCGTTCGCGCGGCTTGCGAGGCGCAGTGAGACAGCGCTGAGATAGCCGCCTACCAGTTTAGGTCAGCGCGTGGCCGCTTCATAGCAGTGCGTTGCGCACCTGCGCGGACCGTTCCACTGAGCGTACCCGGCGCGACGGCTTTACGCGGATTGATCGCGCGAATGCGCAGGGGTGGCATCGGCGATTGCTTGCGCGCTTGGCGTCGTTGGCTCCAGCGCATGGCTGTCGTCTTTGAGAGCAACGCCTGTGAGCCCCAAGCGCCGCGCTTGCATGAGCAAGTAATGGAGTTTGTGGGCGGCGCTATCGTATGCGAGCCCTTCGGGCCGCACGTTCGAAATGCAGTTGCGCTCGGCGTCGGTGCGGCCGATCCGCGGCTCGTAGGTGAGGTAAATACCGAGGCTGTCCGGCGAGCTGAGCCCGGGCCGCTCGCCGATGAGCATCACGACGAAGCGTGCACCCAGGATTTGTCCTATCTCGTCGCCGAGCGCGACGCGCGCCTGCCGCGCGACGACGATCGGCGCAAGTCGCCAGTCGTCGAGTTTCGGGCGCAGCGCGGTCAGCAACGTAACCGCATGCCTCGACGCAGCAAGTGCCGAGAGACCATCGGCGATGACGAAGACAATGTCGGGCGTGCCCGAGGCGCTGCGCGCGAGTCGATCGCGGCTCTCGTCCGACAAGCGGCGCCCGAGGTCGGGCCGCCTCAGGTAGTGCTCACGATCGATGGCGGCGCTATGCACGTCGAGCGATACGAAGCCTTGCTCACGTAGCCGCTCGTGCAGCGCCTCGGCATCGAGCGGCTGATGCACGGCATCGCGCGCCTGCGCGTGCGCCAGATTGAACGCAAGCAGCGGCTCGGTGGGGAGGCTCACGCCGGCGCGGCCGAGCGCGATGCGTGCCTGCGTGTATCGCCGCAGCGCCTGCCAGGGATTTTTCTCCAGGAATTCGCTCATAGGCCTCTCTTCTCGTGCACCGCGGCTATCGATCCACCCATTCGCGCACGCCCTCGATGAGCGGTTGACTGCCCGCGACCGGAAGCAGCGCGCCGTCGCCGTCGGCGATTTGCATCGATCGCAGCCACGCCTCGAATTCGGGCGCGCGGCGCAGTCCCAGCACTTCGCGGACATAGAGGGCGTCGTGAAACGAAGTGCTCTGGTAGTTGAGCATGACATCGTCGGCACCCGGCACCCCCATGATGAAGTTGACGCCGGCCACGCCGAGCAGGGTCAGCAGATTGTCCATGTCGTCCTGATCGCTCTCCGCATGGTTCGTATAGCAGATATCGCAACCCATCGGCACACCGAGCAGCTTTCCGCAAAAGTGGTCCTCGAGGCCCGCTCGTATGATTTGCTTGCCGTCATAGAGGTATTCGGGCCCGATGAAGCCGACGACGGTGTTGGTCAAGAGGGGCTTGAACCGGCGGGCGACAGCGTAGGCGCGTGCTTCGCAGGTCTGCTGATCGACGCCGTGGTGCGCGTTGGCGGACAGGGCGCTGCCTTGACCTGTTTCAAAGTACATCACGTTGTCGCCGATGGTGCCGCGCTTGAGCGAGAGTGCCGCGTCGCGTGCCTCGTCGAGCAGCGCGAGCGAAACACCGAAGCTCGCGTTGGCTTGCTCGGTGCCCGCGATCGATTGGAAGACGAGATCGACGGGCGCGCCTTTTTCGATTGCCGCAATCGTATTGGTCACATGCGTGAGCACGCACGACTGCGTCGGGACATCGTAGCGGCGGCGGAATTCATCGATCATGGCGAGCAGCGTCGTGATGGCCTGCGGGCTGTCCGTCGCGGGGTTGATGCCGATCACCGCATCGCCGCAGCCGTAGAGAAGCCCGTCCAGCATCGAGGCGGCGATGCCTTTTACGTCGTCGGTCGGGTGATTGGGTTGCAGGCGTACCGATAACCGGCCCGGCAGCCCGATCGTGTTACGAAAGCGTGTGACGACGGGCCGCTTGCGCGCGACGACGATGAGATCCTGATTGCGCATCAGTTTCGAAACGGCCGCGACCATTTCCGGGGTGAGGCCGTCGGTCACACGGACGAGCGAGTCGGTATCGGTCGTGCTCGAGAGCAGCCAATTGCGGAAGTCGCCGACGCTCAGGTGCGCGATTTCCGCAAACGCCTGCGCGTCGTGCGAATCGATGATGAGGCGCGTGACTTCGTCGCTTTCGTAAGGAACGACGGGCTCGTCGAGAAAGGCACGCAATGGCACCTGAGCGAGCGCCATTTTGGCGGCGACTCGCTCCTCCTCGCTCGCGGCGGCGACGCCCGCGAGCTGGTCGCCCGAGCGCGGCGGGCTCGCCTTGGCAAGCAGCGTCTTCAGGTCGGCGAACCGATAGGTGCGGGCGCCGATCGTCTCGGTACAGTTCATTCGGACTCCTGTCCGCCCGCCGAGGGGGCTCTAGGGACTCACTCTTCGAGTAGCGCGTCGACCGATGCAAGCTGTTGCCGACCGCGCGTCATGACGAAACGGTGGAACGCCTGCGTCGGGAACAACCCGGTTTGCCAACTCGATAGTACGACGCCATAAATCGGACGTGTTATCGGAAATCGGCATATTTGAGGCGGACTCGCGAGCATCGGAGCAGACCTCAATCGCGCGGTCTCCGGCACGCTCGGTGATATAAAGAAAGAGCCATCGTCACGGAGAAATCATGAGCAACGCTGCCATGCGGCTCGACGGAGTTCATCACATCGCCATTATTTGTTCGGACTACGAGCGATCGCGGCGGTTCTACACCGATATCTTGGGCTTTCCCGCGATGCGCGAGACGTGGCGTGCGGAGCGGCGCTCCTGGAAGCTCGACCTCGCCGTCGGCGATCATTGCCAGCTCGAATTGTTTTCGTTTCCCGACGCGCCGCCGCGGCCTTCATACCCGGAGGCGAGGGGCCTACGCCACTTGGCGTTCAGCACCGACAACATCGATCGGTGCGTCGACTGGCTCACCGAAAACGGGGTCATGGTCGAGCCCGTCCGGCTCGACGAGCTGACCGGTCAACGCTTTGTGTTTTTCAGCGATCCCGACGGATTGCCAATCGAGCTCTACGAGGAAGCCGTCGGCGGCTGCGCCGGCGGCGAACCGGGCTCAGCGGGCTGACCGGGGGCGGGCTCCGGCGTGCCGATATCGGGTACATCCTCCGGCTTGCCGGGCGTCGGAGGATTCGGAATCGTTGGCTGATCGGGGATAGGCGGATCAGATGACATCTGGCCTCCTGCGTGCGTGACGCCGCATACGCACCGGCGACATGCGGGCATTGTCGATATCGGGCGAGCATCGTCCGTTCCCGGCGGGTACGCGAAGTGTGCGTCGCTGTACGTATCGATCGCAAGCCCAGGCCCCAACCGCCGCAATCCATCGTCAGTACTGCGAATCATGGCTCACGCCGATGCCGTTGTCGGATTCCACAGCGAATGGGCGAGGGTAGGCGCGCTTCGCATGCATGCCGTCGCGGCGCCAGGCCCTCAGCGGCTCAAGGGTCTGCCGTTCGTCCTCGTGCACGGGCTAGGCCTCTCGCACGAGTACATGATGCCGACGGCGGAGTGTCTCGCGCGCAGGTTCGAGGTCTTTGTCCCCGATTTGCCCGGCTTCGGCGAAAGCGAGCATCCGGATCGCGTGCTCGACATCGGCGAGATGGCCGACGCGCTCGTCGCCTGGATGGATGTGACGGGGCTCGTGCGCGCCGCGTTGCTCGGCAACTCGCAGGGATGCCAGGTCATCATCGATCTCGCCGCGCGCTATCCAGAGCGCATCGCGGCGGGCGTCCTGCAAGGGCCCACCACCCCGCCCGAAGAGCGTTCATGGCTACGCCAGTTCATTCGTTGGCGACAGAACGCTCCGTACAATCCGCCCGAACTCGAGACGATCAGCCACGAGTCGTATCGCAAAAGCGGCTACCTGCGAATCCTGCGCACGTTCCAATATGCGCTCGACGATGCGCTCGAAACGAAGTGCCAACGCATTCGTGTGCCGATGCTCGTGGTGCGCGGACAGCACGATCCGATCTGCCATGAATCGTGGGCTGAAGACCTGGCCGCGCGCTTTCCGGCCGGCCGAATCGTGCTGATCCCGCGCCAGGCGCATACGATCGTCTATACCGGGCCGGCCGCGCTCGCGTCAGTGGCGGCTCAATTCATCGAGGAATGCATGGAGCCTGGACCCGGCCCCGAGCTGCAGGCGCGAAGGCGAGACGGTGCGGCGAGCGGCTCATGATCGCATCGCGCCCGAGCAGCCTAGCTCGCGCTGGCCCGTTCTTTCTCCTGCGTATCGAGCAGCACGCCGCCCGCCGCGGCGGCGAGCACGATCATGATCGTCCCGACGACCCAGGAGAAGTACCAGGCCCCGTAGTCCCCGACCACTACGCCGGCGACAATGGCGACGACAGCGGCCGCCATCAACATCACGAAATGAATAAATGTCTTCATTGAGCACTCCTAAATAAATATCGATTTGTCGGTGTATCGATTTGTCGGTGCGAATCAATAGGCATGTGGGTCCGAGGCGACGTGCCCGGCCTTGACCTTGCCGCGCATGACGTAGAAAGCCCAGCTCGTGTAGGCGAGAATCGCCGGCATGAAGACGCCGGCCCAGCCCGCCATCCAGATCAGCGTCGTGCGGCTCGACACGGCGTTCCAGATCGTCAGGCTCTGAGACGGGTTGCTCGACGACGGCATCAGGAACGGGAACATGCTCGCGCCGACCGAGCCGATCACGCCGATCCATGCGAGTGCGCCGGACCACCAGGCGAGCGTCGACCGATTGGCGCGCACCATCAGGAAGCCGAACATCATCGCGCTGAAGCCGAGCGCCGGCACGAGCCAAAGGATGGGCGCGTGGCGATAGTGATCGAGCCAGGCGCCCGCCGCGAGCTGCACGGTTTGTTGCAGCGGCGTTTGCGCGGCGCCGGGCGCCGGCGCTTGCGAGAGCTGGTAACCGGATAGCTGACTGACCCAGACGCCGCCGATCGCGAACAGCACGAGCGCGACGACGATCGCGATGCTCGCGGCGCGGCGTGCGCGCTGCTGCAAGGCGCCGGGTTCCGAGCGGCCGATGAGCATCACGCCGCCCATGTAGATCGACAGCGACAGTGCCAAGAGGCCGCAGAGGATCGCGAACGGATTCAGCAGGCTCAGGAAAGTTCCGGTGTAGAACGAGGTGAGATCCCAATCGAAGTGGAACGGCACGCCGAGCAACATGTTGCCGATTGCCGCGCCGTAGACGAACATAGGCACGACGCCGCTCACGACGAGCGTCCAATCCCAGACATTGCGCCATGTTGCGTCAGGGAGCTTGCTGCGGAATTCAAAGCCCAGCGGACGAACGATCATCGTCCAGAGCAACAACAGCATCACGACGTAAAGCCCCGAGAAAGCGGTGGCATAAAGCAGCGGAAACGCGGCGAAGACGGCACCGCCTCCGAGGACGAACCAGACCTGGTTGCCGTCCCAATGCGGCGCGATCGTGTTGATCGCGACGCGGCGCTCGGTATCGGTGCGGCCCACGAAACGCAACAGCGCGCCGACGCCCATGTCCATGCCGACCATCGTCGCGAGGCCCATCAGCAAGACGCCGAGCAGTGCCCACCAGATCAGCTTGAAGACGAGATACAGTTCCATTTCACTGCTCCTTGCGCAGGGAGACGAGCGCGGCGTGCGCGGTGACGAGCTCGCCCGAGAGCGCGGGAACCGGGCGGCGGGGCTTTTCGTCGGCATGGCCGCCGCGATCGCCGTGGTCTTCGGGACCTTGCCGGATTGCTCGGACCATCAGGTAAATTTCGACGACTGCGAAGATCGAATAGATCAGCACGAAGCCGACTAGCGAAAACACCAGATATTCGACGCTGTGCGTCGACGCCGACATCCAGGTCGGCAGCACGCCGAAGACCGTCCACGGCTGGCGACCAACTTCGGCGGTCAACCATCCCGCCTCGCAGGCGATGAACGGGACCGGAATCATCCAAGGCGCGAGCTTGAGAAACGTACGCTGTCGATCGACATCGCCGCGCAGCGAGAGGATCACGGAGATGACGAAGTACGCGAGCATCAGCAGGCCGCAGCCCACCATGATGCGGAAGACCCAGAAGATCACGAGGACGTTGGGGATTGCATCCTTCGATGCCTTCACGATGTCGGCCTCGGTCGCCTTCGAGACATCCTGGCCGGCCGCGTAACGCTTGACGAGAAAGCCGTAGCCGAGATCGGACTTGTGCGCTTCGAACTGCGCGAGCGCGGCCGCGTTCGTCGGATCGGCGCTGAGCACCTTCAATGCCTCGACGGCGGGAATCCCGTTGCGAATGCGCTTTACCGCATCAACCTCGATTCGATCGATGCCGGGTACGGTCTTGTCGAACGTATGGGTCAGAAGCGGAGTGAGCACATACGGGATCTGGATGCTCCAGGTGTTGCGCTGTTCTTTTTGATTCGGCCATGCGGCGACCGTAAACGGCGCGGGCGCCTTCTCGGTTTGCCACATGGCTTCCATCGCGGCGAGCTTCGACGGTTGAGCATGTCCCCCGACGAAGCCGAGTGCATCGCCGAGCGTAATGACGCCCGCCACCGAAAGCACGCCAAAGAGACTCGCGATGCGAAACGAACGCCTGGCGAGATCCATGTGGCGGCCGCGCAGCATGTAATAGGCGCTCACTGCCGTCACGAAGACGGCGGCCGTCACATAGCCCGCGATGCTCGTATGAACGAACTTCGTCTGCGCGTCCTCGCTGAAGAACAGCGCGCCGAAGCTCGTCAGCTCCAGGCGCATCGTCACCGGATTGAAGACGGCGCCGTTCGGATTCTGCATGAAGCTGTTGCCGACGAGGATCCAGAGCGCGGACAGATTGGAGCCGAGCGCGACGAGGTAGGTGACGATCAGATGCTTGCCCTTCGAGAGACGCTCCCAGCCGAACGCCATCAATCCGACGAAGGTGGACTCCATGAAGAACGCCATCAGGCCTTCAATCGCGAGCGGTGCGCCGAACACGTCACCGACGAAGCGCGAATAAAACGACCAGTTGGTGCCGAACTCGAACTCCATCGTGAGGCCGGTCGCGACACCGAGTGCGAAATTGATCAGGAAGAGCCGGCTCCAGAACTGCGTCATGTCGCGGTAGATCTTCCGGCCGGTGATGACGTAGACGGTCTCCATGACCGCGAGCAGAAACGACAGACCGAGTGTCAGCGGGACGAATAGAAAGTGGTATAGCGCTGTGACGGCGAACTGCAGCCGCGACAGTTCCACCACGGTGTCGCTAATCATTTGATGGGTGCTCCAATGCAAGCCGTTGTCGAAACGTGCGGATGGCGGGCGGCGGTCGTTTAAGGACAGCGATGGACGGTATCGCGGGCCGTCGCCGCCTGCGCCGAGGCGAACTTCTCCGATCGGCGTGGAAGCTCGAATGCGGGGGAGAGCCAACGTTGAGAATTCTAGTTAAGCGAGCGACGAATCATTGCGGCATACCGTCGCAACGAGATGGGCCAGGTTGTCGCAGGCCGCTGGAATCGCGAGGCTTTTTGTCGCGGCTTGCCACCCGTGCGACGAATTGCGCAGTCCGCGCGGCACGCGGTTCTGCTAACTTGCGGGCTGACCGCGGTCATCGGCAGGTCGGCTGGTATCAACCGCTCTCTCGCCTCTCTCAGCGAGAAGGACGCACGCGAAAAGCCGACAGTTTCCTTCGACGTCAGCTTCGCTTCACTATGAGCCCAAGCTTTACCTCCCAGCAAAAGAAGACCCTCGATGCGTGGCTCAGGCAACTCGCCGTGCGCATCCGTTCGCCGCTGAGGCTTTCTGTCGCGGCCGGATTCGTCGCTGGCCTGCTCGTCGTTGCGCAAGCCGCGTTGTTATCGTGGAGCGTGGAGAAAGTGGTCGTCGGCGGTGCGTCTCTCACGCAGGTGTGGCCCGTGTTGGCCGCCATGCTGCCGCTGATTGCGCTGCGTTTCGTTGCCATGCAGGCGGCGGAGCGTTTCGCTTTCGCCGGCGCCGCGACGATTCGCATACAGCTGCGCGGCGAGCTCCTGCGCAAGATTCACGCGCTCGGTCCGGCATGGCTGCAGCGCGAGTCGAGCGGCGCGCTGTCGAGCCATCTCGTCGGCGGCATCGAGGCCCTCGAAGGCTACTACGCGCGCTGGCTGCCGAACCGGGCGCTGACGGCGCTGCTGCCGCTCGCGGTGCTCGTCGTCGTTTTTCCCGTCGATTGGGTTTCGGGGCTCGTGCTCGTGCTGACCGCTCCGCTCATTCCCGTTTTCATGATCCTGCTCGGCAAGGATGCGGTGGCGGCGAACCAGCGCCAATGGCGCAGGCTCGCGCGGCTCAGCGCACGGTTTCTCGATGCGCTTTCGGGCATGACGACGCTGCGGCTCTTCAATGCCGGCCGCCGCGAGGCCGAAGTCGTCGCGCGCGTGTCGGAGGCCTATCGGCAAAGTACGATGTCGGTACTGCGCATCGCCTTCCTTTCATCGGTGGCGCTCGAGTTTCTTTCGACCGTCAGCATCGCGATCGTAGCCGTCCTCATCGGCTTCAATCTGCTTTACGGAAAGATGCATTTTCAGCCGGCGTTCTTCGTTCTGCTGCTCGCCCCCGAGTTCTATTTGCCGTTGCGCACGCTGGGTACGCACTATCACGCGCGCATGGAAGCGATCGGCGCGGCCGAGCGGATCGCGGAGATTCTCGCGATACCGGAGCCGCAACGTCGCGAGGCCACGCAGAACTTGAAAGCGGCACGCGGCTATCGCATTCGCTTCGAATCCGTTTCGTTTTCATACGGTAATGGCCGGCCAGCGCTGAACGGTCTCGACTTCACGGCGGAGTCCGGCAGCATGACGGCGCTCGTCGGCGCGAGCGGTGCGGGCAAGAGCACGGCCTTGAGCCTGTTGCTCGGCTTTGCGCACGCTGACAAGGGGCACATCTGGATCAACGACCAACGGCTCGAAGTCCTCGACGAAGCAAGCTGGCTAGCCAATGTGGCCTGGGTTCCGCAGCGCGCGCACGTCTTCGTCGGCAGTGTGCTCGACAACCTGCTGATCGCGCGCCCTGACGCCACCATGGCCATGGTGCGCGAAGCGGCTGCGCTGGCGGGCGCCGATGCGTTCATCGCGGCGCTTGCGCGCGGTTACGACACGCCGCTCGGCGAGCGCGGAGCGGGGTTGTCGGGCGGGCAGGTCCAACGCCTCGCGCTCGCGCGCGCGTTTCTGAAAGACGCGCCCGTCGTATTGCTCGACGAGCCTACCGCCCACCTCGATGCGCGCAATCAGGCCCAGATTCACGAGGTCTTGCGCCGCCTCGCGCATGGGCGCACGGTGCTCGTCGTCGCGCATCGTCTCGCGACGGCACGGCTCGCCGACAAGATCGTCGTGCTCGAAGCCGGGCGCGCCGTCGAAGCGGGCGCGCATGAAGCGCTGTTGGCCCGGCAGGGGGCCTATGCGCGACTCGTTCGTGCACATACGGCTGATCCTATCGGTGCAGAGTTCGCGACTTGCCTATGAACGACATGGGTGACAAGGATTTGCCACGCGATGCCGCGGCATGGCCGGAAAGCGACGGGAACGACGCGCGGACCGATCTCGCGCGCCTCTTCATGTTGTTTCGCCCCTACTGGCGCTGGATGGCCCTCGGGGCGGGTCTGTCGCTCGCCACGCTGCTCGCGAACGTCGCCTTGATGGCGATCGCCGGTTGGTTCATCGCTTCGATGGCGCTGGCGGGGCTGACGCATGCGGCGTTCGACTACTTCACGCCGGCCGCGGCGATCCGCGCCTGCGCGATCGTCCGAACAGCGGGCCGCTATGTCGAGCGGCTCGTCACGCACGAGGCCACGCTACGTCTGCTCGCCCAGCTGCGGGTCTGGTTCTTCGTGCGCATCGAGCCGCTTGCCCCGGCCCGACTGTCCGATCTGCGTGGCGCCGATCTTCTCGGCCGCATTCAGGCCGATATCGACAGTCTCAACCACGTTTATCTGCGCGTCTTCGTACCGGTGTTCGTGGCGGCGCTCGGCTCGCTCGTGATCGTGGCGGCGGCGGCAGTGGTCAATGCGTCCGCTGCTGCCGTGCTGCTCGTTTTTCTGATTCTTGCCGGTGTTGCACTGCCGGCGCTGATCTTCGCGCGCGCGAGCGGCCCGTCGCGCGCGGTCGTCGCGCTGCGTGCGCGAATGCGCGAGACGATCGTCGATAGTCTGCAGGGGCTTGGCGAACTGCGCGTCTATGGGGGCCGTCCTCTCTATGCCGAGCGCGTGGATCGCTTGTCCGAGCGTTTGGCGACGGCGCAAGGCGACGTGAGCAGGCTCAACGGCTTCTCGCAAGGCGTCCTCGCCGCATCGGCATCGCTCGCGATGGGGGGCACGTTGCTGCTGACGATTCCGCGCGTGAGCGACGGAACGATGCCGGGTGCCGATCTCGTCATGCTTGCGCTGTGGATGCTGGCGAGCTTCGAGGCCGTAACGCCCTTGCCGCTTGCCATGCAGGTGCTGGGCGAAAGCCTCGCGGCCGCGCGCCGTATCTTCGCGCTCGTCGATGCGAAGCCGGCCGTCGCGGATCCCGCGCACGCTGCTGCCTTGCCGGCGGGCAGCGATCTGTCGTTCCGCAACGTGCGGATGCGCTACGGCGAAGACGCACCATGGGCGCTCGACGACATTTCGTTCGATCTGCCGGCGCGCCGCCGTATTGCCGTGGTCGGCGAGAGCGGAGCCGGCAAGAGCAGCGTCGCGAACGTGCTGCTGCGATTCCACGGTTATCAGGGAGGCAGCATCCGCTTGGGCGGCGCGGAGCTGCGCGAGTGCGCGGGTCATGAAATACGCGCGCGCATCGCCGTCGTTGCTCAGGACACCTATCTTTTCAACGCGACGATTCGCGACAATCTTCTGGTCGCCCGGCCCGATGCGGATCAGGCGATGCTCGAAGCGGCTTGCCGCAGTGCTCAACTGCACGATTTCATCGCGGCGCTTCCAGAGGGCTACGACACGGAAGTGGGTGAGGCCGGCGCGCGACTCTCGGGCGGCCAGGCGAGGCGCCTCGCCATTGCCCGCGCATTGCTGACGGACGCAGCGATCCTCGTGCTAGACGAGCCCACCGAGGGGCTTGATGCCGTGACGGAGCGCGCGCTGCTAGCCGCGGTCATCAAGCTGATGGAGGGGCGCAGCGTGCTTCTGATCACGCATCGGCTCTGCGGGCTGACCGAGTTGGTCGACGAAGTGCTCGTGATGGAGGGGGGGCGCATCGTCGAGCGGGGCGCGCCGGCTGTGCTGCTCGCCGGCGAGCGATCGCTTCTTCCGCATTGATCGCGCTCTCGCGCCGCCGTTCTCCGAGCGGGTCCGCTGCCGGCCCGAGACCTCACGCATTGGGCGGCGGGGCTTCGAGCGCATCGGCCGCGCGCATTGGTTGCGCCACGACGCGATTGCGGCCGGCCAGTTTTGCCTCATAGAGCATGCCGTCCGCCTGCTTCAGCAGGTGCGCGACATCGGCGCCGTCCTTCGGCTGCGCAAAGGCAATGCCGAAGCTTGCGGTCATGCGGAAGCTCGTGCCGGAATCGGTCGGGAGCGCGATGCGGGCGATGTCCTCGCGCAAGCGCTCGGCGGCATCCCGTGCGTCGCTACAGGTGCGCACGCGAGTGATGACGGCGAACTCTTCGCCGCCGATGCGCGCGACGATTTCCGAGCGATCGAAATGCCGGCGGCTCGCGCGCGCCACGAGACGCAGCGCTTCGTCGCCCACCGCGTGGCCGTGGGTGTCGTTGATCCGCTTGAAGTGGTCGATGTCGAACATGATGAGCGCGATCCACGTTGCATCGGTCCGCGGTTCGCCGCAAAGCGCTCGCGCCTGCTTTTCGAAAGCGCGACGGTTGAGGAGGCGCGTGAGCGAATCGGTCTCGGCCATGAGCGCGAGTTCCTGCATCAGGCGGACCCGTTCCGCTTCGAGCCGCGAGCGCTCGACGCTCGTGACCTTCAGCACCTGGATGGCGTCGAACATTTCCCGGACTTCGCCGTGCACGGACGGCACCACGACCTCCTTCGTGAGATCGCCGCTGGCGATCGCGCGAATGGCCGTCGTGGCTTGGGCGAACGGACTGACTACCTCGCGGCGCAACTTGCGCACGATCCAGCCGAGTACGGCAAGTAGCGCGAATTCGCCGATGCCGGTCGCGGCGAAGGCCCACAGGCTCAACGCGCGGTTGCGTCGCAATTCTTCCTGCGCAGCATCGAGGACTGCATCGCGAAACGCAACGATCGAGCTCATGTCCGGGACGTAGTGCTCCGCGAACGCGGCGGTCGTGATCTCCGCGCCGCCAGGCCGGCTCGCCAGCGCTTCGATCGTTCGGAAGTAGGTCACGCCCTCGCCGAAATACCGGATATGCATCGTATTGAAGGCTTGCGTCGCGAGATCGGGGTGGTCCGCCATGCGCAAATCCAGCATGGTCTGCAATTGGTCGATCCGCCCGCGCGTGTGCTCGATCGTGAGCTTCTCGTCGAGCGTCAAAGGCCGACGCATGGCCAGCGCGCCCGTCAGATGCGAGCCGAGACGTCCTGCCTGCTCCCGCAGCTCGGCCGTGAGCCTTGCCATGATCAGACAATTGAGCGCGCCCGAGTCGCCGCGAGCGACGGTCGTCGATTCCGACAGCAGCAAAGGCGCGATGCCGTCGACGACGGCGAACATCTGCCGCACGGCCGCTTGCACGGCGTCGTCCTGGCGAAGCGCGCGAGGCTGGCGGGCGAGACGGTCGACGTTGGCGCGCGCCTGTGCGAGCTGTGCTTTCCATTTCGTCACCATCGTCAGCGCGGCGGCGCACTGACGGCATTCGATGGGCTCGAGCGTGGCGGTCAACTCGGCGATCGACTCGTCGCTGGCGAGGCGTGCACGCGAAAGGGCGACCGCCTGGGGGGCGGGTGTGGGCGCATCCTCTCCGAGCACGGCGTTCATCGGGCCCCGCTCGGCCGACACTTTTTCCATGACGACGAACGTCGCGCGCAGCGATACGAAACTGTTTTCGGATCTGTCCGCCACGACGAATGCCGACCATGCGTGCGCAAGCAGCCAATAGCAAAGCGCGAGGATCGGCACGAGCGCCAGTGCGATCACGACGTTGAAGCGGCGCCCCATCGGCATCCGCGCCAGCAAGGTATTTAGCATGATGAATCCGGCATGGGCGGCCCGGGGGAAGCGCGAGAGGGTGTTGCGCGAATCCACCGCGGCGCGCGCCTCATGCCGTCGGCTGTTGTCGCGTTCTCGCGCTCGGGGCCGCTTCTGCCGGTCTTATCGGCCATTGGCGCCGGATCTTTAGGACAACCAAGCTTTTTCCATTCTGGATTAGGGAATTCCTTACAGCCGAACGGGGCGCGTTATGGCATTTTCCTATCCGCATCGCGGACGTTTCTTGCGATGCATCGTCCCGCGGCCCCGCTCGCGGCCATGGAGTTCACGCAGGGACGCGTTTTCCGCCGGCTCTACCGGCCGCCCGATTTTGAATTGCCTCATGCATATCACCCGAGTCGTCCGTCATCGTTGCGCCGCCGGCGTTCGACCGAGCGGGGCATGCCGCCGGCATGCCTGGCTCGCGCTGATCGTTTCACTGCTGGTGATGGCGTCGCCACCCGCGTTCGCGGAGCACTTCAGGATCGTCTACCCGCGCGCGTCGAACCGCGTGGACGGGAGAGCCGAGTTCGTCAAGGCCCTCATTCAGCTCGCGATGAGCGAGACGCATTCGGATTGCACGATCGAACCCTCGCGCGATGTCATGGAGCGGTCCCGCGCGCTGCGAGAACTCGCCGAGGGCAAGACCGTCAATCTCCATTGGGCGAGCATGTCGGCGAGCGACGAGGCGAACTTGCGACCGATTCGCATTCCGTTGTATCGCGGCCTGATCGGATTGCGCGTCTTCATCATACGAAAGGACCGTCAGCCCGAGTTCGATCGTATCGACGATCTCGATCAGCTCAAGACGTTGACGGCTGGACAGGGCTTCAGCTGGGTGGATGTCGGCATTCTCAAAAACGCGGGCCTCAAGGTCGAGACGTCGACCTACGACTTGCTCTTCAACATGACGGAAGCGGGACGGGTCGACTATTTCCCTCGCGGGCTCGTCGAGGCCGACGCCGAGGTGGCCGACCGGCGCGCAGCCGACCCGGACCTCGTCGTCGAAGACCATCTGCTCCTCGCTTACCGCTCCGACTTCATCTTCTATACGAACAAACAGAACGAGCGCCTTGCCGAGACGCTCGAAAAAGGGCTCGCGGCCGCCTACGAGGACGGCTCGTACATGCGGCTCTTCAACAGCGACCCCTATGTCCAAAACGCGCTTGCTGTGACGGAGCCCGCGCGGCGCAAAATCATCTGGCTCCCAAATCCGTATCTCTCCGCCGCCGATCGGCAAATCCCCGACAAGTACTGGATGTCGTTCAGCGAATGAGTGCGCGGGGAATGCGGGTAAGGATTTTCTGACGCGATATTCATCGTTTTGCGCGGCCGTTTGACAGAATTTCCTGACCATAGGCGCGAAAGCGGTGCCATGAACACGTGCAAAATACGGGCGATGCATACCGGTTTCTCCGCGAACGGAATGATGAACTTCAACGCGCTAGCCGCTGCCCGCGGGCCGTTTGCACGCCTGCGCGGTAGTGTCGTCGTGCGGCTCCTTGCGATCGTCTTCGTGTTCAGTTGCGCGGTGACGGTGCTGCTGACGGCCGTGCAACTCGATCGCGACTATCACAAGGGCGCGGCGCTCGTCGAAGAGCGGCTATCTGACATCGGCCGCAGCTATGGTGCGAGCCTGGCCGAGGCGCTCTGGCGGCTCGATCGCGCGCAACTGCAGCTCGAGGTCGACGGCATCGCGCGTCTTGCCGATATCCGCGCCGTCGAGGTACGCGAGATCGGTCCGTCGCCCATGGTGGTCGCGAGCGGCACGCGCGGCGGCGCGGCCGTCTTCTCGCGCGACTACCCTATCGTGCGGCACGTGCAAGGCGGCACCGATCGCCTGATCGGCACACTCCACGTCGAAGCGACGCTGGACGATCTCTACCGGTCGCTGACGCGAACCGCCGTGCTGATTCTCGTCAACCAAGCCGCGAATACATTCCTCGTGGCGCTCCTCATCACCTTCCTGCTCGATCGAATCGTCATGCGGCATCTGACGGCGCTCGCGCGCAGGGTCGATCGCTACGACTATCGTTATGCGCCGAGCCCGCTCGTGCTCGATCGCAGGCGTCCCCCCGTGCCAGATGAGCTGGAACGTGTGGTGACGGCGTTCAATGCGATGGGCGCGCGTCTTCATCGTGCTTATCTGGACGAGCGCGATGCGGCGACGGAGCGCGAGGCGCGTCGCACGGCCGAGGCGGCAAACAGCGCGAAGGGCGCCTTCATTGCGAACATGAGCCATGAGTTGCGTACGCCGCTCAACGGAATTCTTGGCTACGCGCAAAATCTCAAGCGCGACAGCACGCTTTCCGATTCGCAGCGCGAGTCGGTGTCCGTGATCCTGCGTTGCGGCGAGCATCTGCTCGGGCTGATCCATGACGTGCTCGATTTCGCCACGATCGAAGCGGGCAAGCTTCGTGTGGACATCGGCGAGGTCGAGCCCGCCGCAGTCGTCGCATCGATTCACGGCGCCATCGCCATGAAGGCTGCCGACAAAGGGCTCGCATTCGTGTGCGAAATCGCGCCCGACGTGCCCCGCTGCGTGAGAGCCGACGAACGGCGCTTGAGGCAGGTGCTGCTCAATTTGCTGACCAATGCCGTCAAGTTCACCGCGCGCGGCGTCGTGGGTCTCCACGTGACATGCACGCCCTCGGGCAGCGTGCGCTTCGCGGTGCGCGATACGGGCATCGGCATCCATCCCGATCAAGTGGAGACGATCTTCCATCCGTTCGAGCAAGTGGCGAGCACCGGCGGCCGCGATGCCGGCATCGGTCTCGGACTCGCGATCAGCCGCCAGTTCGTGCGTGCGATGGGCGCGGACATCGAAGTCGAGAGCAGCGTAGGCGAAGGCAGCGTCTTCCGCTTCGATCTTCCGGCGGCGGTGGAAGCGGGCCGCGGGGAGCCGCGCGATGGGACGCCGCTCGAGCGTTCCCGCTTGCCGCTCGAGCGGTTGCCCACGCCCGGCGTCGAGCGAATGAATGAGCTTCATTGCCTCGCGCGGATGGGCGACATGCGCGGCGTGCGTCGCTGGGCTGAAGCGATTGCCGCCGCGGACGCACGCCACGCCTCGTTTTCGGCGGCCCTCGACGCATTGGCGCAGGCCTATCAGTCGAAACAGCTGCTGGCCTTCGTCGAGCGGCACCTCGATACAGGGAGCGAGCCATGACGGCCATCGCAATGACGGCGCAGTCTCCCCCGGCTTCGCTGCTGATCGTCGACGATGCGCCCGCGAACCTCGGCGTCGTCGTGGACAATCTGACGGACCGCGGCTTTCGCGTCCTGATCGCGCTCGACGGCGAGGAGGCGGTCGAGCGCGCCCGCTTCTCGCTGCCGGACCTCATATTGCTCGACGTCAAAATGCCGGGCATGAGCGGATTCGAGACGTGCCGCAAATTGAAGGCCGATTGGCGCACGCGCGACATTCCCGTGATCTTCATGACGGCGGCCGACGACATCGACCATATGGTCGAAGGTTTCGATGCGGGCGGTGTCGATTATGTGACCAAGCCCGTGCGGATCGATGAAATGATGGCACGCATCAACGTTCACCTGGAGATGCGCGCGATGCACAGGACGCTCGTCGAGAAAAACCGGCGCCTCGAGAACGAAGTGGCCGTGCGAGAGTGTGCCGAGCGCGAACTTTCGCGCATTCGGGATGAGCTCGAGGCACGCGTCGCCAAGCGGACCCAGGAGCTCGCGCGGGCTAACGTGGACCTGCGCGCGCAGCAGCGCGAACTGCTCGACTCGCGCGAGCAATTGCGCGAGCTCGGCGCGCACATGGAAGCCGTTCGCGAAGAAGAGCGCAAGCGCATCGCGCTCGAGGTCCACGACGAGCTGGGGCAACTGCTGACCGCGCTCAAGATGGATGTGTCGCTGCTGAAGATGCAGTTGACCGATTCCGAACTGCTCAGGAGGGTCGCTGAGATGCGCGAGCTCGTCGAGAAGACGATTCTGATGGTCCGCAATGTGGCCAACCATCTTCGGCCCGCCGCGCTCAACTTCGGCCTCGCGTCGGCGCTCGAATGGCTGGCCGAGGATTTCGGCAAGCGAACGGGCATACCATGCCAGTTCCTTATGAACGCATCGGAGCCGGTGCTCTGCGACGCGCATGCGACGGCGGTTTTTCGCGTCGTGCAGGAATCGCTCACGAACGTCGCGCGCCATGCGCATGCGACTCGTGTGCATGTGACCGTGACGCGCAACGACGCGGGTTTCGAGCTCCATGTGAGCGACAACGGCCGCGGCTTCGATCCCGCGGTCGCCGCCGGCAAGCACGATTCATACGGCTTGCTCGGCATGCGCGAGCGCGCCAGGCTGATCGGCGCCTCGTTACAGATCGACAGCGCCCCGAAGTCGGGCACCGTCGTCTCGATCAGCGTTCCCTTCAACACCCATAGCGGAAAGCAACATGATCAGAATCTTGATCGCCGATGATCACGCCGTCGTGCGTAGCGGACTGAAGCAGATCGTCGCCACGGCGGCGGACACCATCGTCGTAGATGAAGCGGCGAGCGGCGCCGACGTGCTGGCGAAGCTGCGCGCGAACGCGGTCGATCTGCTGACATTGGATATGACAATGCCCGGCATCAGCGGCGTCGACCTGATCCGGCGCGTGCATGCCGAGTATCCGGCGATGCCGATCCTGATTCTCAGCATCCATAACGAAGCGCAGGTCGTTTCGCGCGCGCTGCGCGCGGGCGCCTCTGGCTACG
This sequence comes from Trinickia sp. EG282A, assembly GCF_040965455.1. Classification (NCBI taxonomy): domain Bacteria; kingdom Pseudomonadati; phylum Pseudomonadota; class Betaproteobacteria; order Burkholderiales; family Burkholderiaceae; genus Trinickia; species Trinickia sp. EG282A. The sequence goes on along the minus strand of NZ_JBFRCC010000003.1, from coordinate 616,587 downwards.
TGACGAAAGACAGCGATCCCGAGATTCTGCTGGCGGCGATCCACAAGCTTGCCGCGGGCGGGCGGTTCATCGATCCGCAGCTCGTCGACGCCATCGTATTCGAGCGACACTCGGGCGACACACCGCCGCACGGGATTCTGTCCGATCGAGAATTCGAAGTTCTGCGCCTCTTGGCGGCGGGAAAAAGCATCAACGAGATCGCCGACGCGTTCGCGCTGAGCGCAAAGACGATCAGCACGCACAAGCGCAGGCTGATGCAGAAGTTAGGGCTCAGCAACAGTGCGGAGCTGATTCGCTATTCGATTCGGCATGGGCTCGTCGCCGAGTAGCATGAGGTCGAAGCAGGGCAGGGCGGCCGGCCGTAGCCGAGCGCCCGCCTCGTGGAACACATCGGCTTTCGCTCAGGGCACTAGTGCAGTTTGCCGAAGATGACGTCGGCCCCTTCACCGGGCGTGAGTCCAACTTGGAAATAGCCTTCGAGTCGCTCGGCCGTCGCATTGTCGAGCTCGTATTCCGGCTCGACGTAGCCCTCGCTGACGGCGAAATGGTACCAAGTCATGATCCATTGGCGCAGAGCGGTCTCTTCGGGCAGCAGTTCCCAAACTTCGTGATCGACGGCGCAGGTGTTCATGTCGACGCTCCGGTAGGTTAAGGGACGATGATCGTTCGGCATCGCAGCCGCGAGGCGCGGCGGCCGCGCCGGCCCGCCACTCGTTTGCCTCGAGATTCATCCTACGCGGGTCACCTGGGTTCTTCGATAGGAAGACGCGGATTGTCGAGTAGGGATAGGTTGCGTCGTTTGTAAGGATTTTCTGGCACGGTGTCGGCGCTCGAGTGGCGGCGCGCTCCGCTCGCCGCCCGCGCCGTGCCGGCGCGCGTCCTTCCACGCGGCATCGCAATCGCTTCGACCCAGGCTACGGAATCAACCAGAGAGCGGCGCCGTAAATCAACAGCGAAACGACGAACGTGATCGCCGTATAGCCCATCACGCGCTGAATCTTGATGCCCGCGATCGCGACGACCGGCACGGCCCAGAACGGTTGCAGCATGTTCGAGACGTTTTCCGCCATCGCCACGCCCATCGCCGTATGCGGCAGCGAGGCGTTCAGGCTCAGCGCGGCGGGCAGGACGAACGGACCCTGTACGGCCCAGTGGCCACCCGCGCTCGGAATCAGAAGCGTGATGATGAGCGAGCTCAGATAGCTCCAAAGCGGCAAAGACGCAGGCGTCGCGATTGTGACGAACGTTCGAGCGATCGTCGACGCAAGCCCGGTGCCGATCATGATGCCCATGATCCCGCCGTAGATCGGGTACTGCAGCAGCATCGAGCCGGTCTGCCGCGCGGCGCGCCGGATCGCATCCGCATAAGCGATCGGGGAGCGCTGCAGCGCGAGCCCCGCGAGCAGAAAGAGCAGGATCGTCGTGTTGATGTCGAGCTCGAAGCCCTTCTTGTACCACGTCGTTCCGAGGTAACCGCAACCGAGCGCGAGCAACAGCAGCGTACCGAGCACCGAGCGCTCGGCGCGCGCCGCGAACGATGTCGCGGGAGCCGTGCGGCCGTGCGCGTCGTGTTCGGGCGCGGCGGCCGGCTCGTCGGCGGTGAACGCGACGACGTCCTCCGCCTTCGGATGCATCCGTACGAAGATAAACGCCATCACGACGACAACGAGCACCGTCGGCACGTAGACGAACGGCGCGAACACCGTTTCCCTCAAGCCGATGACATGGCCCGTCGCCTTTTCGACGAGGTTGAGCGCGTTGCCGTGCGACGCCTGCGAGAGCGCGATCGAGCTGGAGAGCCCGCTGTTGCAGACGGACCAGGCCGAATAGCTGCCCGCGACGAGCCAGGCGAAGTCGACTTTCACGCGCCGCGCGATCTCGCGCGCGAGCAAAGCCCCGACCACGAGGCCGAGACCCCAGTTGAGCCAGGCCGCGAACCCGACGACGGGGAAGACGAGCAAGGCAGCGCGGGCCGGTGTGCGCACGGCCGAGGCGAGCGCGCGCAACCCGCGCTGGACGACGGGCGCATCAGCGATCGCATAGCCGGTGGCCAAGATGAGAATCATCTGCAGCGCGAAGCCAAGGATCTTGAACGTTCCCTCATACCAGGAATCGAGGATGGTTTCGATCGAGTGCTTCGGTGCGAGACCCAGGGCGAGAAGAATGACGACGAACGTCAGCCCGAGCGAAAGCACGAACGGGTCGGGCATCAGCCGCTCGAACGCATAGACGAGCCCGGCCACGATGCCGCGCCGCGGCGCCGCCGATTGCGCCACGTCCGCCTTGAAAGAAGTCTGCTTCATGTCTCCGTTTCCATTGCATGGCCGCTCGTCGAGTGTCCGCGAGCGCACCGCCGTTGCCGGAACACGTTCGAGGGTCGACGAGCGGGGCGGGATCGAGCGCGCTGTTCGGTTACCGAACAATCATCCGGTTTTCGGCCATCCAATGTAGGCGGCGGACGGGGGGCGAGTCAATCAGGAGTCCTGAAATTGCGTGCGGTGACCGGACATGGCCGCTCGGTCGTCGATCGACGATCCATACGGCGAACGCACAAGAACGCTATGAACACCCGTTTTTTTTAATAAAGGCGCCATGCTCGAAATCGTCGAACGCAACCTCGAGTCTCTCGAAGACGGACCGACCATTCTCGATAAGGCCTGCCGGCCGATCAGCTCGCCAGCTTCCTGAAGGTCTCGAGCACGGCCTCGCCTTTGAACGGCTTCACGATCCAGCCTTTTACGCCGGCCGCCTTGCCACGATCCTTCATGGCCGGGCTGCTTTCCGTCGTCAGCATGATGACGTTGACCGCGGTATTGCCGAGCTCGCCGCGGATTTTCTCGACCATCGTGAGGCCATCCATGTTCGGCATGTTGACGTCGCTGACGACGAGCTTGATGCCGGGATTCGTCCTGAGCTTCGTGAGGCCGTCCTTGCCGTCGACGGCGGTGTCCACCTCGAGTCCGCTCTTGCGCAGGAAGCCCGCCACTTCGTCGCGGACGGTGCTCGAATCGTCTACGACCAATATCTTCGCCATGTTTTTCCCTTCCTTTCCCAATAGTGCGTTTCGATCGTCAGAAAAGCTCGAGTTCGCCGCTCGTCTGCAGTTCGCTCGACGATGTATCGGCGACGAAATCGATCGTGTCGTGCGCTGAGACGCAAAGCGTCGCCGCCAGCCGCACGCTGCCCTCGATCACGATGTCGTAAAGCGTCTCGAAGGCAGGATGCAATTGGTCGAGATGCCCGATGCAGGCGCTCGCGAGTACATACGGCGTCGACATTCCCATGTCCGGAAAATGCTCGACGAGCGCCTGATTGATCGCCCCGCAGCAGAGATTGGCCACTTCCATGAACGCGTCGGCCAGCGGCCGCTCGTCGTCGCCCTTCACGAAGTATCGGCGCGTCGCCTCGTCGTCGCTGAAATGCAGGCCGAGCAGCAGGCGAAACGAGATCGAGGAGATCGTCAGCACGACGACTTTCTCGTTCTTGCCGATCTTGTGTGTGCCCGGCTCGGCTCGCTCGACCTGGCAGAGATGGCTATCGTCGGCGACGAGGCGCGAGCGCGCGGCGCGCTCGAAGATGCGCTCAAAGCTGTCCTTCGCTTGACTGCTGATCACGTCGATGCCTGCAGGATCTTCGATTCGAGTTGGCTCGCGAGCGCATCGACGCTGCCGAGCGATGCGGTGATCATCTTTCCGCCGGCCTGAATGTCCTGAAACGTCGCCGTCGTGATGAGGTCGTTGCGATTCAGGCTGTTCTGATAACTCTTCGAGAGCTCTTGGGAGCGGGTCGCGAGCGTGCGGACTTCGCTCGCGACGATCGAGAACCCGCGCCCGGCCGTGCCGGCCCGCGCGGCCTCGATCGATGCGTTCAACGACACGATCAGCACATGCGCGACAATCGCGGAGAGCTCCTGATTCTTCTTGTGCATGTCGTGATTTTGCGTCATCAGCGAGATCATCTGCTCGTGCCAGCGCTCGAACGTAACCGAAAGGCCGCGCAGGCGCGCGGCCTCGCCGGCGAGCCGGCGCGCGTCGTCGAGCCAGGCGGCCTTTTGCGCCTCGGCGTTCGCGAGCGCGGTGCCGAGCTCGCTCGCGTTCCCGATCGCCCTGGCGAGCTCGCCTTCGAGCTCGGCAATGCGCGAGCCCGCCTCTTGCAGTTGCCCCTCGTATTGCTCGATTCGTTGGCGCTCACGCGTCTCGGCGACTAAGAGGGCGGCTTGGCGCTGCGCGTCGACCTCGGCACGGAGCCGCGCGGCCGAGCGTTTGGTCGCCCAGGCATGCCAGGGGAGGGCCCCGATCAGCGCGACGACGCCGCCGATCAATGCTGCTGCGATATGACTTGCGTTCACTGCTCGTTCCTTGCTCCGTTCATTCGGCTAGCGCGTCGAAGCGAAACTGCCCGGGGCGAGTGGAATCGCGATCGAGGCTGTCGACGGCGAAGCGCTCGGGCAGCGAGACGATCGTCTGGAAGTGGCGATAGGGCGCACCCTTGCGATCGTCGGTGAAGCGCAGCTCGATCGACCCGTGTTCGCGCTTCACGAAGCTGCGCACCGCATCCATGCCGACGCCGCGTCCCGACACCTCGGTCACTTGACCCGCGGTCGAAAAGCCGGGCTGGAAGATGAGCTCGGCGATTGCCTCGTCGGTCAGCGCCGCATCGGCCGCGATCAAGCCCTTCTCGGCGGCGAGACGCCTGATGCGATCGAGCGCGAGGCCGCGGCCGTCGTCGCTGAGCGTGATCTGGAGCGCGCCATTGTCGATGCCGAGTTCGATGTCGATCACGCCCGCCGCGGGCTTGCCTTGTTTCTCCCGCTCGCTTGCGGGTTCGATGCCGTGATCGAGCGAGTTGCGCAGCAAGTGCGTGAACACATCCTTGAGCAACCCGGCAACTTGATTGCGCATGCGATAGCCGTTGTCGTCGATCCGCACCTCGGGCGTCTCTTTGCCGAGCTCCTTCGCGAGCGAGGGCAGCGACTCGAGCGGACCCGAGAGCGCGTGGCCGATCGTTTCCGTGCCGAAGAGACGCAACGACTGGCGCAGCGAATCGCGCATCGTCAGCAACTCTCGGACATTGGCCGGGTCGGCCTGATCGATGAGGCGCAGGCTGTCATGGATGTGCGCCTCGTCGACGACGACATAGCGGTCACGCTTGTGGTTCGCACCAGGCCCCTTGCGGCCGAGGCTCACTTCGCTGATTCGCGCGTAGTGTTCGATCGCTTCGCGCACGCGCGCGAGGTCTTGCATCAGGGCCTGCTGATCCCAACCGTCGGCCGCTTCGGAGCGGCGCAATTCTTCATAGGCCTGTTCGGCTTCGTGCACGATGTTGGTCAGATGCTGAAGACTGTAGGTGCGAGCGTTGCCCTTGATCGTATGCATATTGCGGAACAGCTCCGCGATGGCAGACCCGTTCGGCTGCTCGTGCTGGCGGATGATCCGCTCGTTTTCGCTGATGAAGCGCGTGGAGCTTTCAACGAAGTGATGGAACTTGTCCTGGCTCACCGACAGGATTTCCCCGATGATCTCGAGCCGCCGCTTTTGCTCGCTCGCTTGCGCGGCGAGCTTGCGCAGCTCGGTGACGTCGCGCACGCAAAGCATGAGGCGCACGATCGTATCCGTCTCGTCGGTAATCGCCGACCAACTCAGGTCGAGAATCTTTTCGCGCCCGTCCGGCATTCGCTTCGTGATTTCGTTCACGAGCAGGTGCTGATTGAACTCGAAGTTGATGCTGTCTTCGCCGAGACATGCGTGGATCGCCGCATCGATCTGCGAAAGCGCGTCCGGGCCGAGTTCCGTCTCGTCGAAGACGAGATCCATCAGCGGTCGGCCCGCGATCTCGTTGGTCTCGAATATCGTTTCGAGGTAGACCGAGTATTCGGCATGAACGACCGCGCCCGCCACCGCCGTCAGGATGCCTTGCGGCATGTTCTGCAGCATTGCCTGGATGTCGGCCGTCTTTTGCTTGAGTTGCGCCGAGCTCAACTGGATCTTTTCGATCATCTCGTTGAAGGCGACGATCGACCGGCCGATTTCGTCCATGCGGCCCACGGGCACGCGCCGCGTGAAGTCCTGGCTCGATGCGATTTCGCTCATCTCTTGCTGCATGCGGCTCAATGGACGCGTGATTTGACGGTAGAGCAGCAAGCCGATAGCGGTCAGCAGGATCACCGCGCCCGCGGTCACGCCGGCGATGGCCGTCGTCGTCGTGGCGAGCATGCCGTTGAGTGCATCGATGGCATCGTCCTTCTGGCGATTCTTCTCGATGCGCAGCGTCTCGACGATGCCTTCGAGCTCGTCGCGGTACTGGGCGACGTTTGCGAAGAGATACGCTTGCGCGAGTGCGTCCTTGCCATCGGCTTTCATCTTCGCCGTGTCGGCGATCGCGGCGAAGTAGTTGTCGAGGCTTTCGCGCGCCTGCGTCACGAGCCCCTGCTGAGCATGGCTCGCCGCGGCCTTCGCCTGCAAATCGAGCCCTTGGCGAAGCTGGGCCTCCTTCGCTTTCAACTGGTCCTGAGCTTGAGCGACCATGTTCGCATCGGGCGCGTAGACGAGCGTCATCGTGGCGATCTGGACATCCTTCACCGCGGAGACGAGGTCCGCGGAGGCGAGCGCGCTGGGCACGATGCCCTGGGTCACCTGTTTGACGTTGACCGCGCTCGTGCGCGTCTGATACACGGCGTAGATGCCGATCGCCGACAAGGCGACGAACATCAAGACGACCAGCAAGGTAATACGATGCCGGATGCTCATGTGCATGATCCCCGATGCAAAACTGCAATTCATTGTGACTTCATGTCATGTCAGTGCGCGCCGCCCGCTTGTTCTTGGGAGCGGTTCGCGGCGCGCCGGCGATTATGCCGGGGCGAATGTGACCCGGCGATGACGGGCGGCCCTTGGAGTTAACGGTCTGTCAACGCAAGCTGGCTTGGCCGATGTTGGCCCATCGGCGCCACACGAGTCGTTGCTGGGATGTTTGGCATACACATTGCGTGACCGTGATCGCCCTACGGACATTTCGAGGAGAGCCATCATGCCCGAGCGGAAAACAGTCGCACGTGCCCAAGCCGACAAGCGTGCGGGCAAGGCGCCGACCACGCAGGCCGGCGAGTTCGTGAAAGAGGAAGTCGATCATGTGCGTGCCGGCAAGCACGGTGTGAGATCGGCCAAGCAAGCCGTGGCGATCGGGCTTTCGAAAGCGCGGCGCGCGGGCGTGCCGCTGAAGCCGCCGAAGAAGGGAGCGACGAGCGAAGCGACGCGCAAGAAGGCGGAGAAGGACACTGCCGCGGGACAGCACGGCACGCCGAAGCATTCGCCGAGCAAAGAGACGAAGGCCAAACGTGCGCGCACGTCGGAAGGCGTGCTCAAGCGCGAGAGCCGCGCGGGCGCGTCGAGCGAAGCGATGTCGAAGCAGGCGAAGTCGGCCGCGGCCAAGCGGCCGGCGGCGAGCCGTTCGGCGGCGGCAAAGAAGGCCGCCCATACGAAGGGCGCTTCGACTCGTTCGGCCGCCGCGAAGAAGGCCGCCGATACCAAGGGGGCCGCGGCTCGCTCCGCCGCGGCGAAGAAGGCGGCGAAAACACGTGCCGCTCGCGCGCATCACTAACGCCCACATGATCATGTGCGATTGGATGAGGCGCCAGCGGGCATCGCCCGACTGGCGGACAATGGAGATTCGACGAAACCCGGAGCAGAGATGACCGCGTATTCCCAAACCGCGCCGGCGCGCGCCGAAGTCGACGCGCTGACCGGTGCGACGATCCTCGAGTTCGGTACCGATTGGTGCGGCTACTGCCGTGGCGCGCAGCCGTTGATCACGGAGTCGCTCGCGCGCATTCCGCAAGCGCGACACCTGAAGATCGAGGACGGTCCCGGCCGGCCGCTCGGCCGATCGTTCAAGGTCAAGCTGTGGCCGACGCTGATCTTTCTGCGTGACGGCGTCGAAGTGGCGCGCGTCGTGCGCCCGCCTGACGTCGCGTCGGTCGACGCAGGCGTGGCCGCGCTTACGGCCGCTGCTTGATTGACGCGGATGTTCCCGCCGCGCAGGCGACGTTCGAGATTCGCTCGAACGGCCGCGGCAGCGGTTTTCACGCGCACACCGCCGCGAGAGGCACGCGGCGACCTATTCGGGCGTCGTCTCCACTTCTCTCGCGGTCCAACTCACGCTCGAGACACCCTTTTCCATGCTGATCCGGCTGGCGATGTGTTCGAGTCTTGCCTGGTCCTTCGGATGGGTGCGACAGGTCGCCGTGACCTCGAGACGCGGAGGCTCGCCTTCGCAATCGCGGCTCGTGAGACTCTGGAACGACAGCGGTTCGGCATACATCGCATTCGACAGCACGGCTCGGATGTGCACTTCGTCTTCTTCCCGGCAGACGACGGTCAGTTCGTACTCGCGGATGAGATCGGCGTTGCCGACGGGCGCGGCATTGATCGCGCGGCTGAGCTCGCGCAGCACCGTGTTCGTCCCAAGCACGACGATCGTCCCGGCGATGGCGGCACCGTAGAACCCCGTGCCGGCCAGCACGCCGACGGCGGCCGAACACCAGAGCGTCGCCGCGGTGTTGATCCCCTGGATCGAGCCCTTCTCGCGCATGATGACGCCGCCGCCGAGAAAGCCGACGCCCGAGACGACATAAGCGGCGATCTGCGTGACGCCGGTGCCCATCAGCGTGCCGAGCGAGACGAAGAGGCAGGCGCCGCTCGCGACGAGCGTGATCGTGCGCAACCCGGCCGTGCGCTGGCGCATTTGTCGCTCGATGCCGATTGCGACGCCGCACGCGAACGCGGCGAGGAGCCGCCAGACGAAGACCTGGGTCATGGGCAGGAAATAGGAGGGGACCTCTCGGATCCGTGCGCCAGTGCCAGGCGCGAGGGTGGCGTGATTCTAGTGGGCGCCGCCGCGCCCAGTCAAAGTTGTTGTGCTGCTGCAACGCATGAGGTCAGCGAAACGGGATAAACCAGGGCACTGGCAAAAAATTGCTGCATTGCACTAGACGAGGCCTAGGGAAAACCCTAGAATTCAACTCAGGGAAAACCCGTACTCAATTGGGAGTCGCCATGAGCTTTGTTCTCGCCTTGTTCCAGAAGATCAACGATCTTTTCGCGTCGCCGCATCTGCCGCTCGACTCCGACTACTCGTTCCAGGCGCGCTATCGCGAAGCCGAGCGCATTCGCACGGCGCGCGCCACGGTGCTCGGCATCCGTCTCGTCGACTGAGCGAGCGAACCGAAGGTCGACAAGCTTGCCGCGCGAAAGCGCGCGGCCTGCGGTAAACACCATCGGAAATGCAAAGGGACCTCGCGGGCACCTGACGGTGCCGGAGGTCCCTTCTTTCATCAGCCCGCCGCAAAGCGGGCTTTTTCTAGTTTATTGCCCCGTGTATCCGAGGGGCGCCGTCGCGTTCGCCTTCGCAACGGTGGCGTTCGTGGACACCACGTAGATCGGCGATTCCGTCAGCTTGAGCGTCGCGACGCCGTTCGAATACGGCACGGTGCTCGCGTTGCCCATGACATCGAGGACGGTCACGTTGCCGCTCGTGCCCGCCGAGTCGACCTGCAGCCCATAAGACGTGCTGTACGTCGAGCTATACGAACCCGACGACGTCGGCCACTGCGCGTTGTTGTGCGTCCAGAGGGCGGTAATGACCTTGCCGCCGTTGAGCTGTTGGAACGCGTAGCCGTACACCATCGTCGGCAGGCCGTTCACCCGTCCGAGCGTCTGCGTGCCGTCGACGATTCGCGTCATTGCGGCGAACGCCATCGCTTCGGGCTTCGGGCTCAGGTTCGTCGCACCGTATGCGCCTTGTGCATCGGAGAGGTCGAAGAACGATCCATAGCCAACTTCATCCGGATAATCCGGGCCATAGAAGAAGTACGTCACCTGCGCGCCTTCGCCGAGAATGATCAGGTGGGCGCGTGCCGCGATCGCAGCCTGAGCGTAGAGCTGGTTCGACGACGGCGAGTTCGCACCGTACGAGATACCCGGGTCGTAGCTGATGCCGAGTTCCGTCGACCACAGCCGCATGTTCGGCTTGACCGATTGCATTTGCGAGCGCAGCTGCTGCATCTGCTTATCGAGCGCATTGGCCACGTTCGCCGGATTCGGATCCGTGTCGTAGAGCTCGGGCGGATGCGACGGGTACGTGCCGGCGTTGTAGTAGCCGTGCGTCGTGATGCCGTCGATGTACTGACCGAGGCCCAGCGCCGCGAACGTCTGCAGATAGCCGCTCGTGCACTCCGTCTGACAGTTCGCGACGAGCGGATTCGTCGTGCCCATCACCACCGCGTTCGGATCCGTCGAGTGCAAGCCCGTGTAGACGGCCTTATACATCGCGACGAAGTTCGACTGCGAATCGGTCCACTGCGGCTCCCACGTCACCTGGTAGTAGTCGTTTTGCTGGGTCGGGAAGTAGGTCTTCCGGACGTTGGCCGTATCCGTGCCGACGCGCGCCATGTAGTTCTGGTAGTAGCTCAGATCGGACGGCGCGTGCGTGTCGTCCTGGAAGCCGCCGGTCGGGCTCGCCCAGGCCGGGATGCCGTCGAGGCGGACGAGGCGCATGGTCTTGCCGCTCGTGTACGACGGGTCGAGGTTAGAGAGCGACGGCGTCCAGGTATTGGGACCGTTCGGCTCCATGGCCGAAAGCTCACGATCGTCGATCGTCTGCGAAATGCCGAGCGCCGCGAGCGCCGCCGCGTTGCTGTTGAAGCCCTGCATGCCGAAGCGGTGCTGTTCCTGATGCGCGAACGAGACCGCCGGAATCACGCCCGAAACGTTGGGCAGAACGCCGAACGTCGCAATGCCCGTCGGACGCGTGCCGGCTTGCGGCAGCGTGCCGCCGGCCTTCGAGAGCGTCGCCGTCACGGCGAAGTAGCCGCCGACCGTCGATTTGCACGAAAGCGTGTTCGTCTGCGTGCCGCTTGCCACCGCGAAGGTGCCGCTGCCCTTGACGTTGCCCACGTGATCCTGGATCGACCAGACGACGTTGTCGGCCGCGGGAGCCGCCGTCACGAAGGACAGGTTGAACGAGCTGCCTTGCGCGAACAGGCGCGTGCCGTCAGCCGTCTTGACGTCGGCGCTGACGAGGCCGTTTGCGGAGCCGCCGGAGGAGGCGGTCGGCGTCGAGCAGCTGATCGTGCCGCTGGCAGAAGAGGTGGACGTCGAGCTGCTCGTCGAGCTCGTCGACGAATTAGCGCTCGTCGACGTCGAGCCGGACGTGGAGGTCGTGCCCGAAGTCGAAGTCGTACCTGAGGTCGAAGTGGTACCGGAGGTTGAGGTGGTCCCCGACGTCGATGTGGTGCCGGCGGTCGTGCCCGTCGTGGACGTCGACGCCTGGATCCAGCAGTACTTCGTCGAGCCGTAGGCCGGGTCGTTGCCGAACGAACCGTTGTTACAGGCAACGCCGTTCGTGAAGATCGCCGACATGTTGTTGGCGGTCGTGCTCGACCCGTAGAGGACCGTCTTCGTTCCGGAGAACGAGCAATTGCCGCCTTCGGTCGCACATTGGGTCCACGCCCCGGACGTGCTCGTCGTGCCGGACGTGCTCGTTCCCGAGGTGCTCGTCGTGCCGGACGTGCTGGTGCCGGACGTCGTGCTGGCATACCAGCAGGACTTCGTGTACCCGTAGGCCGGATCGGTTTGGGAAACGACGCCGTTCGAGCAGCTCACGCCGTTCGTGAACGGGCCGTTGATGTCGTACATCGTTGCAGTGCCGAAGACGACCTTCGCGCTGCCGCTGAATGAGCAGAAACTATTTTCCGATGCGCATTGCTTGTAAGTCACGCCGCTGATGGTCAGCGTACTTTGTGCATGCGCACTCGAGGGCCAAAGGCCCGCAAAATTAAATACGACCCCGAAAGAAATGAGTATCCATAGCCGTAATTTATACATCGGTTCGGCTGATTTTGGGGGTGAAGATGGAAAAAAGGAAACAAAAGACCGCACTGTGTGACCTCGCTTCGTCCGTGTTGAAGGCTGACGAATTAAGCCTGTAGGGCACGTGCGAAAACTTGATCTGGATCAATGAAAAAAATGGGGACGCGCAAAAACCGGCAATAAATACGATGAAAAAAGGAAAAGATAGTGTGGTCGGCTTCCCTTTTCCGCCAAATCGATTCTCGAAGTGCCGATTTCGGCAGGTAAATGGTGCCGGTGAGCAATTTTGAAATGCCGCTGCTTTTCTGGTTGACAGTCATCGGCAATTATGCCTCGGGGCGGCATCTAACACGTGAGGTATGACTGCAAAAAGTGCGCAGCTTGAGTGCATGAAGCCCTGCCTTAGTGCATTGCAAGCACCGAATGTGTGCGACTTCCCGATGGCGTTAAGCCTGCTGCCGTGAACTCGGATGGTGCGCGGAACGCGCCGTGCAAGGCGCGAGCACCGAAATAGTACACAGAATCCCCCATTTTGGTACGATCCTTGCTCGCTTTGCCCATTTTTTGCGCAAACATTTGTTCCTATGAATGAGCTGAAATCGGGCGCCGATACCTTGTTCCTGCTGCTTGGCGCCGGAATGGTGCTTGCCATGCACGCTGGATTCGCGTTTCTCGAGCTTGGCACGGTCCGGAAGAAGAACCAGGTCAATGCCCTAGTGAAGATCCTCGTGGACTTCGCCGTTTCCACGATCGCGTACTTTTTCATCGGCTACACGATCGCGTACGGCGTCGAGTTTTTCGGCGATGCGACGACGCTCGCCGAGCACAACGGATACTCGCTCGTGCGGTTCTTTTTTCTGCTGACGTTCGCCGCCGCGATACCGGCCATCGTCTCGGGTGGGATTGCCGAGCGGGCGAAGTTCAATCCGCAGCTTTGCGCGACGTTCTTGCTGGTTGGCTTCGTCTATCCGTTTTTCGAAGGCATCGCCTGGAACGACCGGTTCGGATTGCAGACCTGGCTGACCGCTGTGGCGGGGGCGCCGTTTCACGATTTCGCCGGCTCAGTCGTCGTTCATGCGTTCGGCGGCTGGGTGGCGTTGCCGGCCGTCCTACTGCTTGGCGCGCGACGCGGCCGATATCAACGCGATGGCCGCATTGCGGCTCATCCGCCCTCGAACATCCCGTTTCTCGCGCTGGGGGCCTGGGTGCTTGCCGTAGGCTGGTTCGGGTTCAATGTCATGAGCGCGCAGACCATCGACAAGATCAGCGGACTTGTTGCCGTCAACTCGCTGATGGCGATGGTCGGCGGCACGCTGACCGCCTGGCTCGCGGGACGCAACGATCCGGGCTTCAGCTACAACGGCCCGCTCGCGGGGCTCGTCGCCGTCTGTGCCGGCTCCGATGTCATGCATCCGATCGGTGCGCTCGTGACCGGTGCCATTGCCGGGGGACTCTTCGTCTATATGTTCACCTGCGTGCAGAATCGCTGGCGTATCGACGACGTGCTCGGCGTATGGCCGCTGCACGGTCTATGCGGTGCATGGGGCGGCATTGCCGCCGGCGTGTTCGGATTGAAGGCGCTTGGCGGGGCAGGGGGCGTTTCGTTCTTGGCGCAATGCGTCGGCACGATGGCGGCCATCGTGGTTGCCACGGCGGGCGGTGCGATCGTTTATGGCATTCTGCGGGCAACGGTGGGAATCAGGCTCGACGAGGAAAACGAGTTCGACGGGGCCGACCTGTCGCTTCACAAGATCAGCGCCACGCCGGAGCGGGAGACGGTCGTCTGATCGACGAACCTGCGCGAGGCGGCTGAGAACCTCGTTCTCCCGATCGAAAGGGATAGAAGGAGTCAAGCCTTGATCGCGCTATTTACCGATTTCGGTGCCGACGACATCTACGTCGGCCAAATGAAAGTCGCCCTGCTGCGCCATGCGGCAGCCGGCACGCCCATCGTGGATGTGCTGCATGAAGTTCCCAATTTCGATGCGCGGGCGGGCGCGCATCTGCTCGCCGCGTTGCGAGCCTGGTATCCCGACGGCACGGTGTTTCTCTGCGTCATCGATCCGGGCGTCGGCAGCGAGCGGGGCGCGGTCGTCGTGCAGGCGGACAGTCAGTGGTTCGTCGGGCCCGACAACGGATTGCTCTCGGTCGTGGCGGCGCGCGCATCGCGGGCTCGGATGTGGCGCGTGACATGGCGTCCGGCCGGACTCTCCGCGTCGTTTCATGGTCGCGATCTGTTTGCGCCGATAGCGGCATGGGTCAGCGTTGCCGGCGATGCCGCTCGGCTGCCGCTCGACAAGCTCGAAGCAATGTCTGAGCTCGATGTGCGGTTCGGAGAGGGCGATCTGGCGGAAGTCATCTATGTCGATCACTACGGCAATGTATTGACGGGGTTGCGCGCGAAAGCGCTGTCAACCGACGCGCGGCTGCGGGTCGGATCCACGGATGTCGCGTATGCACGCGTGTTCGCGGAAGTCGCGGCCGGCCAGGCGTTCTGGTACGTGAACTCGATCGGGCTCGTTGAAATCGCGGTCAATCGCGGCAGCGCCGCGGCATTGCCGGGGGTTCGCGTCGGGGACCTTCTGCGGGCCACCGTCTGACGGGGTGAATACGCGACCCGAGCAATCCATCGGCCGTTTGGCTAGCTTGTCTTTGGCGCTCGACACCCGCATACTAGCTAATGGTGATTAGCTAACCAGGGGATGCCAATGCTTACCGTCAACATGCACGACGCGAAATCAAAGTTATCGAGTTTAGTGGAGCGGCTCGAGCTTGGGGAGGAGAACGAGGTCGTCATCGCACGCAATGGCACACCGGTTGCGCGGCTGGTGCCCTTTACCGCGCCGCGGCGCATCGGCGCCGCGCGGCACTTGCTCGCCGGACTTGAAATACCGAGCACGGTCGAAGCATTCAATGCGGGCGACGAGTCGGTCGCCGCGGACTTCGAGGCGAGCGCGCGACGAGGGCTCGCGCCATGAGGGTGCTACTCGATACCCATATCGCGTTGTGGGCTGCGCAAGGCGCTCCGCAGCTATCGTCGGAGGCAATTCGCTTTATTGAGGATCCAACAAATTCGCTGCTGGTTAGCGCTGCGGCGATCTGGGAGATCGCGATCAAACATGCGAAGGGCAACCTGCGCGTGCATCCACATGACGCGCGCTCAGCGTTTCGGCTGGCCGGCTTCGCCGAACTGCCCATTGCGGGCGAGCATGCGGAGGCCGTGGCCGCGCTGCCGCTGCACGATGACCATGCGGACGCGTTCGATCGCGTCATGATCGCGCAAGCGCTGCACGAAGGAATCGCACTGTTGAGCGCTGACCCGAAAGTGTGGCGCTATCACCCCACCCTGATGATTCGCGCCTAGCTGGGCCGACATCAGTCTGCGCTTTTAGCTTTTTGTCTCGGATGTCTCCATCCGAGAGATCTTGCGCGACGGTCGGAATGGCTCTTTTCACAAAAGCGCATCCACCGCCTTACGAAGTAGTTATTGTCCAAGTCCCGTCGAGCGCGCCGGGCTGAGGCTATCCCGCTTGCCAGCATACGGCGCACCGGACCGCGGCGTTCCTCCTACTGAGTCGACGGCCAACTGCTGTTCTTTCCGGGCCGCGTCTTCAGCGGCCACTTTCGCCTCCGCTGCCTGAATGTCGGCAGGGTAGTAGGGATCGTTGTTGGCTGCGGGATTGTATCCAGCTTGTTCGATGCGCAAAAGATCGGCGCGCACCTGAGCCCGCGTGATCGGCGCCGATGGCGGCTCTGCGAACGCGGCTGAGAAGCTGGCGAGTGCGCCTACCGTCAGCATGCAAATTGCGACTTGCTTCATGATCTGTCTATCTCGCGAGAGGGGATTGGGCTTGCCCGATTCGTGGTGGGCAAATGTCTGGTCGAGCTACCGGTCAGGAGCCGAAATAAACGTTGCAAAAACTGACAGGTCCGGCGCAAACCGCAGGGTCCGCGATGGACCTATCGGTCGTGCCGGCATCGCTCTTACCGGGCATCGCACCGCCGGTACCGCTATCGCGCCGTTGACCCTTGAGCTTCGCGACTTGCTGCGCGAATAGCGGGTTGATCTCGGGATAAGAGGTGTCGGTGATGAAGTCGAGACCGTTTCTTTTCGCTTCAACGAGTTCCTGGCGGACTTGCTCGCGGGTTTTCTCTTGCGCCGATGCACTTCCGGCGAGGTTCGATCCGGCGAACATCATCACTGAAACGGAGATGATTGCGCTGCGCTTGATCATTTCGGACTCCTAATTAAATGGCGGACTGATGCGATGTGGAGTGAGCGCCCGGAGGGTTCTCATCTTCAGGATGCTCACGGGAAGCTATACCGAGGAACGCTCGCGGATATTCCGATGGCGCCCTCGCGCGGCTTTGGCGGGAGATGCGCCCGCGAAGGCGAATTGACGTTGTAAATCAAGGCGTTGGCGCCTACACTGAAGGAACGTCACATTGTGATCAATTGTCTCCTGGCAAAGCCCAATAATCAGAGGGAGCCTGATCCATGTTCCAGCAAGTTCTCAATCCCGCGGGCAACCTTTTCGTTTCCTGGCTGCTCGCCCTTGTGCCCGTCGTCGTTCTCCTCGTCCTCCTTGCCGTCTTTCGGGTTTCCGCCTGGATCTCCGTACTGATCGGTGCGATCGTCACCTTCATCATCGCCGCGGTGGTCTGGACGATGCCGGTGACGACGGGGATCAGGGTTTTCGCGTACGGGTCGCTGACGGGCATCTGGGCCGTCGACTGGATTACGTTCTGGGGCGTCATGCTGTTCAATTCCCTGACGCTTACCGGCGTATTTGACGATTTTCGCCGCTGGCTCACCACGCAGGGCACCGCGGACGTGAGAGTCCAGACGATCATGTTCGCCTGGGCATTCGGCGCGCTGCTCGAAGGGTTGGTCGGCTTCGGCTATCCGTGGGCGTTCGTGGCTCCGATACTGATCGGGCTCGGCATTCCGGACCTCGACGCGATCCGCGTCGCCGCGCTCGCCAATAACGCGCCTGTTTCATACGGCGCGCTCGGCGTGCCGATCATTGCGCTCGGGGCCGTGACGGGCCTTCCAGTGCTCGCCCTTTCTGCCTCGGTCGGGCACATCGTGGCCATCCTCGCGTTGCTTCCGCCGTGGGTCCTGATCTATCTGGTTACCGGCCGAACGGGTCTGCGCGACGGTTGGCCGCTCGCCGTGGTCGGCTCGCTCGCCTATATCGCGGGGCAATATCCGGTCGCGGTATTCCTGGGCCCCTATTTGCCCGATGTGACGGGGTCGATCGTCTGCTTTGCGGCGCTCTTCGTGCTGCTCAAATTCTGGCGCCCGAAACGGACGCTTGGCTATGGCGGAAAGCCGATCGAAGCGGAGGCCGCCAGGGTCGCCGGCGAGGCGCATGGGTTGACGAGCGGGCAACTGTTGCGTGCGTGGCTGCCTTTCATCGTGCTTATCGTCGTGGTGGTGCTTTGGACCGGGCCGTGGTCTCCGTTGCCGAAGATCGTCTGGGTCAAGCTCTCGGCGGCCGCCGGCTCGTCGATCCACCCCGGTACGCAAATCAGCGCGGTCTTCTCGTTTGCGCCATTCATCGGCGGCACGGCGATCTTCGCGGCTTGGCTGATCACGGCATTGCTGATCGGCATGAAGCCGGCGCAGTACGCCGAAGCGTTCAGCCGGACCTGGCATCAGATGTGGGGCGCTTTGCTCGTCGGCATCTTTATTTTCGGCCTCGCCTACGTCTTCAATTTCTCGGGCATGGCGGCCTCGCTCGCCGAGGGATTTTCGAAGATCGGGATCGCTTATATCGTCGTCGCGCCGATTCTTGGCTGGATCGGTGTCGCCCTGTCCGGCAGCAATACGTCGACCAACGCCATGTTCGGCTTCTTCCAGGTGACGGTCGGTCGCTTGCTCGGCTTTCCGATTCTGCTGCTACCGTCGCTGAACTCCATCGGCGCCGAGGTAGGGAAGCCCGTCGCGCCCCAAACGACGAGCGTCGGCGTATCGACGAGTCGTTTCGTGCGCAACGAAGGCGAGGTCATTCGTCACAACATGGGATGGACGTTCATCCTATTGGGCTATCTCATCATCATCGGCGTGGGGTTCTATCTGTTGGCGCCAAGGGTCATGACTCTGGCGGCGGCAGGCGGTTAGCGGCAGCCCGAGCTTGCCGCCATTCCATTAGATGCTGCCGAACAGCGCTCGCGGCCGATCACGCAATGTGTGAGCGAGGATCTGCAGCGCTCTCGTCAGCTGTTCTCGCGACGCGGCACACGCCAGGTTGATCCGCACGCCGTGCTCGACCGTCGAGCGATCCACCGCAAACGCCGATGCCGGCATCGTGTTGACGCCGCGCGCGAGCGCGTTTGCTGCGAAATCGTCCGAGCGCCACGGCGGCGGGACCCGCAGCCACACGAACATGCAAGCCGGATCGCTCGCCAGATGCTCGGCCGGCAACAGCTCGCTCGCGAGCGTCTGACGCGCCGCCAGTTCGGCGCGCTGCGCGTCGAGGATCGTCTGGGCAGTCCCGTCCTCGATCCAACGCGTGGCGATCAGCGTCGATAGCGGCGCCGGCATCCAGGCCGTCGTGCGGACGGCCTCGGCCGCAAGCGCGGCACCGTGCGGCGGCGTCAGGAGGTAGCCGATGCGCAGTCCGGGCGCCAGGATCTTCGACGTCGACGTGACATGAAACGTCAACTCCGGGCACAGGCTCGCGATCGTCGGCAAGCGCGTGCGCAACAACGGGCCGTAGACATCGTCCTCGATGATCGCGATGTGATGGCGCCGCGCAACGTCGACGAGCGCCGCGCGGCGCGCGAGGCTCATCGTGGTGACAGTCGGATTTTGCAGGTTCGGCACGACAAAGATTGCCTTCACCCGCATGCGCTTGCAAGCCGCTTCGAGGCGATCCGGCAGCAGCCCCTCATGATCGCTCGGGATGCCGACGAGCTCGAACTGGAACACCGGCGCGAGCGCCTTCAGGCCGTAATAGGTGAGCTGGTCGGAGAGGATCACACCCTCGTGTCCCATCAGACTGCTTAGGACTGCATAAAGACCGTGCTGAGCGCCGCTGGTGACGACGACGTTATCGGGGAGCGGCGCGAATCCCGGCGCGGCAATCCATTGCGCGCCCGCGGCTCGCGCCCACTGAGGCCCCTGCGGCGGCTGATACTCCTGCGTTTCAGAATAGCGAGGGTCGCGCGCGATTGTCGCCATCGTTCGCGCGAGCTGCGAAAGAAATTCGCCGGTCGCGGGCCGATTGACTGTCAGATCGATCACCGCGTTCGGGCTGACCGTGCTCCCATTGCTCTCCGCTCGCGTGTGCACCGCTGGCATCGCGCCGCCGGTCACGATCGAGCCGCGCCGCTTGCTCGCCACGATGAGCCCGCGCGCCTGCAACTCCTTGTATGCCCGCGAGACGGTCGACACGTTGATACCGAGCTCCAGCGCCAGGTCGCGCTGCGGCGGCAGCCGGCTGCCGGGCGGGTAAAACCCGCTGCGGACTTTCTCTTCGAGGTTGCGCGATATCTCGAGATAGGTGGCTTCGCGTCCTTTTGTACGCGGAACCTCTGCACCGTTTGTGTGGTTCAAGTCGATCTTCATTCGGGCGGTGTCTTCACACAAAGTACTCAGCGGGGCGGCTCAAAACTGTCTGTTGGAAGGTGGTTCGTCTGCACGGATCACATACTAAACCCTTTTTGAATGCCGTGCGAAGCCCGATTCTTCTGGAGAGAATCGGTGATCCGTTGCTCCGTCGGGGAAAGCACCTACCTCCACACAAAGATAAATCAATTGCGGACAAAAAATCTTTGTGTGAGTATGGTTGCGTCGTTTGTGCGGTGCCGTCGGTTGCCGAGCCTGAACGCGACTTCGGCGCCGCAATGTTAGCGAATCCGACGCAGCCACGGCCGCCTGCATACCAATTCCGATATCGATCTCGAGCCCGATCGCCCGCGTCGCTTTCCACCACCGCAGCAGTCTGCACCGAAGAGGACGGACATCATGAAACGCCGAAACCTTGTTGTCGCACTTGCATTTGGGGTCCTGTGCGCGCATGCGCCGTCGTATGGCGCGGAGCCCGAGATCGTCAAGATCGGATTCGCGGGACCGCTGACGGGACCGGTGGCCCGCGTCGGCAAGGACCTCGAAAACGGCGCGCAGCTCGCCATCGACGAGGAGAACGCGAAGAACCCGACGATCGGCGGCAAGCCCGTGAAGTTCGTGCTCGACGTGCAGGATGACCAGGCCGATCCGCGCGTTGCCGTCCAAGTGGCGCAGAAGATGGTCGATGACGGCGTGGTCGGTGTCATCGGACACTACAACTCAGGTTGCAGCATTCCGGCGTCGGCGGTCTACCACAAGGCAAACGTCGCGATGATCACGCCGGGCTCGACCAATCCGGCGTTGACTCATCAGGGCTTCGCCAACGTGTTCCGCACGATGGGACATGACGGCATCGGCGGGGTGATCGCCGGCGAGTTCGCGGTGCAGCAGTTGAAGGCCAAGCGGATCGGCATCATCGACGATCGCACCGCTTTTGGCCAAGGCCTTGCGGATGCGTTCGAGAAAGGCGCCAAGGGCGCGAACGGCAATGTCGTCGATCGCGAATTCACCAACGACAAGGCCGTCGACTTTCGCGCCATCCTGACGACGCTCAAGCAGAAGAACGTCGACATGATCTTTTTCGGCGGGCTCGACGAGCAAGGGGCGATGCTCGTCAAGCAGATGCGCTCGCTCGGCATGCCGGCCCATCTGTTTGGCGCGGGCGCGCTCAAGAGCAATGCCTTCGTTCAGATCGCCGGTTCGGCGGGAGAAGGCACGCAAGACCTCGAGCCGGGTCCCGCGTTGGACAAGCTGCCCTCGGCTCAGGCATTCGCGAAGCGTTACAAGGCGCGCTTCAACCAGGACGTCGAGCTCTATGCGCCGTTTGCCTATGACGCCGCGCTTGCCATGCTGAAGGCGATTCACGATGCCGACTCGCTCGATCGCGCCAAGATCGTCGCGGCTTTTCCGAAAGTCACTGTCACGGGCGTCACGGGCAAGATCGCATTCGACGGGAATGGCGATTTGATCAAGCCGCCGTACACGCTCTTCGAAGTGCAGCAGGGGCAATGGAAGAGTCTGCGGACGGTGGGCGGCAACGGCGTCTGACGCGTTGGGCGCAAGCAAGATCACACGAATGGCTCAGATCCGCGCAATCGCGAACTTGCCGATGCAGCCGCTCAGCGACGCGGAAAAGGCGCGGTTCGGCGAGATCTTCGGGGCTTCGCGGGCATTATTCGACTTCCCTGCGCAGGAGTTCACCCATTGAATGCGATTCCCGCATCGGCTTCTTCGCGCACGCGGCCAGCCTTGAAGGAGACCGCCATCGTCGTGGGCGGCGGAATCGTTGGTGTCTGCTGCGCGCTCTACCTTCAGCGTGGCGGATACTCGGTCACGATAGTGGACCCGGCCGCGCCTGGCGACAGCACCGCGAAATGGAGCTGCGGTCAAATGGCCGTTAGCGAAATCATTCCACTGTCGAAACCCGGCATCTTGATGAAGGTACCGGGCTGGCTGATGGATCAGAAGGGGCCGCTCGCGTTGCGGCCGAGTGCGCTGCCGGGCATCCTGCCTTGGTTCTTGCGGTTCGTCTCGTGCGCACGCCATTCGAAGATCGAGTCGATCGCGCGAGCGATGGCAACGCTCACGCACGATGTCTACGCGGACTATGCGCCATTGCTGGAAGCCTGCGGCGACAAGGCGCTGATGGGCGAGCAGCCCGTCATCGAAGTCTTCGACGATCCGGACGGCATCGCGCGCGAAAAGCCGCATCTGGATTTGCGCACGTCGCTGGGGTTCGAGTCGCGGCGGCTCGATGCGGCCGAGATCGGCGATCTCGAGCCCGCGCTCGCCGGACGCTTCTCTCACGGTCTACTGTTCCCGGACTGGCGCGCGGTGAACGATACGGAGGGATTCCTCGCCGCGCTCACCGACAGCTTCGTCGAGCAGGGCGGGCGCCGCGTTCGCGCCGAAGCGGCCCGGATCGATGAGTCGTCCGGGCGTGCGACAGGTGTGACCCTCATGAATGGCGAGCGTCTGGCCGCAACGCAGGTTGTCGTCGCGGCGGGAACCGGGTCTCGTCGATTCTTCGACGCGCTCGGCGTGCGCGTCCCGCTTGCGGGCATCGCGGGCTATCAGGCCTTGCTCCCCAACCCAGGCGTGGAACTTCGGCATTCGGTCATCTATGCCGACGGCGGCTTTTGCTTCAGCCCGTTCACACGTGGCCTGCAAATCGGCGGCACTATAGAATTCGCGGGGCGCGATGCGAAGCCGAACTTCAAGCGAGCAGAAATCATCCTCGAGAAGGCGAAGCGGGTTCTGCCCGAACTGCGCACGGAAGGGCTCGAGTATGGCGTCGGCTACCGACCGTTCCTGCCGGATACCAAGCCAATCATCGATCGCTCGCAACGGTTGAGCAATGCATTCATGGCTTTCGGCCACGGCCAACTCGGGCTGACGCTCGGTGCGACGACAGGACGTTTGATCGCCGAGATGGTGGCCGGCCGGCCGACAAAGCAAGACCTCGCGCCGTTCAGCGCATACCGGTTCTGATCGAGGCCGTAGACGACTAGCTGACGACTCACGAGGTAGTAGAGGGACGTTTTCGAGCTATGTGCACGAACGGCGCGGTGGCGCCGCTAGTATCTCGACCTCCCCTGGCGCAAGCTCGAAGCTCCCCGCAGACACTCGTTCGCCGGAGAGCGCACTCGTCCATTCACTCCCATGGACGGTCACGCGCTTGCGCTCTTTCGTCAGGTTCAAGATGAATCGAAGGCGTGTCGTGGCCGAGCTTCGGACGGCTGTCTCCACGCCTTCGGGTAGATCGGGCATGCAGTCGACATTCAGATCGGCCGCAATCCGACCGAGCAGACGCTTGGTCGCTTCATCGTCCAGCACTGTTCCAACGTAATAAACGGTGCCCTTACCGCAGACGTTTCTCGTCACGGCCGCGCGGCCCGCGAAATACTCGCTCGAATAGGCCGCCAACGTTTCGGCTGTGGTTGGCGAAAGGACGTCGCACCACTGCGCGCATTCGAACTCACCGCCGATATCGAACTTAACGCGCTGCCGGTCCTTGCCGACAGGATCGTATTCGTCCACGACAACGCCTGCGAGCTCCGTCAGCAAGTTCGGCAAGCGGTCCGGCAGGCACACGTTGTTCATATTCTTCACACCCGAGCGCGTCGTTAGGACGAGCGTACCGCCTCGCTCGACATACTCGCGCAGCCGAGCCGCGATGTCGTCATCGATGAGATAGAGCATCGGCGCGACGACGAGCTTGTAATTGCCGAAATCGTCCTTCCAGTTGATCGCGTCGGTGCCGATACCGATTCGCACGAACGCCGAATGCAGCCGCTTGAAGTTGCCGAGGTAATCGAAGCCATCCGATTGCGGCTGAATCTGAAACGCGTTGAGTTGCTCGTGCGAAAAGAGCATGGCCACATCGTGGTCCAACGTCGTGCCCTCCAGCAGCGGAGCGAGCTTCGCCGCTTCGCGACTGAACTGCACGAACTCCTCGAAGCGGCGGCCCGGTACGCCATGATGGTCGAGCAAGCCATGCCAGAACTGTTCGGCGCCGATGCGGGCCGAGCGCCATCGGAACTGGACCACTGCGTCGGCCCCACGGGACACGCTTTGCCACGCATGCGCGCGGATCATCCCAGGAAAAGGCGTCCGCGACATCGGATACCAGCACCCGGGCGTTCCGCTCAGTTGCTCCATCACCCAGAAGTTCTTGCGCTTGACACCGCGCGTCAGATCCAACGTCAGCGCGCCGTGATACATCCTCGACTTCGAGTCGTCGACGAGGTCGGTCGCCGGATAATAGTCGACAGATGCAAAGTCCATGCTGTCGAACATATCGTAGTAGTCGGCCGTGACCGGGTAGCCCCACAGGTTGTGCGTCACGAACTTGCGCGGACTGTTCCGGCGAATGATCTCGGCCTGGAACCGGTTGAATTCGGCGACCGAATCCGAGCAAAAGCGGCGGAAGTCCAGCAGGAACGACGGATTGAGATGAGGCGAACCGCCCAGCGGCGTGCTGACCTGCATCCAATCGCTGTACTCGCCGCTCCAGACGACGGTACCCCACTCGCGATTGAGATTCTCGATCGTTTCGTACTTGCTTCGAACCCAGGACCGAAAGCGTCGCGTGCAATGCTCGCAATGGCAGTCGTTGGCCGCGAGCTCGTTGTCGGTTTGCCAACCGATCACGGCGGGATTCGCACCGTAGTGCTTCGTTAGCCGGTCTATGATCCGCTCGCCGAATTGACGCAACGAAGGGCTGTTGTAGCAGCGGTGAAGGCGCACGCCCGGGTAATGCGTGTGCCCCTTGTTGTCGACGGGCAGTACGTCAGGATAGCGGTGCGTGAGCCAGACGGGAGGCGTCGCCGTAGGCGTACCCAGCACGATGCCGATGCCATGACCCGAGAGGATATCGATAGCTTGGTCGAGCCAGTCGAAATCGAATGTGCCTTCGGTGGGCTCGAGTCTCGACCATGCGAATTCGGCGAGGCGCACGATCGTGATGCCGGCATCCTTCATTTGCTGCGCGTCCTGCTCCCATAATGCGCGGTCCCAGTGCTCGGGGTAGTAGTCGACTCCGACTTTCATTGAATTCATCCTTTCATTTGAAATGGCAGACGCAAGCGATCTCGCGAGGGAGTCGAGTCGACTCGCTCGCGGCACCTGATCTGGAGATTCGTTTGCTCAGCCCTTCGTTGCGCCGAACGTCAGCCCGGCGACGAAGTGTTTCTGCATCGCGAAGAACAGCACGACGGATGGCAGTGCAGCCAGCAACGACCCGGCCGAGACGAGGTTCCACGCTGTAGTCCATTGCCCCTTCAGCGCGGCGACACCGACGGTGATCGGTGCTGCCTCGTCACCCTGTGTCAGGCAAAGCGCCCAGAAGTAGTCGTTCCACACGAACGTGAAAACGAGGATCGAGAGCGCGGCGAGTGCGGGCGCGATCAACGGCAGGATGATTCGGCAAAAAAGCTGCCACTCGTTGGCGCCTTCGATACGGGCGGCTTCGACGAGCTCGTACGGCAGTTCCTTGATGAAGTTGCGTAAAAACAGCGTGCAAAAGCCTGTCTGAAATGAGAGATGGAAGAGAATGAGCCCCCAAACAGTGTTATAGAGCCCGAGATGCAGCGTCAATTGGCGCACGGGGATCATCAACACCTGGATCGGTACGAAGTTGCCGGCCACGAACGTTCCCAGAATCGCGGGGTTGCCCTTGAACGGATACGTCGCGAGTGCAAACCCGGCCATCGCGGCCAGAGCGATGGCCCCGGTCACTGATGGAATCGTAATGAGGCAGCTATTGAGGAAGTAATGCAACATCGGTGATCCGAAGAGCACCGTTCGGTAGTTTTCGATCAAGCCGAAGTGCCTGGGCCAGCCCCAGTAGTTTCCAATCATCAATTCGCTCGTCGAGCGAACCGAAGTGACGACCACCGCGATGAGCGGCAGCAGCCAGATGGCGAGCGCGATCGGCAACGATATCTTGTAGAGCGTTCGTCCGACCGGACTCCATCTGTCGATGGGCGTGGGATACATGGCGGGTTTTCCTCGTTACCGGTCCGTATGGAGCAGGCGGCGCAACTGATAGACGATGAACACGAGCATGATGAGAAAGAGCACGACCGCGATCGCCGCCGAGTAGCCGTATCGGAAGTACTTGATCGCCTGGTCGTACATGAAATAGGCGAGCACCGTCGAACTGTCGAATGGTCCGCCGCCTGTCATGACCGCGATGAGGTCGAAGCTGCGAAGCGCGCCGATGACGGTCAGGACGACCGATAGAAAGGTCGCGGGCCGCAGCTGAGGCAAGACAATGTGCCACAGCAGCGACCAGCCGGTCGCGCCTTCGATGCGGCCGGCCTCGATGATTTCGGGATTGATGCTCGTGAGATTCGTCAGATAGAGCAGCATGCAAAACGGGATTTGCGGCCACAACGCGGCTCCTATCACGCCGAGCGTCGCGTAGCGCTCGTCGCCGAGCACGGGAATGCCATGTCCGATGATGAGCTTCAGGAGACCAAAGGCCGGGTCGTAGAACCAGCTGAAAACGAGGCCGACCACGACGCCCGACAAGACGAACGGCGAGAAGAACAACGATTTGACGAGCCGAATGCCGCGCACTTTCTGGTTGAGATACAGCGCGAACGCGAGGCCGATCGGCGGCGCCAGCAAGAAGAGCACGAGCCATAGCAAGTTGTTCTTCAGCGCCGTATAGAACGTGTCGGTATGCAGGAGCTCCTGGTAATTCGCGAGCCCGACAAAGACCTTGTCGCTCATGCCGTCCCAGCTGTAAAAACTCAGCCAGACGCTGCTGATGATCGGATAGATCACGTAAATGCAGAACATCGTGCAGGCAGGCAGCAAAAACAGGATCGCGGCCCGCTTGCGTCGGCTCGCGAGCGGGGCCGACCGCTTGGATGTCGAGACGTGACGGATCGAATAAAACGAGTCTGCTGGCGAACCGTTACTGACCGATGTTCTCGTTTCGGCGGGAGCCATGGCCGAGCCTCATGCGGTT
The DNA here is from genome assembly GCF_040965455.1 of Trinickia sp. EG282A. NCBI lineage: Bacteria > Pseudomonadati > Pseudomonadota > Betaproteobacteria > Burkholderiales > Burkholderiaceae > Trinickia > Trinickia sp. EG282A. The sequence goes on along the minus strand of NZ_JBFRCC010000003.1, from coordinate 590,165 downwards.
ACGACAGGTGGTAGACGCGCTTACGCGTCTCTTCCAGGTGCTGCAGAATCTCGTCGAGCTTCGCCGGGTCGGTGATGAATCGCTGCATTCCCTTCATCCCTTCGTCTGCCATTTCCTTCGTCATGTCGCGGTCATAGAATTGCGCGACACCGCCCGTGGTATTCGAGAGAATTTGAAATCCGATTTTCGCGATCGGATCTTCGGGCATGGGGGCCTGTTTGTTGGCGGGCAGCGTCCCGATGCCTTTTGCAAGCTGTCCATCGATGTCAGGACGACCGATAAAGGCCAGGAACTTACGGGCATCCGGTTTGTTTGATGCGCGAGCGGGAACGTTGAGGCACTCCGCGGACCCATCCTCTGCCGCCGAAATCTTGGTGTCGATCGTCGGAAAGCGGAAAAAGCCCGTCTGCGCTTTCGTCGCCGGCGGCAGGCCAGGCGACAGGAAGGTCCCCATCAGCATCATTGCGGCCTGGCCCTGGATGTAGAGCGGTTGGACGGAATCGAGGCTGTACGAGAGCGGATTGTCGATGAAATACTTGTCGTCGATCAGCGTCTTCCACGCCTCATAGACCTTCTTCACGCGCGCATCCGTATAGGGAATTTCCCCGTTCATGAGTTGCATGTGGAAGGCATAGCCGTTGATGCGAAGGTCGAGGTAGTCGAACCATGCCGCAAGCGTCCACGAATCGCGGCCGCCCACCGCGATCGGCGCGATCCCGGCGGCCTTCAGCTTGCGGCAGGCTTCGAGGAATTCGTCCCACGTGGCGGGCTCATGCTTGATCCCGGCTTTCTCGAACAAGTCTTTCCGATAGTAAAGACCCCACGCAAAATACTGCGTGGGCATCGCAAATTGTTTTCCTTGGTAAGAGGAAGGCGTTTTCAATGAAGCAAACTGCGAATTCCATCCGTTCCTTTGCCAATCGGTCGACAAGTCTTCGAGCAAGCCACGGCGGGCGTAGTACGCCATACGTTCGCCCTCATGCCAATTGATGACGTCCGGGGCGACCGAAGTCAGCCAACTGGGAAGCTGGACTTTGTACGTCTCCTCTTCGACGAAAGACACCTTTGCCGTGACATCCGGGTTCGCCTTCTCGAATTGCTGGATCAATTGCTCCCATACCGCGCGCTGCTCGCCGCCCTTGAATGCGACGTTGAGCTGAAGCGTGCCCGCATGGGCGGCACTGGCAAAGGAAAGGGCGATAGCGAAAGCCGAGAGCAAAGGCAGTCGTTTCATGGATGTCTCCGGATGTCGTTTATCGAAGTCTCGGCATTACGCGGCCATCGGCGCTCGATACGCCTGCGTCACGCCTTTCAGTGTGATGCCGCCATGTCTCCGCTTCGTTGGTTTAACGTTACACCACAAGTGTTTAAAAAAAGGCCGGAGGGCCTGACCTGGAGCAACGCTACTTGCATTTGCGCTAGACTCTACGCCCGACAAGCCACATGCGCAAGCGCTTTTCGAGGGCGAGGGGGAAGCGGCGTACTCGGCGGCGGATCGCATAACATTAAAAACGACATGTTGTCGTTCCCATCGACGAGTGTGCTTCGGATGAGCAGCAAACTATTCAACCCTGCCGCGACCATCAAGGACGTGGCGGCGCAAGCGGGCGTTTCGGTCATGACCGTTTCGAACGTGCTGCGCGGCCGCGGCCGTGTCAGCGAGGAGACGCGACGGCGCGTGCTCGAGACGGCGGAGCGCCAGGGTTATCGGCCTAACCTGACGGCGCGCGCGCTCGTTGAACGCAAGGCGCCGACTCTGGCCTTGATGCTGAGCTGCATCACGAACCCCTTCTATCCGGAATTCGCACTTGCGGCGAACTTGCAAGCGCTAAAGCACGAGCGTCATTTGCTCGTCTGCAATACGGATCATGAACCTGATAGAGGCACCGGGTTTCTCGAGCAGGTCGCAGGATCGCTGTCGGACGGCGTCCTCGTGGCAAACAACGCCGACCTGCCGATCGATGAACTGCGCGCGCTTCAAGAGCGGGGTATTCCCGTGGTCATCAGCGTTTGGGAGCGGCCCGACGAGCCGCCCGGCATACCTTGCGTAACGTTCGATTCGGAAGGCGCGGGCAAGCTCGCGGCTCAGCATCTCGTCGAGTACGGACATCGACGTATCGGGGCGATTGTCGGCAGTCCGAAACATGGCATCCATGGCGGACGATACGCCGGGTTCCGCGAGGTCGTGCGAGCGGCGAAGATTCGTCAGTCGACGGCTGACGAGCGCTTCACGGAGGACTCGTTCGAGCATGGCTACGAGGCGGCGAAGGATCTGCTCTCGGCGCGCCCGGACCTGACCGCGATCTTCGTTTCCAACGATCTTCCCGCTTTGGGTGTGTTGAACGCGGCGAGCGATCTCGGGTTCTCGGTGCCCGGCGATCTATCGGTCGTGAGCATTACCGATATCATCCCGGCCCGCCAATCTCGCCCTGGCCTGACGACCGTCGCGATACCCACGGCCGAAATGGCGGAGAAAGGGGTCAATCTGCTCGTCGAGCTCATGGCGGGACGCGCGACCGAAGCGACGGTCGTGCATACGTCCGCACCAAAGCTCGTCGTTCGGGGGTCCACGGCCCGGTTGCGGTGAGCGCGAAGTCTCGGCGTCACCATCCCGACATGAAAGGAAGCCATGGAAATCAAGTGGATCGAGGATTTCATCGCGCTAGCTCAATATCAGAGCTTTTCGCGGGCAGCGGAATTCCGCAACGTCACTCAGTCAGGCTTTAGCCGTCGAATCCAGTCGCTCGAGCAATGGGTCGGCGCGGAGCTCATCGACCGCAGCGGTTTTCCGCCTGTCCTGACGCCGGCGGGACAACTGTTTCGCGAAGCGGCGGAAGATGTCCTCGCCAAGCTGTACGACACGCGAGCCATCATCCGGACCGAACAGCGAATCGCCGGCAAGAGTCTGCAGATCGCGGCAGGTCATACCATCGCGCTGAATTTCCTGCCGGGCTGGCTGAAGGCGCTCTCGACGCATTTCGGCGAGGTGCGGGCGCGTGTCATTCCGACGAACGTTCACGACTCGATCTTGATGCTGGTGAACGGAAACTGCGAACTGATGTTCGCCTATCACCACCCCGAGCTTCCGCTTCACCTCGACCCCGAAAGGTATGAGCACGTCACTGTCGGGATCGACACGTTGATGCCCGTCAGCAAGCCGAACTCGCGTTCGGCACCTGCCTTTCGCCTCCCGGGCACCAGGCAACAGCCGCTGCCGCTCATTTCATACACGGAGACCAGTTACTTCGGGCGTTGCCTCGCGTTGCTTCTGGACCGGGCGGCAGAGCCCCCCGCGCTGCAGTTGCACTACGAGTCCGATATGGCCGAGGTGCTGAAGAAACTCGTCATCGAGGGGGAAGGGGTCGCCTGGCTGCCGCAAAGCGCCATTGCCGCGGAACTCGCGGCCGGGGATCTGGTGCCGGCGGGAACCGCGACATGGAAGCTTCAAATCGAGCTACGCGTGTATCGCGATTCTTCCAATCGCAACGATCTCCTGAACGCACTTTGGCAGCATCTGCGCGCGAGCTCGGCTTCGCTCGGGTAAGCGTTTCGCGCAGGTTATGCACGATTCGCATATGGCGATGCGGTAAAAGCATCGCCGTTTTTTTGACTCTCCGTACCATCCCGTCTGACGGTCGAAAGCGGCGATTACCTCCTGCGGCTTTCAGCCTTTATCTTGCGCATGCCGGGCACCTTCTGCCCGTTCAGCGCAGCCTGAGGACGGATGCATATGAAAAATCGCCTTACCCTATCGATCGCGGTCGGCATGATACTGGGCGTCGTTGCCGGCTATGCCTGTCACGCAAGTATTTCGGACCCGGCTTCGCTCAAGACAGTGGCGGGCTATTTCTCGATCGTTACCGACATCTTCCTGCGGCTGATCAAGATGATCATCGCGCCGCTGGTGTTCGCGACGCTCGTCTCCGGCTTGGCCGGGATGGACAGCGGCCAGGACGTGGGCCGTATCGGTTTTCGCTCGGTAGGATGGTTTCTCTCAGCGTCTCTGATTTCGCTTTGCCTCGGCCTCGTCATGGCCAATTTGCTGGAGCCCGGCACGGGCCTGCATTTGACTGCGAGTGCCAGCGAGGCGAACACGGGTCTCAATACATCAGCCTTGAACGCCAAAGACGTCATTACGCACGCGTTCCCGACGAGCCTGCTCGATGCGATGGCGCGCAATGACATTTTGCAGATTCTCGTGTTTTCGGTTTTCCTCGGGATCGCGCTCAGCGCGCTGAGGCGTGACGCGCGCGTCGGCATCGTCATTCAGGCGATCGATGGCTTGGTGCCCGTGATGCTGAAATTGACGAACTACGTAATGCGCGCCGCACCGATCGGCGTATTCGGGGCGATTGCATCGGCGGTCACCTTGCGCGGTCTCGACGTGCTCTATACCTATGGAAAGCTGATCGGTTCGTTTTACCTCGGATTGCTCATCCTGTGGGCGATCCTGATCGGGGTGGGTTCGCTGTTTCTCGGGCGACGTGTCGGCAGCCTGCTCAAGGCGGTGCGTGAACCCGCGCTCATAGCCTTCTCGACGGCGAGTAGCGAGGCGGCTTATCCGCGCCTCACCGAGCAGTTGGAAAAGTTCGGCGTGGACAAGAAGGTGGTCGGATTCACGCTTCCATTGGGCTACGCCTTCAATCTCGACGGCTCCATGATGTATCAAGCGTTCGCGGCGATTTTCATCGCGCAAGCCTTTGGTATCCAAATGCCGCTCACCGAGCAGATCTTCATGCTGCTCGTTCTGATGCTGAGCAGCAAGGGCATGGCGGGCGTGCCGAGGGGATCGGTGGTCGTGGTCGCCGCTGTTGCGCCGTTGTTCCATTTGCCCGCATCGGGCGTGGCGATGGTCCTCGCGATCGACCAGATTCTCGACATGGGCCGCACGATGACGAACGTCATTGGCAATGGCATTGCTACCGCCGTCATTGCGAAATGGGAAGCTGCGCGCCAGTCGAATGTGAGCGAAGCGTCATTCGCACAACCGGAGCTCGACGTAAGATGATCTCGGTGGTTGGGCAAAGCCGGCGCAAGTATGGCGTGATCGGTGGGCTGGGACCGCTGGCGAGCGCCGACGTGTTCTTCAAGCTCATCAAAGCTACGCCGGCGTCATCCGACGTGGAGCATGCCGACGTCATATTCGAGCAGCACCCGTTCAGAGGTTCAGGGGCGGGCAGTATGGCGACGACGGAACGCAAGCTCTACGTGTTCGACATGATCCGAGACTTCGAGCGGCGGGGCGTGACGACCGTCGTGCTGCCATGCTTTCTCAGTCATACGTTTGTCGACGAGCTGAAGGCGAACACGAGCTTGACGATCGCGGATATCGTCGAGGCCGTTCACGCTCACGTGCAAAAGAAGTATCCGGACGCGAAACGCATCGGTGTGCTGACATCGGACTATATGCGGGAGAAGCGGCTCTTCGAGCGGTACTTTGCCGCGCCGCAATTCGAAGTCGTCCACCCGCGACGTGTCGATGATATCGATCTTGTGACCGACGCGGTGTATGGGGCGGGCGGTATCAAGTGCGGAAATCTTCGCGGCCATCCCGTCGAGTTGTTGCGCAGGGCCTGCGACGACCTCGCAGGGCAGGGCGCGGAAGTCATCGTTCCCGGCTTGACTGAGATTGCTCTCGTCGCGGACGAACTCGGGCTGACCGAGGTACCGCTTGTCGACTCCAACTTGGCCTACGCGCAGTTTGTCGTGTCGGGCCGATTCGATTCTTCGTCGCCGGTTTTCAAAATCGGTGTCGTGGGTGGCGTAGGGCCGGCTGCGACGGTCGATTTTCTCGGCAAGATCGTCGGCAATACGCCTGCGTCGCGCGACCAAGAGCATATCAAGCTGCTCGTCGAGCAAAACCCGCAGATCCCCGATCGAACCGAGAATCTCATCGGCGACGGAGCGGACCCGACCGTTTCCTTGTATGCGACGTGCAAGAAGCTCGAAGACGGCGGCGCGGATCTCATTGCGATCCCTTGCAATACGGCTCACGCGTTCGTCGAGCGAATTCAGCCCTATCTCGGGATACCTATCGTCAATATGCTCACGGTCACGGTCAGCTATCTGCGCGAAGCATTTCCCGATGTTCGAGATGTCGGCTTGTTGGCAACGTCGGGCACGATCGAGAGCGGAGTCTACCGGAAGGCGCTCGCGTCCCACGGATTGCGGCACGTTGTACCGGGGCCGGCGCTGCAGATGCGGGTCATGGAAGCGATCTATGGAAAGCAGGGAGTCAAGGCGGGCTTCAAATCGGGGCAGTGTCAGGAAGATATTCGCGCCGCCGTCGAGGGGCTGATCGAAGAGGGCGTCGGCGTCATCGTCCTCGGGTGTACGGAACTTCCCATCCTGCTTACTAGTGGCGAGTTCATCGGCAGCCGCGGTACACGCGTGCAATTGGTCGATCCGACGGAAGTGCTTGCGCGAAAGTGCGTTGGCTACGCCAAGACGCGTGGGGCTGAACCGACGCCCCATCGCGTTCAATAGGCAAGGGTAGGCACTTAGCTGTTGTTCGCCGCATCGTTCTTTACGCTCGGCCTCGTCTCGCTGATATCCGGACCAATCGCAACCGAGGCCGCGCCCGCCGGGATGGTCTCGACTTCGATGGGCATCGTCGTGGGAGCAAGCGAAATTTTCGGCGGCCGCGTCGCACCGGCACTGGCTGGATTCGTAGCCACTCGTTTTGGTATTCAAAACTTCATATGGTTGCCGGTGTGCGCAGTGGTGCTGGGCATCGGTGTCAGCCTGCTCCTCCAGGAAACCGCACCGGCCAGGATGCGCCGGCCGAGTTCGGCTGCGGCCGAGTTCGTACCTAGTGAAAATCCCGAGTGAGTGAACCGCGAACCGCCCGTTGCAGTCACCAATTACCTAGGTAATCGACACGTATAGACCTAAGTAATTTGAGGACCTACTCTCGTTTCGACATCGGACTGCAACCGAACACGCGAAAGGGGGAGGACCATGCCGAATCAAGCAACGCGAGAAGTCGATACCGCAACGCTGCGACGCGTCATCGCGGCCGCTTCGATAGGCAACTTCGTCGAATGGTTCGATTTTGCCGCATACGGATTCCTCGCCACTATTCTGACCCGTGAGTTCTTTCCGAGCGGCGATCCAACGGTCGGGCTTTTGAAGACGTTCGCGGTCTTTGCGGTCGCGTTCGCGTTTCGCCCGCTCGGCGGGCTCTTCTTCGGGATCGTCGGCGACCGGATCGGCCGCAAGCGAACGCTCGCTTTCACGATCTTGTTGATGGCGGGGTCCACCACGCTGATCGGCCTCGTTCCGACGTATGCCCGCATCGGCTATTGGGCGCCGTTGTTGCTCACCATCATTCGCTGCGTCCAAGGGTTTTCCGCGGGCGGTGAGTATGCGGGCGCTTGCGCTTATGTGATGGAACATGCACCGCGCCGGCGCCGGGCTTTCTTCGGCAGCTTCGTTCCGGTTTCGACTTTCTCGTCGTTTGCCTCCGCGGCGGTCGTCGCCTATGCACTCGAGTCCTCGTTGTCATCGGCAGCGATGGTCGATTGGGGGTGGCGCATTCCGTTCCTGATCGCGGCGCCGATCGGCCTCATCGGTGTCTATCTGCGCGTCAGTCTGCACGAGACACCCGCGTTCCGGGCGCTCGAGGGAAGGAAGGAAGTTGCGCACGCGCCCCTGATGGAAACGCTGCATTCGCAGTCGTGGAACATCCTCAAGCTCGGTGCCTTCATCTCCGTGACGGCGCTCTCGTTCTATACGTTCACGACTTATTTCGCGACGTACCTTCAGGTGGTCGGCCATTTGTCGCGCGGCACGTCGCTCTTGGTGACGGTGCTCGCGCTCTGCTTTGCCGCGGCCTTGTGTCCGCTCGCCGGCCTCTTCTCCGACCTGGTAGGCCGCCGCATGACGGTCGCGAGCACGTGCGTCTTCATCATCGCATCGGTTTATCCGGCTTTCTCGCTGGGTGGATCGGGTGATCTGTCGCACTTGTTGCTCGGCGTCGCGCTGCTCGCGATCGGCGCCGTGCTCTCGGGCGTCGTCACGGCACCGCTTTTGTCGGAAGTCTTCGCGACGAAGACGCGATATACCGCATCCGCGATCACGTACAACCTTGCCTATACGATTTTCGGCGGCACCGCGCCGCTCGTCGCGACATGGTTGATTTCCGTGACCGGAACGAACCTGTCGCCTGCGTACTACCTGATCGCAGTGTCGATCTTTGCCATGATCGGTGGCCTCTCGCTGAGCGAAACGTCCCGCACCGCGCTCGAGGAAGCCGGTGCCACAGCCGAACGCGCCAGCGCCGCAAAATCTGTCAAAGACGCTTTCGAACGATCGATTTGAGCGGGCGGCTCGCGCGTGCGCGCTTACGCAAGGCTCAACGATAAGATGCGCGGGCAAACGTCGAAAATGCCGAACATGACCGAGACGATGTCCAACCTCGATTAGGAGGATCTCTTCAGGCATCTGCCCGTCGCTGTCATCGTGGCCAGAGAGCGCATCATGGTGGACTGCAATGCAAGAGCCCTGGAACTGTTCAGGGCCGCTCGCAGCGACATCATCGGTCATTCGTTCTCCAAACTCTACCCACAACAGAAGGACTTTACGACGATCGGTCAGCGCCTCGCGCCGCTCATCGCAAATCGGGCGGTGCTCAACGATAACCGCATCATGCGGCGCATCGACGGAACCCATTTCTGGGTCACCGTTTGCGGCTTTGGCTATAACCCAAAGCGGCCTTTCGAGCTGGCGGTCTGGACCTTTGCCGACCTATCGGAGAGCGGGAAGCAGCCCGACGTCGCGAGCACGTTGACGGAGCGCGAGCGCGACGTCGCGGCATTGCTCGTCCATGGCTTGACGAGCAAGGAGATCGGCAAGGAGCTCAACATCAGCCCGCGCACGGTGGACATCCATCGAGCAAGCCTCCTGCGAAAATACGGCGTGCGAGGGACCCCCGACCTCATCGCGCGGCTGCTTGCCTGAGTCCTGCGCCATGCGCTGAGAGGACGGAAGCAAGCTCGCCGAGGCTGGCATGTCGTTATGAGGTGGCGCGGTCGCATTCAGCGCGAAATGGATCGCCGCGCCCGTAGATTCACTTTCGTGGTGAAACGCCGAACAACTGAAAGACCACACCACGCAGCCAGCGATTCCCGGCCTCATGGTGATACCGCGCGTGCCAATGTTGGCGGACGGCGAAGCCGTCCACCGGAATCGGGCACGGATGGACGGCCAGATCGTTGCCCCGCGCGAGCGTTTCGCCGATGTGACGAGGCAGCGTGGCCACGAGATCCGTGGTCTGGACGATCGTCCCGAGTCCGAGGAAGCCCGGCAACTGCAGCACGACGTCACGCTCGATGCGTGCACGGGCCAGCGCCTGTTCGAGCAATTGCGCACCCGTTCCCGATTCGATGGCGACGTGACCCTCCGAGCGGTACTGCTTCAAGCCGAGCCGCGAGCGAACGCGCGGGTGATGCCGGTTGGTCAGGCACACCCAGTCCTGTTGGTAAAGCTGCTGCTGATAGATGCCGCCGCTGAGCCAGGGCACATAGCCAATCGCGAGGTCGGCTTCGCCCGACTCGAGCGCGCGTTCCGTGTTGCCGTCGATTCTCGCCGCCTCGAGCCGGACGCCTGGCGCCTGAGCACGCACATGCGCGAGCATTCTGGGCAGTAGCGTGATGTGGCTCGCGTCCGTCATGCAGATGCGAAAGCGCCGCTGCGCCGTGGCGGGATCGAACGCGATTTCCCACGCGAGGAAGCGCCTCAGCGATTCGAGAATTGCGCGGCACGGCCCGATCAACGCGTCGGCCTGCGGCGTTGGTGCCATACCGCCGGGTGTCCGGATGAAAAGCGGATCCTGCAGATGCTCGCGCAACCGCCCGAGCCAGATGCTGACGGTCGGCTGACTCTGACCCAATTGCTCAGCGACACGCGTGACGCTGCGCGTGTCGTAGAGCAGGTCGAACAGTTGCAGCAGTTTGAGGTCGGGCAGGTCGGTCGGTATCATGGCGATAGATGAGTTATTGCAATATGCAATGACGACATTGTACTCATTGCATTGCGGATATGAATGGCAGCTCCTATCGTGTCACTACACGTCAAGGAGGAGCCAAGTGAAGATTGCGATTCTCGGCGCCGGCGCATTAGGCTGCGCGATCGGCGCCGCTCTCACGGAGGGCGGCCACGAAACGTGGCTGCTGGGCCGTTCGCCCGCACATGTGGAAACGATGCGCCGCGACGGCCTTCTGGTCGACGATGCCAACGGTTCGCGGCGCATTGCCGTGCGCGCCACGACTCAGGCGAATGAAGTCGGCGTGGCTGATGTGGTCGTCGTACTGGTCAAGTCCTTTCACACCGACGCCGCGATGCGCGGCGCCCTTACGCTGGTCGGGCCGCCGACGGTTGTGCTTTCGCTGCAGAACGGACTCGGGCACGAGGACATCCTCGCCGAAATCGTCGGCCGCGAGCGCGTGCTGGCGGGCAAGACGTATGTCGGCGGCGTGCTGCAAGGTCCGGGACATATCCAGTCGGGCGTCACCGGCAAGCTGACCTACATCGGCGAGCTCGACGGTCAGTTCACGCCCCGCGTGCAAGCCGTCGCCGGCGCGTTCAATGCAGCCGGCCTGATCACGACAGTCAGCGACAACATCATGGGCACGATGTGGGACAAGCTGCTCGTCAACGTCGCCACGGGCGCGCTCACGGGCATCACGCGGCTCACTTACGGACAACTCTACGAAGAGCCGCTGCTCAAATCGACCGCCCTGGCGGCCGTATCCGAGGCGATCTCGGCGGCACAGGCGGCTGGCGTCAGGCTTTCGATGACTGATCCCGAGCAAGCCTGGACGCTCGCGGCCGAAGGCCTCTCTCCGGCGTTCAAGACTTCAATGCTGCAGAGCCTCGAAAAAGGCTCGGTAACGGAGGTCGATTTCATCAACGGCTCGGTGGTGCGCTGGGGACAAAAGCTCGGCGTGCCGACGCCCGTCAACGCGACGCTGCTCGCATGTATCAAGGGCATCGAACGCGCGATGGCCGATCAACAACGCAAGGAGGCAACGGCATGAGCGGCTCCAAGGCTTATCTGGAACACGTGGCCATCTGGGTGAAGGACATCGGCTGGCACATCCGCTTTTTCGAAGACGTGCTCGGCATGACGATGCGCGAAGTCGACGGCACCGTCGACGCGCCGCGTCAGTACTGGACGCTCGGCGGCCTGCAGTTCATTCACGCGCCGCAGTACGAGGGCCCAGAAGGCCGACTCGCGCATCTCGGGATCATGTGCGAAGACCTGGAAGCGGCACTCGCCGCGGCTCGACCCTATGCCGTCAGCGAGATGCCCCAAGGGCGCAACTGGCTGCGCCTGCCCGACGGACTCGCCATCGAGCTGATCCAAGCCAGGCCCGCGTCCTGCGTCGCGCAGGCGCTGGGAATCGACCCGCGCGCGGAGGCATGACCATGACCATCATCGAGAAGTACTGGGACGACGCCCGCGAAGGCGACGAGTGCGTAAGCCCGAGTTACACGGTGACGAAGGAGCGCATCCTTGCCTATGCCGACCTGACGGGCGACCACACGCCCGTGCACGTGGATGAGGCGTATGCCAATGCGAGCCACTTCGGTTGCCTCGTCGCGCATGGGCTGTTCGGGCTGTCGATTGCCGACGGCCTCAAGACGCAGAGCGACTATCGCTTCCTACCTGGCATGTCGCTCGGCTGGACCTGGGATTTCCTGCTGCCCATCAAGGTCAACGACGTCCTGCACGTGAAGTTTCGCATCGGCGCAATGCGGCCGAGCAACAGCCGTCCCGGCTGGGGCATCGTCGTCTTGCCGTCCGAGCTGATCAATCAGGATGGACAGATCGTTCAACGCGGCGAGCATCGCCTGATGGTGCCGCGCCGACCGGGAGCCTATTGATGCAGCAGACCCGTCCCCTCGAAGGCATACGCGTCGTCGACTATAGCCACTTCCTCGCCGGCCCCTACGTGGGGCGTTGCCTCGCGGCGCTCGGCGCCGAAGTCATCAAGGTCGAGCGTCCCGGCAGCGGCGACGCCGGCCGCCAGCACGCGACGGTGCTCGACGACCAGCAGAGCGGCTATTTCCTGCAACTCAACATGGGCAAGCGCGGTGTCAGCGTCAACATGAAAGACCCGCGCGGCAAGGAATTCATGCGGCGCCTGTGCGACTCGGCGGATGTGTTCGTCGAGAATTACCGCCCCGGCGCATTGGATAAGCTGGGGCTGGGCTACGCTCAGCTATCCGCGAGCAATCCGGGCCTCGTCTACTGTTCGATCTCGGCGTATGGCCACACGGGCCCCGATGCGCATCGTGCAGGCTTTGGCCTAATCGCGGAAGCGAAGAGCGGCATCATGCAGATGGTCGGCACGCCGGGCGAGCCGCCGCCGCTGCTGCGGATATCGCTCGGCGATATGTACACGGGCATTCACGCCGTCGCCGCGATCAACGCAGCGCTGCTCGGGCGAGTGAAGAGCGGACGCGGACAGCACATCGACATGGCGCTGTACGACACGCTCGTCTCCATGCACGAGTATGCGGTGCAATGCTACACGCTGCGAGGCGTGCTGCCGGAGCAGACGGGCCACGATATGCCGACGTCGACCCTCTATGGCGTGTTTCGCGCGGCGGACGGCGACCTCGTGATCGCGGCGCAGGTGGACGATGCATGGAAGCGCTTCGCCGCGCTGATCGAAACGCATGGCGGGCCCGCCGGATTCGGCGGCGATGCGCGCTTTCACGATAGCGCGGGCCGCAACGCGCATCGGCAGGCGATTCTGTCCGTCGTGCAGCCGTGGGTCGCCGCGCGCCCGGTCGCTCAGGTGCTCGAACTGCTGGACGGCATCGATGTGCCGTGCGCGAAGGTGCAGCGCATCGACGAGGTGCTCGACGATCCGCAGATTCAGGCGCGCGGCATGGTGGTCGAACAGCACCATCCGCGTTACGGGACACTGCGCCTGCCCAATCTGCCGTTCCGCTTCTCTGATTGCGATACGACGATCCGCGAGGTCGCCCCCGATCTCGGACAGCACAACGCGGAGGTCGCGCAATCGCTCGGCTTTTCCACTGCGGAGATCGACGCGATGCAAACCGAAGGCGTTCTTTACGCGAAGTGAGACATCATGAGTGACCAGTATGCAGTGATCGGCAATCCGATAGCACACACGAAATCTCCGCTGATCCACGGCCTCTTTGCCGAGGCGACTCGGCAGCAGATGTCATATGTTGCAATCGAAGGCCCGCTCGATCCTGACGATGGCTTCGAGCGGATCGTGCGTGGGTTCGCCGCCGACGGCGGCAAGGGCATGAACGTCACTGCGCCGTTCAAGCTCAGGGCGTTCGCGCTCGCCGACGAGCGCAGCGAGCGCGCGAAGTTGGCGGGCGCCGCCAATGCCCTCAAGTTCGAGAACGGCCGGATCGTTGCAGAGAACTTCGACGGCATCGGACTCACGCGCGATATCGAAGTCAATCTCGGCGTGCCGCTTACCGGCAAACGCGTGTTGATGCTCGGTGCGGGCGGTGCCGCACGCGGTGCGCTGCTGCCGTTTCTCGCCGCGGGTCCCGCCGATCTGGTCGTTGCCAACCGCGACGTGTCGAAAGGGGAGGCGCTGGTAGCCCAAGTCGGCCCGCACGACGCGGGATTGCATGCGTGCGGCTACGGCGATCTCGCGGCGATGGGGCGCTTCGATGTCGTCGTGAACGCGACCTCCGCAAGCCTGACAGGTGAACTGCCGCCCGTGCCACCGAGCGTCTTCAGCCCCTATGGCACCGCCTACGAGCTTGCGTACGGCAAGCGGCTCACGCCGTTTTTGCGGCTTGCCCGCAACGCAGGCGTGCTCGGTGTCGCCGACGGCGTCGGCATGCTCGTCGAGCAGGCAGCCGAAGCGTTTGCATGGTGGCGCGGTGTGCGTCCCGAGACGAGCGCGGTGATCGATCGTCTCACCGTGCCGCTCGACTGAGTGCGCAAAGGGAGAAAGAAAATGAAGAGCATCCTGATGCTTCACGGCATCAATCACAACATGTTCGGCAAGCGCGACCCCGCGCAGTACGGCACGGTCACGCTAGCCGAGATCGATGCGAGGCTGCAGGCACTGGGCGCGGAACTGGGCGTGCACGTCGAATCGTTCCAGACGAACAGCGAGGCGGCGATGTGCGAGCGCATTCATCGTGCGTTCGAAGAGGGCAAGGACGCCGTGCTGATCAACGCCGGTGCGTGGACGCACTACAGCTACGGCATTCGCGACGCACTCGCGATCCTCACGTGTCCGATCGTGGAACTGCACATGTCGAACATTCATGCGAGGGAAGCGTTTCGGCACCATTCGGTGTTCGCCGATATCGTCAAAGGACAGATCTGTGGCTTCGGGGTTGACAGCTATCTTCTCGCATTGCGGGCGGCCCATGCTGCGCTCCGCGATTGAGCGACGCACGAGGATTGCAATGAGGCTAGGACACTAGGCGCAACGCCCGAAAAAAAAGCGCCGCGGGCGTTCAGCCCCCGGCGCCATGGCATCGCGCTACGACGAATACCTCACGCGGCAGCCCAACAGCGTGCTTACATATTGACGGTGTCGGCCACTTCCTTGAAGTCTTCGATCTGATCGAAGTTCATGTATTTGTAGATCTTGTCACCGTTGGCGTTGATCACGCCGATGTCGGCCATATACTCGTCCTTGGTCGGTATCCTGCCCAGGCGCGAGCAGATGGCCGCCAGTTCCGCCGAGCCGAGGTACACGTTCGTGTTTTTGCCGAGCCGGTTCGGGAAGTTGCGCGTCGAGGTCGACATGACCGTGGCGCCTTCACGCACCTGCGCCTGGTTGCCCATGCAAAGCGAGCAGCCTGGCATTTCGGTACGCGCACCGGCGGTGCCGAAAACACCGTAGTGACCTTCTTCGGTCAACTGCTTCTGATCCATCTTGGTCGGTGGGGCCACCCACAGCTTGACGGGGATATCGCGCTTGCCTTCGAGCAGTTTCGACGCCGCACGGAAGTGGCCGATATTGGTCATGCACGAGCCGATGAACACTTCGTCGATCTTGGCACCGGCCACGTCCGACAGCGTCTTCACATCGTCTGGATCGTTCGGGCAGGCCACGATCGGCTCGTGGATGTCCGCAAGGTCGATCTCGATGACGGCTGCGTACTCAGCGTCGGCATCGGGCGACAGCAGTTGCGGATCGGCCAGCCACTGCTCCATCGCCGTGATGCGGCGCTGCAGACTGCGCGGGTCCTGATAGCCCTGAGCGATCATCCACTTCAGCAGCGTGACGTTGCTGTTCAGGTATTCGATGATCGGCGCTTGGTTCAGATGGACCGTGCAACCGGCGGCCGAGCGCTCGGCGGAAGCATCCGACAATTCGAACGCTTGCTCGACCTTCAGATCGGGCAGACCTTCGATTTCGAGAATGCGGCCCGAGAAGATGTTCTTTTTGCCTTGCTTGGCAACCGTCAGCAAGCCTTGCTTGATCGCGTAGAGCGGGATTGCGTTGACCAGGTCGCGCAACGTCACGCCCGGCTGCATCTTGCCCTTGAAGCGGACCAGCACCGATTCCGGCATGTCGAGCGGCATCGTGCCGGTGGCGGCCGCGAAGGCGACGAGGCCAGAGCCTGCCGGGAAGCTGATGCCGATCGGGAAGCGCGTGTGCGAGTCCCCGCCAGTGCCCACGGTGTCGGGCAGCAGCATGCGGTTGAGCCACGAGTGGATCACGCCGTCGCCCGGGCGCAGCGCGATGCCGCCGCGCGTGCTGATGAAGTTCGGCAGCGTCTGGTGGGTCTTCACGTCCACCGGCTTCGGATAGGCGGCGGTATGACAGAACGACTGCATGACGAGGTCGGCCGAGAAGCCCAGGCACGCCAGGTCCTTCAGTTCGTCGCGGGTCATGGGGCCGGTGGTGTCCTGGGAGCCGACCGAGGTCATCTTCGGTTCGCAATACGTACCCGGGCGGACGCCCTGGCCTGCGGGCAGGCCGCAGGCGCGGCCGACCATCTTCTGGGCCAGCGAGAAACCCTTGCCGCTATCGGCCGGCTGCTGCGGCAGACGGAAAAGCGTCGACGGGGGCAGACCCAGCGCTTCCCGTGCCTTGGCGGTCAATCCGCGGCCGATGATGAGGGGAATGCGGCCGCCGGCGCGCACTTCATCGAACAGCACGTCGGACTTCACCCGGAATTCGGCGATCACCTCGCCGTTCTTCAGGGCCTTGCCTTCGTATGGGCGCAACTCGACCACGTCACCCATTGCCATCTTCGAGACGTCGAGTTCGATCGGCAGGGCGCCGGCGTCTTCCATCGTGTTGTAGAAGATCGGGGCGATCTTGCCGCCCAGGCACACGCCGCCGAAGCGCTTGTTCGGAACGAAGGGGATGTCTTCACCCGTGAACCACAGCACCGAGTTGGTGGCCGACTTTCGCGAGGAGCCCGTGCCGACGACGTCACCCACGTACGCGACGAGGTGACCCTTTTGCTTCAGCGATTCGATGAACTTGACCGGGCCACGCTTACCGTCCTCTTCCGGGGTGATGCCGGGACGGGCGTTCTTCAGCATCGCGAGCGCGTGCATTGGAATGTCCGGACGCGTGGTGGCATCAGGGGCGGGGGAGAGGTCGTCGGTGTTGGTTTCGCCCGTGACCTTGAAGACGGTGATCGTCAGGCTTTGCGGCACTTCGGGCCGGCTGGTGAACCATTCCGCGTCGGCCCAGCTTTGCATGACGGCGCGGGCGTTGGCATTGCCCTTCTCGGCCAGTTCCTTGACGTCGTGGAACTGATCGAACATCAGGAGGGTTTTTTTCAGCGCGTCGGCGGCGACGGGCCCCACTTCGGCGTCGGACAGCAGTTCGATCAGCGGCTGGATGTTGTAGCCGCCCAGCATCGTGCCGAGCAGTTCGGTGGCGCGGGCGCGCGAGATCAGCGGGCAGGCCGTCTGGCCTTTGGCCACGGCGGCAAGGAAGCCCGCCTTCACGCGAGCGGCTTCGTCCACGCCGGCCGGGACCCGGTGGGTGATGAGATCGAGCAGGGTCTGCTCTTCGCCCGCGGGCGGTTTCGTCAGCAGTTCCACCAGCTCGGCGGTCTGCTGAGCCGTCAGCGGCAGGGGAGGAATACCGAGCGCGGCGCGTTCGGCCACGTGAGCACGAAAGTTTTCAAGCATGGGGGACCTGCTGTTTTTTGCGGTTCAGGGGAAGGCTTATCAGGCACTCCGGTATAGCGGACACTGCTTCGGATCGCGATTCTAATGGCAATGGCATGCGGCGTCAAATGTCTTATATCTTATATAAGAGTAGGGTATGCGTACCACCCCCTACGTTGTCGCCGTTTCTCCCGACATGCGTTTTATCGAGCGGCGCTCTCCACGGCGTCTTGCGCAAACTGCGTCGGCGGTACGCCGACATGACGCGCGAACGCGACACTGAATGCGCTGGCCGAACTGTAGCCCACGCGCGCCGCGATCGTCGCGATGCTGAATGTGTTCTGTCGCAGCAGGTTCTTCGCGATGGCCATACGCCAGGAGAGTAGATACTCCATCGGCGCGACGCCGACTGCGCGGCTGAAGCGGTCGAAGAAAGAGGAGCGCGAGAGCGCCGCTATTTTCGCCAGTTGTGCGACTGTCCAGTGCTTTGCCGGATTTTCGTGCATCTCACGGATGGCGAGCGCAAGACGGACATCGGAAAGACCGCGGACAAGTCCGGGCGATGCACCCGTTTGCACCGATCGCAACGCTTCGATGAACAGTACTTCGAGCAGGCTCGCCAATACGACTTCGCGTGCGGGCCGCTGCGCACGCGATTCGTCCCGCACGAGTTTGACGAGGATCGAAAGCCGGCGATCGCCACGCACAAGGACGAGTTCGGGCAGCAGCGAAACCAGCAAGGCCGCGTCGGGCGAACCAAACGCGCACATACCCGCGAGCCATTGCGCATCCGGCGCGGTGGACGCATCGCCAAAACGAAAGCTGCCATCGGGTAGCGCTGTCGGCGCATTATTTGATAGGCCGTCACCATCCGGCGGATCGATGCTTGTTATCGTGAAGCTGAACACTTCGGGCACGAGGACGAAGTCGTCGGCCTGGAGAATGAGCGGGTCCCGGCCATTCACGGACAGACGAAGCGATCCATCCAGTACCACGCAATAAAACGGCTGTCCGATTTCCGTGCGGCTCGCGCGCCAGCGCCCTGCGCCACTCAGCACTTTCGAGAACGTCGGAGTCGGCTGGAGCAGCATGACGACATCAGCGAGAGGATCGGTCATGATCGGACGAACACAAATGGAATGTGGACGTTCGATTGTAGCCAGTCCAGCCTGTCCCGACGTATCGTGCTGAGACTGTTACCACACAGGAGTCGACATGAAGACGGTATTGATCACCGGCTGCTCGTCCGGTTTTGGCCTCGAGGTTGCGCGACATTTTCTGGATCGCGAATGGCGCGTGATCGCCACGATGCGCACGCCGCGGGAAGACGTGTTGCCACGTTCCGATCGTTTGTCCATCCTCGCGCTCGACGTGAAGGATCCGCAGAGCATCCGTGGGGTCATCGATGCTGCCGGCCCTATCGATGTGCTTGTCAACAACGCCGGCATCGGCTTTCTCAACGCGCTTGAAGGCACGCCGATGGACACTGTGCGCGACATCTTCGAAACGAACACGCTCGGCACCATCGCGATGACACAGGCGGTATTGCCGCAGTTTCGCGAGCGCCGGGAAGGCGTGATCATCAACGTCACATCGACCGTCACTTGCAGACCGCTGCATCTGCTATCGGTGTATACCGCCAGCAAATCTGCGGTCAACGCGTTCAGCGAATCGCTCGCGCTCGAACTGGAGCCGTTCAATGTGCGCGTACGCGTGGTGCTGCCGGGACGTGCACCATCCACGCGCTTTGGCGAGAACGCGCAAGCACGCATGAAGGACGGTTTTCCCGAGCCATACAGCGCAATCGTGCAGCAGATCTTCGCGAACTGGCAGAAAGAGACGACTGTCACGCATGCAGCGGATGTCGCCGAAGCGGTGTGGCTCGCCGCAAACGACGCGTCGAGTCCGTTCATGATTCCAGCCGGCGAAGACGCCATCGAGTGGTACGACGCGCGGTCTCGATAGCGCGCCGGCCAGGACGAGGGACCGCTGAGATCGGTCCATACCGTGCCGTACCGAGCTTCGGTACGCGCCCCGGGTAATGCATGGTCGGGTGACCGCTCGCCCGCGCGACTACTCAAACGGCCTGAGCTGCGACTCTGGCACGTCGATGCGCAGGTCCTCCATCAGCACCGTCTCGATCGGCTCGTGTGACGCGCCCTCGCTCGCGACCTTGATGGGCAGCCCATGGCTGACATCGAACCACAGCTCATAGCGGAACACGCCCGTCGCTAAGTGCCCGGGCCTGCACGTCACGATTACATGTGACGCTTGACGTATGCCGATCGTTTCAGCGCCGACGACCTGCGTGTCGCCATGCAGTTGAAGCTCATGGACGTTGACGAGCAGTGCGCCGATATCGGACTGATCGACGCGATGACCCTGCGGGCTCAGGATCATGCGATTGTCGGGACTGAGCGCTAGCGTCGGAATGGTGTCGAAACCAAATGGCCAGAGCTTTACCTTCCGGCTTTCAGGGTTGTAAGTGAGTGTCGCGCCGGCATGGGGACGGATGAAGTCCATGCGAACGAAACCTGGCTTGCGGTAGCCATAGAGTATCTCGACCGGTTCCGCCCCCGCCGATATGGATTTGAGCGTGACCTGATAGTTTTCGAGCGCATCGAAGCGTGATTGCGCATCGGAAACAAAATCCCGGTCCGGAAGTGGCGCGTTCGTCATCGGGTGATTTTGGCGCATTGCTCCGCACCAAGCAATGCTCGCGCGGGCGAACCTGCATGCGCCTGGGCCGCCCTGCGAATATGCGGAGCGCGTCGCAAACAAGGAGGAAGAGCACCTGGTGACCATCGACGTGCGCGGCCAAGCGCTTTGCGCTGGAGGCAGAGGCCAGCGACGCGTCGACAAATCGTGATGTACAGCGGCAAACCGCGATAAGTGCAACAATCGAACTCGTCAGCGTGCTTGCAAGGCAACCACGCGAACGTGAGCCAGACGACGGGCCGTCCGGGCGGAGTCTGGCTTTCCGAATCGAGCACCGAACTCTGCTGCGCTAACGGTTCGGCGCGGCGAGTCACAACGGCGATTGAGGGAGTGACGGCCCATGATGCTGACGCTCGCCAACGTGTCGAAGCACTACGCAGGCACCACGCCGCGCAACGTTCTGCGCGGTGTAAATCTCGAACTGCGGGCAGGCGAATGCGTCGCGATCATGGGCGAATCGGGGGTCGGCAAATCGACGCTGCTCAATCTCGCGGCCGGACTCGACCGGCCGGATGCCGGTCAAATCGTCTTTGACGGACAAGATCTCGCCGTGCTCGACGACGACGCTGCCACGCTGCAGCGCCGCCAGAAAATGGGCTTCGTGTTCCAGGCGTTTCATGTGCTGCCGAACCTGTCGGCGGCGCAGAACATCGCGTTGCCGCTGCTCTTGAACGGCATGCGCGCGAAAGACGCGCCCGCGCGCGTGTCGCGCCTACTGCTCGCGGTCGGGCTCGGCGGACGCGAGCGCGCGCTGCCGCGCGAATTGTCGGGCGGCGAATTGCAGCGGGTCGCGATCGCCCGTGCGCTCGTGCATCAGCCGCGTCTCGTGCTGGCCGACGAGCCCACCGGCAATCTCGATTACGACACGGCGATGCGCATCCTCGCGCTTTTGCGCGAGCTGGCGCAAAAAAACGGCGCGGGCGTGCTGCTCGCGACGCACTCGGCGGCCGTGGCAGCTGCCGCCGACCGCGTGTTGCGGCTCACGCCCGACGGGCTTGGGCCGTACGCGCGGGGCGCGGGCGGAGCATAGCGGCGATGCGATGGCCTGGCGCCGTACGTCCATCGCGGGACTCCGCTTCGCCGCGCTCATCGCGCCGCCCGGGCAATCGCATGCCGGCTGGCGGAGTCGGCGCGGCGCTCATCGCCGGCGAAATGCGCGGGCATCCGCTGCGCACGTTGATCGGCATTCTCGCGATTGCCGCGGGTGTCGCCATGGGCTACGCCGTGCAGCTGATCAATCGCGCGGCACTCAATGAGCTGTCAGCCACCGTCAATTCGCTGATGGGCAACGCCGATATCGAGCTGCGCGGCCCGCGCGCGGGCTTCGATGAAGCGCTGTTCCCGCGCATTGCCAACTTGCCCGAGGTCGCGGTGGCAAGCCCAGTCACCGAGGTCGATGCGCGCGTCGCGGGACGCGACGAGTCATTGAAGCTGCTCGGCGTCGATGTGTTTCGCGCAGGCTACGTCACGCCGAATCTCGTCGGGCGCGTGGAGCAAACGGATCGCGCCAATCGTTCGAAGGGCACAAAGGGGACGAAGGGCACGAAGGGCACCAGCCTCGATCTGCTCGACCCGGACACCGTCTTTCTCTCGCCTGCCGCGCTGACCTGGCTCTCGCTCAAGCCCGGCGATTCGCTGACAGTGCAGGTCGGGCTCGCTTCGATCGCGCTGCGCGTCGCGGGCGTACTGCCGGCATCAGGCGACGCGGTGCGCGTCGGCGTGATGGACATCGGCGCCGCGCAATGGCGCTTGCAGCGGCTCGGCACGCTTCAGCGCATCGACATCAAGCTCAAGCCAGGCGTTGACGCCGAAGCGTTCGCGCATTCGATTGCAGCGCTTTTGCCTGCGGGCGTCGCCGCCGTCACGCCAGGTGACAACGCACACCGCACGTCGATGCTCTCGCGTGCGTATCGCGCGAATCTCAACGTACTCGCGCTCGTCGCGCTGTTCACGGGCGCATTCCTCGTTTTCACGATGCAGGCCTTAGCGGTACTGCGGCGCCGCGCGCAGTTTGCGCTGCTGCGCGCGATTGGCGTGACTCAGCGTGGCGTGCTTTGGCTCGTCGTCGCGGAGGGGGCATTCCTCGGCATGCTCGGCGCGGCGGCGGGTCTCGCCATCGGCTTTGCGCTCGCGGCCGCCGTGCTTCATTATGCGGGCGGCGATCTCGGCGGCGGCTATTTCGAAGGCGTTCAGCCGCGCGTGCATTTCGATGCGCTGCCCGCGGCGATTTTTTGGGGGCTGGGGGTGAGCGCGTCGGTGCTCGGCAGTTTCGCGCCGGCGCTCGAAGCGGCGCGGGCGCGGCCCGCGCGAGCGCTGAAGGCGGGCGACGAGGAAGCGCCGACCGCACGGCTGCGCGCGAAGCGGACCGTCGCGGCGGCGCTGCTCGCGATCGGGGCCGGGCTCGTAGCGGCGCTATTGCCGCCCGTGGCCGGCTTGCCGGTATTCGGGTATCTCTCGATCGCGCTGTTGCTCCTGGGCGGCGTGCTCGCGATGCCGGCCGTCGCGCGCGCCGTGTTCGTCTTGCTGCCCCGCCCGAGCCATGCATTGCCGCAGCTCGTGCTGTCGCAGCTGGCCAATGCCCCCGGCCGCGCGACGATCGGCTTGGCGGGTATCGTCACGAGCTTTAGCCTGATGACGGCGATGGCGATCATGGTGTCGAGCTTTCGTGTCGCGGTCGACGACTGGCTGCAGCTGCTGCTTCC
Organism: Trinickia sp. EG282A; assembly: GCF_040965455.1. Taxonomy (NCBI): domain Bacteria; kingdom Pseudomonadati; phylum Pseudomonadota; class Betaproteobacteria; order Burkholderiales; family Burkholderiaceae; genus Trinickia; species Trinickia sp. EG282A. The sequence goes on along the minus strand of NZ_JBFRCC010000003.1, from coordinate 567,638 downwards.
CGCGCCGCTCTATCTGCGCGCTTCGTCCGGCGGCGACAGCGCATTTCTATCGCCGGGCAATCAGGCGGCCATCGCCGCCACACCCGGCGTTGCGCGCGTCGAGTTTCTTCGCGCCACGCAAATATCGCTCGACGCTCGCCTGCCGCCCGTCAGCCTGCTCGCGCGACCCATCGATCCTCGCCATCCCGCCGCTCGCCTGCCGCTGACGACTGCGCCTCTCGTGCCGCCAGCCGGCGATCCGCCGCCGGTGTGGATCAGCGAGGCGGTCGCCGATCTGTATGGGATGCATCGGGGCCAGCGCATCACGTTGCCGCTGGCGGGGCAGCGTTTGCCGTTCACGGTGGCCGGCATTTGGCGCGACTATGCACGCCAGTTCGGCGCCATCGTGATCGACGCAAGCGACTATCGCCGGCTGACTCACGACACACGCGTGACCGATGCCGCCTTGTGGCTTGCCTCGGGCGTGGCACCGGCGCAAGCGATCTCACGCTTGCGCGCCAGCGTGCCCGGTGGGCAGCGTCTCGAGTTCGCGCAGCCTGGCGATATCCGGGCTGCAAGCCTGCGGATCTTCGATCGCAGCTTCGCCGTGACCTATTTGCTGGAAGCGGTAGCGGTCATCATCGGACTATTCGGCATCGGCGCGAGCTTCGGCGCGCAAGCGCTCGCCCGCAAGCGCGAGTTCGGCATGCTGCGGCACATCGGCGTCCTGCGGCGCCAAATCGCGGTCATGCTCGCGATGGAAGGCGCGCTCGTTGCGCTGCTCGGCGTGCTCGCCGGCCTGACGCTGGGCTACGGTCTCGCGATCGTGCTCGTGCACGTTGTCAACCCGCAGTCGTTTCATTGGACGATGGGCGTGCATATGCCGTGGGGGTTGCTGGCCGCGCTGGCGGCGGCGGTCGTCGTTGCCGCCGCGCTCACGGCGCTCTTGAGTGCTCGCGCGGCGATGTCGGTCGATGCGGTGCGCGCCGTGCGCGAAGACTGGTGACGCGATGAGAAGGCGCACGTTCCTGTTATGGCCGCTAGCCGCGCAGGCGTTAAGCGCTGCGTGGGCGCGCACGCCGGAGTTTCCAATCGTGGTGAACGGACAGCCGCTGGTGTTCCCGCGCGACTATGGCGCGCATTCGAGCTATCGCAACGAATGGTGGTACGTGACCGGCTGGCTGCAACCCGATGCCAACGCGGCAGCGGATGCCACGCCGAGCGCCGCCGCGGACGCATCAATGGGCTTCGAAGCGACGTTCTTTCGCTCGCGCCCGGCTCTCGACGACGCCAATCCGAGCCGCTTCGCGCCGAATCAATTGCTGTTTGCCAACGTGGCGCTGAGCGATCCGCGCGCGGGCAGCCTTCAGCATGATCAGCGCGCTGCGCGCCGTGGCTTCGGTTTGGCCGACGCGAGCGAGACGGACACCGCCGTTCACATCGACGACTGGTCGCTCGAGCGCAACGCGGACGGCCGCTACCGCTTGAACGTCGCCACCTCCGGCTTTGCGTTCGCCTTCACTTTAGAGCCGACGCAACCGGTGCTTCTCAACGGTGCAGGCGGGTATAGCCGCAAAGGTCCGCTTGCGAGTGAGGCCAGCTACTACTACAGCGAGCCGTGGCTGCGAGTCGACGGCGTGCTCAAGCGTAGCCGTCATTCACCCGGGAATGGTGAGCGCGTACGCGGGCGGGCGTGGCTCGATCACGAATGGTCGTCGGCACCGCTCGCGGAGGTTGCGGTCGGCTGGGATTGGATCGGCATCGATCTCGATGACGGCGGGGCGCTGATGGCCTTCCAGATCCGTGACAAGGCAGGCCGCAAGTTCTGGGCAGGCGGCACGCTGCGCGCCGCCGATGGAAGCACGCATGCCCTATCCCCGGACAGCGTGAGCTTCACGCCGCTACGCCGTTGGCGTTCGCCGCATACCGGCGCGGATTATCCGGTGGCGATGCGCGTCGATGCGCAGGACCTGCATCTGATGCTCGTACCGCTCATGGACGATCAGGAATTCGACAGCCGGGCGAGCACCGGCGCAGTGTATTGGGAGGGAGCCGTGACGGCGTTTCAAGCTGGTGCGGCAATCGGCAATTTCGATTCGGCAAGAACAAGCGCTGCAAAACCGGTAGGACGTGGCTATCTCGAGCTCACGGGATATGTTCAGCGAGTCGAGCTATAGCGACGGGTTTATATTCAGGCAATCGGGAGGCGAGCGGAGGTCACCGTGAGGCGTGTTTTCCTTGGCATCGTACTCATGACTGCATTCCTGACGTCATGCGAACATGTGGCGCCGCGATCGTGGGACTTACCGCCTGACGTCAAGGTCCTACAGGTGAATGGCTACCCGATGGCCTATGTAGAAAGCGGGCAGGGCATACCGCTGATCCTCGTGCATGGGACGCTTGGCGATTATCGAAACTGGGAGCCGGTTATCCCATTACTATCGAAGCACTACCGGACAATTTCAGTCAGCCTCCGGCATTCCTACCCCGAGCCGTGGAATGGTCAGGACGACGATGCCACGCTCGGCCAGCATGCGGCCGATCTAGCTGCATTTATCCGGGCGCTTGGCGCCGGCCCAGTTCATTTTCTCGGACATTCGCGCGGCGGCGCGGTAGTCCTCCTCACGGCGTCTGCACATCCCGAACTGGTTCGTACCGTTGTTCTGGCAGACCCCGCACCCCTGAATACCCTATTGGCAAGTCGACCGGAAGTTCAAGCCGCCGTGGACGAACGCACCGCGCTAGTTCGATCGATGCAGGATCGCTTCCGCGAGGGTGATTTGGATGGCGGGGCTGCCCTCTGGATCAATGGCGTCGGAGGCCCTGGCGCATGGACTGCCGCATCCGAGACCTCACGCAACGTCTGGCGGGCAAACGCATGGACCGCAAAAATGCTATTGGATGACGACCGTCAGCCATTTCGTTGTAACGATGCGGCCCGGATTCTCGCGCCGGTTCTGCTCGTCACCGGCGATAAGAGCCCAGCCATCTACGGCTACATGCAAGAGTCCCTGCGCCCCTGCTTGAGATCGGTCACGAACACGGTAATTCCGAACGCAGGTCATGGCATGTTTCGCGCCAATCCTCGCGTATTCAGTGAGCGCGTGCTTGACTTCCTGGCAGCGCACTCATGAAGCGGGCGTCGGGCCAAATCGGGCTGACGCATGCCAATCATCGCGATGGCGGCCTCGAAGGCGAAGCCGCCCCACGTGACTTTCGCCATCTTCTTCGGCGATCAAGCGTTGAAACCGCCGTCGATGGTCAAGCTCGCGCCAGTGACGGTGGTACGCGGAGCAGGGGCCGATATCGCTCTACTACCCGAACAAGAAGCTCTTGCCGGCGAGAACGCGCGTGTTCATCGACTTTGTCGTCGACGCGTTTGACAGGCACAATCTAGCGGCCAGATTCGACGGCCGATGACACAGATCCGCACAAGTCGGTAGTCTGCGATGTTTCAGTGAACCAACAGCCTCGCTGCCTGAATGCAACCACTCGGACGACCTCATGACTGAGCCTCGTCTCAAACGCCAAAAAGCCCGCAACACGGGCGCGCAAGATCGAAGAGTTCATCGGCATGCTCAATCGCGGCGAAACTATTTATCCCTAGATCGAACCGTCCGATGAAACGCAAGCTGGCAGTCGTGGGCGGTGGCGTTCTACTGACGTTACCCGTCTACCTTGTTCTGGCGAATTTCCAGCCACTTGAAGACCTGTTCCTGTATCACGGCGCGTGGAAAGCTTTCAAACCGCTGTTCCTCGCGGGCAACGCGATCGGAATACACGGGGACGGCGCGATCGTGGAAACGGCGATGTTCGTTGTGAGCTTCCTTATCGCGGTCGCTATCGTCGCTTTACTCGCCCGCGGCATCGCGCGCGCAAGACGAGAGCGAAACAACGCGTAAGAGTGAGACGCAGGAGCAGAAACCGCATCTCTCCTCGGGGGGCGCCTAGCACAAAGGTCCGTGGCCGCATCGTCCGTGCCGAGGCATATCCGTTGCTGATCAAAATGCGCGAAAACCACGGATAGGAGCATGAAATGGCAGGCGACAACTCTTTCAAGCCGGGCGAGATCGTCAAGACGTCTGGCATCTATTCTGTCGTCCGCGACGACGGTAAAGGTACTTTCGAAGTGACGTGCGTCGAGGGAGAGCATTTTCCGCCAACCAGAAGCGGAAAGGGTGCCCATTACGAGCTGAAGTACGCGGCGACACACTCACGCAAGCATGGAGAACTGAAGGGCGACGCCGCCTGATGACGCCGCGTACGCTCGGTCATCTTTTGCGGCTTGCCGAAGCAACCGCCGATTCCCGGTTGACCGCACGAGGCGGCTTGTCTTCCCTGATTCCCTCGAACGACGCATGCCGGATCTCACCGGTCGGCGTCCACTCGAGAAAGGAAACCTCGGCGACGACCTCGGGCTTCAGCCATGAAAACTCCTGGTCACGATCAGGTGCTGGCGCGTTGCGAAATGGCGAACGCACGCGCTTTATCCGCTCTATTCGAGCTTGGAAGGACGCGCTTTGACGCGGCGTCAGATGGGGTCGCACGTGGCCCGCGTACCGTAACGCTCCGTCCGGTTCGTAGACACCGAGCAGCAGCGAGCGGACGCCGGCTTTTGCGCCCTTCGTACGCGCGATGCCACCGATGACAAACTCTTGCCGCAAGTGGCATTTGATTTTGATCCAATCGGTGGAACGGCCGGACCGGTAGAGCGAGTCGCCGCGTTTGCCGATGATGCCCTCCAACTTCATCTTGCACGCCGCAGCAATAAGAGATTCGGGGTCTTGGGCGAAGTCTTCCGAGTACCGCAGCAGTGGCGTTTGGATGCTATCCATCATGTCGTGAAGGACGCGCCGCCGCGCGCGGAGAGGTTCGTCGCGCAGATCTCGGCCGTTGAGCCATAGCAGGTCGAAGACGAACAGGATGATGCTTTGCGTCCGATGCCGATCGAACGCATTCTGCAGAGCGTTGAAGTCGGGTTTTCCGTCGGCGTCGAGTACCGTTGCCTCTCCGTCGAACCATGCATTGTCGACGGCGATCTCGGCGGCGACGTCGCGCAGATGAGGCAACCGAGCCGACCAATCATGTCCGTTGCGAGTGAAGAGCCGCGCTTCTCCGTGCTCGATTCGCGTCAGCATCCGGTAGCCGTCGAATTTGATCTCGTACGACCAATCGCCATAGCCCGGTGCCGCGCTAACGAGTGTGGCGAGCTCGGGATCGATGATTGACGGCATTTCACCCGGTACGTCAGGCGATCGTTGAGCGGGTCGCGGACGAGCCTTGCTCCATCTCCCCATGCGCTTCCTCCTGACACACGCGCCACAACGTGTAGGCCGTCCCGCGTACATTGCGCACCAACTGTGCCCGGCACATCGCCCCGGTCGGTTACACGCTTGCCTTCGGCGACAGTTGCGCGATATCGACTGTCTGGTTAGACGAACGGATCACCTTCATGGCGACCCACGCGACGAGGTAAGCCGAACCACAGATCACGAAGAGGATGTTATAGCCCGCGTTGATGTGCCCGAGCGCCTTGAAGTGATCGAGGACGGCGCCGACAAAGAGCGGGAAGAGCGTTGCGCCGAGCGCACCCGCGAGTCCGCCGATACCCACCACCGAGCCGACCGCTGCCTTGGGGAACATGTCCGAGGCCGTCGTGAACAGGTTGGCCGACCATCCCTGATGGGCGGCGGCGGCGAGGCTCAGAAGCGCAACCATCGCCCACATATCGTTGATCCATGGAGACATCGCAATCGGCGTGACCAGGAACGCGAGTACTAGCATCGTCGTCTGCCGTGCTTTCGTGACCGACCACCCGCGACGGATCAGCGCCGAGGAAACCCAGCCGCCACCGATGCTACCCATCGACGTGGAGATGTAGACGATGACCAAAGGAAGGCCAAGATTCTTGAGATCGAGGTGGAAACGCGAATTGAAGTACGACGGCAGCCAGAACAGCATGAACCACCAGATCGGGTCGGTCAGCAGCTTGCCCGCGAAAAAGGCCCATGTCGGGCGGAGCTTGAATAGCGAGACCCAACGTACCTTCGCCGGTTCGACGGTGGAAGGCGAAGCGGCGTCCTCGCTGATGTATTCGAGCTCTGCCTTCGTGACCTTCCTATGCTTCAGCGGCGCCTGGTACATGACGCACCAGAAGCCGAGCCATACGAAACCCGTCAGACCCGTCACGAAGAAAGCGGCCTCCCAGCCGTATGTAGCCGCCAGCCACGGGACGACCGCGGGCGCTGCGACGGCGCCGATGCTGGTTCCCGCCGTCAGAATACCGACGGCGAGCGCCTGCTCCTTGCGAGGAAACCATTCGGAGACGCTTTTGACGGCACACGGGAAGCTTCCGGATTCCGAAATGCCCAGGAGTGCGCGCATGACACCGAAGCCCAATGTGCTACGCACGAGCGCATGGCCGCAAGCTGCGATGCTCCAAAGCAGGACACATACACCGTAGCCGATCTTCACGCCGACTTTGTCGACGAGCTTGCCCGAGAGCAGCATCCCGATCGCGTAGCAGGCCGTGAACACGACGACGATGTAACTGTATTGTGTCTCAGTCCAGTTGAACTGAAGCGCAAGCGAGGGCTTCAACAATCCGAGAACCTGACGGTCGAGATAGTTGATCGTCGTTGCGAAAAATAGCAGCGCGCAAACGCGCCAACGATATTTCGAAAGTTCCATGTCTTACTCCTGTCTCCTTGAACGCGCCTGATTGCGCTTGCATCGAGCCGATATGCCGGTTCTTTGAGCATCCTGTGCCGGCAGCCACGGCCTTAACGAACTAGGCCAATAAACCTCGCCATTTGCCGAACGGAACTGAGAAGAAGATGTCGGCCAGGGTGTGTCCTTAGACCGAGAGCAGAAGCCTGCTGAAGAAGGAGGGTTTGCTCCGGCTTCATGATCAGGTCTGCGACAACGGCGTTCCTCTTGGAATTCGATAGGTCGATCGGCATGGAATCCGATGGACTCATGCCGACCGGGGACGCATTGACGATCAGGTCGTCGGCGGGATTCGCGCTGGCTTCTGCCAATTCGATAACCACGTGCCGATACCGGCTTCGAAGTTCAGCCGCCAGGACATCTACCGCTTCCTCGCGAATATCGGCGAGCCTCAGCACCGCAACTTGTGCCGCGCATAACGCGTTCGCGAGAGCGCGGCCCGCACCGCCGGCTGCACCGACGACAAGGACCTGCCGCCCGGACGCAGATAGACCCTGCTGTTCAAGGCCAATGACAAAGCCTTCTCCATCGAAGTTGTCCGCGAGCCAACCTCCGTCTCCCAGCTTCCGGAGGCAGTTCACCGCTCCAATTGCCGCGGCACGCTCAGTCATCCGCACGTCAGGCAATGTACCTGCCGTGACTTTATGGGGAACCGTAATCACGACGCCCGCCAGGTTTTTTAACGCTGCGAAGCCCGAAATGGCCTCATGCAGTCGGTCGGGCGTGACGTGCGCGGGCACCAGAACAGCATTGATGCCTTGCTGTGCGAAATGCGAATTGAGGAACTGCGGCGACTTCACCTGTGAGATCGGGTCGGCGACGATCACCACAATCCTGGTATCGCCGTCGATCCATCCGGTCGAGCGTGCACAGCCCGCGGTAGCCGGATCAACCAAAGTTTGCATGACGCTTCTCGCGGAATGCAGCAACACCTTCCGCGGCGTCCGGTGACGCCTTGCAGACTGATGCTGCGAGCTCATGTGCGTATTCGCGCTGCCCCGACTCCATCATCCGGACGAGTCGCTTGCCAACTGAGAGGGAAGTGGTTGACCGCTTCTGCAGCGTCGCGCAAACGGCGTCTACCCGAGCTGCGAGTTCATCCGCTGGGAGCGCTTCGTTGACGATACCCCACTGAGCCGCTATGGCTGCCCCGACCGGCTCGCCCAATAGAATCAGTTCGCGGGTGCGCGTGGCACCGACAAGTTCGGAGAGGCGGGCACAGCCCATCCAGCCAGGAATCGCGCCGACCGCCGCTTCCGGGAAGCCGATTCGCGCGTCGACGCTTGCGTAGCGGAAGTCGCAGGCTAACGCGAGTTCGAATCCGCCGCCCAGCGCGCTGCCCGAGAGCACCGCGATCGTGGGCTTATCAAGCTCTGCGATCCTTCGGAAGACGCGATTCCCATCACGAATGAATCGCGTGCCCATCTGTTGCGGGTCGATGTCGCCCCATTCGTTGATGTCGGCGCCGCTGCAGAAGAATCGTTGACTGTTCGAAGTGAACTTGAGCACGCGCAGTTCGTCATTGCGTTCGACGGTCGCGACGTACCGATCAATGTCGTCCAGCATGCCCGTCGTCAGCGCGTTATGTCGCGCTGTCCGATTGAGCGTGATCGATGCAACCGCGCCTTCGATGGCGAAAATGACGTCGGATTCCTGCTGCATGAGAGATACCTCTGGATTCGGCTAAAGGCCAGTACGGTTCGCAGTTCAATGGGCGATTGACGCTTCGAGAAGGTGCTCATCGACCAAGGGAGCGAACTCCATCCGGGCAAGCACGTCCTTCTGCAAATCGATGCCTTTGGCTACCTCGATCAGGCGCACACCAAGCGGGTCGAGCTTGAACACGGCGCGCTCGGTAACGTAGAAAACCTCTTTGCCGTCGAGGCGCGCCTGAAGACCGCTGAACGTCACGTGTCGAACGGTCTTCACTGCCTTGGGGACCGAGCCGGGCGAGACGATTTCGAGCGTGTCGTCGCTCTTTCTCCGAACGCGCAGGCCTTTTGCTTCGAATGCGCCGCAGAAGACGATCTTTCTGGCGCCTTGGGCAATGTCCATGAACCCGCCAGGGCCAACCACGGTGCTACCCAGTTTGGAAACATTCACGTTTCCTTCTTGGTCGAACTCGCCCATGCCGAGGAACGTGATATCGATGCCGCCCCCGCTGTAAAAGTCGAACTGATCAACGCTCGGCACGATCGCATCAGCATTGCGCGCGGTGCCGAACATCGGGCCATCGAGCATGGCCCCACGATGGATGCCCTGTTCAACCGAGCCCCAATATTCCGAGCCGCGACCTTGCTGCGCCAGCACCGCGGGGATGGCGCCGGGGAACCCGAATCCGAAATTCACTGACTGATTCGTGCCAAGTTCCTGCGCTGCACGCTCGGCAACGATCAGGCGCATACCTTCGGGCATGTCCGGGTCAGCTGTCTCGCCGAGCGATTCGCCGCTGAGCGTGGCGTCATAGTCGCTGATTGCGCACTGCCGTTGAGCGGGGGTTTCAACCGTGACGTCTACCATGACACCCGGCACGCGAACGAGACGTGCGGGCACGTGACCTGCGGACTTGCCTTTCACTTGAGCAATCACCTTGCCGCCACTGTTGTGCGCGGCAAGTGCAACGGCGTAGATGTCGAGGTCGGCGGGTTCACGGCGCGTGGACAGATTCCCGCGATCGTCGGCGGACGATGCCATGACGATGGAGAAGTCGATCTTGATGGGCTTGAAGCGCAGATACTCATCGCCGCCAATCTCGATCAGTTCGACGAGGTCTTCAGTGGTGACCGCGTTGAGCTTGCCTCCACCCAGTCGGGGATCGACAAAGGTCCTGAGTCCAACCCGCGTGATAACGCCCGGACGCCCCGCGCCGATCTCCCGGAACAGCGTGGCGATCACTCCGCCCGGAAAGCTGTATCCCTCGATCTGCCCCGATTCCGCCAGGGCCTGCATGGCGGACGACCACACCCAGTGGCCGCCGATGACGCGCTTGACCATGCCTGCGTGCGCGAACCGGCCAAGACCGCTGCCCTGGCCATCGCCGACACCCAAGGCATGAACCACCGTGAGATTGCAGGGGTGGCCCGTCTGTAGAAAGCGCGCTTCGATTGCGGCCAGCACGGCATCCGGTTCAAGGAGACCGCCACCGGAGCCGGTAATCGCGATCGTTGCGCCATCAGGAATCGAAGCCGCCGCCGCTTCTGCGCTCATCCACTTGTTCACATCGCCTCCTTATCCTCGACACCCCGGTTCATTCTCTTAAAACCGAACCGGTTCGTTACTTAACGCAAATGATGTCACGCGATCTCGAGGTCTTCAAGGGTTCGTGAGCGATAATCGGGTTTACGATAGTGGGCGCGTGCCTCGAAGGGGGCGTGACATGGAACCGCCAATGCCGCTGCAGTCGGTCTGCAGTTACCGTTCAATTTTTTGGGTTGAAGAGACAAGATGCCAACGACGACAGTCGACGGACTCAGCGAAGCACCCGTTGCCGGAAAGTTGCCGCAGCGCGCGAAGCGGACGCGCGACCCCATCGCGACACAGGCGAAGATCATCGCCGCAGCGAAAGCAGAATTTGCCAAGGTCGGCCTTGGCGGCGCTCGGATCGAGTCGATCGCGGAAAAGGCGGGCGTGAACAAGCGGATGATCTACGAGTACTTCAAGGGAAAAGAAGAGCTGTTTACGACCGTTCTTGAAGAGGCGTGGACGGACATCCGGACCGAGGAACAGAAGCTCGCACTCGATCATCTGCCGCCTGTAGAAGCCATCCGCACCCTGATGACCTTCACTTGGGAGTATTACCTGAAGAACCCCGAGTTCATGTCGCTGGTCAACAGCGAGAACCTGCATCGGGCGCGCCACATCAAGAAATCCCGTCGGTTCCGCGAGCTGCACCGAGGGTTCATCGACATGCTCCAGCGGATTCTGGACCGGGGAGTGGCATCGGGCGACTTCCGGCCCGGCGTCGATGCAAGTCAGCTGCATCTCACACTGGCCGCCATCGGGTACTACTACCTGACGAACCGTTTCACCGGCGAAGTCATCTTTGGCTTCGACTTCGTTTCGAAAGAGGCGCTTCAGAAGCGCCTCGAATTCAACATCGACACGGTGTTCAGCCTCCTGCGCCCGCGCTGATCGCGGCGACATCGACCTCCTTCCCTTTTGCCTCAGCTTTCGTTCTCGCAGGGTTTTCCGCTTCGGTAAGGGAAAACCCTTTTTTGACTTCGTGCGGTGCCGAGTGTTAAATAACGAACTGGATCGTTACTTAAGGATTTCGGCCGCACCGCGAAGAAATCCGTAGCGCGTGACGTACCAGATGCCAATGCAGGAGAGAGACATGAAGCAACGCCAGGTCGCGCTGGTCACGGGATCGCGCCGTGGAATAGGACGAGCGATCGCGCTCGAATTAGCAGATGCCGGGTTCGACATCGCGATCACCGACGTCGAACATTCGGACGAGCTCGAAGCCACGCGCTCCGACATCGAGCGCGCCGGCGTTGGATGTATGGCGCTGACATCGAACCTCGCGGACATCGCGCAACACGACGCGCTGCTCCAGACTGTCGAGGATTCGCTTGGCGCCGTTACCTGTCTCGTCAATAACGCCGGTGTTTCCGTCATGTCGCGTGGCGACCTACTCGACGTTACGCCCGAGAGCTATGACCGCTGCCTCAACGTCAACACCCGCGGCACGTTCTTCCTGATGCAGGCGTTCGGCCGGCGAGTTGCCAAAGGGCGGCAGGGCGGTGTCAGTCGCTCGATCATCACGATTACTTCGTCCAACGCCGTTGCAGCGTCGCCCCAACGCAGCGAGTACTGCGTTTCAAAGGCAGGCCTTTCGATGGCGACCACGCTGTTCTCCCTGAGACTCGCCGAGCTTGGCATCGGCGTCTTCGAGGTACAGCCGGGCCTGATCGAAACGGAAATGACCGCTCCGTCCAAAGCCCGCTACGACGCGCTCATGGAAAACGGGCTGACCGCCATCAAACGATGGGGCACGCCGAGAGAAGTCGCGGTCGCGGTACGCACGCTTGCGACGGGCGGCTTGCCGTTCAGCGTTGGCCAGGCGATCCGTGTCGATGGCGGCCTTCTCGTTTCCAAATACTGACTTCGAGAGTCAAGTCATGCAAATCAAACTTCCCACGCGGGACGGCGCGCTTGTTGACTACCGTGTGACTGGCACGCCGCTGCAAGTCGTGAAGCCGGTCGCACCATTCAACCGCATCGCATACTCCGCTGCGCACGTCGTGGCGGACCCTCTTCGCAGCGGCGAACTCGGGCAGGCTTGCGCGATTGACTGGGAGCGGACCATCGAATATCGCCGCTACCTTCTCGAGCAGGGTCTGGGCATCGCGGAGGCGATGGACACCGCCCAACGCGGCATGGGTCTGTCGTGGGAATCGGCGAAAGAACTGATCGTCCGCACATTGAACGAAACGCGCGACATCCCAGGGGCGCGGGTCGCGTCCGGTTGCGGCACCGATCATCTGCCCGCCAGCGACGCGCGCTCGTGCGACGATGTGATCAAGGCCTATCTGATGCAGATCGAGAGCGTCCAGCGCGCCGGCGGCCAGATCATCCTGATGGCGAGCCGCGCGCTTGCGCGTGTGGCGCATGGCGCGGGCGACTATATCCGTGTCTATCGGGAAGTGCTGGCGGCCTGTGACAAGCCGGTCATCCTTCACTGGCTCGGCGAAGCATTCGATCCGGAACTGGCTGGCTATTGGGGCCACTCCGACTGCGAAAGCGCTGCAAAGGTGTGTCTCGAAGTCATCGCCTCGAACGAGGCAAAGGTGGACGGAATCAAGATATCGCTGCTGGACGACGCAAAAGAGATCGAATTCCGCCGTCGCCTTCCCGCATCCGTGAAGATGTACACGGGCGACGACTTCAATTATCCCAAGCTCATTGCTGGCGACGAGGTCGGTTACTCACACGCTCTCCTTGGCATTTTCGACGCGATCGCTCCCGCCGCATCGCAGGCACTTTGCGCGCTGGCAGCAGGTGACATGACGCGCTACGACCAACTGCTTGCACCGACGGTCCCGTTGTCGCGACACATCTTCCGCGCACCTACCCAGTACTACAAGACGGGGGTCGTCCTTCTCGCCTATCTGAACGGCTTCCAACCTCACTTCTTCATGCTGGGCGGACATCACGGCATGAGGCCTCCCGTCTATCTGGCGGATGTCTTTCGGCTCGCCGATCAGGCCAACCTGCTGCGCGACCCTGAACTGGCGGCAGCGCGAATGCAAGGGCTGATGGCTACGCTCGGCTGCACTGCGTAGAGACGAAAATGCGCTTCCGGCGCCACGGGAATTGAGTAACCGGTCGAGGCGGAAATGGACACTTTGCGGGGAAAGCTGGACCGTTGCGCGATCAACACCGCAACGCTGGGGCATCGCGAGCCGTTGCACGTGACGATCGATCGCATTGCGAGGGCGGGGTTTGGTGGCATCGCCCCGTGGCGACACGAAGTGGAGGCAGCGGGTGTCTCGCAGATTGCGCGTCAGATTCGTGCCCTCGAACTCAAGGTGACGGGCTATTGCCGTTCGACGTATTTCCCGGCCCCGTCGGCTGAGGAGCGGGCGGCAAACGTCCAGTCGAACATTCGCGCGATCAATGACGCGGCCGAACTGGGCGCGGAATGCTTCGTCATGGTTGTGGGTGGACTGCCTGCGGGCAGTCGAAACCTCTCCGCGGCTCGTGAAATGGTCTCTGATGGAATCGCCGCGTTGATGGCCGAGGCCAGGAACGTCGGCGTACGACTCGCTGTTGAACCGCTTCATCCCATGTATGCCGCTGAGCGTTCGGTGATCAACACCGTCGGACAGGCGCTGGCCGTTTGTCGGCAACTCGACCCGAAAAACGAGTCTCTCGGCATTGCGGTCGACGTCTACCACTGCTGGTGGGACCCTCTGCTCGCAGAGACGGTTTCCGCGGCCGGGAGCGAGGCACGGATCGCCGCATATCACGTGTCTGACTGGCTGACGCCGACCACGGACATGCTTCTCGATCGCGGAATGATGGGGGACGGCGTGATCGGTCTGAAAGAGATCAGACGCCTGGTTGAAACGGCGGGATACAGCGGCATGACCGAGGTTGAGATCTTCTCTAGAAACATTTGGTGGAAAGCGCCGCCGGATGACGTTCTCAAATGTTGCGCGGATCGGCTGCAAAGCGTCTGCTGAAAGACAGAGGTCGAAGCTGGGTCGGTCGGCTCGACGACACGCGTAGCAGCTTCGCCGTTCGAATGCGTCTCTGCGTCGCGTCGAAATCGGCCCGAATAAGGTCTACCATTCGAGACGAGATAGGCGCTCATCATTGGGGAGGAGCCGCCCTGGAGTTACAGGGCGCGGGACGCGCAACGGCGCGTTCACCTGTCGCAAGAATGTGGTCTGACGAGACCGATCGTTCTTCAGCGTAATGCGACCATGTCACATCTCACCCAAGTACCCCCGGAAACGGTTAGGAAGTGGCAAGAGATTGTCAATCTACTCGCTGAAATCATGCGCGTTCCTTCCGCCTTGATCATGCAAGTAGAGCCTCCGAACATCAAAGTCTTCGTATCCAGCGAGTCCACGGGGAATCCTTACGAGCCGGCCGAAACCGCGGCTTTGAACACGGGTCTTTATTGCGAGACCGTGATGAAGACGGGTCAACCGCTGCTTGTCCCTGACGCTCTGCAGGACGAAGCGTGGAAATCGAACCCTGATATCAAACTGGGGATGGTTTCTTACTTAGGTGTCCCGATCAGTTGGCCAAACGGCGAGATATTCGGAACCATCTGCGTTCTTGACAGGAAAAAGAACAGTTACAGCAAGGTTTTCCTCAGACTTCTGCTCATGTGGCGGGACGTGTTGCAGGCTGACTTGAGAACGTTAGCGACACTGGACAGGCAACTCGAAGAGCGCGACGCGAAGATCCGGCGCCTATTCGACGCTGACATTATTGGGGTCTTCATCTGGGACCTCGAAGGCCGGATCATCGAGGCCAATGACGCGTTTCTGCGCATCGTGGGCTACGAGCGTGAGGATCTCATATCGGGTCGCGTCCGCTGGACAGAGCTGACGCCGCCGGAATGGCTCGACCGCGACGTCCACCAATGGGTGCCCGAATTCAAGCGAACCGGCCACTTGCAATCGTTCGAAAAGGAGTATTTCCGGAAAGACGGCAGCCGGGTGCCCGTGTTGATCGGCGCGGCGAGCTTCGAAGAAGGCGGGGACCAAGGTGTCTCTTTCGTGCTCGATTTGACCGAGCGCAAGCGCGCGGAGGCCGAAGCACGTGAAAGCGAGCGCCGCTACCGCGAGATCCAGACCGCGCTGGCGCACGCAAACCGCGTGATGACCATGGGGCAGCTCACAGCCTCGATCAGCCATGAAATCAGGCAACCGATCGGCGCGTGCGCCACCAACGCCGAGGCGGGTCTACGCTGGCTGAGCGCACCGTCGCCGGATCTGGAGGAGGTTCGGCAGGCGTTTGAACGTATCACCAAAGACGCAAGGCGGGCTAGCGAAGTGATGAACCGCATTCGAGGGCTCGTCAGAAACGCCCCGACGGATAAGGAGTGGGTGCAGATCAACGAGGCGATTCGCGAGGTCATTACCCTGACGCGCGTTGAGGCCGAGAAAAACAGCGTTTCTGTGCGGATGGAGCTTGCGGAGGACCTACCGCTCGTTCAAGGCGATCGAGTGCAACTGCAACAAGTGATGCTGAACCTGATCATGAACGCCATCGACGCGATGAGCGCGGTGGACGACGGACCGCGCGAACTGACGATAAGCACCGGCAAGGATGAGCCGAATGCGGTCCTCGTTACGGTGTGCGATTCGGGGCCGGGTGTCCGCCCCGAAAACGTCGAGCGCCTCTTCGAGCCGTTCTATACGACGAAGGCGGGCGGAATGGGCATGGGTCTGTCCATCTGTCGTTCGATTGTGGAATCGCACGGGGGAATGCTACGGCTGAGCGCGAACGTGCCTCGGGGCGCCGTTTTTCAGTTCACCGTACCCGGCGAGCGAGACGGCGCATCTGGGCCAAGCGCGGCTCAGGAAGGGGCGCTGAGCAACAAAAGTGACAATGACTCGCGTCAACCACAGTGCCCATAACAACCAGGGTCCGGTGCCGAGGTCACGATGTGAGACCAAGGCAATTGTGCAACGGCCTGCTGCACAATTGAAAAGTCGGTTGCCGAAAGGGCGGCACCGTATCTGTCCGACGGCGTGTTCAACGTCCCGGCGCCCGCCGTCCTGGCTTTCGCCCGGAAGCCGGCCAGCGCTGTCAAGAGGTAAAGCGCTACCAAGCTCGAGCCTCCGACTTCCGTGTTTTGCTCCTGCCATGTCTGGGCGGTTGAAAGGTCTATCATGGGAGCTGTGAGGTTGCCATGCGTTCTCAGGACCAGAGCATCTAATGAAGCCACCACGCAATACCGACTCCGTGCCAGGGGAGTGGTACATCGACACAGCGTGCATCAATTGCGGTGCATCGCGTCACGTCGCGCCTGGGCTCATTGAGGAACGAAACGACAAGAGTGTCTTCATTCGGCAGCCCGTCGCGCCGGAAGAGCAGCTTGCTGCCTGGCGCGCGGTGTTGGTATGTCCTACGGCATCGGTACGCAGCGAAATGAAGCAGCCTCGCCCGAGCGTCGCGATCTTTCCGCAGCAGATCACATCGGGTGTGTGGCGCTGCGGATTCAACGCTCGGTCGTCGTTTGGCGCACATTCTTATTTTGCCGAGAGGCCGGACGGCAATCTACTAATCGACTCACCGAGGTATGCCGCGGAACTGGTGGATTGGTTTGATGCTTCGGGTGGTATTGCGCACATCCTTTTGTCGCATCGTGACGACGTCGCCGACGCAGACAAATACGCGCGCCGATTCGGAGCTCGTGTCTGGATCCACCGCGAGGACAGGTCGGCTGCCCCATATGCCACGGATCTGCTCGATGATGGGTCAGCAGTGAGCATCACGGCCGGCGTGCGGGCAATCTCGGCGCCCGGGCACACTCGGGGTAGCGTTGTGTATCTGCTTGATGATCGAGTGCTCTTCTCGGGTGATTCGCTTGCCTGGAGCCCACGCGAGCAGGACCTCTTCGCGTTCAGGGACGCGTGCTGGTATTCATGGACCGAGCTCACCGAATCGCTCGGCAAGCTGGCCGCGTATCGTTTCGAATGGTTGCTTCCTGGTCACGGCTGGCTCGCGCACTTGCCGGCCAAGGAAATGAGTGCTCGCTTGCTCGCGTTGGTAGCACGCATGCGAAAAGGCTGAAGGGACGAGGTGGAGGAGCATTGAAATGCCGTTGCAGTCATCGCATCGATCGGCGGACAAGTCGTTATCTCCCATCACCATGAGCAGCGAGTTTCGAGTTCTCTTTGTTGGCAATAGCTATACAACGAGAAACGATATGCCGACGATGCTTGCCAGCCTCATTGAGGCAAGCTTTGCCGGCATGCAGGTGAAGACAGATGTGATCGCATTTGGCGGAGCATCTCTTGCGGCGCATTGGAACCGAGGCGAAGTTCAAAAGCGTCTAACTGCCCAGAGATGGAATGCGGTCGTGTTGCAGGACCAAAGCACTCGACCGCTCCGTGCATTGAAAAGCATGCAAGAACATGTGCGAAGATTCGTCGATGCGATTCAAGTTGCTGGTGCGAAGCCATATTTGTACATGACATGGGCTCGGAAGAATGATCCGGCGTCGCAGGCAAATATTGTTACCGCGTTTCGGGGTTTGGCTGAAGCGACCGGAGCTAGAGTCATTCCAGTCGGCCTGGCTTGGGATCAGTTCCGCAGACTCCGACCTGAAATCGACCTATATGAACCTGATGGAAGTCATCCATCGATGGTAGGGTCATATTTAGTGGCGTGCACTCACCTTTTTTCGTTTGCCGACATTGAGGCAGTCCCCGAAACGTCAGCCGAAAATACCTTGAGTACGATCGACCGGAATTTACTCCATGAGGTATGTAGGACGACCGCAAGCCATGCCGGCCGCTAATTAGCTCAACGACACAGTGTCTAAGCAGCGCCGAGCCGCAAGAGCGGAAAGCGTGCAACTGCGCGTCGAATGGTAGTTTTAGGTTTGCGAAAAGCCAGCTAAGGATCGGCTCTGCCGACCGCATGAGACAGGAGTCGGCCATGAGCGGTCAACCGACATCAACCTCTGGATAGTTGACAATCAATCTTTAATTTGTGATGCAATTAATTGACATCGATCAAACAGGGGTCTCGGGAATTTGCAATCTCACTCATTTAACTAACCTAACAACCCCAAAAAGCACGGGTAAATTTATGTCCATGAAAAACAATCCTGGAATTGCGTCGATCTCCGTCAGCAATCAAGCTTGGCCCGAAGTGGAGCGGAATAGACCAATAGTAGCCTTCGTGCTATCCCTGCTCTTGATGTTTTCCGGCTGCGCCCACACGGGTCGAGGGTATGTAACAAATATAAACAATGCACCTGATGACAAGGGGATTGCTCTCTTTTCTACATGTGCTCGTGAAACACGATCAGTCGTATCGACCACACTCTGGTTAGTCAACGGGGAGTCGCGAAAAAAATATGATCAAGTGCTAATTAACTTGGACTATCCATTCCCGTCCGACTTCAATGGTGAGCACTGCAACCTAAGAACGCTAAGCCTTCCGGCCGGAACGTACTACTTCGTCCCTCATTCAGGGAATGCTTATTTCAATGTGACCAAAGCACCAATATATCGGTTCTCAGTCAAGAATGGAGAAATCGCTTATCTGGGCGGGCTGAATTTGATTAGTGAGGGCCGAAATTTTCGGCTCTTGTTTTCCACAAATCATAGCGAAAAAGACCTCGATTTATTTCTTTCTAAAAATCCCGGCATCAGTAGAGGCAACATCATCTCACGATACATGGAACTCGACTCACAGCCAGAAAACTTCGCTATTCGAGGGTTGATCTTTGGCCTTCCGTGACTGAGGCGTAACGTCCCGCGTGCGGGATCTGGCCATGTTCAATCTCGCCATCGTGCCGTTTGGATCAGAATCGCGCCCGAGGAGTTCACCGCGCTCGGTCGTCGGACGCTAGTCGGCCATCGTGGCCCATACATCGGAAGGCTCCCTCGCAGAATCGGTCGGGCTGTGCCTTTTGCATGAGACACGCACCCGACAGGATCGTCGCGCACGACCGTGAGTCAAGGTGCGGGCCAGAAGGGGACATCGCCGCGATGACTCATGGAGCCGCGAAGGTGTTTGTGAAGACAGGAGCGCCAGCGCAAACTCGAGACAGGCGTCCAGGCCCTTATCGGGCCAGGTAGAAGTCCATGGGGATAAGCTCGACGGCCCATCCGACTTCTTCGCCCAGCGTGGCGGCCGGGTGCATGGACGCGATGCGCAATGCCTCGTCACGGCTATCCGCTTCGATGATGAACAGGCCGCCCACGACTTCCTTGGACTCGGTGTAAGGCCCGTCGGTGACGTGCGTCTTGCCACTGCGCGGGCGAAGCGTCCTCCAGTTGTCCAGATCGCCAAGCGACGCGGAAATCAGAACCTTGCCGGTAGCGCGCATTTTCTCGTCCAATGCAGGGCATTGGCTCACCAATTCCTTGACGTCGTCTGACGCCATCGCGGCGATTTTT
This sequence comes from Trinickia sp. EG282A, assembly GCF_040965455.1. Lineage (NCBI taxonomy): Bacteria > Pseudomonadati > Pseudomonadota > Betaproteobacteria > Burkholderiales > Burkholderiaceae > Trinickia > Trinickia sp. EG282A. Next base: position 548,328 of record NZ_JBFRCC010000003.1, on the reverse strand, counting down.
TCGGGGGTGAAGTAGGCCAGGCCGAGGTATTTCATGGGAGGTCCTTTGGGTGGGGATGTACTGACGACGAAGCTGATGATCGGAAATCGACAATGCTCGGGAAAAGTTTTGTAATGTGTCTCGCAAGCCAGTTCGCTTTGGGTCGGGTCATGCCTCGTGCATGAGATGCGTGCCCGACACGATCGCCGCGCACGACCGTGGGGCAAGGTGCGACCAACAGACGACCTTCGCGGGCAACGGGGTTCTGACATTCAGACGTCCGTTGCGCCCTGGAGGCGGCCATTTAAATCGCGAGTACAGCCTGAGTGCCCCCCGATGGATGGCTGGCAAGCAATGCAGCGCAGCGCTCCCGCAAGAAAGCATGCAACGCGTTAATCGCCGGCGACAGTTGCGCACGGTGAGCACAAATCAAGTGCAGCGGCGCGAGCTCGCAATACTTTGGGGGAAATAACTCCACCAGTCGGCCTGCCTTCAAATCCTCGATGAGATCCAGTCGCGACTTGTAGACAATGCCTTCCCCGGCTATCGCCCAGCGCCGAACGACATCGGCATCGTCGCTGATGCGATTGCCCGTTACTGCCACAGTGCGTTCGCCACCAGGCGGCGTAAAGCGCCACCGTTCGTGTATCTGCTCGCTCCAGACGTACCGGAGGCAGTTGTGTCGCCGCAGGTCCTCGACTTTGACCGGTGCGCCATGCCGTTCGAGGTATGACGGTGCGGCACACAATGCGCGTCGATTGTTGTCGACCAGTTTCAGAGCCAGAAGCGACGAATCGGGCAGCGCTCCGTAGCGCACGACTGCATCGAGCGGCTGTCGGATCAGGTCGGCCGCACGGTCGCTCATTTTGACGTGCAGCGACAAGCCAGGGTGCAGGTGCTGAAATTCATCCAGCCACGGCAACAGCAGGTTTCGACCAAAGTCAGACGGAGCGGACAGCCGCAGCGGTCCATTTAACGCCCCCCGGCCGCTTGCCAGAGCCTGCTCACCCTGCTCCAGCGCGCCAATCATGACGCGTGCATGCGGCAGGTAACGCTCCCCGGCCTCCGACAGTTGCATGCTTCGCGTAGACCGCGTGAACAGGCGCGTGTCCAACGCCTTCTCGAGCCGCTGCACAGATGCACTCGCATGTGCGGGCGCGATATTCAACTGGCGCGCCGCCTCGGAGAAGCTGCCGTAGTCCACCGTGTGCACGAAGATCTGAACGTCATCGAGTCGGATCATTTTCATTGAAATGCAGAAATTGTTTGGTCTCTGCCGGTATTTATCCGCATATCGGTGAAAGATAACATGGTCCCATACCCCTTTGGAGATCACGTGTATGAAAGCGATCGGCTTCTATCAGAACCACCCCATCAGCCACCCGCAGGCGCTGCAGGACATCGAGCTGCCCACGCCGGAACTGCGCGACCACGATCTGCTGGTGGAAGTGAAAGCGGTGTCGGTCAACCCGGTCGATACCAAAATCCGGCGCGGCGGAGATATTCCGGAAGGCGGCGCGCGCATCGCCGGCTGGGACGCGGCGGGAATCGTCCGCGCGACCGGTCCGCTGGCCGCACGCTTCAAGCCTGGTGACCGTGTCTGGTACGCCGGCGACATTAAGCGGCCAGGCAGCAACAGCGAACTGCACGCCGTCGACGAACGCATCGTCGGCCCCATGCCGACATCACTGGATTTCGCTGAAGCCGCTTCGTTGCCGCTGACCACGATCACCGCATGGGAGCTGTTGTTCGACCGTCTGCGTGTTCAAGCGGCGGATCCGACCGACAACAACGTGCTGCTCGTAATCGGAGCGGCGGGCGGCGTCGGCTCGACTCTGACCCAACTGGCGCGCGAGCTGACAGGGATGACCGTCATCGGCACGGCCTCGCGCCCGGAAACCCGCGAGTGGGTGCTGGATCATGGCGCTCATTATGTCCTGGATCACCATCAGCCCTGGGGAGCCCAGCTGGCCGCGCTCGGCATCGAGCACGTCACCCATGTTGCCGGGTTGAACAACAGCGCCGCCTACGTGCCTCAGATCGCCGCCATGCTGCGCCCGGAAGGCCAGTTTGCCCTCATCGACGACCCGGTGGGTCTGGACATCGGTCCGTTCAAGGGGAAATCGATCTCGATTCACTGGGAGCTGATGTTCACCCGCGCAATGTTCACCACCGACACCATCGCACAGCAACATGCCTTGCTGCGCCGCGCGGCGCAGCTGGTTGACCAGGGTCGCCTCAAGCACACCCTGACCCGACGCATTGACGGCATCAACGCCGCAAGTCTCATCGAAGCGCACGCGCTGGTCGAGGCCGGCAACATGATCGGCAAGGTCGTCGTCGCCAACCACTAAGCCCTTTTTGACAAGGAGCATCAACATGACATCGCCAATCATCAGCACGACCACGATCAGTCTGGAAGCCGCACAAGCATTGATGGCCGAAGCGCGCCGCGCGTGTGACGCGCGAGGGTTCGCCGCGACCATCGCGATTACCGATACAGGCGGTCACTTGCGCGCGTTCGAGCGGGCGGATACCGCCCCGTTCCTGACTGTTGACGTCGCCATCGATAAAGCATGGACCGCCGCGTCGTTCGGCATGTCCACGCACCAATGGAATCAGTACATGGCCGAGCCCGCCGTTGCTCCGCTCGCGCACCATCCGCGACTGACGCCGGTCGGCGGTGGCGTACCGATCTTTCACGAAGGGCGTCTACTCGGGGGCATCGGTGTTTCTGGCGGAACATCGGCTCAAGACCACGAGGCCGCTGAGGAAGCGCTGCGCCACGCCGGGTTTAACCAGTAAGCCTTGGCCGATGAGCGATCGCCTTGGCTAGGCGAGATTTCATGCGCGTTGCGATCAGAAGTCCAGGTTACATCGCTTCCGTGCGAGTTTTTTCAGTCCTCCGTGCGAGCGGCATATCGAAAGTCAGGGGCTGTCGTGCGGCGCAGGGTATACAGATCGAACGGCGGCCGCCTGTGCGCCACCGAACGAAATTCCTGAGTTGGTAGGCCGCAGGGCCGGCGATGCGGCGACCGGCCTGTCCTGGCCGGGAGTACGCGACCAGTAGTCCGCCGGGCAGCTGCCGTTGATGATGCTGACGGCGGCTCTTAGCACGTCGATCGCAATGGAGCTATCGGCCAGTTGCCGCCGTTCGACAACCGCACGCGGATTGTCGACAATTATCAAACGATAAGGGTCGATTCGTGGCGCCCCTGTCAGTGCATGCAGTCAGTTGGCATCGAAGAATGTCACATGCACTGCGTGCTCGATCTGGACCGGGAGAGGCGTCGCGGCGCCCGTTACGCGCACCGTGGCATACACGCCTGCCTTGTCCGTTGGAGCTGCCGCGTTGAACCACGGAGAGTTCCCGACCGGAACAAATCCTCCACCGGTCATGTGCTCGATCACGTGCGGATCGGGGAAAGAACCCTGCTCAATCACCACATCGAGAACCTTGTGAAAGTCACCAACGTCAGGCTTCGGGGACGGCACCGTGACAGCGTTGCCTGCTTCGGGCAAATGGATGTTGGTGCCGGTTGATCCGACTTTATTCGCTTGATTTGATTTTTCTTTCCCTGACGTTTCCCCATACACGCGGACGGTGGGCTTCGAGCCAGGGAGCAGTTCGTTCTCGATTAATACGTTGCGGAACAAGGCGAGATGTATCGGTGTAGTAGGTCTGCGAAATAGCTTGCTGTGCTGCCGACAGCCCGACAAAGAAGATCAAGATTGATCGTCGGATCATAGGCTCCCCGATTTCAGAAGGCGCGCGCGAAAATTTAATTTAATGAACATTCGGAGGAAGGAAAGTTGTCGCGGAAATATCACATGGGCCGGGGGATCGGTCAACGATGCATGTGCGAAATCGCACATCGTTAGCGGCTATTTGCCGGCGGATAGGTGGTATCCTACGCGCGCGCCGAAATGACAATGCAAGCGGCGCGATCCAACAAAAACCATTTGAGAGAGCTTATGGGCCAAACAACCTGCAAAGTCTTCTATCCGGTTTTCAAAGAAAACATGGAAGCGATTGGCTTGACCGCACCGTCCAATCTGTTTTCGACGCAAACAAGCACGCTAGGCGTTATCGGGCAGCTTGCGGGCATCGTTCATACGATGGGCATGAAAGTCACGCTTCGCGACCTTGCCGGCGCGGGCACGCTGCCATCCAGAGTTGTTTGATTTGTCATCGCCGCAACGTAAGAGCTACGGACTTCGTGCCCGCGCGGGCACAGGGTTGTAGCCATGAAAGCATGGCTCATCGATCGGGGCTTGCTACTCCTTTGCGCCATAGGGTTCATCGCGGGCGTGATATTGCTGTCGCGATGGATCGGAAACGATAACGTGTATTCGTTGGTCGTGACAATCACTGCCGTCGGGCTTTGGTTCAGGGTTGCGCGGCTCACGAAGCTAATGCGCCAACATGGCATCGACCCGGACGAAGACACGAAGTTGGATCGATGAGACAGGGATGGATCGAGCAGCGACAACCCTCCGCCTGGAATGGATCGATGTCGCCGAAGCGCTGCCTCAGTCTGTGCGCTCCGGCGATCCGTGGCGACGGCGGTTCTTTTCCCAGCATAGAAGCAGTCCGATCGTCGGCTGATCGTTGGTTTGCTTGACCTGCGCGTCGACGGCTGACAGGTAAAAATTGAGCTGGCCTGCGTATTCTGGTTTGAATGGTGTGGTCTTCAGTTCGACCACCACATAGCAACGCAGCTTGAGGTGACAGAACAACAAGTCGACGAAGAGCTCATCACCGCCGACCTCCAACCGGTGTTGGCGACCCACGAACGCGAAACCGGAGCCGAGTTCGATCAGGAAGCGGGTGATGTGCTGAGTCAGTGCACGTTCAATGTCGCGCTCCTGCGCGTCGTCGGACAAGCCGAGGAAATCGAAGATGTACGGATCATTGAGCGTTTCTCGAGCCAAATCCGACTGAGGTGACGTCAAGCTGTGCCGAAAATTGGTGAGCGCGCTGCCTTGCCGCTCATGCAGGCGCGTTTCAATTTGCATGGCCAAGATGTTGCGTGACCAACCGTGCTCGACGGCTTTTGTCGCGTACCATTCGCGTTCCGCGTTGTCCTTTAATTTATCGAGCAGCATGCACAGATGTAACCACGGCATTTGTGCAGCAGCTTGCTGCACAAATGTACCGTCTGGCTTGGCCTCAGAATCGCATGCCATGGGACCTTCTCGTTATCGAAGAAGCGGTACGCCGCTATCGTTTCGCCCCAACCCTGGCATGCCTGAGGCACGCTGGCCGTCGGGTCGGCCGCCATCCTTTCCATCAAAAGCCTCGCTTGCTTGTTCAGGAGGCGCGCGTCGCCCAGGTCCAGTTGCTCGAATTCCGTTTGCGTCCAGGGCGTCGATTCGGTGACCAAGGCGTCCGCGCAAAAGCGGAGAGTAAACGACATCCGCCGACAGTTTAGAAGCGCTGCTCTATATGTTGAAAGTAAACGGCCTTTCTCGCCGCCGTGAACCGGCGGGGACGTTGTGTATAACGACATGGGTTTAGCCACAGGGTGCTATTGAGGCGCCCCCAGGATCGAGGCGGCTCAACTGGTCGGTGTACTGAACATGCAGATCTCGTTGACGACGATTTGCAGTGGCTGTCCAAAGCCCAGTTGGCGCAGGATCACCACCGAAGCGACAATCGAAAAACGCCCAGTCGCCTTAGTGAATGACAAAATCGGTAAAGTGGCAATTCCGGTTGGGGATATTCGGACTGTTCCTTCTGTACGGCCGCCTGAGAAGGATACGCCCGTTTTGTCGTCATCGACGATCTTGAAGGTCATCGATGTTGGAAGAGTGTCGCCGCGTCCGACGGTCACCTTGGCCGACAGCCTTCCTGGGAACTGAGGGAATGGCTCCAATTCCTTCGATGGGTCGGCGTCGAACACCAATTCGCACGGCATTACTTTAGCTTGCCCCAAAAGGTGTCGTATTTGCTCCCTGTAAGTGTAAAATCCGTAGGCAATGGACTCCGCATGCCCTGCGCCCTGCACCTCTAGCCTGTCCTTCGGAGACCCTCCGTACGTCTTGTAGATGATGTCCGTAGAGGAAGCAAGGCCGGCATCGTTCGTTCCGTGTATGACGAGCAAAGGCAGCATTCCGTCTTTCAGGTCACTCATTGACAAGCCGTCCGCCATGCGGGCCGCTTGTCGTTCGTACAGCATGGTGTCTACCTGAGCGAAAACGGAAAGCGCGTCGACATCAGGGTGGTTCTGTTTGATCTCATACAAGATCGACGCACCCAGATCTGCGTAGCCGCAATCCTCGACAATTGCAAGGGCATTATTGGGTAAGAGCCCGGTATACAGCGTTGCCTGAAGCGAGGTCGATGCACCGAGCGAATAACCATGGAGGACGATCTCCTGATCGGTGCTGGTAATTTCCTTAATTTTATCTATCCATGAAATGAGGTCGCGCGAGTCGTATATACCCATATTCCGGTCCTGCTGTGTCAGAGGGACTTCCGGAATGATATTGCTACCATGACCTCGCAGATCTGGTGTGAATACATTAAACCCCATATTGTAAAACGCCATCACCCACGGGCCCACGTTTCTATGATGACTCCACGCGCCATGTACCACAATGGCCGTTCTTTTTGATGGAAGCGGTTGTTTCAATAAAAAACCGTTAGCGGTTCCTGGTTTTGGGTCAATGTAACTATGTGATATTTTCGTTAATGCTCCAGAGTCCTCGAGGTTGCGGTACCAGTCCACATAGGCCGCCATTTTTTGCCCCTCGCTGCCTTGCACCGGTTCGTTATATGTGGTCTCGGCTGTAAAAAACGTGTCATAAATGTCTGTTGCGGCATCGAGAACATCGCGATCAGCGGGTTCTAGAGACTTATCAGTTTCTTTCGTGCGCATGCGGCCTCCACGTTTAATCGTTACTGTTTTGCGCTCTCGAACTGTGAGCGCGCGAATCAATTGCATGATAGTGCGCGCATGTACGAATCACCCTATCGAATTTGCTAGGATGGACCCCGGTTCGCTTTTTGAGACGAGCCGGTCCTGGAACCCGACCGGCCCATCGTCGATGCTCACCCTCGTCGTCGAGCGCGACTGCTTCGAACGTATTGCCGGCGTTCAACCGCATCCTGCACCACGCCCACATCATCCAGATCAAAGGAGACAGCTACCGACTTAAACAGCAACGGAAGGCTGGGCACGTCCCGGCATCGAAGAAGTAACGACTGGCTCACTTTTACTTTGCGCGCTCACGCGCGAAGTGGGTCAGATTTCAAATGCGCTTGACAACGGTCGGTCCATCTACCGGCGGGAGGGCTCGATTACCCGATTGGATAACCCAGTCGAGCCCAGCTTTCGTGACGGCGCAGCGAAAGGACATGCCGTAGAGGACACCATGCCTGCCGCCCCTCCCGCAGGACGCAAAGCCGTCATTCGAAGTAATCACGGGTGCGACGACTGCAGAGCAAACTATAGCGGACCTTGGCCGGCGCTCGGGCCAATGACCGCAATGGCCGATTTGCGGCCGCGAGCTGGTACAGGCGCATCTCGCTTGACCTGGAAACCCTCCATTGCCATGAAACAGAGCGAAGCGGCGAGGGCGGAGGGCGGACGTGCGTCAAGGTCAAAGATAACGAATGGCTGCATGCCGGTGACCCGATCCGGTCGGTTAGTCGCTAGCGCGGAACTTCGCGAAAACGCCACGGGTGTGCCGTCGGGTCCTAGTGCCGAGCGCGATTTACGCCATCCTCATTCGACGTCGGGCAGATCGGGGCCGACTTCCGCCTCCATGTGGTCGATCGACGGCAAGCCTGCTTCCAGCGGCGCCGGCACCTGACGGAGAAGCTGGTATTCCGCAACGCCCATCGGATTCGTCATCCCGCGCAGTGCGACTCTGCGACCAGCCGGTTTTTTTCGCGGTATAAGAGCAAGCCGATCGTTGGCTGATCCTCGGGCCCCTTCAGTTCCGCGTCGACCGCGGACAGATAAAAGTTGAGTTGGCCCGCGTATTCGGGACGGAAGGGCGTCGCCTTCAATTCGACCACCACGTAGCTGCGCAGCTTCAAGTGATAGAGCAACAGGTCGATGAAAAATTCGTCGCCACCGACGACGAGCCGATACTGGCGACCAACGAACGCGAAGCCGGCACCCAGCTCGAGCAGAAAACGCGTGATGTGGCGCGTGAGTGCAGTTTCGATATGGCGCTCCTGAGCGTCTTCCGTCAGCCCCAGGAAATCGAATACATACGGATCCTTCAATGCTTCGCGCGCCAGATCGGATTGTGGAGGTGGCAGTCGCGCATCAAAATTGGTGATCGCGGCACCGGCACGCGAATAAGCGTGGGTATCGATCCGCATCGCAAGCACGTTGCGCGACCAGCCGTGCTCGAGCGATTGGGCCGCGTACCAATTGCGTGCGCCCGGCTCCTTGAGCTTGTCCAGCAAGGTCACGATATGAGACCAAGGCGATTGTGCAACGGCCCGTTGCACAATCGCCGGCGTCGGCCAGGCTTGGGCCAACGCCCGCATGTACTTGAGATTGCGCGGTGAAAACCCTTGCATCTCGGGAAAAGCGGCCTTTAGATCACGTGCGAGCCGATCGCGTCGATGGGTTGCGCCTGCTAATCCGCCGCTGGCGTGAATTTGAGGTGAGGCTTGAGGTCAGGATTCGAGACCGCCAACAAATTCAGCGTCGCCGCGCCGAATCGGCGCACAAACTCATCGTCGAGGTTGTAGCTATAGTCGGCAAGCGGAAGCTCCATCGGGAAAAGACGCTGAGTGACCGCCAGCACGCGTTCCACTTCGAGTGTGTACGAAATCAGCGCCTGCTTCTCCTCTGACCACATAACCACCACACATTTTTTTTCGGGATGCTTAACCATCAGTAGCCTCGACACTGTTGATAGTTCATGAAGGCGCGTTGAGAGCAGGCGTCCATAAATCGAGCCCCGCCCATCGCGGCCCGATAGGCCGTGCATTCCTCCATATCTCTTTCGTACTGCTCGTAGCATTCTGCCTCGTCGGCCTCGCTGATGCCGCGCGCCGCAATGTTCGCCGAGTCCTCCGATTTAAAAGCGCGGCCGACATCGAATGCTTCTGCATTCCCCAGAGGCGTGGTCTGCTCGGTGCCTTGAGCGGTCGTTGCAGCCGCGCCGCCAGCGTCGCCTGCTGTATTACCGATAACGCTCTGAATGTATTTGATCAGATCGTCAGCGCTAACGTCGTCGTAGCTTTGCATCCAAGAGTGAGACGCAGGAGCAGAAACCGCGTCACTGAGCGTCGCGGACGTGCGACTTCCGCGCTCCGCCATCTCGGCGAACGACAGTCGAGATGGCTCGATTGCGGTGCTGCGCCGCGTCGGCTGAGGCGCACTGACGCCGGCGCCCGAACGCGCCGTAGCACGCTCTATCACGACCATCACTCTGCCGCTCTTCACTGCTGACCGAAGCAAGGCGATTGTATCGCTCGGATTCACACCGGGTGGGTTGTATGCGACATGGAGCCCGAGTTGCCGGAGGTATTCGCGCGCCTGATGGATTGAGCGCGTCTGCGGCCAGCGCCGCAAGAATTCGTCCGCGTCCCGCTGTTGCTTCACGGCAGGTACCCGCGAGTCAGCTCGCTCGGAAAGCATTGCTTGGTCGCCGAAACCCAATTCGATTTTGACTGAGGCCATCGACCAATGTCCTCTATGTGGAACGAGATGCGAAAATCGTAGCATCCCCGCAGCGAGACAAAGCTGTATGGTCGACCTAAATGAGGCCACTAATCTACATTCCGGGCTCCATTGGGCCAGTACGCCCGGCTTGCAAGGAACTCCGCCTGAATCGTTCGGCCAGAATACTCAATTCGCATCTTGTTCCTCTGAGTGCTTGAGAATGGGCACGGAATTTTTGTATTGGTGCCGCGATCAGCATCAAAAATTTCTTGCTATCGCTTTATGCGGCTCAGAACGTCGACTGACGCGATGCCATCACAGTGCGCTAATCGGCGAACGGCGTGCGTCATCCCCAATTCCGACGCCGAAGTCGTTGAACGGACGGGGAAATCTTCTGTGTTACCTCCGGGTGGTCACGGCCGGCAACAGGAAAAAGCAGCGTTCTGCTAAGCGTTTGGCTTGTGACTCTTTGTTTATCTAGTTGTGACCGGCCTCGGAGTCTCGCTGCGCCGTTGAGCAATACCGCTTTGAGGCCGCTCCGCGTGGCTGCGTTACTCTAGTTACCTCTTTCCGGAGCCCAAATTGCGGCGGTCCTCTGACGATCCTTGTGCTCGGCAGCGCCGTTGATCGTCGTATCGGCGACGTGCTGAACGCGCGTCATGTCACTACGACAGACTTACGCCAATCGCCCGGAATTTTTTAAAAATCAAGGCATTAGACCGTAATTCTGGTGCCCGGGACCGGACTCGAACCGGCAAGCCTTTCGGCGGCGGATTTTCATCACACTGCATCTTTCGATGCCGGCTTTGATCACGCGGTCGCGTCATCGCCGTTCGTGCGCTGGACTATGCCTTCGCCATCGCGACAGACAGCACGTGTCTGCCTCGCCGCATTAGGCGCCCCCCGTCTAGTCTCTACACCTTCCGCGACGCGCGCGGCGACAACCGCGTGCGACGGGCTTGGCTCGGCGTTGCCTCGGCACGATCGCGCGCGCTTTCGCTCTCGCGAAGCGTTGCACGAATGTGAGCCAGGGGGTTCGCCGAATTTGAAGGGTTCTACACCGACCGTTTCCGGCCGGGCACTCAAACGCTTTAAGTCCGCTATGTTTACCAATTTCATCACCCGGGCAGGGTGGACGCGATTCTACCATCGGTCGAGCGACCATCATGCACCTACGCGGGCTACGTTAAAATGGCCGCCGCCCAAGAACGCGACCCCTTCATGAAGAAACCTTCCATTGCATCGTTCTGCTCCGTGCTGCTCGCCCCGTTTTTGATAGCTGGCTGCTCGCTCTACAAGAATCCGAGTGCTTGCGAGGCGCGAATGCGCGAGACAGTCGCTCGGAATTTGCCGAACGACGAGCTTTCGGTATCGCACGTCGGCGTGGGAATCCGCGGCTCGCGCGTGGTGGTGGAGGGCACGGTCGAAGGACCGCCTGTGGCGGCATCGGCGGCCACTGCGGCGAGTGCACCCATCGCAGCTTCCGCGCCAACCGCCACCTCGTCGGCTGTCGCTGCGAAGTCCAAGAAAATAAAGCGTCCCGCCGCGGCGGAATGCCTCTTCGACGGCGAGTCGTTGACGTCCATGCGTTGGTTCAATCCCCCGGAACTAACCGCGTCCTCCGCTGGCGCCGCGTCCGCTCCGTAACCAAGCAACGCCAACCGGAGGCTCGCGCGCAACAGCCTTGCCTAGTCCAGGAGCGCCCCGACCAACCACACAGACGCGCGGCAATCGAAGCATCGACACCGCACACCGTGCCCGCCCCACGGTGCTAGCATCATCGCGTCGGCCACCCACATGACGGAGGCAAAAATGGACGGCTTCGTGAGACACCGGATAGAAGGCGTATCGGTCGACGTCGAGGTCATCCCCGCCGCGCCGCAAGGGTTCACGGCCCGCTTCAGGATTTTCGGCGATGCCGGCGATGAGCCGGACTGGCATGCCGTTCACCTGACGCAGGGGCCGTTCTCAACGCGTCGGCAGGCCGAAGAGGCGGCGAAATCAGCCGCACTCACGCGAATTCTCGAGCACGGATCGCAGGGACATTAACGGCGAGCGCGACCGCATCGGCGGATGAGCTTGCAGTCCTCAGGAGAGCGAAGAAAACGAGGGAAGCGGCAGTCGCGAAATATAGGGGAACCCGCGATTTTGCACACGGGTCCCCGGGACCGGTAAAATGCGCGGCTGATCCACGGCGATGCGACCGTGGCACGAAAGCGGAAGGATTCCCTCGACATGACTGATCTTCGTTTTACCTCGCGGTTCGCAGCCCTCGTTCTGGCCGGAGGCCTCGTGGCTGGCTGCAGCTCGCCGTCGCCCACGCAGGTCGACTACAAGAGCGATTCGAAGTCGAAGCAGGCCTCGCTCGCCGTGCCGCCGAACCTGCTCGAGGAAACGTCCGATCAGCGTTCGCTGCCTCCGCAAGGCGGAGAAGCCTCTCTTTCTTCGCTGCAGAAGGTTCAAAAGGCGGCGCCGCCCGAAAACGCCGTCATCCCGCCTGTTGCCGGCATGCATCTTCAGCGCGATGGCAGCGAGAGCTGGCTCGTCATCGACAACAAATCGCCCGATCAGGTCTGGCCGCAGGTGCGCCGTTTCTGGCAGGAGCAGGGCTTTTTGCTCGTCGTCGATCAACGCGACAAGCATGTGATGGAGACCGACTGGAACGAAACGCGTCCGCAAGTGAACCAGGGCCTGATCCGCAATACGCTCACGAAGGCCATGGGCAACTCGTACGTGGCGGCCGAGCGCAACAAGTACCGCACGCGCCTCGAAGCGTCCCCGAACGGCGGCACGTATGTCTTCGTCAGCCAGAAAGGCATGGGCGAAGCGCTCGAGGGCGTCCACAACGATTCGACCAAGTGGACGCCGAAGCCCAACGATCCGGCACTCGAAATGGAGTATCTGAAGCGAATCATGGCGACGCTCGCGCTGGCCGATTCGCGCGGCGGCTCGGCCGGGCAGCAAGCGGCGAACGACTCGGCTGCAAGCCCCGACGCCACCAAGGTTGCCGCCGATAATGCAAACACGAAGAGCGATGCGAAAGCCGCGGCCGTCGCTGCGCAAAATGTGACGCAATCGGCGCAATCGGGTCGCGGGCCTGGCGCTGCGATGGATGTCCAGGATGCGCTGACGGAGCTGACGCTTTCCGAGCCCTATGACAACGCATGGCTGCGTGTCGGTATTGCGCTCGATCGAAGCAATTTCACCGTTGACGACAGAGACCGCACGCGTGGCCTCTACTTCATTCGTTACGTCGACCCGAAGGACCTGAGCTCGGAGGAGCAGGGCTTTTGGAGCCAGGTCTTCCACGGCCACAAGGAAAAGGTCGCGAAGGTCTACCGCGTCAACGTTCGTGCGATAACGCAGGACCAGACGCGTGTCGCAGTCGTGGACGACAAGGGCGCCGTCGATTCCTCGGCGCCGGCGAAGCAGATCATGGCGCTGCTCGTCGACCAATTGCGTTGATGACTGACGGCGGCTTCACGCCGCCGCAGATTCGATCATCCCGGACCCGCCGCACAGGCGGGTTTTTTCTGGTCGCCAGCCGTCTTCCGCCGACATACAGCCCGTTGTGTAATGTCTATGCGATGCCTCTCAACGAAATGCGAATTCCAGCGTATTTTTATCGATAGAGATTAATATCGCATTGGAGGTTGCTGCGGTTTTCAATTGGTCATTTCACGGGTGCATTTTTGCTAAAGTAAATCGTCTTGCTACCTGCATTCGCAAGCGATGAGGCGACCAAGCCATCCGTGAACCAGCCACAGCGATCCTCACGGTCGTGCAACCGCTCCGTGTCTTCGCGATGTCACGTGACGTTACGCCGTAACACGCGCGTACGGCGCGATGCGCGCACAGCGCACCACAGCCTTTTTTCCTTTACGAATCAGCGGCTTCGGGTGCCGCACACCGCTTGGCACACAAGCTGCTCTTTCAGCCCCCAACCAGCAAAACACCGGGGAGGGCGGAGGGCTGAGCTCGATTGGCTTAATGCGGCAACGGCGCTCAGACGATAAAAGGCCGGTGATTAGAAAGAACTCCGAACTATTTCGCGGTCCGGTCTTTCAACGATCATGGCTCACGCGTGACGCGTAAGAGCCCCGCTGGCCCCGTCGCCTATCCTCGTAGGGCGACGGTTTCGCCCGCGTTCTTCGGAACGCGGGTCTTTTTTTGGCACCGAAAGGGAAGCGCGGAGTGGACGGTCTCGTTCGAAGACCGCCTCCTCAATGCGCCGAGTTCGGCAGATCGAGAATCAGGATAATGGTCCAATCCGCATCGCCATCGTGATGGTATTGCCGTTCCACTACGACGAACGGCTGCTGCTTGCCCGCCGGTCCCAAAAAGAGCACGTCGCCTTCCATCGGCAGGCATTCGATCGGCGGCAACGCGAGAAATGCGTCTTGCGAGCCTCGCGGCATCAGCTTTTCGATCTTGCGAGAAGCGGCCTCGGTCCATTCGATATCGAGCTGGATGTTGCTCATTGGGTCCTCCGCACCGAAGTGCGCTTGTTGAATTGCGGGAAATCGTCGGAGCGCGACTTTAGCATACGGGGTTTTGGGCGGAAGCCGATAAAAAAGCCGAAGCCGGCGGAGCCGGTTTCGGCCTTATCAAGACGCTGTTACTCGAGTGCCTGTTGCGACGCTGACTCCGATCTCATGCGAAGCACGGGCGGCGCCCGCATAAGCGCGCTCGTCAACGCCTCACTCGGATTTCGGCGCGGCCTTGTGGTGATGGCGCATGCCCTTCTCGTGATGCATCGTCTTGTGCGCGGGCATCTCCTCCTCGGGCTGCTGTTCCTGTTGTTGCTGCAGTGCCTGCGCGCGTTGTTCGACTTCGGCGGACTTCGCCGGATCCGTGCTTACCGTCACGCCGCCTTCTTGCGCGTACGCGGCGCCGGCCAGCACCGAGAGGGAAACCAAGACAGTCAGGGACACTTTGTTCATTATTTGCCTCCGTGCGATGAAGTGGATCGATCGTGATGGCCCGACGCTGCGGTCCCGCGGGACACTGAATTCTATCGGGCCTCTTTCGTTGCCGGGCTTTCATATGCGACAAAAGCGACGTTTCGTAACGTGCTGTTACATATGATTGCCGCTACTCGTCACTATCGGTCAGTCTTCCGCAATCATCAGAACGCGCGATTCTTCTAGAACCAGCCGAACGCGCGATAGACATGGAATTGCGCGCGGCCGATCACCTCGTGTAAAGCGATGTTCGCGTTGACGAGATTGGCGAGGCGAGGAATAACGCCCGTCCTATTCTTGCGTGCATTCGAAACGACCGGCTGCGGGGCGAGGCCGAAGCGATCGAAATCGAGCATGGCACGCTGCATCTGATACGCGGATGTGACGAGTATCAACGAGTCGTAATGTTTGGCGCGCAAAATTCGGGCCACGTGCTCGGCGTTCTGATAGGTGTTGAGGCTGGTCCTCTCGAGCAGCAGATCGCTGGGTGCGACCTGAAGGCGCAGCAGATAGGGCGCGTAGTTGTCGGCCTCGCTGGTCTCGTGTCGTTGGGGATTGCCGCCGCTGACGATGACCGTGCATTGCGCACTCGGCGCGCTGCGTTTGCAGGCGTCGTAGAGCGCTGCGGTTTTTGCAATGCGAATGAGGGCGTCGGGCTTCGGCACGAGCACGCCTTCATCGTTGTGCTCGGTGCCCGTTCCTAGCACGACGATGACGGTGTCGTGACCGAAGCGGACGTGCGGCGTGTTTTGCGCGCCGCGCTGCGCCCAATCGAGGAGCGGGTTGGCGAGCCAGCCCGCCGCGAGCAGCCAGAAAACGGCGGCTGCCGAAACGGCGACTGCGATGCGTGCGCGGCGCCAAAGTAGAAAAAGTGCGAAAAAAAGCGCGAATAAAGTGAATACGATCAATTCGGATGCGGTAACGTATGGGTTCTGGATAGAAGAGCGAGCCGGCACCTGCGCCGGTCGCGGCGCATCGGACAACGTCCGATTGCGGGGGGCCGCGACAGCTCCGAATCTCGAGTTAGCGATAATACGGCGGCGACTGGTGGGAAGGGTTGCCGCCGCGATTCATTGCCGGCGCTTTAGGCGGCGGCTCGGCCACGGCTCCGCCGTGACCGTTCTGCATCATATCCGTATTTGAATGAAGAAAGGGTCGAGATGACCATGTATTCGAACGAAGCGGTACTCGAGGCTCTGCGTCGTGTTCAATATCGTCAGGTTCCATGGGCGCGTCGCCCAGGTGTCTTCGAGTATCTGCGCGGCCTCGGTTTAATGGAAACGGCGCGCCAGCGCACCGTTTCTCCCGGCGCTGGCTTTCATGCGCCGGTCGACATCGCCGTCTTGACCGAGCGGGGTCGCGCGGAATTTGCCCGGCTCGCCCGCGAGGAGCGGTCGGTTGCCTGGTCGTCGCACCGGGCCGATGGTTACGTTTGCCGGGCCGAATTGGCGCTCTAGCGCTGTTCTCACCTCGTTCAGAGTCGATCGAAGCTCGCGCGAGCGTTGACTTCGACGCCTCGCCGTGGCTGATCGTCCTCAGCGTTCTCGCGCGGCCTGAAAAAAAAGCCCGTACCCTTTCGGGCACGGGCCGTTACCGGTGCATTTCTGCTGCCACGCCGTGGTCATGGCAATTACTCCGACTGGCTAGCCGCGCGGCGGTTCCCTGCGTTTGCGGCTTCTTGCTCGCAGAAACGCCGAATGCCCTCCGCGCTGAATGCGCGGCGGTCGCTCAACGCGCGTTTTGCCTGGGTCTCATCGGTGGAGGTGGCCGCTCGTTGCCGCCGCGTGGCGCCTCCGGGTGCGAACGTACGTTGTTGACGATGTCCCCGCGCAGATTGCCGCGGGGCACGTCGGTCGCGGAGTGACTTCGCTCGCCTGCGCCCGGCTGGCTGGATAATGCGCTGCGAATCGCGGCTGCTTGCGGATCAGCGGCGGCCGCGAGCTGGGCGGTGGCTGCGACGACGAACGAAACGATCGCACCCGAAACCATCCAAGGTGCTCGCTTCATAGTGGCGCTCCAGGCAGAGCCGCCGATGCGGCTCGATTGCATGGAATCACCCTACGCGGACGCGTCGTGCTCCGCTGTAATGATTCGTAAATGGATGTTTCGCCGGACGGCGACGATCGAACGCGCATCGCCTGCCGTCCGGCGGCGAACCTTGCCGGCAGCGGCGATGCGACTGAATGAGGCTGGAGGGTGGAATCAGGCCATTTTGACGGGGGCGCGCCACGATTCCGGATTGGTCCAGAACGCGCCGCGCAGGCGGTCGCGGCTCGGCGGCGCGGGCGGCTTGACCGCCGCCGTGCCGATGCGGCCGCGCAGCGAGATCTGGCGTCCGCAGCCGCTGAGGCGCTTCACGATTTCGGCGAGCGTGCCGTCGGCCTGCCACTCGTCGAACCGGCGCCGACACGTCGGCGGAGAAGGATAGCGGCCCGGCAGCTTCGACCAACCTTCACCCGTCGAGAGCACCCAGAGCACGGCGTTGACGACTGCGCGCGCTTCCACGCGAGGGCGTCCGCGCCGCTCGGCCCGTGCCGGCTCGGCACAGAACAACGCCTCGACCAGCGCCCATTCGTTATCTCTCAAATCGTCGAACAGCATCATGTCCTCACCTCAGCGAAACTAACCCCGGTGCGCCGCCCCGCGCCGCGCACTCCCGAGACATTCGATGTACGAACGTCCCACGAGCCGGCTCTTGCCGCGAACGATCGGGTCGCGGATCATGCCGGCGTCGCGCCGAGCAACGCAGGAAGCGTGCCACTTATGAAGCAAACGCCGTAAAGCCGCGTCGCATCAAGCCCGACGGGATGTCAGCTAGGCGCGTATCTGACTTCAAAATGCGTGCCCCGAAAATCAGGGCAATCACCAATCTTGTGCGGTCAGCCCGTCGCGGGTGCGCGCGCGCTCGAATATTGCGACGCCGCAAGCAGGGTGGGCGACGCATCGCCGCGGTCGCCGTCAGCTTGGTGAAATGGAGAGACAGCCGGCTCGAAGACGCCTTTGCGCTTGCAGCATGGGAGCGACTCGGGCGCTGCGTCGAAAAATATCGGTCGGCGCTTCGAAGAGAGGTTTTGACGGCAGGCGCGGGCGCCGCCGGAGCGGAGATTCGCGCGGCAGGCGCGTGCAGTGGCACCGTGGTGGCGTGGTGCGGCACGGTATCGGCATTGCGGCGTTCGGCTTCCCCCGTTTACGGAGCCTCGGATTTTGCGTAAGATGACGTTCAATCGCGCGGCGACTTCCACGGAATACCGCCGCCCCGTCCGGCTGGGCATGGTTCGATTGCTGTCCGATTCGCCGCCCCCCGGTCCGTGCTCCCATCAATATGACCGATCAAAATCGGGCGAGCGCGTCTTCAGTTCCATTTCGTCTGTTTGATCCGGTTCTTTGACCACACAGGGTCTGGCCTAGCTGCATGAATACCCAAGAGGCGAAGATCGTCCTCGAGACTGCTTTGATTTGCGCGCACGAACCGCTGAAGGTCGGCGACTTGCGCAGGCTTTTCGCCGACGGCGTTTCGGCGGATACGGTCCGTGCGCTGCTCGAGGATTTGAAGAACGAGTGGTCCGGCCGCGGCGTCGAACTCGTCGCGTTGGCGTCGGGCTGGCGCTTCCAGAGCAAGCCCGCGATGCGCGGCTTTCTCGACCGCCTGAATCCGGAGAAGCCGCCGAAGTACTCGCGCGCCGTGCTGGAGACGCTCGCCATCATTGCCTATCGGCAGCCCGTCACACGCGGCGACATCGAAGAGATTCGCGGCGTCACGGTGAATACGCAGGTGATCAAGCAGCTCGAGGATCGCAACTGGATCGAGGTCATCGGGCATCGCGATGTGCCGGGGCGACCGGCGCTTTACGCGACCACGAAGCAGTTTCTCGACGATCTCGGCCTGAAAGCGCTCGACGAGCTGCCGCCGCTCGAAGACCCAGCGCGCCAGCTCGATGCGAGTCCGCTCGCGCAGCATGCGATCGACTTCCCGAACGACGGCGCCGACGGCGGCTTCGGTGGGGAGACCGCCGAAGGTGGAGAGACCGCCGAGGCGCCGCTCGATGCCGCGCAAGAAGATCAGCAAGAGGATCCGCAACAAGCCGAGCACGGTTCGTGCGACGTTGCCCCGGGCACGCCGGACCAGACCGAAGAGGCTGCGTCGCAAAACGACGATGACGACGCTAGCGCCGCGCAGGATGCGGTGGACGCGGGCGTCGGCGAATTGGGCGAGCGTGCACATCTGCTGCACGTGGTCGAGCCGCTTCCGGTCCGTATGAAACACGACGATCCCGCCGGCGGTGCGGACGAGGATGACGATACGTTCTCCGATGACGAAGCCGAATCGCGCCGTGCGTGATCGCCGCGAAATTTTTTCGCGCCCGAGACGGGCGCGCGCCATCTAACATCGAGGTTGTTTTGACTGATACCCACGATACCGAATTGTCCGCATCGGGGCATGCCGTCGAAGCCGCGGGCCGCGAAGAGGCGCCCGGCGCGCACGAGGCGCAGGCTGCCGGCGAGCGCGAACCGCACGCCCAAATCGCGGAAGCGGGCGATCAGGAAC
This sequence comes from Trinickia sp. EG282A, assembly GCF_040965455.1. Classification (NCBI taxonomy): domain Bacteria; kingdom Pseudomonadati; phylum Pseudomonadota; class Betaproteobacteria; order Burkholderiales; family Burkholderiaceae; genus Trinickia; species Trinickia sp. EG282A. The sequence goes on along the minus strand of NZ_JBFRCC010000003.1, from coordinate 529,201 downwards.
GCCCGCGCCGCGGGTTGCGGCGCGGGCCGCGCAGTTTGATCGCGCGTCGGCGCGCGGCGGCGAAGACGAAGGGCGAGCAAGGCGCGCAGGCGCAGCCCGCCGAGGCGGCGGAAGCCCCCGAGACCGAAGGCGACGCCGCGCCTGCGCAGGCCCGCGGACCGAAGAAGGGCCCCGGCAAAGGCGGGCGCAACGGCACGGCGCGCCGGCCCGAGCGTGCGCCGGCCGAGGAAAAGCGCGGGGACGCGCCCGGCGCCGAGGACGATCTTTTCTCCTACGTGACTTCGCCGGCTTTCGATGCCGACAACAGCACGACGGGCGGCGTGCGCGCGCCGATGCTGAGGCGCGGGCGGCCGGCCCCGGGCAAGCGCGTGCTCGCGCCGGACGACGACGCGCCGAAACTGCACAAGGTGCTGGCCGAGGCCGGCCTGGGATCGCGCCGCGAGATGGAGGAGCTCATCGTCGCGGGCCGGGTATCGGTGAACGGCGAGCCCGCTCACATCGGGCAGCGGATCATGCCGACCGATCAGGTCCGCATCAACGGCAAGCCGGTCAAGCGCCGGGTGCAGACAAAGCCGCCGCGCGTGCTCATCTACCACAAGCCGGCCGGCGAGATCGTGAGCCATGCCGATCCGGAGGGGCGTCCGTCAGTGTTCGACAAGCTGCCGCCGATGAAGAGCGCCAAGTGGCTGGCCGTCGGCCGTCTGGACTTCAACACCGAAGGTCTGCTGATGCTGACGACCTCGGGCGATCTCGCGAATCGCTTCATGCATCCGCGCTACAGCGTCGAGCGCGAGTACGCCGTGCGCGTGGTCGGCGAGCTCTCCGAAAGCTCGCGCCAGAAGCTGCTGCAGGGCGTCGAGCTCGAGGACGGGCCCGCCAATTTCCTGCGTATTCGCGACGGCGGTGGCGAAGGCACGAATCACTGGTACCACGTCGCGCTGGCCGAAGGGCGCAACCGCGAGGTGCGCCGGATGTTCGAGGCGGTCGGTCTCATGGTGAGCCGGCTCATCCGCACGCGGCACGGTCCGATGGCACTGCCGCGCGGCTTGCGGCGCGGCCGCTGGGAAGAACTCGACGACAACGAGGTCCGCGGCCTCATGGCGGCGGTCGGCCTCAAGGCGCCAACCGAGGATAAGGGCGCCCGGCGCCCGACGCAGGAGCGGCGCCAGCCGGATCCGATGCAGACGTCGATGGGCTTCATCAGCCGCGAGCCGGTATTGACGGCGCACGGCCGCTTTGAGCAGCCGGGGCGCGGCCCCGGACGGCGCGGGCCCGGCGGCGGCTTCGCGGGCGGTGGCGCGGGCGGCTTCGGCGACGCTCCCCGCGGCTACGGCAACCGTGCCGCCGCAGGCGGGCCCGGCAAGAAGGGGGCACGCCCGCCGCGCGACGTCGACGGCAATCGGGCTGCGCCCGCGGGCGGCAAGCGCAGTTTCGGCGGCAACGCGAACGGCAACCGCGCCGGCAATCCGGGCGGACAGCGGCCGGGGCCGCGCAATCGCACTCGCGGCCGGTAGCAGCCGCCGTGGCGCCGGCAGCCGCCGGCCGGTACCGCCGTTTGCCGCGCCTCGCCGTGCGAGAGCCGGCGCGGGGGCGGGAAGGCGCGCTGAGCGCCGCCCGCCTCACGATCGCGCGCACTGCACCGAGCGCGGCTTGCGGGGCCACTTCGCTTTGCAAGCAATCTCAGAAAATGCTAGAATCACAAAGTCGCTGGGCGTACGGCTTCACTTGTGCGGCTCAGGTGGCGACCACCGGTAAGAAGATGGGCGTTCAGCCCATTTTTTTTTGGCGTTAAGCGTTGACAATCCGGGTTCGGCATCTCGGGTAGCACGTCTTTCTCCGTGCGCCGGCAAGGCGTGCGGCCCCGTGAGGTTTCGTGTGGCGCGCGCGAACACCTTAGAGGGCACAGTGCAACTGACGGAACTGATAGAAACCACGGTCTCGGGCATGGGCTACGAGCTGGTCGACCTCGAACGGACCGGACGGGGCTCCCTCTGTGTCTACATCGATCAGCCGTCGGGCATCGCCATCGAGGACTGCGAAAAGGTCACGCGTCAGCTCCAGCACGTTCTGACGGTTGAAAATATCGACTACGAACGGCTCGAAGTATCGTCGCCGGGGCTCGATCGGCCGCTCAAGAAGCTGGCGGATTTCGCGCGCTTCGCAGGCAGCGAGGCTGTCGTTACGCTGAAAAAGCCGTTGGACGGACGCAAGACGTACCGGGGCATTCTTCATGCACCGAACGGCGAAACGATCGGTTTGGAATTTGAAGGGAAGGAGGGCGCCGCGATGCTCGATTTCACGCTCGCGGATATGGATCGTGCACGCCTCGTCCCGCACGTTGACTTTAGGAGCCGCAAATAATGAGTCGCGAAGTGTTGATGCTGGTGGATGCGCTGGCGCGCGAGAAGAACGTCAACAAGGATGTCGTGTTCGCTGCGCTCGAAGCCGCCCTTGCTTCGGCCACCAAAAAGCTCTTCGAGGAAGACGTCGACATTCGCGTGCACATCGATCGCGAGAGCGGCGAGCATGAAACGTATCGCCGCTGGCGCGTCGTTCCCGACGAGGCTGGCCTGCAAGAGCCGGACCAGGAAATTCTCCTGTTCGAAGCACGCGAGGAGCAGCCCGAGATTCAGATCGACGAATACATCGAAGAGCCGATTCCCTCGATCGAGTTCGGCCGGATCGGCGCGCAGGCCGCCAAGCAGGTCATTCTGCAGAAGGTGCGCGACGCCGAGCGCGAGCAAATCCTGAACGATTTCCTCGAGCGCGGCGAAAAAATCATGACGGGAACGGTGAAGCGCCTGGACAAAGGCAACTTCATCGTCGAGTCCGGCCGCGTCGAAGCGCTGTTGCGTCGCGACCAGCTCATTCCGAAGGAGAATTTGCGCGTCGGCGACCGCGTGCGTGCCTATATCGCCAAGGTCGACCGCACCGCGCGCGGCCCGCAGATCGAGCTTTCGCGCACCGCCCCCGAGTTCCTGATGAAGCTCTTCGAGATGGAAGTGCCGGAGATCGAGCAAGGGCTGCTCGAGATCAAGGCCGCGGCCCGAGATCCGGGCGTGCGGGCGAAGATCGGCGTCGTCGCCTACGATAAGCGGATCGACCCCATCGGCACCTGCGTCGGCATCCGCGGCTCCCGCGTGCAGGCCGTCCGAAACGAGCTCGGTGGCGAGAACGTCGACATCGTGCTATGGTCCGAAGATCCCGCCCAGTTCGTGATCGGCGCGCTCGCGCCGGCAGCGGTCCAGTCGATCGTCGTCGATGAGGAAAAGCACTCGATGGACGTCGTCGTGGACGAAAGCGAGCTTGCGGTCGCGATCGGCCGCAGCGGCCAGAACGTCCGACTCGCCAGCGAGCTGACCGGCTGGCAGATCAACATCATGACGCCGGACGAGTCTGCGCAAAAGCAGAACCAGGAGCGCGGTCTCTTGCGCGACCTGTTCATGGCGCGGCTCGACGTGGACGAGGAAGTGGCCGACATTCTCATCGACGAAGGCTTCACGAGCCTCGAAGAGATTGCCTACGTGCCGCTCAACGAAATGCTTGAGATCGAGGCGTTCGACGAAGACACCGTCCACGAACTGCGCAACCGCGCGCGCGATGCGCTGCTGACGATGGCGATCGCGAACGAGGAGAAGGTCGAAAACGCGTCGCTCGACCTGAAGAGTCTCGAGGGCGTCGATTCGGACCTGCTGGCGAGGCTCGCGGCGCACCGGATTCAAACGCGCGACGAGCTGGCGGAGCTTGCTGTCGACGAATTGGTCGAATTGACCGGAATGGAAGAGGAAGCCGCGAAGGCGTTGATCATGAAAGCACGTGAACATTGGTTTCAGTGAGTGAACGACTATGACGCACTGAAACGTAAAGCGGCCGCAGTCAGAACGATCTCTGTCATCGCGCACGATCGTTCGCTGTCCCCGAGAGGCTGGCCGCACACCCCGATGCTAACCGCAAGGAATCGGTCCTTGCACTAAGAGGAATGAATGGCGAGTAACAACGTAGCCCAATTTGCCGCGGAACTGAAAATGCCTGCTGGAGTGCTCCTCGAGCAGCTTCAGGCAGCGGGTGTACAGAAAGCGAGTGAAGACGATGCCCTGTCCGAATCGGACAAGGCGCGCCTGCTCGACCACTTGCGCAAGGCACACGGTTCGACCGATGCGGACAAGCGCAAGATCACGCTGACCCGCCGGCACACGTCGGAGATCAAGCAATCCGACGCGACGGGCAAGGCTCGCACCATTCAGGTCGAAGTGCGCAAGAAGCGCGTCTTCGTCAAGCGCGAGGAGCCGGGCGAAGCGGCCGCGGCGGATGTCGCCGGCCAGGCGGACGAAAGCGCCGAGCTGCAGCGGCGTGAGGAAGAAGCCCGCCGCGAAGCGGAGCTGCTCGAGAAGCAGGCGCAGGAATTGAAGGAGCGCCAGGAACGCCTCGAGCGCGAGGAAGCCGAGCGTCAGGCCCGCGAACAGGCCGCGGAGGCCGAGCGCCGCCGCGCCGAGGAAGAAGCGGCGCAAAAACGCGCCGAAGTGGCTGCGCGCGAGCAAGCCGAGCGCAGCGCGGCCGAGGACGAACGCGCCGCGGCCGACGAGCGCGCCGCCGCCGAGCGTGCGGCCGCGGAAGAGCGTGCCGCCGCAGAGCGGGCCGCGCAGCGCGAGGCTGCGAAGAAGGCCGAGGATGCGGCACGCGAAGCTGCCGAGAAGGCGCGCGCCGAGCAGGCGGAAATCGCCAAGCGTCGCGCGGCGGCCGAGGCCGAAGCGCGCGCGATTCGCGAAATGATGAATACCCCGCGCCGGGCCCAGGTGAAGGCGCCCGAGCCGGCACCGGCGGCGAAGCCCGCTGAAGCAGCGGCGAAGACGGCCGAAGGCAAGGGCACGCTGCACAAGCCCGCGCGCCCGGAAGGCGCCGCGGCGTCCCGTCCGGCCGCGCGCAAGGCGGCACCGGGTGCGGCTCAGACGCCCGCTCCGGCGGCTCAGCCGTCCGCGGACAAGAAGAAGCCCGGCGGCAAGGGCGGCTGGCAGGACGACGCCGCCAAGCGGCGCGGCATCAAGACGCGCGGCGATTCGAGCGGCGGTGTGGACCGCGGCTGGCGCGGCGGCCCGAAGGGGCGAGGCAAGCATCAGGAAGCGGCGACGTCGTTCCAGGCGCCGACCGAGCCGATCGTCCGCGAGGTGCACGTGCCGGAAACGATCACGGTCGCCGATCTCGCGCACAAGATGTCCGTGAAGGCGTCCGAGGTCATCAAGATCATGATGAAGCTCGGCCAGATGGTCACGATCAATCAGATGCTCGACCAGGAGACGGCGATGATCGTCGTCGAGGAACTCGGGCACCATGCGGTCGCGGCCAAGCTCGACGATCCGGAAGCGCTGCTCGTCGAAGGCGAGGCGAGCGACGCGGAGCAACTGCCGCGTCCGCCCGTCGTCACGGTCATGGGCCACGTCGACCACGGCAAGACGTCGCTGCTCGACTACATCCGCCGCGCGAAAGTCGCGGCCGGCGAGGCGGGCGGCATCACGCAGCACATTGGCGCCTACCACGTCGAGACGCCGCGCGGCGTGATCACGTTCCTCGATACGCCGGGTCACGAAGCGTTCACGGCAATGCGTGCCCGCGGCGCGAAGGCGACGGACATCGTCATTCTCGTGGTGGCGGCCGATGACGGCGTCATGCCGCAGACGAAGGAAGCGATCGCTCACGCGAAGGCGGGCGGCGTGCCGATCGTCGTCGCCATCAACAAGATCGACAAGCCGGAGGCGAACCCCGAGCGCGTCAAGCAGGAGCTCGTCACCGAAGGTGTCGTGCCGGAAGAGTACGGCGGCGATTCTCCGTTCGTGCCGGTTTCGGCCAAGACGGGCGATGGCATCGACGATCTGCTCGAGAACGTTCTGTTGCAGGCCGAAGTGCTCGAGTTGAAGGCGCCGGTCGAGGCGCCGGCGAAGGGTCTCGTCATCGAGGCGAAGCTCGATAAGGGTAAGGGCCCTGTCGCGACGATTCTCGTGCAGTCGGGCACGCTCACGCGTGGCGACGTCGTGCTCGCAGGCAGCGCCTACGGCCGTGTCCGCGCGATGCTCGACGAAACGAGCAAGGCGACGAAGACGGCGGGACCATCGATCCCGGTCGAGATTCAAGGGCTTTCGGAAGTGCCGGCGGCGGGCGAAGAGGTCATGGTGCTGCAGGACGAGCGCAAGGCGCGCGAGATCGCGCTGTTCCGCCAGGGCAAGTTCCGCGACGTGAAGCTTGCGAAACAGCAGGCCGCGAAGCTCGAGAGCATGCTCGAGCAGATGGGCGAAGGCGAGGTCAAGAACCTGCCGCTCATCGTCAAGGCGGACGTGCAAGGCTCGCAGGAAGCGCTCGTGCAGGCGCTGCAGAAGCTCTCGACCGACGAAGTGCGGGTGCAGATCGTGCACAGCGCCGTTGGCGGCATCAGCGAATCGGACGTCAACCTCGCGACGGCATCGAAGGCGGTCATCATCGGCTTCAACACGCGCGCCGATGCTCAGGCGCGCAAGGTTGCCGAGTCGAACGGCATCGATATCCGTTACTACAACATCATCTACGACGCCGTGGATGAAGTGAAGGCGGCGATGTCGGGCATGCTCGCGCCGGAGAAGCGCGAGGTCGTCACGGGCATGGTCGAGGTGCGTCAGGTGTTCCGCGTGCCGAAGGTCGGCAGCGTTGCCGGCTGTATGGTGACGGACGGTGTCGTGAAGCGTACGTCGTCGGTGCGCGTGCTGCGCAACAACGTGGTCATCCACACGGGCGAGCTCGATTCGCTGAAGCGCTTCAAGGACGACGTGAAGGAAGTGAAGCAAGGCTTCGAGTGCGGCATGTCGATCAAGAACTTCAACGACATTGTCGAAGGCGATCAATTCGAGGTGTTCGAAGTGACCGAAGTCGCACGGACGCTGTAAGCCCGGCGCGCTGAAAGAAGGTTGGGGCGGGATGGGCTTCGTGGCCCGTCCCGCCCGTTGCTTTTGTGGCGGCTGCGAGTCGGCGCGGGCTGCATGAAAACCGGAACGCCGCCGAGTGGCCGAACGGCCGAACAGCCGAGCGCGCATCGATCGAATCAGGAATTGGCATCAGGAATTCGCCATGTCGAAGAAACGTAATACCCCGAACCGCAATGTGCAGATCGCCGATCAGATCCAGCGCGATCTGTCGGAACTCATCATGCGGGAGGTCAAGGACCCGCGCATCGGGCTCGTCACAGTCCAAAGCGTCGAGTTGACGCCCGACTATGCGCACGCGAAGGTTTACTTCACGACGCTCTCCGGCGACCCCGACGCGACGCAGGCGGCGCTCAACCATGCGGCGGGACACCTGCACAATCTGCTTTTCAAGCGGTTGCACATCCACACCGTTCCGACGCTGCATTTCCACTACGACAAGACGATCGAAAAGGCCGTCGAAATGTCGCGCCTCATCGATCAGGCGAACGCGACGCGTGCGAAGGACGACTGATCTCGCACGCTCCGCCCTCGCCATGAACCAACCTCAACGCCCGCGCGTGCCGCGCCGCGCGCTCGACGGCGTACTGCTGCTCGACAAGCCCGTCGGGCTCTCGAGCAACGACGCGCTGATGGCCGCCAAGCGCATTTTTCTCGCGCAGAAAGCCGGTCATACTGGAACGCTCGATCCGCTTGCGTCGGGTCTGCTGCCGCTTTGCTTCGGTGAGGCGACGAAGTTTTCGCAGGACTTGCTCGACGCCGACAAGACCTACGAGGCGACGATGCGCCTCGGCATTCGCACCTCGACCGGAGATGCGGAGGGCGAAGTGCTCGAAACGCGCGCGGTCGTCGATGTCGACGACGCTTCGCTTGCGGCCGCGTTTGCGCGCTTTCGCGGCGAGATCGTTCAGGTGCCGCCGATGCACTCGGCGCTAAAGCGTGACGGTAAGCCGCTCTATGCGTATGCGCGGGCGGGGCAGGTCGTCGAGCGCGAGGGCCGCACTGTGACGATCCGCTCGCTCGAGGCGCTCGGTTGCGCGCTGCCCGACATCACGTTTCGCGTCACCTGCAGCAAGGGCACTTATGTCCGAACGCTCGCCGAGGATATCGGCGAAGCCCTCGGCTGCGGTGCGCATCTCGTCGCCTTGCGGCGCACGGGCGTCGGCGCGCTGACGCTCGAGCATGCGGTGACGCTCGACGCGTTGTCGATGATGGAAGCCTCCGCGCGCGATTCAGTGCTGCGGCCCGTCGACGCCTTGCTGTCGACGTTCGTGGCGGTTCGGCTGGGAGAGGAAGAAGCGCGGCGCTTTCAGCACGGTCAGCGGCTGCGCCTCGCCGAAACGTCTCAGCTCGTCGGCTCGACAACGGAAGGCGATCCGGCCGAGGGCGCGCGGGTTCGCGTGTATCGGGCCGATGACGGCGCGCTGCTCGGCGTGGCGCGCGCCGTGGCGGGCGTGCTGGCGCCGGAGCGCCTCATCACGGTGAAATAAATCTGAACCGCAGCCCCCAACGCTCAGTACGCTCGTTGAAGGGGCTGTCTCGGTCCCCTCGGTGCGCCGCCTCTGTGCGCCCTAATCAGTGCGCCGCCGATGCCGCCGCGCTGGCGGAGCCGCCGCCGGCTCGCTCCGGCCGTGTGATCCAGATGAGGCCGATCAACACGATAAAGATGACGGCCGACAGATAGAAGAGGTCGTTGACGGCGAGCTGCGCGGCTTGCTGCGTCACGAGCCGATCGAACAGCCCGTACTGCTGCGAAGGATCCGTGCCCGTTGCCGCGCCCATCTGCGCCATCGATTGCGTGAAGGTCGGATCGAACGTGCTCGCGCGCTCGGTCAGTTGCGCGTGATGGAAGCTCGTGCGATGGTCCCAAGCCGTCGTGAAGATGGACGTGCCGATGCCGCCGCACATGATGCGGACGAAATTCGACAGCCCGGAAGCGGCCGCGATTCGATGACCGGGCAACCCGGACAGCGTGATGGACACGAGCGGAATGAAGAACCCGGCCATGGCGATCCCTTGCACGAGCGTCGGCAGTGTGAGCGACCAGGTATCGACACCCGTCGTGTAGCGTGAGCGCATCCAGAAGCAAAGCGCGAACACGCAGAAAGCGGCCGTCGCGATCCGGCGTGGATCCATGCGCGGCAGGAGCTTGCCCGTCAGCGGAGACAGCATGATCGCGAAGACGCCCACGGGTGCCATGACGAGGCCGGCGTCGGTCGCCGTATAGCCGATGTCGGTCTGCAGCCAGAGCGGCAGCAGCACAAGATTGCCGAAGTAGAGCCCATAGCCGATCGAGAGCGCGACCGTGCCGCCCGTGAAATTGCGCTTCTTGAAGAGCGACAAATCGACGACGGGATGCTCGGCCGTCAGCTCCCAGACGACGAAGAACGCGAAGCCGATCAGCGCCGTCAGCGCGAGGGCGACGACCGTCGCCGACGAGAACCAGTCGAGGTCCTTGCCCTTGTCGAGCATGACTTGCAGCGAGCCGACCCATACCACGAGCAGCGCGAGCCCCACCGTATCGATCGGTGCCTTCTTGATGAGCGATTCACGCTTGCGGAAGATCGCCCACGTCGCAATGGCCGCGACGACGCCGACGGGAATGTTGACGTAGAAGATCCACGGCCACGAGATATTGTCGGAAATCCAGCCGCCGAGAATGGGGCCGGCGACGGGCGCGATCAGTGTCGTCATGGACCACATCGAGAGCGCGAGCGGCGCCTTCGCGCGCGGATAGCTCGCGAGCAGCAGCGTTTGCGAGAGCGGAATCATCGGCCCGGCCACGGCGCCCTGAATCACGCGCGAAACGAGCAGGAACGGCAGCGTCGGCGAAAGGCCGCACATCCACGAGGAGACGACGAACAGCACGATCGATGCGAGGAAGAGCCGCACCTGGCCGATGCGATCGGTCAGCCAGCCCGTGAGCGGCACCGAGATCGCGTTGGCGACGGCGAACGACGTGATGACCCACGTGCCCTGGTCCGACGAAACGCCGAGGTCGCCCGAGATGGTCGGGATCGACACGTTCGCGATCGACGTATCGAGCACGTTCATAAACACGGCGAGCGAGACGGCGACAGTGCCGATCGCGAGTTGCGCACCGCTTAGCGGCGGATGCGTGACTTGCTGCTGAGCCATTGCGCTTTCTCTTTCGATAGAAGTTCGTTCGCGCGCTTACATCAACGACGCGCCGCTCGCGACCTTGGCGGCCGTGCCGCGCGCCGCGGGCACCTTCGCTTGCGCGGCCGGCACGTTCGCGTTCGGGCCGGCATTCTCGGCGATGATGCGCGCGATTTCGGCATCCGCCTGATCGCCGTACTTCTTGAATACGTCCGTCTGATAGATCGTGTTCAGCGCATTGCCGAGCTGGCTGCCGTTGTCGTTCTTGATGTCGACGTCGACCTGCATCGAAAGGCCGATGCGCAGCGGATGCGCCTGCAATTCCTTCGGGTCGAGCGCGACGCGCACGGGCAGGCGCTGCACGACCTTGATCCAGTTGCCGGTCGCGTTTTGCGCGGGCAGCAGCGAGAACGCCGAGCCCGTGCCGGCCGAGAACCCGACCACGGTGCCGTGATAGACGACGGACGAGCCGTAGACATCGGCGGTCAGCGTCACGGGCTGGCCGATGCGCATGTGTTTGAGCTGCACTTCCTTGAAGTTCGCGTCGACCCAGAGGGAGCTGAGCGGCACGATGGCCATGAGCGCCGTGCCCGGCGACACGCGCTGGCCGACCTGGACCGAACGCTTCGCCACATAGCCGGTCACGGGCGCGGGCAGCACGTTGCGCGCGTTGTTCAAATAGGCGTCGCGGACCCTCGCCGCGGCGGCGAGCACGTTCGGGTGCGTGGCGATCGTCGTGTTCGCGGTCAGCGCGCGGTTCGAGGCAAGCTGTTGCTGGGCCCCGTCGAGCGCGGCCTGCGCGGCTTTCACGGCGTCGCGCGCGTGCGAGATTTCCTCTTGCGAGACCGCACCCGTCTGCGCAACGGTCAGACGACGGCGCAAGTCGTCCTGCGCGCGCGAAAGATCGGCCTGGCGCTCGGCCACCTGCGCCCGGTATTGATCGTTGTTGACGAAAACGCCGCGAACCTGGCGCACGGTCTGCGCAAGATTGGCCTCGGCCTGCTCCAGCGCGACGCGCGCATCCGCGCCGTCGAGCACGACGAGCGGATCGCCGACCTTGACGTTTTGCGTATCGTCGGCATTGACGGCGATGACGGTGCCCGTCACCTGTGGCGTGATCTGGACGACGTTGCCGTTCACATACGCGTCATCGGTCGCCTCGTGGTAGCGGGCGACGAGGAAGTAGTAGAGGCCGTACGCGATCGCGGCGACGATGATCACGCCGACGAGCAGCAACATCAAAAATTTTCGCTTGCCGTTGCCCGACGGCGGCGTTTGCGCTTGAGTGGGCGCGGCGGTTTGTTGGGTCTCGCTCATGGAAATGCTCTCCGGTTCTCGGGTCTCGCCTCGGGCCTTCAGGCCCTCTTGCTCTGAGGTTCGAGTGGTCGAATTTCAGTTATCGATCTTGGGTTCGTATCGTTCGCTCGTCGGCGACGGGGACGGCCACGCCGGCCGCCTGTGCGTCGAAGCCGCCGCCGAGCGCCTTGATCAAGGCGAGCTGCAGGTCGCGACGCCGCATCTTCAGGTTCGTCACTGTCTGCTCCGCGGCGAGCCGGTTGTCGTCGGCCGTCAGCACCTGCAACTGCGGCGACAGGCCGGCCTTGTAGCGAATCACGGCGAGCCGGTACGCCTCGCTCGACGCGTCGAGCGCCCGCTGCGCATCGCCCATCTCACGATCGATCGCACGGATCGACGCGACTTGCGTCGCCACGTCCGAAAGCGCGTTGACGAGCGTCTGGTTGTAGTTCGCCACGTCGAGGTCGAAATCGGCGTAGCGCCCCTTGAGTTGCGCGCGCAACTCGCCCGCGTCGAAGATCGGCAGGTGAATCGCGGGACCCGCCTGGATCTGGCGGCTTCCGGCCGTCAGAAAGCGGCTCCACCAGAACGTGTCGAAGCCGAGCGTCGCGGCCAGATTGATGTCGGGGAAAAACTCCGCTTTCGCCTCCTTGACGTCGTGCAACGCCGCTTCGATTTGCCAGCGGGCCGCGACGATGTCGGGCCGGCGCGAGACGAGATCGGCAGGCAAATTGTCGGGCAGCGTCACGGCGCCGCCCGGCGACAGCACAGGCTCGGCGATCTGCAGCCCGCGGTCGGGCCCCTTGCCGAGCAGCGCCGCCAACTGATAACGCACCGATGTGATCTGGCCGTCGAGATCGGAGAGGTTGGTCTGGCTCGTCGCGATGTTGCCGAGCGCGGTCTGCTTTTCGACGTTCGTGTCGAGGCCGGCCGTGACGCGCCCGTTCGTGATCGCGCTGACGTCCTTGCGATTGGCGATTTCGCGCACCGCGATGTCGCGCAATGCATAGAGCTGTGCCAACTGGTTATAGGCCCTCGCCACCGACGAAGCAAGCGTGATGCGCGCTTCCTGCAAATCCGCCTCGGCGGCTTTTTCCTGCGAGACGGCCGATTGGAGCCGCGCACGATTCTTGCCCCACAGATCGAGATCCCAGGACGCGCTTGCGAGCAGGTTGTTTTCCGAGAACCAACTTCCGCCGTAGGGCGGGGGATAGAGGGCGTTAGCGGAAAGACGTTCGCGCGTGTACGAATAGCTCCCGTTGACTTTCGGGGAGAGATTCGAGCGCGAGCTCTCGATGAACGACTGCGCCTTCGCGATACGAGCCTGCGCCTGAGCGATCGTGGGATTGCCGTCGAGCGCCTCGGCGATCAGCTTCGGCAACTGCGGATCGCCGAACTGGCTGGCCCAGTCGAGCGACGGCCATTGCCCGCCTTCGGACGGCAGGCTTTGCCGCGTCTCGAAGCTCGTGGCCGGCTGAGGGGTCTTGTCGCTCTTGATGCCGGCGTAGTTGGCACAGCCGGCGAGCACGAGCGCCGCTATCGCCGCGGCCACCCCGCCGCGACGGCCGAATCGACTTGACGAACGCCGAAGAGATGTCATTGCACCGCCTTTTGTTGGAATTGAAGTCATGGACATTGCTCGCCCGTGTTCGCGAGGATGCGTCTCAGCATGGTCTTCAGAAATCCGACTTCCTCGGACGTGAAGCCGGCCAGCGCTTTGTCGGTCACCTCGCCGAAGAGCTCGGGCATGCGCGCCGCGATCGCATAGCCTTCGGGCGTGAGCTCGAGACGCACGGCCCGGCGGTCCTCGCTGCTGCGCACGCGCGAAATGAGCTTGCGCTTTTCGAGGCGGTCGATGAGCCGCGTGACCGCACTCGCATCGATGCCGTAGTGACGGGCGAGATCGGCGGCGAGCTGGCAGCGGCCCGTGCCGATCATGAAGAGCATGCTGCCCTGCGTGCTCGTGATGCCGAGCTCGCTCATCGTACGCTGCGTCACGAGGTTCGAGAGATTCGACTTGGTGCGTGCGAGCAGGTAGCCGACGGCCTCCTCGAGCTGGAAGTCGCATACCACGCGCGGCACGGGGTTCGGCGAATTCGTCATGTCAGTTTTCATGAGATTGCAATAGTTGCCTAGGCATGATTTTAGTCAAAAAAAACCTGCCTCGGCAACTATTTCGTTGCACGAGCACAGCGAGGGACGACCTCCGCGGGCCACCCGGCGCATTAAACGAACGCGGAGAAGGCGTATTCTCGCAGCTCGCGAAAAAGTCTGCTCGCAACTGCGCATCAATGGAGTGGGGTCGGCGGATCACGCCGCAGCAATTCTCATCATCCGAGCGTGCTATACTTTCCAGTTCTCCAAAGTGCGTGCTCAGTCGTGCGCGCCACCTTCAGATCCGCCTCCTATGACTCGCGCCCTCCGCAACATCGCAATCATTGCCCACGTCGACCATGGCAAGACCACGCTCGTCGACCAGCTGCTCCGCCAATCGGGCACGTTCCGCGACAATCAGCAGATCGCCGAGCGCGTGATGGACTCGAACGACATCGAGCGTGAGCGCGGCATCACGATCCTCGCCAAGAACTGCGCGGTCGAATATGAGGGCACGCACATCAATATCGTCGACACGCCGGGCCACGCCGATTTCGGCGGCGAAGTCGAGCGCGTCCTCTCGATGGTCGATTCGGTGCTGCTGCTCGTCGACGCCGTCGAAGGCCCGATGCCGCAGACGCGCTTCGTGACGAAAAAGGCGCTCGCGCTCGGCCTGAAGCCGATCGTCGTCGTCAACAAGATCGATCGGCCCGGTGCGCGCATCGACTGGGTCATCAATCAGACTTTCGACCTCTTCGACAAGCTCGGCGCGACGGAAGATCAGCTCGACTTTCCGATCGTCTACGCATCGGGCCTCAATGGCTATGCGTCGCTCGACCCGAGCGCGCGCGAGGGCGACATGCGTCCGCTCTTCGAGGCGATTCTCGAGCACGTGCCGGTGCGCCCGGCCGATCCCGATGCGCCGTTGCAACTCCAGATTACGTCGCTCGACTACTCGACCTACGTGGGCCGCATCGGCGTCGGCCGCATCACGCGCGGGCGGATCAAGCCGGGCCAGCCGGTCGTCGTGCGCTTCGGCCCCGAAGGCGAACTGCTGAATCGCAAGATCAATCAGGTGCTGTCGTTCAGCGGGCTCGAGCGCGTGCAGGTCGAAGAGGCCGAAGCGGGCGATATCGTGCTCGTGAACGGCATCGAGGATATCGGCATTGGCGCGACAATCTGCGCGCCCGATACGCCGGAAGCGCTGCCGATGATCACGGTGGACGAGCCGACGCTGACGATGAACTTCCTCGTCAACTCGTCGCCGCTCGCGGGCAAAGAGGGCAAGTTCGTCACGAGCCGGCAGATTCGCGACCGTCTGATGCGCGAGCTCAATCACAACGTGGCGCTGCGCGTGCGCGACACGGGCGACGAGACGGTTTTCGAAGTCTCGGGTCGCGGCGAGCTGCACCTCACGATCCTCGTCGAGAACATGCGCCGGGAAGGCTACGAGCTCGCCGTTTCGCGTCCGCGCGTCGTCATGCATGAAGTCGACGGCGTCAAGCACGAACCGTACGAGCTGCTGACCGTCGATGTGGAAGACGGCCACCAGGGCGGCGTCATGGAGGAACTCGGCCGCCGCAAGGGCGAGCTGCAGGACATGGCTTCCGATGGCCGTGGCCGCACTCGGCTCGAGTATCGGATCCCGGCGCGCGGCCTGATCGGCTTTCAGGGCGAATTCATGACCCTCACGCGCGGCACGGGCTTGATGAGCCATGTGTTCGACGAATACGCGCCGGTCAAGGACGGCTCGCTCGGCGAGCGGCGCAACGGCGTGCTGATTTCGCAGGACGACGGCGCGGCCGTCGCCTATGCGCTCTGGAAGCTGCAGGACCGTGGCCGCATGTTCGTGAAGCCGGGCGACGCGCTTTACGAGGGCATGATCATCGGCATTCACAGCCGCGACAACGATCTCGTCGTCAATCCCATCAAGGGCAAGCAGCTCACCAACGTCCGCGCCTCGGGCACGGATGAGGCGGTCCGGCTCGTGCCGCCGATCCAGCTCACGCTCGAATACGCGGTCGAATTCATCGACGACGACGAACTCGTGGAAGTCACGCCGCAGTCGATTCGTCTGCGCAAGCGCTACCTGAAGGAGCACGAGCGTCGCCGTGCGAGCCGCGAGGCCGTGCTCGACTGATCGTCCACGTTTCACGCAACGATGAAGAAAATGACAAAAAGCCGCTCATTGAAGCGGCTTTTTGTCGTTCGAGCGGCACAGTTGTCCCGATATGGAACACCCTTCTGTGCTATGCTGCGCGTTGCTAGTTTTAGGTCCTTCCAAGCAAGACTTGATTCGCGCAATCCGCTAAACGGTCAGGCCGTGTCGCGGAAGGTTGAGTAACCCGCTATTTCTCGAGAAGCTCGAAGAAAAGTGAGCGTAAACATGATGAAGCAATTTCAGCTGAACTCGTATCTGTTCGGCGGCAATGCTCCGTACGTCGAAGAACTGTACGAGCAGTATCTGGACAATCCGGCATCGGTGCCGGAGAACTGGCGCGGATATTTCGACGCGTTGCAAAACGTTCCCGCCTCGGACGGCACGAACGCGAGCGACGTGGCCCACGGCCCCATCGTCGAATCGTTCGCCCAGCGCGCCAAGGCCAACGCGTTCATCCCACGCGAAGCCGGCGAGAATCTCTCCACCGCGCGCAAGCAAGTCCACGTTCAGTCCCTCATCAGCGCCTATCGCTTCCTCGGCTCGCAATGGGCCAATCTCGATCCCCTGAAACGGCGCGAGCGCCCCGCGATCCCCGAACTCGAACCCGCGTTCTACGACTTCACCGAAGCCGATCTGGACCAGACGTTCAGCGCCGGCAATCTCTATTTCGGCTTCGAGCAGGCATCGCTGCGCGAGATCGTGAAGGCGCTGCGGGACACCTACTGCGGCACGATCGGCGCCGAGTTCATGTACATCGGCGATCCGGAGCAAAAGCGCTGGTGGCAGGAACGGCTCGAATCGATCCGCGCCACGCCGAATTTCCCGGTCGAGAAGAAGAAGCACATTCTCAACCGCCTGACGGCCGCCGAAGGCCTCGAACGTTATCTGCACACGCGCTACGTCGGCCAGAAGCGCTTCTCGCTCGAAGGCGGCGAGAGCTTCATCGCGGCCATGGATGAAGTGGTTCATCACGCGGGCGCGAAGGGCGTGCAGGAAATCGTCATCGGCATGGCCCACCGCGGCCGACTGAACGTGCTCGTGAACACGCTCGGCAAGATGCCGTCGGATCTGTTCGCCGAATTCGAAGGCAAGCATGTCGACGATCTGCCGGCCGGCGACGTGAAATACCACAAGGGCTTCTCGTCCGACGTCTCGACCGAAGGCGGCCCGGTGCACCTGTCGCTCGCGTTCAACCCGTCGCACCTCGAAATCGTCAATCCGGTGGTCGAAGGCTCGGCGAAGGCGCGCATGGACCGCCGCGGCGACGACCAGGGCGCGCAAGTGCTGCCCGTGCAGATTCACGGCGACGCCGCGTTCGCGGGCCAGGGCGTCGTGATGGAAACGCTGAACCTCGCGCAAACGCGCGGCTACGGCACGCACGGCACGCTGCACATCGTCATCAACAACCAGATCGGCTTCACCACGTCCGATCCGCGCGATGCGCGCTCGACGCTCTATTGCACGGACGTCGTCAAGATGATCGAAGCGCCCGTGCTGCACGTGAACGGCGACGATCCCGAAGCCGTCGTGCTCGCCACGCGCCTCGCGATCGATTTCCGGATGCAGTTCCAAAAGGATGTCGTCGTCGACATCGTCTGCTTCCGCAAGCTCGGCCACAACGAACAGGACACGCCGGCCGTCACGCAGCCGCTGATGTACAAGAAGATCGCCCAGCATCCGGGCACGCGCGCGCTCTACGCCGAAAAGCTCGTGCAGCAGGGCGTGATCCGCGCCGAAGACGTCGATGCGTTCGTCAAGGCGTATCGCGAGGCGATGGACCAGGGCCATCACACCATCGATCCGGTGCTCTCGAACTACAAGAGCAAGTACGCGGTCGACTGGGTACCTTTCCTGAACCGCAAGTGGACCGACGCGGCCGATACGGCCGTTCCGCTTGCCGAGCTGAAGCGCCTCGCCGAGCGCATCACGACGGTTCCCGACAACTTCAAGGTCCATCCGCTCGTCGAACGCGTCATCAACGATCGTCGCGCGATGGGTCGCGGCGACGCTCCGCTCGATTGGGGCATGGGCGAGCACCTCGCCTATGCGTCGCTCGTGGCGTCGGGCTACGCGGTGCGCCTCACGGGTCAGGACTCGGGCCGCGGCACGTTCACGCACCGTCACGCGGTGCTGCACGATCAGAACCGTGAGCGCTGGAACGACGGCACGTACATCCCGCTGCAAAACGTCGCCGAGGGTCAGGCGAAGTTCGCCGTCATCGACTCGGTCCTCTCCGAGGAAGCCGTGCTCGGCTTCGAATACGGCTACTCGACGGCCGAGCCGAATACGCTCGTCGCCTGGGAAGCGCAGTTCGGCGATTTCGCGAACGGTGCGCAGGTCGTGATCGACCAGTTCATCTCGTCGGGTGAAGTCAAGTGGGGCCGCGTGTCCGGCCTGACGATGCTGCTGCCGCACGGCTACGAAGGTCAGGGCCCCGAGCACTCGTCGGCGCGCATCGAGCGCTACTTGCAGCTTTGCGGCGAGAACAACATGCAGGTCGTGCAGCCGACGACGCCCGCACAGGTGTTCCACCTGCTGCGTCGCCAGATGATCCGCCTCTTCCGCAAGCCGCTCATCGTCTTCACGCCGAAGTCGCTGCTGCGCCACAAGGAGGCCATCTCGGATCTGTCGGAGCTCGCGAGTGGGGCGTTCCAGACCGTCATCGGCGAAGTCGATGCGGGCATCGACGCGAAGAAGGTGAAGCGTGTGGTCGTCTGCTCGGGCCGTGTCTATTACGACCTCGTCGCGCATCGCCGCGAAGCGAAAGCGAACGACGTCGCGATCGTTCGTATCGAGCAGCTTTATCCGTTCGCGCACAAGCAGTTCGAAACGGAAATGAAGAAGTACGACAACGCGACGGAAGTGGTGTGGGTGCAAGACGAGCCGCAAAACCAAGGCCCGTGGTTCTACATCGAGCATCACTTGAGAGAAGGCATGAAGGAAGGGCAGAAGCTGGCCTACAGCGGACGTCCGGCTTCGGCCTCGCCGGCGGTCGGTTACTACGCGAAGCACTACGAGCAACAGAAGGCGCTCGTCGAAGGCGCGTTCGGCCGCTTGAAGAGCGCATCGATCGCTAAATAACGAAATGAACCGGATCGGGAAAGCGTTACGACGCTTTCCCGTGTCGTTTGGCGTATCCGCTAATGAGCGGGCGCAAACGCCACGGATCCGATTCGCGCACCCACACTAGATACGAGTTTCAGGAAAATCAAATGGCTATTGTTGAAGTCAAGGTCCCGGTCTTCTCGGAGTCGGTTTCGGAAGGCACGATGCTGCAATGGAAGAAGAAGCCGGGTGAAGCCGTCTCGCAGGACGAAACGCTCGTCGAGATCGAGACCGACAAGGTCGTGCTCGAAGTGCCCGCTCCGTCGGCAGGCGTTCTTTCCGAGGTCGTCGTCGGCGATGGCGAGACCGTGACCTCGGAGCAATTGCTCGCGAAGATCGACACGGAAGCGAAGGCCGGCGCCGCCGCCGCGCCCGCAGCCGCTGCTGCGCCGGCCGCAGCCGCCGCGCCCGCCGCCGCACCGGCGCCGGCCACGGCAGGCGCGCCCGCGTCGCCCGCCGCGAACAAGCTGATGGCGGAAAACAACCTGTCGGCTGGCCAGGTCGCCGGCACGGGCCGCGACGGCCGCATCACGAAGGGCGACGTGCTCGCCGCGAATGCACCGGGCGCGGTCACGGCCGCCCGCGTCGCACCCGCTCCCGCGCCGGCCGCGCGTGCCGCCAAGCCGTCGCTGCCGGACGTGAAGGCGCCCGCTTCGGCCGAGGCCTGGCTCCAGAACCGCCCCGAGCAACGCGTGCCGATGTCGCGTCTGCGTCAGCGCATCGCCGAGCGTCTGCTCGAGTCGCAGCAAACGAACGCCATTCTGACCACGTTCAACGAAGTGAACATGGCGCCCGTGATGGAGCTGCGCAACAAGTACAAGGACAAGTTCGAAAAGGAGCACGGCGTGAAGCTCGGCTTCATGTCGTTCTTCGTCAAGGCCGCCGTTCACGCGCTGAAGAAATTCCCGCTCGTCAACGCGTCGATCGACGGCACGGACATCGTCTATCACGGCTACTTCGACATCGGCATCGCCGTCGGCTCGCCGCGCGGCCTCGTCGTGCCGATCCTGCGCAACGCCGACCAGTTGAGCCTTGCCGAGATCGAAAAGAAGATCGCCGAGTTCGGCCAGAAGGCCAAGGACGGCAAGCTGTCGATCGAGGAAATGACGGGCGGTACGTTCTCGATTTCGAACGGCGGCGTGTTCGGCTCGATGCTCTCGACGCCGATCATCAACCCGCCGCAGTCGGCGATTCTCGGCGTGCACGCCACGAAGGAGCGCGCGGTCGTCGAAAACGGCCAGATCGTGATTCGCCCGATGAACTATCTCGCGCTGTCGTACGACCACCGCATCATCGACGGCCGCGAAGCCGTCCTGTCGCTCGTCGCGATGAAGGATGCGCTCGAGGATCCTGCCCGCCTGCTGCTCGACCTGTAAAAGAGGATACCCATGTCCCAACAATTTGACGTCGTCGTGATCGGCGCGGGCCCCGGCGGCTATATCGCCGCCATCCGCGCGGCGCAGCTCGGCAAGACCGTCGCCTGTATCGAAAAGTGGAAGAACCCGGCCGGCGCGCTGAAGCTCGGCGGCACGTGTCTCAACGTCGGCTGTATTCCGTCGAAGGCGCTGCTCGCGTCGTCGGAGGAGTTCGAGAACGCCTCGCATCATTTGGCCGAGCATGGCATCGGCGTCGCGGATGTCAAGATCGACATCGCGAAGATGATGTCGCGCAAGGACGGCATCGTCGAAAAGATGACGAGCGGTATCGAATACCTCTTCAAGAAGAACAAGATCACGTGGCTGAAGGGCCACGGCAAGTTCGTCGGCAATAGCGACGCCGGCTTGCGGATCGAGGTGAGCGCCGAAGGGGGCGAGCCCGAAGTCGTCGTCGCGAAGAACGTCATCATCGCGACAGGCTCCAAGGCGCGTCACCTGCCGAACGTACCCGTCGACAACAAGATCGTGGCCGACAACGAAGGCGCACTGGCTTTCGACGCGGTACCGAAGAAGCTCGCCGTGATCGGCGCGGGCGTGATCGGGCTCGAGCTCGGCTCGGTCTGGCGCCGGCTCGGCGCGGAGGTGACGGTGCTCGAGGCGTTGCCGCAGTTCCTGGGCGCCGCTGACGAAGCGGTCGCCAAGGAAGCCGCGAAGCTCTTCAAGAAGCAAGGCCTCGATATCCATCTCGGTGTCAATATCAACGAGGTGAAGACGACGGGCGAGGGCGTCACGATTGCCTATACCGATAAGGATGGCAACGCGAAGACGCTCGAAGCCGATCGGCTGATCGTCTCCGTCGGGCGCGTGCCGAATACGGACAATCTCGGCCTCGAATCGATCGGGCTCAAGGCGAATGAGCGCGGCTTCATCGACGTCGACGATCACTGCCGCACGACAGTGCCGAACGTCTACGCGATCGGAGACGTCGTACGCGGGCCGATGCTCGCGCACAAGGCGGAAGACGAGGGCGTGATGGTGGCCGAGCTCATCGACGAGCAAAAGCCGCATATCGATTACAACTGCATCCCTTGGGTCATTTACACCGAGCCTGAGATCGCGTGGGTCGGCAAGACCGAGCAGCAGTTGAAAGCGGAAGGCCGCGAGGTCAAGACCGGACAGTTCCCGTTTTCGATCAACGGCCGCGCGCTCGGTATCGCCAAGCCTGACGGGTTCGTGAAGATGATTGCCGACGCGAAGACGGATGAGTTGCTCGGCGTGCACATCATTGCGGCGAACGCCTCGGACTTGATCGCCGAAGCTGTCGTGGCGATGGAGTTCAAGGCGGCCTCGGAAGATATCGGGCGTATTTGCCATCCGCATCCCTCGCTGTCCGAGGTGATGCGCGAGGCGGCGCTCGGCGTCGAGAAACGCTCGCTCAACAAGTAAGCATCTCTCATAGGCGTGTGGCGGCGTGTGACGGCGGCTCGAGGGCCGCTGCACTCGCCCGCGTCTTCATTGTTGCTGCGCGCGAAGGCGGGCGGGGTGCTTCCCGTTCGCCTTCGTTCTTTCCAGTGCGCGATGAACGTCACCAAATATTACGAAAACGAGCTTACGCAGCGCGGCTATAGCGCCGATGACGCGCAGCTACGAGCCATCGAGCGCCTCCAGCGATGCTATGCCGAATGGGTGGCCTACAAGGCGCGGCGTTCGAACGCATTGCGCAAGCTGATCCTGCATCCGGATTTGCCGCGCGGCGTCTACATGTGGGGCGGCGTAGGGCGCGGCAAGAGCTTCCTGATGGATAGCTTCTACGCGGTCGTACCGCTGCAGCGCAAGACGCGCCTCCATTTTCACGAATTCATGCGCGAGGTGCATCGCCAGCTCGAGGAATTGAAGGGGCAGGCCGATCCGCTCGACGAGCTCGCGCGACGCGTGGCGAAGCGCTATCGGCTCATCTGCTTCGACGAGTTCCACGTCTCGGACATCGCCGATGCGATGATTCTGTATCGGCTCTTGAAGGGGCTGTTCGAGAACGGCGTGCAGTTCGTCATGACGTCGAACTACGAGCCCGACACGCTCTATCCCGACGGCTTGCACCGCGACCGCGTGCTACCCGCGATCGAGCTTCTGAAGGCGCAGCTCGACATCGTCAACGTCGACGCGGGCGTCGATTACCGCCGGCGCACGCTGGCGCAGGTGGCCGCCTACCATACGCCGCTTGGGGCCGCTGCCGACCGCGCGCTGCGCGCCGCTTTCGCGCAATTGGCCGCGGTGCCCGACGAGAGCCCGATTCTCCATATCGAAAAGCGCGAGCTGAAGGCGTTGCGGCGCGCGGACGGCGTCGTATGGTTCGATTTCGCGACGCTTTGCGGCGGCCCGCGTTCGCAGAACGATTATCTCGAGCTGGCGACGCGCTTCCATACGGTCATCCTCTCCGAAGTGCCGCAGATGTCGCCGCGCATGGCATCGGAAGCGCGCCGCTTCACGTGGCTCGTCGACGTCCTCTACGACCACAAGGTCAAACTGCTGATGTCGGCGGCCGTGCCGCCCGAGGTGCTTTATGTCGACGGGCCGATGGCGAACGAATTCGCCCGGACGGTGTCGCGCATCCTGGAAATGCAATCGCGCGAGTATCTCGAAGCGCCGCGGCGGCTCGTCGATACGTCGCTGACCTGAGTTTGGAGGAGCGCGCGGCGAACGCGGCGCGCCGAGAACGGCTTACGCCGATTTGCACATTCAGAATATTCTGATACTCGCCGGCGCGGTCGGGGCATATCTTGCTTCCTGTTCTCACGGAGGAGGCGCTCATGACCCCTTATCGCGATATAACCGACGAACAGTGGCACGGCGTGGTCGCGCTGTTTCCTGAGCTTCAGCGGCGCGTGCAATCGCGCGGGCGTCCGCTTGCCGATACGCGCGCGGTGCTCAACGGCGTCCTTTGGGTGATTTACAGCGGCGCGGCCTGGTCTTCGCTGCCGAGCCGTTACCCTTCCTACCAGACGTGCCACAGGCGCTTCAAGAGCTGGTATCTGTCCGGCGTCTTCAGGCGCGTGCTCGATCAGCTCTACGGCGATGCCGCGAAGGTTCTCTGCGAGTCGATGCAGTTGCGCATGCGCGTGAACGTCAAGCCACGGAACGATGCTGCGCCGGCTTTTACGAGAGTCGATCCCTCGACGATTGCGTATCTCACTTCCATGCAGCAGGCAGCTTGAGGGCACGTACCACATGGTTTCGAGCGGAGCGCGGCGCTGCCGGTGCGAGCGCCGCATTCGAGACTTGCTCGCGAATGGTCAGTTTTGCGCCTGCGCCGCGGCGCTATCGCTCTGGCGGTTCCATGTCTGCGAGCGGCCCAGCAGCGAGACGCCAATGTAACCGCGGACGACGAGCTTCTGGCCGCCCTCCTCGAGGTGCATCTTGCAACGGTAGACCTTCCCATTTTCCGGATCGAGGATGTTGCCGCCGTCCCACTGGTCGCCGTTCTGTTTCATCTCCTTGATGATTGTCATGCCGAGGATCTTCTGATCCTTGCGGTCATCGGTGCATTCGGTGCAGCGGCGATCGGGCGAATCGGCCGGGTTGAGCCCCTTGATCACTTTGCCCGACAGTGTGCCGTCGTCGTTCTTCGTGATCTGGACGAGTGCTTTCGGCTGGTGAGTGTGATCGTCGATGGTTTGCCATACGCCGACGGGGCTATCCGTCGCCGTGTCGGCAAACGCCGCGGCGGTGCTCGTCAGCAGCAAGCCAGTGAGTGCTACACCTAAGCCCATGCGCCGCATTGCGGCAAGCGCGGTTGCTTCGCCATCGTTTTTCCAATGTGCCATGTCTTCCTCCCTTGGGTCGATCCTTTGTCAGGGCTGCCGCGCGCCAGCTCATCGGCTGCCACGCGGCGCTTCTCTTCTTTTCATTTTTGCTTCGAATGTGCGCAGGATACGCGCTGGCGATCGGTCATCGGCTAAAGTGGATGCTCTAATCTGATCTCGATTGTGCTCGCACGGGCACGCAGTTGCGGGCGATCGGGCACGATTGCCGGCGCCACTGCGATCAAAAGAGCTGATAAGAAAACGTCGCATTGGCGCGCGGGCTGCGTGACGGGCTCTCGATCGGCGCATCGGCGACGGCTTTCGCAATCGAGAGATCCAGGCTGTAGTGCTTGCTGTCGCTGATGCGCAACCCGAGCGAGACCGACGAGAGCTTGCTCGGCGACGGCGCGCCGGAGTGCAGGTAAACGCGCGCCATATCGAACGAGACATAGGGCGTGAATGTCTGCAAGTAACGCATGCCGATTGCGATGGGTCGATTGACCTCGAATGAGGCGCCCCAGCCGGAATCGCCCGAGGCTTCACCCGGCTGATAGCCTTGCGCGAAGCGTTGAGCGCCGAAGGCGATCTGTTCCGACGTCGGTAGCGAATCGGGGCTGTATTGGCCCGTGAAAGATACGGCGGTTCCAATTTTCAGCGGCCACTGATTCGTCTCGGAGAAACTCACGCCGGTGCGCACGAATGTCAGCGATACGGGATTCGTCTCGATAGCGCCCGGAACGTTCGTGTCGCCCGACTTCGAAGCGCCCAGGATGTCGAATGCCTTCGCGACGTTCAGGCTCGCACGCCGTACTTGATTCGTCTCGACTTCGGTGTAGTCGATCTGGGCCTGCACGACGCGGACTTGCGAGCGCAGTCCGATTTCGGCGCCGTTGATTGTGTTGTGGTAGCTGTTCTCGTCGTGCGAGGCATAGCCGCTCACCGTGCCGATGACTATGTGCGCGCTGCTGAGAAAGAGCGGATAGGCGGCCGACACCCCGAGCTTGTCGTTGACGACGGTGCGTTGGACGTATGACGGCAAGCCCGGATTGTCGACAGGGTTCCCGTGGTAGTGCGATGCGTCGACGCGCGCAACGAGGCCGTTGCTCCCAATCGGCAACGCGCCGCTCGCGGCGTAATACGTTTGATTGTCACGCCCCTTCGGCACGAGCGCCGACACGCTCAACTGCTCCCCGAGCGAGGTGAGGCTCGTCTCGGTGGCCGTGACGAGACCCTGTACGCCGGGATGGTGGAAGTCGATCCCCGTGCCGACGTTGAACGGTTTGCGATCGACGTTGAGATCGAGCGTCGTCGCGCCGTCCGTCGTTTTCGGCGGGGGCACCGTGGCCGCGACGGTGATGCCCGGCAGCAGTCCGAGCGTATTGATATAGCGCTCGAACGTCGCGCGCCGCAATGGACGCTCGTTGCGAATGTGTTCCGCGATCTCGCGGATCTTGCGCTCCGCGCGGCCCGGCTTTCCCGTCACGTTGATCGAGGCGACGTATCCTTCGACGACCGTCACGCGCACGACGCCGTTTTCGAACGTTTGCGCGGGAACGAATGCGAACGAGAGCGCGTATCCGCGCTGCTGATAGAGCTTCGTGACATCGTTGGCCGTCTCGATCAACTGGCCGACCGTGATGTCCTTGCCAACGAGCGCCGCGAAGCGTTGAGCAACGTCGGAGAACGGGATCGCCTTTACGCCGTCGATTTGAATCTTCGAAGGCGTCAGATGCGTGGCGAGCAACTGCTGAAGCTGAGACGTTTGCTTTTCGACCTGAACGGTCACGTTCGGCGATGTCCGTGGCTCGGTGACCTGCGGCAGCGCCTGCAGCGGATTGCCCGTGACCGGCGTGCCTACCGTCGGCGTGCCGGTAATGCCGCCCGGCAAAGCGCCGCCCGGCGCCGGCCTCGTTTGTGCATTCGCCGTCATGGTTGCGCTCGCCGCTATCAGCACTAGCGCGATCATTTGATTAGTGTTCCTAACCATTTTTATTCCTCGTTTGGCCGTATTTTTGTCGAGTCTTCTTTGTTCGTTCTTTGCTCTCTCGGCTCCGGCACTGGTGCGGAGCCCGTGCGTGCTTCGCTCGCTCTTGCGTCGCGCGAAGTAAGCGCGCTTCGTCGCCAGCCTTGCCGGCACGCGAGAGAGCGGCGTGCCGGCTGCAGCGCTGTCCAGCGTTACCCGAGCATCACGGCAGTTTGCCGAGCGGCAGGCCGTTGCCGAGCAGTGAGCCGAGCACGCCGCCGACGCTCGATCCGCCACCCGAGGCGGAGCCCGTCAGCGAGCCCACCGCGCTCGTGAGACCGCCGAGCGGATTCGATCCGCCCGCCGAGCCTCCGCCGATCGGCGAGGTGACCGCGCGCGGGCCGCTGCCCGAGCTGCCGAGCAGCCCGCCAACCAGCGGTAGCGACGCGCTCGCTCCCGTGCTCGACGTGGTGCCGGCGGGGACCGTCGTATTGGAGCTGCCGACGAGACTCGTGATCAGCCCGGGGATAGGCGCGACACCGTTCGGCGCCTGCGGATCGACGAGCCCGCCAGCATTCGTCACCGTCTGGCCGACGCTCGTCACGAGTTGACCGAGGTCGCCGCCGAGCAGGTTCGGCGAGGTGGCGCTGCTCAATTGCGCGCCCGCGGCCTGCACGGCGCCGCCGATTTGACCGAGGAGATTGGCGGTCGGCGCACCGAGGCCGGTCGTCGTGCCGACGGCCTGGGTCGTCTGGCCGAGCGTGATGACGAGCGGGGTGATGGCGCCGCTGACGGGCTGGGTGACCTGCTGGATGGCCGGCGAGGCGAGCTGGCTGCCGAGGATTTGACCTGCGGCATTGACGCCATTGGCGACCGTGTAAAGGGCCCCGGCGGTCGGCGTCGTGACCGGCGAGAGCGCCGACAGGTTGCCGGTGCCGAGCGCATCGACGGCCGCGGCCGCGCCCGCGATCACGCCGCTCGTCGAGCTGACGGTCGAACCCAATCCGGCCGCCGTAGTGCCGACTGGATCAGGGACGGTGCCCGTTTGCCCGAGGCCGCTCGCGAGCGCGTTGGCGGCGCTGTCGATCACCGAGCCCGTCGCGCCGACTGAGTTGCCGAGGCCTTGGGTGACGCCGGGGCTCACGCCCGGAATCGTCGTCGCCGCGATCGTGCTGCCGAGATCGGTGGCCGTCTTGCCGATCGTCGTCACCGTGCCCTTGGTGCCTTGCGAATTCGTCGTCTGCTGCGAGCCGCCGCCGCTGTTGCTGTTCGTGCTCGGGCCGGTGGAAGCAGGCAAGCTGGTGCCGTCGTCGGCGCATGCGGCGAGCACGCAGGCGAAGGCGATAGCGGTGAGCGGCGCGCGCCACGCCGTGGTGCGTCCGGCGCGAACGAATGAACGATGCGGTTTGAACATGATGTGCTCCTCGTGGTCGTGCTCTGCTGCGCGTGCGTTGCTTGATTGGGCGCACGCGGGGAAATGTCGGGCTTCGTCTTTCGTGCTTCGTGCCCGCCGAAGGCCGGATGTGCCAGGCCGCAAGCGCCTCGCGGCCCGGCGGCTCGCGCGGCCGCTACTTCTTGCCAAGGCCGCCCGTCAGCGCTCCGGTCAGCGACGTCAGGCCCGAAAGCGGGTTCGTCTGCCCCGTGGCGCCTGCGCCGACCACATTCGTCAGCGCGCCCGTGACGGTCGACAGCAATCCGGTGACGGGCGCGAGCGGCGAACCGCTCTTCGAGGCGCCGCCCGCAGCGCCGCCCACTGCGCTGCCCAACGGGCTCGTGAGCGCCGTAACGGTGCCCGTGACCGGTGCAAGCAGGTTGCCTCCGCCTGCCGCTCCGCTGCCTGCTGTGCTCGTGATCGATGTGACTGCTCCCGTGACCGGGGCGAGAAGATTGCCCGCGCCACTCGTGCCGCCGAGCGCACCGCTCACGCTCGAAAGCGTGGTACCGAGCGCGCCCAACGGATTCGCGCCCGTTGTTCCTCCTGTCAGTCCGCCCAGCGCGCCGGTGATCGGCGCGAGCGGGTTGCCGCTCGTGCCGCCCGTGGTGAGGCCGCCGACCGCCGCTACCGTGTTGCCCGCCGCCGACAGCACGCCGCCGACGCCGGTGGTCACGGCGTTGCCGCCGCCCGCGGCCGCGACGGTAGCGCCCGCCTGAGTGAGTGCATTGCCCGTCGTCGTCAAAAGGTTCGAGAGTTGCGGGCCGACGCCCGTCGTCGTTCCTACGTTCTGCGTCGTTGTGCCGAGCGTCGACGTGATGGGCGTGATCGTCGTGCTGAGCTGTTGCGTGAGTTGCTCGACCGGGCCGGTCGACAACGCGTTGCCGAGCGTCGCGCCCGCGTTCGTGACGGCGCCGCCGGCGGTCGACAAGGCGGTGCCCAGCGGCGTGGTGACGGGTGAAAGCGGCGACAGCGCACCGCTCGAGCCGAGGCTCGTCACGAGATTGCCCGCATCCGTGACGGCATTGCCGAGCTGGCCCACCGTGGGACCTGTGCTCGCGACGGTGGTGCCGATCGGATTCTGCGTTGCGCCGAGTTGCCCGAGCCCCTGCGAGACGCCGTTGCCGAGCGTCGACACAGCGGCGCCCACGCTCTGGACGACGCCGCCGAGGTCTTGCGTCGTTTGTGGGCTGACGCCCGGCAGGCTCTGCGAGCCGATGGTCGAGCCGATGCCCGAGACCGTGGAGCCCGCGGCGCTCACGATCCCGCCTGCATCGCCGACGGCTTTGCCGACTGCATTGGCTTGAGGCGTGGGTGTCGGCGTCGGTGAAGGCGAAGGAGACGGGGAAGGCGACGGGCTGGGCGATGGACTCGGCGCCGGCGATGGGTTGCCGTTCGCGCCGCCGGTCGTCGAAAGCGTTTCTCCCGCTCCGCCTCCATTTGCACCAAGACCCTGGCTCAAACTGCCCGAGCCTCCGCATGCCGTGAGAGTCAATGCGACGGCTATGGCCGTGGCCGTCGATGTAATTCTGAGTACCCCGTCACTCGTTGGAATCCGCATAATGTCGCTCGCTTGTCATTGGTTGAGATTGCTGCGAGCCCCCGGTCTGCAAGCCCTATGCCAATCGCAGATATAAACGATGCACCGAAAAGCGAGGACCGAAGCTGTGCCCGTCGTTAAAGGCTTTGAAGGATAAAAAGCGTAGCGGGATGAACGGGGTGAGCGACTCGCGGCGGCCGTTTTTATGGGCTCGTTTGGATGCTCGTAACGTAACGACCTAATAGCCGTGTTACTAGCCAGGAACGTAACGTCGTGGAGGGGCTAGGCACAGGGCACTAGTAATTTAGTGGTTTTAATCTAAACTGGCGTCACTCCCAACTTAGGGGGTGCCAAGCCGCGATACAGAAGGGTAAAGTCGCGATGTATCGTTTGCCGCAGGCCGGATTCGCCCGAGCAAGGGTCCTGATAGAACGGAGGCTGCTATCGATTCCTTTCATTTGTGATGCTTCGACTAGACCTGAACCACCAACCATCCATAAGCGGTGGGGCGTCGACAAGAATTCGCATGATGGGTTAACACCAGCGGAGGCGTAGCGCGCGTGAAGTGCGTCTGGCCGGCGGGGACGCGCCCTTAAGAATCGATTTCGCACGCCCACGGCAAGATTTGCGAGGAAAGCAGAATGGCCAGCGTGATCCGTCGGTTTATCAAGGAAGAACGCGGTGTCACCGCGATCGAATACGCTCTGATTGCGGGGCTGGTCGCAATAGCGATCGTTACCTCGTTGGGTACGCTTAGTTCGAGCCTATCCACCGCATTTACAAACATCGCGGGCTACATTACCGTGCAGGCGAAAAGCTCAGGGTCCGGTTCATGATCCGGTTTCGGCACCGCACAATGATCGGGTAAGTCGATCAATCCCAAAGAATGGGGTGCAGCGGACGTTTCATGGCATTGTCGATTACCGCTTCTCCGTTTATTTTTCGTTTATTGAGTTTGATTAAATGCCGATCGCGCCCGGAGCTATGGTCTTTACCGCGTGGGCCGCGGCCGTTGCGATTTGGGATTGCCGGACACGTCGCGTTCCCAATGCATTGACGGTCGCTGGTCTCGCGGTTGCCTCGGCTTGCTCGCTCCTGCGGATAAGTCCGTTCGGCATCGCCGCCGCGCAAGCGGCGCAAGGAGCGGCGCTCGGCTTTGTCGCGGTGTTGCCGTTTTTTCTGATGCGTGTGATGGGGGCGGCGGACGTCAAGGTGTTCGCCGTGCTCGGCGCGTGGTGTGGCGTTTCCGCGCTCATCGATCTTTGGTGCATGGCGAGCATCGCTGCCGCGCTGCATGCGGTGGCGCTGCTCGTTGCGGCTCGCATGCCAGTTTCGGCGCTTTGGCGTCGCGGCCAGCCGACGTTCACGGTCGGAACGCGGCGCGGGGCCCCTTACGCGGCGCTGCTCGTGGCCGCCGCCGCACTGATGATGATCGGTCATCGGTTTCCCGGGGGGCACGCATGAGGCGCCTGCGACGGGATAGCCGTCATCCGGCGGCGGCGCGCGGTTCGGCGGTCGTCGAATTCGCGCTCGTTTTTCCGTTGCTCTTCGCGATGCTCTATGGCCTCGTCACGTACAGCGTGATTCTCGTCGCCCAGCAGAACCTTACGCTCGCGGCTGAGGAAGGCGCGCGCGCGGCGCTCAACTACCAGAACGCCTCGGACGCGGCTGCGGCGCTCACGGCACGCGGGCAGAACGCGTGCAAGGTGGCGAACAACGTGGCCGCCTGGGGTGCCGCCAACGCAACTTGCTCGACACAGGCGAGCGCATGCAGCTACGACTCGAGCATGGACTGCATTGAGGTCACGCTCAGCTACGACTACGCGAGCCATCCGCTCGTGCCGACGCTGCCGCTCCTCGAGCTCGCGGTGCCTCAAAAGCTGACGAGTGTGGCGACGGTGCAGATCAATCCGGAAAACCTACTTTGAAGCCCGCGACATGGTGAACGTCACGAAGATTCTTGCCGGTGTACTGATCGCGGCCGCACTCGTTCTCGCGCTATTCGCATGGACGTTGAGCCGTCGCACCGTGCAGCCGGCGCCTGTCGCGCGTGTCGCGCCGACGGCGCAAGTCACGTTTCCGGTCGTCGTCGCGGCTCGCCGGTTACCGGCCGGGCAACCGATCGGCACCGATGCGCTTCGGATCGAACGGCTGCCTGTGCGGCCGAGCGGCACGTTTGCGGAAACCGATCTGCTGGCGAAGCGCGTGCCGCTCGCCGATATCGAGCCCGGCACGCCGCTCTTCGAGGTTCAGTTGTCGTCTGGCTTCGCCGAACAGATCGAGCCCGGCCAGCGCGCGGTGGCCGTGCGCGTGGACGATGCCAGTGCCGTCGGTGAACGCGTGCGTCCTGGCAATTTCGTCGATGTCTTTCTGACGCTGAAGCGCGAGAGCGGCGGGGGCGACGCACATTCGGAAATCACGCGCTCGCAAGCGCGGCTGCTTCTTTCTCGAGTGCGCGTCCTCGCGTACGGCGATGCGCTGCCGGGCGGCGGCAATCCGGGCGAGCGCGCGGTCCATTCGCGGACCGCCGTGCTGGCCGTGCCGACGGCCGCGGTGGACCGCCTCGCGCTTGCGGATAGCGCGGGCCACCTGCTGCTTGCGTTGCGTAATCCGCGCGATGAGGAGATTGCCGATCCGAAGTGGTTCGCGCAGCCCGGGACGGGGTTAGGGGCAAGGGGGCGCGCGGACCCGACGCCTTCGTCGCTCGCGGCGGCCGGCATCACGCTGAGCGCACTCTCGGCCAGCGAGGGAGCGCGGGCGGCCCAGCCGGCGGTTCGTCACGCGGCCGGCGCCGGTGAGCGGCAGATCGAAGTGATACGAGGGGGGCGCGCCGAAACGCTCGCTTATTGAGGCGAGCGAGGCGGACGGCGGCGCGTGCGCCGGGACGGGCGGCACATGGGTGGCGGGATTCGAGGACCCGCGCCGATTCGACGGCGGTCGACGAAGAACACTAAAACAGCAAAAGGCCTGACGCGAGGGGCCGATTACATGGCAAGCATATTGGCGGTAAGCAGGCGGCGCGCGTCCGCATGCGTCTTCATATACGGAATCGCATTCGCGTTCGGCCCGAGTGTGGCGGGCGCGGGTTCGCTCGCGGGCACGGCGACGCAAGCAGAAGAGGCAATGGAGACAACGGGCGCGTCGGGCGCATCCGGCGCATCGGGCGCGGGCGCCAGCGAAGTCGCCGAAGCGGCGCGGCGGACGATCTCGCTCACGGTGGGAGACCAGCGGCAGATCGGAACGGGAGGACCGCTCGCGCGCGTCGCAATCGGCGATCCGACAGTGGCCGACGTCCTCGTCGTGAAGGGCGGTGCGCAAAACGGCGCCGTCTTGCTCGTCGGCAAATCGGCCGGTACGACGAATTTGATGCTGTGGACCAAAGGCCGCCCGGCCCCGACGACTTATACCGTCGAGGTCCGCCCGCGTGTGGCCGCGGCGCTGCTCGACAGTTCCACGCCGCGAGTGAGAACGCTCGGCGCCGAGACCCTCATTTCGGGTGCAACGCCGACGATGCAGTCGCATCAGCGCGCGCTCGCCACGGCGAGGGCGGCGAAGGGCAAGGCGGATGGGAACGTGACCGACATTTCGACGATCGCGACGCCGGGCGTCGTCCAGGTCGATGTGCGAGTCGTGGAGTTCAGCCGGACGGTGCTGAAGCAAGCCGGGTTCAACTTCGCTCACCAGAACAACGGCTTTTCGTTCGGCACATTCAGTCCATCGACGCCGACGAGCGTGACGGTTCCGCCGACGCAGGTTTCGCCGGCGACGAGTACGCAGATTGGCCCCGCGATCACGTCGTCGATTTCGTCGGCCTTCAATCTCGTTTTCAGCTCGGCGACGCACGGCATTTTTTCGGATTTGAGTTTGCTTGAAAGCAACAACCTCGCGCGTGTACTGGCCGAGCCGACGCTGGTCGCGCTTTCCGGGCAGAGCGCGAGCTTTCTCGCAGGCGGCGAGATCCCGGGGCCGGTACCCGAAGGACTCGGCACAACATCGATCGAATACAAGCCGTATGGCGTCGGGCTGATGCTGACGCCGACCGTACTGAGCCCCACGCGCATTGCCCTGAAAGTGGCGCCTGAAGCGAGCGAGCTCGATTTTCAGAACGCCGTCACGATCAACGGTGTTTCGGTGCCCGCCATCACGACGCGCCGCGCCGATACGACGGTCGAGCTCGGCGACGGCGAAAGCTTCGTCATCGGCGGACTCGTCGATCGCGAGACACGCTCGAACGTCAGCAAGGTGCCGCTGCTCGGCGATCTGCCAATCATCGGCGCCTTCTTCAAGCAACTCAACTATTCGCAAAGCGACGAGGAGCTCGTCATCATCGTCACGCCGCATCTCGTGTCGCCGCTGGCCAAGGGCGCGCGTTTGCCGGCGACGCCGGGCGAGCAGTCGGAGCAGCGCAACGCGCCAGTCTGGCGCAGCTATCTCGGCGGCGCGCTCTCGCGCGATGCCGGGCCGGGGTTTTCGGAGTAACGCGGCGCTATGAACGTGCGTCGAACGAGTCCCTGAACCTGAAGGGAAGCATCGCATTGGGCGACAGGAGAACGGCATGAATGCACGGGCTGAACCGTTGACCGAGAGGGACGTCGTCGATCATTTCGTTTTCGCGTCGTCGCACGAGTCGAACGCACGTTGGCTGGCCGACACGCTGGCGGCGGCCGGACGGCTGGAACAGGTATCGCTCGAGCAGGCGGCGCTGCTTCCACGGATCGCCGCGCTCCATCCTTCGCTCGTCTTCGTCGATTTCTCCGGTAGCGACGTCGATGCGGCCGCATCCGCGGTGCAAGCGGTGCGCGCGCATTCGCCGCAGTTGCAGATCGTCGCCGTCGGCACGGTCGCGGAGCCCGAAGGCGCCATCGCCGCGCTGCGCGCCGGCGTGCGCGATTTCATCGACGTGCGCGCCGGCCCCGAAGAGGCCATCCGGATCGCGCGTCACGTGCTCGAGAACGTGACCGAGCCGCAGGCGCGGCATGGCCGGCTCACGGTGCTGCTCGGCGCGCGCGTTGGCGTCGGCGTGTCGACGCTCGCCGCCAATCTGGCCGTGTTGCTGCAAAAGCAAGGCGCCGCTGCCGGCAAGCATGCGGCGATCGTCGATCTCGGCCTGCCGGCCGGCGACTCGATGCTTTATCTCAACACGCGCAGCGAATTCGATTTCGTCGAAGCCGTGCGCAACTTGCGGCGCTTCGACAAGACGTTCGTGCATACGGCGTTGACGCGTCATTCAAGCGGACTCGCATTGACGACACTGCCGCCCGACCTGTCGCTGTTGCGTACGGTTTCGTTCTCGTCGGCCGTCGCACTGCTCAATCGGCTGCGCGCCTTTTTCGATCGCCAGATCGTCGACCTCGGCGGCTTTTCGAACAACGACTTCATCGCTCAAGTCGCACGTGCGGCCGACGACATCTGGCTCGTCTGCGACCCGTCGATCGCATCGGTCGTCTCCGCGATCGATCTGCTGCGCGAGCTTGCCGACGCGCAGGTCGATACCAGCCGTTTCGGGCTCGTCGTCAACCGTTTCGATCCGCGGCTCGGGCTCGCGGCGGATCAGATCGCCTCGCGGCTCGAGCTGCCGCTCGTCGCGACGCTGCCCTCGCGGCCGGTGCCGCTTGGGCGTGCGGCGAACCAGGGCAAGCTGATCGTGGACGCCGTCGAGCGCGATCCCTACGTACGCGCGATCGCCGCGCTCGCGCAACGGCTCTCGACGCGAACGAACGAAGGCGGCGCCGACCCGGGCGGCGAGCATGAAGTTCGTCGCGGCAGCGACAGCGACCGTGCGATCGTCGGCCGAATGCAGGCGGCGGCGACCCTCGCGCGCATCAAGCGTTTCCTCCACCTTCCACAGAAGCGGTCATAGACGATGTCAAACGAGATCCAATTCGCCGACGACGCCTCTTCGTTCATCCACACGCAGCAGTTTCACGACGTAAAGAATGCGGCGCACGAGCACTTGCTCACGCGCATCGAGGAGTTGGGCGCCGAGTTCGGCCGATGGTCGCGCGGCGCGATCAATCAGTTCGTCGACCTGGAAATCGACAGCTTCGTGCGACTGCGCCATATCCCGATCAACGAGAGCGAAGTGCGGCTCATCGCTCAGGCGCTGACCAAGGAGCTGGCCGGATTCGGTCCGATCGAGGATCTGCTCAACGATCCGGCTGTCGAAGACATCCTCGTGAACGGCTACCGCGACGTCTACGTATCGCGCCACGGCATCCTCGCGAAGATGCCCGTGCGCTTCACCGACAACGCGCACCTTCTGCGCATCGTGCGCCGCATTCTCGCGCCGATCGGCCGGCGGCTCGATGAGTCGAACCCGATGGTCGATGCGCGCTTGCCGGACGGCGGGCGTGTCAATGTCATCATCGAGCCGCTCTCGCTCGACGGGCCGATCGTCTCGATTCGCAAGTTTCGCAAGGACCCGCTACGGCCATCGGATTTGCTCGCCAACGGCACCTATAGCGCGGAAATCGGCGCGCTGCTCGAAGCCGCGGTTGCCGCGCGTTGCAACATCCTCGTCTCGGGTGGCACGAGTTCCGGCAAGACATCGCTGCTCAACGCGCTCGCGTTTCATATCCCCGAGCCCGAGCGCGTCGTGACGATCGAGGACACCGCCGAGCTTTCGCTGAATCATCCGCACGTCGTGCGCCTGGAAAGCCGGCCCGGCGGCTTCGACGGCGCCGGGCGCGTCACGATCCGCGATCTGCTGCGCAATTCGTTGCGGATGCGGCCCGATCGCATCATCGTCGGCGAAGTGCGCGGCGGTGAAGTGCTCGAGATGCTGCAGGCGATGAATACCGGCCACGACGGCTCGATGGGCACGGTCCACGCGAGCTCGCCGCGCGAGTGCCTGTACCGGCTCGAGATGCTGGCTGGCTTTGCCGGCTTTCAGGGCACGGAGTCGAGCTTGCGGCGGCAGATCGCCAACGCGATCGACTTCATCGTGCAGATCGGCCGCTTGTCGAACGGCAGACGGCGGATTCAGTCGATCACCGAAGTCACCGGCCTGTCCGATACGATCATCGCGACACAGGAGCTCTATCGCTACGAGCCGTTCGTCGATGAGCAGGGCGAGGAGGTCGACGACTGGGTATCGCTCGGCATTCACCCGCATTCGCCGAAGCTCGCTCGCTTCAGGCAGGTGCTCGGCGGTGCCGGCCCGTTCGACGGCGGCTTCGAGCGGGACGGGGGCTTCCGTGTCTAGCCTGCTCGCAGGGGTCGCCGCGCTCGCGCTGTTTTGCGCGGCGATGGGCATTTTGCTTTGGCAGCGCAGCTCGCGTTCGCAGCACGAGGCCCACGCCGCTCGCTTTATCGAGAGCAGCGTCGTTGCGCCGAAGTCGGCGGTTGCCCAACGCACGAGTACGACTACGGCGGATACGCGACGCACGACCGCCGACGCGCGGCTTCCGACGACAAACGTCAGCGAGCCTCGAATCGGAGCGCAAGCGGCCGCACGCATCGCCCGCGCGTTCGACGATGTCGCCACGCGCGCCGGCCTTGGCGACGCGCGCAAGCTCGCCGTCTCACTGTGCGCGGCGACAGTCGCGATTTCGGCATGGGTGGCCCTCGATGCCGGCGCACTCGCGGCAACGGCGGCCTCGGTGGCGTGCTTGTCGGCGGCATGCTTCGTAATCAGCGTGCGCATGCAACGCCGCCGGCTCTCGATCGTGCAGCAATTGCCGACCTTCCTCGACGGCATCGTGCGGCTCGTGACATTGGGCAACAGCGTTCCCGCCGCATTCCAGGCCTCGCTGCAAACGACGGAGGCGCCATTGCGCGAATGCATGGACCGCATCTCGCGCGCGATGCGGGCAGGCATCGAGATCGACCGCGCGTTCGGTCAGGTCGCGGCGCTTTATGGCGTGCGCGAGTTCGAATTCGTCGGCTCGGTGCTGCGCTTGTCGGTCAAGTACGGCGGCCGGGCCGACGTCATGCTCGAACGAATGTCGCTCTTCATGCGCGACCTCGAGCAGGCCGAGCGCGAGCTGGTTGCGATGTCGGCCGAGACGCGCATGTCCGCCTGGGTGCTCGCCGTGCTGCCTCTCGCGATCGGCGGCTTTCTGATCGCCTCGAATCCGACCTACTTCGGTGGCATGTGGGCGGATCCCACGGGCCGTGCGCTCGTCTACGTCGCCTTCGGCCTGCAGATGGCGGGAGGCTACATGCTGTACCGCCTGACGCGGTTGAGGTCTTGACATGCCAGCCGATCGCCTCGCCGCTCTCGCGTTCGCGCTTGCCGCGCTCGGCCTGCTGATGTTCGCGGCCGTCATCGTCGCGCAGCTCGTCGCGGCGCGTCGCGGTGCACGCGTATTGGCCAAAGCGCTCGAAGACCGCGCGTTGTCCATGGCGGCGCGAGCCGCGGCCGATGCCGCGACGGCGGCGCGTTCCGCTTCGCCGGCATCGCAGCAGGGCGGGGCGTCGTCGCGCAGCGCGCCCGCCCAGCTCGAGCC
Source organism: Trinickia sp. EG282A (assembly GCF_040965455.1). NCBI lineage: Bacteria > Pseudomonadati > Pseudomonadota > Betaproteobacteria > Burkholderiales > Burkholderiaceae > Trinickia > Trinickia sp. EG282A. Next base: position 491,923 of record NZ_JBFRCC010000003.1, on the reverse strand, counting down.
CGGTGCCATGGCCCGCGACAAAGGCGGACAGCAAGGCAATGCGAGCACGGCCAACGCGCGGACTCTGAAACGCCGCCAAACGCTGCTCGAGCGTTTGGGGCGGCTTGGTGCGCGCTGGCTCGATACGCCGCTCGGCAGGCATGCCGTCGAGCAAGAGGACAGGCGGTTGCTCGATCAATGCGGTTTCGTCGATGCCAACGCACGCGGTCTCTTCCTGATGTCGCGGCTCGGCGGTGCCGCCGTACTTGCGGTTGCCGCTGGCTGGTGCACGGGCGTGCGTGGCGGACCGTGGCTTGCCGCCGCGGCCGTAGCGCTCACGGTGGGCTTCATGCTGCCGAAGCTCGTCCTCGCGCGCAGGGCGTCGCTGAGACGTCGAAGCGTCATCGAGGAATTGCCCGGATTCGTCGATTTGCTAAGGCTGTTGCAAGGCGTCGGCCTCTCGCTCGATCAAAGCCTGCAAGTGATGGCCAACGATTTTCGCTCGATGCTGCCCGTGCTGTCGCGCGAGGTCGAGATCGCGCAGCGCCAGTTCGTGGCGGGGCGCACGCGCGAGCAGTCGCTGCAGCGGCTCGCCGCGAGCTTCGGCAACGAGGACTTGCGCGCCGTCGTACGCCTGATGATTCAGGTCGACCGGCACGGCGGCGCGGTGCAGGAACCGCTCAAGCAATTCGGCGACCGGTTGCGCGAGACGCGCCGCGCGATGCTGCGCGAGCGGATTGGACGCCTCACCGTAAAGATGACGGGCGTCATGATTTTGACGCTGCTGCCGGCGCTCTTGATCGTGACGGCGGGGCCCGGCGTGGTCACGGCCACGCACAGTTTGAGGACGCAACGACATTGATCGATGCGAGAGACGAATCAAGCGCGGGTGGCGATACGGATGAACGACGGACACTGATTGGAACGGAGAAAAATGAAGCGACTCCTACGCGTGCGTATCGAGACCAGACATCGAACGAGGTATTCCCGCTATTTCACGCTCGCGGTGTGCGCGATCGCGACGCTTGCCGCCAGCGCTTGCGCGTTCAAGGAATCGGGCTACGGGATCGGCCCGCAGGCCGAACGCGCCGCGGCCTTGCAAACGGCGGCAAACGCGCAGCGGGAAAGCAAGCCCGACACGCCCGGCGTCTATCTCGCGCTGATCGACCGGATGCAGGCGGAAGGGCTCTACTATGCGTCGCTCGCGCATATCGATGCCTATGAGAAGCAGTACGGCGCGACGCCCGAATCGACGCTGCTGCGTGCCGACGCGCTGCGCATCACGGGGCAATCCGATGCGAGCGCAAGCGCTTACCGGTCGCTGCTCGGGACGCCACTCGCGGCGCGCGGATACCGCGGTCTCGGGTTGCTCGCGGGCGCGGCGGGTGACTTCTCCGATGCCGGCCGTGAACTCGCGCATGCGAGCGAACTCGCGCCGACCGATGCAACGCCACTGTCGGATCTCGGCTATGCACGTCTGAGGGATGGCGATGTCGCGGGGGCGCGCGTGCCGCTGATGCAAGCGGCGGAGCTCGACGCGCACAACGCGCGCATTCTGTCGAACATCGCCTTGCTGTTGCTTGCGCAAGGCAACACGCGCGAGGCGCGCGCGCTGATGGACGAGCAGCATTTCTCGCCGGACGTGCGCGACGCCATTCGAAGCGATGCGTCAAGGGTGGCTGCCGCCGAGCGCGCACGTCGCTTGGTAACGCAAACGTCGTCGGCCAAGCGACAGCAACGGCCGGAGAGCCGGCAAGACTCGACGATGCTGGCGCGCACGCACGCCGATGCCACGGTGGCCGACTCACTGCGAGGGTCCGCTGCCGCGCCGATCGATCAAACGACGCCTCCGTTGTTGCAACATTCGCACAGTGACGAGCCACGAGGAGGAGCAGCCAATGAAACGAAAGACTCTCGATGTTATTCGCACTGGAGCCCGGATGCCGCTGTTTGCGATTGCCGTCGTCGTCGCGGCTGCTGCCGCCGCGACCGTGGCAACGTCATCGCCGAGTGCGGCTGAAGAGACGCCGCCGCAAGCCGCGGACAGGGCACGTGCGAGCGAAGTCGGCGACGCGACGAGCGCGTGGCTCGAGCTACAGCGCAGCAACCAAGCGGCGGCGCCCGCATTGCCGACCCTCGGCGCCGAAGCGGGCCTCGCCTACGATCGCTACCTCGACTCGTTCAAGACGAAGATTCCGGCATCGTTCGCTTCGCCGATCGAAACGCGAGGTCCCTCGTTGGGCGACTACGGGAACGGAGGCGGCTCCGCTGCCGGTGCCTCGACAAATTCGAATTGACGAGTCCCGAAAGTGGCGCCTGAGCGCAATTTCCCGACGCTATCCGGCTGCAAGCGAGCGGCGGCCTCCGCGCGCATGCGCGCGGTCCGGTCATCGGCCGCCCGGCGTCAGCGCGGCTCGATCGTCGTCATGGTGACGCTCTTTCTGACGATCGCCATCGCGGCGCTCGGCGCGCTCGACGTCGGCAACGTCTTTTTCGCGCGGCGCTCGCTGCAGCGGATCGCCGACCTGGCCGCTCTGGCCGGTGTGCAGACGATCAGCGGCGGTTGCGGCGCGGCTAGCGCGAGCGCAACGGCGAACGCCGCGGCGAACGGCTTTCCGACCGACGGGTCAGGCGCCGCGACGATCACCGTCGCATGCGGCCGATGGGATACGAAAACCAATGGCGCGCCGAGCTACTTCGCGAGCACGAACGCGGGAGCGCCGCTCAATGCGCTACAGGTGACCGCGACGCGCCAGGTGCCGTACTTCTTTCTCGGACCGGTCCGCACCGTCAGCGCAACGTCGACGGCGCAGGCGACGAACATCGGCGCATTTTCCGTCGGTACGGCACTCGCGCAATTGCAAGGCGGAGCCGTCAACGGCCTGCTGAACGCACTGCTCGGAACGAACCTCGATCTCTCGCTCGTCTCGTATGAGTCGCTCGCGAATGCGCGCATCAAGATTGGCGATCTGATGGCGGCGGCTGGAGTCGGGACCGTCGATCAGTTGCTAGCGACACAGGTCGATGTTCGGCAGCTCGCGCACCTGATGTTGACGGCGCTGTCGCGCACATCGCTGGCCGATGCGAACTTGCAGACCGATGTGGCCACGCTGCAGACCATCCTCGATGGCGGTATTTCGGACACCTTGACGTTCCCGCTCGGCAACACGGCGGGCACCGCGGGCCTGTTGTCAGTCGGCGTATCGAATGCGCAAAGCGCCGTCGATGCGACGATCAGTCCGCTCGATGCGCTCATCGTCGCGGCCGAAATCGCTCATGCGGGGCAGCCCGCGATCGATATCACGACGGGCGTGAACCTGGGTGCGCTTGCCAGTGCGACGGTCAAGGTGCAAATCGTCGAGCCGCCCGTGCTCGCCGTGGGCGAAGCGGGAAGAGATCCGACGACGCAGGCATGGCGGACCGAAGCGAGCGCCGCGCAAGTGCGGCTTTACTTGATGCTCGCCGTGGCCAACATCAGCGTGCCGATTGCACTCGAAGCGGCGCAAGGTCAAGCGTGGCTCGAATCGACGAACTGCACGTCGTCGCAGGCGACCAGCAATTCGGTCGTAGGCGGGCAGACCGGGATTGCGAATCTTTGTATCGCCGCTCAGGCCACGAATCCTCAAGCCGCCTCACAGGCATTTAGTTGTCCTACGCAACCGGCGACGATCCTCGAGGTGGCGGGCATCCCCGTTGTTACCGCGCACTCTTCGACTTCGTTGACCGGCAACCCGATCGATCCTCCCTTGACGTTCGCCGCGAGCGGCGGATACCGCAGCTTCGGAACAGGTATCGGCGAGGCGCTCACGAACGCGCTGTCGAGCAGCTTGCAGGTCGACGGCATCGACATGTCGATCGTGACTTCCGCGCTCGAGCCGCTTCTCGAGGGGATTGCCGATATCGGCATCGATCCGCTGCTGCAACTGCTCGGCGTGCAAGCCGGCGTGACGACGATTCATGACCTGTCGCTGACTTGCGGCGTGCCGAAACTGGTTTACTGACAAGACATTCGAAATCGAACAATGAGAGCCGCCAACAATACGATCGAGGAACTGGACATCTATGTCTGGGAGGGGAAGGCCGATATCGTCGAGCGCGTGATTCGCTGCATGGCGAGCTTCGACGTCGAGGTCATCCGCGCCGACGGCGCGACGGCGCCCGAACGCAGCAGCCCCTCGCGCGCCGCGATGGCGATCATCAGCGTGAGCGTGATCGATGGCGGCTCGCGCGCGCTGCACGAATGGCAGGCAACGAGCGGCATGCCCGTCATCTGGGTCGGCGCGGTGCCGCGCGAGCGCGATCCCGCCACTTATCCGCCCGAATATTCGCATGTGCTGCCGCTCGATTTCACGTGCGCCGAGTTGCGAGGCATGGTGACGAAACTCGCCGCCCAGTTGCGGGCGCATACGGCCGGGACGGCCGCGTCGACGGAGATCGTCGCGCATTCCGAGCCCATGCAGATGCTGCTGCATGAAGTCGATACGTTTGCCGATTGCGACACGAGCGTGCTCATTCGCGGCGAGACGGGCGTAGGCAAGGAGCGCATTGCGCAACTGCTGCACGAAAAACATTCGCGCTACCGGCATGGCCCGTTCGTACCCGTCAATTGCGGCGCCATCCCCGACGGCCTTTTCGAGTCGCTGTTCTTCGGCCATGCGAAGGGCTCGTTCACCGGCGCGATCGGCGCGCACAAAGGGTACTTCGAACAAGCGGACGGCGGCACGCTGTTTCTCGATGAGATCGGCGACCTGCCGCTCTATCAGCAGGTGAAGCTGCTGCGCGTGCTCGAAGACGGCGCCGTTACGCGGATCGGCTCGGCCACGCCGGTCAAAGTCGATTTCCGACTCGTCGCCGCGACCAACAAGAATCTGCCGCAGCTCGTCAAGGACGGCACGTTTCGGGCTGACCTCTTTTACCGGCTGGCCGTCATCGAGTTACCGATTCCGTCGCTCGAGGAGCGCGGCGCTGTCGACAAGATCGCGATCTTCAATGCCTTTATCGCTTCCGTGGTAGGCGCCGACCGGCTCGCCACGCTCCCCGAGATTCCGTATTGGCTGGCCGATTCCGTTGCCGACACTTACTTTCCCGGCAACGTGCGCGAGTTGCGCAACCTGGCCGAGCGCATCGGCGTGACCGTTCGGCAGATCGGCAGCTGGGACGCGCCGCGACTCAAGCGCTTGCTCGCCCACGCGCGCAATGCGCAGCCGGTACCGGCTGAAAGCGCGAGCGAGCTCATCGTGGACCGCAGCAAGTGGGACATGGCCGAGCGCAGCCGCGTGCTCGCCGCGCTCGCGACCAACGCATGGCGACGCCAGGATACCGCCCAGTACCTCGGCATCAGCCGCAAAGTGTTGTGGGAAAAGATGCGGAAATACCAAATATTCGATGAGGAGCCCGAAACAAGAGAAACTGAGTAATAATGACGCGCTGAAGTAGCCTGTTCCAATTAGAACTACTAGCGCCAGGAATTGACAATGAGGAATTTTTCTCGTATGCGGGGGACAGCGCTTGCCGCGCTTGTCGTCATCGGGGGAATCGGGATGGTGGGCTGTGCCGGTGCACAGTCGGCCGCGGACGTCGCATCGGCCACGCCGTCGCTATCGGCGCCTGCCGTGGCTGCATCGGCGGCCGTCGTAGCGGCCGCGCCTGCGCCGGTTGTCGCTTTATCGGCCGCGACAACGATTGCGCCGGATCAATCGGCTTCGGCTTCGGCTTCGGCTTCGGCGGCGACGGCCGACGACGCGAAAGAGGCGCAGGGCAACGTTGCCGAACTGCGTCACCTCATGCGCAGCAACGAGCTAACGGAGTTGCGCACGAGCTATAACGGCAGCTACGGGGCGAGCCTGTTGCTCCACGGCGACGATTTGACGTACTACATCGCGCTCTTTCAGCAAAAGAACTTCTGGCGCGTGATCAAGACGCACGACGACGCGCGTGCCGAACAGATCTACGCCGACTTCGTCAAGAAAAGTGCGCAGCTTGCCGATGTCGAATTGCGTCGCGCGAAGCTCGCCGCGCAAAAGGCCTACACCGAGCGGCAGATCGCGCTGCAGCAGGCGCGCGCCGATCGCTTGCAAGCCGATCTCGACGTCGCGCATCAGCAACAGACGCTCTTCGCGAGCCGCCAGAAAGAAACGCGCGAGGAAGCGGCCGCGCTCGACATGCAGAAACGCGCCGCGCAGGATCAACTCCGCGATTTGCGGCGCCAGGTTCAGTCACTGCAACGCGAGACCGAGCAGGGATTGCCGCACAGCATTCACTGATTTATTAATTTACTGAAAACGGCCGATTCGGCCACGGCGCCGCGCCGTCCTTAGAGGGCAACGTGGCGCCGTGCACCACAATCGAGCAATAGGGTCAGTCGTCCCACTTCGCCAGGCAAGCCTTGTCCGGCGAAACATCGGCATTTCCGTCCTTGATCGCTATCGAGCGGGCGGCGGCGGCCGCTTTGCTTGGGGCTCCTTATCTTTCGCCGAGCCGCCGGCTCGAGCGGTCTTACCGTGCTTCGCTTCACCTTCCGGCTCCGCCGCATCGACAGCGATGGGATCGCTCGCGGGGAACGTCTCTCCTAGCGCCTCGTCGAGCCTTTCATCGGATGATTCGATAGGACGAGGGGCGGGCGGGTGAGTCTTGGACATGACGGTCTCCGCTTGACGAGAAGTGAAGGACCAGCATATCGCACCGATGCGATTGCTGCTGCTTCCGCCATCTTCTCTGCATAATCTGCAGCTACCTTGTAATTGCTGCTTGCTTCCGCCTAATCTTCCGACTATTTGTCGACGGCTTGGATCGGGGCGAAACGCCCGCCATCTATACAACCTAGTCTTCTTGCGCCGCTGAAGGCACCAAATTTGCCACTACTCTCGCGTCTTCACTTTTGGGATAGCAATGGGAATTCAGCAGACGGAACAGCCCCGCAGGGTGCATGCGCTACATCTTGTCGATGCCGACCTCGATCATCTCGAGCGAGCGATCCGCGAACCCGACAATCGCATGCTCAACGCCCAATACTGGGAACGCCGCGTCCTGTCGGTCCGGCATCAATTTGAACTGACGCGCGAGCAACGCGCGCGCGTCGAGGCAATTCTTGAAAGGCTCGCCCAGCGCAACGGGGAACCTGCCTTGTAGGCACTGCGGCGAGCGTCGTCTCGGGGGCCTGCCACGAGTGTGAGCAGGCCCCTACGCTTTTTACTCGTTGTTGCTGCTGTCGCCGCCGTTGTTGCCGTGCTCACCGTTATGGGGCGCGGTACTGAACGGTCGGCGCCGGCGCGTCACGACGACGGGGCCTTCGTTGGTCGTCCGATCCGAATGAGAAGGCGTGGGCGCGCCGTGCGCTTCGCGCGGTTCGCGCGGCTCGCGGGGTTCGCGCGACTCGCGGTACGGTCCCGAGCCCTCGCGCGGGCCATGCCGCTCGCGCTCGCCGTGTCCGCCCGGGCGGGGGCCGCGCGGGCCGGGACGGGTGCCCGTATCGAGCTGGATCGTCGAAATGGCCCGTTTGTAGATGCCTTGCAGCCCCACGGGCGTGCGCAGCATGACCAGATATTGATCGAACGATTCGATGCATCCCGTCAGGCGAATGCCGTTGACAAGATAGATTTCGACGCGCTTGCGTTCTTTGCGCGCGGCATTCATGAAGTCGTTCTGCGGATGCGATTCTGACGGATTCGGCATTGCAAGGACGGCAGCGCAAGCTGCTCCAGTTGAGTTAGTGAGGGGCGCGACGAGGCGCGCGATTCCGGGCTGGCCGCGATTTTAACCCGTGTCCGGCGAATAAGGGCCGGTGGACCCACATTCGCTCGATGCGACACGTGACCGACGCGAGTTCGATAGAGGCTGAACGCGCGGCCGAGTTCCGCCCTCCGTTCGATGGCGGCTGCACACGGTTTCTCCCCGACCGGTCGATATTCGCGGGTCGGGGCGTCGCTTTCGTTCGTGGGACAATCTGCTCGTCAATCCGCGGTTGGTCAGTCCGTATCGGCCGATCGGCGATGGTGCGTTGGCGCACCACGACAGTCCGGCCTCAGGTCGAACATCGATTCGATGCTCGACTTCCACACATTAGGCCGTAATGTTCGCGAGAGCCAGATGAAATCGAAAATTTCGGACGAGCGGCAACGACCATGAAAGTCCTTCCCCCGAATCTCTCCGAGTCTCGTTTTCGCGCGGCGTTGGACGAGTTGGCGTCGATCGTCGGCAACGCGTACGTGCTCGCCAGTGAGGACGCGCTGAGCGAGTACGCGGATCCGTTCGTGCCGGGGCCGCGGGAGCAACGGTTCGCGGCGTCGGCGGCCGTATTGCCGAGCAGTGTCGATGAAATCCGCGAAGTGTTGCGCGTGGCGCGAGCGTATGCGCTGCCGCTCTGGCCGGTCTCGACCGGTCGCAACTTCGCGTACGGCGGCGCCGCGCCGCGCTTGACCGGTTCGGTCGTTCTCGATCTCAAGCGGATGAACCGCGTGCTCGAAGTGAACGAGACGCTTGCCTATGCGCTTGTCGAGCCGGGAGTGACGTATTTCGATCTTTACGCTCACTTGCGCGAGCGCGGCTCAAAGTTGTGGATCGATCCGGCCGCGGCGGGGTGGGGGAGCGTTGTCGGAAATGCGCTAGAGCGGGGCTTTGGCTACACGCCCTACGGCGATCACGCGGCGATGCAGTGCGGGATGGAAGTCGTGCTCGCAAACGGCGACGTCATTCGGACCGGCATGGGGGGCATCGAGATTGGCAGGGCGTGGCAGCTTTACAAGCCCGGGTTCGGGCCTTCCTACGATGCGATGTTCATGCAGTCGAACTTTGGAATCGTGACGAAGCTCGGGATCACGTTGATGCCGAGACCGGCTTCCTATCTGCTCGCACATGCGCGATTTCGTGAGGAAGCCGACCTCGAGGCGATCGTCGATGCGTTGCGCCCGTTCAAGCTCGATGACACGATCCGCAATCATGCCGTCATCGAAGGGGCGATCCGTTTTGCCGCCGGCGTTTCGTCGCGCTCGCAGTGGTACCAAGGCAGCGGGCCGATGCCCGACGGTGCCGTGGCCGCGATGGCGAAGCAGCTTGGCATCGGCTGGTGGAATCTGCGGTTCGGGCTCTACGGCGCGCCCGAGGTCGTCGAAGCGCAGTATGCGATCGTGCGGCGTGCGTTGCTGCGTGTGAAAGGCGCTGAGATCGACGCGGCACGGTATTCGGGTGACCAAGAGCCCGCGGCCGGCGGCGACCGCAACATGGCCGGCATTCCGACGATGGCCGCCTTTCGGATGCTCGATTGGCGCGGCGGTAATGGGGCGCATGTCGATTTTTCGCCGATCTGTCCGTTCACGGGGGGCGATGCGATGCGCCAGTATCTGGTCGCCAAGACGCGCGCGGTAGAGTATGGGTTTGATTACTACGGTGGATTTACAGCCGGCACGCGCCATCTTCATCACATCATGGCAATCATTTTCAATCGCGACGACGCGCTCGAAAGCGATGCGGCCGAGGACTTGCTGCGTGTGCTGATGAGCGACGCGCGCGCTGAAGGGTATGGCGAGTATCGCGCGCACCTGGCGTATATGGATTTCGCCGCCGCACAATACGATTTCAACGACGGCGCGTTGTTGCGGTTTTCGGAGACGATCAAGGATGCGCTCGATCCGCAAGGGATTCTCGCGCCGGGCAAGTCGGGGATTTGGCCGCGTATGTGGCGTAGCAGGCGCGGTTATACCTAACGCGCGAGGCGATGTAGAGGGCGGGGGCAGCATGAATCGACGCATCTTCCTGATGGCAAGCGCCGGGCTGGCGGCTAGCGGAGGGTTCGGGCACGCCATGGCGTCGGGCGATCGACATTCAGTAGCCGCTGGCCCTGTCGTCGCCATCGTCGATGCGACGCTCGATGAAAGCGTCGAACGGGCGCGGTCTGCCATTGCGCATGGCGCATCGGTGATCGATGGCGGCGATGACGTCGGTGCGCTTTGGTATCGGGCACTGATAGGCGCGCGCATGTCCGTGGTCGGTGCGTTGCGTGCATCCGATTTTTTCGTGATTCGGCATCTGGCGCGAAGCGAGGGCCGAATGGTAATCCGTGAATCTGGCAGCGCGGGCGTCGTAGCGTTTCGCATCGACGCTTTGTCCTGAGCAACAGCAGGAGTCGTGGCGGATCAGTTGTTGAGATTCATTCAACGTCGAACTGACACCTGCGGCAGCACGGGCATTCGAGGCGGGCGCTTCGGTGAACGTTGAACCGCTGATCCCTCTAACTTCGAACGTTCTGGCGCTTGGTTCATTTAATGTTGAACTTTCTGGCATGCTGGCCGCGATCTGTTCATGACGATGGCCGTCAGTCTACGGGTAGTTCCGCCGCCGGCCATCTGCGGTCAGTCGCAAATGCCTATCCATTGACGTGCGAATGTCGGCTTGTGCTGCACGCGGACGCGCGAAAGCATGCCGCCGGGCGCGTCGTCGGGCATCGCGATCACCGGGCGCGCTGTAGTTCTGGCATTATTAGCGCTACTTCGTCTCGGCCGCAGGATTGAGAGACCGAGGCATCAGTTAATAACCCATACATAACAGACGCAATGAAGAGCGCTATTTTTTTGCGCGGTATAAAGCTAAGAAACTTTCGGGGGTTTGGCCCCGGCCGACAGACGCTCGCACCGTTCAGGTCATTCAACTTCTTCATTGGCGCCAACAATTCCGGCAAGTCAGCAGTCCTAGCCGCCATCGAGAAGTATCTGCCGCTTCCATCGCTGAAGGAATCGTCGTATAGCCATTCACAGCCGCAGAAGGCAGAAATACCGCCGCTTGATTTTCACGGCAAGGGACGCGCAATTTTTGAGATATCGATGGCGATACCAGTAGGTACTTTCGTCGAAAATGCGGAGACGGCTGCTGCACAAGACCGGAGGCAGCATGTCCGCCCCTTGTTGAAAAAAATTGGCGAGACGGCCTCAAGTGATGGATTTGTCTGGGCCCTAGCGGCATCGCCTTTTAATGGTCCGAGTAGGATGCCCAGTCTTGACGACGATTCGGTGAGACGTTCAATCGGACACCAAGAGTGGCTTTTGCTGTGGCAGGCTTTCAAGCCAGGTTACTCGGGCGGAGACCTGAACACTTACATTCGCGATTGCCTACAAATCATACGGGATCGCCAGTCGTTCGATTTACCCAGGGTCTGCCTAATTCCCGGGATTCGAGAAATCGGGCCACACGGACAGCCGTTTGACAACAGTGGCAAAGGATTGATTGATCGGCTCGCGGAGCTCCAGAACCCAGACCATGATCGACTGGAAGACCGGGATACTTTTTCGCTCATTAACCGGTTCGTTGCGAACGTAACAGGCATACCCTCGGCACGAATCGAAATACCCCATGACAGGCGGCACATACTGGTTCACACCGATACCATTACACTACCACTGCAGTCTCTGGGAACGGGTATTCACGAGGTAATCATGCTGGCCTCGCTGTGTACCCTCAATTCGCGCATGATTATCTGCATGGAAGAACCCGAGATACATCTCCATCCTCTGTTGCAGAGGAAGCTGGTCCTATACCTGCGTGCCCATACGAGCAACCAATATTTTATCTCCACCCACTCTGCAAGTTTCATCGACACTCCTGACGCAGCCATCTTCCACATCTGGAACGACGGACAGGAATCGACCGCCAAGCGGAGCCTGCTCAATCGCGACAAGTTCGAAATCTGCCAAGAATTGGGCTACAAGGCCTCCGATTTGCTACAGGCTAATGCCATCGTATGGGTCGAAGGGCCTTCCGACCGAATTTACATCGAACATTGGATTAGCGTCGTCGCTCCGGATCTGCTCGAAGGGGTCCACTACAGCATAATGTTTTACGGGGGGCGCCTCCTTAGCCACCTGAGCGCAGGCGACGAAGAAATGAATGAGTTCATCTCCCTGCGCACGCTTAACCGCAACGTCGCGCTGGTAATGGACAGCGATAAAAACAATGCAGATGACGAAATCAACGGTACGAAAAAGCGTTTGATCGAGGAGTTCGCTAAGAATGGTGGCGTCGCTTGGCTTACGGACGGACGGGAAATCGAAAACTACGTCGAACCGGATTGTCTCCAAACTGCAGTCAGAGCCGTCTATCCAGAGAGATATGTCAAGCCGTACAGGCTGGGCACCTTTGAGCATTCCTTCTACTTTTATCACCGAAAGAAAACCGAGAGCGGGAAAGTCGAACTTTTCAAAGACGTAGATAAAGTGAAAGTTGCGCGGCAAGTTTGCTCTAGCGATAACTCCGTGGACCGTCTTGGATTGAGGACGCACCTTGAAAGAGTAGTCGCGATGATCCGGCTCGCTAACGGTTTGTCTATCGATACATCAGGTGTTCTGACGCAAGGCGTTGGCGATGACACCAACCAATTGGGAATTGCCGTTCCTGTCGATTAGCTCTCTACCGTGACGGGGCCTGCGAATGGCTGTCCTACACTCCAAGCCGCCTCTGAGTCCGGGCGATCTCGGACGACCGCTCAGGGTCAGGCTGTGACGTCCGCGCGACACCGAGTGTCGAGACACTATCGTCGGTCGGAGTGCGGCCACGAACGGACGGTCGAACAAAAGATCAAGATCGTCGGGCCGGGCGAGTCAACCGGAACAGTCCTCCTTGATAACGCCACCCTTGCTTTCAAAACGCTGCGTAGCCCCGTCAGATGGCTTTCACCAGTGATGTCCTGTGAGCGCCCCCGAATTGGGTGGAAAGGGCGATTTATCGGCTCACGGATTCGCAGGACGGGCAAGTTCGAGCGTCCCTCTTGGGCAAAGAAGTTCCCAAGCACCTCGTCCTGATCGCTGTGCTGAACGAAACGGTGTACGTCGCATGTTTATGTAGGCTGAAGGGGTGTTAATTTTCGTTCTTCAAAGTATCATCCATCTGACTCTGTGGAGAGTCTCTTGTCTTGTGAGGAAGTGAAGGGCCGAATTTCCGCGGGTGTCGTGATCTGAGGCTTATTTTGAAGTGAACAGAAAACGTAATTTCGTCGATAAAAGAAAAGGATAGAGTGAATGGCGGAAGAAATTATCGGTTGGATTCTCGACGAAAAGGTCAAGCCGGGGCAAAATCTTAATCAGGGCGACTTGATAGCGTTCGCGACGGAAGAGAATCCTCTACGGAAAGCAGGCTTGGTTGTTACTGCGGATTGTGATCTCGAAAAGCGCAAGCATGGTCTTCTCATTACACTGGTACCAGTGGTTCCTGTAAGAGTGATTTTGGAGCGCTACCTGCTTATTGAGGCGTGTGAGAAGCAGCGTGCAAATATATTCCGCTATGTATGCGATGAATTTTCGATCGAATTTCGTGACGACGAGAATTTTGCGGCGGCGGAGTTGCGCGACAAAGTCGAGGCCCAAGAGAAGGCCGACCTCGACGAAATAAAAAAGATAGCGGCGTATTTTATTTTGAATCAGCTTGAAGTTCTAACATGGTCGAACTATAAGGCTTTGATGATTGCCATAAAAGGTGGTGAAAAGGGTGCTTCGGCTCTCGAATCCCAGCTAAAAGGTAAGGGCGATATTATGACTTTACCTAGCCCCAGTAGGCTCGGTGTCGAGGGTGATATCGCCTGGGTTAGGCATATTTGGCAGGTTCCCTTGGGTAAAATTGCAATTAAGACGTCAGATGTAAAAAACAATCCGGGCGAGCGTGTTGCGAGGCTGGATTCGCCTTTTCGCTATCGACTTACTCAAATCATGGCGCAAGTATTCTCGGATATCGGTCTGCCGGATATTCAGAGAAGCTTCAAAGAAGACATTGATAGGGTGATTAACAATGAATAACTTTTCACACATTTTGATTACCGAGGCGGCGCTGGACTTGATGCTAATACATAACATCAAGGACGAAGACAGTATGCCAAAGGTCGACGTGACCGTAGGCATCGCTTCCGCTGCGCTCGGAGATACTATCTGCGGCTTTTTCACTGCGTCCGACACCGAGAATTCATATTCGGCGCTGATCGATATAGCCGCCCTGCATGCGCTTTTGGGCGAAGCGACTGGCGACCGCATGGACGCTTACAGACGAATCGCGCGTGTTGTTAAGGGGCTGAGGAATCCGCCCATTCATTTGCCGCGCCAATGGTCCGAGTATCATCACAAGAACCTCATCGCGTTTTTTGCGCTGCCCAAAAGCGCGTCTGACTACCGATGGATCGCGGAAGCGGACGGAGAAAACCGCTGCATCAGATTCGAAAATCTGAGTTCTCGATCTTCGCAGGTGGACTTAGTTGATTTTCGCCCGAAACCATGGCCTGCTGAATTTGCCACTGCCATCGAGAAACTTGCTGCCATCGAAGTGCCCTCCTCCAGCGAAAGCGCGGGGCGGAGCGTTCTGGCGGAGGAAGTGGACCTTCAAGCGATCGGAAGCGGATCCGTAGTGAGGAACCGTACGTATGAAGAATGGTCGACGTTCCTCTCAGAATCACAGAAAAAGGTTCTCGATCAGCAGCTTAATGCGTCGGTTCGAATTGTTGGACCGGCAGGGTCAGGTAAAACGCTCGCGCTCTGCCTGCGTGCTGTGCAGATTGCACGAAACGTGGATGTGCAGTCGACGGGAAAGCGAGTCCTCATCGCGACTCACAGTTGGGCGATGGCCGAGCGCATCGATGGTGTGCTCGCCATTCTCAACGGTGGAGTCGCAGTCGAAGGAATAACGGTATTTCCGCTGCTCTCGCTGCTGCAGATGCATGCGGGAAATATCGGTCAACAGCGAATTGAGGTGATCGGAGATGACTCGACAAGCGGGCGAATAAAGGCAATAGACATTATAAAGGACATCGTTTCTGCGGGGCGTATTGAGACAAAGAATGTCTCAAAGTGGATTGAGGATGGATTGGCTGCGCCGGACAACAGTAAGGCAAGATTGGAGTTGTTGTTTAATATCTACGAAGAGATCTCTGGCGTGCTGACTGCCTCGGCGGTTGCCCTCGACGACCCGGAATCGGTTCGTAGCTACTTGAAGGGCGTACGCGAAGATTGGATGCCGCCGTTTGTTGCTTTCGCAGATAGAGTCTTTGTAATTGGAGTATATCGAGATTTTATTCGTGCTCTTGTAGATCGCTCTTCCATAACGACAGATCAGTTCGTTTTGGATTCGATCAGAGTTCTTGAGACCTTCACGTGGAGGATGCGAAAGGAAACGGATGGGTACGACTACATCTTGGTGGATGAGCTTCAATTATTCGATTCGCAAGAGCGCGCAGCATTGGAGCTTTTGGGGCGATCAAGAAAGGGCGTTCCATTTATTACGGCGGAAGATCCATCACAGGGGGTTTTCTCCAGCCTCCATTCCAGTCGCGGTTTGCTAGGAGGTCAAACGTCTGTTTATCTGGAGACTGTACATCGATTCGATAAAAAGATATTTGACTTAATAAGCTTTATTTATCAAAAATTTCCACTCAATTCATTGCCGTTAAAGATTGACGCAGCAAAACTGAACGACTCTGATGCCCCGCGGTTGCATCTATGTGAGGGTGACCATAAATCAGTGGATTTGGCAGTCAAGCTGATTGAACAACTGTTGAGTGCCGGTTCCTCAAACAATCGAATTTGCGTGGCAACGCTTGGTGATGTGGACGAAGAGATTTGCAGTCGCCTGGACGCTAAAAAGATAGCGGCCACGCGTTTGGCAAGTTTTGATGACGTCGAGCAACTTGCCTATCGCAAGCGCTCTGTGATTGTTGCACCATGGCAGTTCATCGGAGGGACGCAATTTAGTCACGTCATCGTCGTTGCGACGGGCCTTCAGTCCGCACAGACGGGTTTCGGAAGGCTGAGGGAGCTAACGGCGGTCTATCTCGCGTGCAGCCGCGCAACAAAGTCCCTTAACGTCGTGTGCGCAGGCTATGTGCCTCAAGTCCTCCGAGACGCTAAGGAGCACGCCTTGATCCAGCAAATTGACTAGGGGGCGTAAAGCCTGCGGCGCAGATCGACGCCGCAGGTTTGACACTCCTCCAAGCAGCGCGCCGGTCTCCGCAAGCGCCTTATCATGCCGAGACCGGCCCTCAACCATCCGTTGGGCCGGTATACCTGATTGGCTTTGCCATTCACGTCGCGCTGACCAGTGGCTTGCGTCGCTTCACGCGCCGAACTGTTGCCCAGATCGCGTGGCGTATGACCGCTTCTTGGAGAATTGAGTGTCGCTTGTCGGAAATCGCGACTGTCGCCTCAGGGTCGGGCAGCGCCCATTGCTGCCGACACACACTGGATCTCCCTTCAACCGAAAGGAGATTGTCATGAACACGTTAGCCAACACCGGTTCGTCGCGGGTACCGTGGAACAAAGGGAGATTGACCGGCCAAAAGCCACCGCTGAAGCTCAAGGAGATTTGGGCGATCCGCGTGCGCCTGCAGCTTTCGTCCCGCGTGCGGGATCTGGCCATGTTCAATCTCGCCATCGACAGCAAGCTGCGGGCGTGTGATCTGACGAAGCTGCGGGTGCGGGACGTCTGTCACGGGGAGCACGTCGCCATCCGCGCGACGATCATGCAGCAGAAGACGCAACGGCCGGTACAGTTCGAGATTACCGAGCAGACCCGCGACAGCGTGGCGGCATTGATAAGGCATGCGGGGCTGCATCCAACCGACTTCCTCTTCCAGAGCAGAATTCACGACTCTCCGCACTTGTCGACGCGACAATACGCCCGGCTGGTGGTTCATCGGTGGATCGGCTCGATCGGCCTGGACGACACCGCCTACGGTACCCACACGATGCGCCGGACCAAGGCGTCGTTGATCTATCGTCGCACCAAGAACCTCCGGGCTGTCCAGTTGTTGCTAGGCCACTCGAAACTTGAAAGTACGGTCCGCTACCTCGGCATCGAGGTTGATGATGCACTCGAAATGGCGGAACAGACCGAGGTGTAGGATGGCAGGCCGGTTAGCGAAGGGACGTTGACCGGCCAACAACGGTCGCCCGGGTTGCAGTTGTTGCGGGCACCCGGACGTCCACTGACGACTCAGGAACGGACATCAAGTTTGCGTCTCAGTACATTCCCAAGAGGATCTTGACCGTAAAGTCTGTTTCGACTAGCGAATACGAGTGGTAGCTGGAATGCAGTGGTAGAAACTGCAGAAATTGACGTATGGGCCTCGATCACAGGTCCTGGGGTCGCCTATTAGATGCCCCGAGTTGTCAACATTTCGCGCCGGCGATTGCCCTGGCTTGTGTGACCATTTATCGTTGTTGTCCTGCCGGTACCAATGAAAGTCGTACCCTGCCCATATAACTAGGGCTATGAAATGCCCTTGTGCGGGAGTGGTCGACGGTGGGCCGACCTGCGACTGTCCATCACGTTGTGAAGCACTCCCAACGTTGCCGCAGTCGAAGGCAGTGTACATCACGCCACTACCTAGGCCCGGCTGTGCAAACGTGTTTGTGATTTTATCGTTCGCATAGTTGTAGCAGTTATTATGCTGTCTGATGTTTGGATCATTGTTCCATTTTCCAGGATCAAAAGGCGGCACGGAGAATGGCGAAAACGGAGTACTTAATCCTTTCCAGACGCTGCGCGAAAACTCCGATTGCACTACCTTAACGACGTCATCAGGAACTGTGAGTCCAGCCGTGGATAAAAGCCATGCCTCGAGGTCATGATTATCCTCAATCAAGTTAATGTTGAACCGGTCCAAATCTACTATCCCGTCATGGATATAGATATGCGGGTCCAGGGATTTTTCCCGAACCGCGACAACCGAAAACCCACGGTAGCCAAGAAGACCCGTTACACCGATCGGCTTTAATAGCGTCGTCTTGCTTATTTTTTTTATTCGGTCCGCAAGTTCTCTGATCTGAGCGTCGCTTAGCTCCCAGCTTGGATCTGCTCGACCTGAAAATATATGAAGCGTGATCGTGACTGTCATGACCTGCTCCTTTAAAAGGCTGCGCGTCCGCAACAATTTTTGGGGAAAATTTAAACGAAATGCGATTACAAACTTTTTGTCGCTATCGAAGTACTTCGAAGCGCGCAAACTCACGAAGCAGAAGCGCAACGTCTGAGTGTGACAGAGCACAAAGAGATAAAATCTCATCGATTTCGAACTCTTTATGGCTTCTGATATACATAACGATCGGGACCGCCGCGCGAGGAATATCGATAAACCCCCCTGGAAACGAAACGCGTGCCCGAGTGCTGTTATATCGGAGGGCGATCAGATTCTTTTCGACCAAGCGCCTCCATCGTCTAGTTTTTTCAAACCGTTGTTGAGGCTCGCCGTCTTGATGGTCCCATAGCCCAATCGACCGCTTCTGTTCCATCGAGAACCGCTCGCGCATCTCCCATAGCACATCTTTGATATAATCGGGCTTTACGTTTGTCAGAAGTGCGGGAATTAGTTCGATTAAAGTTTCATACGGGTCAGGGGCGGAGGACTGGTTGGCTTTGCGATGTAGAAAAATCGGCTGGCGCAGCCGAGTATCACGAGCAGTAATGCGCTGCAAAGCAACTAGAAGTGCATCGAAGACGCGAAAGTGATGGATCCCAAAGGTAAGATGAATCGAATAATCGCCGGCCGTGGATGCCTGATGCACGCAGCCTGCAGGTATGTAGATCATCATCCCCGGCTTGATGGTAAATTCGGTTGGATTAACAAAACCTAGGTTACTCGAACGGAGCAATGCAGCGTCTCCTTCGTTCGGAGTAGGCCAACCACTGGAGTAATCTAAGACTTCATGAGGAAGCAACGTGCGCGGACGCATCGGGATTTCACTAACCTCAGAGTCTATAACCCAGTTTCTATTTCCCACTGCCTGCACTATTAGTACGTCGTGATCGTCGACATGGGGCTCGCCAAGACCTCGCGACATTTTTGGATGCATATAAATGTTCACAAATGCAGGGCACCTGAATTCGCGCTCGAGCGCAGCGCACATCCGATGTAGATCGCGACTGAAGCGCTCTGCTTTATTGAGGCGGATCGAAAATCCCGCCCTTGTCCATGCTTTCAAAGCATTAACTGGCGTATTTTTTTTTGGATGTTCTACATTGAAATTGCCGATTTCAACATTGAAAATATCGATATCATCCGGAGCGGACTTTATAGCGGCCTCCAGCATAAACCCCAAGTTCAAAGAGATCTCTGCTATGGTGTCGATGTCGAGCCGCGTAAACTTCGGCGTAAATTTTGGCATCCGATCGAACACCCAGCCTCTGAGGGTCGCATCGACGCCAGAGGAGGTCGAAAATCTGGTTATGGTCGCACACATATTTGCTAAGGTTCTGTACCGCGCTTTACCGAGAGGAACCAAGAGTCCGGCATTTCACGAATTGAGGCGTCACTCCGAGCATACGCGGAAACGGGCAAGACAATATATATGTTATCAGGGTCTTCCTGAACGACATGCACGTTCACGCTCCGTCGAAACTTGTGTCCTAAAAGTTTTTCAACCGATTCTTTGGGATTTTTTAATAGACCTTCTCTGAACTCGGGTTCAGAAACCGCCTTTTTGATGACGATTTTTCTTGTTGGTTTGCTAAAACTCTTTTTCTTGCGTTTCTTGGGTGCCATTTTCGTCTCGAATAATTAAGGTTGCAAGGTCGTCAAAGCCCTTTCGGCGATCTGATGAACTTTCATACTATGCGAGTTGGATGAAACGTAGTTAATTATTGTAAGCAAAACCTTGACGATTTCCTCCGCACGGGCGAACGGATTTTCAGCCAACACATGAAATGCGCTGCGAACAGTCGGAGGGAGTTGCAAATTTCTGGTCTGTCGCACCAAACCTTTCATTCTGAAATAACCAAACTGGCCAGCGATACCGAAAAAAGCGCTTGCGGTGCAAAACGCCAATCTGGCTATGAAGACCGCACGCGCTATGTATTCACACCTTCTATCAAGTCTCGCTAGCTCGGAGAGCGAGGGATAGTTCAGCCCTTCTACGATCATTGCTTCGCAGACTTTGGGGATCGGCGCGCGCGCGACTTCAGTCAGAACGCGCTGACCCTCGCAGGCACGCTCCCACAACACTATCGAGTCTTTAGCCGACTGCAGAAATGTGTGCGCCTGATAGTCAATGCACGTGTCTTTTCTAGCTTTGAAGCATCCATTCTTTATGTCGCCGAGCACATGGAATCGGACATCAAATTCGCCAAAGCTAGTTGCACCTTTGAGTGCTAGCCCGGGAAAATCGTATGTGGTGCTGCATGACGATACAGTGCTGAACTTGGAAAAAGTTTCGAGTAGCGTCGGCTGACCGCATCGCAATTCTTCACGTAATACCAGAATTATGTCGATATCAGACTCGGCGATTTGCTGACCCCGAGCATGCGATCCCCATAGCAGTATCGAAGACAACTTCGCTATCGACGGTAGAGAGCAAAGTAGCTCGCTGCAAAAACGTTCGACAACCTTAGGATCGCACGCGTGCTTCGCAACTTCGGTCATGAGTTTGTCCCTTTATGCTCAGGAAAACGAAGAACAGCGAACAACCTCTCCAGTCAGCATAGAAAACTTGAGACGTCTTATCAAGACAATGCCTAGGTGCGAAGTTCGTCAGTTGGCGGGAAGCCTTACACTCCTGATGACCCGCATCCACTTGTAAGCAGCCCCTTTCCACATGCAAAACCCGCGGATGGCGTCGCGGAAAACGAGTTGCCATACGGTCTATCGATTATGCTCACGACGCTGTTCGGCACTGAGAGAGTTCCTCGCGACGCAGGCTGTTCGGCCGCACCCGGGTCGAGACCGTCGAGACAGTTGAGACACGTTCTTCACCGCGCTTCAAATCGACGAAGTGGAGATCTGCGTTTCTTATGCGCCGTAACCTCGACCCGTTTCAGGAGCGCCAAAAATTGGGCGGTTTGCGATGAACGAAAATTTGGAATGGCAGGTCGGTCAATTGTGCCGTTAGCCTTTTCAGTCGTGACAAGGACAAGCGGCAGACGAGCGCTATACTTTGAGACCGGCCGTTGCTGTCACGGCGATCCGAATGACGGCAACGGGTCGAGGCCGTGTGGAAACGCAGATTCATCCGAAGCACACTCGGCCACCTGCGCGTCTTGCCTTGTTTTACTGTTTCCGCTGTCAATTTGGCGCTGACGAACTCTGAACGGCTCTGTTGTCTTCTCGACCGTCGTCTTCGGTCCGCTTGGCAGGCACAACGGGCGGGTGCTTACGCACCCGCCAGCCGCATCGCTTTCATTGTTCTCGAGAACCCCAGTATTTTCAGTACTCTCTTGAGGTTGTAGGCCAGCACGTGCAGACTCATCTCGGTCCCCACGTTGACCAGCCTGCGCGTCAAGAAGTGCGTGTAGCCCATCCAGTGCTTGAACGTCCCGAAGACATGTTCGACGGTTCGCCTACGAATCGTCATCGCGTCTGGGGTCTTGTCGAGCCGAAGTTGGACTTTCTCCAGCACCGACTCATGCTCCCATCGTGAGATTCGTCGTTGCGAACTCGGCGTGCACTGCGGCTTCATGGCGCACTGAGGACAAGCACTGCTCCAGTAACGGCGCAGTTGCAGGCCGTGTTCTTCCCGAGTGTAGCGGTAGATCGCACGTTCGCCAGCAGGGCATTGGTATTCGTCGTCGCGTGCAATGTAGATGAAGTCTGCCCTATCAAATCGGCCGTGATACTTCGCGCTCGACGTCGTGGGTTTAGGCAGCATCACTGCAATACCGGCATCTGCGCATGCCTTGATTTGCGGAGCGTTGTAATAGCCACGATCAGCTATCGCCCGGAGTCTGGTCCTGCCCATCGCATCGCGTGCAGCTTTTGCTATGGGGCTGAGCTGCGCCCGGTCGCTGCCAGAGTTGGTGACCTCGTGAGCGACGATGAGATGGTGCTTTGCGTCTACTGCGACCTGCACGTTGTAGCCCACCATCCCTGAGCCTTTTCCGCTCGTTGCCATGGAGCGCGCATCGGGATCAGTCATGGAGAGTTGACCGTCAGGCTGCGTCCTGAGTTGCTCCTTGATTTGATCGAGGCTTTGCATCTGTTCGCGCAATCGAGCGATCTTGTGTTGCAGCCGACTTGTCTTCGCTTCCACCTCTGCAGGCTGCGTGCGATCAGCGGTCTCCAAGGCGTTCAGGTAACGCTGAATGCTTTCCTCGATCTGCTGCTGACGCTTATCGATCTTGCCCGATGTGAAGTTGCGGTCGCGTGTGTTGACCGCTTTGAACTTGCTGCCGTCGATGGCAACCAGCGCTTGTGAGGACAACTTGAGATCACGACAAAGAACAACGAACCGGCGACAGACGTTGCGAATGCCTGCGCCGTTATCCCGGCGGAAGTCAGCAATGGTCTTGAAGTCCGGCGCCAGGCGGCCCGTGAGCCACATCAACTCAACATTGCGTTGGCATTCGCGCTCCAGACGGCGACTCGACTGGACGCGGTTGAGGTAGCCATAGATGTAAATCTTCAACAGCACTGCCGGATGATAGGAGGGGCGGCCTGTAGCTGAAGGCGTCGCGCCATCAAACCCGAGCGATCCCAATTCGAGCTCTTCGACAAACGCGTCGATGATCCTGACGGGGTTATCCTCGGCGATGAAGTCATCGAGGCACTCTGGAAGCAACGTGACTTGCTTGCGGTCTTCGCCCTCGATGAATCTCTTCATCCAGTCACCCGAGCATGAATACGTTGATCAAGTTTAGGCGATCGGCGCGTTTTCACACACCCTAGGTCGACAGCGGAAGTTCCGGGCCGTGCTGGGAAGATCGATCGTCGTTCAATGATGGGCTTCGGCGTTCGGGCAGAAGCCGCTGGGAGGCGGCCCGCGCCTCCAGCCCGAGGAGTTCCAAATTAGGCGAACAAGTTTCAACGTTGAGTGAAGCTCGACATCAGTGTTGATCGATATTCATTGAACTCGATTGCTCTGCGGGCGCCAGTTTTCGCGGGCGGCGCTGATGCCGACGCTGTTGCTATTGCTATTGTTTGTTGATCCGGCACTCGTGCCGAAATCGGCAGGGAAGTCATCGACCTTCACGAACGCGGCGCCATCGCGTGCATACGTGTCCAGCGCCGCGCTCGATCGTGTCGATGTATCCGTCGCGCTCCGCCGCAGCCGCCCATGCCGACAGGTCGGCGAGGCTCTGCGGCATCGCTGATACCCGCCCCTCGCGCACGGCCCGGCGCAACTTGAACTCGATTGCCGCTACTTTCGGCGCGAGCCGTAATAATCGCTCGCCGCAATTGAGCGGATCTGTTTCGTCGGCCGATACATACGAGTCGGCGAGAAGTCGTTCGCGCGTCGGCGTTGGCGCTTGCAGCAATCGGGCGATATCGGCCGTGAGCGCATCTCTCGGTGCGGGGCGGCGCAAATCGAACGGAAACGTGAGCATGCGCAACAGGCCCGCGATGAAACGATTCGGGCAGTTCGCAAAAAGGCCTTCGAAGGCCTCATGCGCGCGCCGAAGCGCATCTTCGAGTCCCCATCGCACGAGCGAGCAGATCTGCCTCGGGCCGCCCCTCATCCTCGAAGCGCTTGAGCGTGGCTGAAATCAGCACCCATTGCGAGAGCACATCGCCGAGCCGGGCCGAGAGGCGCTCGCGGCGCTTTAGCGAGCCGCCGAGTAGCAGCAGCGAAACATCGGCGACCAAAGCAAAAGCGATCGCGAGCCGCGTGGCCGCGCGGTAAAACCCGAGAGCGCCGGGGTTGCGGTTTTCGGCACCGCGATCAAAAGGCCGCCCGTCAGCGAGTGAAGAAAGCTGCGTAGCGCATTCGATGCGGTGAAGCGCGTGTGACGGAAAAGGGCATCGTCGAAGGCGGCCAATCCCATTTAACGATCCGGGGCCCGGGCGGCAGTGCCGTCATCGACGATCATGCGCGCGCGCTCAGTCACGTGGTACTTGGCGATCGCCGAGAGCACGGCCGGCTTTTCGCCGAGGTCGGCGGCTTGCGCGCAAAACTGCCGCATGCGTCGATCACATAGAGATGTCCGCCCATGCGGCCGAGCGGTTCCTGGACTCCTTCGAATGAGCCGATCGGTACCTTGAATTGTCGACGCGCCGCCGTGTAGGCGCTGACGCCGCGCACGGCCGACTTCGCCAAGCCGACATTGGAAGAGGGCAGCGAGATAGAACGGCCGGCCGCGAGGCATTCCAACAGCACGCGCCAGCCAATTGCCGATCTGGGTTCGGCCGCCGATCACTCAGTCAAGCGGGATGAACACGTCCTTGCCTGAAGTCGGCCCGTTTTGAAACACGGCGTTGAGCGGCCTGTGACGGCGACCGGTCGATAAGCCCGGATGCATGGTGGGAATGAGCGCGCACGTGATGCCGAGTTCGAATTCCTGGCCGAGCAGGCGATCAGGGTCACGCGCGCGAAATGCGAGGCCAAGCACTGTCGCGATGGGGGCGAGCGTGATGTAGCGCTTTTCCCACGTCAGGCGAAAGCCGAGCGTCTCTTGGCCCTCGAAGTTCTGCCGGCAGACGATGCCGACATCGGGAATCGCCGCAGCATCCGAGCCCGCATAGGGGCTCGTCAACGCGAAACAGGGGATATCCTCGCCTCGTGCGAGCCGCGGCAAATAGTGGGACTTTTTGCGATTCGGTGCCGTAATGAAGCAGCAGCTCGGCAGGACCCAGCGAGTTTGCCATCAACACCGATACGGCGGCCGTCGGCGATCTCGACGCGAGCTTCATGACCACCTGCGACGGGCGTATGCCCTGAACGCCATGCCACTGTGCTGCTTGCCGATGATCATGCCTAGGAAGCCGTTTTCTTTGATGTACCGCCATGCGGCTTCCGGCAGATCCTGCACAACGGTGGTGACTTCTCAATCGTTCATAAGTTCGACAAGTCGTTCGCACTCCTCATCGATGAAACGACGCTCCTCGCCGGTGAGCTTCGGCGCGCCGTGGGCGAGCAGTGCATCCCAGCGCGGGCGCCCGTGAAGATTTCGCCCT
This sequence comes from Trinickia sp. EG282A, assembly GCF_040965455.1. Classification (NCBI taxonomy): domain Bacteria; kingdom Pseudomonadati; phylum Pseudomonadota; class Betaproteobacteria; order Burkholderiales; family Burkholderiaceae; genus Trinickia; species Trinickia sp. EG282A. The sequence goes on along the minus strand of NZ_JBFRCC010000003.1, from coordinate 467,109 downwards.
CCCACCAGACGCTGCCGGCTTCGATGGCATCGCGCTCCGTCTGCGGCATATCGGGTAACGTCTTGGGCAGCGCCGCGAGGGTCGGCCCGGACAGTATGCGACGGCGCAGCGGCTTCGCGAGCAACAAGCATGCGATCAGTCCCGCAACGACGAGCGCGATGACGAGCCATCCCATGTCCGTTTCTCCTCGCCATGCGCTTCATCGGTGCATGGCATTGCATGGCATGGCTTGCCGCACGGCCGACTGAATGCCGATCGATGCGGCTCCGTGCGGCTCGATGCGGCAATACGCTTGTGCGCTGCTCGGCCGCCGCTGCCGAAGCCATCTCAGTGCGTTTGACGTGCCTCCGTTGGCACTTGCGTGACGACGGGCCGCGTCGCCGCTGCGGGCTGGGACGGTGCAGCACTACCTATGCCGGCATCGGCGCGTGGTTGCCGGTCCAGTGCTCCGCAAGCGCTAATGCCGGCGGCCGCATCGCTGCCCTCGGCGGCCTCGCCGAGCACGGCCGCGAACGCGTTCAGCTGCGCCGGGTCCTGCAACGGCGCTTTGAGCGCGGCAACCATCAGTGAAGCGAGACGCGCGATCAACTGCAGATCGTTCATCGACCGCCCTTGCGAAAACTCGGCGAGCAGGTTGTCCGTATCGGCGCCCGCGAGCACACCTGAAAGAGCGCCGATCGCGAAATGAAGACGCCAGCCGAGCTCTTCGCGCGGCAGATGCGGCAACGCTCGCTGGAACGCTTCGAAGAATCGCTCCGCAACCGAGGCGTAATGGCGAGCGAGGAAATCGTGAATGAAGGCGGACGGGTCCGTATAGGCTCGACCGAGCAGCTTGAGGAATGCGCGTCCGCCCGCGTGCGGATCACGAGAGAGGCGCAACGCCGGAATGAACATCGCACCGAGCACGTGCTCACAGGTGAGCCGCGCGCCGAGTTGAGCGTCGAAGCGATCGAGCAGCGCGAGCCGCTCTTCGTTGAGCCGATCCAGGCGCCGCGCGAGCATCGCGTGAATGAGCGCCTCTTTGCTGCCGAAGTGATAGTTGACGGCGGCGAGGTTCACGTCGGCACGCGACGTGATCTGCCGCAGCGACATCGCCTCGAAACCGAGGTCGACGAAGATGTCTTCGGCCGCATCGAGTATGCGTGTTTTGGTATCGCCGGTGGTCCGGCTCGTTGTACGAACTGCCATGTGCGCCTCCCATGCCGGTGGCCCGGCCGCGAACAAGCGATCGATTCAAGTTGTTGATTGAAACTCTTTTTATTCCGGCAACGATAAAAACAGGCTGTTGCCGCGGCAAGCATTCTTTGTGGATGGACTCCTCTAGTGGGCGTACGTCTGTGCTTTTTCGAATCTTAGGCGCTGGCGCCCCTTTTGTGCGCGGAAGTTTCGTTGTGACAAGTGCGAGGCGCGTGGATTGGGGCCGGACGAGCCACTGGCTGCGGAGCCAAGGCGTCGGATTGCGACGCCTTGGCAGGGCGATCGATGATTCGCCGATTATCGGACCGGTTCGCCGATTTGCGCGGCGGAGCTGGTCATGTCCACACCGCGGCGTTCGCGCCCGAAGAGAATCAGGATGGCAATGACGATGGCCGCCACACCCGCCACGACGGCGAGCGCGAAAGCGTAGTTGTTGCCGTGGCTCACCGCGACGCCTGCTTGCAGCGTGGCGTTGACCGACGCGATCAGGTTGCCGAGCTGATAGACGAACCCGGGGAACGTGGCTCGAACTTCATCGGGCGAGATTTCGTTCAGATACGCGGGGATAACGCCCCATGCGCCTTGCACCGAAATCTGCATGAGGAAGGCACCGATGGCGAGCGCAATGGCACCGCTCGAGAACGCCCATAGCGGCAGTACGGGCAGGGCGATGAGGGCGGCGATGCAGATTGCCTTGCGGCGGCCGATTTTCTCGGAGACGGCGCCGAAGAAAAGACCGCCGATGATGGCGCCGATGTTGAGCACGATGGCGATTGCCGAGACGGTGTGCGGATCGAACTTGTGCTGCTCGCGCAGGAAGGTCGGATAAAGGTCTTGGGTGCCGTGCGAGAAGAAGTTGAAGGCTGTCATCAGGATGATCGAATAGACGGCGAGCGCCCAGTTCCGCTTCAGCGTATCGCCGAGCCGCGGGCGACCGGTTTTCTCCATCGCCTGCCAGGCTGGCGATTCGGGAACGTTACTCCGGATGTAGAGCACGAGCAGTGCGGGGACCACGCCGACGAAGAACATCCCGCGCCAGCCGACGTACTGGTAGAGCACGCCGAATACGATCGAGGCGATCAGGTAGCCGCTCGGGTAGCCCGCTTGCAGCAAGCCTGACACGATGCCGCGCGAGTGCGCGGGAATCGTCTCCATCGTCAGCGCCGAGCCGACGCCCCATTCGCCGCCCATCGCGACGCCGAAGAGTGCGCGCAGGACGATGAGCGTCGCGAGGTTGGGGGAGAAGCCCGAGACCAGCTCGAGCAACGAATAGATCGCGATGTTGACCATCAGCGTGGGCCGACGGCCGAAGCGGTCGGCGAGGCGGCCGAAAATCAGCGCGCCGAGCGGACGCATGGCGAGCGTGAGCGTGATGGCGAGTGCGACTTCGGGTATCTTCGTATTGAATTCGGCTGCGATATCTTTCAGGACGAAAACCATCAGAAAGAAATCGAATGCGTCGAGCGTCCAGCCCAGGTAGGCGGCGATCGTCACATTCCTCTGTTCGCGTGTCCAAGCCATTGTTTCTTCTCCTGTGTCTCCAGAATCTTCCGCAAGGCCGACCTGCGCCCCGCGGGCACCCCCGTTGGGTTGGCTAGGCGAGTTTACAGGGTCTTTAAGCAGGTGCAGGGTTAAGTGCGCCTTTGAAGGGGTAATCCCTTAGCGCCTGCGCATAGCGCCATCCGTCACTGGGTATCTTAGTTAGTAGTCGAAACGAAAGAATTGTGAAAGTTGTTTTATTGAGCGGGGGCAAACTATCAGCAGAGATCTCCGCGTAGATACGCTGCGACTGCCCCTGTTAGCGCGATGCCGTCAAACTCCTCCGGCGATGGAGGATGCGCGCCGATGATCTCGCGGTTATCAAGTCGCAACCCAGGTATGAATCGAGGTGACCGTGATAGAGTCGAGCGTCATTCTTTCCCGCGTAGCCTTATGCCGCCACGCATTGAGCTTGGGCCCGTCGATTCGGCAGGCCATCAACAGGGCATGGAAAGCGCCGACGAGGCGCACAGTGTGAACACGCAGATTCCGGCGATCGTTCCAGCGCAAACCGCTCTTGTGGTCATGCACTATCAGACCGACATCCTGCGCTTATTTCCATCGGTCGCACCAACCTTGCTCGCCAATACGCGCGAGCTGTGCGACGCTGCGCGGGCCAAGCGCGCCAACGTCTATTTCGCGAAGATCCACTTTAGTCCGGGGTATCCGGAGGTCAGTCCATTGAACCGGAACGGGCAGGGGATGAAGCAACTGGGTCTTTTCGTCGACGACCAGATCGCGCCTGAGCTCAATCAGCAGCCCACTGAACCGCTCATCATCGCGCATCGTGCCAGTGTGTTCTTTGGTACCGACTTGCAGGCACGGCTCTTGGCGGAGGGTATCGATACACTGATCATGGTGGGCATCGCGTCGACGGGTGTCGTGCTGTCGTCGGTGGCGTACGCGAGCGATGCGGACTTTCGCTTGTTCACCGTCAAGGACTGTTGCTACGACCCTGATCCGATCGTGCACGACCATCTTTTCTCAACGGCGTTCGACTCCCGCACAACGGTGCTGTCGCTCGCTGATGCCTTATCGTTGCTTGCTTAGTCGCGCCTGGCATCATTCGATCGGTAGCAATTGGAATTTTGGAAGTAGAGCGGGAATTTTCGAAGTACACCGGTCGTTTACGCTTCTCTGCTGCTTACTCGCGGAGCAATTCCTCAGCAGTCAGACGAAGGAGGGGCGTCATGTGTCAGGTGTCTTGGGGTCTCAAAACGGCGGCCGCACTTGTCCTCGCGGCCGGTTTCTCGATCGGGCACGCCGCTGACGATGATGTTTATGTCGTCACGCCACTTGTGTCCAACTTGGCAGGCGCTGCCCCGAAAGTCGACGGCGTACTACAGAACGCCTGGGGTATCGCCTTCAGTCCCGCGGGAAGCCCATTCTGGGTCAACGACAATGCGACAGGCTGCGCCACGCTGTATGACGGCGAGGGGACGAAGGTGGCGCTACAGGTGTCCATCCCGCTGCCAGGCAATGTCATACCGGCCAGCGCGTGTCATCCCTTCTTCCCGAACAATCCACCGCAAACGGCACCCGCGGCGCCGACCGGGATGGTATGGAATCCCTCACCGGCGTTTCTCGTGCCAGGCACCACGATCCCTGCCGTATTTATCTTTGCGACCGAGGACGGCACGATTTCCGCTTGGGCCGGCGGTCTGAATCCGGCGACCAACGCCGTGATCGCGGTCGATAATTCTTCCGTTCCATCCGCCGACAATGGGGCGGTATACAAGGGTCTCGTCTTCGGCGTGAACGCAAAAGGCGGGTTCCTGTTTGCGACGAACTTCCGCTCTGGGCATATCGATGTGTTCGGGCCAAGCGGCGGCACGAAAGGCCTTTTCACGCCGGCAACGACGGACGGTGGCTTCGTCGACCCGCACATCCCTGCCGGATATGCTCCGTTTGGCATCGCCAACATCAATGGTGACCTTTTCGTCACTTATGCAAAACAGAACAAAGAGAAGCACGACGACGTCGCTGGCAACGGTAACGGCTTCGTCGATGTCTTCGATACGGACGGTCACCTGCTGCGCCGCTTCGCCAGCCGAGGGAAGCTCAACTCACCATGGGGAGTCACGCGCGCGTCGTTTGCATTCGGCCGCTTCAGTGGAAAAATCCTGATCGGCAACTTCGGCGATGGCCGAATCAACGTCTTCAACAATGACGGCACGTTCGTCGATCAGCTGGAGGATGCAAACGGCAATCCAATCTCGATCGACGGCTTGTGGACGCTCACACTCGGTGGCGGCCGCAACTCGAGCTCGGACGCGTTGTATTTCTCGGCCGGTCCCAATAAGGAGGTCAATGGGCTGTTCGGCACGATAAGTCCGGTGAACGCCTCCAAGGCACACGCATCGACCGATTCGAGGCAATAGCGGGCACTGCGGCTCGAGACGCCGAGCTATCATGGACGCTCGAACCAGGAGGGCGACCATGTGCTATTCGGCGCAGATCAAGGCGGACTACCGGAAATTCCTCAGGACTTTCGGCGCACGCATCGATCTGCGAGAGTTCGTCCAGCTCTATTGGGAGCGAGAGCAGGGAAGGGCGATCTCGATACCGAAAGCGATCGATGCGATGTTCGATGAGCCGCAGACGAATGAAGAGCAGCGCATCAAGGAGATGATCGCGCGTTTCGACAAGGCGCAGGCGGCGAAGCTGGAGCAGGAGATCTTCAAGCAGCGCGCTCGCCTCGCCGATGCGGAACGCAGCCTCCAGGCCAAGGCGACAAAGGCCGCAACCGAAAGCAAGCGAATTGCGACGAACAAGATCGAGGCTGCGCTCCAACGGCTCGATGATCTGCGCCGGACTGAGCTGAACGGAGAACGGGACGCCCGAATATTTCCGGGCCACTACGCACCGGTCGTCGTCCTGGAGGGTGGGGAGCGCGTCGTGAAGCCCATGCGATACCAGTGTCGTCTGGCTGGAAAGCCCGCTTTCTACGACACGAAATATCCCGGGACATACATCGCTCGGCGCGACAACCTCGAAGGGTTCTGGAAAACGCTCTTCGGGTACTCGCATGGTCTCTTGGTTGCAACCGCCTTTTATGAGCATGTCAGCAAGGCACGGCTCGAGCGGCGCGAACTGAAGGCGGGCGAGCGAGACGAGAATGTAATTCTCGAGTTCAAACCGAATTCCGGTGAGGACATGCTGCTCGCTTGCCTCTGGTCGCGCTGGGAGGGAAAGGACGAACCGAGTTTGCTGTCGTTTGCCGCGATTACTGACGAGCCTCCCCCCGAAATCGCCGCTGTCGGCCACACGCGCTGCATCATCCCGATCAAGCCGAATAACGTCGATGCATGGCTTCGCCCTGACGCCGCCGATCTCGCGCAGTTCTATGCCGTTCTCGATGACCGTGAACGGCCGTACTACGAGCACTTGCTGGCGGCGTAACGGGCGGTGTCCGCGACGCTGGGCATATCGCCGCTGCGCGAGCGCGCGGGTATCGGCGATCCCAGCAACATTCGCCAACTGCACAATGAGCTGCGCTATACATGCGCGGTTGGACACCCTCGCGTCCTCTGTCACGCAAACGTCACCATAATTCCGCAAAGATATCGCCCCAAAGTATGGGCGGGTTGGCCGTTGGCGGGCGCCCGGGCCTTACACTACCGCTCTGCTTGGCCTAGGCCCGGAATCCGACCGGCACCATCGACGATTTCACAACGAACGGAATACGAATGAAAAAGCCTGAACAGCCGACTTCCCACCCCGAGGACAAGGACTCCGAGCCCACGCAAACACCGCAGCGCCCCAGCCGGCGCCACTTTTTGGGCGGCGTCGCAGCCGTCGCGATGGGCGGCGGGTTGGCAGGTTGCGCGGTGCCTTCTACGCCTCGCAACGCCGCCGTCACTGGCGTCGGGGTGGGCCCGGAGTTCGACCACCCACTACGCAACAAGGTGAAGACAGTCGTCGTGATCTTCGCGGAGAATCGTAGCTTCAATAATCTTTTCGGCGACTACCCGGGCGTCGAGCGTCCGCTCTCAGCGCTGAAGCCGGAAGACTATCTGCAGCGCGATCGCGACGGCACGACGGTGTTGCCGAAGCTGCCGAAAGTCCCTGGCGGCTGGCTTTTGAAGGACCAGGTCGCGGACGGCGTCACCTACAAAGCCGGCGAGCAGTACCAGCTCGACCTGCCGAACGCACCGTTCGCCCTCAAGGGCCCACAGGGCGAAAACCTGCCGCTGTCGCTCGTCACGCACGACCTCTGGCACGTGTTCTACCAGAATCAGATGCAGATCAACGGCGGCAAGAACGACATGTTCGCCGCTTGGGCGGACTCGGGCGGCTTCACGATGGGCCACTATGCGAACGCGAGCTACGACTTGAGGATGTGGGACCTCGCGAGCGAGTATGTCCTTTGCGACAACTTCTTCCAGGGCGCATTCGGCGGCTCGTTCCTGAACCACCAATACCTCGCCGCGGCGACGCCGCCGGTCTACCCAGACCCGGCGCGTAGCATCGCGAAGCACCAGATTGCGACGACCGTCAGCGGACGGCCGGACGACCCGAACCTGAAGCCGCTCGACGTATCGCCGAAAAGCGCGATGGAGGGCATCCCGAAGTTCGGCCCAAGCGCGCTGACGCCGCCGGAGGCGATCGCCGACGGCCGTAGCGTCAGCTACGCGGTCAACACGATGATGCCGCCGTTTGCGCCCACGCCCTATCCGGTCGATGCGGACGGCGTAGTCGACCTCACGCGCGACAGCAATGCGATGGTCGTACCGCCGCAGACGCACGAGCACATTGGCGACAAGCTCGACAAGCGCGGAATCGACTGGGCGTGGTACGCCGGTGCGTTCCAGCAGACGCTCGAGATGCACGGCAAGAACCTGACCGACGGCACGCCTTTAATTCCGAACTTCCAGTATCACCATCAGCCGTTCAACTACTTCGCGAATCTCGGGCCCGGCACCGCCGCGCGCCAGAAACATCTGCGCGACGCTGGCCTCGGCGACGATGAGAGCACGAACCGCTTTCTTGCCGACGCGCGTGCGGGCCGCTTACCACCGGTTACGTTCTACAAGCCCCAGGGCAACCTCAACATGCACGCGGGCTATACGGACGTCGCCTCGGGCGATCGCCACATCGTGCATGCCGTGAAGGCGCTGCGCGCGAGTCCGCAATGGGAGAACATGGTCGTCATCGTGACGGTCGACGAGAACGGCGGATGGTGGGACCACGTCGCGCCGCCGAAGGGCGACCGCTGGGGGCCGGGCACGCGTATCCCGGCGCTCGTGGTGTCGCCATTGGCGAAGAAGGGCTATGTCGACCATACGATCTACGACACGGGGTCGATCCTGCGCTTGATCACGCGCGTGTTCGATCTCGAGTTGCTCGACGGTCTGCGCACGCGCGACGCGGCGATGCGCGAGCGCGGCCAGGCGCCGATGGGCGATCTGACCAACGCGCTCAATTTGTCCGCTTGAGGGAGTGAGCGCCACCGTTAGGGGTCGCCGGCGGCACTATGCCACCGGCGCTTGACAGCGATGGCGTGGAACGGCAAAGCAGAACGTCTGCCATCATATTGGCGTTCTGTTACCGCTCGCGCTTCGTCCTCGAATGCCATGCCGATCCGTCTCGCTCGCCTGCCGTCGCTCGACACACCGCGTCTTCTTATCCGACAACGCACACTCGAAGACGTGGATGCCTGCATGGAGATGGATCGCGATCCCGCAGTGACGCGGTACATCGCGGGCCCCTGGAACGATCCGATCGCGCATCGGCGCTTGATCGAATGGCGCACCACGCGCCCGTACCCACCGGGACTCGGCTACTGGACGATTCGCGAGACGAGTTCGCCGAGTCGATTCCTCGGTTGGGTCTTGCTGATTCCCGACCATGGCGACGGCCCCGAAGTCGAAATCGGATGGCGGCTCGTTCGCCAGGCGTGGGGAAGAGGGATCGCAACGGAGGCGGCGAGGGCGTTGCTGCGGCATGCGTTCGAGACGGTGTTTTTGGATGACGTCATCGCGGACATCGCCTCGGAGAACGTCGCGTCCCGTCGTGTCGCCGAAAAGATCGGCATGAAGCAAGTGACGGACATGAGCGGCGGCGAAAGCGACTACGAGCGCTATCGCATTCGCCGTGGTGACGCTCCGGGCTAGCGCCCTGGCCACGTTCGATTGTTAGCGCAACCGCAACGGTGAATTCGTTCCAATCGGCATAGATTTACGATAGTAAAGGCCTAAACTCACTTCTAACGTTGTGTCGACGCATTGGATCGACGTTGCGCTCGAAGCGCGACGGATGCGGCGTCGGCATCCCGAGCCGAGCCTCGTCAATGCGGGGCGAGCTTTATCTACGAATGAATGTGAGGTGGCGGAATGCTAACGATTGTGAAAGGTTTCGAAGGTCTCGCTCTGCTTGCGGCGCTCAGCTTCTACTTGGCGCCTTCGATCTTGGCGGACGCCAACGAGCGCGACGACGCGCTGGCGATTACGCTCGTCAATGTTCTGCTCGGTTGGACCGTCATCGGATGGGTCGCGGCGTTCGTATGGGCCCATCGCCCGGTGAGTGACCGCCCGATCGCGCAAGTGGTCGCGCGGCGCCGCCAGGCATGGGCGCGCACGACGATCGCCAAGCTCGTCGCCCATGCGAAGAGCGGCGTGGCGCTCACCGGCGGACTTGCCCGGAGCCCACTCTCGCACCAACCGGTGCCTGTGACGGTGAACGCTGGCCGCGAGCACGCTCGACAAAAGTAAAGCAGGTCCTGAAACCAAACCGTGTTGCGCCCGCATGATGTTTTGTTGCGGGCGCAACGATCAGAGCGGAAAGCCATCGGCAAACGCCGAGCGCAGATAGGCAATGAAAAGCGCCACGGCCTGCGGCACGTGATGAGCATAAGGCCGCACGATATAAAGCTGCTCGGCGAACGCACCCAACGTGCGCCACTCGGGCAGCACGACGACCAACTTTCCCGACTGCACGGCCGCCTGCGCGCTGAAGTCGGGCAACAACGCGATGCCGAGATCGCCGAGCGCGGCATCGCGCAGCGCTTCGCTGTTGTTCGCCGAAAACGGACCATTGACGGTGACGGCGACGGGCTCCCCCGAACTCTTTCTTGCTGTGCCGCGCTCGAACGACCAAACGGCCGGACCCGATCCCCTCGGATAGAAAAGGCAGTCGTGCTTGGCGAGATCGTGAGGCGTCTCGGGCAGGCCGCGCCGCTTGATGTAGGCGCGGGTTGCGGCAAGCACCGACTGCGTCTTGCAAAGCTTCCAGGCGACATGGGTTTCCGGCGGACGGGCGCTGTGCCGGATCGCGAGATCGAAGCCTTCCGTCGCAAGCGAAGCGAGCCTGTCCGATACTTCCATTTGCACGCGAATCTGAGGATGCTCGTTGAGAAACGCGGACAGGCGAGGCACGATTTGCTGGCGCGCGAGTGAGACCGGCGCGGTCAATCGGATCAATCCGCGCGGCAGTCCCGCCATGTCGCGCACGGATTCGAAGCTGCTTGCGATCGTTTCATAGTGCGCGCGCGTCGCCTCGACGAGCCGCTGGCCCGCCTCGGTAAACCGCACGCTGCGCGTGGTGCGCTGCACAAGCGCCACGCCCGCCGCGCGCTCGAGCTCGGCGATACGCTGGCTCATCGCTGCTTTGCTGACGCCCAATCGATTGGCCGCGGCCGTATAGCTGCCTTGGTCGGCAAGCACGGTCAGCCAGTGCAAATGCACCCAGAGCCCCTCCACCTTTTGCGTATCCATATCCCCATTGTTCACGAATGAAAACAATCATTTCAATGTTACCGCCTTTGCGGCTGAGGCTGCGGTTCTTAAACTTTGGGGCATAGATCAACTCAACTGGAGGGGCGCAAATGAAAGCCTTCAACGATACGGCTGACGTCACGCATTTCATCGGCGGAAATCGGGTTCGCGGCGCGGCGACGCGCACGCAGGCGGTCTTCAATCCCGCGACGGGCGCCGAGGCCCGCAAGCTGATCCTCGGCGAATCGGGCGATGTGGCCGCGGCGGTCGAGTCGGCCAAGGCCGCGTTCCCGAAGTGGAGCGATACGCCCCCGATCCGCCGTGCCCGCGTGATGCTGCGTTTCCTCGAGCTGATGAACAAGCGTCGCGACGAGCTCGCGGCCATCATCACGGCCGAACACGGGAAGGTGTTCTCGGATGCGCAAGGCGAAGTCGAGCGCGGCATCGACGTCATCGAGTTTGCGTGCGGGATTCCGCAGCTGCTGAAGGGCGACTATACCGAGCAGGTTTCGACCGGCATGGACAACTGGACGATGCGCCAGCCGCTCGGCGTCGTGGCCGGCATCACGCCGTTCAACTTCCCCTGCATGGTGCCGTGCTGGATGTTCCCGGTCGCGATCGCGGCGGGCAATACGTTCATCCTGAAGCCTAGCGAGCGCGACCCGTCGGCATCGCTCTTCATGGGCGAGCTGCTGAAAGAGGCCGGCTTGCCTGACGGCGTGTTCAACGTCGTGCAGGGAGATAAGGTCGTCGTCGATGCGCTGCTGACGCATCCGGACGTCAAGGCGGTCAGCTTCGTGGGCTCGACGCCGATCGCGAATTACATCTACGAGACGGGTGCGAAGCATGGCAAGCGTGTGCAGGCGCTCGGCGGTGCGAAGAACCACATGGTGGTCATGCCCGATGCCGATCTCGACAAGGCCGTCGACGCGCTGATCGGCGCGGCCTACGGATCGGCCGGCGAGCGCTGCATGGCGATCTCAGTGGCCGTGCTCGTCGGCGACGTCGCCGACAAGATCATTCCGAAGCTGGCCGAGCGCGCGCGCTCGCTCGTCATCAAGAACGGCATGGAGACGGATGCCGAGATGGGGCCGCTCGTGACACGCCAGGCGCTCGAGCGCGTCGAAGGGTATGTGGCACTGGGTGTCGAAGAGGGGGCGACGCTCGTCGTGGATGGCCGAGGACACAAAGTGCCGGGCCATGAAAACGGCTTCTTCACGGGCGGCACGCTGTTCGACCATGTCACGCCGCAAATGCGCATCTATAAGGAAGAGATCTTCGGGCCCGTGCTCAGTTGCGTTCGCGTGCACGACTTCACCGAGGCCGTCGACCTGATCAACGCGCACGAGTTCGGCAACGGCGTGTCGTGCTTTACGCGCGACGGCAATATCGCGCGCGAGTTCGGTCGCCGGATCGACGTGGGGATGGTCGGCATCAACGTGCCGATTCCGGTGCCGATGGCGTGGCAGGGCTTCGGCGGCTTCAAGCGCAGCCTGTTCGGCGATATGCACGCGTACGGCGAGGAAGGTGTGCGTTTCTACACGAAGCAAAAGTCGATCATGCAGCGTTGGCCCGAGAGCGTAGGGAAGGGCGCCGAGTTCGCGATGCCTACCGCTCGCTGAGCGCGATCGATGAGGCATTGGTTTCCCGCGGGGAACCAATGCCATTCATTGTGTCGCCTCGGGAAATAGGATGCGCCGCGCGCATTGTCGCGGCGCATCGCGCATTGGGACGCTGCAAGACTTCCGCTTTTTCCTTGCAGTCAACGCTGTTTTGCCGGTTGGCGATTGACCCGCATCCCCGCAAAAACGAAGATCTCTCTGGACGATACACGTGCAGGGGCACATAGGCGGGAACGGATGGATCTGTCATCGCGCGACCGCGATGGGTTGGCCGGCCGGCTACGAATCGGTGCATTGGAAAGCACCGCGTCGACGCGATTGCCGCCGCTCGTCGCCGACTACCACGCTCGCTGGCCGCGAGTCGAACTCGAGATATCGCTCGGTACATCGGCTTCGCTGACGGACGGCGTACACGACGGCCGAATCGACTGTGCTTTCGTCGCCCGTCCCGAACCGGCATCGACTGTCTCCTCGAACGAGACGTTCCGGCAAGCCGGTGCGAACGACGGTCTCACCGCGACGTACGCCTACACTGAGGAATTGCTGCTCGTGCTTCCCGCAAGCCACCCTCAGGTGCGCGCGGCGGATGACCTGACAATCGCGGCGATAGCCGTCTTTGCCGAGGGATGTACTTATCGGCGCGTGCTCGAGCGCTGGCTCGCATTGAACGCTGGCAAGAGTGCACGGCATTGGGACGTCGTCGAGCAGACCTCCTATCATGGAATCCTGACGTCCGTGGCGGCAGGTTGCTGTATTGCGCTATGCCCGCGCTCAGTGCTCGACGCGCAGCAGACGATGCCGTATGTTCGAACGCATTCGCTCGGAACGGTCGATACCTTTCTGATAGCGCGCGAAGGGTTCATGAGCACGGCCTATGTCGAGTTCGTGCACGCGCTGCGGCGCACGGGCCACGCTTTTCGGCCAAGACGTTGGCGCTCGGAGGCGTCGGCTGAATCGGAAGCAAACGTTCGTCCGCGGTACACCACGTCCTATCTGAATCCGGATCAAGGGGAATCGAATGAATAGCGTTAGCGGAAACCAAAAACAAAAAGCCTTGCTGAGCTTGCTCGGCGTCGACAAACCGATCATTCAAGCGCCAATGGCGGGTGTCAACACGCCGGCGCTGACGGCTGCGGTCTCGAATGCGGGCGCGCTGGGTTCATATGGCGTGGGCGCGATGAACGCCGATAACGCGCGCAAGACCATGCGCGAAATCCGAGCGCTCACGAGCAAACCGTTCAACATAAACGTCTTCTGCCACCAACCGGCCACGGCAAATGAAGCGGTCGAGCGTCAATGGATCTCATGGCTCGCGCCACATTTTGCGCGATTCGGCGCCACGCCGCCCGCGAAGCTGAACGAGATCTACAAGAGCTTTCTCGTCGACGAGGACATGTTCAACGTCTTTCTCGAAGAAAAGCCGGCTATCGTCAGTTTCCACTTCGGATTGCCTTCGCGGAGCGTGATCGACGCGCTCAAAGGGGCCGGCATTCGGCTTTTGGCCTCCGCAACGAACGTCGGCGAAGCTGAGCAGGTCGTGGCCGCGGGCGTCGATGCGATCGTCGCGCAAGGAATCGAGGCCGGCGGACATCGCGGCGCATTCGACCCACGACAGGACGAAGAGCTCGGCACATTCGCGCTGACGCGACTGCTTGCATCCAAGTTCGATCTGCCGGTCATCGCCGCCGGTGGGATCATGGACGGCGCGGGGATTGCAGCGGCGTTCGCGCTGGGCGCCGCGGCGGCCCAACTCGGTACCGCCTTCGTCGCATGCCCGGAAACCTCGATCGACGACGGTTATCGGCGTGCTTTGCTCGGGGACAACGCGCGCCGCACCACATTTACCGAGGCCATTTCCGGTCGTCGAGCGCGAAGCATCATGAACAAGTTCACCGAGCTCGGCGCCGATGCGGAGGCGCCGCAGGTCCCGGCTTACCCCATCACCTATGACATTGGCAAGGCGCTCCATGCTGCCGCGAAGGCGAAGGGCGAATTTGGATACGGTGCGCAATGGGCCGGGCAAGCCGCCGCGCTCGCACGCGATCTGCCTGCGGCGGAACTCGTCGCGCAACTGGAGGAGGAGTTGAAGGCCACCGTTAGGGGGCTTTGCGACCGATGCGCTATCTGAAAGCGTAAAACTGTTCCCTTGGGGGGTGGTGTAGCATTAGCAGCGATGCTTGCGATGTGTTCCACTTCCCCGAGGGGCAAAGCATGGACGTGACCGACCTCAAGGTATTCGAAGCCGTGGCGAGGCATGGCAGCATGAACCGCGCTGCCGCCGAACTGCATACCGTGCAGTCGAATGTCACGGCGAGGATCCGGTCGCTCGAGCGTGAGATCGGCGTGGCCTTGTTTCAGCGGCATGTACGCGGGGTGAGCCTGACGCCGGCCGGCGAGCGGATGCTGCCGTACGCCGCGCGCATCGCGAAGCTCGTGGCCGACGCAAAGCTGGCGGCGCTCGACGACGGCGCGCCGGGTGGCACGCTCACGCTCGGAACGCTCGAGACGACGGCAGCGCTTCGGTTGGCCCCCGTTCTCAGCAGCTTTGCTCGCATGTATCCGCAAGTTCGCCTCTCGCTGACCACGGGCACGAGTTGCAGCTTGACGGCGGACGTGGCCGATTGCCGTCTCGACGCCGCATTTGTGGCGGGGCCGGTCGATCATCCCGATCTTCACTGCGAAACGGTTTTCCGCGAAGAATTGGTGCTCGTCACTGCGCGCGCGATCCGCTCGCGCGAAGCGCTCAACGCGATCGGCGAGCTCAAGACGATCGTCTTCCGACTCGGCTGCTCCTATCGTCAGCGGCTCGATGAACTGCTCGCCGATATGGGCATCGTGACGGCGACGCCGCTCGAATTCGGTTCGCTCGATGCGATTGTCGCCTGCGTAGCCGCGGGCATCGGCGTTACCCTGTTGCCGAGGGGCGTGGTGTCGGCTGCGGCCGATCAGAATCTGGTAACCATCCACACTGTGCCGCCGGAAATCGCCGACGTCGAAACGCTGTTCATCCGTCGACACGATGCGTACGTATCGAGCGCGATGCGCGCATTCGTCGACACTGCCCGTTCACAGCTCGGACCCGTCATGGCCGCGGCTTGAGCGTGACGGTTCAGGCAGGAACGACATCGAACTCTATCCTGATGCCACCAGGCTCGTAGATCATCGTGTGGCGCTTCGGTCCCTTGCCGAGCAGTTCGGGCGCGAATTCGACGATGACACCGGGCCACTTCGAGACGCGCTCGACGATCTCGGCAAACGCGCCCACGGCGGAAATCCGAGGGGTATCGCGCTTTGTGATACCCCTATCTGAACAAACCGCCAGCGTCCCATGCAAACGTTGCTAAAGTTGGTACTAGTCAACGAGGCAACAATCGGCATGCTCTGGAATAGGGCGGGGCGCGGAACCTGGTCATGGATGTAGTGCGCAGCATGAAGATTTTCATCGCGGTCGCGGAATCGGGCAGCTTCACGGCGGCCGCGCTCGAACTCGACGCGAGCACAGGATATGTCTCGCGCACGATTTCGGAGCTCGAGTCGCGCCTGCGCACACGGCTGCTGAACCGGACGACGCGCCGCATCGCGCTGACCGAGGCGGGCGAACGCTATTTGAATCGTTGCCGCGTCATTCTCGCTTCAATTGACGAAGCCGAAGCGGAGGCCTCGGAGGCGCATGCGAAGCCATCGGGCACGCTTCGACTGCATGCGATGTCGAGCATCGGGCAGAACTTCGTCATGCCCGCCATCGCCGCCTACCAGCAGCGCTATCCCGAAGTGACGATCGAGCTCACGTTAACGCAGAACGTACCGGACTTGCTCGAGGACGGGTATGACGTTGCGCTGCGCGTGTCGCTCGATACGCTGCCCGATTCAAACTACATTTCCCATGAGCTCGGGTCGGCTCAAGGCATCCTCTGCGCCGCTCCGCAGTACCTTGCGGCGCGCGGCACGCCGCAGACGGTCGAGGATCTATCGCGGCATACTTGTTTGCAGGTGGCGTTGCCGTCTGTCTTCCCCGCCGATCACTGGCGACTTGTCGGGCCCGACGGCGAACGCCTCTTTCGTTTGCCCGACCATCGATTCAAAGTGAACGTTCCCGACGCGATGGCCGTTGCGTTGCAAGAAGGGATGGGCATCGGCGCATTGCCGGTGTTCGTGGCCCGTGCGTTCCTTCGTAGCGGATCGCTCGTCAGGGTCCTGCCTGAGTGCCATTTGCAGACGCTCAATATCTATGCGGTCTATGCATCGCGCCAATACGTCGACGCGAAGATCAAAACGTGGATCGAATTCCTCCGAGCGTGGAGCGATGATGTGCTTCGCACAAATGAGCTCGCGTGGGCCGCTCATGCGCGGCCTCGTCCGCAAGAGACCGCTGCCGCGACGAACAATGCTACGGCCGCGACGACGAGCGGTTGATCGAACGAGTGCGTGTGCGCCACGAGTCGATCCGACAACAGCGGGCCGACGATTTGCCCGAGCCCGTACGCGGCTGTCAGGGTGGCCATCAGATTGAACTTCACCGCATGAGCGACGCGCTTCGCCGCGGGCATGACGACGGTCACGGTGCCGACGAACGTGCCGCCGACGAGCACCGCGCTACCGAGGAATGCGAACGCCGAGTGATCGAGAACAGGCAGGATGACGCCGGCGGCTTGCACGGCCAGGTTGGCGGCCAAGGCGGTGCGGCTGCCCCAGCGATGATGGAGCCAGTGCCAGAGGAAGCACGACGGAACGGCGGCCACGCCGAACGCTGCCCAGATGTGGACGGGATTGACCTGGGGCAGGGCGTTTCTGACGAGTAGCGGCAGATAAGTTGCCGTGACGATGTAGCCGAGGCCGGCGAGACCATAAATGGCGATTAAGGCCCGAGGGCCGATGACCGCATCATGCGCGCTCGAAGCGCCTCTTGCTCCTTCATCTCTTTCGGAGTACGAACGAACGTTGCGTGCCACCGCCGGCCAAGCAATTGCGGAGAGAATTGCCGATGCAGCGGCGAGAAGAAGCCAAAGCGCCGCGGTCCCTAGCCCTCCCGCATGACCGAACGCAATCAGTTCGGCCGAAATGGCAATGCCTGTCCCCACGCCCGAATAGAGGATGGGCGCGCCGTGATGGTGTCCGATCACATGGAACAGCCATACCGATACGGCAACGAGCGCGAGTGCGCTCATGGCGCCCGCGATGAACCTTGCGCCGATGATGAGCGCAATCGACGGATGCAGCGCAAGGGCGGCCAGGCAAACGACTGTTCCAATGGTGGCGAATTGGCAGAGGCGCACCGCATGCCGATGATCGATCCGGCTGACGGCGAGTGCGCCGAGCAGATAGCCGGCGTAGTTCGCGGACGCCGCGAGCGAGCCCCCCGACACGGTCATGGCCGCTTCCTTCACCATCAGCGGGTACATGCCCGTGAACGAGAAACGGCCGAATCCCATTCCGACGGCAAGAATCAATGCGCCGGCAATCGACTCCAGTACGGGAGCGCAGCGCGCTCGTACTAATGCGTTTTCCATTTGCGTCCACCCACCCATCTTCCAATCCGAACGGCTCGTCACGTCGAGCCTTCAGTTCGTTCAATATTGGTTCGTGGATAGGCGAACGACAATCGCCGGCCGGTAAACACTCTTTTTACCGGCGGCGATCATGCGGTCCTCCGTCAGTCGTCCTCTTTATACCGCGCGTCGAGACTATCGAAGAGGGGTTTCTGAACGAGACGCTGGCGCTCTTTGAAGGGCGCGACGATGGCCGGGTCTTCATCTACGCGTCCCCGCTCGCGCAGCACGCCGAGCGACTGTTGCATGCCGCGCACGGCACCCTGTAGCGCTGCATTCGCGTAGAGCACCAATCCATAACGGAGCGCGGCGAGCGCGTCGCGATCCTGGACGGGCGTCTTGCCGCCGATGACGATATTGATGAGCAACGGCTTCTCGAAGAGACCCGGCAACCGCTCGATATCGGCGCGCGTCTCCATCGCCTCGATGAAGAGCACGTCCGCACCCGCTTCGACGAAGCGATGCGCGCGGTCGATAGCCGCGTCGATTCCATGCGCCGCCGCGGCATCGGTGCGGGCGACGATCAGGAAGTTGTCGTCGGTGCGCGCATCGACGGCGGCGCGTATCTTGCCGACCATTTCCCCGGCGCTGACGACTTCCTTGCCGGAGAAGTGGCCGCATTTCTTGGGCATGACCTGATCTTCGATCTGAATGGCATCGACACCGACGCGCTCGAGCGTACGCACCGCTTGGCGAACGTTGAGCGCATTGCCGAAGCCGGTATCGGCATCGACGATGAGCGGCAGCTCGACGGCATCGCGAACGCGCGCCGCGTGTTCGGCGATATCGGTGAGGCCGATGAAACCGAGGTCGGGAAGCCCGAACGACATGTTGGTGACGCCGGCGCCCGTCAGATAGACGGCGCCGAAACCCATATCCTCGATGAGACGCGCGCTCATGGCGTTGAACGCGCCGGGTACGAGCAGGCCTTGCTTCTTGCCGATCTCGGCGCGAAAGCGTTCTCTACGGGAGGCAGCGGATGAGCTCATGGAGTAGTCCTCGTGTGTGGGACGACGGCGCGGACGCAATCGTCAAGGAATGCGAAATAGCGTACAGGCCGAACTCGTCAGTATCGACCGCCTGCGCGAAACGTCGGGCACCCAGGCTTCGAGTGCTTCAAACGATGAAGGATAATCGATCAGTGCCTCGTGCTGCGTGTGCGGCCAGTCGCTGCCCCAGACGAGCCGTTGCTCGCCGAACGAATCGAGCAAGCGCTCGGTAAGCGCTTTGCCGAGCGCCAGGCCATCGCTGCCCGACGCACTGCGGTAGGCGGCGGACAGCTTGACCCAGACGCGGCCCGAATCGGCCGTCGAAAGCAGATAACGGAAGCCGGGGTCGGCGGCGCCGGCGTGCGGGTCGGGGCGGCCGAAATGATCGACGACGACCGTGCACCCCTGCGACAGCAGCGCATCGACGACGACCTGCAAATCGGCCGCCTGCCGATGCACTTCGACGTGCCAGCGCAACGCGTTCACGCGGGCAAGAAGGCGAGGCCATGCACCCGTCCGCAGGTCGGGCAGCGACAGGCCGATGAGATTGAGCCGGATGCCGACCACGCCGCACTGATCGAGCGCCTGCAGCTCATGCTCGGAGATCTCCACATCGACGACCGCCACGCCGCGAAAGCGCCGCGGATAGCGTTTCGTCGCGGCAAGCAGGAAGGAGTTATCGGTCCCGAGGAAACTCGGCTGCACGAGCACGCCATGGGAGACGCCGTCCGATTTCAAATGCGCGACATAGGCATCGAGCGTGGCATCGTAATCGGGCGCATGGCGCCGAACCGCGGCGAGCGGCAGACCGCGCGTAAAGACGTGAGCATGCGAATCGACGGCCGTGATTTCAGGCGCGCGGTGCTCGAGCCAATCCGCATGGTGCTGAATGGACGGGGCAGCCGTCTCCGTGTCGCGGGCGGCCTTGACGTCGTCTAGATCGTTCATGAAACGTAGCGAGCAAAAAATTGACGATGCACTTATCCGCGCGCGGCAGGCGCGGGGTCCGCCGACGATGAAGACCCGCCGCGCGCGGCCGATGCGGTTGCCGCATCGATTCGCCGGCCGCGCGTCTCGGGCAGCAACAAGGCAGCGATGACGACGAGACCATAGGCCACGCCCGCGTCGATGCCGATGGCGGCGCCGAGCGGCATCGAGCTGCTCATATGCCCGATCAGTACGGGAAAGCCTGCGGATACAATGCGTCCGAAGTTATAGCAGAAGCCGACGCCCGTCCCTCGGACGCCCTGTGGATAAAGCTCGTTGAAGAGCGCGCCGAGCGTGGCCGGGATGCCCGCGGAGAAAAGGCCGAGCGGAAAGCTCAGGATGAGCATCGCCGTATCGCCGATCGGCAGGAACACATAGAGGTTGACCGTCACGACGCAGCAAAGCGCGAAAAAAATCACGTTGAGGCGCCGGCCGATGCGATCCTGCAGCCACGCGCTGACGAAGCAGCCAGTGATGAAGGCGACGATGACGACGGCGAGATAGCCGCCTGTTCCGAGCACAGACAGATGGCGCTCGGTCTTGAGGTACGTCGGCAGCCAGGTCGTGATCGCATGGTAGCCGCCGTGCGCACCGAGACCGATGACACCTCCCACGAGGGTCGTGCGGACGACGGAGCGATCGAAGATGCCCGCCGCGATGGCAAAGACGCCAGGCTTTTTTCCGGGCTGCGCCGAAGTTGCTTTCGGACGCGGCGGCTCCTCGACGTTACGGCGCAAATAGAGCACCAGTAGCGCGGGCAGCAGGCCGAGCGCGAAGACGACACGCCATGCCCATTGCGGCGATACCCACGAGAAGACGATCGTATAGAGCAGCACGGCGCCGCCCCACCCGAAGCCCCAGGCGCTTTGCACGACGCCCATGGCCTTGCCGCGATGCCTGGCGTTGATCGTTTCGCTGAGCAGCACGGCGCCCGCTGTCCATTCGCCGCCGAATCCAATTCCCTGCAGCGCCTTCAGCGCGAGAAGCTGCTCGAAGTTTTGCGCGAATGCGCTCAGAAAAGTGAAGAGCGAGAACCAGACGACCGTCAGTTGAAGCGCGCGGACGCGGCCGATGCGATCCGACAGAATCCCCCCGAGCAGTCCGCCCAGAGATCCGGCCACGAGCGTCGCGCCGCCTATGAGCCCTGCCTGCCCCTTGCTGATGCCCCATGTCGCGAGCAACGCAGGGATGACAAGGCTGAAAACCTGCGTATCGATTGCGTCGAGCGCCCAGCCGGAGAAGCAACTCCATAGCGTGCGTCGTTCGGACTTCGAAATATCTCCATACCACTGCATCAATGTCTCCCGTTTTTTATCGCGTGCAATGGGTGGAAAGAGGCGCTCGCCCACGACACGATCGAAACAGATTCTAAAAAGCATTACAGTAGCGCGATACTATGAAACTGTTGATCTTTCATCACAGAATGATATGGAATCCACGCGGAACCTTCGCTACTTTCTGGCCGTTGCCGATGCCGGCAGCGTGACGGGCGCGGCCGAAGTGCTCGGGATCGCGCAGCCGGCGCTCAGCCAGGCGATCACGAGGATGGAGCGTGAACTAGGCGTGAAGCTGTTTCAGCGCACACGCCGCGGGGCCACCCTGACGGCGGCGGGCGAGGCCATCGTCGACGATATCCGGCTCAGCGTCTCGCGCATCGAGGCCGCGCAAACGCGTGCTCGCGATATCGGCACGCAGCATGGCGGCAGGCTCGCGATCGGATTCGTCTCGGCGGCGCTCTTCGAAGTGCTGCCGGCCGCCATCGGTGCCCTGCGCAAGGACACGCCGAACGTGAAGCTGTCTCTGCGAGAAATGAGCAACGCGGAGCAGGCAAGCGCGCTCGAAAAAGGTGAGATCGACCTTGGGTTGCTCCATACCCCGGTGACCGTCGGCGGCAAGATGCACGAAAAGTTGATCGCGAGCGAGCCGCTTCTCGCCGTCGTTCACGAATCTTTTCCGGTGGCCGGCGACGGCAAGGTCAGCCTCGCCGAGCTTGCGGACATCGGGTTGGTCTGGTTTCCGCAAGACCAGCTTCCCGGCATTCGCGCCGGGATACTGAGCGCCTTCAGGAAGGCGGGCCGCGAAGCCGCCATCGTCCAGGACGCCAATCGCTCCTTGACGGTGCTTGCGTGCGTCGCGGCGGGCTGCGGCGCGTCGCTTCTGCCGCAGTCGACGAAGGCGCTGCAGTTCGCGGGCGTGCGGCTGTGCGAGGTGCGCGACGGGCAATACTTGCCGCCGTTCGAGCTGAGCGCGATCTGGCCGCAACGCTCGCGGCCGACGCTCGCGGACAGATTCGCTTCGTTGCTGGGCGACACGGTCAGTCGTCCACGCACGGTCGCTCGCAAAAAGGCGTAGTCCGACTGTCAGACTACGCCCGCGCCGACGTCAAGCTCGGCCACGTCCCCAAGTCATGCTGGCGAACACCCCGTCACGGCGGATCAGGCCATGCAACAGTGCAGCGGCGAGATGCAGCAGGACGGTCGCGAACAAGGCAAACGCGAGCCCTGTGTGAAGTGAGCGCAGCAGCGCATAGAGGCGCGTGTCATGCGGGAGAATTGGAGGCAGATGAAACGCGCCGAACATCGTCACGGGGTATCCGCCTGCCGACAGCATGCCCCAGCCGATCAAGGGCATCGCGGCCATGAGCAGGTAGAGCACGAGGTGCGAAGCCTTGGCGGCGAACCGCTGCGCGGCGGGCATATCGTCAGGCAGCGGCGGGCTGCCGCGCGTGACGCGCACGAACGTCCGAACGATCAGGAGTGCTAAAAGCGCGATGCCGAGCGGACGATGGATGGCGATCAGCGTCTCATGCGCTCTCGAAACGGTCGTGACCATCGCGATGCCGATGAAGAGCATCGACAAAATCATGGCCGCCATCAGCCAATGAAGCAGCCTTTGCAAAACGCTGAAGTGGATATGAGGGCGGTGGGTGCTCATGAGGGATTGGCCTTGTGCGTGTCGCTGTGCAGCGCGGGATTCAGCGCTTCTTCGTGCGTGCGTCGCTGATAGGAAACGGCGTACGCGGCGGATCGCGCGGCGAGCAGCGGATCGTTCGACGGCTCGATGCCTGCCGGCACGATCGTCGGGTCGAAGTTGACGTCGCGGCACGCGCCGCTCTCTTGCGATGAGGCGCGTTCGACCACGAGCGTGCCGGCGTCGACTTGCGGGCGATCGGCCGGCCACGGCTTCGTCGCATCGTCGACAGGATCGCCCGCCGCGGCTAGTGTCAGGATCAGGTGCCAGCGCAGAGGGCCCGTTCGCAGCCGGTCGTACAGCTCGGACGCGAGGTACGCCGACTCGCCTTTTTCGGTGGCGGTCAACGGGGTATAGGGCAATTCCGGTTGCATCGACCAACGCACCGCATTGCGCTTTCCCGCCGCGTCGACGAGGTAAAACGCGTTGACGCTGTAATAAGCGCCGTTCGCGAAGCTCGACGAAGGTGGATGCTGCTTGATCCAGGTCATGAAGGCTTGCGCTTCGGGGTTGGCCGAGTAGAAGGCCTTCAGCTTCGCCGGATCGGGTTTGCCCGTCGCGGGATCAGGACGCGAAGCGACGAGCTGCTGGTAAAACTGCGCTGGGGTATGCACGGGGAAGAGCGGCACCGAGTTCATCCCCGTACGCCATTGCTGGCCGTCTTGCTCGGTGAAGAGCAACGCCATGCTGCGAATCGGCACGCTGTTATCGGGCGCCTCGGGATTGGTGCCGGGAATCGCGAAGCGTCCGATGACAGGCGTGCGTCCCTGCGCGAACACGGCCGCTTTCGAGAACACGCTCGCGCGACCGTTGCTCTCGAAGTAGCCCGTGATGCACAAGCCCTTGGCATGGTTGCGGCGAAAGCCCGCATGCAGGCCGCCGTTCCGTTCGAAGGTATCGATGAGTTTGGTCGTCGTGAGACGCGACGGCGTCAGCCAGCCCGCCGTATAGGCGAAGCCGCCCGCAAGCAGGGCGACGACGACGCCGATCGCCGCGAGGCGGCACGGCACGCAGATGCGTCCGGGCGGCGAGGAGAAAGGTGCGGTCACGGGGGCTCCTTGATGGGGATTCTTTCGGGGAGAACACCGTTGGAAGTCGGTTATTCCAGCAATCGGCGGATTTCATGTCGCGCGGATGCTGGCGGCCGCCGGATCGTGCCGTCGGCGCGAACGACGCCTAGCCGGCACGTGCACCCGCATCCTCAACGACAACCGAGCCGGCCGCCCCTGACCGCCGTGCCGCACGCCGCCATTCTCCCGGAGTCACGCCCATCCATTGCGCGAAGCTGCGCCGAAAAGCCGCGATCGATTGGAAGCCGGCGAGTTCAGCGGCCGCTTCGGTCGTGATCGAGGGATGCTTCAGGGCGTTGGCCGCCAAGCTCATCCTGATATCGGTCAACAGGTCGTGCGCCGAGCGCCCGAGTGCGTCCTCGAAGTGACGGGCGAACGTCGCGCGCGACATATTGCAAAGTTGTGCCAGTTCCGGCAACGTCCAGGGCTTCGCGGGATCGCCGAACATCGCCGTCACGGCCGGCGCGAGGCGTGGGTGCCCAGCCAATGCCAGCAGCCCTTTCGGCGTCTGCTGCAATTCGCTCGCCGCGCGCAGCGTCAATGCGAAGAGGGCCGACGACAGCACATTCAGCATCGCATGGCTGCCGAGCTTCTCTCCCACGGCCTCGACTCTCATCATTCGCACGAGGCTGGCAAGCTGATCGGCAGCCGGTGCGTTCTCCGCGTCACGAACCGCGTTCGGCGTACGGACGATCAACGTAGTGGGCAGATAGTCGCGAACGAGCCTGTCATGCGGCGGTTCGACGAAGAAGCGACCGCAGAGCATGTCGAGACGCTCGCCCGATCCTGTGTTTTCGTTGACGATGACATTGGCCCCTTCCGTTACGCGAACGGGCGCCGGCGGCCGCGCGCTCCCGTCGTGCAAGACGTGAGCCGAGCCGTGCGGCAGCAGCAGGATGTCGCCCGATGAAAGCGTCTGTGAAGTTCGCGAATCGGGATCTTCAAGGAGCGCGGACCCGTTTACGATGACGTGATAGGGAATCTCCCGCGCGGCCGATTCTTCATACACGACGCGCCACGGCGCGCCGAAGGCGCAGCGAATCTCGAGTTGGCCGGTGACCGTGACGATCTCCAGCAATCGGCTGAGCCAGTCCGGTCCAGGGCGCACGCGCTTCTCCAGCGTTGAGACTTTCGAGCATTCTATTGAGCTCTCATAGTCTCGGCAAGCTCAACGCTCACCCATAAAGTGAGGGCTCCTAACCACCTTTGAAGGAGTCCCACCATGAGCCGCATCGCCGTTCCCTCCATCGATTCCGCCACAGGCGCTACCGCTGAAGTGTTTGCACAAGTGAAGAAGGGCACCGGCGGCAGCGTGCCCAACGCCTTCGCGACGCTGGGTCATGTCGCACCGGGTACATTGTCCGCCTATCTCAACGCCGAGGCCGTGCTGGGGGGAGCAAGTCTTTCCAAGCAAGACCTCGAGACGATCAAACTCGCCGTCAGCGAACTGACGGGCTGTGGCTACTGCGTCGCCGCGCACACGATGCTGGGTAAGTTCGCCGGACTGCGCCCCGAGGTACTCAAGCAAATTCGAGCCGGCGAGCCGACCGGCGACGCCAAGCGCGATGCACTCGTCCGTTTTGTGCGGACGCTCGTCGGCACGCGCGGCGAGATTAGCGCGGCCGATTTCGATGCGATTCGCACGGCGGGCTATAGCGACACACAATTGGCCGACATTTCGCTCGCCATTGCATTGATCACATTCACGAATACGTTCAATCGAATCAACGATACAGACGTGGATTTCCCGCCGGTGCGGTAATAGGCGACGAGTGAACGCGCTGCATCATGAGCGCGTTCACGCTCTATTCATCATGGCAGTCTTTTGGGAGTACTAACCAAGCGCCGTCAACGTACCGCGGCGCTTGCTCGGTAGACCGATATTCCCTCCATCGGGTCGGGCTCTTCTTGCCAGGGCGCGAGCTCGAGCATTTGCTTGGTGTCCTCGTAGCCGGCGCTCCAGCGCTGCTCAATCCCGCTCGCCGAAAAATCGATGTCCCTGTTGAGGTCTCCATCGGACCGCGGTGCGTCGAGCTCGACGACTTGCATCGTCGTGTTGCATCCCCAGCCGAGCAACTCTTTCACCTCGGGCGATTCGAGCTGCTCTTGGGGAATATGACGTCCGAGCTCGCGAATCACGTGCCGAAGCCGATGGATCTGCTTTTGCCGCGCGAGATGGCTTTCCGAGCGGCTCGCATACTGGATGTCCCGCTGACGGCTCAGCACCTGCCAGATCGAGTCCGGCTCGGGGCCGTCCGTCGACCACAACTGCACCGCGAAAATGATGGAGCTGCGTCGAGGCTTGTCGTCCAGCACCGCCTCGAGCGGCGTATTCGAATAGATGCCGCCGTCCCAATACGGCTCGCCTTCCAGCCGCACCGACGGGAAGCCGGGCGGGAACGCCGCCGATGCCATGACATGTTCGGGATCCATGGGCGCGTCGCGATTCGTGAAGTAATGCATGCGCCCGCTGCAGACGTTGACGGCACCTACCGTGAGCCTCGTTTTTCGCTCGTTTAGGTACGTGAAATCGACGAGCGAAGTGAGGGTTTCGCGCAACGGCGCGGTCGAGTAAAACGCGGCGTGCTCGACGCCGACGCGCTGGTGAAGGCCAGCCCAGACGTCAAGACGTGGCGTGAAGAACGAGGCGATGCCTTGCGTGACGATCGCGAGATCGCGCGACCAGTTTTCGAAGCCGGGCAGCCAGCCTGGCGTTGAAATGCCGCGCTGGGAGACACCGTCCCAGAACTGCCGCAGCCGCGTGAGCCGGTCTTCGAATGGATTGCCCGCGATGAGAGCACCGTTTATCGCGCCGATCGAGGTGCCGATGATCCAGTCGGGCTCGATTCGCGCGTCGTGCAGTGCTTGGTAGACGCCGGCCTGATAGGCGCCGAGCGCGCCGCCCCCCTGCAAGACGAGCACGACCTGGCCGGGCATCGGCGCGCAGGCGCTGGTGTGGTCCGAAGCCGCTTCGGGGCTCGTGGTCCGCATTCTCCTGCTCATCGTGGGCTCCACTCTCGTGAACGCAACAGCGACAACCAATCATCTTTTAGCGGGAATCGGCGTCGCAGTCAAAGAATTAAAGGCTTCGTTCGTTCGTGCGTGCGGAATCGCCATGGCATGATGCGTGCGGCTGCCCAGGGTAGCTCGAAGACTGTTCGACGGCCCGGGCTTTCGGAGGCTGACGATGGCGAACAAGGCGGGAAACCGACGTGTCGGCACGGCGGCGAAAGACGACGATGCAGCGGCTGCGGCGCAGCAGCCCAAGATTCTGACGCTGAGCGCGGTGACGCTTGCGACGCACGACATGGCCCGTGCAGTGCGCTTTTATGAAGCGCTCGGTTTCCCGCTCAAGTATGGCGGGCCATCGGAAACCTTCACATCGTTCGAATTCGGCGGTACGTTTTTGAATCTGATCGCCGACGCACGCGCGCCGGCGGCATGGTGGGGGCGTGTGATCGTCTACGTCTCCGACGTGGATCGCCTTTACCGCAAAGCGCTCGCCGCGGGGCTCGAGCCGGAGTTCGCGCCGCTCGACGCGCCGTGGGGCGAGCGATACTTTCATATCGTCGATCCGGACGGCCATGAAATCAGCTTTGCGAGACCGCTTGGCTAGCCGGCCGTCGGCCTCCGCCGTAACGGCGGGTCCGCCCGGCATGGCTGTAAAGGGCGTGGCGGCCGGTCGACGGGAGGCGGAGCGCGCCCGCTCGCAGTAATACGGTTGACACCAGGCGTAACGATAATCACTAGCTTTGCGCCGCCAGCATGGCGGCCGTTGGCGCCTACCCGTTGCCTTGGAGGATACGATGGACAAAGAGGACAGGAAATCCGACGCGGAGCTTTTCGCCGAGCGGCAGCGCCGTTTCGAGGAAGATCTCGTCGATGCCTACGACGAAGAACTCGAAATGGAGGTGGACGACCGCCTCCTCGATGGTTCGTCGGCTTTCACTCCAGAGGCACGCAGCGACCGCAGGCACTATTTCCGCGAGCTTTTCCGCCTGCAGGGCGAGCTGGTGAAGCTGCAGGACTGGATCGTCGCGACCGGCCATCGGCTCGTGGTGATCTTCGAAGGCCGCGACGCGGCGGGCAAGGGCGGTGCGATCAAGCGCATCACGCAGCGGCTCAACCCGCGCGTGTGCCGCGTCGCCGCGCTGCCCGCGCCGAGCAACCGCGAGCGCACGCAATGGTACTTTCAACGATACTCCGCGCACCTGCCCGCCGGCGGTGAGATGGTGCTGTTCGACCGTAGCTGGTACAACCGTGCGGGCGTCGAGCGCGTCATGGGCTTTTGCACCGATGAGGAGTACGAAGAATTCTTCCGCTCGGTGCCCGAGTTCGAAAAGATGCTCGTGAGGAGCGGCATCCAGATCCTCAAATACTGGTTCTCGATCACCGACGAGGAGCAGGAGATCCGCTTCCAGGCGCGCATCCACGATCCGCTCAAGCAATGGAAGCTGAGCCCGATGGACCTCGAGAGCCGGCGCCGCTGGGAAGCCTATACGCAGGCGAAAGAGGTGATGCTGCAGCGCTCGCATATTCCCGAGGCGCCCTGGTGGGTCGTGCAGGCGGTCGACAAGAAGCGCGCGCGCCTGAACTGCATTCACCACCTGTTGAGCCAGGTGCCGTACCACGAGGTCGAGCACCCGGTCGTCACGCTGCCCGAGCGCGTGCACAACGAGGATTACATCCGCCAGCCGGTGCCGGCGTCGATGATCGTGCCCGAGATTTACTGAGCCGTTGCCGGCACCGGGGCTCTACTGAGATGGTGCCGGCATAGACGACGATGTGCTCGAGGCCCACGCATGCCGGCCTCGAGCACCGTTCGATCAAGCCACTTGTCTGAGCACCCAGTAGAGCCCGGCCGAGAGCGCAATCGAAGCGGGCAGCGTGAGCACCCACGCGAGCAAGAGGCTGCGTACCGTGCTCCATTGCAGACCGGAGCCGTTTGCGGCCATCGTTCCCGCTACGCCGGACGACAGCACGTGCGTGGTCGAGACGGGCAGCCCATAAACGTCGGCCGCGCCGATCGTGAGCATGGCGACGACTTCGGCCGAAGCGCCTTGCCCATACGTCAGATGCTGCTTGCCGATCTTTTCGCCGACTGTCACGACGATACGCTTCCACCCAACCATCGTGCCGAGCCCCAGCGCGATCGCAACGGCAACCTTGACCCAGGTCGGGATGAACTTCGTGGCGCCGTCCAACTGCTTCTTGAAGTTGTCGACCGCCTGGAGATCGTCCGCGGAAAACGCCGGTTGCTTCGCCTTTTCCATCAGCCGGATCGCCTCGGAGGCGACGTACATATCGTTGCGCGCGTTGCTGACAGTGTTTGTCGGCACATTGGCCATCGCTCCGGAACTGCCGACCTGTTGGCCGATACGCGTGACGAGCGCTTCCAGCGAGGGCAGTGTGGTCGGCGTCAAGTGCCGGGTCCGTACGTAATCTTCGACGCCACCGCGCACATCCGCCGGCGCCGGCACGCCGTTCGTGTACTTCGAGAGCACGGCCGATGTTTGCTGCGCCACGGCGAGGAACGTTTGCGTTTGAGCGGGCGTCACCGCTTTGTTCAGCGCATAGGCCGTGGGTACTGTGCCGATCAGAATCAGCATGATGAGGCCCATGCCTTTTTGTCCGTCGTTCGAGCCGTGCGCAAACGAGACGCCCGTGCAGGTCAGGATCAGCAAGGCGCGAATCCAGAACGGCGGCGGCTCGTTGCTGGTGGGTTCCGAGTAGAGCTGTGGCACGCGGACGATGCCCTTCAGGATGACGAGCAGCAGCGCCGAGAGCAAAAACCCGACGATTGGCGAAAAGAGCAGCGACTTTCCGACGCCGAGCGCCTGGCCCCAATCGACGCCGCTCGTACCGGAAGCCCCGTGCATGAGTTGATTCATGAGGCCGACGCCGATGATCGAGCCGACGAGCGTGTGCGAGCTCGACGAGGGTAGGCCCAGATACCAGGTGCCCAAGTTCCAGATGATCGCCGCGATGAGCAGAGCGAAAACCATCGAGAATCCCGCGCCGCTGCCGACTTGCAAGATCAGCTCGACAGGCAGCAGTTGCAGGATGCCGAACGCGACTGCGCCGGTCGATGTCAACACGCCGAGGAAATTCCAGGTCCCGGACCAAATCACCGCCGGGATCGGCGCGAGCGAATGCGTATAGATGACGGTAGCCACGGCATTCGCCGTATCGTGAAATCCATTCACGAACTCGAAGCCGAGCGCAATCAAGAGGGCCACGCCGAGCAGCACGTACGGCAGCGCCGAGGGCAGTCGCACGGGCTGCAAATCGGTGACGAGACGGGTCGTGCAATAGGCGAGACCGAGCGCGATGGCGAGCAGGAAGACGAGAAGGCCGAGGCCGCGGCGCGCCGGGGTGGCGGTGGACTGCGGATACGAAAGTTCCGGCATGCCGGTTCTCCGAGTTGAGTCGCAGGGAGAACCCATGCTGCGTGGCGAGTGTGTCGTTAAGATGACAGCACGATGACGAAACTTCCAGCCAGCGCTTGGCAAGGTGGAATCAGCTGGCGTTCGGGCCGGTCGATGCTGCGCCGGCAGGCTGGTAGGCTGGAACCGCCAAAACCCCCGCGAGGATTGCATCTCGCGGAGGTAGGGCGGTTGGCGTCGCTTGGAGGAGGTAAGCGTTCTCAGAACTTATAGTCGAGGCCGACCGAGACCCCCATCTCTCTGCCGCCCGCAAAGCAAAACGGCGCGCCTTGCGAGATCGAGCTGCCATCGTGACAATCGATCGTCACGCTGCGTCCGCCCGCGCCCATCGCGTAGTGCGCGGCCGGGTGATTGAGCACGAGCGCGTAGTCGGCGTAGACGGTCGTGTGCTTGTCGACCGCATGCTTGTACATGGCCGTAAACATGTTGGCGGCATTGTCAGGGTTGGCTGTGCCGAGCGCATTGGTCAGCGGCGGCGTGTTGTGTTGCCCCGGGTCGCCCGGCGTCCGGCCGGCATGCGCCCAGCCGATGCTCACGCTGTCCTTCGGCGTGAACTCCTGCGTGATCGCAAGCCAGAAGCCATTTCTGCTGCGCTCGTTTTGCACCTCGAGGTAGGCGGGCACCTCCCTGCGTATCCACTCGTAGATGCCGCTCAAGATCGTGTGGGTCGGAAGCTTGTATTGCGCGCCGACCTTGAACGCCCACTCGTTGCCGATGTCGTTCGGATCGGTCCCGTCCGGCGACGCAAGCGCGGCGGGGCTCGCGGTCACGTCGCTCGAACGATTCACGTCGCGGTGCAACTCGTACGCAGTGGTGAAATAGAACGGGCCATTCGCGTACGCGAGGTTCGCGCTATACGCTGAACCGTAGCTGCCATCGTTACAGGCCACCGGGTTGCCGCCGCTGCCTGGAACATTGCCGCCCGTGCAGTCGGATTCGCCGGCGGCCTGCGTCGAATTCTCGTACCCGCGGTTTTGTCCCGGCGAAACGAGCGCGTTGAAGGACCAACCATGGAAATTCGGCGATTCATACCAGATCGCATGATCGAGACGCGTGCCGAATTCGACTCGATTATCGCCGCCTGTATTACCCATTATCGCGGAGTAATCGCCGAGCGTTCCGGTAAACGGATTCATGCGCGCAGTGGATGTTTTGTAGGGCGCATCCGTTTTACCAGCTTTGATTGCGCCCCACCTCGCGGAAGCGATGCCGATATAGCTATTGCGCGAAGTCAAAGCGCCTTTGACGGTCGAATCCTGCGCGGAATTGGAATTCGCCGTGCCGGAGGTCGCCGATACGTCGAGCTGCGTTTCCAATTGATAAACGAACGACAGATCGGAAGACGAGCCGAACGGACGCTTACCGCGCACACCGATGTACGACAGATTCGACGAAATGTCGGGCTGCCATCCCATGTGACCTCTCGGAGAGACGACCGTGCCGTCCGGCAGCGTGTACGAGCTCGCCAAGCCTTTCGTCGCATAGTCGACGGAAAGGTCGAGGTTGCCATAGAAATCGACCTCGCCAAGAAACGACAACAACGACTTCAGCTTGGGCGGCATGCCCGCGCCCCAGCCCGACGAGGAGACATTCGGCGCCGGCTCGGGCGGTACATTCGACGCGTGCACTTCGCCGGGATTGGAAGTCGCGCCGGGCGTTACGGCCGACTTCGGATTGCTCGTCACCGCCTGCTGCTGTTGTTGCTGCTGCTGCTTTGCCATGAGCGAATCGAGCTTCTTGCTCAGCATGTCCACTTGTTGCTTCAACAATTGGATTTCCTGATTCTCGTTCGTCGCGGGCAAAGCTTGGGCGAGCGCGGTTCCTGAAAGGGCGGTCCCCCCGGCTGCAAAAAGTAATAGCCGGCACGCCGCGTAAAGCGGCCTTTTTCGCGATTTCATCGATGTCTCCTCCGTATCTCTTGTACGGTATAGAAAGTTATTTGAAATGAATGATGGTTAATTCAGGTATGACCGACGCCTCCCATAGGGCCGAGCACGTTTTCATTCGCTTGCTATTTGCGAGCGAATGCGAGGGATACGAATCGTTCGCATTGCGAAGAATTCGCTCGGATAAAGAATTGAGATCCTGCGATTTGTTACGACGACGTGGCAGCCAGTCTGGGACGAACGGAATATTTTGGAAAGTCAAACGTTTTTATGGGATCTATTAGGACTTCGAAATGCTCCGTGATGGTGCGGATCGCTTGTTCCATTGTGGTGCGCAGGCGCTTCGCGGTCTCTCGCGAGCGCCCCGGTTCCTGCTGCTGGTGCTTATTGGCCGGCACGCGTGGTGGCAATCCGGCTGACGATGCGCTCGCGTTTGGCGAACTCCTGCGCCGATTGCTGCTTGACGAGGTCCACGACCGACCTCGGCGCTGTCTGTGGGCTCCCGGCATCGAACGGCGGTGCAGGCGCGTATTCGAGCTCGAGCTGAATGGCCTGAGCTTCTTGCTGACCCGCGAGTTCGGCCGCGACCGACAAGGCGAAGTCGATACCGGCCGTCACGCCGCCTCCCGTGATCAAATTCCCGTCTTGAACCACTCGGCCATGCACCGGAATGGCGCCCAACGGTTCGAGGAAACCATGCGATACCCAGTGCGTCGTGGCGCGGCGGCCATGCAGCAAACCCGCAGCTCCGAGCAGCAGTGAGCCCGTGCAGACGGACGTGACATAGCGGGCGCTCTCGGCCTGCTTGCGAACGAATTCGATCGTATCCCGGTCTTCGAGCAGCGGCGTGACACCGCTGCCGCCGGGAATGCAAATGACGTCGAGCGGCGGGCAATCGCCGTATGTCATGTTTGGCGTCAGGACAAGGCCGTTGCTCGAAACGACGGGCTCGAGCGTTTTCCAGATCAGATGGACCGTTGCGTCGGGCAACGAAGCGAATACTTCGTGCGGCCCGGTCAGGTCGAGTTGCTGAACACGCGGGAATACGAGAAAGCCGATTTGCAATGCCATATCGATACCTCATGGGGATGCGGGGAGTATCGTCAACCGCCGGTGGCGGCCGACGAGCGAGGGTGGGCCATCGACGACGGCTGGCGCGCCCGGCCATCGATGGACAAATCGATTCTATGCGCGTAGTGTTTGGCGGAAATGCCATATCGCCAACAGTTTCTGCCACTGCGTCAGCATGCATTCCGATAAGCGATCGATCCTCGTTCTCGCGTTCCCGAACGCTCAACTGCTCGACGTGACGGGCCCGCTCCAGGTCTTCGCGTCAGCGAACGAGCTTGCCGTGCTACAGGGGCTCGCGAGGCCGTATGCGCCGCGTGTCGTCTCGTTCGAGGGAGGGCTCGTGACGACATCAGCGGGCGTTGCGTTGATGTCCGATTCGCTTCGATCGGCGGGCAGGCAGGCCGACACGTTGATCATTGCTGGCGGTCGAGGTGTCCATTCCGCGTCCAAGGAGCCGAAGCTC
Source organism: Trinickia sp. EG282A (assembly GCF_040965455.1). Classification (NCBI taxonomy): domain Bacteria; kingdom Pseudomonadati; phylum Pseudomonadota; class Betaproteobacteria; order Burkholderiales; family Burkholderiaceae; genus Trinickia; species Trinickia sp. EG282A. The sequence continues at coordinate 433,608 of NZ_JBFRCC010000003.1, read as the reverse complement.
CTCGATTGGGTGCGCAGGCAGGCAGCGAGATCGAGGCGTATCGCTTCCGTATGCACGGGAGCGTTTTTGCTGGCGGAGGCGGGATTGCTCGATGGGCGCCGCGTGGCGACGCATTGGTTCCACTGCGACGAGCTTGCACGGCGTTATCCGAGCCTGCGGGTGGAGCCGGATCCGATTTTCATCCGCGAAGGGGACGTATGGACGTCGGCCGGCGTCACAGCGGGAATCGACCTGGCGCTCGCGCTCGTGGAAGACGATCACGGCCGCGCAATGGCGCTCGATGTCGCTCGCGAGCTCGTCGTGTTTTTGAAGCGCCCGGGCGGGCAGGCGCAGTTCAGCGCGACATTGTCGATGCAAAAGGCGGGCGATCGTTTTGGCGAATTGCATGCATGGATCGCCGAGCATCTGACGGCGGACCTGTCGGTTCCCGAGCTCGCCGAGCGTATTGGCATGAGCGAGCGCAGCTTCATGCGTCACTATCGTGCGGAAACAGGCCGCACGCCCGCGCGCGCCGTCGAGCAATTTCGCGTCGAGGCGGCGCAGCGGTTGCTGGCCGAAACCTCGTGGCCGATAAAGCGCATCGCGGCCCGCTGCGGGTTCGGCGTCGAGGAAACCATGCGGCGCAGCTTCATGCGCGTGCTGAGCGTGACGCCGCAGGTGTATCGGGAGCGGTTTGCGGGGGGATCGACGCCTTCGGCGTGAGGGTCGAGTGACGATCAATCTGCGCTCAGTTCGAGCGCCGCGACGCCGCCCGCCGCCGGGCACGTAGCCGAAAGAGCCGCAATAGCACGCTCGTTGCGCGCGAGCGCATCGCGGGCAGCGCGTCGATCGCGAGCAGTACGAATGCGACGAGCGCGATGCCGAGGCACATCAGGAATACCGACCGATATCCGAATGCGCCGATGATCGTTCCCGAGAGCACGCCCGAGAGGATCGAGCCGACGCGCCAGGCATTGAAGAAGAGCGCGGTCGCGGCGCCGGGTTGGCGAGGCATCAGGTCTTGCACATACGTCATGCCGAGGCACGATGTGACCGAGACGACGTACGCACTGAGCGCCTGCAGCGGGATAACGGCGACCGGGTCGCGAACGGCCGCCACCGCGACGAAATAGCCTGCCTGAACGGCCGCGCTCGTCGTCAACCAGCCCAGCTTGTTCAACTTCAACGAGCGGGCGCCGAGCCACAGCATCATCGGAATCTCGAGGAACGCACCGAGCCCGAGCGTTGCCGATACCGTAAAGCGCGTGCCTTTGAGCGCATGAACGACATAGAGCGGCAGGACGATCATCGTCGCGCTGGCGGCGAGTCCGATCAGCGTCAATGCGAAAAGTGCACGCCAGAGCAGGCCGAGAGGAACCTCGTCGGACGTGGGCAGCGCAACGCGGCGGCTTGCGTGTCGATGTTCATTCGAACGAGACGTGGCTTGCGATGCAGGTCCAACGTCCGCGTCGGCAGCCTTCGCCGCTGCCTCCCCGTGGCGCCCGGACGGTGCCTCGACGATAAGCGAGACGAGTGCCGCGCTCACGGCGAAACTGGCGGCGGCGAATCCGAACAGACCGTTGAAGCCGGCCTGAGCGAGAATCAGCGCTCCGACGGCAGGACCGAAGACCCATGCGACCGACAGTAGCGTGCGAAGCGCGGCGGAAGCGAAATCGCGCTCAGCGTTGTCCGCGACAGGCAAGGCCGCGCGTCCAAACGAAAACACCTGCGACAACGAAGCCGCGCCTGTGCCGAGCAGCAGCACGCCGCTGGCGGTCAGCAACCCATAGTCGCGCAGAAAGCAAAAGGAGAGAAAGCCCAGCGCCGCCGCCACGAGGGAAAGAATGAGCGGTGCGCGATGCCTGCCGCGGCGGTCGGACCAGCGGCCCGCGACGGTGCTGGCCAATACGCCGCTCGCGGAAATGAGCGTCATGAAGATACCGAGCCTTACCGGCGACATCGACGCTTCCTCGACACCGAAAAGCGAGAGGTACGGCGCGGTAAAAGACATCGCCACGCCGAGCATCAGCGTGGCGATCGCAAGCGACGGGAAATGCGGAATCCGCGCGAGGCGGCTCAGTTGAGAATGCACTGATCGATATGTGCTCAATCGACTATACAAGCGGCCAAGTCTATCGCGATGGTAACAACCGCTCGCCGCTGCACGCTGCTTACTTCTTGTAGATGCGCTTGCGCGTCTGCTCGAGGCGTTGAAGGATTGCGTCGAGCTGCGTCGGATCGGAGAAGAACCGCTGCATCGCCTTCATGCCTTCGTCCGCCATTTCCTTCGTCATATCACGATCGTAGAATTGGGCGATCCCTCCCGTTGTGCCCGACAAAGTCTGGAAACCGACCTTCGCAATCGGGTCCTGCGGCTCGGGTGCCTTGTTGTTCGACGGCAGTTGACCCCAGCCTTTCGCGAGCTCGCCGTTGATCTCGGGCTGGCCCATGAAGGTGAGGAGGCGTCGCGCGTCGACCTTGTTCTTGGCCTTCGCGGGCACGACGAGCACGTTGACGGGACCGTCTTCGGCAACCGGCACCGATGCATCGATGATGGGGAAGCGGAAATAACCCATTTCGCCACGCGTCGCCTCCGGCAACACAGCGGAGAAGAACGTGCCCATCAGCATGGTGGCGGCCTGGCCGTTGACGAGCAGCGGCCCGATCGAATCGACGTCGTACGAAAGCGCGTTGTCAATGAAGTACTTGTCGTCGATCAGGGTTTTCCACGTCTCGTAGACTTTGCGTACGCGCGCATCGGTGTAGGGTACGTCGCCGGCCATCAGCTTTTGATGGAACGCGTAGCCGTTGATGCGCAGGTCCAGATAGTCGAACCAGGCGGCCAGCGTCCATGAGTCACGCGCGGCGACGGCGATCGGCGCCACGCCCGAAGCCTTCAGCTTCTTGCAGTCGTCGAGGAATTGATCCCAGGTGGTCGGCTCGCCCGAAATGCCGGCCTTCTCAAACAGGTCCTTGCGATAGAAGAACCCGTAGGCATCGGTCCCAAGCGGCACGCTGTATTGCTTGCCGGCCCACGTCGACGATTGCTTCACCGATGCGTAGGTTTGGTCCCAGCCGTTTTTCTGCCAGTCGCTGCTGAGGTCCTGAAGCAGCCCGCGCTTGGCGAAATAGGCCATGCGTTCCCCATTGTGCCAGCTCAGCACATCGGGCGGATCGGTCGCAAGCCACCCCGAGATCTGCACTTTGTAGGCTTCCTCGCCCACATACGTGACTTTCAGGTCGATGTCGGGGTTCGCCTTCCTGAACTGATCGAACAGGTTTTGCCAGGTGGCGCGTTGACTGCCGCGCGCCGATACGTTGACCGTGAGCGTGCCCGCAATGGCACTGGTCACGGCGCAAAGCGTCGCTGCGGCAATACAGGTGAGCACGAGCCTGCGTGCGTCGAATCTCATCTCCGTCTCCTTGACTTGGCGTTATATGCTGCGCCGTGCCCGATCATTGCAGCGCGGCGGATTTAAGCGCTTAAATTCTTATGGCATCGAGCACCCTCATGGACGTACCATGACGCTGCGCCATCGATAGTGATGGCTCACGACATTAGCGCAGCGATCAATGACGCGCAACTTTTGAGACATCGTCCCACCAAATGAGCAATCACCGAGCCGATGGTTTTGCGGCGCCGCTGACGCTGCCGGTCACCCGGGCGACCGTGAACGGCCCCGACGCTCGGAGGCCGTCATGGTGACGCTTGCCGAAGTTGCGCGGCGGGCCAAGGTAACGGCCGCGACAGTATCGAACGCCTTGCACAAGCCGCAGAAGGTCAAGCCGGCCACGCTCGAGCGCGTGATGGCCGCGATCCGGGAACTCGGCTATCGCCCGAATTTGACGGCGCGCGCCCTTGCCTCGGGCCGTACCTCGACGCTGGCGCTGATGCTTTCGAACGTCACCAATCCGTTCTACCCGGAATTCGTGCTGGCGGCCGAGCGCGAAGCGCGCAAGCGCGGCTACTTCCTGCTCGTTTGCAATACCGACGACGATCCGGCGACTACGCGGGCCTATCTCGGGCAGATCGCAGGCACGCTCGCGGCGGGCGTCATCGTGATGAACACTGATCTGGGCGAGCGGGAGCTGGCCCAGACGGCGCGCAACGGCGCCGCGGTGGTGCTCTGCATGTGGGAGCATGTGAGGGCGTCGCGCACGCTGCCTTGCGTGACAGCCGATTTCGCGGCGGCCGGCGCGCTTGCCGCCGAGCATCTGTCCGAACTCGGGCACAGGAAGTTCGGCGCGCTCGTGGGCGTGGGGTCGGGAGGGCCGCAGTCGCGACGGCTGGGTGGTTTCGCGCAGGCCCTCGCCGCACGCGGTCATCCGGAACGAGCGCTCGCGGTCGCGGAGTCGCGGGATACGATAGAAAGCGGCTACGAAACGGCGAGTGCGCTGCTGCGTGCGAGGCCGACGTTGACATCGCTTTTCGCGACCAACGATTTGATGGCGATCGGCGCGATGCAGGCGGCCGCCGATCTTGGCAAGCGCGTTCCGAACGATCTTTCTGTCGTCGGGTTGACTGACATTCATCTCGCCCACCAGTTCCGGCCGGCCTTGACCACGGTCAGGTTTCCCACGCAGCGCATCGCCGCGCAAACGATCGCGCTGACGCTGGAGATGATCGAGGGCGGTTCACCCGCTCGGAGCGTCTATACCGTTGGCGAGCCGGAGCTCGTCGTGCGTGAATCAACCGGGCCCGCGCCCGTCGCGCGACGCAAATCCGCAGGCTAGCCGATTGTTCTGGCACTCAAAAACGTTCATTGATAAGTGAGCGGTGCTCTGTTATCGTTGAACGCAGACGGTCGATGTCATGCCGTCCAGTCCCGTTTCTGGGATCTTCGATCCGCGAAAACGTCGCAGAAGGAGGGCACTGACATGCTCACGCGTCGTGAATTCATTCGAGCCGCCGCGGGCGGCGTCGCCGCCATTGCGCTCGCCGATTGCGAGACCGATACGGTCGACGCATCCAGCGCGCCGCCGCTGCCGGCCGACCGCAAATGGCTGACGTTACTGGCCAAGGGGATGGACAAGGAATACGACTACCCGGCCGATGTGCAAGGGCGGCTGCCTGTCGGGCTGACCGGGACCCTGTACCGAAACGGTCCTGGCATGTTCGCGCGAAACGGCTTCACCAAGCGGACGATTCTCGATGGCGACGGGATGATCCGCGCGACGCGGTTCAGCGATGGCGGCGCGCGCTTCCGCAATCGGTTCGTTCGGACTACGAAGTATGTGGCCGAGGAGTCGGCGGGCGAGTTTCTCTACCCGACGTGGACGACACCCGCGCCCGGCTTTTTTTCGAACATCCCCTGCATCCCGAGCCGCAGCCAGGCGGGTGTCACGCCGGTGGTCAAAGGCGGCGTGCTCTATGCGTTCGACGAGGTAGGCGGCCCCTATCCGATCGATCCGCGCACGCTCGACGCCGGGCGCGAAGTCAATCCGTACGAAGGCGAAGCCGGGACCGGGCCCGTGAACTACAAGGCGCACACGAAAACGGACGCGAAAACGGGCGACTGGGTGCTCGTCGGGCAGCGAGGTCAGCGCAAACCCGAACTGCATGTCGTCGTGAAGAACAGCGCCGGACATCAGACGCGGCATGTTGCCTATGCGAGCCCCCGTGGTCGCGCGTATTTTCACGATTTCTTCTGGGCCGATCCCTATGTGGTGTTCCATCTGCAACCGGCGATGCTGTCGCCGCTGCCGATGCTGATCGGCACCCGTACGTTTGCCGAGAGCCTTGAATGGCGACCGGAAGAAGGCAGCATGCTGTTCGTCGTCGATACGACCGGTGCGAGGCCGCCGCTCGTGCTCGATGTCCCGGCGTCGTGGATGTGGCATGCATTGAACGCGCACGTGGCGGGAAACACGATCGTCGCGGACTTCGTCGGCTACGACACGCCCGATCATTTTCTCGGACCCGACGCGAGCTTTCGCGCAATCATGCAAGGCCGAGAGGGTGTCGCCAAATCGCCGGGCACGCTGCGGCGCATGACGATCGACCTGGCGGCGCGTCGAGCACAAGTCGAAACCATCCTCACCGGCCGCTACGAATTTCCGTTCGTTCCACAGCGCCGTGTCGGGCAGCCGTATCGGTATGGTTATGTTTCGTCGTCGCGCGTCTCCGATCAAGGATGGTTTCATGACGGTATCTCGCGGATCGACGTGACGTCGGGCAACGAGCAGGCGTTCCACTTCGGCAGCGGGTATTACGTCGGCGAGCCGGTCTTCGCGCCCGACCCGGCCGCGCGCGGCGACGGCGAACACGATACGGGGTGGCTGCTCGCCGAAGTGCTCGAAGGCGCCAGCGGCACGAGCTTCATTGCCGTGTTCGACGCGAACGCGCTTGCCGACGGTCCGCTCGCGAAGGTCCGGCTCCACCATGCACTGCCGTTCAGCTTCCACGGCTGGTGGGACGCGACGCAAACTTGAGCACTCGCCCGCCGCGCGGCGAGAGCGCGGCCGTTGCCGTTTCGACGGCCTGCGCATCGATGCACTTTGTGCGCAAGCGGTGATTTGCCGTATCGTTGAGGCTTCATTCACGATGCCTCGACGCGATAACAGATCAGATGCCGACCAGGAAGACCGGAACGACGGCCAAGACCTATACGATTTCGCTCGCGAATCGCAAAGCGCGGGGATCGGGCCACGAGAGGCTCGGAGAGATTCTCGCCGCGGCAAAGGCGCTTTTCCTCGAGCACGGGTTCGAAAACGTCTCGACGCGCAAGATCGCCGAACGCGTGGGAATCTCGCAGACGGCGCTCTTTGCGTACTACAAGACCAAGGACGACATCTTCGGCCAGTTGATTCGCGACGCGTTCGGCGAGCTCGCGCAGGCGCTCGCCGAGTGCGATCGGACCGCGACCGACGAGCGCGACTGGATGCGCCGTTGCGTCACCGGTTATGTCGCGTTCGGGCTCAGCCATCCCGACGAATACCGGCTTGCCTTCATGGTGATCAAGGCTTACCGCAAGCCCTACAACGCCGAGCAACCCGACGAGAGCGACGAGATCGGCGAGGGCACGCGCGTCGGCGTGCCGGTGTTCATGCAGCTGACGAAGCGAATCGAGCAGGCCATCGAGGCCGGTGTCGTGCGCGCCGATCTCGGGCCGCCGCTATTGGTCGCGCAGGCACTGTGGGCGTCGATTCACGGGCTCGTCGCGATTCTGATCGCGCGGCCGCGCCCGCACTTCCCATGGGAGCCGTTGGACGAGCTGATCCGCGTGCAGACCGATATGTTGCTGAACGGCTTGCTGACCGAGCGCGACGAGCGGGCACCGACTCGCACCGCCCGCCGACGCTGAACTCAGCCAAGCCGCGCGTGTTGCGCTCTCGTCAGGCGACGAATCGGCCTTCGCTCGCGATGGCGGGGAGCGGGTTTCGCGAGCTCGGCACTTCCCGCGCCTGCAGCGCTTCGGGCAGCGTTGCCTTGTCGCCGGGCCGGCCGAGGGCGACGCCGGCCTCGATGGCATAGCCTTCGGGAATGGCGAGCTCGGCGCGGATCTTCTCGCGCTCGATGCCGGCGAGTCCGTGCGCTTTCCAGCCTGACAGGCTCGCCTGCAGGGCGAAGTAGCCCCATGCGGCGCCGGTATCGAATGAATGTGACGGCGCCGGCCGTTCTTCCGTGGCGCCCGGCGGCGTGAACGTGCGCTTCGACAGGACGATCACGATCGCGGCCGCATGTTGCGCCCAGCTACGGTTGAATTCGTTGAGGAATCCTAAAAAGCGCGTCCAGTGCTCCGTGTCGCGCCGAGCGTAGACGAAGCGCCACGGCTGCGAGTTGTACGAGGAGGGCGCCCAACGCGCCGCCTCGAGAAAAGTCAGCAGCGTCGATTCGGGGATGAGGTCGGGTGTGAACGCGCGAGGCGACCAACGATCGAGAAACTGCCGGTCGATCGCATGGTCCGCTGTGCGCGAATTCGATGTCGTCATAGAGGTGTCGATGGTAAAGGTTCAGGACATGGCGATGAAGCGTGCGGCCATCGCGCGGCGCAGCGCGCGGCAGCTACGTGACTTTACATCGAAAAAGGATACGCAACGTTATAGGACATTGTCATTTGCTTTTCGCAATAGCGGCGATTTTCTCCGGTCACGAAACTGAGCTATCCTGCGAACGCAACAATATCGTAATGCACCGGGTTAACGTCTAACGGAGCGATTGCCATGATGAAAAAGCTAATAATGTTGTTCGTTGCCCTCACTCTGTCGCTGTGCGCCGCGTTCGCCTCGGCGGTCGAAGTCAATACCGCCGATCAGGCCGCGCTTGAATCGGTCAAGGGGATAGGACCCGTCCACGCGAAGGCGATCATCGACGAGCGCACGAAGAACGGTCCGTTCAAGGATGCGGACGACCTCGCCAACCGCGTAAAGGGCATCGGACCGAAGTCAGTGCTCAAACTGGAAGCGGCGGGCCTGACGATCAACGGCTCCGCGAAACCGCCGAGCGGCAAGACGACATCGGCCAAAGGCGCCGCGCCCGCTGCAACGGCGCCCGCGACAGCCGCTTCGTCCCCGGCGGCTCCGGCCACGGGGAAGAAAAAGTCCAAGAAGGGCAAGGCCGCTTCGGCCGCGGCTGCGTCGGGAGCCTAGCCAGCGGCGCAAGCAGAGGCAAGCGGCGGTGCGGCCCGCTTGCCCGCCGTCGAACCGCACGCACGGGCGCGTCTGGCGTTCGTGCGGCTTTTCGATCATTCTTCGCCGCTATCGAAGGCCTTCGACGCGGCGACATGCCCCCGTTCCCGTGCGAGCAATTCCTGCTTCAGCGACAGTGCTTCGCTGTTGTCGGGCTGCAGCGACAGCGCCCAATAGACGCCCGAGCGCGCCATGCGCAGGTCGTTTTTCTCGAATCCGTTATGAGCTCGCGCGAGCGCGAGCGACATCAGCCTCTGATTTTTGGCGCTGTACTTGCCGCTCGTCGCCGAGCTTTCCTTCCTCGAGAGAGATGGCGCCGGCTCGGCGGCTTGCTGCGTGATGCGCGCCGGCGGTGCCGCTTGCGGCATGGCGGGTGCCGCGACAGCTTGCGGTGCGCGATTCGTTTCGCGCGCGATATTGGCGGAGGTCGGTGCGGTCGTCGACGCAGTCGCCGGGCGCTGCGCCGCATCTGTACCGGTGCCTTTGACGGCAGCCGCACCTTTCACTGGGCCCGCGCCGCGGGCGATCGCCGATTGTCGCGACGCCGTGGACGCGTCATGGGTGTCTTCCGTCCCAGTCGTCTTCACCGTGCCTTGCACCGATGTCTGCAGCTGCTGCTGCTCGCGAGTCTCGGCGTCGTCGTACCGGTGCAATAGCACCGTTCCTCCAAACAGAGCGAAGAATGCCAGCAGCGTCAGCGCGGTGCCTCGCTTGATGCCCCAGCGACTGTCGCTCCAGCGAGGACTGTCGCTCGAGCGACCGATAGCAGCCCACCGATGAATAGCAGCCGACCGATAAATAGCAGCGGAGCGATGAATAGCAGCCCAGTGGTGGCTAGCGGTCCTGCGATGGGTAGCAGTCCAGCGATGGATGGCGCGGCGAATGGTGCTGCCCCAGCGGTCGATGCCCCACCGAACCGAGCCTGCTCTCTCGGCTGACGGTGCCTGCGCGTCGCCGTAAGGGTCGCTGTCGGCGGAGGCGAACAACGGCGTGGGCCGGGACGGCCAGAGCATTTCGGCGCGCGAGGCGCCGGCCCGCGTTCCGGCCGTGCCGTTCGGCGGCGGCCCCGGTGAGCGGACCGCATCCTGCCTCGTCGGCGGCGTGCGTTCGCCGAACGCGAGCCGCGCGGGTGTGCCGCAATGCGGGCAGAATGAAACCGGCCCCGATAACCTGCCGCCGCAGCGTGCGCAGGTCGTCGGAAAAGTGGGGCCACCAAACGTGGAGCCCCCAATGGCCGGGCCGCGAGCGGTTTGATCGCTCATCGTTGAGTTATCCCCTGTCTCTGAAAGACGCGAACGATGCGTCGGAGGTGGACGATGTGCATGACACGCGGTGCGCGAGCACATGTACGGGCTCGATTCAGCAGACAAGTCGCCTGATCGTTATGACGATCGGAATCGAATCGAACAACGTGGCCAATATCGGCCAGCAGCCCGCGAGCGTCAACCGCCGCGGGTCGTTCCAGGCAGCGCGCATCGGTCAAAACTTAGCCGCTGCGCGCCGATTCGCTGGCAATGGCCGCTATTCGGCGCGCGCGGGCACGACTTGGAAAAAGTTTCACGGGGTCAATGCGCCCCGCCCGCATCCGATTTGCCGCCCTTGACGGGGCGCGTGATCCAGATGAGCGGAATGATGACCACGAAGATGACCGCAGAGATGTAGAAGATGTCGTTCAATCCCATCATCGCGGCTTGCGTATTGACCGTGAAATCGAACAGCGCGTTCGCCGACGGATTGCCGATGTGCAGCACCGATTGCGTCGATTGCATCTGCTGACGAAAAACGGGGTTGTCCGCGTTGGCGACCTCGGTCAGTCGCACGTGGTGGAGCACGGTGCGGTTATTCCATTCGTTGGTCGCGATCGAGGTGCCGATGGCGCCGCAGAAGACGCGCACGAAATTCGACAACCCGGCCGCGGCCGGGATGCGATGCGGCGGCTGGCCCGCGAGAATGATCGCGGTGAGCGGCACGAAGAAGAGCGCCATCGGAATGCCTTGCAGCAGCGTCGGCAGAACGAGATGGAACGTGTCGACCTCGATGACATATTTCGAGCGCATGAAAAACACGACCGCGAAGCCGATGAAGGCGAGCGTCGCGATCATCCGCGCGTCCGTGCGCGGCAGGACCCGGCCCATGATCGGCGCCAGCACGACGGCGAACACGCCGAGCGGCGCGGTGACGAGGCCTGCATCGACGGAGCGGTAGTTCAGGTACTCCTGCATCCACTGCGGCAGCAGCACGAGGTTGCCGAAGAAGACGGCATAGGCGACGGAGATCGCGATCGTGCCGCCGAGAAAATTGCGCTGGCCGAAAAGGCGCAGGTCGATCACCGGGTCCCGCTCGGTGAGTTCCCATACGAGGAAGAATGCGAAGGCGACCAGTGCCGTGATAGCCAGCGTGACGATCACGGGCGAGGCGAACCAGTCGAGGTCCTTCCCTTTGTCGAGCATGATCTGCAGCGGCGCGACCCATGCGATCAGCAAAGCCAGCCCGACGACATCGATCGGCGGCTTGCGGACTGGCGTTTCCCGATGGCGATAGAGCATCCACGTGGCGCCGGCGGCGAACAGGCCGACGGGTATGTTGATGAAGAAGATCCATGACCAGCTATAGCTGTCCGTGATCCAGCCGCCGAGCGCGGGTCCGGCGATCGGACCGACCGTTGCCGTCATCGCCCAGAGCGAGAGCGCCATCGACGATTTTTCTTTCGGATAAGAGCCGAGCAGAATCGATTGCGACAGCGGAATGAGCGGGCCCGCGACGGCGCCTTGCAGCACCCGCGCGCCGAGCAGCACGATCAGATTCGGCGCAATGCCGCAGAGCCACGACGCGAGCACGAACATGAGAATCGCGCCGACGAAGAGCCGGATCTGACCGATCCGCTGCGTCAGCCAGCCCGTCAGCGGAATCGACACGGCGTTGGCCGCGGCGAAGACCGTGATGACCCAGGTGCCCTCGTCGACGGAGACGCCGAGGTCGCCGGCGATCGTCGGAATCGCGACGTTCGCGATCGACGTGTCGAGCACGTTCATGAAGGTGGCGAGCGCGACGGCAAAGGTCGCCAGCACGAGCTGGCCTCCGTGCATCGGCGGCGGAGGCGCAGGCGGCGCCGATGTGGGAGCAGGCGGTGCGGTGGAGGGCTGGCTCAACGGGGACTTCTCCATCGAGAAAAACTCGCCAGGCGCGCGCGAATGCGCCAGCGGCGTTGGTTGCGTCAGCAACTTTCGGGCCGAGACGAAGTGGTACGGCCCGTCGAATTCCGACTAGATCGCCGATGGGTGGCGGTGGTTGTGCACAACCTAATGTAAGCGGACTGCCCCCATCGCGGAGCGCAATTAAGTTTTGCGCGCGACAACGCTTCGACGTCGCGCTTGGCTTCATCTATGCTTCATTCGTGGCGGAACCTCCCCTTTTTCGCGAGAGCCTCGGAGCCGACGATGCAATCCTGCCCGCTTTTCATCATTGGTGCGCCGAGATCGGGAACGACGTTTCTGTGCTCCACGCTCAATGTGCATCCGTCTATTCACTTGACCAACGAATGCCGGATCTTCGCGCTTTTGAAGCAGATGGTGGAAGTGGACAGTCGGCGAGCGGATTTGCTCACGCCGTCATATCTGCAGCGATTCGAGCATTTCAGTCGCCGTACGCTCGGCGCGTGGGTCGAGCGCTTCTATCGCGAGGAGCTTGGCGTCAGCACGCCGATCTGGGGCGACAAGCATCCGCCTTACGCCGACCCTACGATACTGTCGGCGCGCAGCGGCGCCGTCGCGCATCTGCCAATGTCCGGCTCATGCTTGCGCCTCATTCGCGAGACGTTGCCGCAGGCACGCTTCATTCACCTCCATCGCCATCCCGCGCATGTCGCGAAATCGATGGTTCGAAAGCATTGGATCGGGTCCGTTGAAGACGGCGTGCGCGTCTGGGCGCAATACGTTTCCGAAATCATCGAATTCTTCGGCGAGTTGCCGGACGGACAGGCATTGACGTTTTCGTACAGGGACTTGATCGAAAGCCCCCAAACGACAGCGACGAGCATCGGGCATTTTCTCGATCTGGCCGATGTTTCGCCAATCGTCGACTTCCTTGCGCGCCAGCGCGAGCTGCCGACGCCGTTCAGCGAGCCTATCACCGATATCGCGGACCTTTACGCAATACCAACGGCCAATCGGGACGACGATCGTCTTCTTCAGCTCGCGGGACCGGGCGCCGTTCACTTGGGCTATGCCGATGCATCGAAGGGGCCGCTCGATCGTCCACCGGCAGCCGGCCTCGGTGCGCTTTAGATTCGCGCGCCGTCTCACTATTTGAACATTTCGCCCGCGACGCCTGGCAACTAGTGGGAAACCAGTTCTTCCCGCGGCGCGTGCGAGGGGTTAGTCTTGGAACCGGTCCATCCATCGACCGAAGCGTCGAGAGACAACGCGTTCGACGCGCTAACCAGAGGAGACAACCAATGGATTTAGAGAAACGCACTATCGCGCGCGTCACGGCGCGCCTCATCCCGTTCCTGATCCTTTGTTACTTCGTGGCTTATCTCGACCGCGTCAATGTCGGCTTCGCGGCGTTGGAGATGAACAAGGCCATCGGGCTTACCGCGAGCGCATTCGGTTTCGGCGCGGGCATTTTCTTCATTGCGTACTTCTTTTTCGAAGTGCCGTCGAATCTTTTGCTCGAAAAGTTCGGCGCGCACCGCTGGATCGCGCGGATCATGCTGACATGGGGTGTCGTTGCGGGCGCAATGGCGTTCATCCCCAACATCGCTCGCTATACAGGGCTATCGACCACGCACGTTTTCTACATATTGCGGATTCTGCTCGGCATCGCAGAGGCGGGATTCTTTCCGGGGATCATCTTCCTGCTGACGCTTTGGTTTCCCGCGAAGTATCGCGCGCGGATGGTGGGCTACTTCATGGTGGCGATTCCGCTCTCGACGGTGATCGGCAGTCCGATTTCGGGGGCACTGCTGTCGATGGATGGCATTGCCGGTCTCGCCGGCTGGCAGTGGCTCTATCTGATCGAGGCATTGCCGGCGCTGCTGCTTTCGTTCGTCGTCGTGCTCTACCTGACGGACAAACCTGCCGATGCGACCTGGCTCGAAGCCGACGAGCGCGAATGGCTGGTCTCCCGGCTGGCGCGTGAGCGCAGCCAACGTGAGGCAGTGCGCAAGTTCAACGTAGTGGAGGCCCTGTTTAACCCGCGCGTCCTCGTCATTGCGCTGATCTACTTTGGTGCCGTCGCGACCAACTACGGCCTCAGCTTTTTCCTGCCGCAGATCGTAAAAGGCTTCGGCCTCACGAACCTGCAGACCGGCTTCGTCACCGCGGCGCCGTACGCAGTCGGTGTGTTCAGCATGATTTTCTGGGGACGCCGCTCCGATCGGAAGCTCGAGCGCAAGCGCCATGTCGCCGTTGCATTGCTGATCGCGGCAGCCGGCATCGCGGGCGCGGCAGTGATCGACAATCCTGTCGCCAAGATGATCGCGATCTCGATCGCGGGCTTCGGCATCTTCGGCTGCCTGCCTGTCATCTGGACCTTGCCGGCCGCGTTCCTTTCGGGCGCGGCCGCCGCGGGCGGTATCGCGGTCGTGAACTCGATCGGCAACCTGTCAGGGTTCTTTGGCCCCTATGCGATGGGCTGGATCAAGGACAGTACGGGCAGCTTCGGCCCGGGATTGCTTTGTCTCGCGGGGGCGGGCCTGGTCGGCGTCGTCGCGGCGCTGCTGCTGCATCACGATTCCGCGCTCGAGGGCCGAGCCGGCGAACCGGCGGGACACGACGAAGGAGGTCACAAAAGGGTTCTCGATACGTGAGTCCTCATGGGGCGTCAGCCGCTGCCATCGAATCGATGAGTGGCTGACGCTCCGTTGCACGAGCACTCACTGGGCGGCGGCTTCGCTTTGCTTCCTGAATTGCGAGGCGATTCGTTCCTGCTGGTTCGGCGGCACCGGGTCATAGTGGCTGAGCTCGATGCTGTAGCTGCCGTGCCCGCCCGCGAGCGCATTGAGACGCGATTGATAGTCGGCCAGCTCGGATAGCGGCACCTTCCCCATCACGACGCACATGTGACCGGCCAGGTTGCGCGTGCCCTGAACCTGCGCACGCCGCGACGACAGATCGCCGATGATATCGCCCATCACCGCCTCGGGCGCCATGACCTCGATGTTGACGATCGGCTCGAGCAGGATCGGCTGCGCTTTCAGTACCGCATCGATGAATGCCTTGCGCCCCGCGGTGGCGAACGCGACTTCTTTCGAATCGACGGGATGGCTCTTGCCGTCGAAGACCGTCACGCGCACATCCTGCATCGGAAAGCCGGCGAGCGGTCCGCCATCGATCACCTGAAGAATGCCTTTCTCGACGGCCGGCATGAACTGGCCCGGAATCGCGCCGCCTTTGACGGCGTCGACGAACTCGTAGCCGACGCCGCGCGGCAGCGGCTCCACGCGCAGCATGACCTCCCCGAATTGGCCGGCCCCGCCCGTTTGTTTCTTGTGCCGATGATGTCCCTCGGCCTTCGTGCCGATCGTCTCGCGGTAGGCGATTTTCGGCGGCCGCGTGACGACGGCGAGCTTGTACTGATCGGTGAGGCGCTCGAGCATATGCCGCAGGTGCAGCTCGCCGAGCCCGCGAACGACCGTTTCGTTCGTGCCGACCGGGTGATCGATCCTCAGGCACGGGTCTTCCGCGGCCAGCTTTTGAAGAAGCTCCCAAAGACGCTGCTCGTTGCCTCGACGTTCGGGCTCGATCGCAAGCCCATAGATCGGCGTCGGGAAGGCGAGGGGAGCGAGATGAATGTTGCCGTCTTCGGGCGCGTCGTGCAGCACCGCATCGAAGTCGATCTCATCGACCTTCGCCGTCGCGCAGATATCGCCGGGACCGGCTTGCGCGACGTCGACATGATCCTTGCCCTGCAGCAACATCAGATGCGCGACGCGAAACGGCTGCCGCGCATCGCCGATATAGAGCTGATTGTCGCGTCGCACGGTGCCCTGATGAATCCGAAAGACGGCCATCTTGCCGATGTAGGGATCCATCACGATCTTGAAGACGTGCGCGAGCACGTGCTTGTCGGGGTCCGGTTCGGCCTGCACCGTCTCGCGGCGGCTATCGACGTCGCGGTAGAAGAGGGGCGGGTTGCCCTCGAGCGGATTCGGCAGCAATCGAACGAACACGTCGAGCAGTTCTCTTATGCCGGCGCCCGTCGCGGCGGACGCGAAGCAAACGGGGACGAGATGGCCTTCGCGCAGCGCGCGCTCGAAAGGCTCGTGCAGCTGTTCGGGGCGAATCGCCTCGCCTTGCTCGAGATAGAGCTCCATCAGCTTCGTATCGAGTTCGATGACCTGATCGACGAGCGCGTTGTGCGCGGACTCGACGGAGAGAAAGTCGGACTCGCCCGACGGATTGAAAAAGCAATCGACGACGGCCTGTCCGCCTTGCGCCGGCAGATTGATCGGCAGGCACGTGTTGCCGAAGGTTTCCTGGATTTGCGTGAGCAGCTCGGGCAAATCGACCTTCTCTGCGTCGATGCCATTGACGACGATGATCTTGCAGAGCTTGCGCGCCTCGGCGGAGGCCATCATGCGGCGCGTGGTCATCTCGATGCCGGTGCGCGCGTCGATGACGATCGCGGCTGTTTCGACAGCGGGCAGCACGCCGATCGAGAGGCCGGAGAAGTCGGGGTAGCCGGGGGTATCGAGAAGGTAGATGCGGGTGTCGCGGTAGTGGAGGTGGGTGATCGCGGAACTCAACGAGTGGTGGTACTTGCGCTCGAGCGGATCGAAATCGCAGACGGTGCTGCCGCGCTCCACACTGCCCGCCGTATGGACGGCGCCGCCCTCGTGCAGCAGCGCTTCGACGAGCGAGGTTTTGCCGCAACCGGCGTGGCCGACCAATGCGATGGTACGGATGGCTTCGGGTTGGTATTCCATGTCCTCCCCTATCCTGCAATCGTTATCGCGCATTATTGGTGAAAAAGACGCGGCCGGCTAGCTAGGGTATTCGTGCCTGATCGAACCTCGCGCCTCGATCGCGGATACAAAGGCCCGCGGCGAGACGATTGCCGGCATGCGGTTCTCAGTTCAGACGAAAGGGCGCCCCGGTAACGGCTCGCCAGGCGTCACTCTTCTTCTTCCGGCGGATACAGCAGCGTACCGTCGGACTGAGGGCGAGCGGCCGGGGTCATCGTGGCGGACGTGACGTGGTGCGCATCCATGATGTGGCGGACGTCCTTGCGGCGAGCCAGCAGGTAATCCGCAATGATGCGACGGTGGCAGCGCCACCAGACGGCCTCCGAGCACATGATCGCGCAACGACGCTTGCTTCCGAGCTCGATCAGCGTCTGCAGCCCCTCGCTGAACGCCTCGGTCGTCGCATAGTCGGCATAGTTGCGAAACGCCGGATGGGTCCAATAGGCGTTCGGCGAAGCGTGCGCTCCCGCGGCCTTGCCACGGCGTCCGCCGAGCTGTTTCAGATGCAGGTACTCGATGCCCTCCGGCTGGAGGGCGCCCGGCAGCGTTTCCTCATTGAACTGCGGGTTCGTGCGCGACCTGGCGAAGCTGCGCACGTCGACGAGCAGTTCCACCCCGGAGTTCTTGAGCATGTCGATGAACTCGCTCAAGCTCCGGGTCGAATGTCCGATCGTGAAAAAGGGCTGCGACATAGCGGTCAGCGCTCGTCGAATCGACACATAGCGTTTGTCGATCCCAACCACGATTGATTCCCGTCATTTCGCAACGGCGCCGCTGCGCGCGGGCCGATATTTCGGCTATCCGGCGACAAACAAAGATGTCAGAATCGGCCGCGATACTCGATATTCGACGACGCTCGGAGAATCCACGATGAGCAGCGAATCGACGCGCGACGGCGGGATGCCCGTCGACAGGCCGGCTGGCAATGCAGGCCCGACGGATGACGTTGAATCCCGGGACGGCCCGGGCATCCGCGAGCATCCTCGTTACCACCAGATTTTTCCGGTTCTGGGCGATGCGGAGCTCGACAGGATGCGTCGCTTCGGCACGTTATCGCGCTACGCGAAGGGCGAACTGCTCTACCGCGCCGGCAGCCTCTGCCCCGGCATGTTCGTCTTGTTGTCGGGCAAGATCCGCATAGTCGGCCGCGATGGACTGGGCCACGAACGCCTGATCCACACCTATACGCTGCGCGGAGAATTCACGTCCGACGTGAGTCAGCTCTCGAACAAGCCGGCAGTGGTGGATGCGCACGTCGTCGAAGACGTCGAGGTCTTGCTGGTTCGGCCCGACGGCCTGCGCGCGCTGATGATCGGTGAAGCCGAGCTTGGTGAAAAGATCATGCGGGCGCTGATCTTGAGGCGCGTCTGGGTGATCGAGAGCGGGCAGGGTGTCGTGCTTCTCGGTGAGGCCGGCAACCCGCGACTCCTGGCACTGCAGGGCTTTTTACGCCGCAACGGTTTTCCGAGCACGGTTCTCGACGCGGAGCAGGATGCGGAAGCCATCGCGCTGCTCGAGCACTTGACCCCGCAGGCCGACGACTTCCCGCTCGCCGTCTGTCCGGACGGGACGGTCTTGCGGAACCCCGACGCGGGCCAACTCGCTTCGTGCCTCGGTCTGATTCCGGAATTCGATCCGACCCATATCTACGACGTTGCGATCGTCGGCGCCGGCCCGGCGGGACTCGCGGCGGCCGTCTACGGGGCATCCGAGGGATTGTCGGTCGCGGTATTCGATTGCCGCGCACCCGGAGGCCAGGCCGGCACCAGCTCACGCATCGAAAACTATTTGGGCTTCCCCACCGGCATTACCGGACAGGCGCTCGCGGGCCGCGCCTTCGTCCAGGCGCAGAAGTTCGGCGCGCATATCGGCATTCCGTGCGAGGTCAAGGCGTTGTATTGCGACAGGCAACCGTTCGTCGTCGAGCTCGCCAACGACAAGCGCGTCACCGCGCGCACGGTCGTCATTGCGACGGGCGCCGAATATCGACGTCCTGTCGTCGACGGGCTCGCGCAGTTCGAGGGATGCGGCGTCTACTACTGGGCCACCCCGCTCGAGGCGAGGCTGTGCCGCAAGGAGCCGGTGCTGCTCGTCGGCGGTGGCAACTCGGCGGGGCAGGCGGCGGTCTTTCTCGCGTCGCACGCCGATCATGTGCACATGTTCATTCGTGGCCCGAGCCTCGAGCACAGCATGTCGCGCTATCTGATCGAGCGGGTCACCTCTCTGCCGAACCTGACGCTGCATACGCGCACCGAGCTGACGTCGCTCGAGGGCGACGCGCGTCTCGAGCGCGTCCACTATCGCGGCGCCGGCGGCATGGAGGCCAGCGTGGCGATCCATCATCTATTCGTCTTCATCGGCGCCGAGCCGAACACCGGCTGGCTCGACACGTGCGGCGTGTCGGTCGATACAAAGGGGTTCGTCATCACGTGCACCGGTGCCGAGGGGTCGCCGTTGATGCCCTTACAGACCAGCGTGGCGGGGATCTTCGCGATCGGCGACGTCCGTTCCGGATCGACCAAGCGTGTCGCATCGGCAGTCGGCGAAGGCGCCGCCGTGGTCGCGCAAATACACGGTTACCTTGCCGAAAAGCGGGGCGAGCGCGCCGTTCATTGACGCATTAGTTTCTCGCGACCGTAGAGCATCATCATCACGATGATCACGAGTCCGAACACCACTTGGCGAAAGACGTCGGCGGGCAGACGGACGCCGATTTCCGCGAAATAATCCTGCGGCTGCAGCACGGACAGGATCGATTGCAATAGCGTGATCAGGATCACGCCGGCGATGGTGCCGAGATAAGTGCCGCGGCCGCCGAGCACGTTGGTGCCGCCGAGCACGATCGCCGCGATCGTAGGCAGCAGATACGGATCGCCCATCGCCTGGTAAGAGCGATTCGCCCAGCCGGCGAGCAGCACGCCGCCGGCCGCGGCGCAGGCGCCGGAGAGCGCGAAGGCGATCAGCATCACGTGCCGGCTGTCGACGCCGGAGAGAAACACGGCCCGCTCCCGATTGCCGATCGCGTAGATCTGCCGGCCGAGCTTCGTGCGCGTCAGCATATAGACCGTGACCGTCCCGACGGCGATCCATACCAGCAGCGGATTGGGCATGCCGGGAAGGAGCTGGCCGCCGGCGAGCTCGATCATCAGGCCGGTGGCGCGATCCTGCGGCGCGAAGCCGCCGGTGTGATAGACATCAGGCCCTGCGCGACGGCATTCATGCCTAATGTGAAGATCATCGAAGGCGCGCGCAGATAGGCCACCCCCAGGCCGTTCACGAGGCCGACGACGAGACCGCAGAAAATCCCGAACGGGATCGCGAGCGGTACGCCAAGGCCGGGGCCGAGAATGCCCGTGGCACCAGTGGCCATCATGCCGCCCATGGCGATCGTCCACGGGATCGAGAGATCGATCTGCCCCATCAGGATCACGATCATCTCCCCGGTCGCGATCGTGCCGAGGAAGGAGGCGACTTGAAGTTGCTGAGCGAGGTATCCGACCGAGAGAAACCCCGGCTTGGCGGCGGCGCCCACCGCGAGCAGTAAAACGATGCAGCCGAAGGCGATGAGCGTCGCGGCGTCGATCTTGGGCAAGGAGCGAAGCATCTGGCTTCTACCGATAGAGGTCGAGCTTGTTGCGGATGCGCAGCAGGCGCAGCGAGCCGAGGCTGACCGCGAACAGCAGGACGACCCCGACGAACAGCGGTTGCAGCACCGGATTGATATTGAAGACGATGAGCAGATCGCCCACCGTGCGCATGACGAACGCGCCGAAGACGGAGCCGACAACACCGCCCGAGCCGCCGAAGAGCGACGTGCCGCCGATCACGAGGGCGGCGATCGAATTCAGCGTGTAATCGCCGCCGAGCGCGGCTCGCGCCTCGCCGGAATAGGTGATGCAGGTGAGCAGAAGCCCGCCCAGTGCCGCGAAAAGCCCCCCAAGGGTGTAGGCGCAGAGCTTCGCGCGCGCGATCGGAACACCGGACATGTAGGCTGCCTGCTCGGAGGAGCCCACGGCATAGGCCGCGCGTCCGAGCGTGCAATTGCGGTAGGGCATCCAGACGAAGATGAGAGCGGCAACGATCAACAGTACCGAGGACGGGATGCCGTAGGTTGAGCGCGTCATCAGGTCGGCGAAATCGCCGTTGATGTCGCCGCCCGGCTGAGGACGCAGGGCGAGCGCGACGCCGAAATAAATCGCGCTGGTCGCGAGCGTCGCGATGAGCGGCTGCAGCCGACCGTAGACGACGATCAATCCATTCAACCCGCCGCAAGCGAGGCCCGCGACCAGCACGCCGACGATGCCGAGGGCGGTCGTCGCCGCATCGCCGGTGACGATCGTCGATGCGAGGCAATTGGCGAGCATGAAGATCATGCCGACCGAAAGGTCGAGGCCGCCGGTCAGCACGGGCAACGTCTGCGCCATCGCCACGAGCGCGAGCAGCGCGCCTTTGTTGGCCGCCGTATTGACGACATCGACGGTGAGCCCCATCGGCTGGGCCGCCCCGTAGACGCCGAACATGGCGACGAAGATGGCCGCGGCGGCAAGCGCGCCGCGATGCGCCGCCAACCCGTAGCGCCAGCTTCCCTCGCGCCGCCTGCTCGTCATGATCATTCCTCGCTCGACGCTCATTCGGCTACCTCGCGACGGACGAAGCGGGCCGCCTGGCCGCCGACGTCAGGTTCAGCGCGGCGCCGATCAGATTGTGCTCGGTCAGCTCGGCACCTTCCAGCATCCGCGTGATCGTGCCATCGTAGAAGACGGCCACGCGGTCGCAGCATCCAATCAGTTCATCGTAATCGGTGGAATAGAAAAGGATGGCCGTTCCTTGCTCCGCCAGCCGCCGCAGCAGTTGGTAGATCTCCTGCTTAGTGCCGACGTCGATGCCTCTCGTCGGGTCGTTCAGCAGCACGACGCGCGGCTTAGTCATCAGCCATTTGCCGATCACGACCTTCTGCTGATTGCCGCCCGAAAGCGCGGCCACGGGACCATCGAGCCCGTCCGACTTGATCGCGAGCTGGCGCACCAGCGCGTCGATCAACGCCGCTTCGGCTTTACGGTCGATCCGGCCGAAACGGCTGACCGCGTCGAGCGCGGCGAAGGACAGGTTTTCGCGCACCGTCATCGGCAGCATCAGGCCTTCGTTCTTCCGATCTTCGGGAATCAACGCGAGCCCGAGCTCAGCCGACTTCGCGCGCCGGGGGCTCGTGATCTTGACCGGCTTACCGGCCACTTCGATCTCGCCGCCCACTCCAATCAGTGCGCCGAAGAGCGCCAGCAGGAACTCGCGCTGGCCTTGACCGTCGAGCCCGCCTAACCCGACCACCTCGCCCGGACGGACTTCGAGCGAGACATCGTTCAATTCGCCGGCCCAGGAAAGATGGCGGACCGCAAGCGCCGGCGTTCCTTCGCGCCGGGTCCCGCCGAGCGGCGGAAACGCGCTCGAGTATTCCCGGCCGATCATCATTTCGACAATCGCATCGTCCGAGCGGGTGCCGGCCGCGAACGTCTCGATGTAGCGGCCATTGCGGAAAACCGTGCATTCGTCGGCCAGCTCGGCGATCTCGTGCATCCGGTGAGAGATGTAGATGATCGCCATCCCTTCCGCCCGCAGGCGCTTGAGAAGCGCGCAGACCTTCGCCACATCGGCGGCCGTCAGCGCCGACGTCGCTTCATCGAGGATCAGCACTTTAGGCCGCCGCGCCAGCGCCTTGGCGATTTCAACCATCTGCTGGCGCGACAGAGGCAGGCTGCCGACCGGGGCGGCGGGGTGGATGTCCTCGCCGCCGATAATGGCCAGCATCTCTTCGGCCCGCCGCCGCTCGGCCGCTCGATCGATCAGCCCGAACCGGCGCCGCCGGTCGGCGATGCAGATGTTGTCGGCCACGGTCAGATCGGGCAGCAGCGAAAGCTCCTGGAATATGCACGAGATGCCCGCGTCCGCTGCCGCTTTGGGCGTGTCAAAGCTGACCGGCACGCCGCCAAGAAAGATGCGGCCGCTGTCGGGCCGCACGACGCCGGAGAGGATCTTGATTAACGTGGACTTGCCCGCCCCGTTCTCGCCCAAAAGGGCGTGGATCGAGCCCGCGCGGCAGGAGAATTGCACGTCCTGCAGCGCCCGGACGCCGCCGTAGTGCTTCGATACCCCCTCGACCCGCAGCAGTGAGCCCGGCGTTTGCTCCACCATCGTGTCGCGTCTCCCTCCCGCCCGGCGGCGATCGCCGCCGCGCTCCGGTTCAGTTGTTCGTGCCGCTTTGCGTCGCGATTTCCTCGGCCGAGAAACCGATATTGCAGCTTGGGAAGTTGTTGCCGGCGAAGAAGCTGCCCGGCAGTTTCGGGAAGACGTTCTCGCCCGGCTTGAACGGTGAGTAATCGACGGACGTGGGCAGCGCGATGCTTTGTGGGATTGCGTCGCCCTTGAGCGCGGCGATCGCGGTCTTGATGGCCACGGCGCTCTGCGCCGGGCCCGTGCCGCCGGACTGGCAGGTGAGATCGGCCTTGTCGCAAAGCATGCGGTAAGCGTTCTCCGTCTCACCGGAGATCGGCGCCTTGAACTTGTTGGCGTCGAGCATCGCCTGCACCGCGCCTTGCGTTCCGCCCTGAACGTAGAGGCCGTCGAACACGCCACCCGCGGCGATCGCGTCGGCGGTCGCCTTCTGCGCATCCCCGGGCGCCCAGTTTCCGATGACGTCGACCACCTTGACCTTGCGGCCCGACTTGTCGAGGACGTCATGAAAGCCCTTGTCCCGGGCGAGGTCCACCGGCTGACCGGACGGGCCGCGGACATGCAGGAACGTCAGATCGCCCGCCTTCTTGGCTTTTTCCAGCAGAAACTTGGCGGCCATTTCGCCGAGACCGAGTTGGTTCACGTTGACCGAGATCTGGTCCGGGCTGTCGATTACGTTATCGAACGATACGACGACCACGCCCTTCGCATTGGCCTTGTGGACCACGCTTTTGAAGGCCGCGGCGCTATTGGCGTCGACGATGATCGCGTCGAAGCCCTGATCGATGAAATTGTTGGCGGCGGCGATCTGCGCGGCGACGTCCTGGCCGACCGAGACGACCTTGAATTCCTTGATGTCCTTCTTCACCGCGGGCTGGGCGACATAGGCCTTGGCGACCCGGATCATCTGGACGCGCCAGTCGTTGGCGATGAACCCATTCACGAGCGCGATTCGGTAAGGCCCCGGCTTCGCTGGCCACTGGAAGAATTTCGTGCTGGCCGATTCCGGCTTGAAGCAGCCTGGCTCCGCGCCGGGCCCATTGACTACCTTGGGACCGGCGGAAAAAGCCGGCGTCGATAATGACAATGCCACCGTCATCAGTATTGCAGTTGCCGTGGGATACAGAACTTTCTGCATGCTTCTCATTGATTTTCCCCCATCGACCAGGTGAGTACCGCCTGATCCGAAAACGTTAGATGAGTGGCGAAAGACCTGTCAAGCGGCACCGCAACCCTACCACTTAATGGGACGTCCCTGAAATTGAAAGGTGGCGTGATCGAAAGGTGGCGCCATAGCTCGGCTCGAGGCGTAGCGAGTTCGCCGCTTCGCTAGCCGGACGGACCTCCAGTCGTTTGCTCGCCGGGCAAGTGCAACGTTTTGTGTCGGCGGATCGGCCGGATACACGGAGATACAAACCGCGGCGGCCTTCGCGGTATAAAGCGAGCATCACCATCATTGGAGAGTGTCATGAGCCATACCGATGACGATGCGCCGCTGCACGGATCCTGCCACTGCGGGGCCGTGCAGTTCGAGGTGCGCACCGCGCTACAGCCCGCGACGCGCTGCAACTGCAGCCTCTGCCGACGCCGGGGTGCGCTGATGTCGCCGCCGTTCGAAGCGGACCATCTGACGATTGTCCGCGGCAACGATGCGCTGACGCTCTATCAATTCAACATGCACGTGGCCAAGCACTATTTTTGCCGGCATTGCGGTGTTTATACATTTCATCAGACGCGGATGAACCCGAAGCTTTGGCGCGTCAATGTGGGCTGTCTGGAAGGCGTCGACCCCTATGCGCTCGAAGCTACCGTTGCCGATGGCGCGAGCCTGTCTGTCGCGGAGGACGCATGAAACGCCTCCTTGCGATCGCTGCGTTCCTCGTGGGTGGCCTGGCGGCCGAACTCGCGCATCCAGTGCAGTGCATGCTCGTGAGTGCCAGTCCGGTGCGCGTCAAGCGGCGCGGCGTATGATCCGCTCATGGACAAAATCGACCATGTGCTGGTCGTCGACGACGATCGCGGCATCCGCGAGCTTGTCGGCGACTACCTCGAGAAAAACGGCATGCGCGTGTCGCTGGCGGCGAACGGTCGCGAGATGCGTCAGGTGCTCGAAGGCGGAGCGCCCGACCTGATCGTGCTCGACTTGATGCTGCCTGGCGAAGACGGGCTTGTCCTTTGCCGCGATCTGCGTGCTGGCAAGCACCGCGCGACGCCCGTATTGATGCTGACGGCGCGCGGTGAAGAGACCGATCGCATCGTGGGGCTCGAGATGGGCGCCGACGATTACCTCGCGAAGCCGTTCGCCGTGCGCGAGCTGCTAGCGCGCGTGCGTGCCGTCTTGCGCCGCACGCGCATGCTGCCGCCAGGCATGCAGGTGACCGAAACGGCGAACATCCTCGCGTTTGGCGATTGGCGGCTCGATACCACCGCGCGCCACTTGCTCGACTCGGAAGGAACGATGGTCGCGTTGAGCGGTGCCGAGTATCGTCTGTTGCGCGTCTTTCTCGATCACCCTCAGCGCGTCTTGACGCGCGATCAGCTGTTGAATCTGACGCAGGGACGGCAGGCCGACGCGTTCGATCGCTCGATCGACCTGCTCGTCAGCCGGTTGCGCCAGCGGTTGCGCGACGTCGCGCGCGAGCCGCGTTACATCAAGACCCTGCGCAGCGAAGGCTATGTCTTCTCCGCGGCCGTGACGGCCGTGGACGGACCGGGGCAATGAAGCTTTTCGGCGCCTGGCATTGGCCGCGCACGCTATTCGCGCGACTGGCGCTGATTCTCTCGATCGGACTCGCGCTGGCCCAGGGCATGTCGTTCTGGTTGACGGTGACCGAGCGCGATCAGACCACGACGAGCATGATGGTCAGCTACATCGACAGGGAAGTGACGACCTCAGTCGCCTTGCTCGATCGGATGCGGCCGGATGAAAGGGAGGCGTGGCTGCCGCGGCTCGCGAGACGCACCTACCGTTTCGTGCTCGGCCCGGGCATCGCGGGCAGCACGCCTGACGAGAAGCTTTCGGCGCGAATCGCGCAAGCGATCGAAGAAGGCGTCGGCACGCGATATCCGGTGACCGCCAACGCGGTGCCTGGCGAGCACGATCATCTTCAAGTGCATCTGCGGCTCACGGACGGCACGCCGCTCACGATCGATTTCCACCCCATGTCGAGCCTCCCGCTCTCGGGATGGTTGCCATTCGGGTTGATGCTGCAGCTTGCGGTGCTCCTTGCTTGCTGTTGGCTTGCGGTGCGGATCGCGACGCGACCCCTCGCGGCGCTTGCGAGCGCGGCCGATGCGCTCGGACCCGAGCTGAAGCCGACTAAGCTGTCGGAGGAAGGGCCTTCGGAGGTGGCGCGCGCGGCTCGGGCGTTCAATGCAATGCAGGAGCGCATCGCGATCTACACGGCCGAGCGGATGCAGATACTGGCGGCCATTTCGCACGATCTCCAAACGCCGATCACGCGGATGCGCCTGCGGCTGGACGTCGATGACGATGGGGAGCGGGCGGGCAAGCTGCAGCAGGATCTGCGGGAAATGGAAAACCTCGTGAAGGAGGGCGTGACCTATGCGCGCACGCTCCACGGCACGGGAGAGGAGCCCCGCAAAATCGACCTCGACGCGCTGCTCGAGAGCATCGTCTACGACTATGTGGACGCAGGCGCGCAGGTATCGATGGGCAGCCGCGCCGCGCTTGCGGTGACGGCGCGGCCGCAGGCGTTGCGTCGCATCGTCGGCAACCTCGTCGACAACGCGCTCAAGTTCGGGGGAACCGCCACCATCGACGTCAACGCGTTGCCCGATGGGCGTGTCGCTATTTCGGTGCTCGACAGCGGCCCCGGAATACCGGCCGAATCGCTGGAGGCGGTGTTCGAACCGTTCTACCGGCTTGAAGCGTCGCGCAATCGCCATACGGGCGGCACGGGCCTCGGACTCGCGATTGCCCGCCAACTCGCGCGCGCGATGGATGCGACGTTGAGCCTGGCGAACCTGCCTGAGGGCGGGCTTGCTGCAACGCTCACGCTGAAGAGCGCTAGTTGAAGACTGCAAGCTGAAGAAGTGAATGGGACTCGGCTGCTTGCCGTTCGAATGGTTCGAATCGATCGATTCGGTGGATCGAACTTCAAGCGCGCCGAGTCCGACTTCGGACACCCACGGCGGACAAACACGGAAAAACACTCTGGCGTGGGAAGAACGAGTCCTACGCTGCAACGACGTTCAGCGTCACTTCGATGTTGCCGCGTGTCGCTTTGGAGTAGGGACAGGTTTCATGGGCGGCGTTGACGAGCGCCTGCGCGGTGTCTCGTGTGACTCCGGGCATGCTGACGTTGAGGCGGGCCTGCAAAGAGTAGGCGTCGCCGGCCTTGCATAAGTCGACCTCGGCATCGACGGCGAGATCAGGCGGCAACGCCACTTTCATTTTCTTCGCCGCGAGCCCAATTGCACCGATGAAACAAGCCGACCATCCGGCCGCGAACAATTGCTCGGGGTTCGTGCCGTTTCCGGCACTGCCGGGAGACGAAAGCGCGATGTCGAGCCGGCCGTCGTCGCTGCGCGATGTGCCGTCACGGCCTCCGGAGGTCGTGTGAGTCTTGCCTGTGTAAAGGACAGTCGTGGTCATTGTCATTCCTCGTTGGTTGGGTGTTGAGAAGGTGCTTACTTTTGTGCAAGAAGATTGCGGATTTGCTGCTCGGTCTGGGCGTACTCGCCTTCGCCGTAGTGCGTATAGACCACACGGCCTTCCTTATCGATCAGATAGAAAGCGGGCCAATACTGATTGCTGTACGCGTTCCAGGTCGCGTATTCGTTGTCTTGTGCGACGGGGTATTCGATGCCGAAGCGCTTGATCGCGGTCTTGACGTTATCGGTGCTGCGTTCGAACGGATATTCGGGCGTATGCACGCCCACCACGACAAGACCCTGATCCTTGTATTTCTGGTACCAGGTCTTGACGTACGGCAGCGTATGAATGCAGTTGATGCAGCTATAAGTCCAGAAATCGACGAGCACCACCTTGCCTCGAAGCTGTTGCTGCGTCAGCGGCGGGCTGTTGATCCAGTTGTCGATGCCGGTGAATTCGGGCGCGGTCTTGCCGTTCCCAGCTTGGCCGGCTGTCGCGGTGCCACCGGCGGTGGCTACCGCGGCCGCGATCGCGACGGCAACCGCCGCCGCCGCGAGGGCCTTGAATCGAGAGAGCATGTCAAACTCCTTTGAACGAAGGAAAGAACGACGAGATCCAGCCGTAGACGAGCACGTCGTATTGCAGATAGATCGCGAGCGCAGTGAGAATGATCAGTACACCGAACAATTGCTGGAGACGCTCGGCGTGCCGCGCGACGAGCCGTACATGACGGACCATGTATTGGCCGCCGTAGATGATCGCGAGCATCGGAATGGCGGCTCCGACGGCATACAGGATCAGCAGCAGCGCGGACCATTCGAGGTTCTGCGCTTTGACGACGAGCACCAGGATCGATGCGAGAACCGGGCCCGCGCACGGTGTCCATACGGCGCCGAGCGACATGCCCAGCACGAAGCCGCCTGCGTTGCCGTTGCCGGCTGACGTGCCTGAGCCGACTTGCAACAAAGGGGCGATGCGTGCGACCAGCCAGTCATACGGGCGAGGCCAGAGGCGCAACAGTCCGAACAATCCCAGCAAAGCGATAGCCGTATCGCGCAGTGCGCTCTGCGCGACGTGAACCGCGGTAGAGACGGCACCGAGCATCAGCGCGACGGACGTGAATGTAACGATGAAGCCCGCGATGATGAGAAGCGGGCGCCCGCGGCTCGGCCTTTCCACCGACGTACCGAGCAGGATCGGCATGACCGGCAGGACACAGGGCGAAGCTACTGTGAAGAGGCCTGCGAGCAGGGCCAGAGGGGGTTCGAGCAGATTGTGCATGATTGGCGCTCCTCGTTTTGCGCATGCTGTATTGGAGCGCCCTTACGTATCTCGCTTGTGTCGCCGACGCCGCTTCGTTGCAATGCTTTGTATCGATACTCGGCTCGGATACATTGCGACACAATCCGGCGTTTGTCCAAATCTGCGAAGCCGACGGGATGGGTCGGACCGAACGACAGAAGGGCGACGAAGCGGAGTAGCGAAGCGTCGATGAGCCCGATGCTTTTTACGCTAGACGGGCGAGGCAAACAGCAAAGGCCGGCGGCGGAGCTGCCGCTCCGTGCCGGCCTTTAGTGGGGGACTCCACGCCGCAATTAGCGCGGCGTATGAGAGCGGGGCGATCAAGTCGCCCGCTCGTGGTACTGGATCTTATTGCCCGAAGTAGATGGACTTCGTGCCGGTCGTATCGCTGGCGTGGCCCGAAGCGGCCGAGCCCGTGCTTACGCCGCCGACATCGGCCGCACCCGCTGCGCTGCCGTTTTGCGCGGCGACGCGCGCTTCGGCTGCCTGGATGTCGCTCGGATAGTACGGATCGGCGCCGCGGGTGGGCGAGTAGCCGGCCTTTTCGAGTTGCACGAGATCCGCGCGAACTTGCGCACGGGTGATGGGTTGATTCGATTGCGCGAACGACGCGACGGGAGCGGCGATGGCGAGCGCGACGGCAACGGCTTTGATGAGCGAGTTCATGGTGTAACCTCCTTAGTTCTGTTCAAGTGAGCTGTGATTCGATATCAGCAGCAGGTGCTTCGCAGTCTAAGCATGCTGGCTTATGAGTTAAATGCCTGCTTCGTGAAATCACTGGCTCGCGGCGCAGAACAATCCCGGCCGATGCCGTGCAGGGAGCGTTGGAGGTTTCAGCCTTTGCCGTCGTAGCGCTCCCTTCCTGGCCGCGACCGCGGCGAT
The DNA here is from genome assembly GCF_040965455.1 of Trinickia sp. EG282A. Classification (NCBI taxonomy): domain Bacteria; kingdom Pseudomonadati; phylum Pseudomonadota; class Betaproteobacteria; order Burkholderiales; family Burkholderiaceae; genus Trinickia; species Trinickia sp. EG282A. The sequence goes on along the minus strand of NZ_JBFRCC010000003.1, from coordinate 404,008 downwards.
TACTCGATGTGGTTGCTGATGCGACCCACGAACGTCCAGCCCTTGTCGCGATTCCAAACATACGTGTAGCCGGTCGGACCGTCGATGAATACGCTCGTGGGCTGGCTTCCGCCCGCGTTCCGATCGCGTCCTTCCGCATCCGCACGTACGGCGCGTTCGGCGGCCGGCTCGGCGTCGGAACCGGCAGGCGCGGAGGAACTCCAACCTCGTCCGGGTCGATAGGCGAGTTGCTCGATGCGCCCAGTGGGAGCTTCGACCCGCAACCTGATCGGCGAATTTCCGGGAGCATGACGAGCCACCGTCGTCGGAGCCGGATCGTGCCGATTGGCGTCGGCAGCTTCGGCAGTCTGGAACGTCACTGTGACGAGCGCTGCGATGAGCGCCGTCATCCATCGTTTAGCGTTTTCCATCATGGTTCTCTAGTTTGCCGAGGGCGTGCCGATGAACGGGTTGTGTTGCCAACGCCGCACCGGGCACCGCTCTCGGCGGGATTCATACGACTGCGGAAAGCAGCATCATTGCGCGACCGTATAGCGCGGTGCGGGGACGTTGCTCGTGAGATGCGGCGACATGGTCAAGCGCGCCGCCTCGTAAGCGTCCCATTCTTCCACCGCATGCAGCGACGGAATCGTGACGAGTTCGCGCCGATCGAAGCCGGTCAACGCCGCGTCGACCATCGCTTCAGCCGACATGACGATTTCCTTCGGAAGGTTTTCGAGCGGCAGACCGCCTGTCTGCCAAAAATCGGTGGCCGTGGCGCCCGGCAAAACCGCTTGCACTTGCACGCCTTTGTCGGCGAGTTCGTGGTGCAACGATTGAGTGAAGGCCAGCACGAACGCCTTGCTGCCGCCGTAGACGCCGTTGAGAACCTCCGGCGCAATCGCGACAATCGATGAGATGTTGATCACGGCGCCCTTGCCGCGCGCCACGAAGCCAGGTACCGCGGCATAAGTGAGACGCGTGAGTGCCGTCACGTTCAGATCGATCATCTTCGTCATCGCTTCGACGTCGCTCTCGAGCAGTGGAGTGTGCGTGCCCACGCCGGCGTTGTTGACCAGCAGCGTAATGCTCGCGTCCTGCCTGAGTTTCGCTTCGACGGCGGAGAGGTCGTTCCGGTCGCTCAGGTCTGCATCGACGATCTCGACGCTTTGGCGCGTCTCGTCGCCGATGCGCGCGGCGAGCGCGGCGAGACGGTCGCGGTTGCGCGCGACGAGAATGAGGTCGTAGCCGCGGCGGGCCAGCTGGTTCGCGTAGACGGCGCCGATGCCCGACGATGCGCCAGTGATGAGGGCTGTGCCTTGATGTGCTTGCTTCATGTCGTTTCTCCGATTAGAACGTTGCAAGGAATTGCGTGAGGACACTTTGACGCGGTTTGACTGTGGCGTAAATGACGTATAAGGTATTGATTCAGGACACAGGGGCGGGAGAACGGACATGCATCGGATTGGCTTTCTTCTGAGCGACGGCTTCCAGGTCATGGCGCTCGCCACACAGGCCGTTTTTGAGTGCGCGAATGTGGCGACGGGCGATCCGTTCTATGAGCTCGACAATTTTTCGGTCGACGGAGGCGACGTGCGTTCGTCATTGGGCATGGTTGTCGGCACCCGGTCGGTGCGTGAGCGCCGCGAAGTTCATACGTGGATCGTGGCGGGCGTCATCGATCCGACCACTTCATCCGCGCCTGCCGAGGTCCTCTCATTCCTGCGCAAAGCGGGCGAGCGCGCGCGGCGCATCGCGGGCATTTGCACGGGCGGATTCGTGCTGGCCGAAGCCGGGTTGCTCGCCGGGCGGCGCGCAACGATGCACTGGGCTTTCGCGCGAGAAATGCAGAAGCGCTTTCCTGACATTCGCGTCGAAGACGATCGCATTTATATCGTCGACGGTTCCGTCTGGACGTCTGCCGGGATGACCGCGGGCCTCGACCTGGCGCTCGCGATGGTGGAGAAGGATCTCGGTGCGGATGTCGCTCGATCCGTCGCCCACAAGCTGGTCATGCATCAGAGGCGATCGGGCGGGCAGTCGCAGCACTCCGAAATGCTGGATCTTGCGCCGAAGTCCGATCGCATCCAGAGTGCGTTGGACTATGCGCGCAAGAACCTGAGCCGACCATTGACCGTCGAGGAATTGGCCGAGGCTGTCCACTTGAGCCCGCGTCAATTCAGCCGCGTGTTTACGCTCGAAACGGGCAAATCACCGGCCAAGGCGATCGAAGGACTACGCCTCGAAGCCGCGCGCCTGATGATCGAGCAAAGCCGGCATCCGCTGGATACGATCGCGAAGGAAACGGGTTTCCGCGATCGTCGCCATATGCGGGAGGCGTTTATGCGCGGCTTTGGTTTGCCGCCGCAGGCCGTGCGACGCGATGCGCGCGTCGACGGCAGTGGGAACACGATATGATCGAGTTCAATGACAGCAGTCTGTTCGCGACGAGCGGCGAAGCACTTCCGTTGTGTTCACTGACATGGTCAAGCTCGCCGATCGTCGAGATCCAACCCTTGGGAAAGCGAGAACGGCGCCTCGGCCATCAATCTCACGATGCGCCAGGATTGGGGCCCGCCGGCCTGCTGGATCGGCGAGCAGCATGTCGCCGCCTTGTGGGGGCTCGCAAACTGGGACGATGAAACCTACGAGGACAGCGAGGGTGCCATGGAGGGGCCGGGCGTACGGATTCTCGATGTCACTACGACAGTGCGGTCCCCGCATTCGCGATGGCCCATGGCGGGCGCGGACGACCGGGTGGTGGAAATTTTCAGCGACGGCTCACGTCTGTACGTTGCCGCGATATCGGGAACGACGGTGTGGGACATTGCCTCCCGAACGCAAACCTTGGCTTTGCCGGGCTTCGCCGGCCGCCTGCATGACCCGATACGCGGCATGATTTTCGCGATCGAGTCCGACCGGATCTCGGCGTTGCAACTGCCGTGGAGAGGCGTGACGTACTGAGTATCGCGTTGCAGGTTGGGGATAAAGACAGAAGCGGAGACAATCGTTGGTCTCCTCCGAAACGGCCTACACATGAAGTGCGCCATCTACTATTGCAAATCGTGGTTTCGAGCCAAGAAGCGGCCAACCGAAATCTGGACGGAGGAGCAGGCCAGGGCTGCCCACGCCGCCAAGAAGTTTTATACAGTCGTCGTTGGCTCTCCTCAGAGTCCGTCTTGCTTCCTCGAGGTCAATGACAAATTCATTGGCGTTGGCTTTCTCGATGAGCAACTACGTGAGTCGCTCTATTACGCATTCAAGGAAGTCGAGCCACGAAGACTGTTCTTGAGTATGGCGACATACCGTGAGTTCGACGGTGACTCGGACATCGTCGAGACAGGGACGACATACATCTTCGATCGTGACGGTACCGTCAAGACCACGAGGCAATGTCTCAATCCGCACAGCGTTGAAGCGACGGAAGCGGCCGCCGACGTCGACGGGAACTACGAGAGTTGGCCGGAATTCGGCGAATACGAAGATCTGATCAAGGTTGAGCGCAGCAGGTGAAGCTTTCCGAGAGCTTCGAGGCGTTTTTCTCGATTCGTGATGGTCAGGAAGGCCCGCAACGCCGCCCGGCACGTCGCTGGCTCATGAGTTCCAAGGGGCGGTCATCGACGCTCGCCGGCAAAGGGCTGTAATATTCCCATTATTGGCGGACGGTTACAGGACGTAGCATGGGTTTCGAGCAACTGGCAGTACTTAAGCAACAACTTAAAAAGGCGGCGCAAGAAGAGAGGGAAGCAAAGCGGCAACCGGCGAAGCCCGTTCGGCCCGCTGGGCCCACCGCACCCAAGACGAACGCCCGGCCCAGCGCAAAGAGCGAGCCGGTCGATCCGGTCCTGCGCACGATCGGCAAGTTGCAAAAGCGTTTTCCGGCGGCTTTCCCCAAAAAGCCGGCCCCTAAAGTGCCGCTGAAGATCGGCATTCTGGCGGACCTTCTCGCGCACGCGGAAGAGCTCAAGCTGAAAGAAGACGAGATCCGCCTCGGGGTTAGCACTTGGTGCCGCGGCAGCCGCTACTGGGCGTGCCTTACCGATGGAGCCGTGCGCGTCGACTTGACCGGCGCGCCGGCGGGCTCGGTCACCGCACGCGACGCCGCGTTCGCGCGCAGGCAAGCGCACGGCGCGCATGCTTCGCGCCGCCAAGCGAAAGGGGCAACCGAGCCTGGCAATGCGGCAGCGCAGTCGAGCGCCGCGGCGACGGATCAACCGTCGGCGGCTGACCCTATCGATCAAGCTGCTGCCGATCAAGCCGCTTCCGATCGAGCCGCCTGACGTTCTTTGCCGCAATGCTTTGACAGCACGAGGGATCGGCGATGGGAGTGTTTGATCGTCTGGTTCTTTTCTCCGAAGTGCACGGCACCGTGTTGATGGATGGCAAACCCGTACAGGGGGCGGAGCTCGTCGAGCAGGTTATCTGGTCGGAGAACGAGAACGAAATTCCGCCACAGCGTTGCACGACCGATGCACGCGGAGCTTTCCGGTTTCCCGCTATCGAGCGTAGGGCGGGTCTGCGTAGGCTCATTCATTCGCAACCGGTGGTGCTGCAGAGAATCGTCATCCGCTACCGGGGGGGCGAATATATCGGTTGGCGGAACGGCAAAACGAGCTGGGATGCGAATACGGAGCTCGATGGTCGGCCAATCGAGCTAGTGTGCGAGCTCGATCGAGAGCCTGGTCACGAAGGAACGCATTACGGGATCTGCCAGGTCGCCTGAAAGCTGAGCGAGGCTTTTACAACGGCCCCATCGCGGCAGGGATCGCGTGCCGGCGAGACACCGCAACCTGGCCTCCTGTTGTCATCGTCGTGCCGGCTTGCGCTATAATCTGCCCCGTCGTGGGGGAGTAGTCTGCTTCACCAGCGTGGTGAAGCGTCATCATCAACATAATTGGCGCGCCCGTGCCATGGTGATGACAGCCGTTTCTCGGCTTGGCGAGACCTGTGACGTTATCCCTTCTTACCCGGGCCGGGCGAAGGCGAGACGTCATTGGGTTCTCTTGTCCCGGCCCGTGGAACATAACCGAGATGCGCCTGCTTTCCCAACTCCGCGCCACGGGGCGACTGTCATGATCTGGACTGTCGCACTGCTCATCGCCTCCGCCGCAATCATCTACCTTTCCTGCGAGACATTCGTCAACGGTGTCGAATGGCTCGGCCAGAAACTGCGCGTGAGTCAAACGGCCACCGGCACCATTCTTGCCGCATTCGGCACTGCGTTGCCCGAGAGCGTCGTTACACTCGTTGCGGTTGCCTTTGGCGGCACCCCCGCGCAGAAGGAGATCGGTGTCGGCGCCGCGATCGGCGGACCGCTCGCCCTCAGCACCGTCGCCTATGCGGTCGTGGGCATCACGCTTCTCGCAACGGCGCGCCGTGTCGGTCGGGACAAGGCACACGTCGAGGCGGACACGCGCCGATTGCGCCGCGATCAATTGTGGTTTCTCGCGATCTTCGTCTTCAAGATCGCGCTGGGCTTGGTGGTGTTCTCCTTCAAGCCCGTGCTGGGTATCGCGTTTCTGTTGGCGTACGCCGTTTATTGCTGGAAAGAACTCACGGCGACCGACGATATCGACGGGCTCGATGAGCTGGAACCGCTTAAATTGCGTCCGCACGATCCAAGTCCGGCGATGTTCTGGATCGCCGTGCAGACGCTCGGTGCGCTGGCCGTGATCTTTCTGGCGTCGCGGCTGTTCGTGCGGCAAATCGAAGTGATCGGACCTTGGCTAGGTCTTGCGCCGCAACTCACCGCGCTGCTGCTGAGCCCAATCGCGACCGAGTTACCCGAAATCATGAACGCGGTAATCTGGGTGCGGCAGCGTAAGGAACGTCTTGCTCTCGCCAACATCAGCGGCGCAATGATGATTCAAGCGACTGTGCCCACTGCGTTCGGCCTCTTCTTCACGAGTTGGCATCTCGCCACGCAGTCGATCATCGCCGCGGGCGTCACAGCGGTTGCCATCGTTTTCTTGCAACGAGCCTTCAAGGCACCGCAGGTGCATAGCCGAGAGTTGGTCCGCGTCGGTTGGCTGTACGCGGTATTCGCGGCGCTTTTGATCGTATTTTGATCGGCAGCGTTCGAGCGTAAGCTTGCAACGGGCAAGACGCGGCATCAATATATGTCCTCATCTATTGCGTGCGCGATTCAAGTGTCGCTCCCATGCTCGTTGCAACCGTTCTTCCGCCAGGACTAAGCGCGACGTTCGCATGCGTGCTGCTCGTGGCATTGTCCATCGCCGGAATCCCGAGCGCGCGAGCCCAGGCGGACGATGCGGCGCCGATGACGATCGAGTCCGACGTTCATCGATTTGTCGTCCAGCACAACGGCACGCTCGAGGAGTACGACGACACGACGTTGCGCGCGAATACCGCAACCGGCGTCGATGCGATTGCGCAGCACTATGTCTGGTTCGATAAGGACACCGAAAGATTGACGTTGGTGGCGGCCGAATCGATCGATCCCGATGGCAACACGCATCCGGTCGGCCGCGATGCGGTTCGCGACGTGCAGGAACCGCGCGCGGCCGGCGCGCCGATGTTCGAGGACGGTATCCTGCGCACCGTGATCTTTCCCGGCGTGGAGCCCGGGTGGCGCATTCACGTCGCGTTTCGTAAGTCGCGCTTCAAGGCGATCGAGCCGGGGGCCTTCGCCTACTTCGTCGAGCCTGAGCGCGTCCCCGTCGAGAATCAGCAACTCGTCTTCGATCTGCCGGCTGACATGCCGCTTTATGCCGACGCTCGCGGGTACGCGGCGAAGCCGCCCGTGACCGAGGGCGGGCGTACCCGATACGAGTTCGATTACCGTCACGGTCCCTATGCGCCGATCGAGCACGGCGCGGTAGGGTATGCACAGTATGGCGATCGGCTGATGGTCACCACGACGCCGAGCTTCGCCGCTTTCGCGGAGCGTTACGAGGAGGGGGCCGTCGATCCGACCGCGAACGATCCAGCGATCGTTGCCTTCGCGCACGCACTCACGGCCAATGCGCCCGATGCCTGGTCGAAAGCGCGCGCGCTCTACGACTGGATGCGCGCAAACATCCGCTATGTGGCCCTGTTCGTCGGCGAAGCGGCGACGCGGCCGCACCATGTCGTCGACATCCTGCGCGACCGCTATGGCGACTGCAAGGACCATGTGGCGCTCTATGGCGCACTGCTCGCGGCCGTCGGCATACGCAGCGAGCCTGCGCTGATCGCACTCGGGCCCGTCTACACCTTACCCTCGGTGCCCGGTTACGGAGCGGGCGCGATCAATCACGCGATCGTATGGATTCCCGAGCTTCGGCGCTTCGCCGATACCACCGCGGGCGGCATCGCGTTCGGCGATCTGCCGTCGAGCCTCGTGGATAGGCCGGCGCTGCTCGTCGACGAAGGCGTGCTCGTACGCACGCCGGCGACGCAACAACGCTCGCGCGATGCGCGCGTGCAGATCGGCATTGACTCGAGCGGCAGGGGGCGCTACGCCTATCATGTCGAGGATAGCGGTTTCACAGCCGAACTCGAGCGAAACGCCTTCCGGCGCGCGACGCGCGAGCGCATGCAGCAGATCGCCTATGAGCGGTTGCAGAAAGCGGGTCTACGTGGCACGGCGACGCTCTCGACCGACGACGTATCGGCGACGGCCGGCCCGTTTGCGGTCACGATGACGGGCATGATCGAGCATATCGTCTGGCCCGACGGCATGATGGGCGTGCCGGCGCTCTCGAGCCTGGCGGGCGGGATCGCGACACAGGTCGAGGACTGGCTCGCGGTGCCGCGGCGAACTCGACCTTATGTCTGCATCGGCGGCACGTTCGAAGAGGAAGGGCAGATCGATCTGCCGCCGAACGTCAAGACGATCTATGTCCCCGAAGCACTTTCGATAAGCGCGGGCGGCTTGACCTATGCGTCCGATTACATTTTCGATCCTCAGACACGCGTCGTTCAGGTGACGCGCCGGCTGAAGGCCGATTTCGGCAAACAGGTTTGCACGCCAGATGAATTTGCGCAGATGCGCGTCGCGCTGGAACGAATCGAGCGAGACGCCATGGCGCAGGTCATCGTGCAAGGCAGTGGCCAATAGCGATCGGGTACATGCACGATCGAACGTATCGATCACCGTGCGATTTTAAAGAGTGCGGGAATAATCGGTTCCCGGCAGGTCAACGCCGAAGCGCTCTTCGCCGTGATGTATTAAGCTGCTCGGGGGCTTCGAACACCGCGACGACGCCCACATTGAGCTCATCGACAGGATTCATGTTCGCGGTCAAGAGGCATTTGATGATCAGTGACGGTTCTTCGCAAAGCGGCGCCCCCGCGAACCCAGGCCAAATCGGTACGAATGGCGGCGCGGGTCGTGCCGCCGCGGGAGACGAGCAGTCTCCGTTCAGCAGTCTGCGTTTCCACCAGATCTTTCCGACGCTGACCGATGCGGAGATCGATCGGATGCATCGTTTTGGTGCGCTCTGCTGCTACGCGGCGGGCGACATGCTTTATAGCACGGGCAGCTCGAGTCCTGGCATGTTCGTCCTCTTGTCGGGCAAGGTGCGTTACATCGCGCGCGACGGCCTCGGTCGTCAACGCTTGATTCGCGAGGACGTTTTGAGGGGCGAATTTACGGCCGATATCGGCATGCTGTCCGGCAAGCCAGCCCTCGTCGATGCTGAAGTCATCGAGCAGGTCGAAGCGCTCGTGATCCCGCCGGACAGGCTGCGTGCGCTGATGATCGCGGAGGCCGAGCTCGGCGAAAAGATCATGCGCGCGCTCATTTTGAGGCGTGTCGCGGCGATCGAGCGCGGGCAGGGCGCGGTGCTCGTGGGCTCGCCCAATGGGCCCCGCCTGCTCGCGCTGCAGCACTTTCTGCGGCGCAACGCGTATCCGCATGTGGCGCTCGACGTCGGCGATGCCGATGCGATTGCCTTACTCGAGCGTTTGACTCCACAGTGCGATGACATGCCGCTCGTCGTATGTCCCGATGGCACCGTGTTGCGCAATCCCGACGAGGGGCAGCTCGCGTCTTGTTTAGGACTCCTGCCGGAGTTCGATCGCGCCCACCTATACGACGTCGCGATCGTCGGCGCGGGACCGGCTGGTCTGGCGGCAGCCGTGTATGCCGCGTCCGAGGGCCTGTCGGTGGCCGCTTTCGACTGCCGCGCGCCAGGTGGTCAGGCGGGTTTGAGCGCCCGCATCGAGAACTTCCTGGGTTTTCCGACGGGGATCTCCGGGCAGGCGCTGGCCGGGAGGGCGTTCGTTCAAGCTCAAAAGTTCGGTGCGCACATTGCCATTCCGGTAGAGGTGAAGGCCCTGCATTGCGGAGAGTATCCGCTCGAGGTGGAGTTGACGGGTTCACGCCGTGTCACGGCGCGCACCGTCATCATCGCGAGCGGTGCGGAGTATCGGCGTCCGGCCGTGGATAGCCTCGGGCGCTTCGAAGGTCGCGGCATCTACTACTGGGCGACGCCGATCGAGGCGCGACTATGTCGCAACGAATCGGTGCTGCTGGTCGGCGGCGGCAACTCCGCGGGGCAGGCGGTGGTGTTTCTTGCTTCGCACGCCGCTCATGTCCATTTACTCGTCCGCGGCCCGGATCTCGAACAGAGCATGTCCCGGTATCTGATCGATCGCATTCAATCGCTGCCGAACGTCACGATCCATACGAATTGCGAAGTTGCCGCGCTCGAAGGCGAGGAGCGGCTCGAGCTCGTCCGTTATCGCCGGCGCGACGGTGCGCTCGAAAGCATCGCGACTCATCATCTGTTCCTCTTCATCGGTGCCGAGCCTAATACGAGCTGGCTCCGCACTTGCGGTGTATCGGTGGACAAGAAAGGCTTTGTATTGACAGGCGCTGACCTGGGGCCGGAAGAGAGTCCGAGGGCCTCGCCGCTGCCGCTCCAGACCAGCGTCGCGGGCGTGTTCGCGATCGGCGATGTCCGGTCGGGTTCGACGAAGCGCGTTGCGGCGGCCGTGGGGGAAGGGGCCGCCGTGGTCGCGCAGATTCACCAGTTTTTGGCCGCGCAGTCGGAAGCAGCCGGTGCGTCCATAGCCGCCGCCAACGTTCGCTAACGCGTGGCGCGATGTAGTGCCCCTGGAGTGCTGCTGCGCATGCTGCCCCTTCGATGATACTGTCGAAGCTTCATTAAAAAGGGCTCGTAGATGGACCGCATGGCAGCCATGGAAACGTTCGTCGCCGTCGTCGAGGCGGGATCTTTTTCGGCCGCTGCGCGCCGGCTCGACCTCGGGCAGCCCGCCGTTTCAAAATCGATCGCGCAATTGGAACAGCGACTCGGCGCGCGGTTGCTCTTGCGCTCGACTCGCGGGCTGACGACGACCGACGCAGGCCAGCGTTTCTACGAGCACGCGAAACGAGCCATCGAAGAAGCCGAAGAAGCGGAGCATGCGGCACGGCAGTCTTCGGACAGTCTTTCCGGGCGCCTGCGCGTGTCGGCGGCCGTGACCTTCGCCCGCTTGCACATTCTGCCGGGGTTGAAGCGCTTTCTCGATCGTCACCCGCATCTCGAGATCGACATCGTGCTCGACGACCGCAACATCGATTTGCTCGAAGAAGGCATGGACGTCGCCCTGCGCATGGGGACGCTCGACGACTCCGCGATGACCGCGCGCAGGATTGCAAGCAGTCCGCGGCTCGTCGTCGGCACGCCTGCCTATTTTGCCGAGTCCGGCATTCCGAAGACGCCGGCCGATCTGAGCGGCCACGAAGTGATCGTCTATTCCCAGCGAGGCGGCGGTGAGTCATGGTCGTTCAGTCAAAGCGGCAAGCAGGTCACCGTGGCCGTTGCAGGCAGGGTGCGTGTGAGCGCGGCGGAAGGCATACGAACAGCCGTGCTCGGCGACATGGGCCTCACCGTCGCTTCGCAATGGATGTTCGCGCCCGAACTCAGTGAGGGCAAAGTGCGCGCCGTACTCAAAGACTGGGAACTGCCTCCAGTCGACCTATGGGCTGTGTTCCCGTCCGGTCGCCTTGTCACGTCGAAGGCGCGTGCGTTCGTTGCGTTTGTCGAGGAAATGCTGGCGGTCTCGCCCGCCTGAGGCACCGGGTCTCCTACCTTGTGGTTCAGGCGAACGCGGAACCACTCGCCGCGGCCGCGCCGCGGCTTGTCGAAAAAGCGGCATTAGACCGATTGCGTCGCCTTTTGCAGGACCGGGAACATTTCCGACGGATCAGGACGGTGCGTGTAATCGGGGTTCACTTCGGAGTACAGAACAATGCCGTTCGTACCGATGACATAGCGCGCCGGCATCGGCAGTGTCCAGCTCGGGTCGGCATTGAAAGTCGGCAGGTCGTTCTTGAGCTTCTGGTAGAGCTCGATCAGATAGTCGGGGAGCTCGAATCGCAGTCCGAATGCGGCAGCCGTGCCATTGTGCGTATCGCTGAGCACGGGAAAGCGCAGCTCGTTGATGCGGACTGACTTGCGGCTATTGACGGCGGTCTGCGGCGAAATCGCAACCACATTCGCACCGTAGCGCTGCAACTCGGGAAGTGCCTCATTCAGCGCCTGCAGTTCGAGGTTGCAGTAGGGGCACCACACCCCGCGATAAAACGTGACGACGAGCGGACCTTGCTCGAGCAGTTCGACGGACGAGACGTCGTTGCCGTTCTGGTCCTTCAGGCGAAAGTGCGGCGCAACATCGCCGGCCTTGATCGCACGGCTCGCCTGACCGGAGGCAATGAGCTCAGCCGTCGCTCGCTCCATGACGGGGTGGATCTCCGGTGGCGCGTTGTACGGGGGCTTGCCAGCTTTGAAGTCGGCTTTGAAAGCGTCGAGTTTGTCCTGAAGCGACATGATGTATCTCCGATGATGCGGTAAGTGGCTGTTCGCTGTCGGCCCGTTTATTGACCCGTGCAGCCGGGACACAGCGGCTTTCGTTACGGCAGTCACGACATCTGTATTCGTCGTGGCTCGATCATCGGTGAAACGCAAACGGCGCGGATAGGAGCCAGCGGGCATAACTGCCATTCCCATGGGGCATGGTCTCAAAGGGCAAGATCCGAGAGCTGTAGGTCAGCGTCTGTGAGAGGGCAGGGTCACATCGGCGTGCGAACGAAAGCTGATCTGCTAGTATCTGACTGGGTCAATCGTATTGCGATACCGGTAGGAGCCATCACGTGCGCCATTACACGAAAGCAACCTTCAATGTGACGGAAAGCGTTGGCTTCCAACTCGTCAGGGCGCGCAATCTCATCATCGCCGAGATGGACGGCGCGCTTAAGGAGTTCGATATTTCGAGCCAGCAGATGGGTATCTTGCTGGTGCTCAGGCGGAAGCTGGCAACGACACCTTTCGAGATGTCGAAGATGCTCGGAATGGACACGGGCCTGATGACGCGGATGCTCGACAAGCTCGAAGCGAAAGGGCTCCTCGTTCGTTCACGAGATCAGCAAGACCGGCGTGTCGTCAACCTCGCACTCACGAACGATGGGACGGCCGTCGCCGACCAGGTGCCGGAGGTTGCCGTGGAAGTGCTGAACGCCCGCCTGAAGGCTTTCACGAAGGACGAGCTCACCGAGTTGCGCAGGCTGCTGCACAAGTTTGCCGGCGACTGACCGGACACCGCGGGTCATCACCAGACCATCCCCGGTCTCATCGAATAAGACGGATTGTTCATCCCACCGAAACTGTGAGTTATCAATGCGCCGTTGACTATATCTGACAGGTCAACTATCGTGCGTGCACAGTTTGGAGAGAGAGAACATGTCCGGCACGATTTTTTTACCCATATATCTGACACGTCAGAGAAATGACGCTCAACCGAACCCCAGGCGGCGCGTTTCAGCCGTACTGAGCATCGGTATGTCAGTGATATTCGCCGCAGTGCTATCGGCGTGCGCGAACTATGCGGGCATCCATAGCGATGCGAAGCCTGCCGAGCCGCAACAGTACGCCACGCAGCAAAGCATTCCCGCTGACGGGGGCCGTTGGCCTGCGGCCGACTGGGCTGACCAGTTCGGCGATGCGCAACTGAAGGCGCTGATCGTCGAAGCGTTGAAGGATAGCCCGACGCTCGATCAGGCGCGTGCCCGCGTAGCGGCTGCTGCTGCTTACAGCGAAACGGCGAACGCCAACACGATGCCGCGCGTCGATGCCAGCTACTCGCTCACGCGCCAGCAATTCTCGAGCACGGCGCTCGTGCCGCCGCCCTACGGCGGCTCGTGGCAGACCGAAAACAAGGCGCTGCTCAGCGCTTCGTACGATCTCGACTTGTGGGGCAAGAATCGTGAGGCGCTGAGGGCGGCTATCTCTCAGCTTCAGGCGAGCGAGGCCGACGCGCAAGTCGTCAAACTGACGCTGACGACATCCATTGCTCGGACATACAACCAGCTTGCACGCCTCTACGCGCTGCGCGACATCGCGCAGCGGGAAGTCGCCAGACGGGAGCAGATCGAGCGCATCACCGCAGGGCGGATTGCGACGGGGTTGGATACCGAAGTCGAGCGCAAGACCGCGCAGGCTAATCTGGCGACGAGCCGCGCCGCGCTGACAGCGCTCGATGGGCAGATCCTCACGACGCGCTATCAGATCGCCGCGCTGCTCGGCGCCGGTCCCGATCGCGGCTTACAGCTTGCCCAGCCGACACTGGGCCCGGGCGACGACGTTCGCCTGCCGGACAACCTGCCGGCCGATCTCGTGAGCCGCCGCCCCGATATCGTTGCGTCGCGCTGGCGCGTCGACGCGATGACGCACGACGTGAAGGAGGCGAAGGCCGAGTTCTATCCGGACATCAACCTGAGCGCCGCAATCGGCCTCGACGCATTCGGCTTCGGCCGATTCCTGACGGCGGCGAGCCGGACAGCTTCCGTCGGCCCGGCGGTCCATTTGCCGATCATCGATGCGGGCGAACTGCGCGCCAACCTGAAGGGCCGCTATGCCGACTTCGACTATGCCGTCGCGACGTATAACCAGACGCTCGTGACTGCGCTGAGCGAAGTCGCCACGCAACTCGCCGGCGTTCGTTCGACAGATGCTCAACTCGTCGATGCGCAGGCGGCGCAGGACGCCGCGCGCAAAGCCGACGAACTCGCGCTGATCCAATACAACGCGGGCCTCACGAATCAACTGACTGTATTGAACGCGGACGTCAACGCGCTATTGGCTGATCAGGCGGTCGCCAATCTCCGTATGGATCGCCGCGACAAACAAATCGCGCTGGCTTCCGCGCTCGGCGGTGGGTTTGTCGATACGTCCAACTCGGGAAAAGACGCGCGGCCCTATCCGGCAGCGGCATTGCCTGACGGCCGCGCTCCCTCGATGCGACCGGCTGTTGCTGCCCCACGTTGAACGGCAAACCCATCCCATCTACTCGGAGAACTCAGATGAGCGAAATCGACACCTCGGAGCTCGAATCGTCGCAAGCGACGAGCGCCAAACGCGAGACCACATCGGCGAAAGCCGTTACCTCGAACGAATCGAACGCGCGGAAGAGGAAGTTGCTACTTGCACTGCTCGGCGCTGCCATCGTGGTTTCGGCGGCAGCTTATGGCGCGTACTACATGACCTACGCCCGCTATCACGAATCCACTGACGACGCGTACGTTAGCGGCAACCTCGTGCAACTCACGCCGCAGGTGACGGGCACCGTCGTCGCCGTGAATGCCGACGATACGCAGATCGTCAAGCAGGGCGACCCGGTCGTGAGACTCGACGACGCCGACGCTAAAGTCGCGCTCGGCAACGCGGAAGCGACACTCGCGCAGACCGTGAGGCAAGTCAGCAGACTCTACGTGGACAACCAGTTCTACGCCGCGAACATCGCTCAGAAGCAGTCGGACTTGGCCCGCGCCCAGGACGACCTGCGCCGCCGCCAGGCAGTGGCCGGCACGGGGGCCGTGTCGGCCGAAGACATCGCTCACGCGCGCGACACCGTCACGGCCGCGCAGGCGGCGCTCGATGCCGTGCGGCAACAGGCGCAAGCCAACCACGTCCTGACCGACAACACCACAATCACGCAGCATCCGAGCGTGCTGGCGGCCGCGTCGAAAGTGCGCGACGCGTACCTGGCATACTCGCGCAACACGCTGCCCGCGCCGGTCACCGGCTATGTCGCGAAACGTTCCGTGCAAGTCGGCGAGCGCGTGTCGCCCGGTACTCCGCTGATGGCGATTGTGCCGCTCGACGGGGTGTGGGTCGATGCCAACTTCAAGGAGAGCCAGCTGCGCGGCATGCGCATCGGCCAGCCTGTGGCGCTCGAGGCGGACGTCTACGGCGGCAAGGTCAAATATCACGGCCGCGTGGTCGGTTTCTCGGCGGGTACGGGGAGCGCCTTTGCCACATTGCCCGCGCAGAATGCGACCGGGAACTGGATCAAGGTGGTCCAGCGTCTGCCCGTACGCATCGAACTCGATCAGAAAGAACTGAACGCCCATCCACTGCGTATCGGACTATCGATGAACGTCGACGTGGACACGCACGACGACGCCGGCGCGCAACTCGGCGCAGCCTCGAACACGACTTACCGCACGGATGTATTCGCGAACTGCGGCGCGCAGGCCGATGCCGAGATCGAAAAGATCATCGAGCAAAACACGAGGCCTGTCCGGCAACTTGAGCGGAGCGCATCATGAATTCCCCGATTCGACTAGCACCGCCGCCGCTGACAGGCGGCAAGCTGATTCTGGCGACGATCGCGGTTGCGCTTGCAACGTTCATGAACGTCCTGGATTCTTCGATCGCCAATGTGGCCATCCCTACGATCTCGGGCAATCTTGGCGTATCGGTCGACGAGGGCACCTGGGTGATCACGCTGTTCGCCGCGGCCAATGCGGTGGCGATTCCGCTGACAGGATGGCTGACTGAGCGAGTCGGCCAAATCAAGCTCTTCGTCGTCGCGATCCTGCTGTTCTCGTTCTCTTCGTGGCTGTGCGGCGTGGCACCGAACCTGATGGTGCTGCTCGCGGCGCGCGTATTGCAGGGCGCGGTAGCTGGACCGCTGATCCCGCTGTCGCAGGCGATCCTGCTCGGATCCTATCCGAAAGAGAAAAGCTCCACGGCGCTGGCGTTGTGGGCAATGACGGCGACGGTCGGCCCGATCGCCGGCCCCGCGCTGGGCGGATGGATCACCGATAGCTATAGCTGGTCGTGGATCTTCTATATCAACGTGCCAGTCGGTCTCTTCGCGGCGGGGGTGACGTGGTTGATCTATCGGGACCGGGAATCGCCGAAGCGCAAGCTTCCGATCGACAAAATCGGACTGCTGTCGCTGATTGCATGGGTGGCATCGCTGCAGATCATGCTGGACAAGGGCAAGGACCTCGACTGGTTCAACTCGCCTGTCATCTGCACGCTAGCCGCCGTGGCCGCTGTCAGCTTCGTCTTCTTCCTGATCTGGGAGTTCACGGCGAAAAACCCGATCGTGGACGTGCGGCTTTTTGCGGTACGCAATTTTCGGGGCGGCACGATTGCGATCTCCGTCGCTTACGCCGTGTTCTTCGCGAACCTGGTGATTCTTCCGCAGTGGATTCAGGGCTATCTGGGCTATCGCGCCGTGGATGCCGGTCTAGTGACGGCGCCGCTCGGCATCTTCGCCGTGCTGCTTGCTCCAGTGATGGCGAAGGTCATGCCGAAGTCCGATCCGCGCGTGTTGGCGACGCTGGCGTTCGTCGGCTATGCCGGCGTCTTCCTGATGCGTTCGCACTACACCACAGACGTCGATCAATGGACCCTCGTATTGCCGACGCTCTTGCAGGGCATCCCGACCGCGCTCTTTTTCGTCCCGCTGACGGCGATCATCCTGTCCGGACTGCCCGCTGAGAAGATTCCCGCGGCGGCTGGCGTATCGAACTTCGCGCGCGTATTCGCGGGCGCGGCCGGCACTTCGCTCGTCACGACCGGCTGGAACGACCGGACGATTTTGCATCACGCGCAACTCGCCGAGCAGGCGAGCGTCGACAATCCCGCCTATGGGGCGGCGATCGCGAATGTGCATGCGGTCCTGGGCGGCAGCGTGGATCAGGCCGTTGCTTTCTTCGAGCGTTCGCTGAATGCGCAGGCGGCGATGCTCGGGCTGAACGACATTTTCTGGCTGTCCGCCGGGATCTTTGTCGTGATCATTCCGCTCATCTGGCTGACGAAACCGGCAAAGGGCGGAGGCGGCGCGGCGGCCGCGGGCGCACACTGATTGCACCGCAGCACGAGCGGCGAACGACGTCGGATGATGCATCATCCGACGTTCTCTTTTCCAAAAGCGACACGCGCCCGGCATCGTTTTTTTATTGATTGACCGTTCAAACAAAAAAAACATAGAGTGGCCGCGAACGACAGAACGCCACTCGAAGAGCGATCGATTTCAACGACGACGGAGCGCATATGGACCACCTCAACGGGAAGTCACGTCAACTCGGCACAGCCATTAGCTGCGCCGCTCTATGTCTCGGCTCGCTGTACGCGGCAAGCGCGTTCGCGCAGGCAAGCGCAAGCCCAGGCGCGGGCGCGGGCGCGGGCGCCGGGGGCGCAGCCGATACTGCGAATTCAGCAAACACGGCGAATTCGTCGAGCGCGGCGAGCGTTGCTCCCGCAACGACCGCAGCCGTGGATCCCCCGACGCCCGCCAGTGCTCCGGCCTCGGCATCGGCGCCGGCGGCCTCACCATTGACAGCAAATGTCACGCTGGCCTCGCAATACGTCTCGCGCGGGTTTCGTCAGACATGGGGCAAGCCGGCGATTCAAGGCGGCTTCGACTACACGCACTCGAGCGGCCTCTTTGCCGGCACCTGGCTGTCGACGGTCAGCAGCAAATTCATCGAGGGCGGCACGGTCGAATGGGATCTCTACGGTGGCTACGGCGGCTCCCTCGGCGATCTGACTTATACCGGCACGGTCTACTACTACGTGTATCCCGGCGCCCGCATGGAAGCGAGCGCAACGAACTACAACTACGGCGAATTCGTTGCTGCGCTGACTTACAAGTGGTTCACGGCCCGCTATTGGCTGACTTACACGCCGAACTACTTCGGCTACGACAGCCAGTCGCTTGGCATCGGCAACGACAAGGGCAGTCGCGGCTCCGGCTACCTCGACTTGAACACCAACATCGATCTCACGCACGGCTTTTCGCTGCTACTCCATTACGGCTGGGAGCGCGTGCAAAACTTCTCCGCGTACAACTGGCAGGATGGGAAAGTGGCCATCTCGAAGACGTTCGATGGCGGCTGGACGCTGACAGGGGCGGTCACTAAGGCGTGGGGCGCGACAAACGTGTACGACCGCTACACGACGGGTGCGCGCGATTCGGCGGGCAACATCGCGGTTTCGAATCCGTTGCGGACGACGTTTTTCGCGACGCTGACCAAGACGTTCTGATTCATTTCCCAGGACTCATTCCATGCTTTCCCGAAACGACATGAGCAGATCGTCCCCGTTTTTATTGATTGATCGTTCAAACAAAAAACACTAGAGTATCCGCATCGAATCCCGAGGCCGCTGACCCATGCCCAAAGTCGGAATGCGCGAAGTGCGTCGCGCGCAACTGATCGACGCCACCCTGCTGTGTATCGACCAGTGTGGCCTGTCAGGCACGACGCTCGCGTCGGTCGCGCAGCGCGCGAACATTTCGACGGGTATCGTCAGCCACTACTTCGGCGATAAGAGCGGGCTGCTCGAAGCAACGATGCGCCATATCCTTCGCGATCTCTGGGCGGCGACGAGGCGTCGCCGCCTCGTCGCGGCGAAGGCCGGCCCGCGCGCGCGGCTGCGCGCGATCGTGGCGGCCAACTTCGACGTCTCGCAGGTGAACACACCGGTGATGAAAACGTGGTTGGCGTTTTGGGCGCAAAGCATGCACGAGGATGCGCTGCGCCGCTTGCAGCGTGTCAACACGCGGCGCCTGTACTCGAATCTGTGCGCCGAGTTTAGAAAAGTGATGCCGCTCGCTGCCGCACGCCGCGCCGCGCGCGGGCTCGCGGCGATGATCGACGGCTTGTGGCTGCGCGGCGCGCTCAGCGGCGAGCCGTTCGATACGCGAGCCGCGTTGCGGCTCGCCAACGAGTACATCGACTTGCTGCTCGCGCAGCGCGAGGGCTCACGCGAATGATCCGCACGGCACGGCCGTGCCGTCTTACCGGTTTGCGAGGAAACCCCTGATGCCTGACTACGGTTTGCAGCGACTCTTCATCGGCGGCGAGTACGTCGATGCCACCAGCGGCGCGACTTTCGACACGCTGGACCCGGCAACGGGCGAAAAGCTCGCGACGGTTCAGCAGGCGAGCGAGGCCGATGTCGATCGCGCGGTTCGATCGGCGCAGCAAGGTCAGCGCGCATGGGCGGCACTGGGCCCGATGGATCGCTCGCGCATTCTGCGGCGCGCGGTCGACCTATTGCGTGCCCGCAACGATGAGCTTGCCGAGCTCGAAATGCGCGATACCGGCAAGCCGATCGCGGAAACACGTGCCGTCGATATCGTCACTGGCGCCGACGTGATCGAATACTATGCGGGTCTCGTCATGGCGATCGAGGGGCAGCAGATTCCGCTGCGCGACGAATCGTTCGTCTATACCCGGCGCGAGCCGCTCGGCGTGACGGCCGGCATCGGCGCGTGGAATTACCCGATCCAGATCGCATGCTGGAAGTCCGCGCCCGCGCTGGCCGCCGGCAACGCGATGATCTTCAAGCCGAGTGAAGTGACGCCGCTGTCGGCACTGAAGCTCGCCGAGATCTATATCGAAGCCGGTGTGCCCGCCGGGGTGTTCAACGTCGTGCAAGGCGATGGCCGCGTGGGTGCGATGTTGAGCGCTCACCCGCATATCGCAAAGATGTCGTTCACCGGGAGTGTCCAGACCGGCCTGAAGGTGATGTCGCTCGCCGGTGGATCGTCGCTCAAGGAAGTGACGATGGAACTCGGCGGCAAGTCTCCGCTGATCGTGTTCGAGGACGCGGACCTCGATCGTGCCGCCGATATCGCGATGGGCGCCAATTTCTTCAGCGCGGGGCAAGTGTGCACGAACGGCACGCGCGTATTCGTCCATCGCTCGATTCAGCAAGCCTTCGAAGCACGCATCGGCGAGCGCGTGAAGCGGATCCGCATCGGCAAGCCATCGGAGCCGGCGACGAACTTCGGTCCGCTCGTGAGCCGTGCGCAGCTCGACAAGGTGCTCGGTTTTATCGAGAGCGGTCGACGCGAAGGCGCACGGCTCGTGGCAGGCGGGGCGCGCATCGTCGACGGCGAGTTTGCGCGCGGCCTTTTCGTGCAGCCGACGGTCTTTGCCGATTGTCGCGACGAAATGAAGATCGTACAGGAGGAAATCTTCGGTCCGGTCATGAGTCTGCTTTCGTTCGATACGGAGGACGAGGTCGTCGCGCGCGCGAACGACACGCGCTACGGTCTCGCGGCGGGTGTCGTTACGGAAAACCTCGCACGTGCGCATCGGGTGATCCATCGGCTCGAGGCCGGCATTTGCTGGGTCAACACCTGGGGCGAATCGCCCGCGCAGATGCCGGTAGGCGGCTATAAGCAATCGGGGGTGGGGCGCGAAAACGGCCTCGCGACACTCGAGCACTACACGCGGCTGAAGTCCGTCCAGATCGAACTGGGCAGGTATCAGCCGCTGTTCTGAGCAAGGTAGAGCGAGGTCGGGCGATGAGCATCGTTTCACGCTCGTCGGCGCGGCAGGCGAAGCGGGTCTGTGACGCCCAACGTGTTGAGGCAACTCAGTATGGGTTCGAACGAATACGACTACATCATCATCGGTGCAGGTTCCGCGGGCAATGTGCTCGCGACGCGGCTGACCGAAGACGCCAGCGTGACGGTGCTGCTGCTCGAAGCAGGCGGCCCGGATTACCGCTTCGACTTCCGCACGCAGATGCCGGCGGCGCTCGCTTATCCGCTGCAAGGCCGGCGCTACAACTGGGCGTACGAGACGGAGCCTGAGCCGCATATGAACAACCGCCGGATGGAATGCGGACGCGGCAAGGGGCTGGGCGGCTCTTCGCTCATCAACGGCATGTGCTACATCCGCGGCAACGCGCTCGACTACGACGGCTGGGCGCAACGAGAAGGTCTCGAAGCCTGGTCCTATCTCGACTGCCTGCCCTATTTCCGGAAGGCGGAAACGCGCGACGTCGGTCCGAACGACTACCATGGCGGCGACGGCCCGGTACATGTGATGACGAGCAAGCCGGGCGTCAATCCGCTCTTCGAGGCGATGGTCGAGGCCGGCGTACAGGCGGGCTATCCGCGCACCGACGATCTGAATGGCTACCGCCAGGAAGGCTTCGGGCCGATGGACCGCACCGTCACGGCGAACGGGCGGCGCGCGAGTACCGCGCGCGGTTATCTGGATCAGGCGCGCTCGCGCCGGGAACTCACGATCGTCACGCATGCCACGGCGGACCGGATTCTTTTCAGCGGCAAGCGCGCCAGCGGCGTCGCGTACCTGCAAGGCAATTCGACCTCGATCGTCACCGCGCATGCCCGGCGCGAGGTTCTGCTGTGCGGAGGCGCTATTGCATCGCCGCAGATCCTGCAACGCTCGGGCGTCGGTCCCGGCGGATGGCTACGGGAACTCGGCATTCCGGTGGTGCTCGATCTGCCCGGTGTCGGCAGGAACTTGCAGGATCATCTGGAAATGTATCTGCAGTACGCGTGCAAAGAGCCCGTGTCGCTTTATCCCGCGCTGCTGCTGCACAACCAGCCGGGCATCGGCCTCGAGTGGCTGCTGAAGGGCACGGGGATCGGCGCCAGCAATCACTTCGAAGCCGGCGGCTTCATTCGTACGCGCGACGACGACCCGTGGCCCAACATCCAGTATCACTTCCTGCCGGTCGCCATCAATTACAACGGCACGAATGCGATCAAGATGCACGGTTTCCAGGCGCACGTCGGATCGATGCGCTCGCCGAGCCGCGGGCGCGTCAAGCTGCGTTCGCGCGATCCGCGCGATCATCCGTCGATCCTTTTCAACTACATGGCCGAGCCGCTCGATTGGCGCGAGTTCCGCGACGCAATCCGCATCACGCGCGAAATCATGAGGCAACCCGCGCTCGATCGCTTCCGCGGTGAGGAACTGAATCCGGGAGCGAAATGCGTGACCGATTCGGAGCTCGATGCGTTCGTGCGTTCACGCGCTGAGACCGCGTATCACCCGTCGTGCTCGTGCGCGATGGGCAGCGACGAAATGTCGGTAGTCGATGCGGAAGGTCGCGTGCACGGGCTCGAAGGGCTTCGAGTCGTCGATGCATCGATCATGCCGCTGATCACGACGGGCAACCTGAACGCGCCAACGATCATGATCGCAGAGAAGATCGCCGACCGGATCCGCGGTCGCGCGCCGCAGCCCCGCGCGAGCGCGCCGTACTACGTCGCGAATGGCGCGCCGGCGCGGGGTGCCGCACTGCGCGAGGCCACGACTCCCGCCAGCTGAGCGACACATTTTTTCCTACGCCACACGTGTGCAACAACCATCGCCCTACGGATACGCGGGCAATCAACGTACTAACCAAAGTGAAATGAGGAGAAGGTGATGAAGCAGCTCTTGATCAAAGCCGGTTGCGCGTGGATTGCCACCGCGGCGTTGGCGGCACCGGCGTTCGCGGGGGACACGGCAGCTTGCCGCAATGTGCGCTTTGCGGACGTCGGCTGGACCGATATTGCGGCGACGACCGGCATTGCGTCGACGATCTTCGAAGGGCTCGGCTACCATCCGACGACGACGATCGCTTCAGTGCCGATCACGTTCGCCGGTATCAAGAGTAAGCAGATCGACGTGTTCCTCGGTTATTGGTCGCCGACGATGGATCCGATCATCGATCCGTTCGTGAAAGCGGGGCAGATCAAGGTGCTGCAGCCCGCGAACTTGACCGGGGCGAAGTACACGCTTGCAGTGCCCGACTACGTCTATAACGCCGGCCTCAAATCGTTCGCCGACATCCAGAAATACGCGGACAAGCTCGGCGACAGAGTCTACGGCATCGAGCCCGGCAACGACGGCAACGCGCTGATTGACAAGATGATCAAGAACAATCAATTCGGTCTCGGCAAGTTCAAGCTCGTGGAATCGAGCGAGGCGGGCATGCTCGTTCAGGTCAACAAGGCGATTCGAGAAAAGCAATGGATCGTCTTCCTCGGCTGGGAGCCGCATCCGATGAACGTACAGATGAAGATCGATTACCTCAGCGGCGGCGACGACGTATTCGGCCCGAACTACGGGGAGGCAAAAGTCTTCACGGCGACACCGCCTGATTATTCGGCGCGCTGCCCGAACGCGGCCAAGCTCGTGTCGAATCTGCAGTTCACGACGGAAATCGAGAACCATGTGATGGTGCCGATCATGAACAAGGAAGAGCCGGGGAAGGCCGCCGAGGCATGGCTCAAGCGCAATCCTCAAGTGCTCGATAAATGGCTGACGGGCGTGACGACGTTCGACGGCAAGAACGGGCTCGAGGCCGTGAAGTCGTATATCGCCTCGCACTGAGCGTGCAATACGAAGCGGGAAGCGGCGGCGCTTGAGTTCGCGTAAGGGCGCCCCGCGGAGGACGATCTCCCGCACCCCCGCGAAGCATCATTCGCGAACTCAGCGGCGTCTCGCGAGCGTCAACTTCCCTTGTTGTCCGACGAGGGCTTTGTTTCCGATAGATCGTCCTTCCTGACTTCCGCCTGACGGACCTCGGTTCCGTCCTCGCCGGTTTCTGAAATATCGGTCTCGAACGTCTCGGAGTCGTCCGCTGCTTGGTCCTTGTCCGGATTGTCCGGTTGCTTGGTGATCGGTCCTTTCTGGTCAGTCGCCATGATTCGCTCCTTGCACATTGCATTTCGTTTTCGCCGTGCCGCCTTTCGATCGCGCTCGCCGGCGGGCGTTGGCGGCGCCGGCATGCTCAACCGCTGACTCCCTTCTTCTTGGCGAGCGACTGTGCCATGCGGTAATGCTCCTCGATGATGGACAGGCCCTTTTGCGCGAGTTTTTTCAAATCGGCGTTTTTCCCGTCGGAGATTTCCTTCTTGAACGCGGCAATCGCCTGTTCATGGCCTTGCAGGCCGACCTTGTCGATATAGGCGTCATCGAACTCCTTGCCCTTTAACGGGCGCAGCGAATCGAGCACGCTCGTATCCGAATTGTCCTTCGGCACCTTGACGTCATGCGGCGCGGCAGCCTTGAGCTCCACTGTCATCTTCGTATGATCCAGCAGCATGTGATGCGCGAACGACTTGACGTCCTTGTCCTTTGAATTTTTTTGCGCGAGCTTGGCTGCGTCGATCTCCGTGGAACTGGACATCGAGGCTGCCTGCACGAAGTCGCGATCGGGCGCCGGCAGCGGATTGGCCTCCGTCGTGGATGCAGCCTGGCTTTCCTGCGCATGCACCGTCGCAACAGGCATCAGTGCGACGCAGCATGCGAGAACAAATGTCGGAAGTTTCAATTCGAGCTCCTCGAAGCGTGGTTGCGGGGACGCAAAGCGGTTGGCGCCTGCGAAGACGCAGGCGCATCTCTGTGTCGCAACGAACGTGCCGGAGGAGGCGGCGGGCGCAATGGCCGTGTGCGGCGGCTTACCGGCGCTTGCCGTATTCTTCGCCCGCGGCTGTCCACGCGATCGCCTGTTCGCTCAGGCTGAAGCCGAGGCCGGGCCGGCTGGGCACGTGCATTCGCCCACCGCGCAACTCGAGCCGCTCGTTGAAGAGCGGCTCCAGCCATTCGAAGTGCTCGAGCCACGGTTCTTCCGGATACGCGGCTGCCAGATGAAGATGGATCTCCATCGCGAAGTGCGGGGCAAGCTTGAGTCCGCGCAGACTGGCAAGATGCATGATTTGCAGAAATGGCGTGATGCCGCCGACCCGCGGTGCGTCGGGCTGGACGTAGTCGGCTCCTCGGGTTTCGATCAGTTGTGCGTGTTCGCCGAAGCTCGTCAGCATTTCGCCGGTGGCGACAGCCGTGTCGAGCGATGCGGCCAGTGCAGCGTGCCCCTCGAAGTCGTACGCGTCGAGCGGTTCCTCGATCCAGGTCAGATCCAGCTCTTCGAACTTGCGGCACGCGCGCTGCGCCTTGAGCCGGTCCCATTGCTGGTTGGCGTCGACCATGAGTGGGAAGTCCGGACCGAGAAGATCGCGCACGGCCTTCACGCGCCGGAAGTCTTCGCGCGTGTCGGGCTGCCCCACCTTGATCTTGATGCCGCCGATGCCGTTGCCGCGCGAGCGGTCGACATTCTCCAGAACGGTGTCGAGCGACATCGACAGGTAACCGCCGGACGTGTTGTAGCACTGTACGGAATCGCGATGAGCGCCGAGCAGCTTGGCGAGCGGCAACCCCGCGCGTTTGGCTTTGAGGTCCCACAGTGCGATATCGAATGGGGCAATGGCCTGTGTCGTGAGACCGCTTCGCCCCATCGACGCGCCGGCCCATAGGAGCTTGTTGAAGATTTTGCCGATGTCGTTTGGATCTTCGCCGAGCAGAGCGGGCGCCAGCTCCTTGGCGTGCGAGAACATCCCTTGTCCGCCCGCACGCTTCGAGTAACCGAATCCGATGCCGCGATGGCCCTGCTCACTCTCGATTTCAGCGAAGATGAACGCGATTTCCGTGAGCGGTTTCTGTCTTCCGGTGAGGACCTTGGCATCGCTGATGGGCGAGGCGAGCGGCAGGAAAGTCAGCGACACCTTCACCCATGCTATGCGGTCGGTCGTCGCTTCGCCAGGCTGAAGGCTCGCGATTCCGGGCAGATTGAAAGTTTGCGTCTGGTCAGCCATATTGAGTCTCCCGAGTACGGATTAGTGTGTGCGGACTAGCGGCACAGTTCGTCGAGCGTAAGGCGGCGAATCCTGCCGACGATGAAAAGATACGAGCCGGCTGCAACCAGCCCGTGCCCTCCTACGTAGACTAGCGCGCTATTGAAAGAGCCGCTGGAATGAAGCAGGTAGCCGATGACGACCGGCGTGACGATCCCGGCGATGTTGCCGATCGCGTTGAACACGCCACCTGTCACGCCGACCATCTCTTGCGGTGCGGTGTCGGCCACGACACTGAAGCCGAGATTGCCGAAGCCCTTGCCGAAAAATGCGGCGCTCATGACCGCGACGACGAGCCAGGGCACATCGATGTAATTGCAGAGGATCATCGTGGAGCTAAGTAGCACTCCGGTAACGATCGGCCCCTTGCGTGCGAGGCTCAGCGAGCCGGTAGACCTGAGTAGGGCGTCGGAAACGAACCCCGATACGACGGCGCCGATGAGACCGCACAGTGCGGGGATCGATGAGACGAAGCCAGCTTGCAGGATGTCAAATCCGCGTTGCTTCACGAGATAGATAGGGAACCAGGTCACATAGAACCATGTGACTGCCGTGATGCAGTACTGGCCGACGAACATGCCGAGCAGCATGCGGCTGCGAAACAGCAGGCCGATCTCCGCGATCTGCGATCGTTGCGGCACGCCTGTCGCGGCGCGCTTACGGCCTTGAAGATCGACGAGGCCGCCGCCTTCACGGATATACGAGAGCTCGGCCTCGGTGACGCGCGGGTGACGAATCGGCAGGTAATAGAAACGCAGCCAGACCGCCGCAATGACGAAGCCGACGCAACCCATCACGATGAAGACGTATTCCCATCCGAACGCATAGCAGAGCCAGCCCATGAACGGGGTGAAGACCGCGAGGGAAAAATACTGAGCGCTGTTGAAAATCGCGCCCGCGATGCCGCGTTCCGATGATGGGAACCATGACGCGATGACGCGTGTCGACGCGGGGCCGACGGGCGACTCCGCAACGCCGAGCAGGAACCGCAACCCGAGCAGAAGCGGAAAGACGAGGCCGACGAAATGAACGAGTCCCATGCAAACGGTGAAGGCGGACCATACGGCCACGGCCCAGAACATCGAGCGCTTTGAACCGACGCGATCGGACAGCCAGCCGGAGGGAATCATGAACAGTACATAGGCCCAACTGAACGCCGAGAAGAGGTAGCCGATCTCGATCGTCGTGATGCCGAGCTCGCGGCCCATATCGGTACCGGCGACCGACAACGCCGCACGATCGCCGCTGCTCAGTGCGAGCACTATCGTGATCAAGGCGAGCATGCCGAAGCGCCAGCGTCCCCGCGCCGCCGCGCCCGCCCGATCCAAAGGAAATGGCGCAGCGACGCTGTGCGCGTCCGCATCTGCCGGTAAAGTCCTATGAGTGCCGCTCATTGTTCGTCTCCGTATTCCTTTCTCGTTGCCCGCCGCCGCAGTCTTCCTTTTTGTGCCGAGACGCTTGCGCGGCTCGTGGGCGTTGCTGGTGCACGACAACGCTTTTAGACGATGGTACGGACGCGGGCGCGGTGATGGCCAGCTGATCCCGGCTCCTCATGACGGCAGAGTTCCAGATACTGGAACCCATCGGCGCCCGGCCGCTTCGACGGCCATGTCCGCGCGGATGGGCAGGTCGGCACGCGAATCAGCATGCCGTCGCGCGACAACGTGCGGCATGCGTCCGGAGAGCGCACCAAGAGCAAAGCGCTCGGCGTGGGTGCAAGCGAATTCGTGCCCTGGCCTATCGGCGTGACCGTATCATGAGGGCTGCCGCCGGGGGTCTGTGTCCGCAGGAGTTCCGTTTGCGGTCAATCGTCGGCGATTTCCGAGCCGCCTGATGCCAACCTTACCCGCAATAGCTGGCCCGACCACGGGGCGCTGTTGAGCAATTCGAGCGACTGCAGATGGCGGTCGCTCGTCACGTATAGAACGGACCCATTCTCGGACGGTGCCAACGCGATTCCGGTTGGTGCGGCAATGGGCAGGGACTTCAGCGTATCGACGTTGCCGTCCTCGGCGAAGCGCACCAGGCTCCAGCCGTCCTTCAATCCTGTCCAGATACCACCCTGCGCATCAAGCGCGAGGCCGGTGAGCCGCCCCGATCCTTTCGGCATCGATGCGACGCGGCGCACGGATGCCGCGCGGGACGATTCAGCTTTGCGCAGCCGATAGAGTGTCCCTGAGTCGGGCGCGATCGCATAAGCGCCGGTGCCGTCGCGCGTGAACGCCATCGCTTCGATCGACTCGCCGATTCGCCAGTGCGACTTGAATCGTCCCTGGTCGACAATCTCGCCGATACGGTAGGATTCGTCGCGCTTATCGCGCATGATCGCCCAGGCGCGCATGGACTGATCGGCGCACAAAATCCGAATGGCCGGATCGCTCCATGCAGTGGCGTCGTCCATGCGCTCGATGGTGCCGTCTCGTTCGATCCACGCACGCTGTCCCTGCTGATCGACGAAAAGCCGGTCGCCGAACAGGTGCATTGCGGTAATCGGTGCATCGAGTTGAGCGACGATGCGGTCCTCTACGCCGTCGAAACATCGAATCGCCGGCGCAAGCGTGTCCGCCCAGTATAGGCATCGATGCGCGGAGGACCAGCACGGATAGGCGCCATGGAAGGCCCAGTTTTCGCTCACGGGTTCGATGCCGTCGCTCTCGATACGCGTGCGGTTGCCGGCCAGCTGTGAGCCGACGCGCCGCCCGGCTTCGGCAAGCTCCGGACCGAGCAATTCGAGGCGGGCGACACTCAGCCGATACGCCGGACCCGCTACGCTCAATGCACCGCGCACCTTGCCGGCGGGATCGAGAATCGGCGCCGCGACGCATCGCACGCCCGTTACGATCTCTTCGTCGTCGATGGCGTAGCCTCGGGCGGCGGTAATGGCCAGTTCGATTTGCAGACGCCGACGGTCGGTGATGGTATGCGGAGTCAGCGCGTCATAGGTGATGGCTTTGAGGAGCGCATCTCTTTCCTCGGGCGCGAGCCGCGAAAGGATCGCCTTGCCTTGTCCCGTGCAATGCAGCGGCTTGCTTTGCCCGAGTGCCGCGGACGAGCGCTGGGAATGCGCGCCATCGCAACGCTCGAGCGACAGCACCGATGCGCCGTCGAGCACCGCGAGATACGACGTTTCCCCGGTCAAATCGCGTAGCGACCGCAGTTCCGAGCTGGCCGCGGCGACGAGGTCCGGCATGAGGTACGCGTTGCGAACGAGTTCCAAATATCGGAATCCGAGTCGGTAGACGCGCTTCACGGGGTCACGCCTGACAAGCCCGCGCTCGACGAGCGTCGCAAGGATCCGATAGAGCGTCGTCTTTGGCAATCGGGCGCTATCGAGCAACTCGGCGTTGGTCATTCCCTGTCGAGCGGCGCCGATCAAATCCAGGACGCCGAGCGCCTTATCGAGCGACGCCGTTCCTTCCCCTAATGCCATATTCCCAATCCATGGAACCGAAGTCTGATGATGAGAATATCACCGGTATCCAGGAGCGTGACTCTCCCGATAGCATGCACTCACTTGGTCCGCGGCCATTTGGAGCTGCGAGTTCCATGCCCTGGAACCCGAGCGCGGATCGTACTTTGAGGATGCTCTCGTGAAGACCCATCACTATTCGGATTCGCTCGAAACCGCGGTCGATCGCAACGTCATCGTGAGCGACGAAACGCTCGCGAAGCTGGCGAAAGTCAGCAGTGGCTCATTGACGACGCAACTCTTCAAGCGTGGTTACCGTCAACCGGCACTGGTTGGACTGCGTGCGCTCAACAGGTATGTCGGACCGTTCGCGGGCCGCGCATTCACCATGCGTTTCATTCCGGCGCGCGAGGATATCGATACCTACAGCACGATGACCACCCAGCCCAACGCCGACAATCTGCAATGGCAGGGTATCGAGCAGGTGCAGCCGGGGGACGTGCTGGTGATCGACAGCCGCGACGATCCGCGCGCGGCATCGGCCGGCAACATTCTCGTTACGAGGCTGCTGGCGCGCGGTGCGAAAGCGATCGTCACTGACGGCGCTCTACGTGACGGCTCCGAAATCGCGAATCTTCCGCTGCCGGCCTATTGCCGGGAAGTAACCGCGACGACGCGCATTTCGTATCACCACGTCGCGGACCTGCAAGTGCCGATCGGTTGCGCGGGCGTGGCCGTCTATCCCGGCGACATCATCGTCGGCGATGCGGATGGCATCACCGTCGTACCGACGCATCTCGCGGAAGAGCTCGCCGAATTGTGCTCTCGCCAGGATGACCTCGAGCGCTACCTCGCAATGCGCATCGCCGCGGGAGAGGCGTTGTGGGGTGTGTATCCGCCGAGTCCCCAGACGTACGACGCCTATGACCGTTGGGTTGCCGCGGGCCGTCCGCATATCCCATCGATCATGGGCAAGAAGGGGGAGTAAGCGATGGCTGTCATTGATCAAGCCAAATACGCCGCGTTGATTCGACGTTACTTCGATGCGTGCAACGAGGCGAACTACGACAAGCTGATTTCATGCTTTACACCGGATGCCGTTCACTATTTTCCGGCTGGCCTGCCGGACGTTCCGTGGCGCACCGCCGATACGATTGCTCGCAAGTGGATCTGTTGCGTCGAGCATCTCGGCTCTCGATGGACGATCGAAAAGATTCTCGTGAGCCATGACAGCCACGAAGCGGTGATCGAGTGGACACACTGGAAAGGCAGGCTCGGCACGGCGTTGCGCGGCGACGAGTGGTACGTGTTCGATGAAGAGACAGGACGTATCCGCGAGATCCGAGCCTACTACGCGGCGCCCGCGGACAAGGAGGTCGCCATTAACGAACTCGTCGATTTCGACTACGCGCAACGCGGCTACCATCTGAAGGCCGCATCATGATGAAACACATCGTCATGTTCCGGAAGCTCGCGCACGTCGATCGGCAACCAGCGCTCGAGCAGCAACTCGTTGCAAAGATGCATGCACTCGATGCAGAGATTCCGTTCATACGCGAATGGCGCGTTTCAGGCAACGAACTTCAACGGCCGATCTGCTGGGATTATGTGCTCGAGTCCTCGTTCGACAGCCGGGAGGATCTCGAGCGCTATCTGCCGCATCCCGCACATAGCGCGTTGATCCAGGCACTGAAGGCCTATTTCGAATGGGTCGCCTGCGACTACACGGTCCAGGATGCGGCGGCAACGACGGAGCGTGTCAGAGCCCGACTTCAGAAGATCACATAGACCTTCCGGATCGTTTCGTCGACCTTCCACAGTCCTTCGGTGTTCGCTTCGAAGAACAAGGTATCGCCGCTGCGAAAGTGAATCGTCTCTTCACCATCGGGCGTGAACGTGCCCGAGCCGGCAATGAAGTGCATCACTTCCGCCTGCTTGACCGACCGCCGGTAGGTGCCGGGCGTGCACTCGAACACGCCTGTATCGATCGCTTCGCTGCCCGGAATGACGTACTGACGGCCCGATACCCGGGCCGGCTCGGTTCCCGGTAGACCGGCGACGCCCCAGTCCTGCAGCGCGTCCAGTTGAACGGCTTGCTTGATTTGCTGGACTTTCACGTTGCTTTTCCCTGTTTGCGCGTGGAGAGATCGATACGCTGTTCGATTCGGCCCAGCCGGACCACGGTGACGCCGGGCCGCAACTGGCGCAGCGACGGCATCACTAGCACGCAATCGTCGTAAGGCGTGGCGACGGGTTCTCCGTCGGACCAGCCGATCACCGCGCCGGCTTTCTCGAATACTTCGAGGCCCGTGTACGGTGCCGCAAAACGGAAATCCATGCTCTTCGCGACGACCGGTTCCGTCACGCGCACGACGCGCATTTCATCGGGCAGCGGCACGATCCATCCGGACGGCAGATCGCTTTCGTCGACGATCCCTGCCAGCAACAGGAAGCGCGCGGTGCAGTCACGAGCCACCGTGACGGCGCTTTTCTCCCAGTGCTGGCCGCATTCGATGAGAAGGGCGTTCTTCTGGCTTGCTTCGTCGCCGAAGCCTTCGTAGTCGCGCATGCGGCGGCCTTCGGGGTGGCCCTCGTCGCAGATCACCGTGGCAGGCGTGCCGAGGCGCACCGCAAGGTCGGTGCCTTTTCGCAGCGGACCGGCGACGATCAGCGGCAAGCTCTTCTCGTGCATCGAGTGCAGATCGAGCAGCAGATCGACGGTATCGACCACGGGTCGCATCGCGCGTGCGCGATCGAGTTCGGACGAGCGCGTCGCGAGATCGTCGAGCTTCGCGGCGGTCCATACGCGGTTGAAATCCTGATCGACGAAGCGCGCCTTGTCGGGTATCGCGCGATCGAAACGCGCATAGGCATTGACGTTCGCGAACGAGAGCGTGAGTTTGCCGCGGCGGGGACGCAACTGCCCGCGCAACAATTCGTCGACGACGATCGCGCCGCAGACTTCATTGCCGTGCGTGAGCGCGTTGATCATCACGTGCGGACCGGCCACGCCGGAATCGAACGTGTAGACGTACGGGACGCCCGTATTGCCGGGTGCATGCGGGGCGATATCGGGGAAATCGACTTCGATCGGATAGGCATCCATCTTATTCCAGCCCTCCCTGGCAGAGATACTTGATCGACAGATAGTCATCGAGGCCGTACTTCGAGCCTTCACGGCCGTAGCCGGATTCCTTCACGCCGCCGAAAGGCGCCGCTTCCGACGCAAGCGCACCTTCGTTGATGCCGACGATGCCCGCCTCGAGCGCCCGCGATACGCGATCGATGCGGCGTACGTCCTGGCTATAGAAGTACGATGCGAGGCCGAACGGGGTATCGTTCGCGGCGTCCACCGCTTCCTGCTCGGTGTCGAACGGGAAGAGCGGCGCGACAGGTCCGAATGTTTCCTCGCAGCAGAGCATCATGTCCGGCGTCGCGTTTCCCAGCACCGTCGGCGCGTAGTAGTGCGGCCCAAGTTCCGTCAGGCGCTTGCCGCCCGTCAGCACGAGCGCGCCGTTAGCGACCGCATCCTCGACGTGACGCGCAATCTTGTCGACCGCGCGCGCGTTGATCATCGGGCCGATCTGTGACGCCGGATCGCTCGCGGGGCCGACTCGCAGCTCGGCCACTTTCGCGCTCAGCAGCGCGGCAAAGCGCTCATAGACGCCGCGCTGCACGTAGATGCGGTTAGGGCACACGCAGGTCTGCCCGCCGTTGCGGAATTTCGCAGCCAAGAGACCTGTCACGGCCGCATCGAGGTCCGCATCGTCGAACACGATGAAAGGCGCATTGCCGCCCAGCTCCAGCGAAAGCTTCTTCAGCGTGCCCGCGGATTCGCGCGCCAGGTGTTTGCCGACCGGCGTCGAGCCCGTGAACGTGATCTTGCGCACACGGCCATCGGCGAGCCATTCGCCTACCGTCTCGGCGGCCGACTCGCGCGACGCCGAGATCAGGTTGAGCACGCCGTCGGGCACGCCCGCCTCATGCGCGAGCATCACGAGCGCGATTGCGGTCAGCGGCGTATCCTCCGCGGGCTTCGCGACGACGGTGCAGCCCGCGGCGAGCGCGGGCGCGATTTTGCGCGCGATCATCGCCAGCGGGAAATTCCACGGCGTGATCGCCGCGACGACGCCGATGGGTTCCTTGATCGCGCTCATGCGCTTGCCGCGCTGCTGCTGCGGAATCACGTCGCCGTAGATGCGCGTGGCTTCGTCCGCGAACCACGCGACGTACGACGCGCCATACGCCACTTCGCCTCGGCCTTCGGCGAGCGGCTTGCCCTGTTCGAGTGAGATCAGCGCGCCGAGCGCGTCCTGTTGCTCGACGATCAGCGCATGCCAGCGGTGCAGCACCGCGGCGCGCTCCTTCGGCAGCTTGGCGCGCCAAGCCGGCAACGCTTTCGCCGCGGCGTCCGCGGCGGCGCGTGCATCGGCCGGCCCGCTGTCGGCAACGTCGGCAATCAGCTTGCCGGTAGCGGGATTGGTGACGGCGAAGCGCCGCCCGCTCGCCGCGGCGACCCACTGGCCGTCGATGAAATTGTCGGCGCGGATCAGCGCGCGGGCCTGCTCTTCAAGATTGATGCTCATCCGAGTGTCTCCTGCTGCGTTCCTGCTGCGTTAGCGAGCTTGCACGACATGCGCAGCGATC
The DNA here is from genome assembly GCF_040965455.1 of Trinickia sp. EG282A. Taxonomy (NCBI): domain Bacteria; kingdom Pseudomonadati; phylum Pseudomonadota; class Betaproteobacteria; order Burkholderiales; family Burkholderiaceae; genus Trinickia; species Trinickia sp. EG282A. Next base: position 370,278 of record NZ_JBFRCC010000003.1, on the reverse strand, counting down.
GCCGCGCCGACATCCTTCGTCGACGCGCCGCCGCCCAGGTCGCCGGTGCGCGGGCCTTCCTTGAGGATGTGCGTGATCGCCGCGACGATCGCATCGTGCGCGTCATGTTCGGCGCCCGTGCCGTTGCCGAGGAAGTCGAGCATCATCGCCGCGGACCAGATCATTGCGATCGGGTTCGCGATGCCTTTGCCGGCGATGTCGGGCGCCGAGCCGTGCACTGGCTCGAACAGCGACGGAAAGCGCCGGTCAGGATTGAGGTTGCCCGACGGCGCGATGCCGATCGTGCCGGTACAGGCGGGGCCGAGATCCGAGAGGATGTCGCCGAACAGATTCGATGCGACGACGACATCGAATCGGTCCGGATTCAGCACGAAGCGCGCGCAGAGGATGTCGATGTGCTGGCGGTCCATCTTGACGTCGGGATAGCGCGCGGCCATCTCGTCGGCGCGTGCGTCCCACCATGGCATGCTGATCGAGATGCCGTTGCTCTTCGTCGCGACGGTGAGCTTTTTCGCGCGGCGCCGTGCGAGTTCGAACGCGAACTTCATGACGCGCTCGGTGCCGTGCCGCGTGAAGATCGACTGCTGCATCACGACTTCGCGCTCGGTACCCTCGAACATCGTGCCGCCTACCGACGAATACTCGCCCTCGGTGTTCTCGCGCACGATCATGAAGTCGATGTCGCCGGGCTTGCGGTTCGCGAGCGGGCTGGGTACGCCTTCGAAGAGGCGTGCGGGGCGCAGGTTCACGTATTGGTCGAATTCGCGCCGAAATTTCAGCAGCGATCCCCAGAGGGAAATATGATCGGGGACCTTCGCGGGCCAGCCGACCGCGCCGAAAAGGATGGCATCGCAGTCCTGCAACTGTGCCTTCCAATCGTCGGGCATCATCTGGCCGTGTTGCTCGTAGTAGTCGCACGATGCCCATTCGATATGGCGGTAGTCGATGCCGATGCCGAAACGCTCGCGGGCGGCGTCGAGCACGCGCACCCCTTCGGGCATCACTTCCGTGCCGATGCCGTCACCGGGGATGACGGCAATGCGGTAAGTCCGGGCCATACATGTCTCCTTGAGGGCCTGCGCACAGCTTCGACGCTTTGCGCACGGCAAGAACAAAATCGTCGTTCGGCTCGCCGGGCTCGGCTCAGTATCCGCGCGCCCGGTCGATCTCGCCGATCATCGGCTCACCTGCCCGATGACGGCGCAAATTCTCCAGTACGACATCGACAGCCGTATCGGCGCGCGTCGCGCTCGCGATGTGCGGTGTGATCCGCACGCGCGGCTGGCCCCAGAGCGGATGATCGGCCGGCAAAGGCTCGGGGTCGGTCACGTCGATCACTGCGCTGTGAATCTGGCCGCGGTTCAGCGCATCGAGCAGATCCGCCGTGACCAGGTGCGGTCCGCGGCCTACATGCACGAGCGATGCGCCTCTCGGCAGCATAGCGAAAATACGTCGATCGAGCAGGCCGCGCGTCGCGTCGGTGAGCGGGAGCAGGCAGATCAGCACATCGGTGCGCGCGAGAAACGCATCGAGCGCGCCTTCACCCGCGAAGCATTCGACGCCCGGGATAGCGCGCGGCGAGCGGCTCCACCCTGCGCACGCGAACCCGAAAAGACGCAGCCGCTCGAGCACCGCGGTGCCGAGCATGCCGAGCCCCAGCACGCCGACCCGCCGCCCTGCGGCCGGCCGCAGCGGCATGGGTTTCCACACGCGCGCCTGCTGCTGCATTGCGTAGTCGAAGAGGTCTCGATGGATGGCCAGCACCGCCTCGGTCACGTACTCGACCATGCCTTCCACGATGCCCGGCTCGATCATGCGCACGACCGGCAGATGCGCGGGAATGCGCGCGAGATCGAGCTGATCGACGCCGGCTCCCACCGAGAAAACGACCTCGAGATTGGGTAGCGTGATTGCCAGATCGTCCGGTTGCCAGGCGATCAGATAGCGAACGGCGGCGGGGTCTCCAATGTCGGGCCAGACGCGAAACGGCGTATCCGGCGCGAGCTGCGCGAAGCGCTCCGCCCAGATCGCGCCGCGCACGGGGTCGGCCTTGTAGAGCACGGTCATATCGCTCATGTCGCTCGCGTCGCTATGCCATGGCCTGATTGATGATGCCGAATGCGCGATACGGCGTATCCTGCTGACCGCTATGCGCTTCGGCAGGCGCATTGCGCACCATCTTCACGACCGAGTCGATGCGCGCCATGCCGAGCGCGAGCAGCCAGTCGTTGAGGCCGGTGCCGCCCGGCACGTCGATACGCACGAACTCGCCGGCGTGTTTCGCGAGCCAATGCGCGATCAGCGACTTCGCGCGCTGATCGTCGGGCGAAGGCGTCGCTGCGACAGGGCCGATTACATAACCGCGACCGAAACGGCGGAACAGCGAAAAGCCCACCAGCTCGCCGTCGCGTTCGAGCACGACGCCCTGCGCGACATCGAGCAGCGCGGGGATCGTCGCGCTGCGATCGAGCCCGCTCGCATGCGATGCCATTTCGATGACCTTCGGCACGTCGTCGCTTGTGAGCGGACGCAGCCGGTCACCCACTGGCGGCGTGACCGGCTGCACGTCGCCGATCGCGCCTTGATGCTGAGCGAGCGTGCCGCACTCGCGGAAGCCGAGCTTCTCGTAGAGCGGCTTGCCGGCGGCTGTCGCATGCAGGAACGTGATACGGTTGCCGAGCGCTTCGAGCACCAGCTCCATCAGCTTGCGGCCGATCCCGCGCCCCTGTTGTTCGGGCGACACGATCACGAGACCGAGCGTGCCGCGGTCAACGCCGAATTTCCAGTAGAGGGCGGTGCCGATCACTGCGCCGTCGTCTTCCGCGATGAAGCCGGCACCGGCATCGAACATGAAGCGCCAGTCTTCCGCGCGATGCGGCCACCGCACGGCAAGCGACAGCGCATGGGCGGCGGCGATGTCGTCGGACGTAAAGGCTCGATAGGTCGGGGTCTGCTTGACGAGTGGTTCGGACACGGAGCGCTCCTGTTGGCGGCCGATCGACCTATGCCGTGCGACAAGATCCACTGTTCGATTGTCGCGAGGCAGTTCGTAGGACGATCTTTTTGTCTCGAGACCGACCGGTGGACGGAAGTCAGCAGCAGTCGGCGTTCACTACAATGTCGCATTATTCAATATAATGAGCAAGATCGTCGAGCGTTCGTCGTGCCGGCGGCCGCGAAAACTTCGGTTCCCGCTGGACGAGCGCCGGCATGCAAGCGATCAGATGTGCGTGGAAGCGGAGGTCGGGACCGTCCGCGTCGTTTTGAACAGGAGTCATATGCAGCGAACACAGCTCAGCAAGAAGCGCGCGGCGGAACCGAGCCACGCCGATGTCGGCGCCCGCCTGCGGGCCTTGCGCGTCGCTCAGGGACTGTCGGTCAACGAGCTCGCGATGCGTGCCGGCGTGTCGGTCGGTACCGTGAGCCAGGTCGAGCGCAACAAGGCAAATCCGTCGGTGCGCATTCTCGAGCGGCTGCGGCAGGCGCTGGCCGTGCCGCTCGCGACGCTGCTCGAGGCGGACGACGCCATATCGGATCCCGTCACGGGCGACTTCGTGCGCAAGGCGGCCGAGCGGCCTATCTTCGAGGTCGGCAAGAACGGCATGCAGAAAGAACTGCTGTCGCCGCACGGCGAGCACGATCTGAAGATGATGATCATCTTGCTGCCGCCGGGCGCGGGCTCGGAAGAGGTTCTCATCGGTGTGGGTGAAAAAGCCGGCCTGGTGCTCGAAGGCACGGTGGTGCTCAACGTCGGCGATCGCCGCGCCGAGTTGCGGACCGGTGACAGTTTCCAGTTCAAGAGCACGGTGCCGCACAGTGTGCGCAATGAAAGCGGCAAGACGGCGCGCCTGCTGTGGATTATGAACACGCAGCCGCCGGTTGTTCATCTCTGATCCGTCTTACTCACCGGATCCGTTCCGCGTTGTCACTTTCATCCCTTCGATGACGCGCGCTCGTTCAGCGTAGTCGTTCACTCCAGCGCGTCCGCGCTGCATCTTTGTTCATCCGGTGCAGGCGCGGACCACGCCTTCAGCCACAGTCCGAACCTCCCGCACCATTGAACTCCGCTGCATTGCAGCGCCCCCCGTTCAAACCAGCGCGTGCGGCGCCAATGCTGCGTGTCGAACACTTCACACGATCGCTTGCCGACCGAGATGAACGGATCTCTTGCGCGCCGCACCACAAGTTTTTTCGAAGATTTATTTTTGACCACTAGGAATTCATTTCGCGTTCACTATAATGAAATCCGCTCGGTGCTCGTTCATTGCGGGAGTCGCAGCGCGATGAGCAGGCGCAACAACAACTGGTGGTGATGTGCCGGAGGAGACAGGCGATGTCGGCATCTCACTACATGCTTCGAAGTTACGCATAGGCTAAGCATGTCCACACCGTCACTCGATTTCGATCCGTCTACCGTCCCATTGCCGCAGGGACATTTCATTGGCGGTGCGTACCACTCGACCAATGAGGCGCAGATCGCCGTCTACCGTCCATCCGATGGTCAATTGCTCGGCTACGTTCCCGATGCTTCGGCTTCCACGGTCGACTATGCGGTGAGCAACGCGCTGCATGCGTGGAAGACGAGCAGCTGGGCGACGCAGTCGCCGCGCGAGCGCGCAAGGGTGCTCACGCGCTGGGCCGAACTGATCGAACGCAACAAGGTGAGTCTCGCCCAGCTCGAGACGGTGAGCTCGACGCGCCCGGTGGCCGAAGCGTACTCATTCGACGTGCCGTTCACGGCGGATGCGATCCGCTTCTTCGCCGAGCTTGCCGACAAGCTCGGCGGCGACGTCGCGGCGACGCGTCGCGACAGTCTGGGCTTCGTGACGGCCGAGCCTTACGGTGTCATCGGCGCGATTGCGCCGTGGAATTTCCCCCTGTCGACGTGCTCGTGGAAATGCGGGCCCGCGCTCGCGGCCGGCAACGCGGTCGTGCTGAAGCCGTCGGAAATGACGCCGTTCTCCACGCTGCGCCTGGCGGAGCTCGCGATCGAAGCCGGCATGCCGCCCGGCATCTTCAACGTCGTGAACGGCCACGGCGCGACGACCGGAGCGGCGATCACGCGCCACCCCGACGTTTCCAAGGTCAGCTTCACCGGTTCGACGCGTACCGGCGCCGCGATCATGAGCGACGCGGCGCTGCATGGAACGAAGCCGGTCACGCTGGAGCTCGGCGGTAAAAGCCCGCAACTGGTGTTCGAACGTCTGACGAACCTCGAGCACACGGCGCGTTGTATTGCTCGCGGCTTCACGACCAACGGCGGCCAGGTCTGTGTCGCCGGTACGCGGTTGATCGTGCACAAGCGCATCGCCGAGCCATTGCTCGACGCGGTGCAGCGTTTGCTGACACCGATTGCACCCGGGCCCCTGTGGCATAGCACGACGCGCTACTCGCCCCTCATCAGCCGCGGCCAGGCCAAGCGGATCGATTCGCTGATCGAAGAAAGCCGCGTGAGCGGCGCCGAAGTGATCTTCGGCGGTGGTTATTTCGAGGATACGGGCGACGGCTGTTTCCATCGGCCGACGCTGCTTGCCAACGTGACTGAAGCCACGCCCGCGGTGCGCGAGGAGTTGTTCGGCCCGGTGCTGACGGTGCAGACGTTCGAGGACGAGGAGGAGGGGATCGCGCTCGCGGGCCACCCGACGTACGGCCTGTGCGCGGGCGTCCATACGAGCGATATCGGTCAGGCACTGCGCGCGATGCGCCGTATCGCGGCAGGCACGATCTGGATCAACCGTTACGGCCGCAGCGGCGACATGATCATCCCGACCGGCGGATTCAAGCAGTCGGGTATCGGCAAGGATCTCGGGCGGCAGGCGCTGGAAGCCAGCATGCGTCACAAGAGCGTGCTGATCGACTTCGACGCGATGTAATCGCGCCGACGCGGAGAGAGGCAGCCCGATGCACCGCGCGCGGCGTTCACTGCAATGAGCGGCGCATCAGGAAGATGAAGGCCAACTTGAACCCGCAGCGGGTTCGCACGACGACAGGAATTTGACCATGATCGATTTCGAGCCGAAGTACATCACATTCGACTGCTATGGCACGCTGACGAACTTCCAGATGGCCCAGACGGCGCGTCAGCTTTACGGCGACAAGCTGGACCACGCGAAGATGGACGAATTCGTCGAGTTCTTCCGCGGCTACCGGCTCGATGAAGTGCTCGGCGCATGGAAGCCGTATCGCGACGTGGTCGTGAACTCGGTTCGCCGCACCTGTGAGCGCACGGGTGTGCCGTTCGACCTCGCGACCGCGGAGAAGATCTATGAAGCCGTGCCGACGTGGGGCCCGCATCCTGACGTGCCGGAGGGGCTCTCGCGCCTTGCGAAGAAGTACAAGCTCGTGATCCTGTCGAACGCGTCGAACGATCAGATTCAGAGCAATGTCGACAAGCTCGGCGCGCCGTTCCACAAGGTCTACACCGCGCAGCAGGCACAAGCGTACAAGCCGCTGCAAAAGGCGTTCGAATACATGTTCTCGCAGCTCGACTGCAATCCGGAAGACGTGCTGCATGTCTCGTCTAGCTTCCGCTATGACCTGATGACGGCCTACGACATGGGCATCAAGCACAAGGCGTTCGTCAACCGTGGTCATGAGCCGCTCAACCCGTATTACCACGTCAACGAGGTCAAGGGCATTCCGGAACTCGCGTCGCTGCTCGGCCTGTGATTCGCGCCGGACAGACCCGCTAAGCCGCCACTCGCGTGCCGCCAATCGACAGGGAACGCAACAGGACATCAGGATGAAGCTCGACTCGTACTGGCTCGATACGGCACCACGTTTCTCGCAGCCCGCGCAAGGACCGCTCGCGGGACGCGTCGACGTGGCGGTGGTCGGCGGCGGTTTCACCGGACTGTCGGCCGCGCTCGAGCTGGCCAAGCGCGGCAAGTCGGTGGTCGTGCTCGAGGCGGGGCGGCTGGCCGCGCAGGCGTCGGGCCGCAACGGCGGCCATTGCAATACCGGCGTTGCGCAAGACTACGCATCGCTCGCCGCGCGCATCGGCAACGAACGCGCATCGGAGTTCTATCGTGCCTATGCGGGCGCCGTGGAGACGGTCAAGTCGATCATCGTGGAAGAGCAGATCGACTGCGACCTGCGGCAAAGCGGCAAGATCAAGCTTGCGGCGAAGCCGCAGCATTTCGCGTCGCTCGCGAAGTCGTACGAAGTGCTCAAGCGAGAAGTCGATCCGGACGTCGAGCTCGTTCCACCCGAGCGCATTCGCGACGAGGTTGCCTCGGACGGCTTCTTCGGCGGTCTCGTGCAGCGCAATGGCATGCAGATGCACATGGGCAAATTCGGTGTCGGGCTCGGCGAAGCGGCCGCGCGGCGCGGTGCGCGGATCTTCGAGGAAACGCCCGTCACGGGTCTCAAGCCGCTCGGCGGCAACACGTTCGAGCTCGAGTGCGCGCGCGGCACGCTGCGTGCCGACCGTGTGCTGATCGCCACGGGCGCCTCGCAGGTCGGGCCGCTGCAGTGGTTCCGCCGCCGGCTCGCGCCGGTCGGCAGCTTCATCGTCGCGACGGAGCCGCTCGGCAAGGCGCGCCTCGACGCGCTGCTGCCGACGCGCCGCTCGTACGTGACCACCCGCCATATCGGCAACTATTTTCGTGCGACGCCGGACGAGCGCCTGCTGTTCGGCGGCCGCGCGCGCTTCGCGATGTCGAATCCGCGCTCGGACGAAAAGAGCGGCCGCGTTCTGCGCGAAGGCCTCGTGACGTATTTCCCGCAGCTTGCGGACGTCCGCATCGACTACTGCTGGGGCGGCCTCGTCGACATGACGATGGACCGCCTGCCGCGCGCGGGGCAGCACGAGGGCTTGTTCTATTCGATGGGCTATAGCGGCCACGGTGTGCAGATGTCCGTGCACATGGGCCGCGTGATGGCCGACGTGATGTTCGGCGCCGCCGCGCGTAACCCGTGGCGAACGCTCGAATGGCCGGCGATACCGGGCCATTTCGGGCGTGCCTGGTTCCTGCCGCTCGTCGGCGCGTATTACCGGTTGCAGGATGTGCTGCATTGAACGGTGTCACGAGCCGTACCGGGTAAACGGTACGGCCGAAAACACATTGAAGGTCAATCCCTGAGGAGATCCCATGTCGCGTTTCAGCTTTGAGTCCGCTTCCGCCGTCCGCCCGCACGCCGTTCAACGTTTCCTGGCCGGTGCCGGCGTCGCACTGTCGATGATGTTCGGCGCCGCCCACGCCGCCGATCAGCAAACGCTCACGGCGGGCTCGCCGCCGTCGAGCGCACCCACCACGTTCATGGACGTGAAGACGCAGAAGATCGAAGGTTTGATGCCCGACGTCGTGAAGGAAATCGGCAAGCGCGAAGGCTTCAACGTGTCGTACGACGCGGTGCCGTTTTCGGCGCTGATCCAGTCGGTCGTGTCGGGCAAGATCGACATCATCGTCGCCGGCATGACGCCGACGCCGAAGCGCGCCGAGGTCGTCGATTTCTCGCAGCCGGTCACCGCGTTCGGTGAAGGGATCATCGTCAAGGAGTCGAACAAGACCAATTACCGCTCGGTGCAGGATCTGAAAGGCTTGTCGGTCGGCGCGGGAACGGGTACGGACTACGGCGATCAACTCGTGAAGCTCGGCATCTTCAAGGAAGTCAAGATGTACGACAGTCCCGCGGACATGACGCGCGACGTCGCGCTCGGCCGCATCGCGGCGGGCTTCAACGACTACCCGATTCTGAAGGCGCAGGAAGCGGCGGGCGCGCTCGCCGGGACACGCGTGGACGACGACTACGTGCCGATGAAGAAGTTCGACATAGCCATCGCGGTGAAGAAGGGCAACAGCGAACTGCTCACGAAAATCAACGACGCGCTCACGAAAATGAAGGCGGATGGCTCGCTCGATGCGATCCTGAAAAAGTGGCACCTCGCCGGTTGATCGAGCCGACGAAACGACCGCAATGAGACCGCAACGAGCGATTGCAAAAGGCAAGACATGCGTTGGCACGATATAGTCGACTTTGTACCCATTCTGCTGCAGGGTGCGGTGATGAGTATCTTCATCACCCTCGGTTGCCTGCTGCTGAGCACGGCGCTCGGCCTCGTCTGGGCGTTGCTGAAGATGTCGCGCTACCCGAGGGTCGTGCGCGTGGTCAGCGCGATGATCAACGTCGTGCGCGGCCTGCCGATGATCGTGCTGCTGTTTTACATTTACTTCGTTCTGCCCGACGTTCATGTGCAGGTGTCGGCGCTCGAGGCAAGCATCATCGGCCTCGGCTTCGGCTACTCCACCTACGTCGCGGAGATCATCCGCTCGGGCATCGAGGCGGTCGATCCGGGGCAGTTCGAGGCGGCGCAGTCGATCGGCATGGGCCGCGTGAAAACGATGGTGCGCGTGATCCTGCCGCAGGCAATCAAGGTCGCTCTGCCACCGTACAGCAACACGCTCGTGATGATGCTGAAGGACTCGTCGCTCGCCTCGACGATCACAGTGGCGGAGATGACGCGCGAGGGCCAGCTGATCGCCGCGTCGACGTTCCAGAACATGACTGTCTACACGCTCGTCGCGCTCGGCTATCTGGCGATGAGCCTGCCGCTGATGAGCATGACGCGCTCGCTCGAGCGCCGATTCGGCCGGCACAGGGCGCGTTGAGGCCCGACGAGGATCCAATGAAGTCGAAGCGAGATTGAAATGATCGAAATCAGGGACGTGCACAAGAGCTTCGGCGCCGTGCCCGTGCTCAAGGGCATCACGCTCAGGATCGAGCAGGGCGAAGTGGTCTGCCTGATCGGCGCGTCGGGCTCGGGCAAGTCGACGCTCCTGCGCTGCATCAACGCGCTCGAGTCGTACGATTCGGGGGAGATCACGCTGTTGGAGCAGCGCGTCGAGCAGCGCTCGCGCCACATCAACCAGCTTCGCACGCAGGTCGGCATGGTCTTCCAGCGCTTCAACTTGTTCCCGCACCGCACGGCGCTGGAGAACGTGATGGAGGGGCCGGTGCACGTTAAGCGCGAACCGCGCGAGCAAGCGCGGCGCGAGGCGATCGAGCTGCTGCACAAGGTCGGGCTTGGGGAAAAGCTCGACGCCTATCCGCACCAACTGTCGGGCGGTCAGCAGCAGCGCGTCGCGATCGCGCGGTCGCTCGCGATGAAGCCGAAGGCGATTCTCTTCGACGAGCCGACTTCGGCGCTCGATCCGGAACTCGTCGGCGAAGTGTTGAGCGTCATGCGCACGCTCGCGCGCGAAGGCATGACGATGCTCGTGGTCACGCACGAAATGGGCTTCGCGCGTGAAGTGGCCGATCGTGTTTGCTTCCTGCACGCGGGCCTCATCATCGAGGAAGGCAGCGCGCAGCAGGTGCTCTGCTCGCCGCGCGAAGCACGCACGCGCGAGTTTCTGCGTCATGTGCTGACGAACCGCGTCGAAGCCCCACACGCGCCAAACGGCGCGACAGGAGCAGTGGCATGAACGGACGATTCGTGCGGCTCGGCGAAACCGGCCGCGAGAAAGTCAGGCTGACGATCGACGGCGCGCAGGTCGAAGCGCTCACCGGCGATACGCTGCTCACCGCAATGCTCTGCTCGGTGCGGCACGTGCGCCAGTCGGAGTTCGGCGATGAAAAGCGCGCGGGCTTTTGCCTGATGGGCGCATGTCAGGACTGCTGGGTCTGGACGCACGATGGCGAGCGGCTGCGCGCATGCACGACCGTCGTCGAAGCGGGCATGCGGATCGTGACGACTCAACCGGAGGCGCAATGGGTGAACCTCGTATCGTGATCGTCGGCGCGGGGCCGGCCGGCGTACGCTGTGCCGAAACGCTGCTCGCGGCGGGCGTTCGCCCGGTCGTCGTCGATGAGGGCCGCCGCGATGGCGGACAAATCTATCGGCGCCAGCCGGAGGGCTTCACGCGACCCTATGCGAAGCTGTACGGCACCGAGGCGTCGCGTGCCGAGAGCCTGCACGAGACGTTCGAGCGGCTGCGCGGACGGCTGGACTATCGGCCGCAGACGCTCGCATGGAACGTCGCGCAGGGCAAGCTGCATATCGTCAGAGAGGGCCATGCGAGCAGGCTGCCGTACGATGCGCTGATCCTGTGCCCCGGCGCGACCGATCGGTTGATGCCCGTGAAGGGTTGGCAGTTGGCCGGGACCTACAGCCTCGGCGCCGCGCAGATCGCGCTCAAATCGCAGGCCTGCGCGATCGGCCGCCGTGTCGTCTTCATGGGTACCGGGCCGCTGCTCTATCTCGTCGCGAACCAATATGTTCAGGCGGGCGCTGAAGTGGCGGCCGTGCTCGATACGTCGAAGACGAGCGCGCGGCTGCGTGCGTTGCCGAAACTGCTCGCGCGCTTCGACGTCCTGCGCAAGGGCAGTGCGCTCGTCTCGTCGCTCAAGCGTTCGGGCGTGATGATCGCGAACGGCATCGAGCCGGTAGAAATCGTCGGCGATCCGACCGACGGCGTGCGGGGCGTGCGCTATCGCGCCGCGAACGGTAACCTAGTAGAGCAGATCGATTGCGATGCCGTCGGTCTCGGCTATCACCTGCGTTCCGAGACACAGCTCGCCGACCTCGCGCGCTGCGCGTTTCGCTTCGACGCCACGACGCGCCAATGGGTACCGCGGATCGACGAACTCGGCCGCGCCAGCGAAAAGGGCGTCTATATCGCGGGCGACGGCGCGCGCGTGCTGGGCGCGGACGGCGCGGAGATCGCGGGGCGGCTCGCCGCCTATGCGGCGCTGATCGACCTCGGCCACGAGGTTCCGGCCGCGACGCTCGAGACACTCAAGCGCGAACAGCGCAAAATGGACCGTTTCCGGCTCGGTCTCGTCGAGGCGTTCGCATGGCCCGTCGAGCAGGCCGCGCGGCTCAGTGACGACACGGTCGTCTGCCGTTGCGAGGGCATCACGGCGGGCGAGCTGCGCCGCGTCGTGCGCGAGGAGGGCGCGCAGGAAGCGAACCGCGCGAAGGCGTTCAGCCGGGTCGGAATGGGGCGCTGTCAGGGCCGCTACTGCGGCCATGCCGGCGCCGAGATCATCGCGGCCGCGGCGAACGTGCCGCTCGAACAAGTGGGGCGACTGCGCGGGCAGGCGCCCGTCAAGCCGCTCTCGATCGCGACCGTGGAGGACGCCGAATGAATACTCATCGCGCGCAAGCCGATGTCCTGATCGTGGGCGGCGGCTTCATGGGCGCCGCGACCGCCTTTTTCCTGAGAAAGCGGGGCCGGTCGGTGATCCTGCTCGAACGGCAGCTCGTCGGACAGCAGGCGAGCGGCACGAACTTCGGCAACGTGCGCCGGCAGGGGCGCTTTTTGCCGCAGCTACCGCTCGCGAACCGCTCGCGCGAAATCTGGGGACGTCTGCCCGAGCTGATTCAGCACGATGCCGAGTTCCTGATGTCGGGCCACGTGCGGGTCTGCTACCGCGAGGAACAGGCCGACCAGTTCGAGGCGTATGCGAAGGAAGCGGCGCACTACGGCCTGAAACTCGACCTCATGCGCGGCGACGCGCTTCATCAGCGCTTTCCGTTCCTCGGGCCCGAAGTACTCGCCGGTTCGTACTCGCAGATGGACGGCCACGCCAATCCGCGGCTCGCGGCGCCCGCGTTCGGCCGGGCCGCGGCTCGGCTCGGCGCACGGATCGTCGAGAACTGCGACGTCGTGACGGTCGAGAAGGAGGGCAATGAATTTCGCGCGACGAGCGCGGACGGCCGCACGTTCCATGCTCCGGTCCTATTGATCACCGCGGGCGCGTGGGGGAACCTGCTCTCGCAGCAGTTCGGCGAGCCGGTGCCGATCGCCGTGAACGGTCCGCAAATGTGCGTGACCGAGCCCGTGCCGTACGCGCTCCAGCCGGTCGTCGGCGTGTCGTCGCCGCACATGGAGGAAATCGTCTACTTCCGCCAGGTCACGCGCGGCAACATCGTGATCGGCGGTTGCGCGCGTGCGCCGGCATTTCTCGACGAACGCCGCGCGAAGGTGCTGCCGCAGAACACGCTGCTGCAGTTCCGCCAGGCGCAGCGCGTCGCGCCGATGCTGCGCAAGCTCAACATCATTCGCGTATGGAGCGGTGTGGAGGGCTACATGCCCGACGATCGGCCGATCATGGGCGCGAGCGGCACGACGAGCGGCCTCTTTTACGCGTTCGGTTTCTGCGGGCACGGCTTCCAGCTCGGGCCGGGCGTCGGCGACACGATGGCCGAGCTCATCGATACGGGCGCGACCAGCACGCCGATCGAGCCGTTCGACATCCGCCGCTTCGCGACGGGCGCCGCCGCCGCGCATGGCGACGCGGCGGGCCACTCGGCTACGCGGGCCGCGTGAGCGTTGCGCGCGCGATTACTGATGCTGCCGTGAGAACAGCGACTCGAGCGGATACTCGGTCTTGACGAACGGCGTCTTGATGATCACGTAGCTGAAATACTTCTCGATGCCGATGTCGCGCTCGAGCAGCCCTTCGATCACACTTTGATAGTGGTTGACGCTGCGGGTGACGAACTTCAGCAGGTAGTCGTAGCCGCCGCTCGCCAGATGGCATTCCACGATCTCGTCGACGGGGCGGATCGCCGCCTCGAACTTCGCGAAGTCTTCGCGGCGATGGTCGGCGAGCGTGACCTCGGTGAAGACGATCTGCACGTCGCCGAGCTTCTGCAGCTGAATATGCGCGCCGTAGCCGACGATATAGCCGGCCTTCTCGAGCCGCTTCACGCGGATCAGGCAGGGGCTCGGCGAGAGCCCCACGGCGTCGGCCAGCTCGACGTTGGTGATGCGGCCTCTCTTCTGGAGTTGCGAAAGAATACGCAGGTCGATTCGGTCCAGTTTCGTGTCACCGCTCATCGTCATCTATCGGTCTGCCTGTCGAAGGATTCGCTTCGCACCGCACGTCGTGTCGAGCAGACCGATGTTATCACGCGCCCAAGCGCGTCCAGCGCCCGCCGGGTCAGGCCGCCGCGCGGCTCGCGGAGCGCAGCGCCGCCCGCACTTCCGCTTCGTCGAGCACTTCGTCGAGCGTGCGCTCGAGACGCGCGAAGAGTTCGTCGAAGTCCGCCTCGGTATAGCAGAGCGCCGGCGCGAAACCGAGAATGTTGTCGCCGAACGCGCGGAATATGAGGCGGTTGCGATAAGCGGCCGCCGCGATGCGCTCGGGCAATTTCAGCGAGGCATCGAAGCGTGCGCGCGAATCCTTGTCGGCCACGAGCTCCAACGCGCCGAGCAGCCCGCGGTGCCGCGAGTCGCCAACGAGCGGATGTTCGAGCAGACCGTCGAGCCCGGCCGCGAAGCGCGGCGCCTGTGCCTGGCCGTTCGCGAGCAGACCCCCTTCGTGATAGAGGTGCAGCACTTCGAGCGCGATCGCGGCGCTGACCGGATGTGCGGAGTAGGTCTGGCCGTGACCGACGACCGCGGTGTCGCGCGCGTCGCCGGCAATGCCCTGGTAGATCTCGTCGGATATCAGCACGGCACCCATCGGGGCATACCCTGAGGTCAGCCCCTTCGCGACCGTCATCAGGTCCGGCTCCACGCCTTCCGCCTCACACGCGAAGAGCGGGCCCGTGCGGCCGAAGCCCGTGATCACCTCGTCGGCGACGAACAGGATGCCAAGGCGTCGGCACGCGTCGCGCATCGCTTTGAGCCAGCCGGCCGGCGGCACGATGACGCCGCCCGAGCCCTGGATAGGCTCGCAGAAAAACGCGGCAACGTTGTCGGCGCCCAGTGCCGCGACCTTCGACTCGAGCGCCGCGACCGATGCCGCGATGAGCGCTTGCGGATCGTCGCCGTTCGCCTGGCGGTACGCGTACGGCGACGGCAGATGATGCTGATGCGGCAGCGGCAAGTCGAAGTGGCGATGGAACGCGGGCAACGCGGTGAGCCCGGAGCCGACCGACGAGGAGCCGTGATAACCGCGCTCCAGCGCAATCATCTGTTTTTTGGACGGGCGGCCCGTCGCGTTGAAGTAATGCGTGATGAACCGGACAGCCGAGTCGATCGCGTCCGAGCCGCCGAGCGTGAAATAGACGCGCCGCAGCGAAGCGGGCGCGAGCGAGACGAGCTTCTCCGCGAGCTCGATCGCGGGCTCCGACGAAAAATGAAAATAGGTGGTTGCGTAGGGCAGCTTCGTCATCTGCCGCGTCGCTGCATCGACGATGCTTTGCTGGCCGTAGCCGACATTGACGCACCAGAGGCCCGCGAATGCATCGAGCAACTCGTTGCCGTCGACGTCGCGTAGGTAAGCGCCGTGGCCCGACTCGAGCACGGTGGCGCCGCGCGCTTCGTGCGCGCGATAGTTGATGACCGGGTGAATGAGGTGCTTGCGGTCGGCGTCGATGAGCGATGAACTGGACATGATGGGATTTCCCCCGTTATGAGGTGGCACTGGACTGCTCGATGGTAGCGAGAGAGGTGTGCGCACCGCTTTGCCAAAAAATCCCCGAAAGAGTGCGCGCGTCGCGTTTTGCATCCGGTTGGCAGCATTTTCTGCTGCGGCCGCTTAATAGCGGGGCGGGACGCGGGCGCCGAAGTCCAAGAGGCGGTCGCGCCCAGCGGGCCGGGCGCGAAGCGCGCGGAGGACGACGCCCGAAACGGTATGGCGGCGGCCAGTGGGTCGCGTGCGGGTAAGGGTCAACGCGAGGTATGGCAAAACATGCTGCAAAGGCTACCCAAAACCGTCATTTCGAATGGTCGGACCCAGCGATATGCGACATCTGCCATTTTTTGCGGTGCTTAAATCGATTCATGCAGCAACGTCGGACCGCGACCAGCACGCGTATTCCGTCGAAGACCAAAGCTGGAAATCCCACGTCCCATTCTTCGAGTGAGGAGCAGTTCTCATGTACGACGACGAAATCGAAAAAGGCGGTATCAGCCGCCGCGAAGCGTTGCGTTTGCTGGCCGCGAGCGGCATGGCCGCCGTTGGTGCGGGGGGCTTGCTGGCGGGCGCCACGTCCGCGTTCGCCGCCCCCACGCCGAAGAAGGGCGGCAAGATCCGGGTCGCGTATGACTCGTCGTCGACGGCCGATACGCTCGATCCGGCGAAGGGCTCGACGGGCGCCGACTACATCCGCTTCTTCATGTTCTACAGCAGCCTGGCGCAGCTCGATGCGTCGCTCACGCCGCAGATGAATCTCGCCGAGGCGATCGATACCAGCGACGCAAAGACGTGGGTGATCAAGCTGCGCAAGGGGGTGACGTTCCACGATGGCAAGCCGCTCGCGCCGGCCGACGTCGTGTATTCGCTGATGCGCCACAAGAATGCCGCGGTTGGCTCGAAAGTGAAGACGCTCGCGGACCAGTTCGTCGACGCGAAGCAGACGGGTCCCAACGAAGTGACGCTCACGCTCGTCTCCCCCAACGCGGACCTGCCGGTGATCCTCGCGACGCCGCAGTTCGTGATCATCAAGGACGGCACGACCGACTTTACGACCGCGAACGGCACCGGACCCTACAAGGTCAAGTCGTTCAAGCCGGGCGTGTCGACGATCGGTGTGCGTAATGGCAGTTTCTGGAAGACGGGCGGCGGCCCGTACCTCGACCAGATCGAACTGATCGGCATTGGCGACGGCGCGGCGCGCGTGAACGCGCTGCTCTCCGGCGACGTGCAGCTGATCGCCGCGGTCGACCCGCGCTCGACGCAGCGCATCGCGTCGACGGAGGGTTACGAGGTGAAGGAGACCAAATCGGGTCTCTATACGGACCTCATCATGCGCCGCGACAATCCGCTGTCGGGTAACCCCGACTTCGTGCAGGGCATGAAATACCTGTTCGACCGCGACCAGGTGCGGACCGCCGTGTTCCGCGGCTACGCGGTGATCGGCAACGACCAGCCGATCCCGCCGAGTCACCGCTATTTCAACGCGTCGCTGCCGCAGCGCCCGTTCGACCTCGACAAGGCCAAATTCCACTTCCAGAAGGCGGGTGCGATCGGCACGCCGCTGCCGCCGATCTATGCGACGTCCGACGCGAACGGTTCGATCGAGATGGGCGAGCTGCTGCAGCAGTCGGCCGCCAAGATCGGTGTCAACCTGACGATCAACCGCGTGCCTGCCGACGGCTACTGGTCGAACCATTGGATGAAACACCCGCTCGGTTTCGGCAGCATCAACCCGCGCTCGAGCGCCGACGTGCTCTTCACGCAGTTCTTCAAGTCCGACGCGCCGTGGAACGAGTCCGGCTGGAAGGATCCCAAGTTCGATCAGCTGCTCGCCGCGGCGCGCTCGGAAACCGACGACGCGAAGCGCAAGCAGATGTACGGCGACATGCAGGCCCTGGTGTCGGAGCAGTGCGGCATCGGCATTCCGACGTTCCTGAGCTTGATCGATGCGAACGACAAGCGCCTGCAGGGGCTCGGTTCCAATCCGAGCGGCGCGATGATGGGCTTCATGTTCGCCGAGCACGTCTGGTGGAACGCCTGATCGGCTCATGACTTGGAGGGGCGGCTGCCGCGGCGCGCGGCGACACGGTAGTCCGCCGGATTTTCGTCCTGTCCGCCGCATGCTCTGATGAGGGCTGCGACGGACCGGGCCGGGCGTCTTTCCGCGCTCACGCTCCGTCGCATGCAGGGAGGGCCTCGCAGATGAACCGGAACATCGTCGAGTTGATCGGCCGACGCATCGCGGTCACCGCGCTGACGCTGGTGATCGTCTCGATCATCATTTTCGCGATCACGAACCTGCTGCCGGGCGATGCCGCGCAGGCCGCGCTCGGCCAGTCGGCCACGGCCGAGACCATCGCGGCGCTGCGCCAGCAGTTCGGGCTCGACCAGCCCGCGTGGCTGCGCTATTTGCACTGGCTCGTCGGCCTTTTGCACGGCAATTTCGGCGTCTCGCTGTCGAACAACCTGCCGGTGACCGAATTGATCTCGGGAAGGCTGCCGAAGTCGCTGACGCTCGCGGCGATCACGACGGCCGTCTCCGTGCCGATCGCGGTGTCGGCCGGCATCGTCGCCGCGGTGAAGCGCGAGTCGCTCGTCGATCGGCTGGTGAGCCTCGGCACGCTCTCGCTCGTCGCGACACCCGAGTTCCTGATTGCGACGGTCGCGGTGTTCGTGCTCGCCGTGAAGCTCCACTGGCTTTCCGCGCTGTCGTATAGCGGCGAGATCGACAGCCTGCACGATTTCCTGCGCGCCTATGCGATGCCGGTCGTTACGCTGTGCGCGGTCGTGATCGCGCAAATGGCGCGCATGACGCGCGCGGCGGTGATCGAGCAACTGAGCTCGTCGTATGTCGAGATGGCGATGCTCAAGGGCGCGAGCCCCACGCGCGTCGTGCTTCGGCATGCGCTGCCGAACGCGATCGGGCCCATCGCCAACGCGATCGCGCTGAGCCTGTCGTACTTGCTCGGCGGCGTCATCGTCGTCGAGACGATCTTCAACTACCCCGGCCTCGCGAGCCTGATGGTGGATGCGGTCAGCAACCGCGACTTCCCGCTCGTGCAGGCGTGCACGCTGCTCTTCTGTCTCGGCTATCTGGCGCTCGTGCTGCTGGCCGACCTTTGCGCCATTCTTTCGAATCCGAGGCTGCGGACATGACGATGCTTCGACCGTTCTCTCAGCAACCGAGGCGGCAGCCCGCCCGGCCGGATGCCATCGATCCGGTGCAGCGCAGCAGCGCGTTGCCGCCCGGCGCGGAGCCGTCGCGGCCGTGGGGCGGCGGAGCGCCGATGCCGCCGCCGCGTGAATCCGCGCGGCGCCGCAGGTTGACGCAGCGCATGGGTCTCTCGACGGGCGGCTGGATCGGCTTCGCGATGGTCTGCTGCGCGCTCTTCGTCGCGGCCTTCGCGCCATGGATCGCGCCGCATCAGGTAGGCGCGATCGTCACGAACGACGTGTTCGCGGGCTTCAGCGCGAAGCTGCCGCTCGGCTCGGACTACCTCGGCCGCGACATGCTGACCCGCATCATCTACGGCACGCGGCTCACCGTCGTGCTGGCACTCGCTTCGGCGTTGCTCGCGGCCATCACCGGCACGACGCTCGGTCTGCTTGCCGCGGTGGCCGGCCGCCGCATCGACGAGACGATGAGCCGGCTGCTCGATGCGATTACGTCGATTCCGTCGAAGATGTTCGCGCTGATGATCGTGGCCGCGTTCGGCTCGTCGCTGACGCTGCTGATCCTGACGGCGGCGATCAGCTATATGCCGGGCTCGTACCGGATCGCTCGATCGCTTGCGGTCAACATCGGCACGCTCGAGTACGTGCAGGTCGCGCGGGCGCGCGGCGAGAGCGCGCTCTACATCGCCTGCTTCGAGATGCTGCCGAACATGATTCACCCGATGCTCGCGGATACGGGGCTGCGCTTCACGTTCGTCGTGCTGCTCTTGAGCAGCCTGAGCTTCCTTGGTCTCGGCGTGCAGCCGCCCTATGCGGACCTCGGTTCGCTCGTGCGCGAAAACATCGCGGGGCTTGGCGAAGGCGTGCCGGTCACGATCCTGCCCGCGCTTGCGATCGCGGTGCTGACGGTCGGCGTGAACCTGCTGATCGACGGCTTGCCGCATCGGGGCGCGCGGCGCAAGCAGGCGGCGAATGCGGAAGGAGGGCACTGAATGAGCGACGAACTCTCCAACCTCGCCGCCGAAGCCGCCTTGCGGGCGAACGGCAATCTCGTCGAGGTGCGCGGTCTGCGCGTGGCCGGGCACCGGCCGGGCGAGCCGGATACGACGATCGTCCACGACATCGACTTCGACATCGCGCGCGGCGAAGTGCTCGCATTGATCGGCGAATCGGGCTCGGGCAAGACGACGATAGCGCTGTCGCTGATGGGGCATGCGCGCGGCGGCTGCCGCATTACGGGCGGATCGATTCGCGTGGGCGACACGGACGTGCGCGCGCTTTCGGCGAAGGGGCTCGCCGCCCTGCGCGGCCGCAAGGTCGCCTATATCGCGCAGAGCGCGGCGGCCGCGTTCAATCCGTCGCGCTCGATCATGGATCAGGTGATCGAAAGCGCGCTGATCCACGGCACGCTCGGCAAGCGCGCCGCACAGGCGAAGGCGATCGAGTTGTTCCGCGCGCTCGCGTTGCCGGAGCCCGAGACGATCGGCCGGCGCTACCCGCACCAGGTGTCGGGCGGCCAGTTGCAACGGCTGATGGCCGCGATGGCGCTGATTACCGACCCTGAGCTCGTGATTTTCGACGAGCCAACCACCGCGCTCGACGTCACCACTCAGATCGACGTGCTGCAGGCATTCAAGCGCGTGATTCGCCAGTACGGCATGACGGCCGTCTACGTGTCGCACGATCTGGCGGTGGTCGCGCAGATGGCCGATCGCATCGTCGTGCTGAGCGATGGTGAGATCCGCGAAGTCGGTGCGACAGAGCAGATCCTGCACGCGCCGGCGCACCCGTATACGCAAAGCCTCGTCGCCGCCGTGACGCCGGTGGCCTCCGAAGCAACCGCGACGCTGGAGGCATCGCAGACGAGCGCCCCGTTGCTCGAGGTGCGCCGCCTGACGGCGGGTTACGGTCGCAAGGATGCGAAGGGTTGGCCGGCGAAGGTGATCCTGAACGAAGTGGACCTCGTGATTCGCCGCGGACAGACGGTCGGCGTGATCGGCGAGTCCGGCTCGGGCAAGACGACGATCGCGAAGGTGATCGCGGGGCTCGTGCCGATCGCGGGCGGCAGCCTGCTGCTCGACGGCGAACCGCTGGCGGGCGACTTGAACCGCCGCACGCGCGAGCAGTTTCGCCGTATTCAGATCGTGTTTCAGAATGCCGACACGGCGCTGAATCCTGTGCATACCGTCGAGCGCACGCTCGCGCGGCCGCTGAAGTTCTATCACGGCATGAAGGGCGAGGCGGCGCGTCGCCGCGTCGCCGAGCTGCTCGAGCTCGTGCGCCTGCCGGCCGCGCTCGCGCAGCGGCGCACGGGCGAGCTCTCGGGCGGCCAGAAGCAGCGCGTGAATCTGGCGCGGGCGCTCGCGGCCGAGCCCGACCTGATTCTTTGCGACGAAGTGACGTCGGCACTCGACACGGTAGTCGGCGCGGCGATTCTGGATCTGCTGCGCGATCTTCAGAAGAAGCTCGGCGTCTCGTACCTCTTCATCACGCACGACATCGCGAAGGTGCGCGCGATCAGCGACGACATCGTCGTGCTGTACGCGGGCCGTTGCATCGAGACCGGCGATCGCGACGCGCTCTCGGCGCCGCCGTACCACCCGTACTCGCATTTGCTCGTATCGTCGGCGCCTGAGCTGCGCGCCGGCTGGCTGGACGAAGCGAGCGAGCGCTGTCACCAGACGCTGGCGCCGATCGGCTCGTCCGCCGATGACCCGGAACTATGCACGTTCCTCGCGCGCTGTCCGATGCGAATCGACGGTGTGTGCAACCGCACCGCGCCGACTCCGCGCACGCTCGAGAACGGCGCGCAGGTGTTGTGCCACCGCGGCGAAGACGAGCTCGAGCGATACCAGATGTTGCCGCTCGCGGACGGCACGACAGCGGACGCGTCCTCGCCGCGCGTGACGGTGCAGCAGCAGTAGTCGGCGTTTCATGCGAAGACCCGCCGCACCGGCCGCACAGGCCGCGGCCCTGGCGCTCGCTCCAGCAGGCTTTGACCGCCGCCCCGAGGCACCTTTCCGGGGCAGGCAGTGACTCGTCCGGCGCAGGTCCTGGCCGGTCTTCTTGCGAGGGTATTGATCGATGGGCTTGAGAATCGGAGTGGACATCGGCGGTTCGTTCGCCGATTTCGCGGTACTGGACGATGCCACCGGCGAGTTGAAGACGCTCAAAGTCTTCTCGCGACCGGACAGCCCCGGCAGCGAAGTGTTGCGCGGAATGGAGCAACTGCGTGAGCGCGATGGCATCCTGCCCGCCGACGTCACATATTTCACGCATGGCACCACAGTCGGCGTCAATGCGGTCGTGCAACGCAAGGGCCTGCGGCTCGGCCTCATCACGACGCGCCATTTCGAGGACGTGCTCGATCTCGCGCGGCTTAAGGGCCCCGACATGTACAGCCTGCTGTCGAAGCGGCCCGCGCCGCTCGTGCCGCGCGAACGCGTGTTCGGCGTGAATGAGCGGCTGGCGGCGGACGGCAGCGTCGAAACGCCGCTCGACGAGGCCAGCGTGCTCGACGCGATCGATCGACTGAAACGCGCACGCTGCGAGGGTGTCGTCATCGCGCTCTTGCATTCCTATCGCAATCCCGGGCATGAGCACGCGGTGAAGGCGATCGTCGAGCGTGAGATGCCGGGATTCTTCGTGTCTTGCTCGAGCGATGTGTGGCCGATCATCCGCGAGTACGAGCGCACCTCGACCGCGGTGATCGGCGGCTATGTGCAGCCGAAAGTGTCGCACTACCTGAGCTCGCTGCAGCGCGCGCTCGTCGAGACCGGCATCGGTGCCGACATGAAGGTGACCAAGTCCAACGGCGGCGTGATGAGTGCCGAAGCGGGCAAGAGGAACTGCGTGCAGATGATCCTGTCGGGTACCGCGTCGGGCGTGATCGGCGCAGCGCATGTGGCGCGGCAAAGCGGGCTCTCGCGCTGCATGAGCCTCGACATCGGCGGCACGACGGCGGACGTCGCGCTTATCGTCGACGGCGAGCCGCAGTATGCGAGCGGCGAGTACATCGGCGATTTCCAGATCCATATTCCGTCGGTGTCGGTCTCGTCGATCGGCGACGGCGGCGGCTCGATCGCGTGGGTCGACGAGTTCGGCGTGCTGAAGGTCGGCCCCGAAAGCGCCGGCTCGAATCCGGGACCCGTCTGCTACGGCCGCGGCGGTACGCGCGCAACGATCACGGATGCATTCGTAGTCCTCGGCGTAATCGGCAATGCGAGCCTCGGCTACGACTCCGTGAAGGTCAATCACGACGCGGCGCACCGCGCGATCGGTGCGCTCGCGCACAAGCTCGGCATCGATGTCTACGCTGCGGCCGAGGCGATCGTCGACGTGTCGGTGTCGGGCATGTACGCGGGCGTAAGCCGTATCGTGTCGCGCTTCGGCATCGATCCGCGCATGTTCGCGCTGCTGCCGTTCGGCGGCGCGGGGCCGATGCTCGCCTGCTATTTCGCACGGGCGCTGGGCATGGAAAAGATCGTCGTGCCGACCGCCCCGGGCGTGCTGAGTGCGCTAGGCGGCCTGATTGCCGACACCCGCAACGACTTCGTGAAGACGACGTATTACGACCTCGATACTACGACGCTCGCACAGCTTGCCGACGACGTGCGCGCACTCGAAACGGCGGCGCGCGACTGGATGCGCGCGCAGACCGGCAACGACATCGACGCGAGCGTCTTCGTTTCGGCCGATATGCGCTACAAGGGCCAGTCGTTCGAAATCGACACGCCGCTCGAAATGAGCTGGCTCCTTGGCGGCGACACCGCTCCGCTCGCCGAGGCGTTTCATCGCGAGCATGAGCGCCTGTATGGCCACCGCGACGAGAGAGCGAAGGTGCAGGTGGTGGCGCTGCGGCTCGTGATCAGCGCGGCGACCCCGAAACCGAAGCTAGTGACGATCGAAGCGGACGATGCGCCGCCGGTGCCGGCGGGCACGATCCGCGTGTACATGGACGGCGCTTTCCATGACGCAGCGCTTTATCGTCGCGCCGCATTGAAGGCGGGGCAGCAACTCGACGGCCCCGCGGTGATCGCGCAGGACGACTGCACGACGAGCGTACTGCCGGGCTTCCGCGGCCGCGTCGACGCCTATGGCAACCTTGTTTTCACGCATCGCCAATGAATCCGCACGGAGCATCGCATATGCAATTCGATAAGGCAGTGCTTCAAATCTTCGCGAACTACTGTGTCGCGGCGGCCGAGAGCATGGCGTACACACTCGTGCGGACCGCGCATTCCACGTTCGTGAAGGAAACCGAGGACTTCTCGTGCGCGATCACGACGCCCGAAGGTCTCACGTTCGCGTCGCCGAAGACGCTCGGCGCGACCTGGTATGTCGGCCTCGACTACAGCTCCGTGATCGGCATGATCGACCACTACGAGCCGGGCGACATCGGCATGACCAACGATGCTTACAGCGGTTTCGTCGCGACGCATACGCCCGACATCGTGCTCTGGAAGCCGGTCTTCCACGAGGGCGAGATCGTCTGCTTCGTCGGCGGCCACATCCACAACACCGATATGGGCGGCGCGGTACCGGCCTCGCTTTCGCGCACGCTCACCGAGATTCAGCAAGAGGGCATCCGCTTTCCGCCGTGCAAGATCGTGCGCAAAGGAGTCGTCGACGAGTCGCTGATCCGGCTGATGGCCACCAACGTTCGAGTGCCGGGACAGAACACAGGGGACTTGCATGCGCAGCTTGCATCGCTGCATACGGGCGAGCGGCGCGTGCTCGAGATCATCGAACGCTTCGGCCTCGACGGTTTCAAGGCGGGCATGAAGGCGCTGCTCGACTATTCCGAGCAACAGGCGCGCACGATTCTGCGCGGCATTCCGGACGGCGACTATTTTTTCTCGGAATTCGCCGACGAAGACTCGGTGAACGGCAAGCCGATGCGCGTTGCGCTGACCGCGCGCATCCGCGACGGCTCCGTGGAGATGGACTATACGGGCAGCGATCCGCAGTTGCAGTCGTCGCTGAACATGCCGACGGGGGGCCACGAGCGGCATGCGCTCGCTCTGGTTGGGCTCGTCTACGTGCTCTACACGCTGAACCCCGAGATCTTGCTGAACTCGGGGATGCTGCGCGTCGCGCGTTGCATTTTGCCCGAAGGGACGGTCGTGAATGCGCTGCCGCCCTCGGCCGTCGGGATGCGCAGCCTCACCTGCAAGCTCACGCACCTGCTGACCTTCGGCGCGTTTTCGCGAGCCGTGCCGGATCGCCTCGGCGCCTGTCCCGCAGGTGGTCTGTCGATTCTCAGCGTGAAGACGATGGACCGCCACGGCGCGACGGTCATGGCGTCGATCGGGCCGATCGGCGGCGGCGCGGGCGGCGGCCCCAGCGACGATGGCGAGGACGGCTCCGGGGCGAACAATGCGTTTTTGCGCAATACGCCTGTCGAGATCAACGAGGCCGAGGTGCCGATCCGCATCCTGCGCTACGGTGTCGCGCCCGGATCGGGCGGCGCCGGGCAGTACCGCGGCGGGCAAGGGCTCGTGATGGAATTCAAGGTGTTCGCGCCGAACACGCTCGTCACCGCGCGCAACCGCGACCGGACGCGCTTCGCCTCATGGGGCGTGCGCGGCGGGCATGCCGGCGCGAATGCGCGCTTCACGCGCAATCCCGACACGCCGCGGGCGGAAGAGCTCGACAACAACGATCTCGTCGTCTGCATGCCAGGCGACGTGATTCGCCTCGTCGGTGCGGGCGCGGGCGGTTATGGTCGGCCCGTCGATCGCGAGGCGCTGCGCGTACGCGATGATGTTTTGCGCGGCTATGTGACCGCCGACGAAGCGCGCGACGTCTACGGCGTCTTGCTCGACGGCGACGAGCTCGATGTGGCCGGCACAGAGCGGCTGCGCGATGAGCTGCGTGCTCGGCTCGCGGACGTCCAGGCGCCGGCGTTCTCGTATGGTCCGTATCGCGAGGCGTTCGAGGCGAAGTGGACGCACGCTCGTTATGCGGCCTTGACGTCGATCCTCGCGGGTGTGCCGGTGCAGTGGCGTTACTTCATCAAGCATCGACTCTTCGAAGCGCTCGATGCGCGACTCGCCGAGATCGCTTCGGAGGGTGAGCACGACGATGGCGATGCCGGGCTGGTGCATGCACTCTTCGCGGAGCTTTGCTCGAGTTACCCGCAACTGAATGCCACGCGCGTTTGAGGCCGCCAGCCAGGCCGTGAACAGGTCATTCGCGGGTCATTCTCGGCCGCCCTGCAAGCTCAAGTGGGTCGAGCCGCCGGATCGCACCTCGATACGCTGTCCGTCTATCGCCGTCGACGAATCGCGGACCAACCCGTTGTGGTGCAACATCGTTACGCGACCCTGCGTCCAGCCGAATACCATCATGGAGCCAACGATTCCGAGCGCGACGACGGCGCGCGCGAAGCCGGGGAGCAAGCCGTTGGCGGAGCGGAAGCGTTCCGAGAACGTCGGCTTCTCCACGCGAGCGATGCGTTCGGTACCGACGACCAGCGTGTCAAAGGTTGCGGGCGCGGACGGTGCGGGCTGCGGGGCGTCCGGCGGTACTGTGCCCGGGGCGGCATGGGCTGCGGCAACGATCGCCTCGGAGCGCAGCAGTTCGTCCAGCGTGGCGCGTCGCAGCGCGGACAGGCGGCCCGCCGCATGGTGAACCCAGCCGTCGACCACGCGCAGCCAGTCGTTGATGTTGCCGCGTACAGGGTCATTGAGGCCGAAGCGGCCCAATGCGGCGGACCAGCTTTCGATGCCGAGCGCAGCCAACACGGGCGCACCCGGCTCGACGTCTTCGGCCACCCGAAACACTTGAACCAACGCCCGCTGCAACAATTCCGCCGCGCGCAGGATATGTCCCACGCCTTTCTCGCTGATGGAGCCGCCCGCCGCTGCGCGTTGCCTCCAGAGCGACAGGTACGCCTGCGCATCCCGCACGTTGGCCTCGGTGTGCTCGGCATAGTGCAGCACGCTCAACAGGCCTTTCAGATAGTCGCGCCATTGCGGCGAAAGCGCACCGGCGGCGGCAAGATGGGCACTGCGCACTGTCTTCAGGACGGTCTGTAGAGCGGCACGGACAGCCGCGCGCTCGGCATCCACCGCGGCGATCGCGGCCGGCAGCTCAGCGCGCCGCAGCACCCGATCCCGGTGGCGGATGATCCCGTCGGGGGCATCGTACCGCCCATCGCGCAGCGACGAGAGCAGGGCATGCTCGCGCTCCAGAGCGCGCAGCCGGTCCAGATCCTGACTGATGGTTGCCGGATACAGCATGTCGAGGTGCAGGGGGCCGGCCAACGTCACCGCTTCCGTCAGCGCGTCTGCCGAGCGCGCTTGTCGGGTCGCGGGAAACGCCAGGTAAATGCCCCGATACTGCGGCTTGAGGTGTTCCTGCGTGAACTGCTCGTCCAACTGCTTCAGAGAAACTTCCGGCTCGACCGCGGCGTGCTCGGTGTTTCCGGTCAGCTTGGCGGTCATCCGCTCACGCAGCTCCTCGGCATTGTCGAATAACGCCCATGCGCTGCGTTCGTCGGCCGGCGCGGCCAGATAGGTCCGTTTGGCGTTCTCCTCGCGCTCATGGTTTTGCGGGTGCGTGGCCCACATGCGGGGCGGCTGCGCGAGCTCCCGATTGAACACGCGAAAGGCAGCGGCCCCCTCGACCGGAACGCGCGGGCGTTGACCGTACGACGGGTCGTTATAGATGCGATTGAGCCGGTCGGCCATAGCCTGATGCACGATGAATACATCGCGCGGCGGGCGCTGATTGCCGAGTTCGCTGCGCACGAAACCCAACGTCCGGTCCCAGGCATCGTCCGCGATTTGCAGCCGGTGCAACGCGTGTACCAACGCGTCGCTGCCGGTCAGCGACACGGCCACGAGGTCGGCTTGCATTTCCATTTCACGCGACAGTGCGCGCTGGGCGATGATCACCAAACGGAACGTGGTGTCGACAATGGCCCGCAACGCCCACACGACGAGGCTGAGCAGCCAGCCGATCCAGGAGATGCGGACATCGAGATTCGACAGACGGCGCAGGAAGCGATCGAGCAGATCGCGCTTGGCGACGATATGGGCCGCGATCTGCTGCGCGGTATAGACCCATCGGCCCACTGCCATCGAGCGCTGCGCAAAATGCCCGAACTCATGCGCGCACACTGCCTTGAATTCGCTCAGGTTCAGCAGGTTGACCAGCCCGAGCCCGATCTCCAGGTTCTTCTGCGAAGGCCGGATGAGGTTGAGCAGCGACAAGTCGTAGAACACCGCCGCATTGACGCGCGCACTGACGAACACCTTATGCGGGCGGGGGGCGCCGGCATCATCGGCAATCTGCTCGAGGAAGGCAATGAGGCGCGGCTGCTCCGTGCGCGTCAGCTCGACGCCATCGGCGTGCTCGCCTTTGCGGATGAAGAACAGCGCCTTGGCCAGGAACGCCGCCAGGAACAGGCTGCCGCCGCAGGCGAGCCATTCCGGCAGACTCGCCGAAGCGCCATCCAACGCCAACCGCAACGCGCCCCTGAGGCCGGCAAAGGCAAACCAAGCAGTCAGCGCGAAATAAAGCACGATGAAGAGCAGCAGGCCGGCCACGGCCAACCATGCATTGCGCTGATACGAAGCGGTCGGGCGCGTCAAGCCGGCCGGCACATTGCTCGGCCCGGGCGGGTATAGGGTCGTCATCTTTGTTTTCTCGTTGCAGACTTGGCGGCGAAGCGACGCCTGCCTCGCGCTGGATTATGACATCTGAATGTGAAAAGTAATCGATTCTGTCGAAGCCCGCGGATTAAGGGATCTGTCAATTTGCACCGTTGCAACAGCCGATTCACAGCCGATTGACAGCCGGGCTCGACGCGCTCCGCGTTGTATGTTGGAAACGCCGAATCCACAAAACGTCGCGAATTGAAAAAAGATGCGGCAGAATAGGCCGCCATTCCGTTTCGGACGAGCACGTGAAATATCAATGAAAGGCGCATGCCGGGCGCTGCGCATGACTGGGAGAATATATGTTCATTTTCTGGGGCCGAAAACTCGTCTATCGCAAGCACGGCTATGTGGCGGACTTTTGTCCAATCTGCCGGGAGCCGCGTGCGTTCAAATTGCAACGGGTCGGCTCAGCGGGCCACGTGTACAACATCTCGGTGGGCGAGGGCCGATTGGTGGGGTACCACCGGAGTTGCCTGACTTGCCGCACGCCGGTCGAAAGCGAATTGTCCACCTATGCCAGCGTGGCGAAGGCGCGCGCGGCGTTGCCCGAACTGATGGCCCAGACCTACCCCAACCTGGAATCGGCTTGGCGCGATCGGCTTGCGCTGGAAGAGCGGGTTCGCACTGCATTGCCTTCTCTGCAACCGGAAGAGCGCCGGGAATTGATTCGCGATCCATTCATTGCGCTGTCGACCAAGGTCGAGCGGTACTTCGCGTCCAGCCGTGTCAATTTGAGGGACATTCTGATGATACTGGTCGCGTTCGTGGTAATGATTATTGGATCGGTGACGGTCGGCATGATTGAACCGGCGGATTCGAACTACGGCATTTACTTCTTCATGGCGCTAGGTCTCGCCATGGTGGTCTGGCAGATCAGATCAACGTCGCGGCGTTACATGGTGCGACAGATCGTGCCGGCGCTCGCCTCGGCGCTCGCACCGTTGAAGCCGACGCGGGAGGAAATTGACGCGACGCTCAGCGAACTGCATAAGGAGCAACTCCGACTTGCAAGCAAACTGCCAGCGAAGGCCTTGTTTTCGAGGCTGGGCGAGATTGGCAAATCTACTGCGTCATAAGCCGCTCCGGCGTTGGCGGCGTGCCGTGCCAGGCGGTATTGTCCCCGCGTGCAAGACCCGACGGGGACGATCGAGGTTGATCAAAGAGCGAACAACGCTCGTACTTGAACGATAGCCGCCGCTTGTCCGAGCCGCGGATTCAGTGCTGCGGCGCACCCTCCCATGCCGGAAGTGTCGCACCGCGATAGACGGTCAGGATCGCCGACGCGACGTTGGGTTGCTGATAGCTATCCACGAGCGCCTTAACCCAGGGCGCCTTTGCATCTTTCCCATTGACCGCGATGAAATTTCGATAAGGATTGCGCTCAACCTTTTCCTGTGCGATCCGTTCCTGTGGAATTCGGATGCCCGCCTTGATCGCCCAGTCCGTATTCACGACGGCCGCGTCCACGTCGTCGATCGCGCGGCCGACGATACCGGCGTCGAGTTCCCTGATCCGAATGTGCTTCGGATTGTCGGCGATATCGCGCGCGGTCGGCAGCAGGCCGACATCGGGTTTTAGTTTGATGAGCCCGTTCGCTTGCAGCAACAGCAGCGCGCGGCCTTCGTTGCTCGGGTCGTTCGGCACGGCGATCGTCGCGTTTTGCGGCAGTGCGGTGACCGATTGCACCTTGCGTGAGTAAAGGCCGATTGGTTGCACATAGGTGAAGCCGACGGGCACGATCTCATAGTGGCGTGCTGCAATCTGCGCGTCGAGGTAGGGCTTGTGTTGGAACGAGTTGGCGTCGAGATCGTGTTGGGCGAGCGCTTCGTTCGGCTGCGTGTAATCGGAGAATGTCGTGAGCGTGACGGTGACTCCGTGCTTCGCGGCGTTGGCCGCGACCACTCGCCATACGTCCTCGTCTTCGCCCGACATGATGCCGACACGCACCGTTTGTCCATCGGCCTGCGCCGATTGCGCGCTCACGATGCCGCAAGTCAGGAGCAGGGACAGGAATGCGGCCTTGAGCGTCTTCGTTGTTTTCATACGCAAATGCGATCGAAGTGAAGGTCACGAGATCGTAAAAAGACGCGCGTTGCGGCGCAAACAATATCGAGCGCTTTTGTTATCGCGGATCAGCGCAAGCAATGAGTCACAGCACCGGCGACCGATACCACGATGCCGTCATGCCGCGATGGGGTCGCCCGCACGGCTCGCATATCGCTTATCGCTGCTTTAGAAATGAAAATTCGTTGTTTCTCCTTCGCGAGCGGGCAGCGCATCATCGCCTCTTGATGGCTATAGACGGCTTGCGGCGAATCAGCCGCGGAACGGAAAGGAGGCGCAATGGCAGCAGTGCTCGAAGAACGGCCGCTCCAAGCAGTGCTCGAGACAGCACGTGAATCGGCGGCGGCGGCAGGGTTGGGTCATGCCGGCGGCGTGGCCCCGCGCGATGCGTGGGCCATGTTTTCGGAAGGCAGCGCGGTGTTAGTCGATGTGCGAACCGCTGAGGAGCGCAAATTTGTTGGCTATGTGCCGGGCAGCGTACACGTGCCTTGGGCGACCGGAACGAGCCTCACGCGCAACCCTCGCTTCGTGCGCGAGCTCGAAGCGAAAGCCGGCAAGGACGCGGTCGTGCTGTTGCTCTGCCGCAGCGGCAATCGCTCGGCCTTGGCGGCCGAAGCCGCGGCGAAAGCGGGGTTTGCACAGGCGTTCAACGTACTGGAAGGATTCGAAGGCGATCTCGATGACGCGCAGCATCGCGGCGGCAAAAGCGGCTGGCGTTTCCATGGGCTGCCGTGGGTGCAGGACTAGAACGACTGTTGGACGGTTATTGCAGCCCAAACGTATTGGGCAGGCGTGCGTCTCGCTCCGCGTACCACGTAATTGAATATCAGACGCATTCCGGGGTGAACGCTATCGACCGCTAGCCCATGATGAACAAATAGGAGTGAGGCCGGTGGCCCTATTCGATATCGAGCCAATCCTCAGATCGCTGCAGGCGGTCCGGCAGCGATGGCGCGACGAACAAAAACGTGCAATCGAACCGGGCGGACGCGATTTGCCGTCGCGTGATGCGCTATCGGAAGTGATCAGAGCGCTCAAAGGCGTTTTGTTCCCGATGCGGCTCGGGCCGACCGATCTTCGTCAGGACAGCGAGAATTTCTACGTCGCCCATGCACTCGACGCTGCATTGCATGCTTTGCTTGCGCAAGCGAAGCTCGAGTTGCTCTATGTCGCGCGACGCGAGACGGCGGATAGCGAGCCCGCGCCCCACGGGGACTTCTTTCGGGGGGTTGACGCGCATGCGATTAAAGCAGTGCAAGCCTTCGCGCAGCGACTCCCCCAGATTCGCGCGCTCCTCGATACCGATGTGATCGCCGCCTATCACGGCGATCCGGCGGCGGGTAGCGTCGACGAAGTCCTGCTTTGCTATCCGGGCGTGCTCGCCATGATCCATCACCGGCTGGCGCACGAGTTGTACCGGCTCGGCCTGCCGTTGCTCGCACGGATCGTCGCGGAGCTTGCGCATGCGGAGACGGGCATCGACATTCACCCGGGCGCGCGGATCGGCGCGGGCTTCTTCATCGATCACGGCACAGGCGTCGTAGTCGGCGAGACGGCGATCATCGGCGAGCGGGTGCGTCTGTACCAGGCGGTGACGCTTGGAGCAAAGCGTTTTCCCCGCAACGCCGACGGTCACCTCGAAAAGGGGCTCGCGCGTCATCCCATCGTCGAAGACGATGTGGTCGTCTATGCGGGCGCGACGATACTCGGCCGCGTCACGATCGGCCGCGGCGCGACGATCGGCGGCAATGTATGGATCACGCACGACGTCGCGCCCGGCAGTCACGTCACGCAGGCCAGCCTGCGCAATGAGTCTGCCCGTTCGTCTGAGATCGCCGTGGGACTGACGATAGGAGCGCATGGATGACTGCGCTCGTCCGCAATTTCGGCGCGGCCGTGCGCGCACTTCGCGAAGCACATGGGTGGTCGCAGGAGGAACTCGCCGAGCACGCCGGGCTGAATCGCTCTTACGTCGGCGAAATCGAGCGGGGGATGGCGATTGCCTCCATCGTGACCGTCGACAAGCTCGCACGTGCGTTCGGTGTCTCGATGGCGACGCTCTTGCCCGCGCCAAGCGTCGAGAGTCTGCCCGTCCACGATCACAGTTAAAGCCTGGCGCTCCGTGTTCGAATCGACGTATCCCAGCATACGTGCATGCGGGGCCGTCACGCGTTGCCGGTTCGGCCGGACGGTGACGGCTATAGCATGTTGAGCGGTTTGTTCGGGCTCCTGATAATTCTCAGCCGTTATAAGCATTCCCGTTTTTCTTCTATCGACCTGGAGCTTACCGAATGTCGACGATAGTGAGCGGCCCGACCGCGCTCGGCGATAACGCAGCACGGCAACTTGCCAATGCCACGAAGACCGTACCTCAGCTTTCGACGATCACGCCGCGCTGGTTGACTCATTTGCTTCAATGGGTACCGGTCGAGGCGGGCATCTACCGCTTGAACCAGGTGAAGAACCCGGAGGCCGTGCGGGCCGCGTGCACGGCTCGCGAAGACGAGGGCACGCTGCCGACGACCTTCGTCCCCTACGAAGAAAACCCGCGCGAGTACTTCCTCAATGCGGTGAGCACCGTGCTCGACGTGCATACGCGCGTGTCGGATCTCTATAGCAGCCCGCATGACCAGATCAAGGAGCAACTGCGCCTGACGATCGAAACGATCAAGGAATTGCAGGAAAGCCAGCTGATCAACAACCCCGACTACGGCTTGCTCGCGAACGTTGCTGACGACCAGCGCATTTTCCCGCTGACGGGCGCGCCGACGCCCGACGATCTGGATGAACTGCTGACGAAGGTCTGGAAAGAACCGGCGTTCTTCCTCACGCACCCGCTTGCGATCGCCGCATTCGGCCGCGAATGTACGCGCCGTGGCGTGCCGCCGCCGACGGTCAATTTGTTCGGCTCGCAGTTCATCACGTGGCGCGGCATCCCGCTGATCCCGTCGGACAAAGTACCCGTCGCCGACGGCAAGACGAAGATTCTGCTGCTGCGCGTCGGCGACAAGCGCCAGGGCGTGGTGGGCCTTTATCAGCCGGGCGTCGCGGGCGAGCAGGGCCCGGGACTGTCGGTGCGCTTCATGGGCATCAACAACCAGGCGATCGCGTCGTATCTTATCTCGCTCTATTGCTCGCTTGCGGTTCATTCGCCCGATGCGCTCGCGGTGCTCGAAGATGTGGAAATCGGCAAGTACCATGAATACCCCGACACCTACCGCTAACGGACGCACGGGCGCTGCGCTGCCCGACGTTCCCGCCGCTTCCGTGCCGGCGGGGCTGCCCGACGCGGATACGCTCACGCGTCTCGCGAACGCGTTCTTTTCGACGCTGCCGGGCGCGGCCGCGCCGCATGATGGTGCTTCCGCCGTCGGCGGCCTGCCGTCCGCGTGGCCTGCCGCAGCGCCCGTTCTTCTTGCGATGTCGAACGCGGCGCCGGCCGGCTCGCCGCTCGCAGGGCCGGGCGGCACAGGCACGGGCGTGCCCGGCGCATCGCTGCCGGCGGGCCGCGTGCCGGGCGGAAATCTGCTGCCGGCCGCGCCGACGCACGTGCTGACGCTTGGCAATCGCGCACCCGCGCTTGCACCGCATGCGGCAGCGCAGAACGGCTTGCCCGACAACATGGTGACGATTGCTCCCGCGCTGGAGCCGCGTGTCGGTGGGGCGGCGCTGGGCGTGCCGCCCTTGCACGCGCACGTACCGTCGTCCGCGGCTGCGGCTGCGGCGAACGGGGCGAACTCGATCACATCGCCGACTGCAGCGCGCGACACGTCTGCAGGACAACCGTCGCCGTACTATTTTGTCGGCACGCCGGAACAGGGTTGGCAACGTCCCGCTCAGGACATCGCCCTGCCGGCAGGTGCGGGCGTGACCCCGCGGTCGTTCGGATTGCCGGGAGAAGACGATCTGCGCTCGATGCTTTCGATTCACCGTTTTTCGACGAGCGCCGAGCCGTATCGTCATGAGCAGAGCGCCGCGCCGTACTTCCTCGACGATGCCCACGCCACGCGCGATCCGCGCGGCCTAGGTCCGGCGATGCCCGTTGCTCGCCCCCCGTTCGACGTCAATGCGATTCGTCGGGATTTTCCGATCCTGCAAGAGCGAGTGAACGGCAAGCAGCTCGTATGGTTCGATAACGCGGCAACGACGCAAAAGCCACAAGCCGTGATCGATCGCCTCGCGCATTTCTATGCGCATGAAAACTCGAACATCCATCGCGCCGCGCATGCACTCGCGGGTCGCGCGACGGATGCCTACGAGAATGCTCGATCCATTGTGCAGCGTTTCATCGGCGCCGCGTCGCCGGACGAGATCGTCTTCGTGCGTGGCGCGACGGAGGCGATCAATCTGATCGCGAAGACGTGGGGCGCAAGCAACGTCGGTGAAGGCGACGAGATTATCGTGTCGCATCTCGAGCATCACGCGAACATCGTGCCGTGGCAGCAGCTCGCCGCGCAAACGGGCGCGAAGCTGCGCGTGATTCCCGTCGACGATTCAGGCCAAGTACTGCTCGACGAATACCGCAAGCTGCTTTCAGCCCGGACGAAAATCGTTTCGGTTACGCAGGTGTCGAATGCGCTCGGGACGGTCGTGCCGGTAGACGAGATCGTCGAGCTCGCGCACAGTGCGGGCGCAAAGGCACTGGTCGACGGCGCGCAGTCGGTATCGCACATGCGCGTGGACGTGCAGGCGCTTGATGCTGATTTCTTTGTGTTTTCGGGCCATAAGATCTTTGGGCCGACGGGTATCGGCGTGGTGTATGGCAAGCGTGCCATTCTCGACGACATGCCGCCTTGGCAGGGCGGCGGCAACATGATCGCGGACGTGACGTTCGAGCGGACGGTGTTTCAGCCGCCGCCGAATCGCTTCGAGGCGGGCACGGGCAATATCGCCGATGCCGTCGGCTTGGGTGCCGCGCTCGAGTATGTCGAGCGGATCGGCATCGAGAACATCGCGCGCTACGAGCACGATTTGCTCGCATATGCGACGAGCAGGCTCGTTCCGGTGCCGGGTGTCCGGCTCATCGGCACGGCACGCGACAAGGCGAGTGTGCTTTCGTTCGTGTTGAAGGGTTACGAGACGGAAGAGGTTGGCCGGGCGCTGAACGAAGAGGGGATCGCGGTGCGCTCGGGGCACCACTGCGCACAGCCGATTTTGCGGCGTTTCGGGCTCGAAGCCACGGTGCGGCCGTCACTCGCGTTTTACAACACCTGCGATGAAGTCGATGCGATGGTGTCGGTCATCCGGCAATTGTCCGCACGCAGCGGTTGACGAGTGCGGACGTCGCGCGGGCGCGTGTGCCCTCGCACTGGAAGGACCTCGTGCGCACGTGCACGCGCTCGTCGGCGCGAAAAGCATATGAGAAAACGTTGCTTCGTGCGATGCGGCGCGTTGGCTAGCATGCGCCATTCGCTGCCATCCGGGGCGGTACGACATCGATGCGGAAGACTATACTTCGGGAAGCCCGCGAGTCGTCGAGCTTCGGTAGCGGCCGTCATGCACTAATCTCATCTCGTACCATGCTTATGACGCATCGATTCTATCGGTTCTCTACGCGAATCGAGCGCGCGTTTGCGCGTTCATCCCGATTTGCTTTGACGCTTGGCGTACTCGTAGCGCAGGCAATCAGCCTCTTGCTGCAACCTTCGACGGCTTGGGCGGCGCCTTCGGGAACGCTGGTGGTTTGTACCGAAGGCAGCCCCGCCGGCTTCGATCCCGGCCAGCACACGACGAGCACCGATTTCGACGCGAGCACCTACACGGTGTACAACGAGTTGGTGCAATTCAAACGCGGCACGCTCGATCTGGAGCCGGCACTCGCCACGAACTGGGAAGTATCGGCCGATGCGCGAGCCTATACGTTCCATCTCCGAAAGGGCGTCAAGTTCCAGACGACCGCGTGGTTCCGTCCGACCCGCGAATTCGATGCCGACGACGTGCTCTTCACGTTCAATCGCATGCTTCATGCGGACGATCCGTTCCGTAAGGCTTATCCCGCCAGTTTTCCGTATTTCACCGACCTTGGCTTCGACAAGAACATCGATGCGATCGACAAAGTCGACGACTACACGGTGCGCTTCCGGCTGAAACAGCCCGACGTCATCTTCGTGCGCAATCTGGCGATGAGCTTCGCGTCGATTCTCTCGGCCGAATATGCCGCGAAGCTGAGCGCGACGCATCGCGAGGCCGATATCAACCAGTTGCCGGTCGGTACAGGGCCGTTCGTATTCCGCTCTTACCAAAAGGATGCACTGATCCGCTATGACGGAAACCCCGATTACTGGCGCCCGGAGGACGTCAAGCTCGCGCACCTGGTGTTTTCGATCACGCCTGATCCGGCCGCGCGTATCCAGAAGCTCGCAGGCGGCGAATGCCAGGTTTCGGTGTTCCCGCGTCCCGGCGACCTCGAAACGGTCAAGCGCAATCCGTCGCTCACGCTGATCTCGCGCATCGGATTCAACGTGGGCTTCGTTGCCTACAACACGCAACACTCGCCGCTCGATCGGCTCGACGTTCGGCGCGCGCTGGACATGGCCATCGACAAGCAAGCGATCATTCAAGCGGTGTTCTCGGGCAATGCGAGGCTCGCGACAAATCCGATGCCGCCCGCGCAGTGGTCCTACGACGATCAACTGAAAGATGCGCCGCGCGATTTCGCCAAAGCGAAGGCGTTGCTCGCGCAGGCCGGATTCCCGAACGGCTTCGATTTGTCCTTGTGGGCCATGCCCGTTCAACGCCCATACAACCCGAACGCTCAGCTCATGGCGCAATTGATCCAGCAGGACTGGGCGAAGATCGGCGTGCGCGCGAAGATCGTCAGCTACGAATGGGGTGAGTACAATCGGCGCGCGAAGCAAGGCGGCGAGCACGACGCGATCCTCTACGGATGGTCGGGGGACAACGGCGACCCGGACAACTGGCTCGGTACTTTGCTTGGTTGCGATGCGGTGCATGGCAGCAACGTGTCAAAGTGGTGCGACAAGTCGTTCGACGCGCTGATCGACAAGGCGCGGGCGACATCGAACGTCGATGAGCGCACCGCGCTGTATCGGCAGGCGCAGGTCATCTTCAAGGAGCAGGTGCCCTATACGCCCATCGCCCATTCGATCGTCTCGTTGCCAGTGTCGAAGCGGGTGAATGGAATGCTGCTTTCGCCGTTGGGTAGTCACCGGTTCGACGGCGTTTCGCTGAACTGATCGGCCGGCATACTCGACGGCCCGCTGCATGACGCAGTGGGCTGATTTGAATTCCACTTTTCCTTCGTTGTACGGTGCGCCAATGCGAGGTAGCGTGGCGTTTCGACCCTTGGTTCGGGAGAAACGACATGTCATCGTGCAGCACCCGGTGGCCCCCGCGAGTTGTCATCGTGCCGGGCCTGCATGGCAGCGAGGACGCGCATTGGCAAACATGGCTCGCGCGGCAATTCGCCCGGCCGATCCGCATCGTGCAGCGCGACTGGGACAATGCCGATCTGCAAGCGTGGTCGGCGACGATATGGCAACAGCTCTCGTCTGAACGCGGACCTTTCGTGCTCGCTGCGCACAGTTTCGGATGCCTCGCCGCTGCGCAGGCCATCGGGCAGGGGCTGCCGGGCGTGGCTGGCGTCCTGCTGGTTGCACCGGCTAGCCCTGCGCGCTTTGGCGTCGAGAACGAGCTGTACCGGTGGCGTCTGAACGTCGGGTCGATCGTCGTGGGCAGTGAGAACGATCCCTGGATGCCGGCCGACGGTGCGCGCGCGCTTGCGCGCGCCTGGGGCGCGGCGTTCATCAACCTCGGGCCGGCAGGACACATCAACGTGACATCCGGCTTTGGCGCCTGGCCTCGCGCGAAATACTTCGTCGATACACTCATTCACTGGGCAGCACCGCACTTCATCGAGAGCAAGGAGCCGCGCCGCGAGGAAAAGGCGGACGAGCGCGAAGCGCCGACGAATCTTTTGCCAATTGGGATGGAGTAAACTCGGCGCCTAACAATAAGGAGGGATGCCGGTTGCTTCGCGCGGGCGAGCTGCCCATGCTTCCTTCGTGGAATGGAAACGCATGGTCCCTTTACATAGCCTTGCCTCCTTTTTGCTCGCGGTGCTCCTCGTGCTCGCGATGCCAGGCCCGACGAACACGCTGCTCGCGACGGCGGGCCTTGAGTATGGCTTTCGCCAATCCGCCCGGCTCACGATAGCCGAATGCGGCGGGTATGTGATTGCAATCTCCATTTGGGGGTTGTTCTTGCTTGAGCTCGCACACAAACTGCCCTGGCTTCCATGGGCGCTACGCTTAGCGAGCGCAGTCTATATCGGTTATCTCGCCGTTCGCATGTGGAGCGCGGCGCTCGACTTGGCAGGCGGACATTCGAGAACCGTGGGCATGCGAGCACTGTTCGTTGCAACGCTATTGAATCCGAAAGCGGTACTCTTCGGCGGAACGCTCTTTCCGGCGGAAGCATTCGCCAGCGCGGCTGGCTATATGGAAGTCATGGGAGTCTTCATCGCCTTGCTCTTTCCGATTGGCTTGCTGTGGGTGGCATTCGGCGCGCAATTGAGAAAGGGGCGACTTGCATGGCTCGAGCCGACGTACCTCCTTCGAGGTGCGTCTATCGTGCTTGCTGCGTTTTCCGTCACAGTGGCTTGGTCGGCAGTTCGCTAGCTGCTTCGCCCACGCGCCATTCCTGTTTCTTTCCCGTTGTCCGCTCGGTTGAGCACGAACGTCAAGTCGGCTCGGAGTGCGCGTGAGTGCGCTCTACGCACTGTGCTGGCCGGAGATGCAGTCCCGCAACGTTCGCCGCTGCATGCCTCGCGCGTCGAAATTCGCTTCATCGAGCCATTCCTCGAAGCCTGCACGCAGCGGGGGCCATTCGTTATCGGTGATCGAGAACCATGCCGTGTCGCGGTTGCGTCCTTTGTAGACGACAGCCTGCCGGAAAATGCCTTCGAACGTGAAGCCGAACCGCGCCGCAGCGCTACGCGATGGGGCGTTCAGCGCATCGCACTTCCATTCGAAGCGCCGGTAGCCGAGTTCGTCGAATACGCGCCGCATGAGCAAAAAGATCGCTTCGGTTGCCATGCGCGTCTTCTGCAGGCGCCGCGAAAACACGATGAAGCCGACTTCGATTACGCCATTGGCTTTGTCGATACGCATCAGCGCGAGCGTGCCGACGGCCTTGCCTGTCGATAGGTCGATGACGGCGTAATGCAGCGGGTCGGGCGATGCGGCGAGGGCGGTGAGACAGTCGAGGTACGCTTCGCGGCTTTCGAATGGCCCGACTGACAGATAGGTCCAATCGCGCGCATCGGGCGCGGCACGGTAAGCCTCGTACAGATCGTCCAAGTGACGCTCGACGTTCACCCGCTCGAGCCGGCAATACCGTCCCGTTATCGGCTGATCGCCCGGGGCCCTGGCTGATTGCCAGTAGGACATCGGTTCGCCGATCGCTTGCCCGTATTCGTTGAGACGTTGGCCCACATCGTTCTCCGGTTACCTGCCTGATCATGTGTGTCAAGAACACAAGATACGGGAAACGCGGTCACTTCGTAAGAGCCACAGCAAACCTGTTCGATGGGACCAGCGTCCGATCACTCGACCAACCCGATGCGGCTGGGCGCAATAGGACGGGGCGCGGGGCCGGCGCATGGGTTATCTTGCACCGTAGAAATGGCGGTACTGCCACGCGGCCTTGTTGATCAACTCGTCGTCTGGCCACGGGCCGTTTCCAAACCGGCCTATCGATAGCGGCGCGAGATCGATAGGAGGAGCACCGTCGATGATCCACGCGGCGAGCATTTCCCCCAACGCCGGGGCGATCGAAAGTCCCGCAACATTGCAGCCGCTCGCAAAGTAAAAACCGCGAACCACGGGGGAAGGGCCGACGATGTGCTGACCATCGGCTGTCATCGTTGGCAGCCCGCCACGATGC
This sequence comes from Trinickia sp. EG282A, assembly GCF_040965455.1. NCBI lineage: Bacteria > Pseudomonadati > Pseudomonadota > Betaproteobacteria > Burkholderiales > Burkholderiaceae > Trinickia > Trinickia sp. EG282A. The sequence continues at coordinate 330,145 of NZ_JBFRCC010000003.1, read as the reverse complement.
TCGCGGACCGCCGCCTTCAAAAGGATCGGCAGCTGAGCTTCGACGTCACGAGCGTAGTGCCACAGAATCTCCGCGTCGAGCGGCAGATCCTTGACGTCAAAGTTGGCGCCCAAGCCATCCATGTCGAAGAATTTCGGATTCTCTTCGTAGACTCCCCAGAGAAATCCTCCATCGCAAGGCCTCATGTACACCGCGGCATCCATAATTCGGACCATCGGCAATTCGGCTCGGGCATCGTGCACGGGCTCGGTGACGAACAATTGCTGCGCTGTCGTTACAAGGGGAATTCGAATGCCGCTGGCTTCGGCCACTTGTCGCGTCCAGGCGCCGGCTGCATCGACGATGACTGGTGTTGCGATGTGGCCGCGTGCGGTATCGACCCCGGCCACTTGGCCGTCTTCAATCAGGACGCGCGTCACTGCGGTATTCGGCAACAAGACCGCTCCGTTTGCCTCCGCTGCGCGAGCAAAGCCGACGGCCAGTTGGGCGGGATTGAAATACATGTCGTCGCCGATGCGCATCACTGCGCCGATCCCTTTTGGTTGCAGAAACGGGTTCAGCCGGTGGGCCGCATCGGCGGAGAGTTCTTCGACATCCAGGCCGTGCCGTCGGCCGCGAAGGATGTCTTCTTGGATGACCTCCACATCCACCGGACGGCGCGCTACTTTGAGGCTTCCCGAATGCACCCAATCGAGGGGTTGACCGGATTCGTCGGAGAATCGCCTGATCTTGTGAGCCGCCAGCTTGATCAGGTCGATCATCAAGTCGCTCTTGCGCAAGCAACTGACCATGCCAGCCGCTCGCGGCGACGTCTGTGAGCCGATTTCGAGACGCTCGATCATAGCGACCCGGAGGGCGCCTCTCTTTGCGATGTGGAACGCTGTCGCCGCTCCTAGCCCGCCGGAGCCAATGACGATCACGTCTGCCGATTCGATCATCATGCTTCTCCTGTCGGCCAGAGTTGGCGCTTCAGCGCTTGCTCTGGTCACATGCAAAGCGCCGTCTGCGAGGCCAGCCGAGTTGCCTCTCGATCGACCGCCCGCCCAGGCCCGACGACGTCGATCAGCCGTCGTTCTCCACGACAGCCTGTGGCGTGTTGCGAAAGCTGATCGCCATCCGGTTGAACGCGTTCATTAAACTAATCGCAATCGTAAGATCCACGATTTCCCGTTCGTCGAATACTCGACGAGTGGCTTCATAGGCTTCGTCGGGTATGCCGGTCTGCGCAACGCGCGTCACGGTTTCCGCCCAGGCGAGGGCAGCCCGCTCGCGCTCGTCGAAGAGACTGCCCGCCTCGGCCCATGCCTGGACCAACGTCAGCTTTTCAATCTTCTGCCCTTTGGCGAGCAGTGCCCGCGTGTGCATATCGAGACAGTACGCGCAATTGTTGATCTGCGAAACGCGCAAGTAGACCAAGTCGACCAGCACCTCGGGGAGGTCGCTTTTTGCCACGTACCCGTAAACGGTGCCGAGGGCCTTCACGCCCGCCGGCGCAATTTGTGCGTAATCGAGACGTTTGCTCATTTCATTCTCCTTCCTTCAAGGGTTGCGTCAGGTTGCGATCGTTCGTATCGACGACGAATACGGCAAGCAGCTTGGCGGGTTCCGTGGAGCTGGCATTCCGGCTCACCCGATGCACCGATCCTGGCTGCTCGTAGAAACTCTCGCCAGCGTGCAACACGCGCTTGGGTCCATCGTCCACCTGCGTTTCAATGGCGCCCGATACGACGTATGCATAAATGAACGCCGACTTGGCATGCATGTGGGGTGGTGACGCTGCGCCGGGGGCATAGTCGACGACGACCGCCACCAGCGACTTTCCCGGAATATTGGAAATCGCATGCTGAAAATTCGGCGTCACAGTCTCGCCGGGAGCGCGTGCCACGGCGGGCGCCGCGATCGCGACGGCGATCGCGGCGGCCGTCGCGATGCGAGCGGAGAAGAGTAGTAATCGTAGCTTCATGTCAGTGAATCTCCTGGAAGTGCTTGTCATTCTGAGTTCGGTCTAGGCCAGAAAAAAGAACCAAGAACGAACAATTTTTCTGTACCATGCTTCGATGGTCACGCCGCTCTCTTTCAAGCTGGATCGGTTCGCGAAGACATCGCTGACCGACCAAATTTGCAAAGGCATCAGCGCCGCAATCGAAAGCGGGGTGCTCGTGCCGGGAGCACGCCTGCCGTCGTGGCTCGATCTCGCGGCTCAATTGGGGGTCGCCCGCGGTACCGTGCGCGCCGCCTACGAGAAGCTCTCCGATGCTCAACTCGTCGTCGCATCGCGCGCCGGAGGAACGCGCGTCGCGGATCGGCCTCGCATAGCGATGCAGCTGGACAAGGCGCCCGATCCCGGATCGTTCTTTGAAACGTACCTGGAGCTCACAGCTGGCCCCGCAATTTTTCAGATGGGCGTGCCGGCACAGGAAACATTGCCCGCGAAGCTCTTCACGCGGGCACGGAACTACGGCGTGCTCGCCAAATCGAGCAGATCGACGCTGTATCCGGATCCTCGCGGCGAACTCGAGCTGCGACGCGAAATCGCGGCGTACCTTGCGATATCGCGCGGCATCGTCTGCTCGCCGTCGCAGATCGTGATCACGAGCGGCTTCAGTGGCGGGCTCGGACTAACGCTTGGCGTACTCGGCCTGGAAGGACAAAAGGCATGGGTCGAAAACCCCGGGTTTCCGTTCACACGATATGGATTGGGACTCGCGAGGTTGCAGCTCGCACCGATCCCTGTCGATGCCGACGGGATCGACGTCGACTATGGCATGCAGTATGAACCGGATGCGGCGCTGGTCGTAGTGACGCCAGGGCAGCAGGCGCCGCTCGGTGTCACGCTTTCACTTGAAAGACGTCTGCGGCTTCTACAGTGGGCCGCTCAAGAGCGCGTGTGGATCATCGAGGATGACTATCTGAGCGAGCTTCAACTGAAAGCGCGCGCCGCACCTGCGCTTGCCTCGCTCGACCGCGGCGGGCGCGTGATCCATATCGGATCCTTCAGCAAAACAATCAGCCCGGCATTACGCCTCGGCTTCCTGGTCGTGCCTCCAGCGTTGGCATCGCGGTTTGCCGAAGTGACCGCTTGCCTTGCTCCGGCACCTTGGCCCTCGATACAGCTCGCAATGGCGCGATTCATGGGCGACGGGCAGTATATGCGCCATCTGCGCCGCACCAAGCGTTTCTATCTGGCTCGACGCGAGGCGTTGCTCGAGCACCTTCAGCGGCGCGGCATGGAGACGGTGACCCCCGGGCTGGCCGTGCTCTTGCGATTGCCCGACGGTGCATCGGATGTATCGATCGCGAGGGATATGTTCCAGTTCGGACTGGCGCCGGTGCCGCTGTCTCCGTGGTACGCCGTACCGGCATCGGCGCGATCGGGTCTGTTGCTTGGCGTGGCAACGGCGCCCGAACGACATCTGGTACGTTCGTGCGACCAACTGCAAGCTGTCATCGAGCGCCACATCGGCCATCAGTCCCTGACGTCGGGCTAGCTCAACGCCGTCTCCTACGTTTCTTCCGTTTCGGCGGGGGAAGCGCACCCGACCAAAAGGTCGCTATTTGGCGCTTCGCCTCAGCGGTAGCCCGGCCGCGAACCGACCCGAGCACCGCGTTCGCGCCGCTTAGCCACATGCTCAAGAACGGATTCTTCTTTGTCCAAGGGTTTTTCATGCGATCACTCAGACGCCATATCCGGACGCACGCATCAACTGCCGCGACAGCTCGCTATCGGGGCCTTCCGCGTCGAACTGCGCGCGAAGTCTCTCATCTTCCCTGCGGGTGATGCCGCGCTGCATGGCGACAATAAGCGCAAAAAGGGCCACAAAAAACATAGTTGTAAGCATCCCATTGCTCCTGGTAAGTCAGACCGGAAATATGCCCGTCGCCGGTCGAGCGCGATCGCATCGCAAGCACCGGTCTTCGTGCTCTATCCCAATGAGGCGCATAGCCCGGGCCCGGACGTGTTCAACGGCAGCTTGGCGAAGTCGGGCGGCAGGACATGCGAGCCGCCGATTCGAACCGCCCGCCAACGGTTCTACGGTAGGCCAGTCACGCGCTGCACCATCGCGTAGAGCACCGACATCTGCAAGCCGCTCTTGAGTGCATAGTTCGGGTCGTATTGATTCGAGTAGCCCCACCAGTCGAAGCACGCGTTCGGGTTCGTCGGCCCCGGCGCTGACGACGGGATCGTGTCGGGATAGACGACCACCAGTTTGTTCGTGTCGGCCCATTCATCGATGCCGGCCTCGGTGACCCAGCGGTTGCCGATGAGCGATGCCTCCTGCAGACAGCCGTGGAGGGCGAGCACGAATCCGCAAGTGTCCCCTTGCGCACAGGCTTTCGGAACGAACACGCTCCCCGTCGAGCTCATCGAAACATTTTGCGATGCTCCGAACTCAGTTTGATCGAATGTGGACAGCGTCCCGGAAAGCTTGCCGTCGTTGCGCGGTTTCAACGAGCCGAGGAACATCGTCAACCACGTCTTTACGGAATCGTAGACGGCCCCGTTCACCGAACAGCGAATCATGTAGGGGCTCCCGAGCGTGCCGCATGAAAGTTCGCCGTCAGGCGATTCCCAGCCGTGCTCGGCGGGAAACGTATTATCGAAGCGAACATTGGCCCCGTAATGCTGGTATTCCGAGTTGAGGTCGGCCATCTCGAGCGGATTGACGACTTCGTCTTGCGTGCCAGACCAGAGATAGACGGGCTGCCCGCGCAGATTCGTCGATGGATCGATGGTGCCGAGGGACGATTGCGTGTCCAGATACGCCTCGGATTCCGTGAGCGTGCTGTTGTACGACGCCTGATTCGACGGAAGCGTCAAACCGCCGCAGTTTGCCAACGCTGTCGCGGCTCCGCCGGTGCGGGCACACCAGTACACCCCGCCAGCGTAAATCGCGGCCCCTTTGAAAGTCGAAGAGTGGGCAATGTGCATCTGCACTGCCGCGAAACCGCCAGACGAAATGCCGGCAACGAAGACCTTCGCCGGGTCGATCTGGTAGCGCTGAAGTTTTATGACCTTGGCTGCAGCACGTGCGGATGCGCCGACATCCGTACTGGCCGAATCCCCACCACCCCCGCACCCGGCGAGGGCGATGGCCAATACCATTGCGGACGCTAACCGTAGGCCTAACGCCATCGTCCTCATTGTCGTCTCCTCTGCGCGCGCAACAAGACAAGCAACGTCGTCGCACCGCCCGTCGAACTACTGGCCGTTTTCAGCGTCCCACCTTGGACTCGATAATCGAAGCTATCCGCAGTAGCTGCTTGATGATTGCGGCGTGCGATATCTAGCAAGATTCGATCCTGTGGCGCGAGGCCTCCTGCTGCCCGAGCCCCATCTGCAGCGATCGACCATGGCTGCCACGCAATCTCAAAACTACTGATCAAAACTGCTAATCTACGCGGCTGACGACGCAGCTGTTCGGAGCGCGCCTGACAGGCGTGCTCGGTCCCTCATTGACCACGATCGATTCACCAGACAGACGACGATGAGCACTCCCGCATCCTCTTTTGCGCCCGACCAGTCCCTCGATATGGTCATTTTCGGCGGCGCCGGTGACTTGTCGGCGCGCAAGCTTCTTCCGGCGCTCTACATGGCGCATCTGCACGGCAGTCTGCCTGCCGACACGCGGATTGTCGCCGTCAGCCGCAGCGACTGGACGCGCGAGCGGTACCTGAAGTTCGTCGAGGACCGTTCGCGTCCGTTTGTCGACACTCACGCGCTGGATGCGCGGACTTGGGAAAGCTTCCTCGCCCGTTTCGATTACGCCTGTGTCGACATCGGCGTCGCGGCCGACTACGAGCGTCTCGTCGCGGCGACGCGCCGCGACGCGTTGCGTGTGTTCTATCTTGCGACCGCATCGAGCCTGTTCGAAACGGTCTGCGACAACCTCGCCGCTTATGGGCTCGTCGACGAGCGTGCGCGCGTTGTGCTCGAGAAGCCGCTCGGGCACGACCTGGCGTCCGCGAAGGCGATCAACGCGGCGGTCGGGCGTCACTTCTCGGAAGACCGGATCTATCGAATCGACCATTATCTCGGCAAGGAGACGGTGCAGAACCTGATGGTCTTGCGCTTCGGCAACTCGATCTTCGGGCCCCTATGGCAGGCGCCGCATATCAAGAGCGTGCAGATCACTGTCGCGGAGTCCGTCGGTGTCGGGAGCAGGGCGGGGTTCTACGACGGAACGGGCGCGATGCGAGATATGGTCCAGAACCACCTGCTGCAACTGCTCTGCATCGTCGCCATGGAGCCGCCCGTATCGCTCGATCCGGATGCTGTCCGCGACGAAAAGCTGAAAGTGCTGCGCTCGCTGCGGCCGATGACGGCCGAGACGATTGCCCGCGATACGGTGCGCGGCCAGTACGCCGCCGGCGCCGTGGACGGCGAGACGGTCAAGGGGTATCAGGACGAGGCGGGCGTACCGGCGGGCAGTAGGACGGAAACCTTCGTCGCATTGCGAGCACAAATCGACAACTGGCGCTGGGCTAACGTTCCATTCTTTCTGAGAACCGGGAAGCGCATGCGGGAGCGACGCTCCGAGATCGTCATCGATTTCGCCGACATGCCGTTTTCGATCATTCCGCGCGGCCCCTACGGTCACGCGAACCGCCTCGTGATTCAGATCCAGCCGGAAGAATCGATCCAATTACAGATGCTCGCGAAGGAGCCGGGCAGCGGCATGCACGTCCTGCCCGTGAGCCTGAATCTCGACCTTCAGCAGGCGATGACCGGGCGCAGGCCCGAAGCGTACGAGCGCCTGCTGATCGACGTGATCCGGGGACGACTGACGCATTTCATGCGGTGCGACGAACTCGAAGCAGCCTGGAGCTGGGCGGAGCCGATCCTCAACGAGTGGAAATCACTCGGCGACAAGCCGCGCAGCTATTTCGCCGGCACCTACGGGCCAGCGGCATCGTCGGCGTTGGTTGCACGCGAGAACATCGCATGGGCCGAGGATGTTTGAGCGTCGCCGAGGCTGGTTGCCAAGCGGCGTGAGCCGGCCTCAGCCTCCTGTCGCAAAGCCGGGGTACAACGCCATTCCGCCATCGACGAAGAGCGTTGTGCCGACCACGTAGTCCGCCGCATCCGACGCCAACCAAGCCGCTGCTTCGGCCACATCATCGGGTTCTCCGATCCGGTCGTAGGGAATGAGCCGCAACAGCCGATCGGCCGCATCCTGCTCTTCCCACGCTGACCGATTGATATGGGTTTTGATGGCGCCCGGCGCAATCGCATTGACGCGGATGCGTTGGGGCGCGACTTCCTGAGCGATGCTCTTGGTCAGCTGCATGATGCCGCCCTTGCTTGCGGCATAGTTGGCATGGCCAGCCCAAGGTATCAGCTCGTGAACGGAGCTGACAAAAATGAGCTTTCCCGCGGCGCGCGAAACTGAAGGATCGACGCGCTGACGAGAGAAGTATCGGACGGCTTCCCGGGCGGCCAGAAAATAGCCCGTCAGGTTCACATCGATGACCGCGCGCCATTGATCGAGCGTCATGTCGGCGATGGCCGCATCGCGTTGGATTCCGGCATTGGCCACCACGATATCGAGCCGGCCAAAGCGGGCGGCACACTGCTCGAATAGCTGCCGCACCTCTGATTCGTCGGCGACATTGGCGCGTACGGCGAAGGCCTGGCCGCCCTCGGTCACGATGGAACGTACGACGTCATCGGCCCGGTCGGAACCGCTGTAAAAGTTGACACAGACTGAGGCCCCGCATCGCGCCAGCTTCCGCGCGATGGCGGCGCCGATCCCTGAACTCGAGCCCGTCACGAGCGCCGCCTGCCCCTTCAAGGTCGTGTTGCTTTCGCCCATTTTTCGCCTCGCTTGCTGAACACGGCGTGTAGCCGATGTGGACTATCTGCTTTGTTCGCAACCTATGGGCCAGGGTGCGGTACTACGTCGCGGGCGTACAGGTACCCGCTGCGGCCCCTGCCGCACAGGATTTCATCGAGAAGCAGAACAACGCTGATCAAGCGCTGTAACCGCAGCAGGCTTCGAAACGAACTTACGGTGTGACCGCGCGAGCGCACTGCGACCCAGAGCGATGCCGGTACACGAGGTGCAGGACTATCCACTAGTGTTTGGCCGGCTCGCTCTAGGAACTGGTGCCGCGTTTCGGTGAAACGCCGCGGCCGGTGCCGCTCGTCGGGACGGCACAGGAGACTGATCATGAAAGCTTCGACTCATTTGAGCTCGCACGCCATTCCGGTGCTTCGCGCCATGATTCCACTGCTTACCGTTGGGGCATTCGCCGTCCCGGTAGCGGCGCAGCAGCAGGCGACCGTCACCCGCGCGCAGGTACGGGCCGAGGTAGCCGAGCTCATCGGGGCCGGCTACAACCCGTCGGACCGGAATCATTATCCCGACAATCTGCAGGTGGCCCAGCAGCGAGTTCAGGCGCAACGCGGCGAAAGCGGACAATCCGTTACTGAGAGCGCACCTGTCGCCGATACCTCGGGCGCAGCGATGACCAATGAGGCGGTCGGTGGCGCGAAGAGCGGGACATCCATGTCGGGCGGCCCGCAATCCGACGTAATCTCGTCGACCTGCCACGGATTCCCTGTGTGCACGTCAGCTTTCATTGGGAGATAGCTCAACTTTTCCGGGCTCCAGTTCCGCTGACATCAGACCCATCGACAGCATGGCAATAGCCATGTCGGGAGGGTTACACTCGGGTGCAGGATTCACTTCTTTCGAATTGCACTCGATTGCACCGACCGACGCGCGCGTTGGCGCGTCGGTTCGGGTCCTGGGAGTTCCAGCTGATGAGGCCCGGTTTCCAACGTCCGGTCGCGGCCCTGTACTGCCTGATCGCCCTGCTGGTCGCTCTGCTTTCGGGCTGCAGCTTCACGCGCGTTGGGCCGCCGGCGCCGATCGTGGAAGAATCCGTGATGCTGCAGCCCGAGGTGGCGGCGAGCGCGCCGCCTCCGGCCGAACCGGTCGAAGGGGCAAGCACGACCGAGGAAGCGAAAGCGCCCGCGCCAAAGAAGCCGAAGCACGTCATTTTCCATCCACGCAAGCCAGAGGAGGTGACGCCGCCGGCCCCGCCACCTTCACCGCCGCCGCCGCCACCGGCGCCTGTACCTAAGCCGCTCATTACGACAAGGCTCATTGACCGCGCCAGCACGCGGGCGCTCCTCGGCACCGAAGTGCAAAAGCCCGACGGCAAGGTGGTCGGTCGAGCCGTCGACATGGTGGCCGACGCAAGCGGCAATCCAGTCCAGATCGTGGTGAACTTGCAGGGCTTTCTCGGTGTCGGCGATCGCAAGGCGAGCTTTCCATGGTCTGCGATTCGCGTGAATCCGGCCGCCAAGACCGCGCCCATCACGATCAACCCCGTGCCGGACCACCCGAACTCCGCCCCCACGCCGGCCGAGCTGCCCATAATCGACGCGATAGTGCAGCGCCCGAACGGTTCGGAGGTTGGCCGCGTGGTCGACGTGTTCATCGACGCTGCCGCGCACCCGCAAGCGGTGGTGCTGGATGTCAGCAGCGGGATAGCGCCGCGCCATATGATCGCCGTCAACTGGTCGGCGCTGCGTTTCGTCACGAAGGAAAAGGCGCTGCATGCGCAAACCGACATGAATGAAGCGCAGGTCAACGCCTCGCCGCCGTACGCGGCCGATAAGCCCGTGCAGGCGGTATCGCCGTTCATCGCCGCCGCACCGCAACCGCCGCCGTCCCCTGCATCGCCCGCGTCGCTTGCCGGCGCCAGCGAGAAGGCGGCGGCCGTCGCGAGCAGTCCGAGGTGATGGGGGCAGTGTTGGGGGCACTTCTCAGACGGTGACGATCAACATCGATCGGAAAGCCAAACAATCACCCCTTGAGCACTTGGGAAGGGCGCGCGGCAGTGGACGCCCGCGAGCGACGGATCGACCGTGTACGTCGGCGGTTCGTCTGGAAACCTCGCGTCCGCGGGGACTATCACTCAATAGCAGCCGTGCCGGCCCATCGCGGGGCAGGCCGGCCGCTATCCACGCGCGACCGCCGGCAACGGCTGAAGGCGAGCACAAACCGCGTCGCATCGCGATGCGGCTTTGCTCGCGTACCGGGGCCTCAGCGTCTGACCAATCCCATGATCAGCGTGACGACGAAGATGATGACGAAGATGAAGAACAGGACTTTGGCAATGCTCGCCGCGCCAGCGGCGATTCCGCCAAAGCCGAATACCGCGGCAACGATGGCGATGATGAAAAATATCAGAGCGTAGTACAGCATGATGCTTCCTCCGTTCCGGTCCCATTCGATCGGGCGTACTTGGTAGTGAGCAAACGCTGTTCCCCCCGTCGATTTGGCCATTTCGGAACCCGTGCAGCGCTGGCATAATGGCGTTGATGCAGCGCACATAATCGGGGTCGCAGTTGTTTTATTTTCCCTCCGTTTTATCAGACCTTAATGTTGGTCCAAAGGTCTAGAAGTTCTGGAAGTTCTCGTAATGAAACCGGCAACAAATTCGTGGTGGTCACGAATCGGCAGATACGTGACATTCGGCGTGATCGCGGCGGTGCTCGCGGCAGCGCTGGTATGGTTCCATTGGCAACAGCACGAGCGCTACATTCAAGGCAGTCCTTCCTTGACGGGAATGGCGAATGAAATGCGAAACGATTCGTCGGCTTGGACGCGCGACGAAAAAGACGCGTCGACGGTGTTGCGCGATATTCAGGGGCACCATGTCGTTGCAATCGGCGCGGGCCGGAACGCGATTCTCGTTTCGACGACAGACGGCCGAAAGTACTTCGTCGCGGACCAAAACGCCGCCTTCGCGAGCGCCTTGATGCCCACGATCATGAAAGCGGCGAGCGACTCGTCGTTTCAACTGATCTTGCTGCCGGATGTCGACGTCGATATCGGCGCCGTGCGCTGGTCCGATGTCATCGACAGGACACGCGACGCATTGACGCTTCTCTTGCCGGTCTTCATGATGGCCGGTCTTCTATGGTTCATGCGCCGCGAGATGAAAGGCGGTGCGAGCCTGCTTCAGCAATCGCCCGAATTGAGCTTCGACGACGTGATCGGCGCGGGCGAAGCCAAAGCCGCCCTCGCCGACGTCAAGGCCTGGCTGACCGATCCGATGCAGTTCACCGGCATGGGGGTGCGCGCCCCCGGCGGCGTGCTGATGACGGGTGCTCCAGGTGTCGGCAAGACGCGCCTCGCACAGGCGCTTGCCGGCGAATGCGGGGCGAGCTTCATCGCTATCACCGGAAGCTACTTCAGCGCGAAGTACTACGGCGTCGGTATCCAGAAAGTCAAGCACCTGTTCCAGCTCGCCCGCAAGAACGCGCCGACCGTCATCTTCATCGACGAAGCCGATGGTCTCGGCAAGCGCACCGATGCCGGCGCGGGTCCCGTCGAAGCGGAGAGCAATCGCATCATCAATCAGTTGCTTGCGGAGATGGACGGCTTCGAATCGAACGCGGGCGTGATCGTGGTCGCCGCGACGAACCACCCGGACAATCTAGACGAAGCGCTGCGCCGGCCTGGCCGTTTCGATCGCACGGTGCAGGTTCGCCTGCCCGACCTCCACGATCGCGTGCACATCCTGCGCTTTTACGCTACCAAGCTGAAGTCGAAGGCGGATGATCTCGATTTCGAGCAGCTCGCGCGGCTGACGACGGGCTTGTCGCCCGCGGCGCTCTCGACGATCGTCAATCAGGCGGGCCTGATTGCGCGTAAATGCGGTGACGACAAAGTGAGCTCGACGCATTTCATCGAGGCGATCAAGATTGCGCGCATCGGCGATGTGAACGGGGCTGAACGCGCGTTGTCGGACGAAGAGCGTACGCGTATCGCGGTCCACGAAGCGGGCCATGGCCTCGTGGCTGCATTGCTCGGCACGGGCGTGCTCGAGGAGATTACGATCATGCCGAGAGGCGGTGCACTCGGCGTGGCGCTGGTGACCAAGCGCCAGGACAAGCACCTCTACCGCGAGACGGAAATGCGCAACGAGATCCAGGTGCTGCTCGGCGGGCGTAACGCGGAATTGCTCGTGCTCTCTGAGGCGTCGAGCGGTGCCGCGCAGGATCTGCAGGAGGCATCGCGGATCAGCCTCGACATGGTTTCAAAGTTCGGATTCAACGTCGACGGCAATCTGTTCAGCCTCGCGGCGCTCCCGCAGCAATATGCCGGTCTGCAACTGAAGAATGCGATTCAACACGCCAATACCCTGCTGAAGGAATTGAACGACGAGTGTTACTCGCTGCTTCGCGCGAACGAACCGGTGCTTCGTGCGATTGCGGACCGGTTGCTCGAGTGGGAGACTGTGGCAGGGGAAACCGTCTATCGCCTGATCGAAGACCATGCGGCAGCCGTGAAGGGAACGGAGCGGGTATTGACGGTGTAGCGCTGGTTCGTAGTCAATGTGGGTTAGCGATGATCAGCAGACGCCTCAAGGAACGCGATTCGGCGAGTCGTTTCAATGAAGCTGAGCTACCAGCGCGTCAGCCCCCTTGTCGATGCCGGTCTTCGCGGCGCCCAATGAGCCGAAGGCTGCCACGAGGTTCATTGCGTTGGGATATTGCTTGGACACATAGGCTTTCAGCAACTGGCCGTTGCTGCTGTCATAGATTTCCACTGCGTAGGAAACCGAACCGCTGAACGCTCCCTGTCCGCCGCGGACCGACTGCACGCCGTTATAGAGATTGCCTGCCAGGTCGAAGTGCATGAACTGCCCAACCAGCGGTTTTGTTTTTTCCGCGCCGGTCAAAGTCAGCTTGATTCGCAGTGTATTGGGGCCCGACTGTTGCGCGATTTGGAAGCGAGTGCCCAGCTTTTCCGCGAACGTCTTTCCCATGTAATCGGCAAGCTCGGTCCGGTCCTCCGCCTTCATGTCACCGAACTGGTTGTCACTGCCCTGATAGACGACGACCGGGTCCACGAGCACTCGCGTGTATCGCGACCAGGCCGCGGGGGCACTGTATTTGTACGGCACCTTGCCGGCGTCGTCGTCGCGGTTTTGCTGCATGTGTGACGACGAGGAAATACCCGTGTAGGGGACCGGCTGCACACCGGCGCATGCCGACAGCGCCAACACGGTGGCCGCAGTGAGAAGAAGCGGGACGACGTTTTTCTTGAGCATTTTGCCTTCCTTGAAAGGGCAGTTCGAGCCTAGGAAACCCTCTGTTCCGGGCGGATTCGACGAGACCGGACAGTAGCATTGCCGTGCTGCTTTGTAAACCGTCTAGACGGATTGTTTTTGTGGAACTGCGACGGTATAATTTCCTGGTCGGCTTCGCGAGCCCCCAACGCCCCGCCGCAATCGTCGCAACGCCACCGATATCGACAATGGACAATCAGACTCGCTCGGAGATCTCCCGCAGAAAAGCAATTGAAGCCGCGCTTACCATCCTGACGCGGGATGGTGTCGGTGGACTGACGTTCGATTCGCTGTCGCGCGAAAGCGGCATCAGCAAGGGCGGGCTCCTGCATCAGTTCCGTACGCGGCACGGCGTGCTGTGCGCGCTGCTCGATTATCAGCGGCAGCAGTTCGAGCAGATCGCTCGTGACTATCTGCAGAAGGAAGGCTCGACCAAGGCTGAACCAATCCTCGCGGCGCGGATCGCGATTTACCGGGAAGCCATCAAGCAGCCGCGTTCCGTGGCGCGGGCCGGTCTCGCCGCGCTGATCGAGAGTCCGGCCCTGGTCGAAGATATGAAGACGTCCGACGAAGCGATCATGCAGGCCGTGCTCGATGGCGCGTCCGACCCGGACCTGTCACTGCTGCGATACTTCGCGGCCAGCGGTATCGCATTTCACGCTTTGATGGGCATGTGGACGTTGAGCGAATCGGCTCGTACGCGGCTCTTCGACAGGCTCCTCGACGAAAAGAGCTGGGAGGTGCCGACGTCGCCCAGGAAACGTCGTTCCGCGCGGTCCTGAAGACACCCGGCCGGCAACGTTCGGCCGAGTTGCCAGTGCGGAATTCAATCCGACGTTTAGCCAATAAACAAACCGTCTGTCCGGATTTTAGTCGCTTTCCAAGCAGAGTGAGTCTGGTGCCTGCAATGAGCTGCCCGTAGTGGGCCGCGTCCGAAGCCGGAATGTCAAAGATGAATGAAGCCAAGCTTGTCGCATGTCACGAATGCGATCTGCTCCAGTGGAGGGCGCAGCTACCGGAACGCGGTACTGCCCGCTGCCGACGCTGCGATGCGGTCCTCTATCGCAGCCTGCCGGCGACGTACGATCGCGCGCTGGCGCTAACCCTGGCAGCCGCGGTTTTGTTTGTGGTCGCGAATTGCTTTTCGATCATCGAGCTGTGGGTCAAGGGCGCATTCGTCGAAACGACCTTGCTCGGGACGGTTGCCTCGCTGTGGGGCGACGGAATGTGGCCTTTGGCAGCTCTCGTCTTTGTGACGACGATCCTCATGCCTTCGTTGAACATCGGGGCAGTGATCTATCTGCTTTTACCGTTGCACATGGGGCGTTCGCCTTACCGTCCCGCGCTCGCTCTTCGGGTGCTCAAGCACGTTGCGCCCTGGGCAATGATCGAAGTACTCATGCTCGCTATGCTGGTCGCGCTCGTCAAGCTCGAGCACTTCGCGACCGTCATTCCCGGTTTTGGGATGTGGGCCTTCGGTTCGGTGATGGTGCTGCTCGCAGCCGCGGGGGTCTCGTTCAATCCGGCCGATAGTTGGGCGTGTATCGTCAGCGTCACGGATAGCAATGCCGAGTCGCTCGTATCGAGGAAGACCGCGACGGCGCCAACCGCGGCTCGCACGGGGCTGTTCATATGTCACGACTGCGGCCTTGTATCGAAGCCTTTCGCTGACTTCCAGGGTGGGATATGTCCACGCTGTGGCGCGGTGTTGCACCTTCGCAAGCCTCACAGTCTCGCCCGCACCTGGGCATTTCTATCGGCCGCGATGGTCCTCTACATCCCGGCTGTACTCCTGCCGGTCATGATTACCAGTACGGTGCTCGGTGCACAATCCGACACGATTCTGAGCGGCGTCGTATTTCTCTGGACCTCCGGGTCGTGGGTGCTTGCCATCGTCGTGTTCATCGCCAGCGTTGTCGTGCCGATGGTCAAAATCCTGTTGCTCACCTATCTCGCCTGGAGCGCTCAGTTGCGGTCTTCCGTCGTCCCGCGAATGCGAGCCCGCATCTACCGGGCGGTGGAATTGGTCGGCCGGTGGTCGATGCTCGATATCTACGTCATCACGATCCTGGTTGCGCTCGTGCAGTTCAACACGCTGGCCACGATCGATGCCGGTCCTGGCGCGATTGCATTTGGGGCGGTGGTCGTGTTGACCATGCTTGCCGCCTTGTCGTTCGATCCCCGGTTTATCTGGGATGCAGTGGAGTGGGAAGGTGAATAACTTGTCGGAACGGAAAGAGAACGAAAACGCGGTCGATTTTCCGACAGCAGTCGCTGCGAAGCGGTCGAGACGCCGTATACAGATTGTGTGGATTGTGCCGCTCGTGGCCATTCTGATTGCGGGCGGCCTGCTCGTGCAGTCGATCATGCAAACGGGGCCGACCATCATGATCCGCTTCGCGACAGCCGACGGCATCGAGGCCGGCAAGACGAAGATCAAATTCAAGAACGTCGACATCGGCGTCGTCAAAAGTCTTGCGCTTTCCGACGATCACAAGACCGTGCTTGCCAGTGCGGAAATGACTCGCAGCGCGGCCAGCATGCTAGTCGACGATACGCGCTTCTGGGTCGTCCGACCGCGTATCGCCGGCGGCACGGTATCGGGCATTAGCACCTTGCTATCCGGTTCCCATATCGGCATGGACATCGGCAGATCGGAAAAGGCTCGGCGCGATTTCGTCGGTCTCGAGTCACCGCCAGTCCTCGCCACTGGCACGCCCGGGCGAGCGTTCGTGCTCAAGAGCAAAAATATCGGCTCGCTCGATATCGGTTCCCCGATCTTCTTCCGGCGGCTGCAGGTGGGGCAGATAGTCTCGTATGCACTCGACCCCGACGGCGCGGGAATGACGGTACAGGTCTTCATCAATGCGCCTTACGACAAATACGTAACGGGCGACACACGTTTCTGGCATGCGAGCGGCGTGGACGTCAAGTTGGACACGACCGGCGTAACGATCGACACGGAGTCCATGGTGTCGATTCTTATCGGCGGCCTTGCGTTCGAGAACCCGCCTGAACCGACCAAGGGCACGAAGGCCGAGGCGCTGCACGAGTACGAGCTTTTCGCCACGCGCGCCGAGGCGATGAAGCCGCATGACACGATCGTGGACAAGTATGTGTTGAACTTCAAGGAGTCGGTGCGCGGGCTGACGGTTGGCGCCCCCGTCGACTTTCGAGGGATCGTCATTGGTGAGGTCACGGCGATCCGTGCGCACTTCGATTCGGCCACCCGGGAGTTCAGCGTTCCCGTCGAAGTGAAAGTTTATCCCGAGCGCCTGATTTCGCGCGATAACTGGCACGGTAGCGCTGGGAGCACATCGGCGGAGGGAAAGCAGTTCGCGGACTACCTCATATCGAGAGGGCTGCGGGCACAGTTGAGGACAGGAAGCCTGCTTACCGGACAACTGTATGTGGCGTTCGACTTCTTTCCGGCTGCCCCTAAGACGACGGTTGACTGGAGTAAGAAGCCGCCGCAATTACCGACGGTGCCGGGTAACCTGCAAGGCCTGCAGGAATCCATCACGAGTCTCGTCACCAAGCTCAATGCGATTCCGTTCGAGGGGCTCAGCACGGACCTGCGCAAGACGCTCGGCCATGCCGACGCGCTGCTGAAAACCATCAATACCGATATCGCCCCCGACGCAAAATCGACGCTCGCCGCGGCCCGAGAGGCGCTGTCGTCGGCGAATCGCACGTTGCAAAGCGACTCTCCCTTGCAGCAGAGCACTGCCGAGACGATGCATGAACTGTCGCGGGCGGCAGTCTCCATCCGCTCGCTGGCGGAATATCTCGAACGTCACCCCGAGGCGCTGATCCGCGGCAAGAGCGAGGACAAACCATGAACCTGTTACGAGTGTTCGCTTTGGCGATTGCTCTGGATGTTTTCGCAGTGGCTTGTACGACGTCCCCGGCCGCACGGTTCTATACGCTGAGTCCAGTCCAACTTGCTGAGCCGCGGCGCGGTGTCAAGCCGATTGCGATTGCGATTGGTCCGGTTACGGTTCCGGATTTGGTCGATCGGCCGCAAATCGTCTCCACCATCGACGCGAACCGCGTATCTATCGACGAGTTCGCTCGCTGGGCCGATCCGCTGAAGAGTCAGATTGGACGCGCGCTGGCCGAGGACCTCATGCAACTGATCCCAGGGTCGGTCGTGTCGGTCTATCCGCAGCGCGCGAGTGGCAGCGGCTACGGGGTGTCCGTTGACGTACAGAGCTTCGATTCACCGATGGGCGGTGGTGAAGTGACACTGGCAGTGATCTGGTCGGTGCGGCCGCCGAGGGGCAGTGCCGTTGATGGACGAAGTGTGGTACGAGAGGCAGTAACAGGGGTGGGCTACGATGCGCTGGTCAACGCACATAGTCGAGCCCTCGCGTCCGTGGCGAAGGATATTGCCGCGGCTACGCAGTCCGCTTTGGCGCAGCGGAACTGATGTGGAGATCGAAACCGGCAAGCAAGTGCAATCGCGGTTGCCTTTACAGCCCGTGTGCGGCCACCAAGTAGCTCATAGACTGTCACGCCGAGCGGCTTTGCCCGAAAAGCTGACGAACTGTCGAAAGCAAAAAAGCATTGGCTTAAAAAGGCATTGGCTTATATTCCGACTCCGCGCTGCCGTTCCCTTTCGTGAAGCAACTCGACAAAGGCACGCACCTTGGCCGTCCGGAACCTCGCAGCCGGAAACACTGCGTGGATGCCGCCCGAAGGCAAGCTCCAGGCAGGCAGGAGGTGGACGAGCCGGCCGGCAGCCAGGTCGTCGGAGACGGCAAAGTCGGGCAATACCGACAGCCCCGCGCCTGCGAGCACGGCCGCGCGTACCGCCAGCGTCGCATCGAGGAAGATCGACGCCTGCATATTGACCGTCTGGCGTTCGAGCTCACCTTTGGAAAAATGCCAGCGCAGGTGTTCCCGCAAGACAGTGTTGGCCACGAATGGCAACCCTTCAATCTCCCGCGGCTGCGTCAGATGCTCTATCTGAGCGCGCATGGCGGACGGTGCGACGAGCAGTTGTCGGAAGGTGCCGATCCTGCGTGCCTGCAAACCGGACTCGGTCAGCCAGCCGACCCGGATCGACAATTCAATGCCTTCGGAAACGATGTCCAGCGACTGATCGCTCAATACCGCATCGACCTTGCATTGTGGATAGCGTCGAGTGAACTCCGCGATGGCGGGGACGACGACGCCAACTCCGTAATCGAAAGGCGCAGTCAGGTGCAGCGTGCCGATCGGCTCTTCGGATGTACCGGCCAACTCATCGAAGGCGTCCTCGGCCTCGCGCAAAATCAATGAGCAACGCTGGTAGAACGATTGCCCCGCCTCAGTCGTCCTGACCGTGCGGGTCGTGCGAACCAGCAGCGAGGTGCGGAACTCGCGCTCCAGCCGCGCGACCTGCTGGCTGACCACTGCCTTGGTAATCCCCAGGCGCTCCGCGGCAGCGGTGAACGAGCCGGTTTCAACTACGGCGGCGAAATACGCCAGACGCCGCAGATTGCTCAGGTCCGCACCTATGCCGGGCTCATGATTGTTAGTCTTAGGCATACGGTATGTCAGTCATGTGTGTATTTTATTTTCAATAGGGTACTCCTAAGATGCATTAACGAACGAGATATTGCTGATGGCGAAGACTCTCTACTATCTTTTCGATCCTCTGTGCGGTTGGTGCTATGGCGCGATGCCGGCCGTAGCTCATTTGCGCGCGACAACGGATGCGGCCGTCGAACTGCTGCCTACTGGCCTGTTTTCGGGCGCGGGCGCACGGCCGATGGACGACGATTTCGCCGCCTACGCCTGGAACAACGATCAGCGCATCGAGCGACTGACCGCCCAGCGTTTTACCCAACGCTACCGCGCCCAAGTGCTGGGCGACCGCCAGCGACTGTTCGATAGTGGCCCTGCCACCGTGGCTCTCACGGCCGTGGCCCTCGCCGAACCGACTCGGGAGCTGGACGGGCTCAAAGCCCTCCAGCAGGCGCGCTACGTGGACGGGCAGGATTTGACGTCGCTGGAGATGCTGGCCGCGCTCCTGCGCTCACTGAAACTCGATGCCGCCGCTGACCGACTTGCCGCGCCTGACGTGGCGCTGCTGGACGCTGTGCGCGCCCGCATCGGCCGCGCCCGTGTACTGATGCGGGGGCTCGGCGCGCGCGGCGTGCCCGCCTTCGTCCTCGAGGCGGATGGGCAGCGTCGGCTCCTGCAAACCTCGACGATCTACACCGACCCGCAGGCACTGGCCAAACAACTTGAAACGGCCTGACCCCGCTCCCTTGTACACCGCACCTTGTATGGAAAGATGATGATGAGCCGCCGAGACGTTATCAAAACTATTGCCGCCGCTGGCATCGCAACGACCGGCGCCGCTTGGGCTCAGGGTTCCTCGCTGGCATGGCAGCACTTCCCGGCCGGCGAACACGGCTTCTTTCGCGCGCCGGTGCTGCTGTCCGCGCAGCGCGAGGCTATCCTGATCGACGGTGGCTTCACCCTGTCCGACGGTCGCGCGCTGGCCGAGGCGATCCGCGCCACCGGCAAGAAACTGACGGCAATCTACATCAGCCAGAGTGACCCGGACTACTATTTCAGCCTTGGCCCCGTCAAGGCAGCTTTCCCTGATGCCCGCGTTATCGCAGCCTCCGCAACGCTTACAGCCATCCAGGGCAACATCGAGAAGAAGTTGGCCACTTGGGGGCCACAGCTGAAGGGCAACGGCCCGCAGACCCTCGCTGACGTAGTACTGCCCACTGCGTTCGACGGTGCATCGCTCGAGCTCGAAGGCCACGCCATCCAGATCGTGGATGCAGAAGGTCTAGCCAATCGCCGCTATCTGTGGGTGCCGGATCTCGGCGCGGTGTTCGGCGGCGTACTGGTGTTCTCCGGCTTGCATGTCTGGACGGCCGACACACCGAGCGCTGAGGCACGTGCGGCGTGGATTAAAACCCTCGGCGTGATCGCAGCGCGCCAGCCCGAGGTGCTGGTGCCTGGCCACATGGCACTGGATGCTCCCACGGGCCTGGAAGCCGTGCGCTACACGCATGACTACCTGCTAGCCTTCGAGGAAGAGCTCTCCGCGGCGGCCGACAGCGCCGCGTTGATCTCCGCCATGACCCGCCGCTATCCGAACGCCGGCATGGGCGTCGCGCTGCAAATCGGCGCCAAGGTCGCCAAGGGCGAGATGAAGTGGGGGTAAGCGATGAGCGTCAACCTGGAGATCATTGGGGCTACCTAACAAACACCAGGAGCACCCGGTGGTCCAATGGTCTGGGCGAGGTTGCGCTTGGCACGGGCGAAGCTGGCGACGCTCAAGGCGGCCTATCTGTACGGCTTGCGCCAGACGCTTGCGAGCCAGGGCTGCTGCTCACGCGGTAGGCCAGCGGGCCGGTAATAGTGCTCGAGTTCGACGAAGCCCGCGTCCGCCATATATCGGCGCCACGCTTCGAGATCATGGTAAGCGCCGTAACGGCCGAGGCTCCAGCCCTCTTGATTCGCGCCTCGTGGGTTCGAGCTGAATAGCACACCCCCGGGCTTCAGCGTCGAGTACAACTGCCGAAGTACGCGCGGCAAGTCCTGACTCGGTACATGAAACAAGGCGGCGTTAGCGAAAATGCCGTCAAATTGTGCGTGCGGTAAGTCGAGGCGCAGAAAATCCTGCTGCCACACGTCGCAGCCGGTCTCGGCGCGCGCCATTGCAACGAAGCGCTCGGCCCCATCGAGCCCGACCGCGCGATGGCCCAGCGCGCTGAAGACTTTGAGATCCCGCCCCGGCCCGCAGCCAAAATCTAGAATCGCAAAAGGCGGCTCGGCATCGATGTGGCGCAGCAACGCCGCAATGTTCTGCGAGACATCGTGGTCGCGCGTGCCTTCAAGGAACTGTTCCGCATGCGCGTTGTAGTGCTGCAACGTGATGACGCTGATGTCTTCGAGTTCGCGCGGGTTGAGTTTCACGGAAATGGATCTCCAGCGCAAAAAGGGGCAAGCAAAATCTTGCGGTCCTCCTCGGCCAAGTATCATCAGCAGCATACTGTACTCCTAGTGGGATAGCCGCTTTCTCTTGGCTCACTTTCTCTAGCGCCGATCCTTCGCATCACCCGCCGCGAGCCCTTCGAGCAATGGCCGTAGCGCATCGAGCTCGGAGCCGAAGCCGCTCCAGTCTCCGGCTTTGAGCCGTTCGATGGCGCGGTTGTAGTGCGAGAGTGCCGCACGGGCGCGCGCGTCCGCGGTACCCTCGTGCGGTATCGCCATCGGAGCGGCTTCCTTGAAGAGCGCCGCCAACGCTGCACTCAATGTCTCCTCCATGACGACACGATCGCCGTAAGCAGCAATGACGCGCTTCAGCTCGGGAAGTTGCCCCGCGGTTGAACGCAAGTAAAGCGGCGAGACATAGAGGATCGCATTTCCGATCGGCACCACCACGAGATGTCCGCGGATCACACGCGAGCCCATCTGATTCCACAGCGAGATTTGCTGCGAGATCTCTGTGTCTTGTTGAATGCGTGCTTCGATCTGGAACGGCCCATAGATGAGCTTTTCCTTGGGAAAGGTGTAGGCGATGAGCTTGCCATATTCGGCTGAATCGCATCGCGCGGCCAACCACGCAATCATGTTCTCCCGTTGGCTCGGCACCATTGGCAGCATCAGCACGAACTCGGGTTCGCGTCGTCCTGGCAGCCGCATGATCGTGTAGTAGGGCGCCATCGTGGTGCCCTGCGCGCTCGCTTCATCGATACTTGCCGGCACTCGCGGGAAGTTCCAAAGATCCTCGCGGTTGTAGAACACTTCCGGCGAGTTCATGTGGTATGCGCCGTAGCGTTGCGCTTGGATCAGGAAGAGGTCTTCTGGATAGCGGATGTGTCGTTGTAGGTCCAGCGGCATTGCCGACAGAGGCTTGAACGAAGTCGGAAATATCCGCACGTAGGTGCGCACGATCGGATCAGTCGGATCGCTGACATACAAGTTGACGGTGCCGTCATAGGCGTCGATCACGATCTTGACCGCATTTCGGATGTAGTTGATGCCGTGGTCGGTACTCGCTTTCGAATAGGGGAACCAGCGGCTGGTGGTATATGCATCTTGTATCCACAGCAGTCGCCCATGACTCACTGCCATATAGGGATCGTGATCGAGCGCGAGAAACGGGGCGATCTTGCTCACTCTTTCTTGAATGTTGCGATAGAGCAGGATGCGGCTCGCGTGGGTGATGTAGCTGGTGAGCAGAATGTTGAGGTCGGCGAATCGCCAGGCGAAGAGAGCGCGTCGCGCGATGTTGCCGACCGCAACACCATCGCGGCCGTTATACGTCGTATAGGCATTTTCCATTCCCTTCGGATAGTCGAATTCGGGCACGCTGCCTTTGACGATGACATAGCCGGCCTCGCCTTCACCGAAATAGATCCGAGGCTCGTCGATGGAGGGACCCCCGTTTGCCACGGGCGGAATATCCCGCAAATAAAACGACGGCAAGCCTTCCTTTGATTTTTCGGTGACGGGCGACATCACGACCCCATTGCCGTGGGTGAACAGCAGATGCTGGTTCACCCAGGTCTGGGCATTCGCGGGAAGCAGTGCGGGCTCCAATTCGCGCGCTGACAGCATGACTTGTCGATAGCCGGTGTTGAGTTGATAGCGATCGATGTCCACCGAGAGAAATTTGTAGTAAGTCCTGATCTCCTGCAATTGCGCATAGGTGTCCATGAGCGGTCGCACATCCCAAAGGCGGATGTTGTCGATGGTCGCGCGATTGGCCGCAAGCGTTGCGGGATCCAGGTCCTCTTCGGCCGGAAACTGTGTGACCTCGATTTTGTCGAGGCCGTAGGCCGCTCGCGTCAACGCGAGGCTGTGCTCGATATACGGCGTCTCGCGCTGCAGTTCGCTTGGCTTCACGTAGAGGCTCTCGAAAAGCGCCGGATAGATGAACAAAAGCAGGAACGAGCCGCCGAAGACCGCAAGTAGAGAAATGGCGGGCACACGGTGGGTGCGCCAGCGCATGTTTGCCAGTGAGGCGACGGATGCCAAGGCAGCGACGGCGGAAAGCACCCACAGGACAGGCAACCTGACATGGACATCGGCGTAAGCGGCACCGGAAAGCACGCCGTTTTCGGCGTAAAGCAATAGAAAGCGATCGAGCCAGTAGGACCAGGCCTTCAACGCGAAGAAGAGACCAAAGAGCACGGAGCCGTGCCCCATTGCAGCGGGGGAGAACGCAATTGGCGCCGGTTCGAAGGTGATGTCGCCATGTGCGATGTAAAGCGTGCCAGCGATGAGCGTGCATCCGAGTGTCAGCAATAGGAGCCAGTTCTTGACTGCAAGGTACGCCGGCAGGGAGAAGAGATAAAAACCGATGTCGTGGCCAAAGATTGGATCGCGCTTGCCGACGGGGACTTGATGGAGATAGCGAAGTGCGATATCCCAGTTGGACACCTCGATAGCGGCGATGAGCGATCCAAGCACCACGGCGCCGCCGAGGAGGGCCAAGCGCCAAGGGGTGCGCGAGGCGATTAGATCGACGACATCGGAGAACGGTTGCGCCTCATCGCGCGGATAGATCTTCGCCGGATGCGGGTCGCGGGAGGCCGCAGCATAGTGGAGCGCCAATTTTCCCGATATCCAAAGCGCGGCGGTCGTTGCGGCAAAGGCTGCGACGAAGAGCAGTACCTTGGCGTCGACGATCGTCCAGAAGACGTCGACATAGCCGATCGATGAAAACCAGAGCCAGTCGACCAGCACGCTAACCAGGCGTCCGGCGATGATGAGGACGCCTATGATGACCGCAATCGTGATCGCATTAAGTCTTAAGCTCACGAACGTCGCTCGCGAACGCATCGACCATGCTCCTTTACCGAAGCGCGGCGTTGGTCGGCCGCGATGGGACTATTGTGCACCCTTGGGACGGCCCGGGAGTGGAGCGGCCACCGCCGGTATCGCGCTCGGGCCTCAGCTGCTTGCGCCGATTACCTCGTGGTCGTGGGACAAGGGCCTCGCGGTTTCCGGGCCCAAAAGCCCTGTGGCCCCGATCATCAGTATGCGCATCGCCGCCTCCTATACTCGAACGTACTCGGCCGAGGATGATGGGTGAATTTGGAGCACGGCTTCGCCCCACGCAATGCTCGCGCGAACATACCCGGATGCGCGGGGGCGGCCTGCAAAGACGGGTAGCCGTATCGCAAACAAGGAGGAAGAGAACGATGGCGGAATTCAGTTTGACCACCTTGTGGTGCATCGAGGCGCCGGTGCAGCCGGTGTGAACGTGGTTTGCTGGCGGACACGGATGACCGGCGATTGCTCGATCCTGCCGCACTGAGGGACGAGTGGGCTATCAACTATTCGCTTCGCCTGCTGCCCAAGCTCAACGTACAACGGTTCGCAGTGGGCGATCCATCGTGGCGGCAGCAAGCGGAACTTCCTGCGGGGCAAGCATGGTGGAGCGGGGAAGTGGCGTACGAGGGAACCTCGCAACGCGGCGGCGGCGTTGATTCACGACCAATTGGAGCAGGGCGAATGACGGCGATACATCTAAAGAGGCCGCTGCCGGGCCGGAGTGCTGTTCCCGATGTACGGTATCAATGGACAAGGCCGCCGTCCCAAACATGACTTTGGGCTAGGTTGTGAGCGTCAGCCGCGCCGAGCCGCTTCAATCGCAGCTATGTCGATCTTCCCCATGCCCATCATGGATTCGAACGCGCGCTTGGCCGCGGCTCGATCAGGATCGGCGATAGCGGTCATCAGGGCGCGTGGAGTGATCTGCCACGACAACCCCCACTTGTCCTTGCACCAGCCACATGCGCTTTCCTGGCCGCCGTTTCCGACAATCGCGTTCCATAAGCGGTCCGTTTCGGCTTGGTTATCGGTCGCAACCTGGAACGAGAAGGCCTCGTTGTGCTTGAATGCCGGGCCTCCGTTCAGGCCGAGACAAGGGATGCCCATCACCGTAAACTCTACCGTCAAGACATCGCCCAGCTTGCCCGCGGGATAGTCGCTAGGCGCGCGATGGACAGCTCCCACCGCGCTGTCCGGGAACGTCTCGGCGTAGAACTTCGCGGCGTCCAACGCGGTGCCGTCGTACCAAAGACAAATCGTGTTCTTGCTGACCATCTTGGTTCTCCTGACTTTGGACAGATACATGCATTAAAGCCGCGTACGCACTCGATATCTCGGAGCAGACCGAGGTCTAGCGCGGGCATACTGGCCGCATGAAACGACGCGGCATCCGAGTTGATGCGGCTGCCTTCTGATTTGAGCGCCCGTGACGCGAGAGGTAGAGCAGCGAAAGAGCAATGCAGCCGAGGAGCACAAGGTACTTAAGCATAAACCCACATGGCAGTGACCGTGCGCTCTCGGTTCCGGCAAATATCCGGACAAAAAATTGCGGAGCAAAAAAGCGAAGGCACGGGACGCCCCTTTGACGTTTGGCACCGGGAAGATGAGATCCATCTCAGCGACGGCAAGGCAAGGCAGCTGCCGACGTGCGAGCGCGTGCCGACTAATCTGCCGAGTGATGTTGCAGTTTGCCTACGATGCACCGACCGGCGCGTCATTACTGTAGGATACAAATCCTAGAACGATAGTTGCTGCTATCCGAGACTTTGTATCAATGCCAGTGCCCCGGACACAACGCGAGATCGCCCGCGCCTTGCTGGAGGCGCAGGGGATCGTGCGTCTTTCTGAATTTCGGGATGCCGGTATAACTGCAGCGACAGTGAGCCGCATGGAGCGAGCCGGGGAAGTGCTCCGCCTTGATCGCGGACTTTATCAGCTGCCGGACGCTGCGCTCGATGCAAATCATACGTTGGCGGAGGTCGCGAAGCGGCTACCAAAAGGGGTGGTTTGCCTGGTGTCTGCGCTTGCATATCACGGGCTCACCGACCGTCTTCCGAGCAAGGTATGGATGGCGATCGGTGTGAAAGACTGGGCGCCCACGGCTGGGGACACGCCTCTGCGCATCGTGCGCTTCACTGAAAGCCTTCTTACTCAGGGGGTGGAGATCCACGTAGTCGAAGGCGTCCCCGTTAAGGTATTCGGCGTTGCCAAGACCATCGCGGACTGCTTCCGACACCGGAACAAAATCGGCATTCCGGTGGCGATCGAAGGGCTGCAGGAGGCACTTCATCAACGCAAGGCAACTCCCGGTGCAATCGCTCGCGAGGCGGAGCGTGGGGGCGTCGCTACGGTGATTCGGCCATATCTGGAGGCACTGACCGCCAATGGCTAAGGAGCTCAGGAATATTGCGGCGTCGGTCCGCGCGAGATTGCTGCAGTTTTCGAAGGCGAACCGCCAGAGCGTACTCATTAATGTACTCAACGGCGAGACGCTGGAATTTTCGTCGCATTGTTGCGAAAGCGCCACATTCAGGCGATCGGGCTACGTCGGCGCGGCAGGTTATAACTATTTGCCAAAAGGGCCGACAACCCGAGCACAAGAGCAATCATTCCTCACCGTAATGCTCGACACTGCGGTGCCCATCGCCTACCCGGGCAAGGTCATCCTGCAATCGGGCAATACCCGTCCGCACGTCGCCCTCGCCTCCGAACAGCAGCCGTTCGAGGTGGTTGCCGAGCACCTCGGTGAGGTCGTGATAGCGCCGGCTCGGCGCGGAGGGAAACGACGAAACCAGTCTTGTCCCGGCGAGTTCATCCATTACCGCAATGACGCGGTTGCGCTGCAGGACGTAACGGTCTTCGGCAACGGAATGGCGTGCGTTTCCGGCGGCGCCGTGCAGCACGAAGTACTTCATCAGTTCGGGAGAGGTCAGTGTCTCGATCGCCTGCCACGCACGCTCGGTAGCGCTTGCTCCGTTTCGCGATGGGATTGCGAGCAGCGCGCCGCCAAGCGGCGATATCGGCGTCATGTCGCGCGTGATCGTCGGATGGAACAGCAGCCCGATACGGCCGCCTTTCTGCAATAGCGTGTGACTGTCGAGGAAACCGTAGCGATTCGACCAGTGGTAGCACATCGCTGCCTTGCCGCCTCCGAACATCTTTGCATTGCGCGTCCAGTCCATGCTGCGCAGATTGTGCGGTGACCAAGGAATCAGCGCGCGCAGATACTCGATTACGTTTCGTCCGCTTTCATTGTCGACGAGTAGCACGCCTCGTTCGTCGTACGTCATCTGTCCTTGCGCGCCGAGAATCTGCAGGAACGATTCGGCAAGTGGTAGCCCCGGCGCTGCATTCCACGTGATGCCCGCGCGTTCAAGGCTTGGGCGTTGCAGACGGCTCGCGCAGCGGATCACGTCGTCGAAGGTCCTCGGCGGGTCGAGTCCTTCCGCTTCAAAAAGATCGCGGCGATACCAGAGAAAATTGAGCGTTGGCTGCAGTGGAATCGCATAAAGCTGCCCGTCGACCCAGCCCGCCTGCCAGACGGCATCGTAGAAATCGGCCCCAGAAAAGCTCCCGCCTGCCTGCAACGGTTGCAGTTCGCACAGACGGCCGTCTCCGCAAAGTTCCGCGAGCCACGGAAACGGAATCGCGACTAGCACGGGCGCGTTGGCGCCCAGTTGGCTCCTGTCGTCGAGCGTGAGATCGAGTGTTCGGCGATACGCGTGCTGCGGCCAGGTGAGCACCCGCAGGCGATGGCCGAGAAAACGCTCGATGTCCGGACGGTTGCGCTTGAGGATGTCGAATACCGGGTCCTCGTACGCGACGAGCGTCATCTCTATCGTGTCGTCAAAACCCTCGGCGGCGGCACGCGGCCAGGCGATTTCCGAGGCAGGCGCGAGTGTCTCGGCATCGAAGCGATCGAACGATGATGTATCGCTTGCGCTGATGATAAGCCGCACGGTTTGCTCGGTGATCCGGTCGAAACGGGCCAGCAGCGCCGTCGAGGGCGTGATGCAGGTGCGATTGCCGCTTCCCGGCAGCGCGCGAAATTGCAGCCATCCTTTCGCCTTTAGCGCGAACACGATCCGGCGTGCACTCGTGCGTGCCAACCCGGACCGATCGGCGAGCGCTGTGATGGTCGTGTCCTTGCCGTCCAGGTGGTTCTGAAGGAGCGCCGCGAGGACCGGCCATAGCGTAGAAGCGTCCGCGCCGAGTTCGGCGCGCAGCAGGCCAGCCAGCGTATTCACGACAGCGAGCGTCGCACGACGGTCACGTGCATGCATTTGGAGTTCCCTTTCCGATCGCCGTCAGTGTAGCAGCGACGGCCGCCGGAATGCCCATTAATTATTGGACAACTGATTGATTACATTAAAAATAACCAAAATGGACATTGAGCGATGTGGGCTCTTGCCGGGTGTCGACATACGATGCAATCACGCCGTGCCTTGACGGTCGGCAACGACACCAAAAATGGAGACGACGATGAAACGACTGTTCCGCCTCATGGCCGCGGCGGCGTGGCTGCTTTGCAGTGTCCACGCACTGGCCGCCGGCCTCAGGTTTGTCGTGGTGACCCACGCCCCCGACGGCGATCCGTTCTGGAACGTCGTGAAGAATGGCATCGCGGACGCACAGCATGATTTCGGCGTGACGGTCGACTACCGCAATCCGTCCAACGGCGATCTCGCCGAAATGACACGTTTGCTCGAGCAGGCCGGAGCGCGTCACTATGACGGCGTCGCCACGACGATTGCCGACTTCGACGTCATCCAGCGGCCAGTGAAGACGATCGTGGAGAAGGGCGATCCGGTCATCACGTTCAACTCGGGAACGGAGCAGCAGAGCCGCCAGCTCGGTGCGCTGCTGCATGTCGGGCAGCCCGAGTACGAAGCCGGCAAAGAGGCCGGCGAGCGCGCCAAGGCAGCGGGTGTGAAGAGCTTCCTGTGCGTCAACAACAACGCAACAAATCCGCTTTCGTTCGAACGATGCCGCGGCTTCGGTGACGCAATCGGTGTGGACTTCAAAAAAGCCACGCTCGATTCCGGCAACGATCCGATCGAAGTCGAAAACAAGGTGTTCGCGGCGCTTCATGCGCATCCGGAAACGCAGGCCGTGCTCGCGCTCGGCCCAACGTCGGCGGTGCCTTCGCTGCGCGCGATCCAGAAGCTCGGCCTCGCGGGCAAGATCTACTTCGCGACGTTCGACCTCACGCCGGAAGTCGATGGAGCGATCGAAGCCGGCACCGCCGCATTCGCGATCGACCAGCAGCCCTATCTGCAGGGCTATATCCCGGTCGCGCTGCTCGCCATCATGAAGCGCGACCACACGCGCGATGTCGCCAAAGCATGCGCTGCACTCAAGGCCGATCCGAATTTCGAGCAACGCGTGCGAACGTACGGACTCGCGCCGCATTTCGTCAGCAACGGAGTGGACACGGGCCCGGGATTTGTGACCCGCACGAACGTTGCGCTCGTCGAAAAATACGCCGGCAAGTACCGCTGATCGGCTCACGACCGCGGTCAGCCGATGGGCGCCCGCTGGCCGTTCCCCATCCACGCAGCCTCTCCAAAGGATGTTTTATGTTCCAACTAGCCGTATGCGCGGAAATGGTGTTTCGCGAGCTCCCGTTCGTCGAGCGTGTTCGCGCAATTGCTCGACTGGGCTTTCAAGTCGAGATTTGGGACTGGACGAAGCACGACATTGACGCGCTCGTTTCGACCGGCGCGGTGTTTTCGTCGATGACAGGCTATATAAGTGGCGACCTCGTCACGAGGCCGGGTGCGGCGCAATTGCTGGAGACTGCCGAGCAGTCCATCGAGGTCGCGAAGCGGTTGCGCTGCCCGCGCCTGAATCTGCATGGCACGGGACTAGGCCGGCAGGGATTGCCGATGACCCCGGCCGCGGCAACGACCGGCGACATGTGGCTGGCGGCATATCGCACGCTGAGCGACGTTGCGCAGCTCGGGCGGCGTGCGGGCGTCACGTTTTGTCTTGAGAATCTGAATACCGATGTCGATCATCCGGGGGTGCCGTTCGCACGCGCCGCGGACACGCTCGCGCTCGTCGCGGCGGTGGACAGCGCGCATCTGCGGCTCAACCTCGATCTGTATCACGCGCAGATCGGCGAGGGCAATTTGATTGAACTCGTGCGGCGCGCGTTGCCGTACGTCGGCGAGATCCAGGTGGCGGACGTACCCGGCCGCTGCGAGCCGGGCACCGGCGAGATCCATTATCCGGCGATCGCACGGGCGCTGGCCGAAGCCGGCTATCGAGGAACGATCGCGCTCGAGGCTTGGGCAAGCGGCAGCAACGAGCTGTCGCTGCAGCGGTTCCGGGACGCATTTACCGTCTGAAGCGACGCCAGACAAGTAAAGAGCGCGCTCCTTCCTGTTATATCGGACTACTAATCATCAATGCGGAGTGCAACGCTCCGACGTACCTAATCATCGCCGAGGTCGTTCATATGTTGAAAATTGCGCTGCTGGGGGCTGGCCGGATCGGCCAGGTACATGCTCGATCGATCGCTGCCCATCGGGATAGCCAACTCGTTGCCATAGCGGATATCGTTGCCGGTGCGGCAAGTAAGCTTGCCGCCGAATACGACGCACAGGCTCGCTCGGTCGACGACATCCTTGCCGACTCCACGATCGACGCCGTGCTGATCGCAACATCGACGGACACGCATGCAGACCTGATCGAGCGTGCGGCGGCAGCGGGAAAGGCTGTGCTGTGCGAGAAACCCGTGGACTTGTCGCTCGAACGCGCGCTGGCGTGTCAGGCGAGCGTGAACCGCACCGGCGCCACGGTCATGATTGGCTTCAACCGGCGTTTCGATTCCAACTTCGGTGCGTTGAAAGCCGCGCTGGATGCGGGGGAAATCGGCAAGGCCGAGCTGTTGACGATCACGTCGTTCGATCCGGCGCCGCCGCCGTTGTCGCATATCCAGGTATCGGGCGGCCTCTATCAGGATATGATGATCCACGACTTCGACACGGCCTGTTGGTTAATGGGCGGTGCGCCCGCGCGAATTTTCGCCAGCGGGGCATCGCTCGTCGACCCGCAGATTGGTTCAGCGGGTGATGTCGATACCGCCGTCGCGACGTTGTCCTGGGCGGACGGGCGGATCGCCGTGATCAAGAATTCACGCCGCGCCGGCTATGGCTACGACCAGCGCATCGAACTGCTCGGCTCGGGCGGTCTGCTCACAGCGCAGAACGTGGTTGAGAATACCGTCGAAAGGATCAGCGACGCGGGCACGTTCTCGGCCAAGCCAGTCTACTTCTTCCTTGATCGTTATCTGCGTGCATACGAAGCGGAGTGGGGTGCCTTCGTCGATGCAGTGAGGGGGGGAACGTGCGCCGCCGTGACGCTGGAGGATGGCGTGCTGGCCCTCGCTTGCGCTGAAGCTGCCGCGCGGTCAGCGCAGTGCGGCAAAACTGAGTCAATTACGCCGGACTTGCGTGGCACGTGACACTGTGTCGCCGGCGCACGACGCCGCAAAAACATGTTCACGTTTGTTCGAAAATCGCTCCACGCCTCGTCCTACTGATGCCGTTCGCCTTTGCGGTAACCGCATACGCCGTCATGACGCTTTTATGGCCGCCGCATCTCGGCCTCATGGTGTTGTTTGTCGATGTGGCAGCCGGCGCTGGTTATCTCGCCGGGATGCTTGTAGTGGTCGCGATACGTCGCATCGTCACTAGCCGGTGATCGTGTTGGTGTCCGGGAGAGGACTCGGTCACACGAGAGCGACCCCGGCTGCGCTTGCAAGCGCAGCCTTTCGAGTCCTCACGCAAGGTGCGCAGGCACCTTGCAAGAGTGGGCTGACTATCTCAATAGTCTTGCGAAAGGCGATGCCACCGGCGATGGCAAGGCGGTGTGCCCGGATTTGCCTCCGAATGGACGAATAAGAAGGGCAGCAGAAGTCGATCGCTCTCAAACTCCGTTCCGCCGCCTTAACCAAGATACCGCCTCGTCCACCATCGGATGATGGCGGTTCGTATTCCACACCAGCGCCGCCGTCATAACCATCACCTTTTCCTTCAACGGCCGGACGACGACATTCTCCGGTGCCAGCTTGCGCATCGACGCCGGTACCAGCGCAACACCCTGACCGCAGCCGACATACGCGATCTGCGACGTGACCGATCGGACTTCGTGAATCACGCGAGGTGTCAATCCATGCGAGCGGCAGACGGACGTCAGCAGGTCGAAGTAGACAGGGCTGACCTGCCGAGACGACATCACCAGATGTTCGTCTGCGAGCGTCCGCAGCCTGACCCTCGGCAGTAGGGCTAGCGGATGATCCTTCGGCAGCGCGACGGCGAGCCGGTCCTCGGCGAGCGGCATCGTCGCGATCCCATTGCCGATCTCGCCGTCGACGCGGACGAACGCGAGGTCGAGCTCACCGGCCTCCAGCGCGGGAATCGCATCGACGCTGTCGATCTCGCGCACGAACACCGTGAGCTGCGGATGCGCGTGCTTCAGCGCATCGAGCAAAGGTGGCACCGTTTCTAGCATCGCGGATGTGATCGCGCCGACGTGCAGCACGCCCGACTGGCCCGCCGCGACTTCCCGCACGACGCGTTCGAGCCGCTCGACCTGGCTTGCGAACTGCCGCACGGCGGGCAGGATCGCCGCGCCCGCGGGACTTAACTGCGTGCCCTGACGGGAGCGATAGAACAGTTGCAGCTTCAGTGATTGCTCGAGCACCTTGATCTGCTCGGTCAACGGCGGCTGCGACATGTTCAGACGTTTAGCCGCCCGTCCGAAATGCTGCTCCTCGGCCACCGCGAGGAACATCCATAGCTGCCGAATCAGCCGGAAATCGATCGTATTGCTCATGTGGGTGGGTCTCTATACCGAATCGCGCCGCGGCCGCTGACCGCGGCGCCGACGCCATTATCAGGCGGCCGCGTGCCGGACCTGTGTTCCTGAAATCGTATCAGCAAGATACGAAATACAAAATTTACATATCAAATCGGCGACGTGACCATTGCCGCACCTGTCAAAAGAACTCGGCACGATGAACCAGACTTCTCTTCTCGATCGGCTAGTGTCGCTCGATACCAACACGGTCTCCGATGCGCTCGATTTCCTCGGCCTGCCGGGCGCAACGTACGGGCTACGCCCGCTGTGGGACTGCCCGAAGATCGTAGGGCGTGCGAGCACGATCCAGCTCGGCCCGAAGGCGGACTCGAAGCCGACGGTGCATCTGATTTCGCCAGTGATCGACGCAGTGACCACGGATGATCGCGTGCTGGTGATCGCCGGCGGCGCCGACGGCATCTCGTGCTGGGGCGACATCCTCGCGAATGCCGCGACCGCGAAACAGGTCCGCGGCTCGATCATCGACGGCCTTAGCCGCGACATCGAAGGCAGCGAGTCGATCGGCTATCCGGTCTACGGACGCGGCATCACGATGATCAGCGCGCGCAACCGCGTGATCCAGATCGATTCGGGCAAGCCGGTCCAGATGGCCGGTATCACCGTGCACGAGGACGACTACGTGATCGCGGACCGTTGCGGCACGGTCTTCGTGCCTGCCGAGCGCATCGAGGAAGTGCTGGCCCTGGGCGAACGCATCGCGAAGCGGCAGGACGGGATGGTCGCCGCCGTGCGCGCTGGCCGCTCGGTGGCCGAGGTCATGCACGACAACGAATTCGAAGCGATCGCGGTTCGCTGACCGAAAATTGATTTCGGAGCTCTATAGATGACAAATGTGAGAGCAAGCGCCGAAGACCGGGAACTGGTCGAGGGCTTCGCCGGCCTCGACACGCCGGGCGTGTCGGACGCAATGGACAAGCTGGGCCTGCACGGTCAGGCGCTGGGCATCATGCCGCTGACTGACTATACGAAGGTCGTCGTCGGTCCCGCATTCACGGTCAAGTACGTTCCGGCGACCATGCCGCCCGGCACGGTAGGCGACTTCATCGATGACGTCGCGGAAGGCGACGTGGTCGTGATCGACAACGACGGCCGCACCGACTGCACGGTCTGGGGCGACATCATGACCCAGTACGCGGGACTGCGCGGCATCGCAGGCACGGTGATCGACGGCGTTTGCCGCGACGTCAACAAGGCGCTCGGTGACAACTACCCGCTGTTCACGGCCGGCCGCTTCATGCGAACCGGCAAGGATCGTGTGCAGGTCGAATCGGTGAATACCACGGTAGCGATCGGCACCGCGCGCGTCGCGTCGCGCGACATCGTGGTCGCGGATGCGAATGGCGTCGTCGTCGTGCCGCGTGGCCGCGCGCGCGAAGTCGCGCAAATCGCCCGCCAGATCGAGGAAGTCGAATCGCGCATCCGCGAGCAGATCGCGCAGGGCAAGTCGCTGGGCGACGCGCGTGCCGCGCTGGGCTATCACAAGCTGCAAAGCAAGGACTGAACGATGACCGCTGCTCACGCCTATAGCAACACCGAAGTGGTGCAAGCCTGCAAGCTCGGTACCTCGACGCTTT
The DNA here is from genome assembly GCF_040965455.1 of Trinickia sp. EG282A. Classification (NCBI taxonomy): domain Bacteria; kingdom Pseudomonadati; phylum Pseudomonadota; class Betaproteobacteria; order Burkholderiales; family Burkholderiaceae; genus Trinickia; species Trinickia sp. EG282A. The sequence continues at coordinate 295,787 of NZ_JBFRCC010000003.1, read as the reverse complement.
ACGAAGCGGCGGGCCTGTCCACCAGCGCCGTCGATCCGGCCATCCGCACGGTTTGGCCGGGCGCGGCGGTCGCAGGCCCAGCCTATCCGCTCGAATGCTCTCCTGGCGACAACCTGTCGATCCACATCGCGATGGAGAAGGTGCCGCGCGGCAGCGTGCTCGTCATCTCGACCGGCGGCTTCGTCGCCGGCTACTGGGGCGAGGTGCTGACCGTGGCGGCGGAAGCGGCGGGCGTCGTCGGCCTGGTTATCGACGGCGGCGTGCGCGACATCGCGGCACTCACCGCACGGCGTTTCCCGGTGTTCACGCGCGGCATCTGCATGCGCGGCACGATCAAGGCCAGCGCGCCGTCGGTCGGTCAGCCGATCAGCTTCGCCGGCACACCGGTGGCGGCCGGGGATCTGGTCGTCGCGGACGATGACGGCGTCCTCGTGATCCCAGCGGCCCACGTCGGGGAGACGCTGGCGCAGGGACAGGCCCGTGCCGACAAGGAGGCGAAGATGATGGAGGCGCTGACGCAAGGCAAATCCACGCTGGAACTGATGGGCCTCACACGCTGGAGGGACGCGTAATGACCGCGCCGGCTCAAGGTCTGAACCGTTTTCTCGCCGCGGCACGCCCGTCGGCGACCTACAAGGTCATGGATCGCGTCGCGGCGCGGCGCGCGAGCGGCGCCGCAGTGATCTCGCTGAGCGCCGGGGAGCCGGATTTCGACACGCCCGAACACGTGCGCGAAGCCGGCATCGCGGCAATCCGGGCGGGCCATACGCGCTATACGCAGGTCGCGGGGCTGCGCACGCTGCGCGAGGCGATCGCCGCGAAATTCCAGCGCGAAAACGGCCTCGACGTCGACTGGCGCGATACGCTCGTGTGCAGCGGCGGCAAGCAGGTGATCTTCAACGCGCTGGCCGCGACGCTGAACGAGGGCGACGAGGTTATCGTGCCAGCACCGTATTGGGTCAGCTACCCGGAGATCGTGCAGCTGTGCGGTGCCAAGTCCATGATCGTTCCGTGCGGCGCCGACAGCGGCTTCAAGCTCACCGCCGATGCACTGCACGCGGCGATCACGCCGCGCACGCGCTGGCTGATCCTGAACTCGCCGTCGAATCCGACGGGCGCGGTCTACGGCCGCGCTGACCTGCAGGCGCTGGCTGAAGTGCTGCTCGCGCATCCGCAGGTGCTGGTGCTTTCCGACGACATCTACGAGCACCTGATTTTCGACGGCATCGAGTTTTTCACGATCGCCCAGGCCGAACCGCGGCTGCGCGAGCGCGTGCTGACGATGAACGGCGTGTCAAAGGCCTACGCGATGACGGGCTGGCGTATCGGTTTCGGTACGGGTCCCGGCTGGCTGATCGAAGCGATGGAGAAGCTGCAGGGACAGCAGACGTCCGGCGCGTCGACGATTTCTCAGCATGCGGCGCTCGCCGCGTTGACGGGGCCGCAGGACTTCATCCGGCATTCACGTGTGGCATTCCAGCGACGGCGTGATCTGGTCGTCAAGCAGCTCACCCAGGCGCCCGGGCTGCATTGCGCATCGCCGCAAGGCGCGTTCTACGTGTTCGCATCGTGCGAAGGCCTGATCGGCAAGACGACGCCGGCCGGCACGCGTCTGGACGGCGACGAGGCCGTGGTCAACGCATTGCTCAACGAGGCTGGCGTGGCAACCGTGCATGGCAGTGCGTTCGGCCTCGGGCCACATATCCGCATCGCGTATGCGCTGGATGATGAGTCTCTGTCGCGTGCGTGCACGGCCATTCAGGGTTTCTGCAGGACGCTGGCGGATTGAGCTTCGCCGCGGCTCCGGCCTCGGTTGCCTTCGATGAATCGAAGCCGGGTTGCGGGGTACCTATGTGCAAGGTGATTTCAATGACTCTGGAATTTATCCGGTCGCAGTTCCGGCTCAACGTCGACGGCACGGCGCTGGACGTCTCGGCCATTCATCGCGACGGCGACAAATCGCCGATCGTGTTCCTGCATGGCTTCGGCTCTACGAAAGAGGACTATGCCGACATCGTGCGCCACGCGGCATTTGACGGGTATCCGTTCATTGCTTATGACGCACCGGGCTGCGGCGAAACCCGTTGTGCCGATCTGTCGCAGATCAGTATCCCGTTTCTGGTGAAAACCGCGCGCGCCTTGCTCGAACAGGTCGGTTTCGACCGCTTCCATTTGATCGGGCACTCGATGGGCGGGTTGACCTCGTTGATGCTCGCACACCAGCAGCCTGAGCGTGTGCTGAGCTTCGTCGATATCGAAGGAAACATCGCGCCCGAAGACTGCTTTCTCAGCCGACAGATCACCGATCATCCGCGGGATGACGCCGAACGGATCTTCGATGACTTCATCGAGCGGACCCGGCACGCGCCGGCGTATGCGAGTGCTCTGTACGCCGCGAGCCTGCGCCATAAGGTCCGGGCCGGAGCGGTAAGCGGAATCTTCCGTTCGATGGTCGATCTGTCGGACAACGGCGACCTGATGAACAAATTTCTTGGCCTGCCGTTCCCGCGAATGTTCATGTACGGCGAGCAAAACGCGTCGCTTTCATACCTGAGCCATATCCGCGAGCAGGGCGTCATGCTGGCCGAGATTCCTGACTGCGGACATTTCCCGATGTATTCGAACCCCGTGCTGATGTGGAACGCCATCGCCGAGTTTCATGAGCGTGCGGGCTGATCTGACCGAGCGTGAGACGGCTTGGCCGATCAGTCGTATTTTTCGCCGTTTGCGTCACTAACGTATCCCGAGCGGCCGACCACCGAGGCTCGATCGACGAGGCGGTGTCGGTGTAGAGGATGAACATCAATTTCAGACTGCTGGAGGAGACTACGATGAATTTCAAGACACAACAGCCGGTAGCTATTGCCGCGGCAGCCACGCTCTTCGCGCTGATGGCGACGAATGCGATGGCCGATCAAATCGTCAAGGTCGGCCACGTCGCGCCGCTGACCGGGCAGATCGCCCATCTCGGGAAAGACAACGAAAACGGCGCACGACTCGCCGTCGAGGAGATCAACAAGAAGGGACTCATCATTGGCGGTCAGAAGATCACGCTGCAGCTCGATGCGCTAGACGATGCGGCTGATCCGCGGACGGCGACCCAGGTGGCTCAAAAGCTGGTCGACGATCACGTCGTCGCGGTGGTTGGCCACCTGAACTCGGGCACGTCGATTCCGGCATCGAAGATTTATAGCGACGCGGGCATCGTGCAGATTTCGCCGTCGTCGACCAACCCGGTCTTGACTCGGCAGGGGTTCAAGACGACGTACCGCATGGTAGCGACTGACGCACAGCAAGGTCCCGCCCTCGCCAATTACGCGGTGAAGAACATGAAGCTCAAGTCGATCGCGATTGTCGACGACTCCACCGCATATGGCCAAGGGCTCGCGAACGAATTCGAGAAGACTGCGAAGTCGCTCGGGCTGAAAGTGATATCGCATGACGCGACCAACGACAAGGCGGTGGATTTTCGCGCAATTCTGACGAAGATCAAGGGCGAGAATCCAGATGCGATCATGTACGGCGGCATGGACGCGACGGGCGGGCCATTCGCCAAACAGGCGATGCAACTCGGGATGCGCGCGAAGGTGCTCGCCGGCGACGGCGTGTGCACGGAAAATCTGTCGGACTTGGCCGGCACGGCGACCAACAATATCGTCTGCTCTCAAGCGGGCCTCGCGCTCGAGAAAATGGCGATGGGCAAGGAATTTGAGGCGAAGTACGAAGCACGTTTCCATCAGCCGATTCTGATTTACGCACCTTTCACGTATGACGCCGTGTACGTCATCGTCGACGCAATGAAGCGCGCCAATTCCATCGATCCCGCGAAGATCCTCGCGAAGATGCCGGGCACGGATTACACCGGGATCATCGGCGAAACGACCTTCGACTCGAAGGGCGATCTCAAACACGGCGTGATTTCGCTGTACGACTACAAGGCAGGCAAGAAGATGCTGCTCGACACCGTCAGGATGTGATGCCGCTGCGAGTCGAAACGTGAAGACGGGCCACCATGTGCGCGACCCGCGCAGCCCCGTTACTCATGCTACCTTTTTCCGGAGGCCGAATTTCGGCAAGCTCTAGCCGACCGCTGACCGTTGGCGATCACGTTGGCGGCGCGCCGGCAGTCTCGTACGCCATTACGCCAAAATGACGCCAATCGCGTGATCGCAAAGAACAAGGACTGCTGCAAGCCCTTGAAAACAAAAGGCCCAGTCACGCTGAACTGCACCCCAAAAGTTGGACATCGATCCAACCTTTGGGGTGTTTTTCAAGTACAGTGAGCAGCTTCGCCAACGAGTGGTTGATGAGTACCTCGCCGAGGGTGTTGGTACGGCGACGCTGGCAGCGCGACATGGCATCGCGCGTACGGTGATTCGTGATTGGATTGGGCGCTATCGGCAGCATGGCAGTGCGGGATTGCGCAAGAAGTTCAGTCATTACGACGCGTCGTTCAGCAAAGGGTAGGCGATGACGGACCGGCGGTTTGTCCTCGCGGTCAAAGACGCCAGCTTTTGACAAGACATCGGCCCAGAGAGCGACGCCACTGCTTCACGCAGTGTCTGCATCTGATCGGGCCGGCGTAAGGCTTCCACTCCTCATCAGCGCACACTGCCCGCGCTTATCGGGCAGACTGGCATGGTATTTCGAAATCGTTGGTGGTGCGCCGGTCCGGCTTGAAAGAGAATTGCCTCGTGCTAACTTCTTTCCGACATCTATGACCGAAGCCAACCCCATTCGAAGCGAAATCGATCTGAATGCGGACGGCCTTCATACCGGCTATTTGCGCTTGCCGCATTCGGTGCACCGGTCCGCGTACGGCTGGATTCCGGTCCCGATCGCTTCAATACGCAACGGCAAGGGCCCGAGTGTGCTGCTGATGGCGGGCAACCACGGCGACGAATACGAAGGCCAAATCCTTGTCTCGCAACTGATGCGCGAAATCGACCCGCAAGCGGTGCGTGGCCAGATTATCTTCCTGCCGATGGCGAACTTTCCTGCTGCGGAAGCGGGCCTGCGCACCTCGCCGCTAGATGGCGGCAACCTGAACCGCAGCTTTCCGGGTGATCCGGCGGGCACGCCTACCCAGGTCATCGCCGACTACATCGAGAACACGCTGCTCTCCCGCGTGCAGTACCTGATCGATCTACACTCCGGCGGCAGCTCGCTCGTCTATGACGGCGCGAACATGCTGGCGATCGAGCCGCGCGACGCCGAAGAGCGCGACCGGCTGCATGGCTTGCTTACGGCGTTCGGCCTGCCGCGCGCGTTCCTGCATCCGCCCAATCCCGTGCATGCCTCGACGGCGGCGCGCCGCCAGGGCGCGATCTCGATCCTGACCGAACTGGGCGGCGGCGGCGCAGTGCAAGCTGCGCTGCTGCGCGAAGCGCGGCACGGCTTACTGCATCTGCTCGGCCATATCGACGTGCTGACCGGGCCGCTTGTGCCCGCACGGCCGCCGGGCGAGACGCGCTTCATGCGCGTCTCGGGCTCGCGGCACTACGTGTACGCGTACGAGCGCGGCGTCTATGAGCCGCTTGTTGAACTGGGCGAAGCAGTCGAAGCCGATCAGCCCGCCGCGCGGATTCACTTTCCGGATACGCCATTGCGCGAACCGGTCACGCTGCATTTCGGGGCCGCTGGGCTCGTGGTTTGCAAGCGCGCAACGGCGGCCGTGCAGCGTGGCGATTGTCTGCTCCATCTTGCCGAGCCGGACGAGTGATGCTCGCCATCCGAACCCCCGTATCGATGCGGATGCAACGAAACCGGAAACATGCAGTCGATATGGGGCAACGCGCGAAATCGATATCGAAAAAAGTTGGTTAATTGGCGAGTAACGCTCGGGTATTGTTTCTGAAAACTTACTGCAAATTCACTGAACCAGCAATTAAGAAACGATGAATAAAACCGGGCGACTCGGATGATTTCCGAACGGCCGGCTCATCCTGGGCGCTTAAACGATGGCCACGAATGACCACATTGTCGATGTTTCCCCGCTCGATCCGGCCGCACGGCCTCTAATCAACGCATTGCAGTACGAATATGCGACCCGCTACCGCGAATATCGCGCGGATAGCGATACCGCCGCAGCCGCCGAGCTTGCGCGTTATCCGGCCGAATTGTTCGCGCCGCCGGATGGCGCGTTCATCGTGCTGGTGCGCGACAGCGAAACCATCGGCGGGGGCGGATTCAAGCGCAAGGACGCGCATACCGCCGAGTTCAAGCGGATCTGGACGCATGTCGACCTGCGCCGCCAAGGCCTCGCGCGCCGCGTCGTCGATGCGCTCGAAGTGCGTGCGCTGCGCCAGGGATATCGGCGCATCTACCTGACCACCGGATTCAAGCAGCCGGAAGCCTGGGCGCTGTACACGAACGCCGGCTACACTCCCTTGTTCGATCGTTCGATTGCGCCCGAGATTCATCTGGTGTTGCCGTTCGGCAAGGATCTGCTCGAACCTGGACGGACCGATTCGCTCGACGATCTACGCCCGCTCGAGCCGCTCGGCTTCAATAAGTAACGGCGGCTTTGCACCGCCTCGGTCCGCCTTCTCCACTCGCCTTCACACCATCATGAATCCTGGTCACTACTTGGCGCGCAGGCTCGCGCCCGCGTTCTTCGCGCTCGCACTCGGCGCATCGGATGCCGCGTTGGCGGCGCATCCGCTGGACCTCAGTCCGCAGCAGGTCGGGCGCGTACGCGCGGCAACCGATGCGGCCGCGATCGGCGCTGTCCCGCAGGCGTTTCCGTTTGTCGGCAAGGATGCGCTGACCGTCGGCGTGGTGGCGGGCTTGCCACCGCTCGGCACCTATGCAACCGATGCGAAGACGCTCGTCGGATTTGATCCGGACTTGTCGCAGCTCGTCGCGGATGGCCTCGGACGCAAGCTGAAGATCGTCGCGCTGTCGTGGCCGGATTGGCCGCTCGCGCTTCAGTCGGGCAAGGTCGACGCCGTGATCGCGAACGTGACGGTGACGGAGGAGCGCAAGGACAAATTCGACTTTTCGACCTATCGGCGCGATCAGCTCGGTTTCTACGTCGCGAGCGGCAGCGCAATCAAGTCGATCCGGGAGCCGAAAGACATCGCGGGCTTGCGCGTGATCACCGACGCAGGCACGAACCAGGAAAAGATCCTGCTCGAATGGGACAAGGAGAACGTCGCGCGCGGATTGAAGCCGGTGCAGGTGCAGTACTACGACGACGCCGCGGTGCGCACGGTGGCCTTGCTGTCGGGGCGGGCCGACGTGATCCTGAGCGTGAACGCGCTGCTCGCCTACGAGGAGGCGCAGCAGGGCAAGATCCGCTCCGTCGGCGCGATCAGCGGCGGCTGGCCGCGCACCGCCGAGGTCGCGATCGCGACGCGCAAGGGCAGCGGCTTGGCGGCGCCGCTGACGATCCTGCTGAACGACTTGATCGAGGACGGCAAGTATCGTCAGGTGCTCGAGCGTTGGAATCTCGACTCGGAAGCACTCGAACGCGCGCAGACGAATCCGCCGGGTCTGCCCAAGACCTGACGGCTCGACGAGTTTCATGACGGCTGCCATGCAGCCGCCCATCCGCCATTGATGATGAGGTATGCAAATCAATGCCGGTGGGACGACGGCCGCTGCAGCGCCGCGAATTTCCCTTCAATCACAGCGAGATGCCGTCTTTTTCCGGCAATGGTTTGACGCGTCCGCGCGTATCGAAATCGAGTGATTCCAATGCAAAAATTGACAGAAATCAGGGGGCGCGTGCGCACCGGCGGGCACGCGCAACGCAAGACAGCACTCGCGCTGGCTGCGTTTATGCTGGCAAGCGGGGCCGTGCGGGCCCAGACGGCCGCTGCTCCCGCTGCGGCGAGTGGCGCGGCCGCAACGAAACAGCAGTCGACCTTCGCGGGCACGGTGCAGGATGTCGTCGTCAGCACGGGCACGCGCGAGACCGACAAGAAAGCGGCGCAAAGCTTGAGCCCCGTCGACGTGATCAGCGGCAAGGCGCTGCAGGCCACAGGTCAGACCAACCTGCGCGACGCGCTGGTGCAGCTGTCGCCGGCCATCGCGCGTCAGCAGTATGCTGGCGATGCTGCCCTGCTGACCGATGCGCTGACTCTGCACGGACTCTCCCCCGATCATGTGCTTGTGCTCGTGAATGGCAAGCGGCGCCACAGCACGGCGAACATCTCTCTAGACCCCGGACCACAGCAAGGCTCGACCGGCGTCGACATCGATATGATTCCGGTCGGCCTGATCGATCACATCGAGATTCTGCGCGACGGCGCTTCGGCGCAGTACGGCTCGGATGCGATCGCGGGCGTAATCAACATCATCCTGAAATCGAACACGCATGGCGGCTCGATCGACAACACGACCGGCCAAACCTACAAAGGCGACGGCCTGAAGCAGAGCAATTCGGCGAGCACCGGCATCGCGCTCGGCGAGAACGGCTTCGTCGATCTGAGCGCCGAATACGACCGGCAGAACCACACGGTGCGCACGGGGTTTGACAACGATTTCGGCACGGTCCCGAATGGCTTGCCGAACCCGATCGAAGGCGACCCGTCCAGCACCCGCGAAGTGGTTGGCTTCAGTGCGGGCTACTTCGTCAGCGACAACGTCGAGCTTTACGGCTTCGGCACCTACGCACACCGCAACGCTGCCGCGTATCAGAACATCCGTTCGCCGAGTTTGCTGCCCGCGGTGTATCCGAACGGTTTCACGCCGCAGGAAACCATCAACGAGAACGACTACTCGGTCACTGCAGGCGCGAAGGGCGAGCATCTGTTCGGCTGGTCGTGGGACTTGAGCACGACGTATGGCGGCGACTACATTGGCCTCGGCATGGTGGATTCCGCCAATACCGGCCTGTTCGCGGCCACCGGCTCGACGCCGACGAGCTTTCGCCTGGGCAGCCTGCAGAACACACAGTGGACCAACAACCTCGACCTCTCGCGGCCATTCCATTTCGCGTTGCTGCCGGCGCCGCTAAACGTGTCGGTGGGCGTGGAGCACCGACACGAGACCTACGCGGTCGGCGCGGGCGAGCCCGCTTCGTATCTCGACGGTGGGGCGCAGGCGTTGCCGGGCTTCGCGCCGGTCAGCGCCAGCAACAACTCGCGCGACGTGCTCGGCACCTATATCGATCTGTCTACGCGGATCACGCCGAAATGGCAGATCGAGCTCGCGGGCCGCTATGAGCATTACAGCGACGTCGGCGATACGACCAACGGCAAGATCTCGACGCGCTACGACTTCACGCCGCAGATCGCGTTGCGGGGCAGCATCAGCACGGGGTTTCGCGCGCCGTCGCTGGCCGAGGAGTATTTCACCAACTTGAATGTGTCGCCTCAATCAGCACAGGGACTTCTCGCCGCCAACTCGGTGGCGGCGCGGCTGATCGGCGCGACGCCGCTCAAGCCTGAAGAGTCGACCAACTACGACCTCGGGCTCGTGCTGAATCCGGTGCAAGGCCTGAACGTGACGATCGACGCGTACCAGATCAATATCCGCAATCGCATCGTCGCCGGCGGCACGGCGTCGGGCGCGGCAGCCATCGCCGCGATGCAGGCGGCGGGCATCGCGATTCCGTCGACCGTGCCCGCGAGTGCGGTGTCGGCGAGCTACTTCACGAACGGCGCGAGCACGCGCACCACGGGCCTCGATTTGACGAGCACCTATCACTCGAGCTTCGGTCCCTGGGGGCAGGTCGACTGGGATCTAGGCGTGAACGTGAACAACACGTCGGTTACGAAGGTCGCGACCGGCGTCAACGGCCAGTCGACGCTCAACGCGCAGCAGATCGCGTGGCTTTCTACCGCGACGCCGAAGAACAAGATCATCGTCGGCGGCACCTGGCGTCTCGATAAGTGGGCGGTGAGCCTACATGAAACGCGCTATGGCCCGACCACGACGCAGGCCACGTATTTCAGCGGACCGAACGCGTTCTCGACGACAAACTTCCTCGAGTTCCACAATTCGGCGAAGTACATCACCGACCTTGAAGTGCGCTACGACATTACGCACCACTTCCAAATCGCGGTCGGCGCTAACAATCTGTTCGACGCCTATCCGAACAAGCTGCCGGTCATCGCGCAATTGGAGGGTCTCCAGTACGACGGCACGGGTTCACAGATCAGCCCGAACGGCGGCTTCTACTATTTGCGCGCGCGATATCAGTTTTAATTGAAGAAACGATGCGCGCCATGCGCTGCTATCGATAGCACGATTTATCGCAACGCCGGGAAGAGCCATTCACCATAATCGGTATTGCTCTGTTGATGCGGTGAATCGTACCCGTTCAACCTCTTGTCGCGCGGATTCGCGTGCGCAATTTGGATTTCATTCCATGTCCTATTCGCTTTCGATTCTCGACAAAAGCCCGCTCGCGGAAGGGTCAAACGCGCACGATGCGCTGCGCTTTTCCGTGCGACTCGCTCAGCGCGCCGAGGCGCTCGGCTACCGACGTTTCTGGCTCGCCGAACATCACGGTGCACCAGGGCTCGCGAGTTCCGCGCCGGAAATCGTTGTCTCGCACGTGCTCGCGCATACGTCGCGCATCCGCGTTGGCTCCGGCGGCGTAATGCTGCAGCACTACAGCCCGTTCAAGGTGGCCGAAACGTTCAAGGTGCTCGCGGCGCTCGCGCCGGGCCGCGTTGATCTCGGCGTCGGAAAGGCGCCTGGTGGCCTGCCGCTGACGACGCGCGCGCTGCAATGGTTCCACGACAAGACAAAGAAGTCGGACTTCGAGCATCAGTTGGCCGAGCTCGACGCGTTCTTGAAATTGGGTGTCGCCGAGGATCATCCACTCGCCGGCGCCCTCGCACTGCCGGTGCCGCCGGAGGCGCCGCAGCGCATCGTGCTCGGCGGCAGCCCGGAAAGCGCGGCGCTCGCGGCGCGTTACGGCTGGGACTTCTGCTACGCCGGGCATTTTAACGGCGACGAGGCGAACATCGAGCGCTCGCTTGACACCTTTCGCAGTGCCACCGGACGCGCGCCGCTGCTCGCGCTCTTTGCGTTCGCGGCGGCGTCGCAGGCCGAGGCCGAACGTCAGATCGGACCGCTGCGTATCTTCAAGATGCGCTTCGCGAGCGGGCAGAGCGTCAATCTGCCGAGCCCGGAAGTCGCCGCGGAATTCGCGCGGCAAGCCGGCATCACCGACTACCGCCTCGACGAAACGCGCCCGCACGTGATCGCGGGCACGCCGGACGCGGTGCGCGCGCAGCTCGACGCGTTGCAAGCGCGCTATGGCATCGACGAGTTCGTGATCGATTCGCCGGTGACTGACTACTCATTGCGGCTCGCATCGGTCGAGCTGCTGGCCGGCGCGGTCCATGCCGCGGCGCTTTGAATTCCGTTCAGCCCCAATACCCGCTACCAGGACTCGACCATGTCTACTCAGCGCAACATCAATTTCGGCATCATGCTGCACGGCCCGGGCGGCCATATGAACGCATGGAAGCATCCGGCCGGCCCGGCTGATGCGAGCGTCAACATCGATTTCATGGTCGGCATTGCGAAGAAGGCCGAGGCGCATGGCTTCGCCTTCGGCTTCGTGGCCGATGGTCTTTACATCAACGAGAAGTCGATACCGCACTTCCTGAACCGTTTCGAGCCGATCTCGATCCTCTCGGCGCTTGCCACCGTCACGAAGACGATCGGTCTGGCCGGCACCGTCTCGACGTCGTACAGCGATCCGTTCACGGTCGCGCGCCAGTTCGCCTCGCTCGATCTGATCAGCGGCGGGCGTGCGGGCTGGAACGTCGTGACCACGCCGCTCGAAGGGACCGCTAAGAACTATGGAGGCTCACATCCCGATCACGCGCTGCGCTACGAGATCGCCGACGAATATCTGAGCGTCACGCAGGGCCTGTGGGACAGCTGGGACGACGACGCGTTCGTGCGCGACCGCGAGAGCGGCCGCTTTTTCGATCGCGACAAGCTGCACACGCTCAATCACGAAGGCAAATTCTTCCAGGTGGCGGGGCCGCTCAATATCCAGCGCTCGCCGCAGGGGCAGCCGGTGATCTTCCAGGCGGGCTCGTCGGACGCCGGCATCGCGCTCGCAGGCAAATACGCGGATGCTGTGTTCACGCATTCGCCGTCGCTCGAAGAGAACCGCGAGTTCCGGGAGCGCGTGCGGCAAAGCGCGGTCGAGCATGGCCGCTCGGCCGACGACGTGAAGATCTATCCGGGCATCGGGCCGATCGTCGGCGCGAGCGCTGAAGAGGCCGAGGCGAAGCACGACGCGATCCGCAATCTGCTCTCCGTCGACGAGGCGCTGGCCTATCTCGGGCGCTTTTTCGATCACCACGATTTCACGCAATATCCGCTCGACGCGCCGTTCCCCGAGCTCGGGGATCTCGGCAAGAACAGCTTCCGCTCGACCACCGACCGCATCAAGGCCGATGCGCGCAAGGACGGCCTGACCTTGCGCGAGGTCGCGCTCAACGTCGCGACGCCGCGCTCGCAGTTTGTCGGCACGGGTGAGCAGATCGCCGACAAGCTAATCCGCTGGCTCGACGCGGGCGCCGCCGACGGTTTCATTCTCGGCTTCCCGGTCCAGGCGCAGGGGCTCGACGATTTCATCGCGCACGTGCTGCCGGTGCTCGAAGCGCGTGGCCGCTACAGCCGCTCGCCGGCCGGCAAGACGCTGCGCGATCACCTCGGCCTGCCGCGACGCGAAAGCCGCTACGCGCTCGCGGAAACGGCCTGACGGCGCGCGCGAGAAGGAGCGGTTCATGAGCGATTCCCTGCTGCACACCACCGCGCCGGCCCATCTGCTCGGCGCCGACGCGCGCCAGCCCGACGACTACGCGCACTACCGGATCGTGCCCTCGCGCAATCGCGCGCGCACGGCAGGCACGCTGCTCGCAATCGCGCTGATCGTGATCGTCGGCAGCTCGGTGCTCGGCAATCCGCGCTGGGGCTGGGGCGTGTTTGCGCAATGGTTCTTTGCTGAGCCGGTGCTGTCGGGGCTCGGCCGCACGCTGCTGCTGACCGCGCTCGGCGCGAGCTTCGGCTTCCTGCTCGGGGTGCCGGTGGCGCTCGCGCGCGTATCGCATTCGCCCTTGCTCGCGGCGTGCGCGTGGGCGTTCGTCTGGGTGTTCCGCTCGATCCCGCTGATCGTGCTGCTCCTGATCCTCAACAATCTCGGCTATCTGTACGAGCACGTGTGGCTCGGCGTGCCGTTCACGCACATCACGTTCTTCGAGCAGCCGACCACCGAACTGATCGGACCGTTCCTCGCCGCCGTGCTTGGGCTTGCGCTCAATCACGCGGCGTTCTCGTCGGAGGTTATTCGCGGCGGGATTCTGTCGGTCGATCAGGGACAGCTCGAGGCGGCTGCGGCACTCGGCCTGCCGCGCGGCCGGCAAGCGTGGCGCATCGTGCTGCCTCAGGCGATGCGCTCGATTCTGCCGACCGCGTTCAACGACGTGATCGGCCTCGCGAAGGGTACCTCGGTCGTCTATGTGCTCGCGATGCCAGAGCTGTTCTACACCGTGCAGATCATCTATCACCGCAACCTCGAAGTGATTCCGCTGCTGATGGTCGCGACCGTTTGGTATCTGATCATCCTGACGGTGCTGTCCGCGATTCAGGTGCACGTCGAACGCTATTTCGCGCGCGGCGCCACTCGCAATCCGGCTCGCTCCCGCCTCGGCGCAGTTTTCGCGGGCTGGCTGGGCCGTCGAGCCGCGCTGGCGAACCCGCCAGAGGCCGCGCAGCCGGAGAGGACCGCGCCGGCGAACGACGCCGCGGACGCGGCCCGCTGGGCCGAGCGCCGCACCGGTGGCGCGGTACGCATCCATCGCGTGTCGAAGCGTTTCGGCACGCACCAAGTGCTCGACGATATTTCGCTGACGGTGCCATCGGGCAGCGTCACCGTGATACTCGGAAAATCGGGCTCGGGCAAGTCGACGCTGCTGCGCTCGATCAACCATTTGGAGCGCGTCGACGACGGCTTCATCGACATCGACGGCGAACTGGTCGGCTACCGCCGCGAGGGTCGCACGCTTTACGAGCTCAAGGAGAAGGACATCCTCGCGCGGCGTGTCGAGGTCGGCATGGTGTTCCAGGGCTTCAACCTGTTTTCGCACTTGAATGTACTCGAGAACGTCGTCGAAGCGCCGATCGCCGCCGGGGTGCCGCGCGCCGATGCCGAGCAGCTCGCGCGCGAGTTGCTGGCGCGCGTCGGTCTCGTTGACAAGCCCGATGCCTGGCCGCGCCAGCTGTCGGGCGGCCAGCAACAGCGTGTCGCGATTGCCCGCGCACTTGCGCTCAAGCCGAAGGTCCTGCTGTTCGACGAACCGACTTCCGCGCTCGATCCTGAGCTCGTCACCGAAGTGCTCGACGTGATCCGCCAGTTGGCCCGCTCGGGCACGACGCTCGTCATCGTCACGCACGAGATCGGCTTTGCGCGCGAAGTGGCCGACACGATCGTGTTTATGGATCGTGGCCGCATCGTCGAGTCCGGCTCGCCGGGGAAGGTGCTGGGGGCGCCGGAGCATCCTCGCACGCGGGAATTTTTGTCGAAGGTGCTCTGACACCGATCCGCCCGGGTTGCCGAACTACTGAACCTGATCGTCCGCGTAAAGGAATCATTTATGAGCACGCTCGAGTCTTCTGCTCTCTTGTGGCCGTTACCGCCTTCCGCGTATGCGCCCGCGCGGCCCGAGCCCTCGCCGTGGCGCGATCGGCGCGGCCTGCTGGCATCAGTCGCGCTGCACGCCGCCGCGGTCGCGGCGCTGGTCGCCTGGTCCTCGTATGTGCCGAAGAGCGCGCCGTCCGAGAAGGTGGTCACGCTGGTGCTGGAGCGGCCCGCGCCGCAGCCCCTGAAAATTGTGCCGCCGAAGGTGGAGCCGCTCAAGGAAGTGCCCCACGCCCAGCCCGAGCCGGTCCATCGCAGCGTGCCACGTGTCGTGCCGCAGCCTTTGCGCAGCGCGCCCGCGCCGCAGCCGCGAATGGTGGCCGCGCCGGCCGAGACCGCGCAGATCGGCGACGCGCCGCCCGCGCAATCGGCCACGCCTGCGCCCGTGGCCGCGCCGTCCGCTCCCCCGGCGTCGCGCGTGATCGGCCAGGAGGGCATTCCCTCCGATTACGTGAACCAGGTGTTCCAGCGCATCAACAGCAGCGCCGCCGCGCACTATCCGCGCATCGCGCGCTTCAACCACCTGGAGGGACGCGTCGGCTACCGGCTGACGCTCGCGCCCGACGGGTCGCTTCTGCACTGCGAACTGCATTCGTCCGGCGACGCAACGCTCGACGCCGCTGCGAACGACGCCATCCGCGCCGCTGCGCCGTTCCCGCGCTTGCCCGATCTGGGCGGCTCGTCGTATGTGCTGCAGGGCGCCATCGTTTATCAGGCCGATTAACCGACCAACCAACCAACCAACCGTCCAACGGCCTGCCACGCATCATCGTTGAGGACTTCACTTCATGAGCACTGTTCAAATTGCGCAGCACTTGTCCCCGTGGGGGCTTTTTTTGCAGGCCGACGCAATCGTCAAGATCGTCATGGTGCTGCTTGCGCTCGCCTCGCTCGCGAGCTGGGCGGTCATCGCCGACAAGCTGTGGCGCTTTCGCGAACTGCGCGCCCGCGCCGCGCGCTGGCAGACCGCGCTCGCGCAGCCTGACGGACTCGCCGCGCTGTCCGAGGCGCTCGCGAACGAGCCGGCCGACCCGTTCGCGCGGGTCCAAACCGCGATCGCCGCCGAATGGGACCGCAGCCACGCCGCGCAATTGACGCATACGCCCGCCGCGCGAGACGCGCTGAAGGAGCGCATCGCGCGCGTCGCGCAGATCGCCGCCGGCGTCGAAATCGAGCAGCTGCAGCGCGGCTTGCAGCTGCTCGCGACGGTCGGCTCGGTAGCGCCGTTCGTCGGGCTGTTCGGCACGGTGTGGGGGATCATCAACTCGTTCCAGGGCATCGCCTCGACCAACAACACGAGCCTCGCCGTGGTCGCGCCGGGCATTTCGGAGGCGCTGTTCGCCACGGCGCTCGGGCTGGTCGCCGCGATTCCCGCAGTGGTGGCGTACAACCGCGCATCGGGCGATCTCGGCGCGTATGCGAACCGTCTCGGCACCCTCGCGGGCATCGTCGAGGTCGAGCTGTCGCGCGCGCTCGAAGCGGGTGAGGCGCGGCTTGCGCATGCCGCCGGCGCGCCCGGCGTGAACCCGGGCGGCGGCGCGCGCAACGAGCATGCCGGCAGCGGCGTGGCCGCCGCGCACGCGGCGTTCGTCAACGGTGGCGCGGCCGTGAGCGGAGCCTGACATGGGTGCGCGACTGCGAAATCCGGGTCATCGGCCGGGCGCCGCGTTCGGCGCGCCAGTCAGCGAAATCAACGTGACGCCGCTTGTCGACGTGATGCTGGTGCTCCTGATCGTGTTCATGGTCGCGGCACCGCTGATGGCGTCCGGCGTGAAGGTCGATCTGCCGACGAGCAATGCGAAGCCGCTCAACGAAGAAAAGCCGCCGATCGCGGTCAGTCTCGACGCGCACGGCCAGGTGTACGTCGACAAGACGGCGGTCAGCGACCAGGCGCTCGTGCCGGCGCTCGCGCAGGCATCGGGCGGCGATCGCGAGCGGCGCATCTATCTGCGCGGCGACCAGTCGCTGCCGTACGGCAAGGTCGTCGCGACGATGGGGCAAATCAACGACGCGGGCTACGCGAAGGTGGCGCTCGTTTCCGAGCCGCCGCAAGCGCATTGACGTCGCGCCAATCAACATCTGAGAGGAGTTATTTCGAACCATGAGTCGAGACCTGCTGTTGCTGCTTGAACCGGGCTTTACCGATCCCGCTCATCCGGGCGAACGTTTTATCTGCCCGCATAGCGCGCCGATCGAAGGGCTGCTCGCGAGCGACCCTGCGCGCACCGTACGGCTCGATATCAAGCGCGTGCCGTTCGCGCGGCCGAGGCCCGATGTGATCGCCGCGCTCGACGAAGCGCATCAGAGTTTGCCGACCCTGGTGTTCGGCAATGAGCATCCGATCCCAGACGACGCTCAGGCCCTCGGCGACAAGCGCTTCATCACCGATACGAACCGGATTCTCGAGCTGCTGGCCGCGCGTTACGGCTTTCCGAAGGTGCATTGATACGGCAGCACGTCCGGTCTGTTGTGCAACAACTCCGGTGGAGCTCTAGTGCGCCGAGGGCCGGCATACACGGAACTGGCACTTTTCGCCAGAGTCGAGGCCGATGGCGGATCCTGCGCCGCCGCCGTTGTCGTACATCAAGGTATCGGGCGGCCTCTATCGGGATATGATGATCCACGACTTCGACACGGCCTGTTGGTTAATGGGCGGTGCGCCCGCGCGAATTTTCGCCAGCGGGGCATCGCTCGTCGACCCGCAGATTGGTTCAGCGGGTGATGTCGATACCGCCGTCGCGACGTTGTCCTGGGCGGACGGGCGGATCGCCGTGATCAAGAATTCACGCCGCGCCGGCTATGGCTACGACCAGCGCATCGAACTGCTCGGCTCGGAGGCGAGGGCCGGTTCGCCGCTATTTCAACGGACTCAGCGAACGGTTCATCGCGATTACGTCCTCGTGGCTGGGGTTTGCTCCCAGCTTCGCGAAATGCTCTGGCATCTGGTCACGCTTCTCTGCGGCTTGCCCTTTGATTGCAGCGGCGAGTGCTCGGCGCATTGTTTCCGCATCATAATCGCAGCAATACGCTGGCGTGGAGGGCTGTTGGCGCCACGAATCCTCGAGTGAGCCCGCATCGATCGGGTCAAAACCAGCCTGGTTGACGAGTGACATAACGATCTGCTTCGATCGAGGGTCGTCCCCGGCGACGGCCATGGCTAAACGGCCCGGATGGCCTTCCGGCAGCCCAAGCTTCTGGAGCGAGTACGCCAACACATTGTTGAACGCCTTGATCACGGGCCGCCCGAGTTGCCTGGAAACCCAAACGCTTTCCGTCATTCCGTCGTCAATCTCGGGAATCCGGGCGTCACGAAGGCCCGGATAGTAATTGCTGGTGTCGACGACGGGTACGTCCTGCGGCACGGCATCGAACAGACCGGACGGAAGTTCGCTCATTGCTGGCAGCGGGATGGAAAGGACGACGACGTCGACGCCAGCGACCGCCCCGTATAGATCCGCCGCTTTTGCGCCGATCTCGTCAGCAATTTTGCGCACACCTTCCACGCCATCTGCGTTTGCGACACATACCTCATGCCCTCCGGCTTTCATCTTGCGTGCAATGGTGCCGCCAATGTTACCGATTCCGATGATTCCAATCTTCACGAGAACTCCTTGAGTTTCTGCGTTTGTCAAAAAAGCGGCTTTGCACTGCGGCCCTCGATTGCGTCGTTAATCGAATGGGCGGAATCGAGGCGCGAGCAAGCGGCTGAACCTCCCCGCGACGCCAATGCGTGATTGTCGACCAAGGGGAGTGGGGTGGTCATTGCCAGGCGGTGGGCGCGGGTGACGCCTGAACGATCATTGTGACGAAGTCGGCAATGTCCTCCATTGCGCTAACGGAGTGCTGCAAGCCCCCGTCCATCGTGAGAAACCCGTGGATCGTGCCGTCGTAACGCTTGACGCGCGTGGGAACGTTGGCTTGGGAAAGCCTCTGCGCATATTGCTCACCCTCTGCGCATAGCAAGTCATATTCGGCAGTAAGCACGAACGCCGGCGGCAGGTTGTGCAGATCATCAGCATATAGAGGCGCGAACCGCGGGTCTCGCCGCTGTGTTTTTTCCGGGATATATTGGTCAAAAAACCATGCGATCTCATCTCGAGTCAGAAACGGTGGCTCGAACTTACGCATAGATTCGGAGTCGATGTCGCCGGCGACGCTCGGATAGACGAGAACCTGCGCGGAGATTGTCGGTCCCGCGGCATCTCGAGCAAGTTGCGACACTACTGCGGCAAGGTTACCGCCCGCACTATCGCCCGCCACGATGACCGGCACCGTCTTCCCGGCGATGCCTTCCATGTTGTTTGCCGCCCAGCACAACGCAGCGTAAGCATCGTCAACAGCGGCGGGAAACGGGTGTTCAGGAGCGAGCCGGTAGTCGACCGAGATGATCGCGCAGTTTGTGCGAGTGGTCAGTTTTCGGAGGACCGCATCGTAGTCCTCAAGCGTCCCTACGGTCCAGCCCCCACCGTGGTAATAAACCATTAGCGCGGAAGGCTGCTCGCAAGGCAGGTACTTCTTGACGGCAATTGCCCTGTTTGCGGCGGGCACAGTGCAGTCTTTGACGCTACAAAGCTCAGGCCCATGCAACGCGCGAGCGCTGAGGCTCCGCGTGAGCTCTCGAAGCGCGGCGACAGAAATGCTGCCGACCTTTGGTACACCGGCGGCGGCCATGGCGTCGAGAAGTTCTTGCACACGAGGATCAACCGGCATGGATCTCTCCTTCAATGATTTTGCTAGACCGGAATCTGCATCGGATCCATGTATTCGCGAATAGACGACACCTTGTTATCGCGAATCTGAACCAGGAAGTGGTACCGATTGCGATACGTTCGGCCATCGTGCCACTCGCCTTCCGCTTCCAACTCAACGGCGACTCGGTCAGCTTCTGCAGTGAGGCCAAGCACTCGGTGCTCCATTCCGTTCGGTAACACTCGATGCATATTGGTCATCATGCGACGCGTTCGTGCAGCATCCTTGGGGCCCGCGACCTTTATGCGCTCAGGGTCGCCGATGACCCACCAGGTTGCATCATCGGTGAGCAACGAGATCGCTTCCTGCATTTTCATTTCGAAGGCAAGTGCAAGGAAACGAAGTGCTGTTTGTTTGTTTGCATCAAGTTCATTACTGGGCATGTTGTTCGACGCTCGCAGATATATGTTGCAGGGGGCTCGACAGAAGGCATACCGTCTGCATTAACATTCAGTCGAAGTTGCTACGTTGCTTTCCCAACGCTGCCTCGACGCCCTTGCGCAAGTCGTCAGTGGCGGCACAGTGAGCAATGGCCGTCGCTTCCTGGGCCAACTGGTCGTCAAAACTGCCGTAGGCAGCACGGTTGAGAAGAGCCTTTGTTTTGGCCATGGCGGTGGCGGGCCCCGCGGCTAGGCGCCGCGCTAGCTTTTGGGTTGCGTCTTGTAGCTCCGATTCACCTACTACTTGCGTGACAATGCCTAACTCCATGGCCTGCCTTGCATCGAGCCGCTCTCCGAGGAGCGCGAGCCGCTTCGCGGCCTTTATGCCCATCGCTGCCGTAAGCATCCCACTCAGACCACAGTCCAACGACAAACCAACGAGCACGTGCGCGGCAATGAAATATGTGCTCTCGGCGCTGATGACGAAATCAGCCGCCAAGCATAGCGATAGCCCGGCGCCAGCCACCGCTCCACGCGTGGCAACGACGATCGGTTTCGGCGAGTCGAGCAAAACCTTGGGCAGCCGGTTGCCGATCAAGAGTTTTTGCTCGAAGGCATCGAATCGCCTTTCGGAGGAGAGGTACAGGAGCTCGCTGAAGCCTTTCAGGTCTCCACCAGCACAAAAGGCTTCACCTTCTGCCTGCATGACGATGCATTTGACCGCTGGGTCGGCGCTAGCCAAACGCACTTTATGAATCAGCTCGCTCGTGAGCTCGGGGTTTAAGGCATTGCGCGCCTCGGGACGATCCAACGTGATAGTTGCGACCCGTTCGTTGACAGCAAACTTGACGTATTCGAGCATGTTCAGTTCCTCTTTCGAACCGGAAGATCTGGCTGCAACGGCACGGGTTGCGATAGTGTTGAAGGTCTTCTTGCAGCCGGTAGCCTGTTGATCCGTAGCGTGCGGTCACAGCCGATCGAAATCACGCTGCTTCGACTTCGGCGCGCCCGTTGATGAGCACGACCACATTGCGCTCCGCTACACGCGACCTGAAACTGAAGATTTCACTGTCTCGCCAAATTTCGGTAACGACTGTCTCCCCGGGGTAAACCGGCGAGGAGAAACGCAATTGCATTGCGCGTAGCCGTTCAGGGCGGTTGTCACAGCATGTTTGCAAAATGGCGCGCGTGGCGACACCGAACGAGCATAGTCCGTGGAGGATAGGCCGCTCGAAACCTGCCTTCTTGGCTAGTTCAGGGTCGGCATGGATCGGGTTGTAGTCACCCGACAAGCGGTAGATAAGAGCGGCTTGGGGCAGCGTATCAACGGTACATTCAAAGTCTGCTGGACGCTCCGGGATCGAGTGGACCGGTGGAGCGTTGGCAATGGTGCTCCCGCACCCCCCGTCTCCGCGCAAGACGTATGTGGAGGTGACTGTGCTGACGATGTCGTCGCGATCCTTTTCGCGCAGCTGCTTTTCGAGGTACAGCATGGCACCCTTGCCGGCCCCTTTATCGATGACTCCGCTGATGCGATAGGAGCCAACGTAAGTCTTCCCCGGTTCGAGCGGACGGTGAATCGTGAATGACTGTTCGCCGTGCAGAATCTTGACCCAATCTACTTCCAGCTCGGGTTCCTTGAGCCAAGCCCCTGGATGGCTGATTACGTTAACCATGGATGGGAATACTTTTAGCCCATCCTCGTAAGTGAACTGCAGATGGTTCCTGTCACTGGCTGCTGCGCCGATACCTATGCCGAGCGAATAGAGAATGCAGTCCTGCGGGCTAATGTGCTGAGCAATCGGCGAAAACCGCTTGGCAAGTAATCTTTCGAGGTTCATAGGTCACGGTCCCTTTAGAGATCAGACTGGGTCCCAAGTGAATACATCGCGCGACCGGTCTAAGGGAGAGAACGATCCACTCAGCATCGGAATAGCGCGCTCGACACAACTCTCGACGGTCCATCCGTCGCCGGCGTGCGCCGTTCGAATAGGGCGAGGCTGCGAGAACAGATAAATTTCGTTGCTACGCACCCCGAATATCTGACCGGTGACGTCCTTTGCGCCGTCCGTAAGAAGCGCGCAGGTGAACGGCGCGATCTTGGCGGCTTCCATGCGCATGTTGATCTTCGTGCGCTCGATCCCCTCCGGAGTGTCGGTGGGAATGGTTCCTACCATACGAGTGAAAGCGAACGGAGCGATACAGTTTGAGCGGACGTTGAATCGCTGCATGTCCAGCGCGATTGCCTTCGACATGCCCACGATGCCCATTTTCGCAGCGCAATAGTTGACTTGCCCGAAATTTCCAATCAAACCGGATGTGGAGGTCATGTGTACGAACGCGCCCCCTTCTTGAGCCTTGAAATGCGGGGCGGCGGCACGTGACATGTTCCAGCTGCCCTTCAGATGCACTCGGATTACCGCATCGAAATCATCCTCGCTCATCTTGTGAAAGATGATGTCGCGGAGGTTGCCCGCGTTGTTCACAATGCCATCGAGACGTCCATATACGTCTATGGCTTGTTGCACGATTGCCTGCGCCGCATCCCACTCGGCCACACTATTCGTGTTGGCGGTCGCTATGCCGCCGAAGCTTTGAATCTCTTTAACTGTCTGGTGCGCTGGGCCGGTGTCGCTTCCCGAACCGTCGATGTTGACGCCGAGATCGTTGACGATAACGCTCGCGCCTTGGCGAGCCGCTTCAAGGGCAATGCATTTGCCGACGCCAGCTCCGGCGCCGGTGACGATGATGACTTTTCCTTCCAGAAGACGTTCCATAGGAAGATGCTCTCGACTTTAAGTTGCGGTTAGGCGGAAGCTTCCCCGGGTCAGGGGAGTCTTTGATAAATGTGCTGTATGACTATAGTATGCTTCAATACTAAGTATGCAGCGCGACCTTGGAGGCGTCAACCACGAAGTTGATGTCATTCGCAGCGCTCGTTCGCCGGGACGCCGCGGCGATGCGAGCTACCTCTATCGGAGGAGCCGCGGACGGTGCTATTTAAGGCCAGTCGCGCTTCCCGATCAGACATCGCCCGTAAGCGATCTTTTCAAGCCGTAGCCCGACGCAATGTCTGCACATTGGTCCACGTCGCAAATATCGACCATCGCCCGACAATTGCAGATGCTTGCATATCGTCTGCAACCATACTATAGTCGGGGTGACAGTCGACCGCCCGTCTCGAGTACTCGTGAACCTCATGGTCTAGGTCGCGACCCGTTTCGCGCACTGTGATTGGTGTGATGCTCGGATCCGCGTGGAAGACAACAGAAAGTAGTCGGTTTAGGAGCGACTTGGCGACGGAACTCGTCGGAAAGTTATCGTGGATCGGCAAGGAGTTCGATCATGAGTAAGATTGGATGCATCGCGGCGGTTGATCGAGAAGGTCCGCGGGTCCTGGGGCGCACATCGAGCGATCTACCCGTGATGTTTCGAGTAGTCAATCGCGTGGCGATCATTACACTGAATCGACCGTCCGCGCTCAACACATTGTCGCCAGAAATGGTGCGCGAATTGACGCTTCACATCGAGCACTGCGGGGTCGACAGAGACATAGCGGCAGTTATCGTGATGGGGATGGGCGATACGTTTTGCGCGGGCGTCGACCTTCGGACCTTGTATCTAGCCGCCATGGCAGGCGATAAGAAGTGGCGTCAGCTTATCGCCGACGAGTACCGGCTAATGTTTACCTTCCAGCAACTGAAGAAGCCGCTGGTGGCTGTAATGGACGGCTTTTCAACAGGGGGCGGCATTGGCTTGGTGCAATGCGCGTCGCTGCGCATTGTCAGTGAACGAAGCAGGTTTCAGGTAAACGGACCACGCATTGGGTTCGTTCCGGATGGAGGTGCCACATGGTTCCTGGGCAAGCTGCCGGTCGAGTTGATGCTGTATATCGGGTTGACGTCAGCAACGATAACCGGTGCCGATGCGATCGGGTGCGGTCTTGCGGACGCCTATGCATCCAGTTCGTCCCTGCGTGGATTTGAAAGGCGCTTAAATCTGCTGGATGCAAGCGACCTTCGGCAAAGCCTAAGAGAGGTATTCGTGTCTCCATCGGACGTTGCTCCGGACACCTCCTTGGCGGCTTTCCTGCCGTTGATTCGAGAACACTTCGCTGCTCATTATTCGGTTGAGCAGTGCATTGGATCGCTCTCAAATGGGTTCAGTCGTGAATCGGACGCGGCCAAGCGGGCGTGGTTTCAAGCAACGCTTGATTCCCTTCGAGCACATTCTCCACTGATGCTGAACGTGATGCGTGAAGCTTTGCTGCGCGGACGGAAAATGACGCTTGCCGAAAATTGCCGCATGGAATTCGACCTGACCATGCGCGCTATAGAGGTGGGTGATTTTTGCGAGGGGGTTAGGGCGCACGTGATTGATGGCGACAACGCTCCGCGCTGGATGTTTCCTACGCTTGAAGACGTCAATTCCGCTGTTCTGGACAAGTTCTTTTCGCCGTGGACGTGTTGCGCGCCACATCCGTTAGCGGCGCTCGCGGCATGAGAGAGGATCGGGTCGCGACACGGAAGCTCGGCCTATCTGTTGGGGGCATGGGCAGAGTGATCTATCGCAGTCATTGAATGGAATGTGAAATGAAAATACTGGTGGCGGTCAAGAGGGTCGTTGACTACAACGTCAAAGTGCGAGTCAAGTCAGACGGCACGGGTGTCGACATTGCAAACGTGAAAATGTCAATGAACCCCTTCGACGAAATTGCGACTGAAGAAGCGGTTCGTCTGAGGGAAGCCGGGATTGCAACAGAAGTGGTTGCGGTGTCCGCAGGGGGACCTCAATCGCAGGAAACCCTGCGTACCGCTCTGGCGATCGGCGCAGATCGGGCGGTTCTGATCGAGTCTGAAGAAGACCTGCAGCCGCTTGCCGTTTCCAAACTGTTGAAGGCTTTAGTGGACAAGGAGCAGCCGCAACTCATCATTCTTGGCAAACAGGCGATCGACGACGATTCGAATCAAACGGGCCAGATGCTTGCAGCCTTGGCGCACCTGCCGCAAGCGACGTTCGCGGCGAAAATCACTGTTGCTGACGGCAAAGCCACGGTGTTGCGTGAAGTGGATGGCGGCGCGGAAACGCTGTCGCTGACGCTTCCGGCTCTCATCACGGCAGACCTGCGCCTGAATGAGCCGCGCTACGTCACGCTGCCGAATATCATGAAGGCGAAAAAGAAGCCACTCGAAACGATCAAGCCTCAAGACCTTGGTGTCGATGTCGCACCGCGACTGAAAACCCTGAAGGTGGTGGAGCCGCCGAAGCGGTCCGCCGGCGTGACGGTGCCGGACGTGAAAACGCTGGTCGGGAAGCTAAAGAACGAAGCTAAGGTGTTGTGAGAGGGGACTGAGAAAATGACGAAACCGGCTAATCTGGTATTGGCAGAACACGACAACGCATCCATCAAGTCCGCGACATTGCACACCATCGCCGCCGCTCAGAGGATCGGTGGCGACATTCACGTGCTAGTGGCCGGCCACAACGCCCAGGCTGCGGCGAATGCCGCTACGGCAATCGCGGGCGTCAGCAAGGTCTTGCTCGCCGACGCGCCGCAGCTCGCCGAAGGCCTCGCGGAGAACGTCGAGGCAACGGTGCTGAACATTGCAAAGGACTATTCGCACATCCTCGCGCCTGCAACGGCATACGGTAAGAATATCGCGCCGCGTATTGCCGCGAAGCTCGATGTCGCACAAATCAGCGACATCACCGCAGTGGACAGCGCGGACACATTCGAGCGGCCGATCTACGCAGGGAATGCTATTGCGACGGTGCGATCGACCGACCCGATCAAAGTCATCACCGTGCGTACGACCGGCTTCGACGCGGCAGCGGCGGAAGGCGGCACCGCGTCGGTGGAAAACATCGACGCAGCGGCGGATGCAGGCATCTCGCAGTTCGTAAGCCGTGAAGTGACGAAGCTTGATCGTCCCGAGCTGACGTCGGCGAAAATCATCGTCTCCGGTGGTCGAGGTCTCGGCAACGGCGATAACTACAGGCAGGTGCTAGAACCCCTTGCCGACAGGTTGAATGCGGCGCTCGGGGCATCGCGCGCGGCTGTCGATGCGGGCTTCGTGCCGAACGACTTTCAGGTCGGCCAGACGGGCAAGATTGTCGCGCCGCAACTGTATGTCGCGGTCGGAATTTCTGGTGCGATCCAGCACCTCGCGGGCATGAAGGATAGCAAGATCATCGTCGCGATTAACAAGGACGCCGAGGCCCCGATTTTCAGCGTCGCCGATTATGGCTTGGTCGGAGACTTGTTCACGATCGTACCGGAACTCGTCAAAGAGCTTGGTTAGAAAAAAGCAGCTGCGCTTGCATGCGTCAATGTTTGGCGGCATGTGAAGTCCACATCAAGACGAAACCCTTATGAACTTTGCTCTTACTGACGATCAGATTGCCATACGCTCAGCCATTGAAGAAATCTGTCGGGATTTCGACGATGACTATTGGCTCAAGCGTGACAGGGATGGGGGGTTTCCTCACGAGTTCCATGCGGCCATGGCTAATGCCGGATGGCTCGGGATAGCGATGCCGGAACAATTCGGTGGCGCAGGGCTGGGCATTACCGAGGCGGCGCTGATGATGGAGACCGTTGCGGCCTCGGGCGGAGGTCTATCGGCGGCATCAGCTATACATATGAACGTGTTCGGTCTTCATCCAGTCGTTGTCCATGGCACGGATGAACAGAAAGCGCGGTGGCTGCCATCGATCATCGACGGACATCACAAAGCGTGCTTCGGGGTGACGGAGCCAAATACGGGCCTGAATACACTCAAGCTGAAAACGGCGGCTGTTCGTCAAGGTGATCGCTACATTGTGAATGGTCAGAAGGTCTGGATTTCGACCGCCCAGGTCGCCGATAAGATCATGCTTCTTGCGCGCACGACCCCCGCTGATGAAGCGGCGGCGGCAACACATGGGCTGAGCCTTTTCTATACGGATTTGGACCGTAGCAAAGTCGAAGTGCGAGAAATCGAGAAGCTTGGCAGAAAGGCCGTGGATTCAAATCAGCTGTTTATCGACGGACTGGAGATTCCGGTGGAGGATCGTATTGGCGAGGAGGGGCGGGGATTTGAGTATGTCCTGCACGGCCTCAATCCAGAGCGCATCCTTGTCGCAGCAGAGGCGACCGGTTTGGGCAAGGCCGCGCTGCGCCGGGCGTCGACATACGCAGCGGAGCGCGTCGTCTTCGACCGCCCTATCGGCATGAATCAGGGCATCCAGCATCCTTTGGCCGAGCGCTGGGTGGATCTCGAGGCAGCAACCCTTCTATATCAACGCGCGTCGTTTCTCTACGACGAAGGACGATCCTGCGGGGCGGAAGCGAACGCAGCGAAGTTTTTCTGTGCGGAGGCGGGGTTTCGGGCCTGTGAGACCGCCGTATTGACGCATGGCGGTATGGGGTACGCAAAGGAATATCACGTTGAGAGATATTTCCGCGAAGCAATGTTGCCTCGTATTGCTCCGATCTCGATTCAGTTAGCACTCAGCTTTATCGGGGAAAAGGTCCTCGGATTGCCGAAGTCTTACTAACCGTCGAGTCGTTCATCTATATCGCTTCCCATTCGACCGGCGGCGAGCCGCTCTCGCGGCTCGATCAGTGTTGATGCATTTTCACCAACGAAAACGGAAACGGAGACACAATGCACATCGGAGTGCCTGCCGAGACGCATGCGCGCGAAACACGCGTCGCCGCAACGCCCGAAACGGTTAGGAAGTTCGTGGCGCAAGGCCATAGGGTCACTATTGGTAGCGGCGCAGGAACAACCGCCAACTTTCAAGATGAGGCGTTTGCTGCTGCTGGTGCGGAAATCGTTGATGCAGCTACAGCTTTCAGTGGCGACCTGGTTCTCAAAGTCCAGTCGCCGACCGAGTCGGAACTGTCCTGGCTCAAGCGCGGCGCGGTTTTGATCGGCATGTTGGATCCATTTAACGCCGAAAGTGCGCAAAAGCTTGCTGCAGCCGGCGTGACCGCCTTCGCTCTCGAAGCGG
Source organism: Trinickia sp. EG282A (assembly GCF_040965455.1). Taxonomy (NCBI): domain Bacteria; kingdom Pseudomonadati; phylum Pseudomonadota; class Betaproteobacteria; order Burkholderiales; family Burkholderiaceae; genus Trinickia; species Trinickia sp. EG282A. The sequence continues at coordinate 268,037 of NZ_JBFRCC010000003.1, read as the reverse complement.
CGCCGCGTACAACGCGCGCGCAAAGCCTGGATGTGCTGTCGTCGCAGGCAAACATTGCGGGCTACAAGGCAGTGCTCGTCGCCGCGTCGTTGTATTCGCGCTTCGTGCCGATGCTAATGACGGCGGCGGGCACCGTGAAGGCTGCGCGCATGCTGATTCTCGGCGCAGGCGTCGCGGGCTTGCAGGCGATCGCGACTGCAAAGCGGCTGGGGGCGGTGATCGAAGCGTCCGACGTACGCCCGGCGGTCAAGGAGCAGATCGAATCGCTCGGTGCGAAATTCCTCGACGTCCCGTACGAAACCGACGAAGAGCGGGAGGCTGCTCAAGGCGTAGGCGGCTATGCCCGGCCGATGCCGCAGTCTTGGCTGACGCGGCAGGCTGAACTGGTGCATGAGCGTGCGAAGCAAGCCGACATTGTGATCACCACGGCGCTGATCCCCGGGCGCCCCGCGCCCACCCTGATCTCCGTGGAGACTGTCCAGTCGATGAAGCCAGGCTCGGTGCTCGTCGATCTCGCGGCTGGCCGCGGGCCGGACATCGACGGAAGGAAGGGAGGCAACTGCCCGCTGACGGTCGCCGATCAAGTGATCGTGCACAACGGCGTGACCATCGCCGGCTACACGAACCTCGCATCGATGGTCGCATCGGACGCCTCCTCGCTGTATGCGCGCAACGTGCTCGATTTCACAAGGCTGATCATCTCGAAGGAAGGCGCGCTGACCGTCGACCTGACAGACGACATTGTCGCCGCGACGCTGCTCTGCCGCGACGGCGAAGTGACCCGCAAATAACGGAGGAGACCATGGAAGTCATCAATCACACGGTGATCAACTTGATCATCTTCGTCCTGGCGGTGTACGTCGGCTACCACGTGGTGTGGAACGTCACGCCTGCGCTGCATACGCCGCTGATGGCCGTGACGAACGCGATCTCCGCAATTGTGATCGTCGGCGCAATGCTCGCGGCGGCGCTCACCGTCGGTGCGGCCGGCAAGGCCTTCGGCACGCTCGCGGTCACTCTCGCGGCCGTCAACGTGTTCGGTGGTTTCCTCGTGACGAGGCGCATGTTGGAGATGTTCCGCAAGAAGGAGCCCAAGCGTGTCGAGCGCGGCGAGGAGGGCGCGCGATGAGCATGAACATTGTCACGTTGCTGTACCTTATCGCGTCCGTGTGCTTCATTCAGGCGCTCAAGGGCCTGTCGAATCCGCGGAGCGCGCGGCGCGGCAACGTTTTCGGGATGGCGGGGATGACCATCGCCATCCTCACGACGGTCGCACTGATCGTCAAGCAGGCGGCCTGGCTCGGCGCGAATCTCCCGCTCGGCATAGCGCTCGTGCTCGGCGCGCTCGTGGTCGGCGGCGGGGTTGGCGCGTTCGTCGCCGCGCGAGTCGAGATGACGAAGATGCCGGAACTCGTCGCGGCGATGCACTCGCTGATCGGTCTCGCGGCGGTTTGCATTGCGTATGCGGTGGTGTCGGAGCCGGAAGCGTTCGGGCTCGTGCCGCGGGACGCCATCGCATTGAACTTCATCCCGTACGGCAACCGGGTCGAACTGTTCATCGGCACCTTCGTAGGCGCGATCACGTTCTCCGGGTCCGTGATTGCGTTCGGCAAGCTATCGGGTAAGTACAAGTTCAGGCTGTTCCAGGGCGCGCCGGTCGTCTATGCGGGCCAGCACCTAATCAATCTGATGCTCGCGCTCGCGATGCTCGGCTTCGGCATCCTGTTCTTCATCACGCAGTCGTGGCTGCCGTTCGTCATCATGACGGCGATCGCATTCGTGCTCGGCGTACTGATCATCATCCCGATCGGCGGGGCGGACATGCCGGTGGTCGTGTCCATGCTGAACTCATACTCAGGGTGGGCCGCGGCTGGCATCGGCTTCTCGCTGAACAACGCGATGCTGATCATCGCCGGGTCGCTCGTCGGCTCGTCGGGTGCGATCCTCTCGTACATCATGTGCCACGCTATGAACCGGTCATTCTTCAACGTGATCCTCGGCGGCTTCGGTGGCGACGCGGCCGCTGGCGGAGCGGCCGCTGCGCAGGAGCAACGCCCGGTGAAATCGGGCTCGGCGGACGACGCGGCGTTCATGCTCGGCAACGCGGAATCGGTCGTCATCGTGCCGGGCTATGGTCTTGCCGTCGCCCGCGCGCAGCACGCCCTGAAGGAATTGACGGACAAGCTGATCGAGAAAGGCATTGACGTGCGCTATGCGATCCACCCGGTCGCGGGGCGAATGCCGGGGCACATGAACGTGTTGCTCGCGGAAGCTGAAGTGCCGTACGAGATTGTGCTCGAGATGGAGGACATCAACGGCGAATTCGGTCAAGTGGACGTGGTGCTGGTGCTCGGGGCGAACGACGTCGTGAACCCGGCCGCGAAGAACGATCCGCAATCGCCGATCGCGGGCATGCCGATCATCGAGGCGTACAAGGCGCGCACGGTGATCGTCAACAAGCGTTCGATGGCGGCGGGCTATGCGGGCCTCGACAATGATCTCTTCTATATGGACAAGACGATGATGGTCTTCGGCGACGCCAAAAAGACCATCGAGGAAATGGTCAAGGCGGTAGCTTGACCCTACGACCCATATCGAGTCCGCGCAGTAACACGCTAACCATGGAGTGAGGAAGGCATAATGCCTAGCGACACGCTTGTCGACCAATACGGCCCACGCGATTCAATGGAATACGACATCGTGATCGTCGGCGGCGGCCCAGCCGGTCTTTCGGCCGCGATCCGGTTCAAGCAGTTAGCCGCTGATAGTGGAACCGAGATCGCCGTGTGCGTGCTGGAAAAGGGATCCGAGATTGGCGCCCACATTCTGTCGGGGGCCGTAATGGATCCGCGCGCGATCGCCGAGCTGTTCCCCGACTGGAAGGAACGGGGCGCGCCGCTCACCGTCGAAGTGACGGAGGACCGCTTCCTGTTCCTGTCCGAGAAGAGCGCGGTCGCGACGCCAAACTGGGCGCTGCCCGGCAACTTCAAGAATCATGGCAACTACGTAATCTCGCTGGGCAACGTCACGCGCTGGCTTGGGCAACAGGCCGAGGCGCTCGGCGTCGAGATTTTCCCCGGCTTCCCGGCCGCCGAAATTCTCTACAACGATGACGGCTCCGTGAAGGGCGTTGCGACTGGCAATATGGGTGTGGCCAAGGACGGTGAGCCGCTCGATAACTTCCAGCTCGGCATGGAGCTACACGCAAAGTACACGCTGTTCGCCGAAGGCTGCCGCGGCCATCTCGGTCGTCAGTTGATCTCGAAGTTCGAACTCGACGCGAACGCCGATCCGCAGGCATACGGGATCGGCATCAAGGAATTGTGGGAAGTCGATCCCGCGAAGCACAAGCCGGGCCTCGTGATCCACACGGCCGGCTGGCCGCTCAAGTCGGATACGTATGGCGGCTCGTTCCTGTATCACATGGACAGCAACCAAGTGGTGGTCGGCTTTGTGGTCGGTCTCGGCTACACGAATCCGTACCTGTCGCCGTTCGAGGAGTTCCAGCGCTACAAGACGCACCCGTCGATCCGTGCGTTCCTCGAAGGCGGCAAGCGTGTGTCGTACGGCGCGCGAGCGATCACGGCCGGCGGCCTTTTGTCGTTGCCCAAGCTCGTATTCCCTGGCGGTGCGTTGCTTGGCGACGAGGCAGGCTTTCTAAACGCATCGCGCATCAAGGGCAGTCATGCGGCGATCAAGACGGGGATGCTGGCTGCCGAAGCCGCGTTCGCCGCGGTTCGCACCGGCCGCCGGGCGGACGAACTGAGCGCATACCCCGACGCATTCATGCAGTCCTGGCTGTATCGGGAGCTGTATCGCGCGCGCAACTTCAAGCAGTGGATGGCGAAGGGACTGTATCTTGGCACGCTTATGGTCGGGCTCGAGCAGAAGGTGATGCGCGGTAACGTGCCGTGGACGCTACATCACAAGCATGCGGATCACGAGATGCTGAAGCCGGCTTCGCAGTGCGAGCCGATCGCTTACCCGAAGCCCGATGGCAAGCTGACATTCGACCGCCTATCCTCGGTGTTTATCTCTAACACGAACCACGGGGAGAACCAACCGTCGCACCTGACGCTCAGGGACGCGAGTGTGCCCGTAAATGTAAACCTGCGAATATACGCGGGGCCAGAGAGCCGGTTTTGCCCGGCGGGCGTGTATGAATTCGTAAAGAACGACGACGGCAGCGACCGGCTGGTGATCAACGCCCAGAACTGCGTGCATTGCAAGACCTGCGACATTAAAGACCCGACGCAGAACATCGTGTGGGTTCCACCCGAAGGCGGCGGCGGGCCGAATTATCCCAATCTATGATCTCAGTGGGGCCGAACAGTGAACGCCATCCACATCCGATCGGGTCCGTAGGCGGCGTAATTATCTATCCAGTGCAGGCTGTCGGCGCCACGCGACATGCGCAAATCGGTCAGCCGTCGGGTCAGGGTTTGAAACGCGAGGCGCAGTTCGCCGCGCGCAAGCTGATTGCCGACGCATAGGTGGATGCCGGCACCAAAGCTCAGATGACTCGCACTGTTCGGGCGATCCAGGTTGACGTCCGCCGGACAGCCGAATTGGCGTGGGTCGCGGTTCGCTGCGCCGAACCGTACCTCGACCATCGAGCCGGCAGGAATGGTCACACCCCCAATCTCGACATCGATAAGCGCTCGCCGAAACAGTGTCTGCAGGGGTGCGGTCACACGCAACGTCTCTTCGACGAACGCACGCGCCCGATCGGGGTTTAGGTGGATTTCATCGACGAGTTCAGGGCGCTCGATCAGCGTCTTCATGCCAAGCGCGAGGGTCGTCGTGGTCGTCTCGTTGCCCGCGACCAAGATCTGCAAGATCAAGCTCTGCAACTCGCGCATGTCGAGCCGACGCCCATCGGTGTCGAGGTTTGCCAGACGGCTCAGGAGCTTGTCGTCGGGCGTCGCGCGCACACGTTCGATTTGGCGTGCCATGTATTGCTGCATTTCAATCAACTCGCGCGCGAGATCGACCTGTTGTTCTGGCGTGAGCAGCGGGTCAAGGCTTTGCATGGCGACGTCCGACCACCGCTTGAATCGCTCCCGGTCTTCGCGTGCCACGCCCAACTGCTCGGCAATCACGTACATGGGTAGCGGCACTGCGAACGCGTCGAGGAAGTCAATCTCGAACTGGCCTGCGAAGCCGTCGATCAGCTCGTCAATGAGCTCCTGAATTCGGGGCTCCAGGCTCGCTACCTTCTGCGTCGTGAAGACCTTATCGACGAGTGTGCGATAGGTGCGATGGCCTGGCGGGTCGTTCGACACCAGCGTGTTCATGGGCAGCCAACCTTCCGTCTCGAACAGACGGTTGGCTTCCAATGCCCAACGATCGCCCATCACCCCCGTGTTGTTGCTCAGCGCAGCGACATTCAGCATCGCTTTGCGCACGTCGTCGTACCGCGTGAGGATATAGTGGCCGGACTTCGGATCGCGGTACACCGGCTGCTCTTCGCGCAGACGGTCATACGCCGCAAACGGGCATGCATAGACTTCACGGTCGGCGAAGCTGATCGGCGGGTTACTGGCTTCGATGCTCATTATTTCTCCTTGCACCCGAGCTTCGGGCGATGGGTCACGCAGGCCTCGTCGAATGGCGCGGGCCTCGTCTGGTCGGCCTTCAATTCGGCCGTTACAAAAATGTCAAGAGCGCGTCGTTATGGACGCCGATGACTTCAACTCCGTTGCATGTCAGCGTGCGCGCTCGTCCACCGGCAGCTCAGATCAGCTGGCCGTAGGCGAGCGCTTCGCCCGCCGCGGCCCGCACCGTGCGGTCTTAGTTTGCGGCGGTGTGAACGTCTGCCGCTGCAGTCAGGCCAGCCAGTCTGCCGAAAATTAATGCATTGGCGATACCAATCCCCCCACCGACGTAGCGGCGTCCCATGGTGCATCCAAGCACTTCGCCTCCCGCGTAGAGGCCAGGAACCGATCGACCATTCGCGTCCAGCACCCTGCCGAAATTGTCGATATCCAGTCCGGCGTGGCATGAGACGATGGTCGAAGCCCGAATCTCCAGTGCATAGAACGGCGGGGTCCGGAACGAGTACATCTTTTTCGTCTTCTTGAAAAACTCGGGATCATCGCCCGTTTCAGCGTATTCGTTGTAGCGATCTAGCGAAGCGCGTAGAGCCTCAGCGGAGATATCTGCGCGGTGCGCGAGTTCTTCGATCGAGTCGGCCACTTTCACTCTGCCGGTTTCCACGTGCCTGCGGATGACATTGACGCGCCAGCTTTCCGATCCAGGATCATTGATGTAGTGTTTCACCACATTCTCGTCGGCGCAGGCCTCGGCAAGTGCCGGCTCGTCGAAAATCGCGAAACATCGCATTTCAGGCTGTTCGTTCACCAGGTAGCCCGAGACCGCATAGGAAGCATCCTCCGCAATGAAACGGCGACCGTCGCGATTGACGACCATCGCCCAGTCGGGAAGAAACGCTTCAGTATCCTTGACGAAATTCGGGCTACATACGAGTAAGCCGTTGTCAATTCCGGTAACATTGGCGCCCGCGCTCTCGCCGAGCTTGATACCGTCGCCCATATTGAACGGCACCTTTTCATAGAAGGAATACACACGGCTGCCGTGGGCCGCGGCGGTCGGCCAAAGCCGTTTGATCATCTCTGAGTTGTTTCCAAATCCGCCCGTGGTGACGATGACTGCCTTTGCACGCAATTCCGTTCCTGCAGCGCGAACCCCGCACACGCGCCCCCCCTCGACGATCAGTTCAGAAACTCGCGACCCCAGCGCCACTTCCACGCCGTTCGCGCCCGCATCGTTGGCAAGCGACTGTACGATGCCAATTCCTGCGCCAATGCTTTGATGTCCACGCGGGCACCCGCCCACACCGGATTCCACAACGGCGCTTGGCGGGAACTCATTGCCAAGTTCAATCAACCAGTCGATGATGGAAGCGCCACCCTCGCACATGATTTTTGCGAGCGCGGGCCGTATTGACCATTGATTAAGGGACATCATGTACTGGAACATCGCCTCCGGTGAGTCGACAATGCCGGCATCCCGTTGGACACGGGTACCCGCCGCATAAACAACGCCGCCCGCAAGCGCGGTGGCGCCTCCCAGCATCTTGTCGGCTTCCAGGATCATCACGGACGCACCATTCCTTGCCGCATGGCACGCCGCGGACAATCCGGCACCTCCACCACCGATCACAATCACGTCAAAGTCAATTGCCACAGTCGGTTACCTCGTTTAGGTATTTGTGAAGTGCAGCTCAATTCAAAAGGGATCTGCGGGCGGGGCTCGAGTTCTACCTCAGTCGGGGTGTTGGTTCATCGTGGCTCCGGATCAGCGGTTTTACGGGCTCGGAAAAAAGGAGTAGTGGAAAGCCGCGAGCATCTGTTCACACCGGTGTAGCGGGCGCTTGCTTGAGGGGCAGGGAAGCGTCCGCCAGCAGGGCCGGCTCGATCTTTGCGCCATTGGCGACCAACGCGCGCCCTTGCACGAAGTCGCGAGCGGCATTGACGCAGTCGAGCGCGATCACTCGCCCGCGCCGCAGGTAGACAACCGAGAAGCTCCGTGTCGACATGTCGCCGCGGACCACGGTCTGGTCGTAGTCCGTCGACAACCCCACGGTCTGCAACTTCAAGTCGAATTGGTTCGACCAGAACCACGGCACCGCGTGGTATGGACGTGGATCGCCGACGATCGTGCGCGCCGCTGTGGTGGCCATGTCCACCGCGTTCTGAACCGATTCGAGACGAACGTGAGCGCCGTCGGCGAACGAGTTCGGGTGGAGCGCGCAGTCACCAACGGCCAGGACGTCGAGCAGACTGCTGCACGCGAACGCGTCGACTGTGACGCCGTTGGACCCCGCGGCGCCAGCCGCGATCAGGGGCTCGACGGCAGGGTCGATGCCGATGCCCACCACTACCATCTCCGCAGGTAATACGCTGCCATCGGCGAGCCTGACACCGGTGGCCCGGCCGTCGCATGTCTCGACGGCATCGACCATCGCGCCGAGCTTAACGACGACGCCTCGCGCGCGATGTTCAGCCTCATAGAACCGTGACAGCGCTTCACCGGCCACGCGTGCCAGCACCCTTTCGCGGGCCTCTAGCACGGAGACCGACTTGCCTTTCGCCACCAGCGCCGCGGCTACTTCCAGGCCGATGTAACCGCCACCGACGATGACGACATGCTGAACGCCGGTCATTGCGCGCTGGATTTCGTCCGCATCGGCACGCGTGCGCAGACCATGGACACCCTTGGCCTCCGCGCCCGGGCAGTTCAGAGGGCGTGGCCGTCCACCGCAGGCCCATACCAGCCGACCGTAACCGAAGGTCTCGCCGCCCGCCGTCCGCACAGTGTGTGCGGCAGGGTCGACGACGACGACACGATGGCCGCTCAATACCTGCACATTGCGTTCAACCCAGAACGATGCCGGACGGATCAGCAGCCGGTCGAATGGCTTTTCTCCGCTGAGGAATTCCTTCGAAAGCGGGGGCCGCTCATAGGGCAGTTCGGGCTCGTCACCGAGCAGGGCGATGCTGCCGTCGAAACCCTGCTGGCGCAGCGCCAGTGCCGTGTGGGCACCGGCATGGCCCGCCCCCACGATCAGCGCGTCATACGAACGGCCCATGTCACGCCTCCTCGGCGATAGTCACGCGTAAGCCATCCAGCGCCTCGGTGAACGGAATCTGACACGACAGGCGAGATGTCGCGTCGCGTGATCGGGCACTGTCGAGCAGATCGCTCTCTTCGCCGCTCATCGGCGGCAGCCGGTCTGCAAACGCCAGATCGATGTGCACATGGCAGGTTGCACACGAGCAACACCCACCACACATCGCGAGCATTTCGTCGATGCCATGATCGCGTATCAGTTCCATGACTGAACGGCCATCACCGGCCTCGATGACCGACTCGGCGCGATTGCGCTGGATCACGACGAGGCGGGCCATCAGGCGCGCCTCACCGGTTGAGCGTCTGGACAGACGCCGAACCGCTTTGGGCGGCCGGGTAGAACTTGGCTGGCTAATGGCGTCATTGGCATCGTGTCTCCTAGCCCGCGCAACTGTGAGCGCATCTGGTTATAAATCGTACCGTACAGTACGATATGGTATCGTACATAGCGAGCGGGCCGATTGTCAAGGTGGCGCATAGCAAGCCGAGCTCGCGGCGCGATGGTGAAAAGGAGACGGGAACAGTGGCGATCAGAAACTTGAAGAAACGACAAGCGATCCTGCAGGCGGCGTACCAGTTATTCCGTGCAAACGGCTTCGAGAGGACCTCGATATCTGCGATAGTGGCCGTCGTCGGTGGGTCCAAGGGGACGATCTATGCCCACTTCGGATCAAAGGAGAAGCTTTTCGTCGATTGCATGTTCTCCGTACCCGAGTACTCGATGGCCCGCATGCTCGAAGGCCTGCGCGCCGAAAGCAACGATCTGGACGCGCAGTTGCGGGAGTTCGGCGAATCCTTTCTCCGCCTAGCGTGCACTTCAGAGGTAGTCTCGGTTCGGCGCCTGATGATCAGCGAGGCGCAGCGCGGCGGCGTTGGCCGGATGTTCTACGAAAGATTCCAGACTTTTCAGCAGGAACTCGCGTCCTTCGTTTCGAGGTGGATGGCACACGGGCGGTTGCTCCGAGCCGACGCGCACATTGCCGCCACGCAGCTGCGCCTGCTCCTCGAGGCGGAGGTGATCGACCCGCTGCTGCTATGTGCGACCGACGGCCCGATTGCCGACGTCGATGTCCGGCGCATGTCCAGCCGTGCCATCGACACGTTCTTGCGCGCCTACGCACCGAAAGCTGTACAGACTACCGAACCGGCGCCCCAAGGCGCCCCGGCTCAGTTCGCGCCCGGTGGCTGATGCTGATACAGGCGTTCGCGCAACTCGCGTCGAATCAGCTTGCCCGTTGGCGAACGGGGCAACTGATGCACGAATTCGAAGCGGGCCGGAGCCTTGATGCGGCCCAGCCGCGCCTCGCACCACGCCGGCAGATCGCGTCGAAGCGCGTGCTCGTCGTCTCCGGCCACGGCGACAACGAACGCGACAGGACGTTCGCCGAACTTCTCGTCCTCGGTGCCGATTACGCCCACGTCTGCCACGCCCACCATTTCCAGCAGTGCGGCTTCGATCTCCTGTGGATAGATATTCACGCCACCGGAGATGATCACGTCGTCCATGCGGTCGGTCAGGTATAGATAGCCTTCCGCGTCGAGGTAGCCGATGTCGCCAAGCGTCTGGTAGCCCTGCGGGCTCGTTCGATCCGCCGTCTTGTTCGGATCTCCGAAGTATTCGAACGGTGTCACGCCAGAGAAGTAGATGCGTCCCGTGCAACCTGGTGCCAGCTCGCGGAATTCTTCGTCCAACACGTGCGGCACGCCCTTGACGGTGCGCCCGACCGAGCTTGGATGGGTCAGCCACTCCTGCGTGCTGATCATCGTAAGGCCCACGCCTTCCGAGCCCGAATAGTATTCGACCAGGATCGGCCCCCACCAGTCGATCATCGCGCGTTTCACTTGCGGTGGACACGGCGCGGCCGCATGCAGCGCCACGCGGTGCAAGGGCGACCGGAAGTCCCGGCGTGCTGATTCAGGCAGTTGCAACAAGCGCTGGAACATAGCAGGCACCCATTGCGAGTGCGTGATGTGCTGCGTCGCGAGCAGCTGGAGCGCCTCGGCCGCATCGAACTTGCGCATACCGATTACGCAGCCGCCCGCAGCGGTAACCGCCAGTGCCGCCCGTAATGGGGCTGCGTGATAAAGCGGCGCCGTGGACAGATAACGCACGCCGTGGTCGAAGCCGAAGAGCGGAATCAGGTCGGCCGCAAAGGTCGGGGTTGCCCGTTGATCGGCCGGCGGTAGAGGACGCCAGACGCCCTTTGGCGCCCCCGTGGTGCCTGACGTGTAGAGCATCAAGGCGCCAGGTGCTTCACCGACTCGCGGTAACTCGCTTTGGTCTGCCATGTCCTCGCTCAGCGATCGGAAGCCCGGCACCGCATCACCGTGCCAGAACCAGTGCGCCACCGCAGCGCAGTGCGCAGGCAGTTTCGCCACATGGGTTTGCACCGATCGGTCGGCAACCACCAGACGGGCTCTGCAATTTGTGATGATGGCGGCCGCATCGGGCAGCGCGAGCGTGGTGGCAATCGGCGTGTAATACAGACCGCTGCGCCAGGCGGCCCAAGCCATGACCAGCGTGAACGGCGAGTTGGTCAGGCTGGCCGCGACATGGTCGCCACGCTTCAGCCCTAGGGCGTCGAAAAGCCGCGCCAACTGATTTGCCTGAAATTCCAGCTCGGCATAGGTGAGCACGGTATCGCCGATCTGAACGGCAATTTGCTCGGGGTGGCGCTGTGCCCAATGGCGTAGATCATAGATCATGGCGGTAAATTGTAATGGAGAGGGGGCTGCGCCACGTCAGGCCGATCCTAGGCGATCGCGATGCACACCGCCCCCCCGTGCGAGGTCAGCTCAGGTACTGATTCAGTTTGGCCAGGTATTGCCGGATGCGACTTTCCGCCCCACGCAGCCGATCGCCTCGTAGCTGCTCCATCGCACGCCTCGCTAGTAGCGGTCTGCGAAGCTTCATTGCCTGCAAGAGGCGGACAGTGTCACATATTTCTCAGGGATCGCGGCGAAACGCTAGGAATCTACAATATGGTATTGTACGATACGATTATCGCTATCGCGCAACCGATGCTTTATAAGGCGCCGGCGGATCGAATGGGATGGTGCTGACTTTGGGCGAGGTGTCGTGCGGACCTCGATTCGCTCGAATCTGCGCCGCCCTTTTTCTGAACAAACGGTAAGTGAGGGCACTGATGAGCATGGGACGTCTGGCTGGAAAGGTCGCGATTGTCACGGGCGGTGCGTCGGGGATGGGCGCTGCCACAGTAAAACGATTTCGAGCCGAAGGTGCGGAAGTGTTTGTGGCCGATATTCAGGAAGATCTTGGCGGCGAAGTGGCCAAGGAAACGGGGGCGACCTTCGCGCGCCTCGACGTTGCGAGCAATGAGGACTGGATAAGCCTGGCTGCTCAGGTGGAGAAACGCTTTGGGCGCCTTGACGTTCTATTCAACAACGCGGGAGTTGTAGGCGGCGAGAACACCGTGGATCGAATCGATCTCGCTGTATGGAATCGTCTAATTTCGATCAATCAGACTGGGGTGTTGCTCGGTTGCCACCACGCCGTCAAGTTGATGCGCCGGAATCCGGGGGGGTCTTGCGGTTCTATCATCAACACGGCGTCTACCGTGTCATACGTGGCGTTGAGTCATGACATCGCGTACAGCGCGACTAAGGCAGCGGTGCGGAATCTCACGAAGTCCGTCGCTGTTTGGTGTGCTCAGGCCAAGACAAACATTCGGTGTAATTCCATTCATCCTGGGCCCATCGACACGGCTATTTTTTCGCATGCCGTGCCCGCGGGGACCGATATGGCCCCGATCATGAAGGCGCTGAACGCGATGGCCCCCGTGGGGCGCATGGGTCGGCCCGAGGAGATTGCCGCGGCTGCAGTCTTTTTTGCGTCGGACGAAGCACCGTTCGTCACAGGCGCCGAATTGGTCGTCGACGGGGGCATGATGTCGGTGCATCCCGACCTTCCGCGAGAATAACCGTCGTTCAGCGACGCGTCGATAGGGGCAGGCCTGATGGCCTGTTCGCGTCTCGCGATGGGCGGGGGCCCACACAATGACCATTGTCGTCACTGATTTCATCAAGGCGCCTATCGAGCGAGTGTGGATGATCGTCGCCGACTTTGGCGGGCTCAAGCGGTGGCACCCGGAAGTCATACGGTGCGAGACCGTTGGCCACGGTGTGGGCGCCTTACGGACGGTGCACTTCCATGACTGGTGGGCGACCGAGCGGCTTGAGCGACTGGACGGTCTCGAGCACGTCATCAAGTACACGGTCGTCGAATGCAGTCTGGTGGCGAACATTGGCGTAAAGGGTTGCATTACGCTGACACCCCTTAGCGCGGAATCCACTCGCATCGACTGGGTGGCCGGCTTGGATGCTCGTAGTGAACATGCCGCGGATGTCAACATGGCGCTCAAGGCCTACTATCCCACCCGCATTGGTCATCTGAAGGCAGCGCTTGGCTTGCTCGGCTAGATTCAACGACGTCATGCGATGCGGCTATCGCCCTACGTGTGAGCGGGCTCTCATCTCGTAGTCCCGTATCGGCGCCAGTCCAACGGTAGGACATTCAGCGATCGATTTTTGTCGCGCGTACACAAGGAACGAAATGGATCTCGGTATTCGAGGGCGAAAAGCGATTATCAACGGGGGGAGCGCCGGGCTTGGTCTGGGAACAGCCTATGCGCTGGCTCGCGAAGGCGTCGACCTTTTCATCTCGGCTCGTAACGAAGCAAGGTTGAACGATGCCTGCGAAGCGATCCGTCGCTCCACCGGCGCGAAGGTTGTAGCTGTAGTCGCAGACCACGCGACGACGGAAGGCCGAGCGCGAATTCTAGCTCGCTGCCCGGAGCCGGATATCCTCGTTGGCACCTGCTCGCCACCGCCCTACATTGAGGATTTTCGCTCGATCTCGGAACATGACTGGCGTCGCAATTTCGAGCTCACAATCATTTCTCCGGTCGAGTTCATGCGATGTGTGGTAGACGGCATGGCTGAACGCAAGTGGGGGCGCATCTTGAACATTGCTACAGCAGCGGCCAAGTTCCCCCACCCTTGGCGAATCTTGTCGGGCGCACCGCGGTCCGCATTGACTAATTACTCTGTTGCGGTGGCTCGACAGGTTGCTCAGTACAACGTCACCATAAACACGCTGCTTCCTGCGATGCACGATACAGACGGGATTCGAGCTATCTACGGTGCTAAGGCAGCCGAAAACGGCACGGATGTGGATTGGGAGATAGCCGAGGCAGTGCGATCGATACCGATCCCTGCGGGCAGGTTTGGTTCGGCGGACGACTTTGGTTGCATCGCGGCGATGTTTTGCGCTGAGCAAAGCAATTACATCACCGGGCAAAGCCTGGTTATCGATGGCGGTGTGACGAATTCTGTGTTCTGACGCGCTCGTCGCGTCAAAGACGACTTCACTGCTGGGCTAGCATTAGCCAGCGAGGCCGGGATGCGGTGGCGACCGCATGGGCGGATTTTCCGTTATTCAATGGACGAGGAGAGTAACCGTGAGCAAGCGTGACGTAGTGGTCCTTTCGGCGGTCCGGTCGGCAATCGGAAGTTTCGGCGGATCTCTCGCCGACATGGAGCCTCCCGAGCTTGCCGGCATCGTAATGAAGGAAGCCGTCGCGCGCTCCGGTGTCGACCCGCTTGCGGTCAACTACGTGACGGTAGGCAATACGATTCCCACCGACAGCCGATTCGCCTACGTGGCCCGCGTGGCGGCCATCAACGCGGGACTCCCGATGGATTCCGTTGCGATGTCAGTTAATCGGCTTTGCTCCTCCGGCCTCCAGGCAGTTGTGACGAGTGCCCAGAGCGTGTTGCTCGGTGACTGTGACTTCGGCATCGGCGGCGGCGTCGAGGTGATGAGTCGCGGCGGCTATTTATCCACCGCGATGCGCTCGGGCGCGCGCATGGGGGACACGAAACTAGTCGACACGATGGTCGCCACGTTGACCGATCCGTTCGGCGTGGGTCATATGGGTATCACGGCCGAGAACCTGGCGGCCAAATGGAGCATAACGCGTGAACAGCAGGACATGCTGGCCGTTGAGTCGCATCGTCGTGCGGCACGGGCAATCGCGGAAGGGCGGTTTGAATCGCAGATCGTTCCCATCGTTAAGAGAACAAAAAAGGGGGAAACGATTTTCGACACCGACGAGCACGTGAAACCGAACACGTCGCTGGATATCCTTGCCGCGATGAAACCGGCGTTCAAAAAGGACGGGTCGGTTACCGCGGGCAACGCCTCGGGCATCAACGACGGAGCGGCCTTTCTCGTCATTGCTGATTCCGCGGCGGCGGCCGCGGCCGGCCACAAGCCGATCGCCAGGCTGGTGTCTTACGCTGTGGCTGGGGTGCCCAACGACGTTATGGGCGAAGGCCCGATTCCCGCTACGCGGCTGGCGCTGAAAAGGAGCGGACTTGAGCTCCATCAGATGGACGTGATCGAGAGCAATGAAGCTTTTGCCGCGCAGGCTATTGCGGTGGCACGCGCGCTGGAACTCGACATGGAAAAGACAAATCCGAATGGGGGTGCCATCGCGTTGGGTCACCCCATCGGCTGCTCTGGGGCTTTCCTTGCCACCAAGGCGATCCACGAGCTGCATCGCACTGGCGGCCGATACGCGCTAGTCACGATGTGCGTCGGTGGGGGGCAGGGAATCGCGGCCATCTTCGAACGTGTGTAGGGCTCAAGAGGAGACGGAATCCGAACTACGCGCGACGACGTCGCGCTGAGTGCTGACCAGCCCTTGCTCACGGTAACAGATGACGAGGCGATGGGGTCATCAGAACGCGTATATCGATGCACTTGCCTTGATAATAGATGCATGGTTCCTCGGGTAGGGCGGGCCGAGAGAAGACCGCGAAACAGACGGCGCTTACAATACCTGCCGCCACAATCATCACAATTGCTCGAGTGCGTCGCTTCATTGCAGTCTCCTCCTGGCTTTTCCGGAGTTTCACAATCTTTGCGTCCTGTCCTTCGCGTATGCGGGATGGGATGATCCGAACCGTGCAGGGTGACGGTTTGCCGCGTTCCTTGCGGTAAGCGCTTATCCCTCGGAGGCGGAAACTGGGATCACCTTGCTGCTGATTGAATCGCTCGGACCGGCGTGGGCTGCGCTGGCCGCAATCCGCTCTTCCGGCGCCGTACCGTAGATGGTGGTCCGCTGTCGAGGCAGCCGACCCGCGGACGTGATGAGCGCCGACAGCGCTGCAGGCGTCATCTCCTGGCCGTGGACGGCACCAGCGCTGCGGGTGATCGACTCATTCATGAGCGTGCCGCCCATATCGTTCACACCCGCCCGGAGTGCGGCCTGTGCACCGAGCGGCCCCATCTTGACCCACGATGTCTGAATGTTCCCAACGTGCGGATGGAGCACGAGTCGCGATACGGCATGCATGAGCAACGCTTCGCGAAACGTCGGGCCCTTGCGCGATCTGCCTTTGCGATAGATCGGCGATTCCATGTGGACAAACGCAAGCGGGACGAATTCGGTGATGCCCCCGGTGTCGGCCGCGAGGTTCCGCAGCCGGAGAAGATGGCGGGCCCAGTGTTCCAGCCGCTCGATGTGGCCGAACATGATCGTGGCTGTGCTCTTTAGGCCCAGACTATGAGCAACGGACATCACTTCCAACCATTGATCCGTCTTCAGTTTGTCGGGACAAAGCGTAGCCCGCACTTCGTCGTCAAGGATCTCTGCGGCCGTCCCCGGGAGCGTGCCGAGGCCGGTATGCTTCAAGCGCGACAAATATTCTTTGAGCGGCAGGCCGAGCGTTTGAGCACCTTGCCAGATCTCGAGTGGCGAGAAAGCGTGAACGTGAATGTCGGGCGCGGCCGCTTTGACGGTCTTAAGAATCGAGAGGTAGCTTTCCCCCGTATACGACGGATGAATGCCGCCTTGCAGACAAACCTCCGTCGCGCCTCGTTCCCATGCTTCGCGAACGCGATTGCCGATCTCGGCTTGATCGAGGTCATATCCGGCGCCGCGGTGGGCGCGTTGGCCTTTGGAGAACGCACAGAATTGACAGTGGAAGTAACAGATATTGGTGTAGTTGATGTTGCGCGTGACCACGTAGCTCACCGTATCGCCGCAGTGGGCTCGCCGCAATTGATCTGCCGCGTGGCAGACGTGTGCAAAGTCCTCGCCCCGTGCCTGGAACAGTCGGATCACATCTTGCTCGCCTAGCGCGCCTCCATTGGCTGCGCGCCGGACGATCTCGTCCAGATCCGGGCTGACCAGTGCACGATCGGCTTCGCGCAAGTAAGAGAGGTCGGCGGCCGGCGGGGGCACCTGGCCTCCCGCCACCCAATCGTCAATACGCGCAAAACCCTCGGTGTCGATCTTGCGGAGCACGGCGGTACGCAGTCCTTCGTCGACCCAACGGGCGATGTCAGCGGCGAATCGAGGGTAGATAGTCAACCGCTCTTGCAGGTACTTGCCGCTCGCCAGTGTTTCCCGGGTCAGCTCTTCGAGATGAGGCCAAGGGGCTTCGGGATTGACGAAATCCGCAGTCAAAGGCGACACGCCGCCCCAGTCGTTGATGCCGGCTTCCAACAGTGTGCGCAGCACGCCTGGGGAAAGATTGGGAGGCGCTTGGATCCCCATGTCCGAGCCGAAAATGATCCGGGCGACTGCGATCGTCCAGCACAATTCATCGAGGCTTGGCTCGCTGGTACCGGCCATCGGAGTGCCTGGTTTCGCTCGGAAATTTTGAACGATGACTTCCTGTAGATTGCCGTGGCGAGCGTGTATCTCGCGTAACGCTAGCAGCGCTTCGACGCGCTCGCGCCGGGTTTCTCCGATACCTATGAGAATCCCGGAAGTCATGGGCACGTTTTGCCGTCCTGCAGCCTCGAGCGTGGCGAGCCGCGCGGCGGGGATTTTGTCGGGACTACCGAAATGGGGCATCCCACGCTGGCAGAGCCGATCGGACGCGGATTCCAGCATGATGCCCATCGAAGGCGCCACGCGGCGTAGCTTGGTGATCTCCTCATCGGAGAGACAGCCGGCGTTGACATGCGGAAGCAGTCCGGTCTCCCTGAACACCGCTGCGGCAACGTGCACCACGTAGTCAATGGTCGTTTCGAAGCCCAGCTTATCTAATGCTTCCCGCGCAGCGGGATAACGCAGTTCCGGTTTTTCTCCAAGGGTGAACAGCGCTTCGTTGCATCCCATGCGGGCGCCTGCACGGGCTGTCTCGAGCATCTCGTCGAGCGTCAGGTATGCTGTATGGACGGATGGAGACTGCCGTGAAAAGGTGCAGTAGTGGCAGACGTCCCTGCAAAGCCGCGTGACCGGCAAGAACACCTTACGGGAATAGGTGACAACATTACGCGCGCCACGGTCGCGAATTTCCGTCGCCGCGGCCAACAGCAGTGGCATGTCATCGCAGGCGGCGAGCATGAGCGCCTCCCTTGCGGACGGCAGAGCCCCGCTCGCGGCGGCGCGAATCAAAGATTGAATATCGGTCATGGTGCGGCCTCGATTTCATTCCCGAATACCGGGGTGGCGATTTTGGCGAGAAATGCGGCAGTGTGTGGACTGCACGCGTTCGTTCGTGCAGCGGCCCTGAGTATCTCGAGATCGTCTGCGGTGTCCACGTCGAGCGCGGTAGCAGGCATCTCAACGTTGGCGACGACGCGATGCTGCCGAACGCATTCGTCGACGTGCAGAGCATGACTATTTGTCCCGTAGTGGTAAGTGAATGCGTCTGGCCGCTCAGCTAGACAAATATTGGTACCGCCATCGCGCGAACGGGCAAGCACGACGCGCCCCTTGCCGCTGAGATTGCTCCAGGTACCGAGCACACGTGTGAGGGCACTTGCAGTCAGCAGCGGCAGGTCGGCATGCACGACCAGCAGCGCGGTCGCGCCTCTTGCGGCCGCGACTCGCGCGGCGCCGGCGATCGCGGCATTCAATCCCGGTGCCCCAGCGACGGTCCTTTCGTCAAGCCAGACCGCGCCGTTGCGGGCTGCCAGTTGCTGAACCGCAGGCGAATCCGACAGCACGCAAACGTGCTCAGCAACCTTCGCGCTTTGCAGGGCGGAGATCACGTCTTCGGACATGGCGCGAGCGAGTTCGGCGCGGGCGGCGGAACTCAGGGTGGCCGCCAGCCGACTCTTCGCCATGGCAAAGTCTTTGACGGGCACGACGGCCCAAATCACGTCAGCGCGAGAGCTCATGGGAATATGCGATCACGGACCGTGCGAGACGCAGTTTGTCGTCGTCGTTGTTCATCAATGTCGGCATAGCCTCGCACGCGAGGCCCAGCTCGCGAATGCGAGCGACCTCATCACTGTCCGTCTCGTCGACGATGAAGGCGGTGACGAGATCGCGGTAGTGCTTTGCTACGGCAAGCGACGAGATCGGCAGTCCGAGCTCGCTCATCATCTTTGCAGCGGGGCCCTTGACGGCCTTGCCGCCGATGATGGGTGACACCGCGACGATAGGTGTGTGGATGGACCGCAGCGCTTCCTCGATGCCGGGAATGGCTAGCATGGGGGCAATACTGACGAAGGGATTCGACGGGCAGAAGATCACCGCGCGAAGATGGGGGGAGTCAAGTCCGGCACGCAGCTCGGGATGCATGGCGGCGCTGTCCGCTCCAGCGAAGTGGAAACCCGTGACGCGAGGTTCGCAGCGACGACGTACGAAGTAGTCTTGAAAAGGCAGTTCGCCTTCCGCTGTATGGACGATGGTGCTCACAGGGTCGTCGGACATGGGCAACAAGCGCTGCGCAATGCCGAAGGCGGCGCACATCTCGGCTGTGACCTCGCTCAAGCGTGCCCCTTCGCGCAGCCGCTGAGTGCGATATAGATGCGTTGCGATGTCGCGGTCGCCGAGACGGAACCAGTCCGGGCCACCAAGCTCGGACAGTGCCTCCAGGCAGCTCCATGTCTCGCCCTCTACGCCCCAGCCCTGTGATCGATTCGCCCTGCCGCAAAGGGTATAGGTGATGGTATCGAGGTCCGGGCAAATATGTAGACCGAGGTGGTCGAAGTCGTCGGCTGTATTGGCGACTATAAGCAGTTCGTCGGGCGGTAGAGCGCGTGCAAGGCCGAGCGCGAGTTTTGCGCCTCCGACGCCGCCGGAGAACGCAATCGTGCTTATTTTCTTCATCGGAACAAGTCCTCACTCTTCGGGCGAATCAACGCCTTGCCGTCAGCGCGGCTGCAGCGGAAGCGAACGCCACGTGCGAGTACGACCGGCGTGCCTTCGTCGGCCTGCCCCATCAAGAGGGAGCCGGCGGCAGCTAATTCATCGACGATGGCAATTTGCGTCCGTTCAAGTTTGCGCCCAAACAGGTCGGGTTGGCCCACCATGTCGCGCACCGGCTCGATGCCCGCACACCCGATCGCGAAGCCCACGACGCCGTTGCGCCAAGCTCGTCCGGCTGAGTCGTTGATGATCACGGCAATATCGACGTTGCAGCGTGCGCGCACCGTATCGCGCAGAGCTTGAGCCGACATATCGGGATCTACCGGCAACAGCAGCACGCGCGGATCTTCATTGTCATCGGACGTGATGTTAGAGCGGTCAATGCCTGCGTTCGCGTGTACATACCCAAGCCGATGTTCGACGATGATCACGCCCGGCCGTTGGCGCACCACCTCACGCGATTCCTTCAAGATCAGCTCCACCACTCGTGGATCCTTCTGGGTAGTGGTGGCGAGTTCGAGGGCCGCGGCAGACGGCGTGATTTCCGACAGCCGTGCGTAGCGGCCCTCCGCTTTGGACACCACCTTTTGCGCGAGGATTACGACGTCGCCATTGCTCGGTTCAAGCCTGGCTCGCGCGTAGCCGTCTAATACGATCTGTGCGAGATCGTCTCCTGGCTCAATCGCGGGGATTTCCGGCAGTGCGGTTAGCGTCAATTGGGTCGGCACGGTTGACTCGCTTTGGTACGGTTTCCGCAGATAACGGTCGTGGGACGTGCCGGCTAAACACCCGTAATACGGATCCCGGCATGGCATTTGAACTGGCGATTGATCGTGATCAGCACCGATGTGAGGGCTTCCGCCGCCGCAGCGTTGTTGATCGGGCCGGCCTGGAAGCCGCGCATGCCGCATGCTTCGACAAGTTTCACGACCGCCGCCCGGGCCTCAGGGTCGTTGCCGCAGACGAGCACATCGCAGTTGAGATCGTGCCCCGACTGCAGGTGATCGGCCGCAACGTTCTGAAATGCCGATACCACGCGCACGGCATCGCCAAGAAAGGCCTGCGCGGCCTGGCCGGCGGAGCCGGACGGTGGCAACTGGACGGTGCCGACCTTGGGCGGCACGAGCGGTACTGTAACGTCGACCAGAATCTTGCCGTTGATATGTTCTTTGATAGCCGCTAACGTACCCTGCTGATGGCTGAACGGAACAGTCAGCACGACGATATCGGCAGCGTCGGCTGCGGCAACATTGTCCATGTCCGTCAAGTGCGCGCGAGCGACCCCTCGCTCGGCGAGAACGCTGCGCAGGCGGTTGCAAGCCGCTGCCGCCTTTTCACGATCGCGTGAACCGATGATCACTGGGTATCCTGCCTCGATCCATCGAAGCGCAAGCCCTGATCCGAGGTCACCGGTGCCACCAATGACGGCTAAAGAAGGTTTGGTTTCCATGCTTCAACTCCTGACATAGTCCGAGGGTTGACGCCGTCGTCTGCTGGCTCGCGTTTCTGACGAGCGGTGTTCAGCGCCGTTCGTTTTCCGTTACTCGAGGTGCCGAAGCAGGACATCGTCAGACATAAAGGTCTGCGTAGCCGTCGACATCACGTTGGCACGGCCTCTCCGTGGACAACGATCGAATCGGTCTCTGGGAAAGTGGGTCGCATATGCGAAACGACAGTGTGTCTCCGATGCAGGCTGCGCTGTAGCGGATCAACCGGATGCGACTACCCACACAAAAAACATAATGGCGCCCACGATGCTTCCGAGGAAGGCAAAGAAGTCCTGCTGTTCGCCGATTTTTTTGCCGATGGCGAGGCTCACGAATCCTCCGAGTGCGGTGACTCCGAAACAGACGAACAACGCCGCGCTCACGGAGATGACGAATTCCATCAGACCGTTCGAAGGATTGTCTGCCAGGTACCATCGGACGCCTGCACCCAAGATGCCCAAAGCAGCGAGGACACCATACAGCGGGGCGTCGCCATGTCGAAGTGTCATCTGCATCGTCTCCATCGATATAATTTATAAGCGCCGCCTTCGACTATTAACCGTACTACCTACTACAGTCGAGGTTGCCGAGGCACTTGCGATATGCACCTCAAGTTATGGACATGTGCATACCGTATGTACACATACAATACTGTCGGAGAACCATGACGTCAAGGCGATATTCGCTTGACGTTCCTGATGGTGGAGGAGCTTTGCGGGTGATTGATTGGCTGCGTACGAGGGGGCGTGGCCCGGGCTTTTGCAGCGTGCGACCGCCAATCGGCCATGTGAGCGACGTCTGAGACGGAGAGCGCCGAGGGAGAGCGTTGTGGCGGGACGTCGGAAATGCCTGCTAACATATGGTAAACACGTATGTCATGGTTTCCGTGAAGGGCTCGAACTTCGGCCCGGAACGGGGTAAGCGAACATTCAAGGATGACGGATGAACCAAAAGGCAGAGTTGCCGGCCCGCAAGAAGAAGACGAGCGCGCCGGCAAACAATAGCGTGCAGCAAAATCGGGAAGAAGGCGGCTGGGATCAGAGGCTCGGTTTTTTGATGCACGATGTCTCACGATTGCGCCGCACCGCCTACGACGGCTATATGAAGCCGCTGAATATTACGCGCTCGCAGTGGTGGGTGCTGATCTATCTCGCTCGCCACGACGGCATGATTCAAAGTGACCTGGCTAAGTTGCTAGAGTTGGGGAAGGCCGCTCTTGGGGGACTGATTGACCGGCTCGAGGCTTCTGGCCTGGTCCGCCGTGGCGCGGATGACGCTGATCGGCGCGCCAAGCGAATCTATTTGTCGCCTGCGGGCGCGAAACTGATTAAGGAAATGCAGGTACGCAGCGATCAGATGAACGAGCGTATTCTCGAAGGGTTGAGCGCTGAAGACCGCGAAAATCTGACGAACTTGCTAACCCGCGTTAAACGAAATCTGCAAGCTATCGTCCGCGACAATGAGTGACGCTCGGCCATTTCAGATCTCATTACAAGTTGCGATGCGTGAACGTCGGCGCCTCGCAAGGCCACGTCGAAGTGAGTCCAGAAAGCTCGCCGCGCGCGCTGAGCAAAGAAAAGCTTGAGGGTTAACGCGGAGATTTCCGCAATCGACGTGGCCTTCGGGCCGGCGTCGTTGTTATTCATGTCGGCGTTCCCAGTTCGCTCCTCAAGGACACTTTTAGCCAGGTTCGAACGTCTTTCTCAAGCAGTTCCAATCAACGGGGCTGGCCGGCATAAAGCGCCGAGGGCATGGACTCGCTCGGCCGCGCTCGAGCGGCTTCATTCGCGGCCTATCAAAAAGGTGCTGTCAGCCTAATCGAAGTCTCGCAGGCGGAGGAAAGCTTGTTGTGCACGTCCGATGGGCGGGTCCAGGCACAAGCGGAATCGGCTCGCGCGGCGGTCGCTGCGTTCAAGGCGCTCGGTGGCGGCTGACAACCGAATGAATCCATGACCGTAGCAACCCAGTAAGGACCGCGTACAACGCGCGTCGCCGAAAATACTACCCTGCTCGATCAAGACGCGTTCGCGATGCGACTGGGGGCAAGTACGTCCGACATGCCAAACAATGCCTTGCAGTTGGTATGGCATTGATATAGTATGCAAGCGAACTGTTATGCCGATGATCGGTGCTCGAGCCGTTCCCGGCCACTGCTACAGCGTGCGGCGAACATTGCGGAGGGGCCTTAGACATGGCCGGACTATGGTTTGACGAGTTTGAGGTTGGGCAAGTGTTCAGGCACGACGTGCGGAGGACTGTCACAGAGACGGACAACGTCATGTTCAGCGCAATGACTCATAATCCAGCGGCAATTCACTTGGATAGGGAATACGCGAGTACAACGGAGTTCGGCCGCCCGTTGATGAATAGCATCTTCACTCTGGGGCTTATGGTCGGCATTTCCGTCAGTGACACGACGTTAGGTACCACGGTTGCAAACCTCGGGTGGGACGAAGTCCGCTTCCCAAAGCCTCTCTTCGAGGGCGATACCGTTCGCGTCGAGACCGAAGTGCTTGATTTGCGCAAAAGCAACTCGCGTCCGGACAATGGAATCGTTGTCTTTCGGCACATGGCTTTCAATCAGCGGGAAGAGATCGTGGCCACCTGCAAGCGGTCAGCGTTGATGTACTGTCTGAGCGCGAAAAAGTCGTGATCGCGAGAAAGAAACAAAAATTGAGGCACAAATGATTGAAAGATCTCTTTTCTCGGCGGATCACGAAATATTTCGAGAGTCGGTGCGGAGGTTCATAGCGACTGAAATTGCTCCGTTTCATATGGAGTGGGAACGCCAAGGTATTGTCCCGCGTAGCATCTGGGAGGCCGCCGGTCGGGCAGGTCTGCTCGGGTGTTCAATCCCCGAGGAATACGGAGGGGCGGGGGGCGATCACCTCTTTGATTTTGTATTGGTCGAAGAACTTGCACGCGCGGGCGTTACCGGACCCGGTTTTGCAGTGCATAACGAGATGGTGATGCCCTACGTCCTGGCGTTCGGGACTGAAGAGCAAAAGCGCCACTGGCTGCCAAAGATGGTTAGGGGCGAGGCGATTGGCGCCCTAGGTCTCACAGAGCCGCACGCCGGCAGTGACCTGAAGAGTATCCGGACCCGCGCAGTACGCGACGGCGACTCATTCGTCATTTCGGGACAGAAGGTGTTTATCTCGAATGGCCAACTGTGCGATGTGATCGTGTTAGCAACGAAAACCGATCCAAAGGCCGATACAGGTGGCATCTCGCTGTTCATCGTTGAGGCCTTTCGCGAAGGGTTTAAGCGTGGCCGCCGGTTGGAAAAAATTGGCCTGAAGGCTCAGGATACCTCTGAGCTTTTTTTTGAGGATGTCCGTGTTCCGGCGACCAATCTGCTTGGACCTGAAAACGGCGGCTTCAAGTTGCTGATGAAAAATCTCGCTCAGGAGCGTCTCACCCAGGCTGTCCGCTCTGCGGCGGTGGTGGAGGCTGTTCTCGATTGGACTGTCGAGTATGTCGCCGATCGTAAGATGTTCAATCAGACTTTGGCAGAGTTTCAAAACACTCAGTTCAAGCTTGCCGACTTGAAGACGGAAGCCACCGTCGGACGGGTCTTCGTCGATCGTTGCATGGAGTTGTTCATGGCCGGCAAGTTGGATGGCACTGATGCTGCGATGGCCAAGCTGTGGCTTTCGAATCTCCACGGACGTGCCGTCGACGAATGTCTTCAGTTCTTCGGTGGCTGGGGTTACATGTGGGAGTATCCGATCGCGCGCGCGTTCGCGGACGCGCGCGTCACTCGGATCGCCGGCGGCTCGATAGAGGTTATGAAGCACATCATTGGCCGTAGTCTCTTCTCCGTCTCCAGTAAGAGCGCAAAGTGAAATCTCATCTAGCGAGCGGGTCAGATCTGCAGCAAGAGCCTGTAGGCGAATGCGCGGGCAAGGTTGCCGCGCTGCGTTCCATGCTGTTCGTGCCCGGCGACAGCGAACGAAAGATTGCAAAGGCGATTTCATCGCATGCCGATGCGCTCATTCTCGATCTGGAAGACTCGGTCGCGTCGTCTAGGACTCACGTCGCTCGCACTATCGTGCTCGAGTACCTGCAATCTCGGCCGCAATCGCAGCGCAAGGGGCAGCAAATTTGGGTTCGGATTAATGCCCTGTCGAATCCCTCCGCGCTTCACGACCTTGCGGTGGTCGCGGGGGCGCCGGACGGTATCGTTTTGCCTAAAGTCCATTCGTCGCACGACGTGACTCGCCTTGGGCATTATCTCGATGCCCTTGAACTGCGCGAAGGCGTCGCTGCGGGATCGATTCGAATACTACCGGTGGCGACCGAGACGCCTCAGTCGCTGTTCACGCTGGGCGGATACAAAGGGTGTGGCCCGCGGCTTACCGGCTTGACGTGGGGCGCGGAAGACATAGCCGCGGCGCTTGGCGCGAGCAACAATCGGCGGCCAAACGGCGAATACGATACGGTATATGAGTTGGCGCGAGCGCTCTGCCTTATCGGTGCGGCCACCGCGGACGTGCAGCCGGTGGATACCGTATTTGTCGACTTCCGTGATTCCGCGGGCTTGGAGGCAGAGGCGAATTTGGCTAGACAAGCCGGGTTTACCGGAAAATTGGCGGTTCATCCGAATCAGATTGACATCATCAACCAGGCGTTCACCCCAAGCGATGATGAGATATCTTGGTCACGGCGCGTGGTGGAAGCGTTCGCGAGCAATCCGGGTGTAGGAACGATAGGCCTGGATGGAAAGATGCTCGACATGCCGCATCTAAAGCGAGCACATAAAATTCTGGCGGTGGCCGCGAGTTTGCATGGTGGGGGCGACGACCGGAGCTAAGTGCCCAGTTATTTACGAGCGCCGTCACGATGACAAGATTGCTTGAGCATTCAGCGCCGCCTGGTGAGTCGGTGATACCCAAAGCGAAGCATGCAGCGCGGCAAGTCATTCATCGGCGCTGGAGGCCGATCCCGTGCCCTCGCTTTCGCGCTTGAGCACAAGCAAGTTTCGCTTCACTTGCTGCAACAGCTCGGCGAGTTGCTGGCGACGGCTGTGATCGAGATCGGCCAGAATTCGCTCGTTCATCTCATGGCTCATGGCACGCATCTGATTCACGAGACCGTTGCCGGAGGGCGTTAGGTAAACGCGCTTGACGCGTCGATCCCACCCGTCTGCGCGTCTTTCGATAAAGCCCGACGCTTCTAGTCGGTCAACAAGCCCACCCAAGGCTGCTTTGCCCAGTTCGAGAACGTTAGCCAAATCGCTTTGCATCATGCCGTCATGACGAGAGAGATGGGCGATGACCCACCACTGCGAGCGAGTCACCCCAAGGGGTTCTACGAATGAGTCGAAAACGAGCCGCCTCAATCGTGAGACGTCGTGCATGAGGAACCCTAGCCGTTGATCCCAGTTTTCCTCGTCCCTCGACCCTTCCGCATATGGCCGGGTCTTCTCGCGCGTGGTATCGGCAACGGTTGACGTCGTTCTGATCGCGGTCTCGTTATCCATTCCTCTTTCCCTGGCAGGTCAGCCATTTACTAGGTAGTGACACCTACGTGTCAGGCGTAAACAGTATAGTACCATACGATATCCTTTAGATAAAGTATGACCCTAGAGTCGGCCGTTCAGCGGGACGACCGTCAGACTCTCCGATGAAAGATGCCTCGGGTAGAGGCACGGGGTTTCGCAAAACGGTTGCGCAGCACCCTGTATTGGATATGAGGACACGCCAATGCGATCGCGGCGTAGGGACCCCAGGTTGGAGATCTCCTGCACTCGCGCAGCTGCTCTCGTCGGCTCAATCATCTTTTGACATTAGCGTATGGTATGCTAGCATACGTATAGCACTGGAGGAGACGTCAGTGCATGGCGGGAAACGTTGCGTCATAGACGATCGATGTACCGCACAGACGGAAAAATATAACTTGGTACAGGAGGCGGTCCCATGTTGAGGAAAGTCGCTAGACGCTCCAGCGGTTTATTTGGAGCATTGTTCGCAGTCTTAACGATTTCCGCCGCAGTCTGGCCAGGGATCGCCCATGCGTATAAGTTCGACACTGGTATTCCAGACCTTAGCGTCCAATGGGATAACACCTTTAGCTACAACCTTGGAATTCGCGCGCAGGACTGCGACCCCGACATCTGCGGAAACGGGAAGGGGGCGGGCGATGTTTCAGCGCACCAATCGGATCGGAAGTTCGCGAAAGCCGGGGATATCGTTACCAATCGGTTCAGCCTGTTATCCGAATTCAGCGTCATCTACAAGGGTGACACCGGCGTCCGTTTCAGCGGGGACGGCTGGTACGATGCGGCTTACACTGGCGGCCCGAAAGGCGATCCGTTTTTCCTGTCACAGGGCATAAACGCGTTTCGAAACAATCAGTACACAAGCTATATCGATCGCTGGAACCGGGGGCCATCTGGCCAATTGCTCGATGCGTTTGGCTTCACCAGGCTCCACTTGGGCTCGGTGCCGGTCGACGTCAAGGCCGGCCAGTTCAACCAGTTTTGGGGTGAGTCGATATTCTGCTTCGTCTGTGGCGTTGCATACAATCAGGGTCCCGTTGACATACGGAAGGCCCTGACGGATCCGAGTGCGCAAGCCCAAGAACTCTTCCTTCCCCGGCCTCAACTTTCGTTTTCTGCAACCATCAATCCTGAGCTTGCGCTTGCTGCGCAATATTTTCTCGATTGGTCGCCTTCTCGGCTCCCCGATGGTGGAACGTACTTCGGCGCCGCAGACCTTCTGACCCTTGGGGGTGGGACTCTAGTGCCGTTTCTTGGTGCTCCCGCGGTCTTTCAAGGGCAGCAAAAGCCTGCGCACATGGCAGGTGATTTTGGCGTGGCTGTGAAGTGGCGTCCGGCCTGGCTTGATGGGACGGCCGGATTTTACTATCGGCAATATACCTCGACGTTTCCCCAGTTGGTCATTGATAGTGCTTCCGGCGGAAACTTGAATGTCGGTGTCGATTATCGTGCGCCGCGCGAGCGAATGTATGCATTCAGTCTTTCGAAGCAGATCGGAGGGATTTCGTTCGCAACGGACCTGACTTATCGCAATAACGCGGAGCTGGCAGCAACGCCGTTCTCAAATGTCGTTGCTGCTAATGCTGCCGGTGCTGACTGGATTCCGAGGGGGAATGTGTTTTCAGGCGTGGTGAACATGATTGACTATTTTGGGAAAACTCCGCTATTCGATTCGGCGACGTTTATCGCAGAAGTCAATTATGCCTGGTTGCAAGGTGTTACTCACGATCCATTCAATCTGTACTACGGGCTGAAGCAAAACTGCGGGTCTGACGGCGTCGCAACGCACCATGGCTGCCCTACGCGAAATGCAGTAGGCATCTCGGCCCAGTTCGAGCCCATCTGGTACGAGGTTTTCTCAGGTGTAAACCTGAGCATGCCGATCTTCTTCAGCACAGGCCTTTCCGGAAATTCACCGGTGCTTTTCGGGAGTAATCAAGGCGAGGGATCGTATAGTGTCGGACTCACGTTCGATGTTAAGTCGAAATATAAAGTTTCGCTAAAGTATATCGGCTATCTCGCGCTGCATAGTAACGATAACTTGGGCGTCGCCTCAAATAGCAATTCAAGTCTCGGCAAGTATTGGGATAGAAACTGGGTTTCGTTGACATTCCAGTCTACCTTTTGAGCGGAACGATATGGTGCGACCGGGATTCCCTCCGAAGGGGGAGCGGTCGC
Source organism: Trinickia sp. EG282A (assembly GCF_040965455.1). Taxonomy (NCBI): domain Bacteria; kingdom Pseudomonadati; phylum Pseudomonadota; class Betaproteobacteria; order Burkholderiales; family Burkholderiaceae; genus Trinickia; species Trinickia sp. EG282A. The sequence continues at coordinate 239,073 of NZ_JBFRCC010000003.1, read as the reverse complement.
ACTCGAGCTAGGACTTTATAGGATCACAGACAAGTGGTGCGGGCAAACGTCAGTGGTACTTCGGACGGATAAGCTGAGCGCTATTGGTGCGCAGTTGCTCGACAACACGCTGTTGTTTCTTAGCCATCGGTCGAATAGGTTTTCAGGTTGAACACGCCCACTGGCGGTTTAGTGATCCGGTAGCGATTGACAAAAGGACGATCAATGTCAGTTTCTAGCAGCGTGTGGGATGTGGCCATACGAAATTGGAGCAGTAGCTTGATGCGCATTTGCTCGGGCATCGTTGTCTTTCTTATGGTCACATGCGCGAGCGCGCGCGCATTCGAAAATCCGGTGGACGTCCCCGCCATGCCGACGTCAATGGCCGCCCATGCGCCGCTTATTGGCGTGGCTCAGGCGGGGCATCGGATCGTGGCAGTGGGGCTTCGGGGGATTATCGTCTATTCGGACGATGGCGGCCGGACATGGGTCCAAGCAAGGGTGCCCGTGAGCGCTGACCTAGTCGCGGTTTCGTTTTCGGACGCGAAGGACGGATGGGCCGTCGGTCATGGCGGTGTTGTTATTCATAGCGATGACGGCGGAACAACCTGGGTCAAGCAGACGGACGGTAAGCACCTTTCGGAACTGGCGGTGAATTACTACAAGCGGATGATTGCCGACAACCAATCCGCGGAAGTAAAGCGGGCTTTCGACGATGCTAAGGCGTCTGCTTCTGACGGTAGCCCCGAGGCTCTGCTCGACGTTTTTTTCGAGAGTAAGAAGAGTGGGTTCGTCGTCGGTACGTTTAATCGCGTGTTTCACACGGAAGACGGCGGAAAGAGTTGGATTCCATGGATGGAGCGCACAAGCAATCCGGACGATTTCCATTTTTATTCCGTCCATGGCGGCGGCGGTCGAATTCTCTTGACCGGAGAGCATGGCATGGTTTGGGAACTGAATCGCGACAAGCAATTGTTCGAACCGAAGCCGACACCCTATAAGGGAACGCTATTCGGTTCCGTCGAATCGGGAAGCGATATTGTCGTCTACGGCATGCGGGGTAGCCTCTTTCGGAGCTCCGACGGATGCACGACATGGGAGAAGGTCGAGGTACCTAGCCGCGCGGGCATCACTGGTGGCGTGGTGCTTTCGGACGGTTCGTTCCTTTTAGTCGATCAGGGCGGAACTGCGCTACTTAGCCGGGACGGTGGGAAATCGTTCCGATCGGTGAAGCTTAAGTGGCCCATGCCCTACTTTGGGGTTGGCGGAGTTGTCGATGACAAGGTTGCGCTCGTGGGTCTGAATGGCGTGGTCGTCGAGGATGTTCCTCCGTCTTCGGGCACTGCGGCACGCAGCGTGAATTGAGCGCAAGCCGGCAAAGTTCTAACGGAAAGGCTCTAGATATGGTCGCAATCTCAAAGACCGATGCGATGGCAGTGGTCGCGGATCCGAGTGACTTCAACAAGAGGTCAGGAAACTTTCTGGAGAGGTTGATATTCAACCACCGAGGGTGGGTGATCTTCGGTAGTGCGTTGTTGACGGCGTTCTTTGCGTTTCAGTTGCGCGGCCTAACTATTAGCGCTAGCTACGACAAGATGCTGCCCTTGTCTCAACCGTACATCAAGAATTTCATCGCCAACCGGGGTGAGTTGCGGGGATTGGGTGATAACGTGCGTGTTGCCGTCGAGAACCCCCGTGGCGACATTTTCGATCCCGCATACCTTCAGACGCTGGGAAAGGTAAACGACGAACTGTTTTTGTTGCCGGGCGTCGACCGTGCGTGGATGAAATCAATTTTTACGCCCGTTGTGCGCTGGACGGAGGTGACGGAGGAGGGATTTGTCGGGGGACCGGTGTTGCCCGATATCTTCAACGGCTCCCAGCAGTCGATCGCACAATTGCGCCTGAACATCGTGCGGGCAGGCGTAGTCGGAAGCTTGGTCTCCAATGACTATCGATCGAGCATGATCGTCGTCCCTCTTTTGGCGAAAGATGCGGAAGGCAAGCCACTGGACTATCACGCGCTTTCCTCGAGGCTGGACGAAATTCGTAAGCGGTACAGCCGGGTGGAGGCTGATGGCCAGCCGCAGGTGAGAATCCATATTACCGGCTTCGCGAAACTAGTCGGCGACCTGATCGATGGCCTCGGGAAAGTCATGTACTTTTTCCTGGCGGCTGCATTCGTCGCAAGCGTCGTTATCTATTTGTTCACCCGCTGCATTCGCAGCACGGTGCTGGTGGTAGCGTGCTCGTTGATTGCGGTTGTCTGGCAGCTTGGAATTGTGGCCGTGCTGGGCCACAGCATTGACCCTTTCTCTGTTCTCGTGCCCTTTCTGGTGTTCGCTATCGGAGTCTCTCATGGTGCCCAGAAAATGAACGGCATCATGCTCGACGTCGGGCGGGGAACGCACAAGTGGGTCGCAGCGCGCTACACGTACCGTCGGTTGTTTCTCGCCGGCATGACGGCACTGCTGGCCGATGCGGTTGGCTTTGGCGTGCTGATGATTATTGACATTCCGGTAATCCGTGAGTTGGCCATGACCGCAAGCCTCGGTGTGGCCGTGCTTATTTTCACCAACCTGATACTCCTGCCGGTCTTACTTTCCTATCTGGGTGTCAGCAAGTCCGCGGCCAAGCGGGCAGTGAGGCAGAGTCAGGAGGAGAACCGTGGCCAGGGATTTGGGAAGATCTGGAGCGTCTTGGACCGGTTCACGGAACGTCGATGGGCAACTGCCGCTTTAGTAGGCGCGGTGGGCCTCGGCATTGTGGGCTATTTGGGCAGCCGTGGCCTTCAGGTGGGTGACCTCGACGCCGGCGCACCCGAGCTGCGGCCCGATTCCCGCTACAACAGGGACGACGCGTTCATCACGTCCCACTACAGCATCTCGAGCGACGCTTTCGCTGTGATGGTGAAAACACCACCGGGTCAATGCCGCTCATTCGCAACGCTAGTAGAAGCGGATCGGCTCGGGTGGACTCTCGAACAGCTGCCTGGCGTGCTGCGTACGGCGTCGCTGGCCGATACCGTTCGCCTCTATACCATGGGTGATTTCGAGGGTAACCCTAAATGGATGACGATCAGTGAAAGTCAAGGTTTGATCGATCCCCAGGTCACCAATGCATTGCTCTGGAATTCGGAATACTTGAACAACGACTGTTCTGTATTGCCGGTTGTCGCCTATCTATCGGACCACAAAGCCGCAACACTCGATCGGGTCACGGAAGCCGTGAAGTCATTTGCTGCCGCTCACGATACGCCCGATCGAAAGTTTCTGCTCGCGGCTGGAAACTCGGGTGTTGAGGCAGCGACCAACATCGTCGTTAGGGAAGCGAATCGCGCAATGTTGTTCTACGTCTACGGAGCTGTCATTTTGCTGTGCCTGATTACCTTTAGAAATTGGCGGGCCGTTGTCGTAGCGATACTTCCTTTGGCACTCACATCAATTCTGGCTGAGGCCGTCATGGTTGGGCTCGGCATTGGCGTAAAGGTGGCGACCCTGCCGGTCGTAGCCTTGGGTGTCGGCATCGGCGTCGATTACGCGCTCTATCTGCTCAGCGTACAGCTGGCGCAGCAGCGCCAAGGATCAAGTTTGCAAGAGGCATACAAGAATGCCGTTGCCTTCACGGGCAAGGTTGTGGGCCTTGTCGGTGTGACGCTTGCGGCCGGTGTGGTTACGTGGGTTTGGTCGCCGATCAAGTTCCAGGCTGACATGGGCATCATGCTTACCTTCATGTTCCTGTGGAACATGCTCGGTGCACTTGTGCTCATCCCGGCACTGTCCCACTTTCTCCTCAAGGATGTTCGAGTGAAAACCACAATTTGCACCAATTCATCTGAGGCATAAGGAAACCACCATGAACCAAGCTCGACTTCAACCAGACCGGAGTACGCTGGTGGAGATTTATCGGCGAATGGCACTCGTCAAGATGAACGATGAGAGATTCCGCGCGGTCATCAAGTCCGGTAAATTGGCAATGACCTACTACTCCCCACGAGGTCAAGAAGTAATCCCATCCGCATTGTCGGTGCACCTCACGAACGACGATTATCTTTGTACGATTTATCGCGGCATTCACGACATGCTGGCGAAGGGCGTTCCCTCGAAGCTGCTGTGGGCAGAACTCGCCGGCCGTGAAACGGGCACCTGTAAAGGAAAGGGCGGCCCGATGCATGTGACTCATCCGGCGAGCGGGGTCATGGTGACGACCGGTATTGTCGGCAGCAGCATGCCGATTGCGAATGGCTTGGCCCTTGCAGCGCAGATTCGTGGCGAAAAACGCATCGCCGTGGCGACGTTTGGCGACGGGGCGAGCAACATTGGTGCATTTCACGAGGCGCTGAATCTGGCTTCACTATGGAAATTGCCGGTCGTCTTCCTCTGTCAGAACAATCGCTTCGCGGAACACACCCCGTACGCTACCGGAACATCGATTGGTCGCATCTCAGATCGCGGAGCCGCCTACGGCATGCCGTCGATCCACGTTGACGGCAACGATCCGGTCGCCATGTGGCAGGCTGCCGGTGAAGCCGTTGCGCGAGCTCGAGAAGGAGGCGGACCGACCCTCATCGAGGCGATGACGTTTCGCTTTCATGGTCATGTGTTCGGCGACGCCGATGGTTATATGGATCCGGCAGAGAAGGCTTCCGCCATCGAGAACGACCCCGTCCCGCGCTACAGGTCTTGGCTGATTGAGCACGCCCACGCTAGTGAGAACGAACTGACAGGCATCGAACAGGCCATCGAAGCCGAAATCGACGCAGCGATTGAATACGCGCTTGCCAGTCCGTATCCCGACGTCGCTGAATTGCGCCGCGATGTCTATGCTCAGGAGATCGAAGTATGAATGCTCCAAAAATGAACTTGGTTCAAGCTGTGAACCTCGCCCTTGACGATGCGCTGTCGTCCGACCAGAACGTGATCGTCTTTGGCGAAGACGTCGCGGACCGCCAAGAGGGTGGGGTGATGGGTGTGACGAAGGGTTTGTCGACGAAGCACGGAGATGTTCGTGTGCGGTCGACGCCGATTTCGGAGCAGGCGATCATAGGCGCCGCGATCGGGGCTTCGCTTGTCGGCATGCGACCGGTAGCGGAAATCATGCTCATGAATTTCACTACCGTGGCGATGGACATGATCGTCAATCACGCGGCGAAGCTGCGGTTCATGTCCGGTGGCCAGACACATGTGCCCATCACGATCCGCACGATGACGGGTGCCGGATTCGGTGTTGGCGGTCAGCATTCCGATTTTCTCGAGGCCTGGTTTGCCCACACGGCTGGGCTAAAGGTGGTGGCGCCGTCCACGCCCGCTGATGCCTACGGTCTTTTGTTGTCGTGCATCGAGGACGACGACCCATGCATTTTCATCGAGAACATGGTGACCTATTGGAACGATGGGCCAGCTCCCGAGCGCGGCGTTCGAATTCCGCTTGGTAAGGCCAAGATTGTTCGCGAGGGCGCTGACGCAACGATCATCGCGTACAGCCGCCAGGTGCTGGACGCTTGTGCGGTTGCCGAAAAATTGCAGAACGAGGGGATCTCCGTCGAGGTCGTCGACCTTCGCACAGTGGCACCGTTCGATGCTGAAACGATACTTGATTCGGTTGCGAAGACTCGGCGAGCGATCGTCGTGCACGAGGCCGTAAAGCCGTTCGGCGTGGGTGCGGAAATTTCCTCGCGTATTCACGAAGAGTTGTTCGGCCAATTGAAGGCACCCGTGCAGCGGGTCGCGTCGGCCTTCTGCCCAGTGCCGTTCACCAAGCCACTTGAAACCGCCTTTGTCCCGAGCGTCGGCCAGATTGAGGCAGCCGTTCGCAAGACACTTGGCTAATCCGAATTCAACACGCTCTCAGGGGGACTGTCTATGAGTACCGATGTTCTTATGCCCAAGCTGGGCTTTTCGATGAACGAGGGAACGCTCGTCGAATGGCTGGCGGCCGATGGGGCAGCAATCAGCGAGGGGCAGCCGTTGTATGCGTTGGAAAGCGACAAGTCGGTTCAGGAAATCGAGGCACCTGCTTCTGGGACGCTGAAGATAATTGCTAGCGTCGGCGAGGTTTATCCGGTGGGCGAGCTGCTCGCCCAGATCGGCTGAGATGAGAGTATAGAACTGATGAGCCCATCATCTGGACTTTACGGCGATCTACCGCCTTGGCCTGAGGTGGATTTCGCGGCTTTCGGAGAAACCGAAACCGTACCGCTGTCGCGAATCCAAAAACTGACGGCTGGGTACCTATCGCGGAATTGGTTGGCGATTCCGCAGGTGACGCACCACGACGAGGCCGACATCACTTCCCTGGACGCTTTTCGAGCGCGGCTAGCGGAGGACGCCGGCGCACGAGTGACCCCTTTGGCATTCATCGTCAAGGCATTGGTGGAAGCGCTGCGACAGTTCCCGCGCTTCAATGCCTCTCTCGATGCAAGCGGCCAGAGTCTGATCGTCAAGAAGTATTTCCACATAGGCGTCGCCGTGGACACGCCATCAGGTCTGCTGGTTGCCGTGATACGCGACTGCGACAAGAAAGGTGTTGTGGAACTCGCTGGTGAGATCGGTGCGGTTTCTTCGCGCGCACGTCAGAAGGGGCTGCCGATGGGCGACATGGTCGGGGGATGCATGACGGTCAGTTCACTAGGCAATATTGGTGGAACCGCATTCTCTCCGATCATCAATGCCCCTGAGGTGGCGATCCTAGGCGTCACCAAGGCGCAATGGAAGCCACTTCGCGACGGTGATGCGATCGACTGGCGGCTGATGTTGCCGCTATCGCTCACTTACGATCACCGTGTTATCAACGGCGCAGACGCAGCACGGTTCGCTGTGTTCGTTGCCGATGTGCTGAGCCGGCCGGAGTCATTGATGAAATAGGCGCAGCGAAGGAACATAGATGGGATGGTTCCGCATTTATCAATTCAAGTGATTTGCAAGGAGTTTTTATGTCTTCCAAATGGGTGCGCGACGCTAACTGTTTTGTTTCGAGATTTACTGTGGATCCGGAGCGGAGAGCTGAATTTCTCGCTGCACTGGATGAACTGGCTGGCAATGCCGCGAACTGGTACGACGAAGGCTGCAATTTCGCATTTCATGGATGGGGCCGAAACCCTAACGAATGGGTGGCGATCGCTTCATGGAAGTCGGAGGACTACGTGAACAAGATGCGCCAGACGGCTTGGTACAAGGACACTCAGCAGCGGATGCTCGAGTGCAGCTCGCATCCGATGATCATGGAGCAGTTCAGTGGCATGAACGTCGATCGCTCGGTATTTACGCGATACCCCGCCGGAAGCTCTCAAGTGCACATGAAAACGAAGACCCTCGACGTGATCTTTCTCTAGCCATTAGTCGCCATCGAGCTCGCGCCTCGAATGTCGGACGCGAGCGACGCGTGGCGGTTGCGTCAATGCATACAAATAGTTTTGGAGGAAATGAGCATGCGCAAATTCAAACGCGGTCACGCCGAGGTGCGAGGTGTCGTAGATGCTCCGGCTGAACAAGTTTGGGAATTGCTAACCGACTGGGATGCCCTGCTGACTTGGTGGATCAAGCCCGAAGAGGGAGGCCGCCCGGGTCCGGATCTCGCGAGCGTCGAGTTGGTGGGAGGGCCGCACGACGTGCCTCGGACGCGCGTCGTTCGCCATGTAACGGGGTCGACTGTCGACGAAACCCTGCTCGTTCAGAACGATGAGACACGGCGCATCTACTACAACATGGTGTACCGGCCGAACCCTGGCGGTGCGGTGCTGCGTAGCGAATTCGAGAACTACTTGGCGACCACGATGGTGGACACCTTGCCCGATGGCAAGACCTTGATGACATTCAAGGCCGAGTTCGACGTTGTAGAGCCTGCCGATCTCGATCTCATGCGTTCGATCATTGAGAGAACGTGGACAGATGCGATCTTGCAAGGTTTTCGACGTTTTTTTGCGAGGACCAAGGCGTCGTAGCGTGGCGTCCGTGTGAAGCCTGTTGGGCAAGTTAATCCATATCAAAGGGCGTGCAGTTTTGAAGAAGGCCGCCGCCTTGGAGGAGGCATAGAATGATCCGCAAGACAACCCATATCGTCTCGGCCTTGCTCGCCGTGATCTTCTCCGGCCAGTGCATGGCCGCAGTTAGCGCGGCAGAAGCGCAGAAACTGAAGGGCCCCGAGCTGACACCCATTGGTGCAGAGGCCGCCGGCAATAAAGAAGGTACTATTCCGGCATACACGGGCGAAGGTCTTAAGACGCCCGCGGAATTTGGTAGCGACAAATCGGACCCGTACAAACGTCCCGATCCCTTCGCTAACGAGAAGCCGCTATACACCATCACCGCGCAAAATGCCGCGCAATACGCAGACAAGCTCGACGGCATGATCGATATGTTTAAGAGATATCCCAATTTCCGGATGGATATTTATCCCACCCATCGCACGATCGTATATAACAAGACGGTGATCGCCAATACGATGAAGAACGCGACCGAGTGCAAGGGGGAAGACGGTGATCTTCGACTGGAGGGGTGTTGGGGAGGATTCGCCTTTCCAATTCCTACCAACGGCACACAGGTTATGTGGGACCACCTAACGACTTATATTGGTTATGCATGGGGGGGATATTCGAATTCCTACGTGGTGTCCGCGAATGGTTCTTCTTATCTTGTGCAAGGCAACAAGGTTTCGGAGCAGTCTCCGTATTTTGATCCAAAGGCCACGGCGCCGGCGACGGGAAAGACTATCTATTGGGCGTTTAGAGACGACACCGACGCGCCGTCGAGCCAATCCGGACAGAAGCTCGTGCTGATCGATTCTCTCGATCATGTTCGTCGGGCTTATCAGTACATTCCCGGCCTGCGCCGCGTTAAGCTCGCTCCGACTCTGGCCTATGACACCCCGAGTCCAGCCGCCGGGGGAGCGGCAACGATGGATGATGCCGAGGTCTTCCAAGGTGCCGTCGACCGCTATGACTGGAAGCTGATCGGCAAGAAAGAAAAGTACATCATGTATAACAACTTCAAGCTCGCCGACCATACGAGCTGTGATGACAAGAAGCTCCTAACCAAGAACTTCGCGAATCCAGATTGCGTGCGCTGGGAGTTGCATAGGGTTTGGGTGGTGGAAGGAAAACTTAAGCCGGGGTTCCGCCATATCTATGCGCGCCGGATGATGTACTGGGATGAAGATAGTTTCAGTGCGGGCTTGTCTGAAAATTACGATGCGGCCGGAAAACTCTATCGTATCGTTACGGCCCTCAGTATTCCGTTCTACGTGAGCGAGGGGGGCGGGGCGCTGGGCGACGATACGTTCAATTATGATCTCCAAACCGGTGTTTGGTCAGCGCAGGGCGCCTTAGGTAACGTCGGCGCAGGAGTCGTGCACCAAGAGCCGAAGGATATGAGCTTCTTCTCCCCCGACACCATGGCCGGCGAGGGCATCCGCTAGCTTGGCGCATATTTTGGTGCCCCTCCCGCAGAATCGCGCTACGGGTGGGGTTTTATGCCACAGCGCTTTCGTGGATATGCTCGCCGTGCGGCCCTCGGCCTCGGGGCAGACGATGCGAACGATGGGACGCAGATATATCGGAGGCGAAATCGGCATCGCTAATGCGTTGACGTTCGGGCGTCTTGCCGGGTTGAACGCTGCCCGGGACTGCTCGACGTTGTAGGGTTTCATACTTATGGATCACGTACCTGTAATCGATTCTCCGGACGGCCCGACTGTTCTTTCGTTCGATGGCTCCGGCCGACGTTCCGTAAGGCGATACAAGCCAGACGCCGTTAGCCATTACACGATTGAGCGTCTTCTACGCGCCGCGATCGCCGCGCCGTCCGCACACAACCGGCAACCGTGGCGATTCGCCGTGATTGATGCGTTCGACCGAAAGGCGGCATTGGCTACATCAATGGGCGAGCGTCTACGGAGCGACCGCCTGCGGGATGGCGACAAGGCAAGCGACGTGGAGCGTGACGTCGAGCGATCCTATGCTCGAATCACTTCTGCTCCGGTAATCATCGTCGTATGCATGACGATGGAAGATATGGATACCTATCCGGATCCGATTCGCAGCCGGTGCGAACAGTTGATGGCGGTACAAAGTACGGCGATGGCGGGCGCTAACCTGCTGTTGGCCGCCCACGCAGTCGGCTTAGGCGCGTGTTGGCTATGTGCTCCATTGTTCTGCCCCGACGTTATAGCCGAGGTTCTAGGTTTGCCGGCGCACTGGCAAGCGCAAGGGCTGATCACTCTTGGGTATCCCTCGGCCCCGGCCAAGCCGTTCCTAAGACGCTCAGTCGACGAAGTCGCTATGTTCGTTCGCGGCGACACTGACGAAAGACGTAGTAAGTGAGCGTCAAGCTAAAGGCAACCGGCAATCTCACGCCAGGAACGCGATAAACCCTCGCGGAACGCGGGGGCTGCAACATCGATCAACGCCTTGGCGCGTTCGTGGACACTTGCGCCAACCAGGCGGGCGACCCCGAATTCGGTGACGATGTAGTCGACGTCGACGCGCGAGAGTGTCGCGATCGACCGCTCGCTCAGCTGAGGCACCACGCGTGATCCCGTTCCGGCACTGTGTGTCGCCGAAAGCGCGACGATGCTCCGCCCGCCGTTGGAAAGGCGTGCCCCACGCGCGAAATCGGGTGCGCCGCCGGGCCCGCTAATGGAGCGGCCATCAGCATGCTCGAGATTGCATTGCCCGAACAAATCGACTTCAAGTGCCGAATTGACCGAGATGAAACAGTCTTTGCCGGCCAACGTCTGCAGGTTGTGCGTCACCTCGCAACCGACGACCTGAAGAGCTTCACATTCGGCTGCCCATCGGTAGAGCGATTCGGATCCTACCAGCACGCAGCAGGCGTGGATAACACTTTCATCGATTGCGCCCGCCGCGGCCAGATCGACGAAACCATCGGAAAGCATGCCTGAATGAAATCGGAGGTTGCGACGGTCTTTGAGCTGAAGGCAGAGGGCCGCCGGCACTCTACCTAGCCCGATCTGAACTGTTGATCCGTCGTCGATTAGGGAGGCAACGTGGCGCGCTACCAATATCGAGCTGTCGTCGAGTGGCGTGACGTACTGCGGGAGCGCCGAATCAACCTCGCATACGTAATCGAACCGCGAATATGGAACGGTCGCTGCTCCGGACACCCGCGGCGTGCGTTGGTTTATCAGGGCGAGGATACGTCGGGTTCTACCGATCACGGTCGGGACAAATTCCACGGCCGGCCCAAGGGAGCACAACCCTTGCTCATCGGGCGGCGAGACCTGGAGCACCGTCAAGTCCAGCTCGACGTTTTCCCTGATGTGGCGAACGAATCCCGCATACGTGACAGGAAGGAAACGATAGCGCTCGTCGCGTTGTGCATCGTGCAACCCTGGCTGCATGAACAAGCCGCTAACGGCTGCGGTGGGATGGAATCGATCGATGTCCAGCTTGTTGATTCCGGGAACGTAGCTCGTGAGAATGTGCGCGTGCTGTGTACGGTTGGGCTCGCGCAGCAACGCAGACATGAACGCGGAAGGTTCGCCGCTCGACCCCGGAATGAATATGTGGTGCTGCGGCTTGACCAGTTGGGCAAGCTCGGCCTCCGCGATGTACTCAGCCATAGTTGTTGTACCTGCCCGCGCACCGGTTCCCGCTGCCCTGCGGCAACCGGCCACGCGGGTCGTTAGAGAAGACCGAGAATCGAGATCGCCGCAACCCCGAGGTAGGGAACGCCGCCTAGGTTATGCGTGAGTCCGACAGTTGGATTGTCCAACTGGCGCTCGCCAGCGCGATGCAGCAATTGGTTGTAGATTTCGTAGGCCATGCGCAGTCCCGATGCGGCGATGGGATGGCCGAAGCACTTCAGGCCCCCGTCGATTTGACAGGGGACACTTCCATCAGCATCGTAAAAGCCATCGAGAACGTCGGTTACGGCTCTGCCTTCGCCTGAGACGAACAGATCTTCCATCGTAACCAGTTCGGTAATCGAAAAGCAGTCGTGAACCTCCATCAGGCTCAGCTGCTCGCGCGGGTTCGTAATGCCCGCTTCCTCATAGGCACGTCGAGCTGCGTGGCGCGTCGTTCTGACGTAGCTCCCATCCCACTGCGTTGTGTGCGACTCAATACCGGAGCTGCTGGCGAGTTGAATTGCCTTGATCGCCACCAGATCCTGTTTCCCCAGAGACCTGGCGATCTCGGGTGTAGTGACGATTGCGCACGCCGCTCCATCGCTCACACCGCAGCAGTCGAATAGGCCAAGCGGCTCCGCGATCATCGGCGCACCGAGGATCTGGTCCATCGTTACCTTCTTGCGGATGTGCGCCTTTGGGCTCTTGACGCCGTTCTCGTGGCTCTTCCACGAGACATGGCCGATCGCTCTCTTTAGATCTTCGTGCGATACCCCGTGCCTGGCGCGATATCCGGCCGCCAATTGGGCAAAGCCGGCTGGCGCGGAACCCAGAGGCAGCCAAAGGTCGTTCAGCGTTCCTTTGTAGGGCGCAGGAAGGCCGCCATAGCCAGTGTCCTTCAGCTTTTCCGCGCCAATCGCTAGGGCGATATCTACCGCGCCCGATGCCACCGCGTAGACGGCACCGCGCAACGCCTCGGTGCCGGTAGCACACATATTCTCCATGCGGCTCACCGGCACGCCTTCCAGACGCAGTGCAAGAGACGCCGGAATCGAGGAATTGCCTACGTTGATTTCGTCGAGACAGGATCCGTACCACGCGGCGTCGATTTGCTTCCGTTCAATCCCGGCATCGACCAGCGCTTCTTCAAAAGCCTCCGCCATGAGCTGATGCGTGCCTACATCCCAGCGTTCGCCAAATTTCGTACATCCCATGCCAAGAATGGCGACCTTGTCCTTGATGCCAGATGCCATGATTGCGCCCCTTATGCTTGTACCGGTGAGGTTTTCCAGAAATAACGCGGATATCCACGGTCTTTGTCTACGTCTTTGATCCGGAATACCACCTTGAGCGGGGTGCCCACCTCGAGCCCGGCTGCGCCGACGTCGACGGTCTCGGTCAACAGGCGAGCGCCGTTCTCGAATTGCGTGAAACCGACGTAGAGTGGCGGCGCTGGATGATACGAGAGCCAATCGGCGGTATAAGTGAGCACGTGGCACTTCTCATCCACTAGAGAGAGTTGGTGGAAGTTTTCGCTCGGTGCTGCGCACGAAGCATTGACGCAGTAGGCTAATTGAGGGAATTGGATTGTCCCGCATTTGGCACATTTGCCCGCCATGAAGTGGGCCAGTTGAAAACTGGACCGGTATTGTTCGGTTAGGGCTGTCTTAAGCACCTTCTCGCCGCGCATGCCCCACTCGAGTTCGATGGCTTCATCATAGGAGAGCATGCGCAGATAGGCATCGTGGGATTGTGCGTCGGCCAGCGCGCCGTTAATGCCACGGCGGGGTGAGAAGGACTTTAACGCGTCCGTTGTCCGCAGAACGAGCACATCCACGCCTTGGCCGAAACTGGCTATTACGATGACTTCGCCAGGGGCGGCGCGCTCGAGCACGTGCGCAAGCATGAGCAACCCGTGAGCGGTACCGGTGAAACCACAGTTCTCGCTAAGGTTGTCGGCTTCTGCTTCAGGAGGAATGCCGAGACTCTTTGCGATCATCGCGGCGATGCCCTTCATTGGTGTTGCCAAAATGAAATGGCTGACCTCGGCAGCAGGGATACCTGCTTGCGTCAACGCGGCGCTTACGGCTTGCGGAACCAGCTTTGCGTAGCCTTCGTCGCGAATCCAGCGCTCTTCCCAGACATAGTCGTATTTGGCGTTCGCCGCGCGGAAGTGATCGACGAACATTGCGTTGCGGCTAGAAGATCCGATCACATGCGCCAGAACGTTTTCGCTACCGAGAGTGAATGCCGCGGCGCCGGCTCCGTAGCCGATCTCCTGCGTGCTGGCCGGTTTGCCGCGAGGGCGGTCGCTTGCGACAAAGAGCGCGGGCCCCGATGCTGATTGCAGGGCTGCAAGAAGACCGGCAGTACCGGCGCGCTGCGAATAACCTAGGTCCATTGTCCTTGCGTCGGCAGGCAAACCGAGGGCTCCTGCGACGATGGCCGAGTTCTGCAAATCGGCAAACGGCATGGTGGTGGACGCCATAGACACAGCAACAAAATGGGACGTTGGCTTGGTGTCGAGCGCATCCCGTGCCGCCTCGACAGCCATCGTTACGGCGTCTTCGTCCCAACTGCAGAATGCCCGCTGGCCCTTGCTCAGGGAGCGAAGGCTAGGCGCCATCCATTTATGCGCGGCGGCGATGGCGGCTCGCTGCATCCGGAGCCGCGGTATGTAGCCTCCGAAGCCCGTGATTCCATAGGTGTTGTTCATCGACACTTGTCGCCCTTCACGTTGATTGGCCAGTTCCTGCTGCGGTAGGAGCAAAAGAAGTATGCAAGGATACGATACACTACGAGAATAGATGGGTCAACCGACGTGGAGTGATAGGTGCCCCGCTGCTGAATTCGTTCGACGTCTGCAAAGTGCTAACTGCCAGCGTCATATGTAATGTGCCAAGGGTGCACGACTTGGTGCGCCGGTTGGCCGGTCGAGGTGCAGGAGGGCGCTGCAGAATCGGAGGGGTGCATGGTTTCCGGTGCCAGTGCCATGCCGACTGCGGTCCTTGACAGCGCCCTCCCGTGCATTAATCTTTACAGAATATGCAGTGCCAGATAAAGTATGCATCAACACGGTATGATTGCATACCAAATTTGAGTGCTGGCGATCAAAGGCCGGGTGGGGATCGCACCCGTTCAGATGTTGTCTCCTGAGGTGGTTATGAGTTCTCCGTTGGACCGCGAATCGAAGAGCATTATCGAAAATACGTTGCTCCGCTTCATCGCAGAATCTTATGAGCCAAGCGCACGGCATCAGCGCGTGAGACAAGGCCACGTGGATTGCTTGCTGCACTGGGGGCTCTTGGCGCAGCTCGGCGTGCTCGGGCTACCTTTCGAAGAAGTTTTCGGGGGCCTCGGCGGAGCCAGTGCCGATATCGCCGATGCTGTGACAGTATTGGCTAAAGGCTTGATCTTCGAGCCCTTCATCGAATCAGCGGTGATTGCTGGCACTGTACTCGCGCGTGGTCGAGATCCGGAGCAACGGGGGCACGCTGTCACGCAAGCGATCGAGGGCGCGAGCGTGACGGCGATGCTTGGCGGCCGCTCAGGCGTGCCGGACCAGCTCTCTTTCAAGAAAACCCAAGAGGGTTACCGCTTATCTGGGAATTTGTCGCTCATTCCCTTCGCGGAACAGGCTGATTTCTGGCTGCTGATGGCGGTTGACAGCGATGGCACACCTGCGATTTTTCGGGTTCCCCGTTCAGAGACACGGGCGCATGTCGCCGGCTATCGCCTTATGGACGGTAAGCCGGCTGCTGACATTCGTTTCGATGACACGGCTATTCCATTATCGACCGCATGGGTTCAAGGGGAGGCTGCTCGAGAGGCCATGGACCTCGCAAGCCGGCGGGCCGTGAGCGCTTACTGCACGGACGCGGTCGGTGTTATGGCATTGCTTTTGGAAGTGACAGGCGAATATCTACGTACTCGGGTCCAGTTCGGCGTCGCTATCGGGACGTTTCAGGCATTACAGCACCGGTATGCAGATATGCACATGGGTCTCGTTCAGGCCCAAGCCATTACGCGCGAGCTTGCCGGCCGCGTCGATGCGGCGACATCGGGGGACCACGCTTGGCTTTGTTTTGCTGCATCCTCGGTGGTCGAGCGGGCAGCGAAATTGGTTGGTCAGGAAGCCATTCAGATGCATGGGGGCATGGGCGTGACCGACGAACTGATCGTCAGTCATTGCAATGCAAGGCTGGTGGTCTTGACGCGGCTGATACGCGCTTGGGTCGACCAAAGCGCGGCTTCGGGTAGCTAGGCGAAGCCGTCTGCTGGGTAGTGGCCTGGACGAGCGTAGAAACATCAGGAGAGTGCGATGGAGAGTGGTGTAGATTCGGAATTCGACGAGGCCGCGTTTCGGCGAGAGGTCAGGGCGTTCGTGCGTTCCGAACTTGCTGCCGAGACCAGGTACCGGGTAGAAAACGGCCTTTACCTGGAGAAAGCCGACTACGTTGGCTGGCAAAAGGCGCTGCACCGTCGCGGTTGGTTCGCGGCGAATTGGCCCGTGGCGTTCGGCGGACAGGGCTGGTCAATGCGAAAGGAGCACGCCTTTTTGCAGGAGTGCGCTCTCAATGCGGCGCCCATGATCATTCCTTATGGCGTCAGCATGGTCGGCCCCGTGCTCTACACCTTCGGCAATGAAGAACAGAAACGTCGATACCTGCCAGGTATCCTCAGCAGCGACACGTGGTGGTGCCAAGGATACTCGGAGCCGAATGCCGGGTCGGACTTGGCCTCGTTGTCGACGGCGGCAGTGCGCGATGGGGAGTGCTACGTCGTCAACGGTACCAAGATGTGGACGACAGAAGCGCATTGGGCGGACATGATGCATTGTCTCGTTCGCACAGATGGTTCCGGCAAAAAGCAGCAAGGCATTAGCTTTCTTTTGATCGACATGCGCACGCCCGGCATCACGGTCGAACCTATCGTGACGCTGGATGGCGAGCACCATACGAATCAGGTGTTTTTCGACAACGTTCGTGTGCCCGCCGAGAACCTGGTTGGTGCCGACGGCGAAGGCTGGAAGATTGCAAAATTCCTGTTGTCGCGAGAGAGAACTTCAATTGCGGATACTGGAAGCAGGATCCGGCAAATGCGGCAGATCAAGGAGACCTTCTCCAATTATGCCGCTCGAATGCCGGATGTGGAGCGAACGCTTGCGCGGGCGCGGATGATGGAGATCGAAGCCAGTCTCACCGCGTTGGTCGCCTTGGAGCGCCATTACTTCGATGAATGGGAAGCTGGGCGCGATGACGGCGTCGGCGCATCGGTTCTTAAAGTGCTCAGCACGGAATTGCTGCAGCGGATGACCGAGTTCTGGCGAGATGCGCTTGGTGTGTACGGGGCATGCTATGACCCGACCTGTCGCAGAGACGGAGGGCTTGGCGCATCAGAGCCATGGCGACAGGCCGCGGCAATCAACTACGCCTACCTCTACGGCCGATGCTGGAGCATCTTCGGCGGTTCCAACGAAATTCAGCGCAACATCATTGCGGGCGCGTTGTTGCGCCGGTAGTTCATTGCAAGAGGATGTGAATATGAGCGAACCCCTTGTGCTGGCTTCGGAATCCGATGGGATTTTCGAACTGGTATTGAACCGCCCGTCCAAACTGAACGCCATCAACGGTGAGATGTACGATGCGTTGATCGTACAGACGGAGCGCTTTGCTACCGAACCTTCGCTGCGTGTGATGCTGATTCGCGCGCGCGGCAAGTACTTCAGCGCGGGTGTCGATCTCAACAGCGAACTCGGCCCCGATCCTAGTCTGGCGAGCCCGACGGCGTTCCGCCAATGGTACCGAGAAGGCCGTGGCAGCTTGCACCCGCTGCTCGATCGCTTCGAGGTCATCGAAAAGCCTATTGTCGTTGCTCACCATGGTCCATGCCTTGGTGGTGCGCTGGAGATGTCGCTATCCTGTGATTTCCGCCTCGCGGCACAAAGCGCCCGTTATGGTTTGCCGGAGACAGCATTCGGCAATATTCCCGGGTCTGGCGGTACGAGCCGGATGGCTCGGCTGGTGGGGCCTCAGTGGGCGCGCTGGTTCATCATGGCGAACCTGCAAATGGATGCTGCCAAAGCCGAGCGTATCGGCCTGATCCACGATGTCTATTCCGACGAGGAATTCGAAGCGAGGGTACGGGAGTTCTGTCTCAATTTGGCAAAGCAACCCGCCGAAGCGATCGGCGCCGCCAAGCTCGCCATCGAATTGTGCGCTGACCTTGACCGGGCTCAGGCGCGCAACGTGGAACGCATCGTGGCCAGCGGCCTGTTTTTCGGCGATGAATTCCGCAACCTGTTCGCCGCACTGCGCGAAAAACTTGGCAAAAGGTCTTAAGCGGAGTTCCGGTCAGACAACTGGTTGGCGAGCGCGTTCATCAATCGGCTCGCGCCAAGCCGGAACCAAGCAATGAAGCGCTCCTTTGGAGGCGACAGGAGGGACATGAAAGGGAACGAGGGTGGTTCGTCTCTGGCGGAAAACATCGCGAACGTTGAAGTTAAGCTGTCGCGTACCGCCACGTGGAGTGGTCTTGAAACGAACGCGAGTTACGGCCCGGCAGACGCCGCGAAGGTTGACTACGAACGTGATCTCGGTGATCCGGGACAATATCCGTATACGCGTGGTGCGTATCCTCAGATGTACCGAAGCCGCATGTGGACCCTGCGCAATATTGTTGGCTTCGGGGCGCCGGAAGACACGCGCGGTGGAATCGAACGTGCGCTGCAAATGGGCACGGCGGGTATCAATATCGTTGTCGATACGCTCGGACAGGAGGCGATCGACGCTGACCACCCCGCGCTAACCAACGACGCCGGCCAGGAGGGCTGTTCGATCTCGTGCGTGCGAGACATGGAGGTGTTGCTGCAAGGTATCGACGTGACCCAGCAGGACGTTGCATGGCATAGCACCATGATGACTTATCCGCTGGTCGCGGCGCTGGCACAGAAGCAGGGGAAGGACATGACGAAGCTGCAAGGTTCGCACATGCCGGACCATCTGCAACTGAGACTTGCCGGTTGGAGCGAAAAAATCGTTCCCGCGGAGCTGGGCCACCGGACGACAGTGGACTGCATCGAGTACAGCGCCAAGAACAGTCCTCGCTGGGCTCTGGGGTGCCCACAGGCGTACGACATGCGCGAGCGAGGCCTCGGTGCAGCCGGCGAAATCGCCGTAGGCATGGCGATCGTCAACCAGACGCTTATGGACCTTGGCGCACGCGGCATGACAGCGGATCAGGTGTGCCCGAGTATGGCCTGGGTGTCGCCGTCGGACATCGACTTCTTTGAGGAAATAGCGAAGTTTCGCGCTTTACGACGGATTTGGGCACGCACCATGAAGGAACGTTTCGGAGCGAACGATCCCCGCGCGCAACGGCTACGGATCGCATGTCATACCTCCGGTCGCTCCCTGGTGTACCAGCAACCGCTCAACAATCTGTCCCGTGCCGCCGTGCAGACGCTGGCAGCACTGCTCGGTGGGGTGCAATCAGTCGAAACCTGTACCTACGATGAACCGGTCTGCATTCCCACTGAAGAAGCCCGGGAACTGGCTACGCGCACCCAACAAATTTTGGCGCACGAAATCGGGGCGGCGCGCGTCGCTGATCCGCTCGGCGGAAGCTATTACATCGAGAGCCTCACCAATCAAGTCGAAGCCGACGCGTTGGCGATGCTTGGAAAGATCGAGGATATCGGGTTGGTCAAGGCCATCGAAGATGGCTACATCGAAGGTTTGATGGATGAGTTCAACTACAACCAGAAGCAAGAACTCGACAGCAAAAAGCGGATACAGGTTGGGGTGAACGCATTTGTTCCGAAGGACGAGCCGCCTCCAAAGCGCTTTTCGTTCGACCAGCGGATGATGGCGAGCCATCTACAACGGTTCAAGGAAATGAAGGCGGCCCGCGACCAACCGCAGCTCGCGGAAAGAATCCAAACACTCTACCGCGTGGCGAAGCGCCGCGAGAATTCACACCAAGCCATGATTGACGCGTTGATCGCGGATGCTTCCATTGGCGAGGTTTGGGGTACGGTGCGTGTGGCGAATGGCCTGCCGTACGATCCCTTCAGGCTGATCGAATCACCTTTTACCTATACCGAGAGCTGAGTGAGATATGACCGGTGAAAGGAAAATTCGCTGCCTACTTGGAATGCTTGGCACGGACGTGCATACCAAGGGAATCCGCACGCTGGCGCAGCTGTTTCGAGACAATGGGATCGAGGTGGTGTACCTAGGTGAGCACAACACTGTCGATGGTATGGTGAACGCAGTGATCCAGGAAGACGTCGATCTCGTCGGCATCAGTTTCTCGATCGCTACCTATCTGCACTACGCAAAAGAGCTCATCGACGCAATGAACGCGCGTGGTGTCGGCAACGTGCCAGTCATGGTGGGTGGCCTCGTGCATCCGGATGACCACGAGCAGCTGCGGAAAATCGGCGTATCAGGAATATTTGGTCCCGGGTCCGCTACGTCGGAGATATTGGCCTTTGTTCGCAGCGCTTGCCTGCCACCTGTGCAATGAGTGAACTTGAACGGATGTCAGTTGCTCAACAGGTCGACGCCGTCCTGTCGGGGAATCTACGTGCCGTTGCACGGCTCATCACGAGAGCTGAAAACGGAGATCCATCTATCCGTGACGTCGTGAAGCAGCTTTACCGCCATGGAGGGCGAGCGCAACTGATTGGGATCACTGGTCCTCCAGGAGCAGGCAAGAGCACATTGCTAGATCAGCTCATTGCGACGTATCGACGACACGGAAAGCGAGTTGCAATCCTCGCCGTGGACCCGTCGAGTCCTTATTCGGGCGGTGCATTATTGGGCGATCGGGTCCGTATGAATCGTCACGATTCGGATCCGGCCGTCTTCATTCGAAGTATGGCGTCGCGCGGAGCGCTCGGTGGCCTCGCAATGGCGGCAGGCGACGCCCTGACTATCATGGACGCGATGGGCTGGGATGTCATCGTCGTGGAGACGGTGGGCATAGGCCAAAGCGAAATGGGCGTCATGCGCTACGCGTCATGCATCGTTCTTTTGCAAACTGCTTTGAGCGGTGACGAGACGCAGTTATCGAAGGCCGGCGTTCTCGAGATCGGGGATATCTTCGTTGTCAACAAGGCCGACGTTGCCGGAAGCCATCGAATGGTCAACGCACTTAGGGAGATGGTCCACTCGCGCAATGACCAGAACACTTTGAAAGGGTGGTATCCCGATGTCGTCGCAACCGAAGCTACCACCGGACGCGGAGTCGATGAGTTGTACGAAAAGATTCAGCGGCGCTTTGACTTCCTGAGCGCGCATCCCGCGGCCGCGCAGGAATTGTCTTTGACTCAATTAAGAGCTCGCGCGTTCGAGATTGCAAAGGACGTCATAGGTCGTCGCATCGAACGTGAACTAGACGAACATGGCGGCGATCCTCAGCTGCTGTTGGACGCATTGAATAGAGAGATCGATCCCTATGATCTCTCGGACCGATTGTTTAACAAAGCCTCGGCTTGATGCAATTCCTGCACGGACTGATGGGTTGCCACTGATGCGGTCTCCCGCAAGGCATTGCCGTTTGCGGGATAGAGCCGGCCCCAAGGCCGATAAGTCGTCTTGCAACATACGTGGCCCTGCTGGCCGCCGGCTACCGGCTTTGGCCGAAGATTTCGAGTACTCAATAGACAGGACGGAAAATGGACGTGGAACAGACCTGGCTTGCGCAAGAGCCACGATTCAAGGAAGGGGTGGCGATCGTTACCGGGGGAAGCGGCGGTATCGGCCGCGAAATCGCTCTGACGCTGGCGCGCGCGGGAAGCGACGTCGTCCTGACGTACGGGCGAAATAGAAAGGCGGCGGAAGAGGTTGCGGGACAGATAGCGGCCATGGGGCGAAAGGCGGAGGTCGCAGGGCTGGCGATTCAGGATGCGGCAGGCGTGTCCAGGTTCATCGATGATGTGACGTCGCGCCATGCATCTTTGCACTCCGTCGTCTACGCCTCGGGCCCCGGGTTGCACATGGAGTTGATTGGCGATATCGATCCGGTCAAATGGGCAAATATCATGGCCGTCGACGTCAACGGCTGCTTCAACCTTGTGCATGCCACGCTGCCGCACGTCCGCAAAGCTCGCGGCGCTTATGTTGCCATAATCACCGCAGCGGTTGAACGTGTGCCGGCCAGAGATATCCAATCCGCAGCACCGAAGGCCGCTATCGAAATGCTCATGCGCGGTGTAGCGAAGGAGGAGGGACGCAATGGCGTACGAGCCAACTGCGTTGGCCCCGGTTGGGTGGCCGCGGGCTTAGGGCAGCAGGTCATCGAACAGGAATTGACGCCCGAAGCGGTGGCGATGATCAAGAAGAGCATTCCGCTACGTGCCCTGGGCGAGGCCCGCGATATCGCGGACGCCGCGCTGTTCTTGCTCTCTTCGCGTGCGCGCTACATCACGGGTCAGTCGCTCGCTGTCGACGGCGGCATGCAAATCTGATCGAGACGGGAGCGGCCGCGACCGGTGAATCGCGGCGGCGCCCCGTTATTGACAACTGATCCCGCCGTCTACGACAAATTCAGCGCCCGTCGAAAAACGCGATTCGTCGCTGGCCAGAAGAAGCACGATATTCGCGACCTCGTCAGGTTCACCCCACCTCGCAGCGGGCGTCGCCGCGATAAAACGAGCGATGCTCGCTTCCGATTCTGGTGTGGGGGTGGTCATCGGCGTAGTGATCATACCGGGATGGACCGAATTGACCCTGATGTTATGCGGTGCGAGTTCGATAGCAGCTGATTTGCTCATGCCGCGCACGGCGAATTTCGACGCCGTGTACGGTAGAACGTGACTTGCGCCGAACAGACCCGCGACCGACGAAATGTTGATGATGGATCCTCCGCCGGCGCGCTTCATCGATGGAATGACGGACTTCATGCCAAGGAAGACGGAGACCTGATTGACGTCGATAACGCGTCGATAGTCGCGTTCTTCCATTTGTTCGATAGCGCCATAGGCCACAATGCCGGCATTGTTGACCAGCACAGAGACGGGGCCAAACGTTTCCTCTGTCGCACGGACAACCTGCTTCCATTCGTCTTCCTTCGTTACGTCCTGGTGAAGGTAGCGCGCGTTTTCTCCCAGCGAAGAGGCGGTCGCTTCTCCGATCGCGTCGAGCACGTCGGTCAGGACGACCTTTGCCCCTTCCTGAACCAATCGGCGTGCGTGAGCGGCGCCCATGCCCTGCGCCGCGCCCGTCACGATAGCAACTTTCCCACTCACTCGACCCATTTGAGTCTCCTTCAGATATATGCGTTGGCCAAGGGCGCGGCTTGGCGCTGCGCACGCCCCGGCGGCACTCCCGATATCCTCTTCAGCCCGTTCGGGCGGGAGTCCGTTGGTTCTTCACGCCGCCGTGCGTCGCTTTGCCAAATATTTGTTGAGTCCGTCGAAAATCGCATCGTAGACTGCTTCGACGGTGTTGCGCACCGCGTCCCCATTGCCTGGGTCGACAACGTCAAAGGTAGATGTAATCGTCATGCGGCACCGATCTTCCGACATAGGATCCACATGCCATGAGGCGAGGTAATTCCGCACCCCCAATAGGAACCCATCGCTAGCGTTGTAGTAGAGCCGGTGTGCCAAATGATCTTCATGAATCAGCGTCTCGCGATTCACGACAGGGAGGCCGGCACCATCGGCGTTCGATCGCTCGATTACCTTCGTACGTGGCACCTTGCCTTTCTCACCCTCGAGGTAGGCTCTGCCGGCCTTCATCCCTTCCTCGGCGACATCGTTGCCCCACCAATCCAGGTTTCCCCAGTCGGTGAGCAATTTCCAGAGTGGCTCCACGTTGCTTTCGATGATTCCCTCTCGCATGCCGGAGCCACGTTGCACCTTAGACATTTTGAAAAATCCTCCTCGCTGAGACCACTTCATACTGAGAGACAGCCGACGCGGGCATCGCACGGCCGCTTGTTGCCAATTTCGCTCGCGATCGCTCTGCTCGGAATCAAGTGCTGACGGCTTCAGGCGGAAGAGTCGGTCGAACCTTCCGCCTCGCAATCTTCCAACAACCACTGATTTTGAGATACTCGTCCTCGTACTTGATTTGATAGCGAGTTCGCTCGTCACTTTTGGACAGCACGTCAACGATGCTGAAGGCGGTCCCGCGAGCCGCATCGCGCTCGAGCGACCAAATGATGTGATTGCTCATCAGGTGCACCACATGCTGTGTCGTACTGACGATTTCTCGACCGTAGCGACGGATGGCCTCATGGCCTTCCAAGAGACCGGTGCCTAGCTCTGTCTCATCGAGGATCGCAGTTGGAGTGAAAACGTCTACCCAGCTATCGATATCAAAACAATCGATGAAATAGGCGTAACGGTGAGTCAATTCCTGGATAGCCAAGTGATCTTCTACGTTCATTGGAACCTCGGGGAGATGTTAACTAGCTCGAAGAGAAACCGCGTTATCCGGGAAACTGCAATGATTTCAAGTTCGCAGCGTGGCTATGGGCGGCCACCGTCAACGCGGATCAGCGCTCCTGTCGTGAAGCTCGCGTGTGCGGATGCAAGATACATGACGGTCGATACAATCTCTTCGGGTTCGCCGTACCGCTTGATTGCCGACTTGATGTTCTTCTCTTTGTCCGGCGACCACGACTTTGCAATGTCGGTTCGAAAGCTGCCCGGAAGTATCGCGTTGACGCGAACTTTCGGAGCATATTCGAACGCATGCGCGACGGTGATCGCATTCAGTGCGGCTTTGGCGCCCGCGTAAGGTGCATATTCGGGTTGTGGGCGGATCGAGCCGATGGAAGAGATGTTGATAATGCTTCCTCCGTCGCCTTGCACCATACGGCTCCCAACCAGTGCGGTCATTCGGAAGGGGCCCTTTAAATTGACACCGACTACCTTGTCGAACAGTGCCTCGGATGTTTCGAGCGAGCTGTCGGAGAGGGGGGACATTCCAGCGTTGTTGACCAAAACATCGACCTTGCCGAAGCGCTCGTAAGCGGCATTGACGAGCTGCTCGCAATCATCCCAATGACCCAGGTGCGCGCCGATGCCTAAAGCGCGCCGGCCTAATTCCGCTTCTATCTGCGCGGCCAGCCGCTCGCAGTTGTCTGCGTTACGGCTAGCGATAACGACGTCGGCGCCTTGTTCGGCGAACGACCGGACGATGGCTGCGCCCAGGCCGCGGCTACCGCCGGTGACCAGAGCAACCTTGCCGCCGAAATCGAAATATTGCTTCATGCTGGGCACCTATTCGGGAGCGGTAAGCGTTCTTCGCGCGAGAGCGGCGATAGCAGCCACGCGATCCTGGGTATGTACGATGCGTCGGTTCGCGTTCGTTCCCGCCGATGCACGCTTCAAGATGCCCTGGATCATCACGGCATATCTGAATTGAACGAAGCTCAGATAGAACTTCAGATTGGGTATAGCGCTGATACCGGAGCGACGACAGTAGCGCTCCAGATAGCTTTCCATACTGGGAATGCCGAGCTTACTCAGGTCGAGCCCGACTAGCGTCGTTGCGGTGCCTTCCACGTAGCCGGTCGGTTCCCACCAGGCACGTGTGTTATGTGCTAGGTCGACATAGGGATTCCCCAGTGTCGAGAGCTCCCAATCGAGCACCGACCGAACTTTGGCCTCCGTCGGGTGAATCATGGCGTTGTACAAGCCAAAGTCGCCGTGCAGGATGGCCGTCGGTTCATTGTTAGGAAGCCGATCGTGGAGTGCCTTCATCAACCAGTCGATATCGGGCACATCCTCGAGCTTGGATTCCTCGTAAATGGTGCACCAGCGCTTCAGATTGCGGGCGGTAAAGCCGCTCTCTCTGCCGAACGTCTCTAGGCCGAGCGCTCGATAGTCGAGCTGATGTAGGTTGGCGAGAAAGTCGTTCAACGAGTCATAGATGAGCGTTCGATGCGCTTTGTCTACGCCCGGCAGATCGGCGTTCCAGAATACTCGTCCCTCGACGAACTCGGTAACATAAAACGCTGAGCCGATGACACCTTCGTCCTCGCAATAGAGGGCGGGGCGGGGTACCGGAAATCCGATTTCCGACAGCGCTTTCGTGATTCGGTACTCGCGATCGATCGCATGAGCAGACTGCAGTAATGGGCCTGGCGGGCGCCGGCGCAAAACGTAGCTCTTGTCTCGTCCGCTCAGCTTATAAGTGGGGTTAGACTGTCCACCCTTGAACTTTTCGACGCGGAAGTCTTTTCCCAATCCTTCCAACTGCGGGGCGAGGAACGCCGCGAGCCTATCGACGTCCAGCGCAAGATGTTCGGGGGGCGCTTCTGTGCCGCTCAGCATTTCCTGACGATCATTCATGCGCGCATACCTCGTTCGCTTTCGGCGAGGCGTACTTCTTCAGTTCGTTGCGTGCAACAACTCGGTTGTGGACTTCGTCGGGCCCATCGCCGATACGCATGACCCTCAGGCGCGCGAAGGTGTACGCCAAGCCGAAATCGTCGCACATGCCCGCTGCGCCGTACGCTTGCTGGACGACGTCACACAAACTTTGAGCCAGTTCGGGAACGATCACCTTGATCTGCGAAATCTCGCTGCGGGCATTCTTGACGCCGACCGTATCCATCAGCCAAGCCGTCTTATATACGAGAAGCCTGCTCATTTCGATGTTAATGCGAGCGCGCGCAATGCGGTCTTGCCAGACGCCTTCGTCCGAAAGGCGCTTGCCGAATGCCACCCGCGAAGAAAGCCGCGTACATAACTTTTCGAGGAGCCGTTCCGAAACGCCGATGATCCGCATTGCGTGATGTATACGGCCTGGCCCCAGGCGGCCCTGCGCGATTTCGAAGCCTCTTCCTTCACCAAGTATGACGTTCTCGGCGGGCACACGGACATTCTCAAAGACGATCTCGCCGTGCCCGTGCGGGCGGTCGTAGTAGCCGAAGATCGGCAGCGGCCGGACGATCTTCACACCGGGCGCGTTGGGTTCCACCAAGACCTGCGTCTGTTGCTTATGGCGTGGAGCGTTCGGATCGCTTTTTCCCATCACGATCATGATTTTCATGCGCGGGTTGAAAGCGTTGGTGATCCACCACTTCCTGCCATTGATGACGTACGTATCCCCATCGCGCTCTATCCGGGTCTCGACATTGGTGGCGTCGGAAGACGCCACAGCCGGCTCGGTCATTGCAAAGCAGGATTTGATCTCACCGGCCAGCATGGGCTTCAGCCACTTTTCCTGCTGCTCAGGGCTGCCGAATAGCGACAGGACGTCCATATTGCCGCTGTCCGGAGCGTTGCAGTTGAACACTTCGGATGCCCAGTGGACTCGACCTAACGCCTCCGCAATCGGCGCATAGTCTACGTTGCTCAGGCTTGGCCCGTGGCGCGGGTCATGGATATGCATGTTCCATAGCCCGGCTTCTCGCGCCTTGTTCTGGAGTTCCAGCATGATGGGGGGAACTCGCCATGGATCGTCGCACTCATGCCCGAGCTGTTCCTCGTAGAGTTCCTCGTTCGGATAAACGTGCTCATCGAGAAACGTCTGTACTCGTGCGAGCCACTCTCGCCCGCGCGAACTAAAGCCGAAATCCATGTAGGGCCCCCCTTCGTCGACCTGTGCGGAATAGCGCGTTAAACGAATTCCACTCCAAGGGACTGAGTCGGAAGGTGAACCTGCGACTTCCCAGCCGGATAGAGATCAAAGACGCTCCGATCCACCTTCATGCCGCTGAATTGCTCAATGATCATCGGCCCGGTGCAACATTCGAGCATGCGCACGCTATGCTTTTGGAACTCGGGCTCCTTCCGCAGCCTCTCAAGGATTTCCTCGCTCTTCCACGCAGCGATGACCACCCATGTATTCGGATCGCGGGCCCATCCGTGGAATGCGAAATGAGCATGCTCCTCGTACCAAGGTTCTGCGAACGTGAACATGTCATTGAGTGCCGACAAAAACTCTTCACGGCGAGCCGGATCCACCGGGTAACGCGCCAAAAAGCAATTCGAATTATGAAACCAACCTTTCGCCATTTTTTGTCTCCGAGTATGAGGCATGCCAACTGCAGTGCCCCTAATTAAGAAACCAAGTATTTGTGCTCGGCCAAGGATCATTTGCGACCAATGAGCCGATCGATCTCGGCATGGTAGTGCCGGATACGGCACTCCGATTCCGATAGCACGTAGCCGTCAAACGCCATGGACTCGATACCTTTTTGAACTTCCGGCACTCGCACGGCGTCTTGCGCCAGCACAGAGCCGAAATCGGCAAGGGTTTGCGGAATGATCTTTGCCGGTCGCTCCGATCCATCCCAGCCCGGCGGCGACATGGCCTCGGGCCCGAATTGACCAGGGTCCATGACCATGTCCTGCGTTCCACCGACGGGCAGACATAGCGAGATCGCCCGGTAGTAACTTTTGCTCGGATCGCTCTCGTGCGGCGAAAAAATCTGGATCAGAAGCGCATCGCTGAATGCGTTGATGGTGATGTTAGGGAATACAAAATAATTCCAATCGTCGTTGATTTGCGCGTCGCTGAGATCGTCGAAATGCGAGTACCCGTGGCGCTTGGCCCACTTCCTCCGGACATCCACTAGCGCCTTATAGTACTCGTGGCCTTTCAGGTGGACGTAGTCGTCCGGGTTGCCGCCATAGAACTGCAGGAAGCCTTTGAGCGCATCCGTCACGGTTTCGCGGTCCTCGTTCCTGCTTGTCACGTATCCGACAGGAATGATCATCCGACTGTTCCCGTTGGCGTAAAGGTCGTACTGGCACTCGAGGGTCTCAGTGAAAGTCAGCAGCTGCGGATGGACGTCGTCGGCGTGATAGAACTCGATAAAAGCGTCGAGCGCTGTTTTCCAGTTCGCGTTCCAGCAGGTTTCGATGTCGCGGATTACACGGTACTTTTCGAAGGGGTAGGGCGCCAAGTGCTTCGGAATGTTATCCAAATGCTCCGCGAGCGACTTGCCGGAGGGAGCTACACTGATGAAAACGAGGCTGTTCCAGACGCCACAGCGGATAGGCTTCAGTCCCGGGCGATGCGCGACGGCTTCCTTGCGGAAGAGAAACTCGTCACGGATTTCGACATTCTTGCCATCGAGACCAAACTTCCACCCGTGAAAGTCGCATTGAAAGCAGCTTCCGCTACCGGCATTGCCGAAATCGGTATGAACGATACGGTTGCCGCGATGCGGGCACAGATTGAAATACGCGGCAATACCGTCATCGCCCTCCGCGTTGCGGACGACAATGAACGATTCCTTGCCGAGTTCGACCTTGAACCAGTCGCCGATGTTCGGGATGTCGTGCGCGAGCCCGGCGAACACCCAGCTCTTCGTCCACATATGCTCCCACTCGAGCGCCGCTTCCTCATGCGTGTAGTAACGGCGCGGGTCGATGCGAGCCTTACCGTTATCGACATAGGGCGCCTTTGCGGCGGGGCTGCCGGGTTCCGCGTCAGGATAAGCCACAAAGCCCGTTTTGTAGTCGTAATTCATTGTCCCCTTCTCCTCGCAAAAAGCAGTTACTGGCTGCCAAGTGATCTCACCTGCGCCATGAAGTTCATGTCCGAGTTCCTTCCTCAGCTACGAGTCCCGGAAAAGTGCGCAGGTAAGCGATAAACTCTTGACCCACGCCCTGATCCTGCAGGTGCTGTACAGCGATTGGCTGAGACGGAGAGTCGTACTCTGGATTACGCCGCACTTGTTCAGGGAAGTCGTGACGCAAGATGCCCGCGCGGCCGATCGTGACAAAATCGCAGCCGGCTTCGATCACGCTTGCCGCCAGAGCCGCGCTCATCACCTTGCCGGCGGCGCCGAGCCGCACGTTCCCACGCGGTAGTTCCGTGAAGTAACTCAACAACGTGCGCCCCTGGAATTCCTCCTCATGGGGTTGCTTCGTCACGTCCCACAATGACAGGTCCAGATAATCGATCTGCTCCTTCCGCATGATTTCCGTTGCGAGGTCCCGCACCTCGGCAAGGCGCATTCCGAAGCGCTCCGGCGATAGCCGAAGGCCAATCTGAAAATCGTCGCCGCACTGACTGCGGATCCCGTCGATGACTTCCAACATGAGCCGCGAGCGATTTTCGAAGCTTCCGCCGTAGCGGTCATCCCGCTGGTTGATAGTCGGAGACAGAAATTGCGCCAAGATGTAGCCGTGAGCGCCATGTATCTCGACCCCATCGAATCCTGCCGTTTCCGCACGGAGGGCGGCCGCGATGAAGTCATCCCGCAGCTGTTCGACTTCCTTCAAGTTCAGCGACCTGGCGCCGTTACGCGAGTTTTCCGAAGGGGAGACAGGGGTGCCAATCAGTTCGGGTGAAGCGCGATCGCCACCATGATAGAGCTGCACTGCTGAAAGGCTGCCGTGCGCGCGAACGGCGCTCGCGAGGCGGGAGAGTCCCTCAATGTGCAGATCCTCGAAAACACCGAGCTGCCCCGGATACCCTTGCCCAACCTGTTGGACAGGCGCAGCCGCGGTCATCACCAGTCCAAAACCCCCTTCGGCGCGCATCTCCAGCCAGCGGATCTCGTCGTCGGACAGGCGACCGTCAGGGAAGCTTTGCTGGTTCGTTAGCGGTGCAAGCATGAAGCGATTCTTCATGGCCGGGCCCCGCGTCAGTGCCAGGGGCTCAAAGAGTCCGGCATGCGACATCTGCATCTCCAGTTCGCGTCAGTCCGCTGCCTTGAGCGGTTTGCCCAGCGGTGATAGGCGGCGTCCGCATCGAGAACAATCGCACGTTGCCCAGATTGCGATCCCCGGCAGTCAGATCAAAACCCGGCACCGTCGAATCTCCGTTGGGCGGATGACCCTGCCCTGTCGCAGAAGACAACTCGATTGTCCATACGTGATACGGTAGCATACGATACGTAGACGTACAATGTGATTTTGGCCCGCGAGTTTCGCTGTATCAGTGCTGCTCACGCTCGGCTGTTCAGTCCTACCTTCTCATCGGGCGAAGCAGCCAGAGCGATAGGGGGGCCGCTGGTCTCCGGAGTGCCGATGGAGCAGCAATGCACAACTAGACCGGTCGCTCATCATGCTTGGGCCTTTACCAGGTCGCGCAGGACGAACTTTTGCACCTTGCCTGTGGCGGTGACCGGCATCGCGTCGAGGAAGCGCCACACCCGCGGTACCTTATGGCGTGCGATGCGGCCATCCAGAAATGCGCTGAGCGCGTCCGCATCGCAGTTGTGCCCTTGCTTGAGAACAACCGCGGCGGCTACCTGTTCGCCCCATCTTTCATCGGGCACGCCAAAGACGGCCGACTGCAGCACTGCCGGATGTTGTGCCAGCAAGTCCTCGATCTCGCGAGGGTAAATGTTTTCGCCGCCACGGATGATCATGTCCTTTAGACGGCCTGTTATTTGAACGTAGCCATTCGGGAGCAGGATGCCGACGTCGCCTGTATGCACCCAGCCATCCGCATCGATTGCCTCCCGCGTTTTTTCCGGCATACGAAAGTATTCCAGCATGCGACAGGGCGTCTTCACGCAGATCTCGCCCGGCTGCCCGACCGGCACTGCAGCACCGTCGAGCCCGATGATTTTCACTTCAGACATCGACAGGGGGGCGCCGACGCTCTGCGTCAACAGTTCAATGCCGTCGCCCCGGCGCGAAAGGCACATCGCGCCGCCGGCTTCGGTCTGGCCGAACACGACCATCGGTTCGCAGCCAAAGCGTTCATGTATCAAGCGGATCAATTCGGGGACGACGACGGTGCCGCCGGTGATCAACAGCTCCAGCTGCGAGAGGTCGGTCCGATCGAACTGCTCGCTTTCTATCGCGGCGAGAATCATCGTCGGCACAGCCATTGTCATTCGGACGCGGTAACGCTCGAGCGCATCGAGCATCGCTTCGGGATTAAACTCGGGCAAGAGTACCTGTGTTCCGAGGCTTGCCATGCAACCGAGCGTCATGGTCACACTTCCGCCGACATGGAACATTGGCATCACCGTGAGCCAGGCGGAGCCCTCGGCCATGCCCATGCGCGCTTGCGTAAACCGGGCGTTGTTCACGACACCCGCATGGCTGAGGACGGCGCCCTTTGGTTTTCCCGTTGTGCCAGAAGTGAAAATAATCAATGCAGGCGCTTCGGGCTGCACCGTCGGAAGCAATGGTGACGCGTCGGCTGCGCTCGCCACGAAACTCGACCAGGCGTCAAGATAGAACACCGATTCGAGTTTGGGGAGTTCTGGCCGTACTGCTTCCAGCACAGCGACGTTGTCCATCTTTCGGAATGCGCGCTCAAGAAAGATGCCGCGCACCTCGGCCTGCTCGAGGAGATACTTCAATTCTTGGCCGCGGCATGCCGGATTTAGTGTGACAAGAACGATGCCGGCCAGAGCAGCACCTAGGTGCAACATCAGCAAGTTGGAACTTGCGCCCGCCCAAGTGGCGACACGGTCGCCAGGGGCGAAGTGGACGAGGAGCGCGGCAGCTGCTCGTTCGGCCTCGGCCTGTAGTTCGCTATACGTCCAGCGCTGTTCCTCTCGCCCTTGCGTGGATGCCGGGACGATTAGAGCCGTTAGTTCAGGCCGCTGCCGGCTCGCAGTGCGCAGCAGGTCGCCGATCGACCAGGGCAGTAAATCCAGCTCGGGCTCGCCGATCATATGAGGGTGTCTCCGTATCTTGTTCGATGCGCCAGATTGCACTTGGTAATGTACAACAAGGTATGGTTGGATACAATAATTAAGTGTTGATTCGGCGGAACGATGCTGAGGGCATGACGTTTCATGTCGGATCCGTTCCGGGATTTGGGCTCGCCCTGCATGCGCTGCTCGGCGCAGCCATGTGGTCAGCTGTACTACCACCACCTATACATGGGGGCGTGCGGTTGCCGGGCGAAAAACGACCATCGCCTCGTGTGGTGCGCTCGCGCGAGTCGGGTTGAGATCGATTGACATGATCGTACTGAGTATATATGGTATTGTTGCATACCATGTTGACGGTGCTGCTCGAAGCACGGCAGTGCATATTTCGCCGCCCGCCACGCGACCGAAAGATCCAGGCTACTAGGAGATCGAACTCATGAAAATCGGCATTATCGGCACGGGCCACATCGGGAAGACGCTAGTCCAAAGGTTGAGCGCAGCGGGGCACGACGTGAAGGTTGCAAACTCGCGCGGCCCGGACAGTATCGGGGCCGACGTGCTGGCCTTCGGGGCGCGCCCGGTCCTGTCTGCCGAAGCTGTGACCGATGTCGACGTCTTGATCCTCTCGATTCCCCTAATCCGCATTCCCGACATCGCGCCGGTTATCGCCACCGTTTCGGCGGAAACAGTAGTCATTGACACGTCGAACTACTATCCGGCGCGAGATGGCAACATTGGCCCCATCGAATCCGGCCAGGTGGAGAGCCTTTGGGTTGCGGAGCGGTTGGGCCGTCCGGTCGTCAAGGCGTGGAACGCCATCGGTTCCGACTCTTTCGCGAAGAAGGACAAACCTGCGGGGAGTCCCGGACGTATCGCTATCCCGGTTGCCGCCGACAGCGACGCGGACCGCAAGGTCGGAATCGCGCTCGTGGAGGACACGGGGTTCGACGGATTCGATGCCGGCACCCTTGCGCAATCGTGGCGACAGCAGCCCGGTGCGCCGTGCTATTGCACGGATCTCTCGCGCGAGGAGATGCCTGCCGCGCTGGCCACCGCGGAAGTAGCGAGATTGCCCAAGCGCCGCGACCTGTCGTTCGCCGCGGTCATGGAGCGGATTGAGGGAGTCGCAACGAACCCGGATGCCGCATACCTCGTCCGCCTCAATCGTGCGTTGTTTATGTGATCACTCGTCACACGCCCTCATGAGGCACGGCGCTGCATGTTTGGTCCGACGGTTGGACGCTCCCGACAGCGAATTCCGATTTGGCGCTGACCTGATCTGAGGCAAATGGAAGCAGCTCGTTTTCTCGAGCGTGCATTGCGCACCTAGGCAAAATTCTGAACGGAGTTCCCATGCCATTGATCGGCCTTACTCTTGATCGCACGACTCACCAATTACCGGCTGAAAAGCTTTCCGATTTGGTTAAGAAGATAGAGCGACTGGGTTTCGAAAGCGTTTGGTTGCTCGACTCGTTCGGGCGTGAACCGTTCCTTGCGTGCGGATTCATGCTTTCGCAAACCCACACATTGAAGGTCGCGACAGGGGTTGCAACCGTCTATGGCCGCGATCCGACCGGAGCTGTGCAAGCACTTCAAACCTTGTCCGAGTTTTACCCTGGCCGATTCATCATGGGCCTCGGCGCCTCGAACCCGATTGTGATAGGCAAGCGCAAGGGCGAGTGGGTGGCACCACTGCCGAAGATGACCGCATATCTTGAAGAGATGGCGGAGGTCAAACTCATTTCCGCCAAGCCGGAGCTGATGGCGCCCTTGTACATCGCGGCCCACGCGCCGGGTTTGCAAAAACTTGCAACCAAGCATGCTCAGGGCATGGTCACATGGATGATGCCCACCGCCGTGATCAAGGAAGCGCGCGAACGTGTCGGGTCTGGCCTGAACATCACCTCCCAGATTATGTGCGTGATGAGTTCGGATGCGAACGAGGCCCGAACAATTGCCCGCACATATCTATCGATGTACCTCGCGCTTCCGTATTATCAGGCCGCGTTTGAGAAGGCCGGCTTTGAAGCGAGTGATTGGAGCGAGGGAGGAAGTGATCGACTCATCGATTCCCTCACTGCTTGGGGAAGCCCTTCCGACATCCTTGCACGAGTTGAGGAGTTCGGAACGGCCGGCGCGGACCGGGTGGTCCTCAACGTAGTTCGCGAAGACGAAACTCAACGCATAACAGGGAAGCCGCCCGTCATCATCGGGGAGTGGGACGGTATTGAGGCGCTTTCCGCAATTCTTCATAAGACGCAGTAGGGGCAGCCGTCTTACCGTTTACAACATCGACATTCACCAAAGGCGATTCCATCGGTCTCGGCTGCTTGGATTTCTGCCTGGAGACATGACGCCTGCAACGTTATGCCTCGACCAGGAGGTAATAAGAATGGGACGTTTGTCTGGAAAGGTTGCGGTTATTACGGGAGGCGCGTCGGGGATAGCTTACGGCGTTGTGGAGATGTATGTGTCCGAGGGCGCCAAGATCATCGTTGCAGATATCCAGGCGGAGAAGGGTGCGCAGTTAGAGCGGCGCTTTCCTGGGACGGTCTGTTTCAACGCCTGCGACATCCGCAACGAAGAGGACATTGCCCGGACGATGGCGATGGCAGAGGAGAAGTTCGGCGGTCTTGATGTCGTCGTTCATGCAGCGGCCTCGGTGGATCACAAGCAAAAGATCGCCGACATGACGGTTGAGGATTGGGACGACGGACAGGCGAATCTTTTGCGCAGCCACGTGATGTGCATAAAGCACGCAGTCGGCCCGATGCAACGGCGTGGCGGGGGCTCCGTGATACTGGTTTCGTCTGCTGCCGCGGAGAACTTCTCGCCAGCTGCAAGCGTGCTGTACGTTGTTTGCAAAGGCGCCGTGCTTTACTTGGCGCGCTGGGCCGCTTTTGAACTCGCCAGCAGCAAAGTCCGAGTGAATGCGATCGTTCCTGGCCCCTTTGCGACGTCGATGTGGGGGCAGCTTGTCGGGGCGAGCAGGGAGGTGGCCGATGCCATGCCGGTGCATCTCGACGAAATGATGGCGGGTTCGCAGCCGCTGCCAAGAGCCGGCAAACCCCAGGATATCGCCTATGCGGCGACCTACCTCGGTTCAGACGAGGCCAGGTTTGTGACTGGGGCGCAGCTTGCGGTGGATGGCGGCCTCTCGGTCTTCCGACCCGCTGTGCCGAAAGAAAAGATCATGGATTACCTCCAGAGAGCGAAGGTGCAGGCCGAGGAGGATTTGCGATCCATGGGGAAGTCGGCCTAGCGCGTCTTGCATTGAATGTCGCTATCCAAGTTACCGGGAGTAGCGCACATGCACTCGCGGCTGATGGCGAGATGTGTTGTTGAATCTTACTAATTGCGCGACGAACAGCCCCCCGCGCGGCGGAATTGGCGGACATTCTCATGTCGAGACAGCACGTGCGCGATATGAAGCGCGAGATCAAGGTTGGAATGGTTTCCGGCTGCGCGCCTGAGGCAGGTGCTGCGGCTCGGACTGCAGCATTAAAGCTGTTGGATCGGAGTATTGCCTTTGGTCATTGCCGCCTTGCCGTTATCCGGTTTTTGATCGCTGCGGAGGTTGGGGCAGCCTTTACGCTGGATCGCGTCAGATACTGTGAGGTCGCAGTGACGAAATGTAACGATGCTTCGCTTAGTCAGTCGTTTTCGACGGCCTTGAAAACGATTTTAGTTTTTAAACCGGCAGATTCTTTGTGAATGGGAATTGCCTGACGAGGACGATATGGGTAACCGTCTCAGCAAAATTGCGACGCGCACAGGTGACGACGGGACTACCGGGCTGGGTGACGGTAACCGAGTTCGTAAGGACAATGCACGAATCGCGGCGATTGGAGAAGTTGACGAACTTAACTCGCACATTGGCATTTTGCTATGCGAGGGTATGCCCGATGACGTACGGAAGGCTCTCATTGCCGTTCAACACGACCTTTTCGATCTGGGCGGTGAGCTGTGCATACCAGGTCACGCCATGATATCGGATGAGCACCTGGCGCGGATCGACCGGTGGCTGTTGCAGTACAACGCCACCATTCCCCCGCTACAAGAATTCATTCTACCGGCAGGTTCTCGGCCAGCAGCGCTTGCGCATGTGTGCCGAACGGTATGTCGTCGAGCCGAGCGTTCGATCGTGGCGCTCGGGAACATCGAACAAATTAACGCGGCGCCGCGTCAGTATGTGAACCGTCTGTCGGATCTGCTCTTTGTACTGGCGCGTGTGCTAAATCGCACGGACGGAGGCAGCGACGTGCTGTGGCATCATCAGCGGGTGGCTGGCTGAGCATAGGCGATTGGGTCGGTGTCGGGCAGATCCGCGATGGTGCCTTATTTCGGGGCGATGCTGCATATCGTCGTGCTGCCGACCAGCGCGAGTGGTCGGAGTATTCGCAATCGAACTGAAAGCATGCACCGAGCGGACCGGAGTTGCGAAGATGGCTGGAGTGGTTACATGCGCTGCTGCCGCGAGAAATCGATTATATGCGGCGCTTGATGACTAAGAGTCGGCGAGTGAACCTGAGGCTTGTCAACTTCAGCCGTCGTGTGTAGATGACTTTGCGTACTATCGGCGGGTAGGCGAAGAACTGGATGACTTGCTCCTAAGCCGCTGTCGTGTTCAGATAAGGTCGGCTGCCCGAAGGGCAGCGGCAGTGTCGCCGTAGATCACTTCCAACTTTCGCGTTTTCCCATCGACGATCGTCCATATCTCGACCATCCGAAACGAGATTGTCTTCCCCGATTTTCTGCCGGTGATGGTGAGTTCCCCCACCAAGATCACGTCGTCGCCATCGGCAATCATTTTGTGCTGGGTGAATTTCGGGTTGGAAAAATGCTCCTTCACCAGACCCATGAGCCTTGAAAAACTGTCGATACCCTTATGGACGCCTCCATACGGCAGAGAAGCAGCCTCGTGGATCTCAGTCTCGGCCGTGAAGCTGGCCGTGAAGCCCTGGCGGTCTCCGCGCGCGTTGGCCGCGTAAGCGGCTTTAACAATCTGGATATTTTGCTGTTCGACCGACACGCTCACATCCTCCTTTGAACAAGACCACCCGCGAAACGAGGCTTGGCGGGCCGACCATCGGTTATTGATTTATGTCTCGACGTTCTTGCGACGGCTAGCGGAGCTTCGCGATCACGTCGTTGCCGAAGCGATTTATCGCGTCGAGCTTTTCGTCAATCGAAAGTCGGGAAGAGGGTAAGAGCACCACCCCGTAGTCCGTGACCCCAATTTCTTCTAGTCGACGAAAGTGATCGAGGTCCACGCTTCCTTGCCCGCCCGTTTGGAAATCCGACTCCCGCGCATGGATTTGAAAGTCGCCGCCTTCTTTTCCGTACTCGCGCCGAAGGCTGGTCAGCGTTTCGACAGTTTCCTTCATCATGTCGAACTTCATATTGACGGCTGTCCAGCCATCGCCGATCCGAGCCGCTCGCCGCAAAGCGGGCTTGGAATGACCTCCGATCACAACCGGAACGGGCAGAGTGGGCGTAGGATTGATTCTGATCGGACCAAATTTGTTGTGTTTGCCTTCATAGGAGAAGACCTCACCAGTCATAAGGCCGCGCAATATCTCAATCGATTCATCCAATAATTCCCCCCGCGCTTCCCACGGAAGGTTGTTATAGACATAGTCTTCCGCCCAAGGCCCGATGCCAGCTCCATAGATGTAGCGGTTGTTTGAAATCACAGCGAGAGACGCAATCTGCTTGGCTAGAAGGATCGGCTGGCGAGACGCGGTCTTCAGGACGTTCGAAAATAGCTTTATTCGGCTCGTTTGACCAGCAAGCCAGGCAAGGACAACAAAGGTTTCTACGAACGGCGTATTTTTGATGTAATCTCTAATGACCTTGGTTTCGTTGTAGGGATACGTAGAGTCGGTTTCTTCCGGGTAGAAAATGCTATCCGGTATGGAAAAGATGTCGAAGCCGGCGTTTTCCGCTGCAACG
The DNA here is from genome assembly GCF_040965455.1 of Trinickia sp. EG282A. Lineage (NCBI taxonomy): Bacteria > Pseudomonadati > Pseudomonadota > Betaproteobacteria > Burkholderiales > Burkholderiaceae > Trinickia > Trinickia sp. EG282A. The sequence continues at coordinate 201,009 of NZ_JBFRCC010000003.1, read as the reverse complement.
GCCATAACCGGCCAATCTTCATAATCGCCGTGAGTGACTGATAGATTGAAGCGCAATGTTATCTCCTTGTTCGCCTTGAGAATCCGGCTTGAATAGAATGGTCGCCCCGACTCGCGTCACGCCAAGTGCGAAGCTCGGTGCCGGTGGAACGCCGACAGACTCACCAAGCGATATGCTTGAAAGTCACCGTTGATTCATTTGTTTATCACATCCGCTGCGCATACTGCTTTTCGAAATGCACATTGAGACCTCGGATCATGGAGTCGTAGACTGCTACGAGCGTTGAACGAAGCTTGTCGATATCGCCGGTCTCCATCACGTCGAAATTCGCTTCGACTTTGATATGGCAACGATTATTTGGAAGCGGATCGAGAGCCCAATTGGCGATGTAGTTCCTGATGCCGTGCAGGAAGCCGTCCACGCAATCGTAATAGAACCTGTAGGCCGTTCGGTCTTCACGCAGCAGAACTTCGCGGTTCACCAGCGGGAGGCCGCTTCCCTCCACGTTGGAGCGAGTCATTACGCGAACACGAAACTGTGCGTTCTTTTCGCCCTCGAGATGGACTTTACCGAGCTCCATTCCCTCCTCGGTCACATCGTTGAGAAGCCAATCGAGATTGGCCCAGTCGAGCAGCAAGTCCCAGACATCGTCGATGTTCGCGGAAACCTCGCCCTCGAAGTCAGCTTTTCCCCTCTGCACTTTGCTCATCGGAAACCCCTCAAGATCTGATTGTCAAACGGTGGCTCGATCGAGTAGGGCGGCTTAGCAGGCACTGACAATTTCCATGGTGCCGCCGCGCGTCACCGGTCTCGAAGATAAGCCGCCGCTAAGCCGCTTTTATGACGCCGCGTTCGTCGACGCCTTTAACTTCCACGTCGCCACGGCCGGCACGGCGGGCGATTTGCTCGAACAAGCGGACATAGCCTGTGCGCGCGATCTTCCATTGGCCGTTCACACAGCGGTAGTCGTCGTAGTAATAGCCGGCGCCGGTGATTTCCTCGCCACCGGTCAGGTTCCTCACCGGGTCAGGTACGGGACCCTTGAAGTGAACGATATCTTGCAGCCGCCAAGTACCCTTGGCGGTGTCCGGACCGGTCAGCTCGATCTCCGGCTGCAGCGCGATGTGACTGCTGTAGACGACCGGAAGGAACCAAGCCTTGAGCCTCGCGATGATATTGTCGGGGCCCTCTGCGGTGAACTTTCCTTGGTTGTACCAAACGCTTGCATCATCGGTGAAGCAGCTGCGAAGCAACTCCCAATTCTGGGTATCGACTGCACGCAGGTAGCGGTATTTGGTCTGGCTGATCTCATGCAGCGCAGTAAACTCGTCGAGCGTCATCGTGCGATTCTCCAACTGTTGTAGAGCGTCGGGGGGGGCGGGCGAACTGCACACGGACCCCGGGCTAGGTATTCGCAACTGAATTTCCTACGACTCCGGAATCGGCCGTTCTGCTGCGCCGCGCAGACCGTCGGCATCTTTCGCCGCCGAGGCGCCAGCCAGACGACCAAAGGTAAGGGCGTTCGCCACGCCGATGCCGCCGCCGACATACCGTCGGCCCAGAGTACACCCCAACACCTCGCCGGCCGCGTATAGGCCCCGGATGGCTGTCCCGCTTCGGTCGAGCACGCGGCCGTCATTGTCGATGTCGAGGCCGGCATGGCAGGACGTGATCGTGGAAGCGCGCATCTTCACGGCATAGAAGGGACCTTTGCGGATCGGATAAAACTTGCTGGTCGACTTGAGGAAATCCTCGTCCTTTCCGGCATCGGCAAACTGGTTGTAGCGCTCGACCGTCGCAATCAGACCGGGCGCGTTGATGTCTGCTCGCTGAGCTAGCTCCTCAAGCGTGTCGGCCGTCTTCACCCGCCCTTCCTGAATTTTGCGACGGATCACGCTGACCCTCCAGCCTGCCGGACCCGGATCGTTCACGTAGTGCTTGACCACGATGTCTTCCGCGCAAGCCTCGCGAAAGGCTGCGTCGTCGAAGATGACAAAGCAGTGCATGCCGGGCTGGTCGTTGATCAGATAGCCGGAGATCGCATAAGAGGCGTCCTCCGGCGCAAAGCGTTGCCCGTAGCGATTCACCACCATCGCCCACTCGGGAAAGAAAGCCTCTAAGTCATATGGCGCCAGAGCAGAGTTGGGTGTCAACAGGCCGTTGTCGATGCCGGTGATCCGCGCGCCAACATCCTCGGCGATCTTGATGCCGTCCCCCACATTGAAAGGCACCTCGTGGTAGATGGAGAAGACACGCTCGCCGTGCGCAGCGGCCGTTGGCCACAAACGTTCGATCATTTGCGGACTGTTCCCGAATCCACCGGTGGTGATTACGACGCTCGAGGCGCGCAGTTCGGTTCCCTCCACGCGAATGCCGACAACGGCCCTGTCTTCCACGAGTAGTCCGCCGACACGCGAGCCCAGAGCGACCTCGACGCCAAGAGGGCCCGCGTGGTTGATCAGGGACTGGACAATGCCATAACCGCTGTTGATGGACTGATGCCCACGCGGACAGCCGCCGACCCCGGATTCCACGATGAGGTGCGGTGGGAACTCATTACCCAGCTCGATCAGCCAATCGATGATGGAGGCGCCTTCGTAGGCCAAGATACGGGCCAGGGCCGGCCGGATGGACCACTGGTTAAGGCTCATCAAGTGGTTGAACATCGCCTCCGGCGTGTCTTCAATACCTGCCGCGCGCTGCGGGGCAGTTCCAGCAGCATAAACCACACCGCTGGACAGAGCGGTTGCTCCCCCCAGTTTGGTGTCCGCCTCGACCAGCATTACAGAGGCGCCCGCCTTGGCCGCCGCGATAGCCGCTGAGAGGCCCGCGCCACCTCCGCCCACGACGATGACGTCATAGTCCATCCCACACCTTTCCAATTTGGCTTCGCGCCCCTTTGGCGCCGCGCCGACCGCCGCGGTCAGAAGCCGCCCAGTCAGTCAGCAACTCCAAAATCTGGTCGACTGACGCGTCGACGGTACCCAGCACCTCGGCGTGGCCTCTCCGAGACTTCCGCATATGGTTTGCCTCTCTACAGGAAAACGACGTTGGGCGTCTTCGTCTTCATGCACCTGAGAACTGCCAGCACGGTACATGTCGACCGCTGATGGTTTCGATGATAACATTAAGTATGCTAGCATACGATATCGAGACAATCAAATCGGGGTTTACCGAGAATTCAAGGGAAAGCTACATCGATCATCCCCCTTTGAATCGGAAACTGCCAGCAGAGTACATGTCGACCGACGATAACGTCAATACTTGCATACGGTATGTATCGATACTATAGATGTAAAAAGGCTGGAGTGGGCCGGGAATTTAGTCCGGCCGATCACGAGTTGGCGCGCCGCTAACGCGAGGCGTATGCGGGGCGGGCACGAGTCCGCAACGCGTTACCACCACGCAACGCACCTGCTGATGTTCGGCGTGATCCCGTTGGGGGCGATCATCTGGCTTGTGGCGCCGGTGCCGCTACCGATCTACCCATTTCTGGCCGGTCTCGTTGATGACGGTGATCGCGGTATGGAACATGGCCAAGTACTTAAGAAATACTCCTAGGCTTTAATTTGCCGCCCTATACTGCGACGACAAAAAAGGAGGACGGGCAGCCCATGCAGCGACGTGTGGTGGTTCGGCGCTCGCCTGTGCACGGGCGCGGCGTGTTCGCGTTGCGGGCAGTTGAGCCTGGCGAACAGTTATTCGAGTACAAGGGCGAGGTCATCGCCTGGAGGACAGCCATCAGGCAACACCGGAAGAGTGGTGCTACTGGCCACACGTATTTCTTCGGCTTGTCCGACGGACGCGTGATCGACGGCGGGCGAGGGGGAAATAGCGCACGCTGGCTGAATCACTCATGCCATGCCAACTGCGAGGCAATTGAGATCGAGGACCGTGTGTTCATCTACGCATCGCTGGCGATCGCGCCGGGCGAGGAACTGTTTCTGGATTACCAGTTGACTGTTGACGATCCGGCGGACGAAGAAACAAGATTGAGCTATGTGTGCCGATGCAACGCGCTGGGATGCCGCGGCACGATGCTGGCTGTCGGGTCGTGAGACGGCAGGCGCAGCACTCCCGTGGTCGTCGCGCTTGTAGTCGTTGAGATCGACCTCGGTCGACTCGGCATATCGGACCATTCCGGGGCGGCTTGCTGTCCAGCTCGTCATCCAGGCTGGACATAGGCGATCAAACGACTCGTCGACTTCACGAGCGCCCGCAGAAAATCGGGCAGTTCTGGTTCGAGGAGGTGAGGGTAGTGCTTCGCCTTCGGGGCGGCTTTCAGGATGACCTTCAGTTCGGACGCGGGATTGAATTCGCACTTGCCGCGCGCGATCGCCTGACTGAAGATCTCGCGCAGCCAGCCGCGGGCCTTCTTCGATACGTTCAGGGCGTCGCGCTTTTCGAAACGTTCCTGGACGCGTGTGCGCAGTCTGCGCGCGTGATGTTGACCAGCTCGATCGAACCGAGCTCGGGCAGAATGTCGTTGTCGAGGTACGTCCGGATCTTATCGAGCGTCGAGGCGGACCGACCCGCATCCAGTTTGCTCTTGTAGCAGAGCTCCGCGGCTACCTTAAACGTGCCGTCGTCGCTGCTATCCGCTCGCTGTCGGTCTATCCGTCGTTTTGCGCGCGGATCGGCGCCGTCGGCAACAAGGGGCCGGTATGCCGCTGCCTGCTGCCTCGCTTTCTGGAGCGTGACGTCGGGGTAGCGTCCCAACAAGATACGCGGCTGCTTGCCGTGCAGGCGATAGCGGAAATGCCAGAACTTGTTGCCCTCCGGCGTGATCCTGAGAACCAAACCGTCGCCATCGGCGACATCGTAGGGCTTTGGCTGAGGCCGGGCTGCTTCGACTTCGCCGACGGTGAGAGGCATGGTGAGTACATTTCTTGATCTTGAACTTTCAATGTACTCAAAAACGTACTCACCAGCACGTGGCTTGCCGTATTCCCGCTTAGACAGCAATAAACAAAAAACCCCGCAAATTCAATGATTTACGGGGTCTTCTGGACTTCTCTAAACAGCCTTGTGGTGCCCAGAAGAGGACTCGAACCTCCACGGTGTTGCCACCGCTAGGACCTGAACCTAGTGCGTCTACCAATTCCGCCACCTGGGCAAGGTGTCGTGCAGCAAAGACCGTCATTATATCGGCCTGGTAATTGCTGTCAAGCGATTCGTCGGGCGAACGGCGAGCGGCTCCGGGCACCGTCCCATGCGCCGCGTTCGAGCCTCAGCGCCCGCGAGCGCGTGGGCGCCACCCCATACGTTGCGGCCCGCCTAAACCCGCGTCCGTCCGTCCTTTCCCCAGTGCTAGAATTGCGCGGATTGCCATGTCTGAACCACCGAGACAAGAACAAACCACCAATATCGATCAGCGCCCTTGAGCAAATATCCGTACCCGATCCCGAGCCGCGAAGAGATTCTCGGCGTGCTGCGCACCAGCGACACGCCGGTTACCGCAAACGACATCGCCGAGAGTCTGTCGATCAAGCGCCAGGAGCGCGAAGGCTTCTTCAAACGTCTCGGCGCCATGGAGCGCGACGGCCAGATCCGTCTCGACAAGCGCGGCTACTATCAGCTGACTCACCCGTCGAACTTCGTGGCGGGTCGCGTGCAGGGCCATCGCGACGGCTACGGCTTTGTCGTGCGCGACGACGGGCAGGACGATCTCTTCCTGCCGAACGCCGAGATGCAAAAGGTCATGCACAACGACCGCGTGCTCGCGCGGATCGTCGGCTACGATCGGCGCGGACGTCCCGAAGGCCACGTCGTCGAAGTGACCGAGCGCGCGAACAAGCGCGTGATCGGACGGCTGCTCAGCGAGAGCGGTGCGCTCATCGTCGCACCGGAAGACAAGCGGATCGCGCACGATATCCTCGTCACGCAAAACGTCAAGAAGGCGAAGGTAGGGCAGGTCGTCGTCGCGGAGTTGACCGACTTCCCGAGCCGCCATTCGCAGCCGCTCGGCCGCGTGATCGAGGTGCTCGGTGACATCGACGACCCGGGCATGGAGATCGAGATCGCCGTGCGAAAATACGGCGTGCCGCACGAGTTCAGTCCGGACGCGCTAGCTGAGTCGGCCAAGCTGCCGGACGAGGTGCGGCTGGCCGACCTGCGCCATCGAGTCGACCTGCGCGACGTGCCGCTCGTCACGATCGATGGCGAGGACGCGCGCGACTTCGACGATGCCGTCTACTGCGAGCCGATGAAGGTCGGCCGCGTCGACGGTTTCCGTCTCATCGTCGCGATCGCGGACGTCTCGCATTACGTGCAACCGGAAACGGCGCTCGACATCGATGCGATCGAGCGCAGCACCTCGGTCTACTTTCCGCGCCGCGTCATTCCCATGCTGCCGGAGAAGCTATCCAACGGCCTGTGCTCGCTCAATCCGCAAGTGGATCGCTGCGTGCTCGTCTGCGACATGGTCATTACAGGGCGCGGCGAGATCAAGGGTTATCAGTTCTATCCGGGCGTGATGCACTCGGCGGCTCGGCTTACCTACACCGAAGTCGCCGCGATCCTCTCCAATACGAAGGGGCCGGAGGCCGGCCGGCGCGCCGCGCTCGTGCCGCAACTACAGGATCTTTACGCTGTCTTCAAGGCGCTCTTCGCCGCGCGGCAAAAGCGCGGCGCGATCGACTTCGACACGACGGAAACGTACATCGTCTGCAATGCGCAGGGCAAGATCGAGCAGATCCTGCCGCGCCAGCGCAACGATGCGCACAAGCTGATCGAGGAGTGCATGCTGGCCGCGAACGTCTGTGCGGCCGACTTCTTGAAACGCAACAAGCACCCCGGTCTTTATCGCGTCCACGCGGGCCCGACGGCCGAAAAGCTCGAGAATCTGCGGACGTTCCTGCGTGGCATGGGCCTCACGCTCGGCGGCGGTGACACGCCTCATGCGAGCGACTACGCGGCGCTGATGGCGCAGATTCGCGACCGTCCCGATGCGCAGATGCTGCAGACGATGCTGCTGCGCTCGATGCAGCAGGCCGTCTACAGTCCGGACAACATCGGCCACTTCGGCCTCGCGTACGACGCCTATGCGCATTTCACGAGTCCGATTCGGCGCTATCCGGATTTGCTCACGCATCGCGCGATCTACGCGATTCTTTCGGGCCGCAAATATCAACCGCGCGCGCCCGAAGGCGTCATATTGAATACGGCGCTTTCGCCGCGCGCACGCGCGTTGCAGCAAGCCGACGAGCAAACGGCGCGTCCGAACGGCCGCACGAATACGGCGATCTGGGAAGAGCTCGGGCTCCATTGCTCGGCGAATGAGCGGCGTGCCGACGAAGCCTCGCGCGACGTCGAAACGTGGCTCAAGTGCTACTTCATGCGTGACAAGCTCGGCGAGGAATATGGCGGGATGATCAACGGCGTCACGTCGTTCGGCATTTTCGTTCAGCTAGACGCGCTCTTCATCGAAGGCCTCGTTCACGTCACCGAGCTCGGATCGGACTACTTTCAGTACGACGAAATCAAGAACGAGCTCCGCGGCGAACGCACCGGTATTCGCTATCGGCTATCCGATCGCGTGCGCGTGCAGGTGAGCCGCGTCGATCTCGACGCGCGCAAGATCGATTTCCGTCTCGTGCGCGATACGCCGATGAAGTCGGCGATCGCGGCCCGCCCGGCGCTCGTCGAGCGCTCGGTTGGCGAGACCACCGACATCGGTCCTCGCGTGCGCTCGCTGACGAACGACGAAAGCGTGCGGCGCAAGAAGGCTGCGCCAGGCAAGTCGGCGGCGGTCAACGAAGCGCGGGCGGCGCGGGTGCAGGCCGCGAAAAAACGGGGCGTGGCGCCGAAGCCGGCTGCCAAGGCACGCGCGCGCAAGAAAAACTGAATATGGCACGTCTCAAAGTTCTCTACGGGTTTCATGCCGTGACGGCACGCTTGCGTCACGATCCATCGACGGTCGAGGAAGTTCTTTACGACGCCACACGGCGCGATCGTCGCATGCAGGACTTCCTGCATACCGCGAAAGAAGCGGGCGTTCGCCTGATCGCGGCCGACGAAACAAGGCTTTGGGGGCTCGCGCATACGGAGCGCCATCAAGGCGTCGTCGCTCGCGCGACCGATCTGCCGCTTGCGCAGAACCTGGCGGAATTGCTCGACGGCATTGAAGGTCCCGCGCTTTTGCTCGTGCTCGACGGCGTGACCGATCCGCACAACCTCGGCGCATGTCTGCGCGTGGCCGACGCCGCGGGCGCGCATGCGGTCATCGCGCCGCGCGATCGCGCCGTCGGGCTCAATGCGACAGCGGCCAAGGTCGCGAGCGGCGCCGCCGATACGGTGCCCTATATTACGGTCACGAATCTCGCACGCGCGTTGCGCGAGCTGAAGGATGCCGGGGTATGGGTCGTCGGCACGGCAGGCGATGCCCCGGCCGGTCTCTACGCGACGAAGCTCGATGGTCCTGTCGCCCTCGTCATGGGCGCCGAAGGCGAGGGCATGCGGCGCTTGACTCGCGAGACGTGCGACGAGGTCATGCACATCCCGATGGCTGGCACGGTCGAAAGCCTCAACGTCTCCGTGGCAAGCGGCGTCTGTCTGTTCGAGGCCGTTCGGCAGAGGGCGGCCAAGCCACTTCCCTGATCGATGAACTGTTTCCCATGAATCAAGACGAACTGAAGCGCCTCGTCGGCCAGGCAGCGGCCGACTACGTCAACACGCATGTGCCGGAAGGCTCGGTGATCGGCATCGGCACCGGCTCGACAGCGAACTGTTTCATCGATGCGCTCGCCGCGCGCAAGGATCGCTACCGCGGCGCCGTGTCGAGTTCAGTGGCCACGACGGCACGGCTCGAGCAGCATGGCATTCGCGTGTTCGACCTCAACGAGATCGAATCGCTGCCGATCTATGTCGACGGCGCGGACGAAATCGATGCGAGCGGCGCGATGATCAAGGGCGGCGGCGGCGCGCTCACGCGCGAAAAAATCGTCGCGTCGGTGTCCGATGTGTTCGTCTGCGTCGCTGACGCGTCGAAGCGCGTCGAGATGCTGGGCCGGTTTCCGTTGCCCATCGAAGTCGTTCCGATGGCGCGCACGGCGATCGGCCGTCGCGTGCTGGCGATAGGCGGCGTGCCCGTGCTTCGCGTGCGGCAGGACGGCACCCCGTACGTCACGGACAACGGCAACGAGATCATCGACGTAAAGGAGCTACGGATCGACGATCCGCGCGCGCTCGAAGCCACGATCAACGGATGGCCAGGCGTCGTGACCGTGGGGCTTTTCGCCGCGCGTGGGGCGGATCTTTGTCTGCTCGCTTCGGACCAGCGTGTCGAGACGATCGACTATCGCGGCTGAGCGCGGTCCGATCCGCGAATGATGCGTGCGTCTTGGCGTGCCCAGAGCGCCAGGTTTCAGGTCACCGTATTCGTCTGACGCAGGCTCGGGAGCAGCCGGTCGAACTCGCGCTTGACGAGACCGTAGCATTCGCATGCGCGCGATTCGAGCCCTTTGCGGTCGAGGACCTTGATATGGCCGCGGCTGTGATAAATGAGCCCTTCCTCGTGGAGCTTGCCGGCTGCCTCCGTGATGCCTTCTCGCCGCACGCCGAGCATATCGGCGATCATCTGCTGCGTCACGGCGAGCTCGTTCGTCGCGGCGCGATCGATCTCGATCAGCAGCCAGCGACAAAGTTGCTTGCTCAACGAGTGATGGCGGTTGCATGCCGCCGTTTGAGCGACTTGAGTCAGAAGCGCTTGCATATAAAGCAACATGAGCCGTCGCAGCAGGTCGGACCGTGCGATTTCTTGTTTCAGTTGCTGCGCGCTCATGCGGTAGGCGAACCCGGCGCATTGGACTTGCACGCGGCTCGGCATCGTTTCTCCGCCCGTCAACACTTGCACCCCCGCCATGCCTTCGCGGCCCACCGCGGCAAGCTCGACCGAGCCCCCATCCTCCATCATCGACAGAATCGAGATGATCGCTGTCGTCGGAAAGTAGACGTGGTGGATCTTATGGCCGCAATCGCAAAGCAGCTGTTCGGTGCGAAGATGAACAAGCTCGAGATGCGGGGTCAGCGCTTGCCACTCATGCGGCGGCAGCGCGCCGAGAAGGTGGTTGCCGTGAAGGTCGGATTGTAGTGTCAACATGATCGGTCCTCGAATGAATGCCACGTCATGCGCGAAGCGCACGTGCTCTTGCGGCTCATCGTTGCTCGGGCCGGTAACGGTTAACGGCTCGTACTTCCGGGTTATTTTGCGAAGGAGCCAAGATTCTTCGCGAAGTACCCACCCCCGTTCCGGCGTTGTTTGCCTCTCCCTGGCCGTGGCTGCCACGTCGTCTGTGCGGCAGCACTCAGTTGCGGGCGAGGTTCAGCGAGGATCGTGCCAAGCCCCGGTACGACGGCGCCGGACAGGGCAGCGGCTATGTTGCGGCGCGGTGCGTTGAGATTCCCCCGCCTTTTTGTTTCAAATCTGCACAATCGCGATGGTGGGTGGCGGTCCTCACAAACCGCTTTGGATCGGTGAGCTAAGCGCTTGACGGGATTGGCATTTCCCCGTGTCGAGCGGCCCTCTACGAGCCGCTGGCCGGGGCTCGACGCGCGATCCGAGAGGAGGGCGGCCGCGTTGCGAATTTGATTCAGTTATGTTGCATCGGTCACATTGGATGCCCCGCCAGCACCTCTTCTTTGACCCGCGAAAGCCGCCTGCAGCAAGGGGAAGGGGCGGATTGGCCGGTTCAAACGCGACGTATCGCGGCGTGCGAACGACTGGGAGCAAACGCCATTTGATGGCGTAGTTTGTCGGCACGCATGTAAAAAAACGATCGCGGCACGAGTGACTCATTGTTGAGACGTGTCGAGTGTTGGATGCCGAATAAGGTTTCGCACGAGTGTCGGGTCGCTAGCAACAATGAGTGCGATTGCGAACGGAAACCCCTTTCTCCGAGACGTACCGTGCAACATGACGATTCGTCTTACCTGGGCCTGCGGCTCGTCGCTGCGTGTATGAAACGCGGCCATCGTGCAGTGTTCATTCAAGCAGCGCTCGTCGTCGAATTGGGAACCGCATTGCGTAGTACTGCGAAGTAATTTTCGAGGGTGTGGAGTTGCGGCGCGTGCCACCGTTCAAGCACATTCGACATCGGTACGATCAGAGGGATAACCCTGTCAGGCGTTTCCCAATAGCGTATCGAATTTGGTCGAAGCACCGTATTCATATACCCGAAAGCGCTATGCGAGGGTTTTGAAACGAAACAGCAAGGACAGGCGTCGGTCGGCGCATCGGGGGAAGTCATGGAGCAGGGCAAGGACCGTTCACTGGTCAGCAAGGTAATGGACGGGCTCGTCTCAGGGATCGTCGAAGAAAAATATGGGGCGATTCTTCCGCCGCAAGACGTGCTTTCGAAGGAATTCGACGTCAGTCGGACCGTCATGCGCGAAGCGTTGTCGATGCTGCTCGCGAGGCACATGTTGGACGTGCGTCCCAAAGTCGGCACCCGGATTCGGTCGATGCGCGACTGGCGGATGATCGATGAGGACGTCGTCAACTGGCGGTTTCGCGCTAAGCCCGATCCGCTTTTCATGCGCGACGTCATCGAGTTCCGGATGCTGATCGAGCCTCGCGCGGCCGCGCAGGCAGCCGCGCGCGCGAGCGTCGCCGATGTCGCCGCGATCCGTGAGGCGTTCGATCTGTTCAAGGGGCTCGCCCCCGGCGATACGGGCTACGCGTCCGCGAACGAACTGTTGCATACGCGCATCGTCCATGCGAGTGGCAATCAATTCTTTCAGCAAATGGCAGCCATCATCCGTGGAGCCTTGCAGGCGACGCAACCTATGCTCGCGGAGAAGGCCGGCGCGTGGGAAATATCCGTGCAGACTCACGAGCGCCTCGTGTCGGCGATAGAGCGGCGCGATCCGAAGGACGCCGAAGCCGCCGCGCTCGCCCTCATCGAACTGGCGGCCGACGAGATCAGTCGCGAGTTCGCCGTCGAGGTGCCGAGCCGGCATTAGCGATCAGCGGCCGGCCGGGTCCGTCCGTCCCGATGCCGGCCCGCGCGCCGCGCACTCAGGCGAGTTCGCGCGGCGTTAGGCATGTCGACAGTCAATGGCGCGTCGGCAGCGCGAGGCGTCGCTCATACCAATGCTGGACCCATTCCAGGACCTGACAAAGGACCCAGTAGACGGCCGCGGCCGCGAGGTAGAGCGGTAGCGGTTGATAGGTCGTCGCGATGATTTCCTGAGCACTGCGCAAGAGCTCCGTCACGGTGATGACCGAGACCAGCGATGTGTCCTTGATGAGACTGATGAGGCTGTTCGAGAGGCTCGGCACGGCGATCCGCAGCGCCTGCGGTCCGATAACGTAGCGCAGCGTCTGCCGCCGCGAGAGCCCCAGGCTATATGCGGCGAGCCATTGGCCGCGGTGAATGCCGTTGATCGCGCCACGCATGCTTTCGGACAGATAGGCCGCAACGTTGGCCGAAAGCGCGATCACGCCGGCCGGCGTCGGATCGAGCGAAAGGCCGACGCTCGGCAGGCCGTAATAGACGACGAAGATCTGTACGAGCAGCGGCGTGCCGCGCATGATGCTGACGTAGGTACGAGCGATCCCGACGAGCGGCTTGCGATGGCTGATGCCCATTAACGCGATGACGGTGGCGGCGAGGAGGCCGAAGATCATCGAAAGCACCGCGAACTTGATCGTCAGGACGGCGCCCTGCGCGAGCGCGGGCAGCGATTGGGCGAGCAGGGAAGTCGTGGACATGACGTGGGTTTGTTATCTCGTACTCAGCGCATTGAACGTGTAGCCGGCGGGCGTCGATACAAAGGCGGGGCCCCACATCATATACGCGCCAATACGAAAGGGCGGCATCGCAACGATGCCGCCCTTGCACGGTTCAACTCGTGATTCGTTACTTGGTCGTGCCCGAGGTCCTCGGCGTGGGCTTCGTCACGTCGATGCCAAACCACTTCTCGGAGATCTTCGTGAATGTCCCATCCGCTTCGAGTTGCTTCATGGCGTCGTCGATCGCCGCGGCGAACTTCGGATTGCCCTTGCGGAACGGGATGGCCGACGGCGTGCCGCCCGACACCTGGGCGCCCGCGCGCAGCGGCAGATCCGAGCCCTTCAGCAGGTAAGCCACCATCAGCTTGTCGTTGAGTGCGGCGTCGAGGCGTCCGGCCGCGAGATCGCGCAGATATTCCGGCGCGCCGGGGTAGGTCTTGACGTCGATGCCGGGAACGGCCTTCGCCATCTGCTCGTAGTTCGTGCCGAGGCCGAGGCCGAGCTTCTTGCCCTTCAGGTCATCGAGCGATTTGAACTGGCGCGTGTCGTTCTTGCGCTGAATCAGCTCGGCACCCGAGTACGTATAAGGGGGCGAAAAGTCGAGCACTTTCTTGCGCTCGTCGGTGGCGCCGACCTGATTGACGATCACGTCGAACTTGCCCGCCTGCAGACCGGCGATGATCCCGCTCCACTCCGTCGTGATGAACTCGGGCTTCACTCCGAGCTTGGCAGCGACGGCTTTCGCGATATCGACGTCGAATCCGACGAGATCCCCTTTGGCATCTTTGGAGTCGAACGGGGGAAACGTTCCCTCGAGGCCGATGCGCAGCGTCCCGCGCGCCTTGACCTCGTCGAGCAAGTCGGCGGCGTGGGCCGTGGCCGCGACGAAAGCCGCTCCGATGAGGCCAGCCGTCAGGATCTTCTTCAACGTCGTTACTTTCATTCGGGTCTTCTCCTTGCCTCACAGGCATCGATGTGGGGAGCAATCATAGCGATAACTCAATCGCCTTTTAAATATCGTTTGCCTATTTCTATATGACAGGTGCTGGGGCCGCTCTCTGAGCGATCGCCTCGACGCACTCGCCCACGAGGGCCGGTCCTCGATAGATGAAGCCCGTATAGAGCTGGACGAGCGACGCACCGGCGGCGAGCTTCGCGACGGCATCCTCGCCAGAGGCGATACCGCCCACGCCGATGATGGCCACCGCATCGTCGAGCCGCTCGCGCAGCTTCGCGATGACCCGGTTCGACGCCTCGAACACGGGCCTTCCGGACAGGCCACCCGTTTCTTCAGCATGCGGCAGGCCCGTGACCGCCGCGCGCGAGAGCGTCGTATTGGTTGCGATGACACCTTCCACGCGGTGCCGCAACAGCGTATCGGCGATCGAATCGATCTGCTCGTCATCGAGGTCGGGCGCGATCTTGAGCGCGAGCGGCACGAGTTTGCCGTGCAGATCGGCGAGACGCTGTTGCTTGTCCTTCAGCGCGCCGATCAGCGCATCGAGCTCGCTCGCGCCCTGCAGCTGACGCAAGTTTTTGGTGTTCGGCGATGAGATGTTGATCGTGACGTAGCTCGCGAACGGGTAGACGCGTTCGAGGCAGTACAGATAGTCGTCGGCGGCGCGCTCGATGGGAGTATCGGCGTTCTTGCCGATGTTCAGGCCGAGCGGGCCGCGGTAGCGAGCCGCCTGGACATTCTTGACGAACTGATCGACCCCACCGTTGTTGAAGCCCATGCGATTGATGAGCGCACCGGCCTCGGGCAGCCGGAAAATGCGCGGACGCGGATTCCCGGGCTGCGGACGCGGCGTGACGGTGCCGACTTCGATGAAGCCGAACCCGAGCGCGGCAAGCCCGTCGATGCAGGCGCCATCCTTGTCGAGGCCGGCCGCGAGGCCGACGGGATTGCGGAAAGCGATGCCCATCGCGGTACGCGGCAGGTCGTGCACGTGTGTCGCAAGCAGTTTGGCGAGCCCGGTGCGGCCGGCCGCACCGAGCGCGCGCAGCGTCAAATGATGAGCGTCCTCCGCATCCATGCGAAAGAGGCGGGTGCGGGCGAGCGGGTAAAGGGAGCTGAGCACGTCGAGTTGGCGGCGAAAAAATGAAGGCGCGCTATTTTACCGGCTTCCGCGCGCGAGCCCGAGACGCGCCGCAGCATCCGTCGCGATGCGTCAGCCGCGCCGCGCGCGCCATGCCGCGTCGACGGGGGGCAAGCCGCCCTCGGCGGCGCCCGTGGCCGGATCGAGCCGGGTCCAGCGGCCGTCGGACAGCCCCTCGAGCGGCCGGAAATTCGCTTTGTAGGCCATTTTGGGGCTCTCACGGATCCAGTACCCGAGATAGACGTAGGGCAACCCCAGGCTGCGCGCCTGTTCGATCTGCCAGAGGATGTTGTAGGTGCCGTAACTGGTGCCCGGCGCGTCGGGCTCGAAGAACGTGTAGACCGAGGACAGCCCGTCGCCGAGAATGTCGATCATGCTGACCATGCGCAGCACGCCCTGTTCGGCCACCGCCATTCCCGGCGCGGCCGCGGCCGGTTCGCGAAACTCGACGAGGCGCGAATTGATCCGGCTGTGCAGCAGGAACTGCTCGTACTGATCGCGGCTGTCGCGGTCCATGCCGCCGCCCGCGTGACGCGCCGCCTGATAGCGCATGTAGAGCGCGTAATGCTCTTCGTCGTAATGCAGCGGGGAAACGGTCGCGGCGAGGTTCGCGTGCTTTTTCCAGACGCGCCGCTGCGTGCGGTTCGGCGAGAAAGCTTCAACGGGTACGCGCACCGGAACGCACGCGCGACAGCCTTCGCAATAGGGGCGATAGGTAAAGACGCCCGAGCGGCGGAAGCCGGTTTTGACCAGCTCGGTATAGACGTCTGAATTGATCAGGTGGCTCGGCGTCGCGACTTGCGAGCGCGCAATGCGTCCCTCCAGATAGCTGCAGGGATAGGGCGCCGTTGCATAGAATTGCAGCGCGGAAAGGGGGGATAACGGCAGCTCGTTGGGGTGCGTCATTGCGGCTCTCGAAGCATCGTCCCTCTCAATCTTATGCAAGCCGCTCCGATGCTTCAGCGGGCTTGGTCGCTTTGCGCGGCGTTCGGCAGCACTTGGAGCAGAGCGGTCTTGTCGAAGCGCCACGGAATCGGAGCTTCGGCGACAGCCGCCCGCACGTGCGCCACGAAGGCCTTGCGCGCGATCTCGCGACCGCCGAGCGACGCCAGATGCGACGTATTCTGCTGGCAGTCTATCATTTCTACCCCGTGGCCGCGAAGGTGCCCGACCAGGGCGGCGAGCGCGATTTTCGACGCGTCGCTGACCTCGGCGAACATCGATTCGCCGAAAAACATGCGCCCGAGCGAGACGCCGTAGAGCCCGCCGACGCGTTTCCCGTCGAGCCATGTTTCGACGCTGTGCGCTTCGCCGACGCGATGCAAGGACGAGTAGGCGTCGATGATTTCCGCGGTGATCCAGGTGCCGCGCTGCCCGCGCCGGGGCGCTTGCGCACAGGCGCGCATGACGCCGGCGAAATCGTGATCGACGCGAATCTCCCAGCGCGCCTCGCGCAGCACGCGCCGCAGGGTCTTGCGTAGCGACGGCGAGACTTTGAACTCGCCGGGCACGAGGATCATGCGCGGATCGGGAGACCACCAAAGGACGGGCTGCCCATCCGAATACCAGGGAAATATGCCGCGGCGGTAGGCATCGACGAGACGCCAAGGCAGCAGATCCGAGCTCGCCGCGAGCAGGCCCGGCGCACCGCTCACCGGGCCCAGCGCGTGCTCGACGGGCGGGAAGGGATCATCGGGTCCGAGCCAGGGAACCATCGGCGAAGTACGTTTTGGAGGGGAGATCGACGGTCGGCGAGATCAGCCTTCGCGCAGCGAGCGGAAGATGTCCCCGGTGTGCAGGCCGTAGCTGCCTACCGAGCGATCGGCGAAAAAGAAGCGCAGCGTCTGCCCGACCGTGGGAAACGCGATGTCGTCCCACGGAATCTCGCCTTCGTCGAAGAGCCGAACTTCGAGACTTTCCTCGCCCGCCTCGATGTCGATATCGAGCAGGCGCGCCAGATAGAACAGATGCACCTGATGCACGTGCGGCACGTTGAGCAGCGAGAAAAGGTGCTGAACCTCGACGCGCGCACCGGCTTCCTCGAGCGTTTCGCGCGCGGCGGCTTCGGCCGTCGTCTCGCCGATTTCCATGAAGCCGGCAGGCAGCGTCCAGTAGCCGTAGCGCGGCTCGATCGCACGACGGCACAGCAGCACCTTGTCTTCCCAGACCGGCACGGTGCCGACTACGTTGCGTGGGTTCTGGTAGTGCACGGCCCCGCAGTTCTCGCAGACGAACCGCTCGCGATTGTCTCCGGGCGGTATGCGTAGGCTGACAGGGTGGCCGCAGGCTGAACAGAATTTCATGGATAGCGCGCGCTTGAGGGTGATGGGAGTTTATCACCGGGCGCAGCACGCGCCGCATGGCGGCGGCGATTCGGACGGAAGCTCCGGCGCGCAGCCGCCTTATCGGGGCCGCGATGCCGGCACGAAAACCTGGTTGCAGAACCGGAGTCGAGCGCGAAGCGCCGACCCGGTGGAATGACGGCGTCAGCTGAACAGCTTCAGCGCTTGCCGTAGCGTATTGACGACGCCCCATGCGAGCGGGATCAGGACATACGCCCAGAAGACGACGATCGCGATGCGGTTGGTCCGATGAGCGGGGGTCGGTGGAGTGCTCATGAGTCGTCTCCTTACAGTTCTTTCGCGAGCTGCGCTTCGGTCATGTGGTGCTTCTCATCCACGCGCGTGACGAGCAGGTTGCAGATGAAGCCGATGACGAGCAGGACCGCCATGATGTGGACCGTCATCGTGTAAGCATCGGCTTTCGCCACGCCGTGAGCGACCTCGTAGGCGCGGATGTAATTGACGAGCACCGGGCCTGCCACGCCCGCGGCTGACCATGCCGTCAACAGCCGGCCGTGGATGCCGCCGACGAAGGCGGTGCCGAACATGTCGGCCAGATACGCGGGTACGGTCGAAAAGCCGCCGCCATACATCGACAAGATCACGCAGTAGGCCAGCACGAAGAGTGCAATGTTGCCCGCGGCCGCGAAACTCGGCACGAGATAGTAGAGCACCGCCCCAAGCACGAAAAAGACGAAGTAGATGTTCTTGCGACCGACCCAGTCAGACGCGGACGCCCATACGAACCGTCCCCCCATGTTGAAAAGCGAGAGCAGGCCGACGAAGCCGGCCGCGGCCGCGGGCGTCACCGTGTTCTTGAAGCTTTCCTGAATCATCACCGAGGCTTGCCCGAGGATACCGATGCCGGCCGTCACGTTCAGGAAGAGCACGAGCCAGATCAGGTAGAACTGGCGCGTCTTGAGGGCCTCGTCGATATGAACGTGGTTGCGCGTGATCATCTTGTGCGACGTGTCGGGCGGCGTCCATCCGGCCGGCTTCCAGTCGGGCGCCGGAACGCGGATCGCGAGCGCCCCGATCGACATCGAGATGAAGTAGGCGATGCCGAGCACGACGAACGTCTGTGCCACGCCGACGCTCGTCGCGCTCTTGAAGTGACTCATCAGCGCGACGGAGAGCGGTGCGGCGATCATCGCGCCGCCGCCGAAGCCCATGATCGCCATGCCCGTCGCCATCCCGCGGCGATCGGGGAACCAGCGAATCAGCGTCGAGACGGGCGAGACGTAGCCAAGGCCGAGTCCGATCCCGCCTATCACGCCATAGCCGAGGTAGAGGAGGACGATCTGGTGCAGCCACACGCCGACAGCCGAGACCAGAAAGCCGCCGCCGAAACAGCATGCCGCCGTGAACATCGTGCGGCGCGGGCCCGCATGCTCGAGCCACTTGCCGGCGAAAGCGGCGGACAGGCCGAGGAACACGATAGCCAGCGAGAAGATCCAGCCGAGCGTCGTGAGCGACCAGTCGTCCGGCGCCGATTGCGTGATGCCGATCACCTTCGTGAGCGGCCCGTTGAAGACAGAGAAGGCGTAGGCCTGCCCGATGCAAAGATGCACGGCAAGCGCCGCGGGCGGCACCATCCAGCGCGAGAAACCCGGGCCCGCGATGGTGGCCTGCTTCGAAAAAAACGAGGGCGAGCCACCGGATGGCTCGGTAATGCTACTGCTCATCGTGGTCTCCTGCATGTCGTCCGGAACGGGCTGTCCGTGTGGATTTTTGTTCTCACGAGACAGACGCACTGCCTCGTCAACGATAAGGGGACGGAAAGCGATACGCAATAGGAGCCGGTACTACATAAAGTTCTGGCCGCAGGGATGGCGGCGCATGTAACAGCAGGGCCTGCGCGCTGATTTTGCGCGCTCGGACGGGGACGCTCGGGCGACTCGATACACCGGACGGGTGGGTTCGCGCGAAAACAAAAAAAGCCCGAAAGCGAATGCCATCGGGCTTTTCCGGAATTTGGACGACGGTAGAAGGACTGCTTGGTTGCGGGGGTAGGATTTGAACCTACGACCTTCGGGTTATGAGCCCGACGAGCTGCCAGACTGCTCCACCCCGCGTCCGTCGAAAAAGTGATTATAGGGGAAAACGAGTACACTGTGCAAGCCCGATTTTGCGAAGCGTCGGCCAATCAGCTCAACCAACTTACGCCATGGATATCGACCACGACTTGAACACGATCGCGACGCAGGAACAAACCCTTGTTTTCCCGCGCTTCGATGCCGCCCGCGCGTGGCAGATCGGTGCTTTTCTGCACGAAATCGCCACGGCGCGCGGGCTCGCGCTCGCGATCGACGTCTCCACATTCGGTCAGCCGCTCTTTTTCAGCGCGCTCGAAGGCGCGACGCCCGACAATGCCGCATGGGTACGTCGCAAGCGCAACGTCGTCGCGCACTTCAGACGAAGTTCGTACGCGATCGGCCTGCGTCTTCAACATGCCGGCGCGACGCTCGCCGATAAGCACGGCCTGCCTGTCGAAGATTACGCCGCGCATGGCGGCGCGTTTCCCCTTACCGTGGCCGGTGTCGGAGTCATCGGTTCGGTGACCGTTTCGGGCTTGCCGCAGCGGGCCGATCATGAGCTCGTCGTCGAGGCGCTTTGCGCCGAGCTCGGCCACGACTACGCGCTGCTCTCATTGGCAAAAGCGTGAGCGGCGGGGCGGCGCAAGCCGCTTGCGTTCTTCTCGTTCTATTTCTCTTTAACCTCGACGCGTACGCCAGTGTGGGCCACGATGCGTCGGCTTTCTTCGCCGGTGCGCTCGGATGCATCCTCCCAAAGGCTGATGGCTTTGGGGATGTCGATCCCCCGATGTTCCGCGCGATCGAACCAGGCGGCGGCCGCGGCCGTTTCGTCGACCTCCCGGTCGTCAATGAAGTACTTGTGCATAGTGGGTCATGGAGCTGAATGGGAACGAGCGCGCATACCCGCGCCCGGACGGGAGCGATCGAAAGCAAGCTTGCAGGCCGCCGACATCGCCTTTTCGCAGTCGCAGCAAGAATCGAGCGCGTGCATCGTTATCACGGCTCCCCGCCCGCCTCCGCACGTGCTACCGTTGGCATTTCCCGCGTAATCTCGACGTTTCCCATGCCCGCGCCTCCGTCCGGTGGAATTGCTTGCGACGAGTTGCAAACCCGAGTGGTCAATCGAATCGGCTTCATCGAGCTGAACCGTCCGCGCGCGCTCAATGCGCTTTCGTTGCCGATGATCCGCGCCATGCGCACGGCGCTCGACTCGTGGCGTGACGATGCGAGTGTGCTCGCAGTCGTCGTCCATAGCCCGCATGCGCGTGCGTTTTGCTCCGGGGGCGATCTGCGCGAGCTGTACGAAGCCGCGAAGCGCGGCGATACAGCCGCGCGCGACAGCTTCTTCGCCCAGGAGTACTTGCTCGACCATGCGATCTTCATCTATCCCAAGCCGTACGTCGCCTTGATGAACGGCATCGTCATGGGAGGGGGCATGGGCATTTCGCTCGGTGGACATCGCACCGGCGGTCTGCGCGTCGTGACCGAGTCGACGCGCATGGCAATGCCCGAGACGCGTATCGGCTTTTTCCCCGACGTTGGCGCGAGCTGGTTTCTTGCGCGTACGCCTGGCGCGATCGGCCCCTATCTCGCGGTCACGGGCATGACGATCGACGCGGCCGACGCGCTTTACGCGGGACTGGCTGATGTTCGCATCGACGAGGCGGCGTTGCCCGGCCTCCTCGACCGATTGCGACACGAACCGTTCGTTGACGGCGCGAGCGTCGTCGACAGCGTGAGGCGGGTGGCCGAGTCGGCGCCGGGCGGCGCCGGTTCTCGCACAACCAGTTCTCTGGCCGCTTCCCGCGCATGGATCGATCGCCATTTCGGCCAACGCGACGTCGCGCATATCCTCGCGTCGCTCGAGAGTGAGCGAGAGGACGGCGCGCGCGAGTGGGCAGCCGAAACGATCGCCGTCATGCGAGAGCGCTCGCCGCTGTCGATGGCGGTTTCGCTCGAAGTCGTGGCGCGCGCTGAAGGATCGATGGCTGAATGCTTGCGGCGCGATCTCGATCTCACGCGCTCGACGTTCGAGCGCGGCGATGCCGTCGAAGGCGTGCGAGCACGCATCATCGACAAAGACAATCGGCCCCGCTGGCGTATCGCTCGCATCGAAGACGTGACCCGCAGCGATGTCGAGCGCATGTTCGTCAGCCCCTGGTCCGCCGGCGATCACCCGCTTCGCCGGCTGAGCGGCTGATTATTCGTCGGTCTCCGTTTCGGACATGAAGGCGCGCATGAAAACGAGCGCGCCCCAGCCCCAAACCGCGTTGGCAGCGAACCCTTCTGCCAGGGGCGGCAACATGTTGCCGCTCGGCCAGATGCCGCGTACCGGATCGACGACGAAGATGCGAGCAGCGGTAAGCGAGATGCCCCCGAAAAGACAAGCCTGAACCCACGGCGCCACGCGTTCGGGCGACACGCGCAGGAGCCAGGCCATCAAGACGGCCCAGACCGCGCTCCACAGTGCGTTCGCGACGAACTCGGGAATGCCGAGCGGTGCAAACGGTTCGGTCGAAAATCCGCCCGTCGAAATGAAGCCGGCAGTATGCAAGAGGCCCAGCGTGGCCTCGTGAAAGAACAATGCGGCCAGAAAGCCGGAAAGGAGCGGAAGGATGACTTTTTGCATGAATTGAGCCGGGGCGGCCGCAGGGA
The DNA here is from genome assembly GCF_040965455.1 of Trinickia sp. EG282A. Taxonomy (NCBI): domain Bacteria; kingdom Pseudomonadati; phylum Pseudomonadota; class Betaproteobacteria; order Burkholderiales; family Burkholderiaceae; genus Trinickia; species Trinickia sp. EG282A. Next base: position 179,144 of record NZ_JBFRCC010000003.1, on the reverse strand, counting down.
GGGCAGCGGCTCGCGGCCCGCGATGGCCGGAAAACGAGCGACATTATAGGGGCGCGCCTCGCCCCGCGGGCGAAGTGCTAGCATGGTTTCAGCACTCGTATGCCAGACAGGAGACGGCCATGTCCAAATCCTTGAGCCCGGAAGCTATCGAAGCGCTTCGGCGCTTGAACGAGGTCGGAGTCGGGCAGGCGCCGCCGCTCGTCTCGATGGCAGTAGCCGCCGAACTGCTCGGTGCGGGGCTTGCCGACGAGAACAGTAGCGGCGCCGTCGAGATCACTTGCGAGGGGAGGAAGTATCTGTCGGGCGATTGCGATTAGGCCTGCACTCGCTTTGATTCCCAAGTGAACTGGCCGCGGCCGCCGCGCCGCGCGCGTCACGACGAGGCGGATGGCTCGCCTTCGCTCTCGGAGTCCGCTTCGGCCGCATCACGCGTTTCAGGCAGCGCTGCCCACACCAGTAACACGGCGAGCGCGCCTGCCGCGGCAAGGCACAGGAAGCTCGCCGTGTTGCCGAAACGGTCGGCAACGAATCCCGCGACGAGTGTGGACAACGTCGCGCCGATACCGGCCGTGAGGCCGAAGAGCCCGATGCAAAGGTTGTAGTGCCCCTTGCCACCCGCGACGTCGGCCGCGATGAGCGGCAACATGACCCCGAACACGGCGGCGCTGATGCCGTCGAATGCCTGGATCGGCGCGAGCAAATAGGGGCTCGAGATGCTCGCGAGCAGCAGGGCCCGAACGGGCAACGCGGCGAACCCGAAGATCAGCAGCGGGCGCCGGCCCCAGCGCTGCGCCGAGCGCCCCACCCAAGGCGAGAGGGCCGCCACGACGATCTGCGGCACGATGATGCAGGCCGCGATGATGAGTTGGACGTTGTCGCTCATGTGCGTCGTCACTTCGCCCGCGGCGAGGTTCAGCATCGCCGCATTGGACAAGTGAAAGAGCGCGATACAGGCGGCGAAAATGAGCACGCGCCTATCGCGCAGCAACTCGCTCATGCTGCCGCGCTTCTCGGGCGAAGTGGGCATGCCGGGTGCGTCCCCGACCGGCTCGATCAGCGACAGTGCGAACAGCGCGGGGAGCGTCAGTCCGGCGGTCAACCAGAACACGCCACGCGCCGACGAATACTCGCCGACGGCACCCATCAAGCTCGCGGCCACGGCACTGCCGATCGATGCAAACCGCGCGTTTCGGCCAAGCCGATCGCCGAGCGCGTGGCGACCGACGAGTCCGAACGAAATCGCCGCGATGGCCGGCGTGAGCATGCAACTGGCGAAGCCGTGAAACACTTCGGCGGCGAAGACGGGGATCAGCGTTGGACTTGCCGCGAGCAGCAGGGCGCAAGCCGCGATCGCAAGGATCGCGGCGGCGCCGGCGGCTTTCTTGTTGCGCAGGGCGTCGATCAGCGCACCCGCGGGGACTTGACTCAGCATCGCCGTGGCGGTGCCGACGCTGAGGGCGATGCCGATCTCTCCCTGCGTCCATTTGTTCGTCGTCAAATACGACGCGATGAACGGGCCAAAGCCCGTCTGGACATTGGCGAGAAAGAAATTCAGCCAATCGAGTGCGCGAAGACTGCGTAAGGTTGCCATCTGCGCGTTCGTCACCGTGAAGAGGCTGTGCTCGTGGCCGCGGGCTTTGCCGGCGGCGGCGCGGGCGAGATTGCGCGTACGGGCTGATCGGGCTCGTAGCTCGGCGCCGCCTCGACTTGCGCATCCGAAAGGTCCGCCTGGACGGTCAGCCCGTCGTCCTTATTTTTGCGCACGAAGCGCAGCGCCGACCAGTCCGCCACGATTCGGCGCCGCTGGTGGATGAGGCTGCCCACGTCGAGCACGGCAGCTTGCGGCGCCGCATGGTTGTCGATGAGCACATCGGTCACGCGACCGACGCGCGAGCCGTCGCCGCGCTCGACCGTCGCGTCGATGAGACGCAGCAGCGGGGCATCGTCATGGGCGGCGCTCGCCGAGGCCGGGCCATGTTTTTTCAGCGCCTCGGCCGCCGGCGGCTGTCCGTGCGGCACATCGAGCGTGATTGCCGTCTTTTTCGGCGCCATGTTAAACGTGAAGGCGCTCCAAGGGAAACGGATCTTCCGATCGCCGATTCCCATGAAGCCCGACAGATTGACGAGCATTTCGATCGGCTTGCCTTCTTTATCGACGAACATATCGATGGCGCGGCCGATGACTTTGCCGTCGGGCCGCTGCACGCGCGCGTCGAGCAGACTGCGCGTATCGTTCGACGACAGCAGCCGCGTCGTGACGATCGGCGTCGGTGCGACGGGTGCCGGAGGCGGCGGCGTCTCGGCCGGCGGAGCGCGATGCGGCGGCGGGCGCCGATGCACGGGGCGCGGCGGCGCTTTATGAGTCTCGGGCGCTTCCGCGTGCGTGGAAGGCGGGTTTGCGGGCTCGGGCGCCGACGCTTCGGAAGCCGCCTCTGGAGGCGATTCGGTTTCGGGTTCGGGCGACGGGGCGGGCTGCTCCGTGACCGGCGGCGGCTTCGGAGCGAACCAGGTGCTGCAACCGGCAAGGACTGACAGCAGTATCCAGGCGAGAATCCACCGGATCACGTGTTGACGGGGAACTCCGCCGCTCATCGATCAACGCTCCTTCTTTTGGCTTGGGTGCGCGAGCCGGCCGACGAACGAGGCGCCGCGGCCGGCCCGGCATGCGCGGGCTACATTCTAGCGGCTCGCCGACACGCGCTGCGCGTCGGAGGAAGAATGAGGCGGGCAACGCCATTGCGATAAAATGCCGAATTCGCTCGTCGATCTCTTCGCCATGCCGTTAAATTCCGTTTCCAGTCCGCGCCGCGTGTCCGTCGCGCCGATGATGGATTGGACCGATCAAGGCCGGCTTCGCCTTACGTAGAAAGAGACGGCAGGCGGCGTTTCGTTTGTAGCGCCGGTGTAGCAGGGATATGCAGCAGCTCAGAGTTCCTTCCGCGGCGGAAGCTTGTCCGCCGATAGCTTTTTTAAATCAGACGCGAGTCTTGACGCCATATAATTCGATGGTCATTTACCTGACCGGGCGGAGAATGCGCCGGATGTGGTGCACCACACTGTCCGATCACAAGACCAGCCTCAAGTTGTATCCAGTTGCCGCCGTTAAGGCGGCATGCAGCTTGCTGACCGATGCGCAGTGGGGCTAAGGACATGATGGTTCAAGCACAAGAGTCGAAGACGGCCGAAGGCCGTATCTTCAACGAAGTAATTTTGCTTTTATGTCGTCAACGCGAGGAAGCGGTCACGAAGGCGCTGCTCGAGCTCAAATCCCAGCTAGATGACATCTACCACGGTAAGACACGTCCGTCCGATTACGCGATGTGCCAGATGGGTCTAGCGTTGATTGACTTTGGGCTCGGCGATCACGATGAGGCCAGACGGCTGGGCGCGAATGCACAAAAAATCTGCGGTGGTGAGGAACATATAGTGAGCAATGCCATGGTTATGTTCTCGAACATGGGTGACCTGGAAGCCGCTCACAGGAGCGCGAGAGACACCTGGAAACACGCTACCGGGAACATCACCATCCTCAAGGCGGCGGCAGGCGTCTTTGAGAGGGCATTGGACTTCGGCGCGATGGCCGAATGTATCGATGCGATTGTGAATTTAGAGTCGTCTGAGGACCAAGCTCGCATCTTTGCGGCCCGAAAGGCACTCGCTGTTGGGCTGGCCTCGCGTGCAGAGCACGCGCATCTTTCGCCGAAGGATCTTCTCGCGCGCGCGACCTGTGCAGTGAGGGCGATTCAATCGAATGATCGAAAGATCTTCTGGATTGCGCTGCGCGGCTCACATCCCAATGCAGTCACGCTCGAATTCCAGGTGAATGCGCCACATGATGTATGCGCTGAATTGAACTTCGCGGTGGCCGACGCGCTGACATCGCAGTTCAACGACACCGGCGTAGACGTGATTACAATGGCGGTGCGGTCATATCCGGGTAGCCCACAATTTGTTCGGTCGATCGAAATAAGCCACGCATGACTGTCTCATCTGCAGATTTCCTGGCATTCGCAACGGTGTGCCGCAATAACAATGCGGCCACTGAGATCGACTTTCGGAACTGCGTTAGTCGGGCCTATTACGGCATCTATCACGCGGCATTGCCGGTGGCGGACGTGCATTGTCCGGATCCAAATGCGCATCTGGGCATGGGCGATCACGAAAGGCTAAGCAAGCGGTTTCTAGCGTCGACAATTCCCGGGGCAAAGAGCATTGGGTATGTACTGCAAGCAATGAAAAGCGCTCGTCACCGGGCTGACTATGATCTAGCAGATACCGTAGTCGTCGGGGATGCTGACCAGGCGCTGGCTAATGTAAAGGCCTATTCGTCTCATCTTGCTCGGCTCCAAGCGCAGCAACCCGTTCAGTCTGCGGCACCGAAACTCGTGCCTGCTCCAAAGAAAAATCCATAAGCCGTGCGGAAATAATCGGTAGCTGGCGAATTCGATGGTAGCGCTGCTCGGATTCTTTCACCGCGGCAGCGCGAAGTACATCGATATAGGCCGCCAAGTCCTCTACATGCACACACTTCGCGCCTTTTTGCGAGGTCCCCATGCGCACGAGCGGCAAGCGAATCTCGCCGCCCGAGATTTTCCGCAGCAGTGTCGGCACAGCTAAAGGTGCCAAATAATCACGGCACTTCGTCGAAGATGAGGGCGGACGCACCCATTGCCACCGCGGCCGCGCGCGGGCGCTATTGCAACTGACGCTAACACGGCGTAACGCTGAATGATCAATGCTCCACAGTAAAAGGCTGAAACCGTGCAACTTAGGAGCTTACAGCCCTTTTCTGGTCTATATCCAGCAACAGGCGCAGGTACGCGGTTCCGGCGCTCAAAATGTGGACCGCCAAGTCGATTGGCGGGGCGATTGGTGCGGCCGTGTCTTGCCCGTGCCGATAGAGATGTAGTCCGTCGATCCACTCACCAAACGATATGAATGTAGCCGTTATGACTTGATCGGCAATTTGGTCAGAGTCTATGACCTTTAACGCGACGTCTTTCAATAGCTTTTGCGCGCAGTATTTATTTAGATTCTTGGTCGTGACCATCTGCTTCGCGAGAATTTCGAGTGCCTCGAATATCAATCGAACAGCCGACTTGGTGTCCAGTGCGGCAGGCTCGAGATATGAGTGCGCTTGTTCGAAAACAGCACGCACCGCTGCATACTTGACGTCGCCCAAGGCTCTGATCATCGTTGATCGATTATGCTCAAATTCGGCATCGACGAGATAATGAACCCCGCAACGCTCGTCCAATCGATATGAGACGTTCTCTTCGCGCATTGCACGCTCGACGAAATCTTTCCATGAACGGGCCTTTGCCGCATACGTGAGGTCTCTAGTGCCACGGTGAGTGAAGAAGCGCCATATCAGGGTTACAACGCTCAGCACACGCCCGACTGAGATGTCGCACAAAGCCGCACGCCAATTTTGCCAGGCGAAGCGTGAGACGTACCCGGTCTCAACTGCTAGGTACTCGGAAAGCGCAACTCTGTCGTCATGAAACCGGGCGTACATGTAATTCGCAAGTCGCTCTCGAAATTCACTACTATCAAGAGCTGGCGCTCCACGGTCTTGATATACGTGAGTGAATAGTTGTCCGACCGGTGTCACTTCATTCATGGCATCTCGAAGTATAAAATCGGTCCTCTAATTCTAACCGACTCCGACCTAAAGCAGACAAATGCAGCAGTTGCGCCAGGAATCGGACCGATGCGGAGAGTGGCGCGACAATGCGGAGCCACTCCCAAACTGGCACCGACAGGCTTTGCGCAAACTGCAGGTAGCCCTGGCTGGCAATCTGGCTGCCCCGCTTTGCACCGATTGCCGCGTCCCGGATTTTCTGTAGCACCTGCTTCTTCGTACGGCCAATGTCACGCGTCGACTCGCGGATATGGCGGCCGATGACCTAGGAAAGTGGTGGATCGCCCTGCTTCGCGGTATCCAGGCTGCCAAGCTGTGACAACTCGCGCTTGCGCTTGTCGAGCCACGCCCGAGCCGCCGGTTTGCGGTCGAACGTCTTTCGCCTCCGTGAGACAACCTGTTCCCGTGCCTTCGGCGGATCTGCGCGGTGTACCCTATACTTCCGTCGCTGCGCTTGCGCGATTCGATTGTTCCTATGGCTCCTCGGTGCTACGCGGCAGTTTTCGGTGCGACACCGTAGCACTAAGCCCAAAAAACTAGCAAAAACGGCCGCAAATGACATCGAATCGCGCAGCCTGCAATCCACCGGAAACCCTTGATGTCGCAGGAAAGTTTAATGAAATCAATGCCCCGGCGTGTTTCAGTCGCGCCGATGATGGATTGGACCGATCGCCACTGCCGCTACTTTCATCGCCTCATTTCGCGCCATACGTGGCTTTATACCGAGATGGTGACGACGGGTGCGCTGCTCTTCGGCGACGTCGCGCGCCATCTTGCTTTCACGGAGGACGAGGCGCCCGTTGCGCTGCAACTCGGCGGCAGTGAGCCAGGGGACCTTGCGCGCGCCGCGAGGCTCGGCGAGCAGTGGGGCTACGACGAGATCAATCTCAATTGCGGCTGTCCGTCCGAGCGCGTGCAGCGCGGGGCGTTCGGCGCGTGCCTCATGAAGGAGCCGCAGCTTGTCGCGGATTGCGTAAAGGCGATGCGCGATGTCGTGACGACGGTTCCGGTGACGGTCAAGCACCGGATCGGCGTCGATGAAGTAGAAGAGTATGCGTTCGTGCGTGACTTCGTCGGCACAGTGGCGGAAGCGGGCTGCAGCGTCTTCATCGTTCATGCCCGCAATGCGATCCTCAAGGGTTTGTCGCCGAAGGAAAATCGCGAGATTCCGCCGCTCAAGTACGACTATGCGTATCGACTCAAACGCGACTTTCCGGAACTCGAGATCGTCATCAACGGCGGCATCAAGACGCTGGACGAAGCCGAGGCGCATTTGCAGCATGTGGACGGTGTGATGCTCGGCCGCGAGGCGTACCACAATCCCTACCTGCTCGCCGATGTGGACAAGCGCTTCTACGGCTCCAATGCCGTGGCCCCGACGAGGGACGAAGTCGAAGCGGGCCTCATCGCCTATTGCGCGACGGAGCTTGCTCGCGGTACCTACCTCGGCGCCATCACGCGTCACGCTCTTGGGCTCCACCGCGGCATCGCGGGCTCGCGCGGCTGGCGGCGCGTGCTTTCCGACAACAAGCGGCTGGCGGCAGCCGATCTCTCGATTTTTGACGAGGCGCACACACATTTGCGCGAGCCGGCGGAAATTCCCGGTTGAGGGGACTAGGCAAGTCCGAATAGGGTTTGTATAATCTCGCTTCTTCGTCGGTGCCGCTTGGTTTCGGGGCACTGAACGACAAGTCTCAGTGGTGGCCGTAGCTCAGTTGGTAGAGTCCAGGATTGTGATTCCTGTTGTCGTGGGTTCGAGTCCCATCGGCCACCCCAGTAGAATTCAAGCAGCCAGCCCGGTTTCGATGACCGGGCTTTTTGCATTCTGGACTGGTGTAAGCTGGGTTTAACCCAGCGGTTGCGTTGGCTTTGTCAGCATGCATTAGCCATGGTTCAGGCTCCCAAATAGCTTGGTTCGCGGTCAGGCAGGGCAGGTGTTGGCTCACCTGTTCCGGCCACTTCTGCCTGATACCGTCAGCCGGCGGTCGAACTACTTCGCGGCCTCTAGGCGCACCACGGCTCGGCTTCCCGTCGCTTCCGCATAGCGGGACAGCGTGCGCAACGACGGCATCGAGCGACCACTCTCCATGCGCGCGATGGTCGACTGCGTCGTTTGCATTCTCTCGGCCACCTGTTCCTGAGTCAGTCCGGCACGCACGCGAGCGGCGATGAGTTCGCGTGCGACGGCAAATTCCGGCGCCTGCGCCTCGTACTCGGCTTGGGTAGCCGGGTCCGCTAGCAGGCGCTTCTTCAGGTTTGCAAGGTCAGTCATCGTTCAATCCTCTTTCATGCGGGCGTAAGCTGTTTCGATGGCGTGGTGCGGGGTCTTCTGTGTCTTCTTCACAAACACGTGCAGCACAACCACCCGCTGCCCGGTCCTAGTTACGTATATCGCGCGCGCAATGCCATCCCGGCCCGTCATGCGGATTTCCCATAGCTTCCCCTCCAGCGGGCGCACATGAGGCATCCCCACACGCTGCGGTCCGAACTCCGCCAGCATTTCCGCGATGTGCAGAAACCGGGCGCGCATATCGGGCGGCAGCGCCAGCAATTCAGCTTCGGCCTCGGGTATCAGTTCAACGTGCCACGTCATTAGTTTATCTCTTTTTTGCTATGTTTGCAGATTGCTGACTGACCGCCTGCGGACCCGGTTGGCTCCGGTTCTGCTCGGGCTTGAAGTCGCTGCCGGCCTCGTTGAGAATCCATGCTTCCAGCTTGTCGTGCCACATGCGCAGGTCGATCGGGGAGCAGATTGTAGTGGCGCTCAGCGTTGGCGGACGGCTTATGGCCCATATTTGCGCCTTAATGCCAGACGGGACTTCCGCCCATTCGGCCAGATTCGAGAATGAGCGCCGCAAACCGTGCAGCGTCACGGACGCAATGCCGGCAATCTTGCAGACTCGATGCAAGGCGTTGTTCGGCGCGGGTAGCCGGCCTGCGCTCGCCAACTGGCTGCCCCCTACGCCGATTTGCAGTAGCTTCTATGCGAGACGGGGCTTTCACTTCTAGTGGTACGATCTCCAAGTGATGGTGCGCTCGGCGCGCCTGAGTGCCAACGCCATCGCCGTTCGGGTTCCACTGGATAATCAACATCATGAGCAAGCAAAAGACCGACCCCAAACTGGAGCAGGCGCTGACGCGCGGCGATCTCGCGATTCGGCAGGCCAACTCGGCGCGTGCCACGGCATTGCTGCGCGCGCTTGCGAAAATGGTCTCCGAGGCCTGCGCGACGATCGGCGTCGAGGCGTTCACGTCGATCCCCGACGGAGATCGCATCTACGATCCGGCGGCCGGCCTTTGGCCGCAGAAACTGGTCATTTCGCTCGATGGACCGGTCGAGACGTCCGACCCGGACGAACTGCGCACGGTCTGGTTGCGAGCCGATACGCCCGAAGTCGTATTTCGGTGCGAGTGGCAACGCGCGGACGGCAAGATCGGCCGGCACGAAGCGAGGCCTTTTGCGATGGTCGGCTTCATCACCGATGTCGACATTCCCTGGGGCGACGACGAGCAATGATCGCGCGCGTGCGCGAGCGGTAGCCGTGCGGCAACGCGGCGCGGGCTATCGCATCATCCGCCGGCGAAAGAGCGCCGCGCAGGCGAAGAACGGGACGATCACGTAGGCGGCCAACACGGCCAGATGCAGCGGTGCGTCCGCGATTGGACGATCGAGCATCGCTGGCCGGATCAATTCGACGGCGTGGGCGAGCGGAAGCGCCAGGGCGGCTTGCTGCACCGGTTCGGGCAGCTTCGAAAGCGGAAAAAAGATGCCCGATAGCAGCAGCATCGGCGTGATGACGAGCGTCTGATAGAACATGAAGAAATCGTAAGAGGGCGCGACCGCGGTGACGACCATTGCCAGGCTGGCGAAAGCGATGCCGGCGAGTGCGATGACGGGTAGGGCGAGGAGCATCGACGGAAATTGCGCGTAGCCGAGCACACCCGCGACGAGCATGATCGCAGCGCCGGACAGAATGGCCTTGCTGCCGGCCCAGGCGATTTCGCCGACGACGATGTCGCCGAGCGTGAGCGGCGTATGCATGATCGCCTCCCAAGTTCGTTGGACATGCATGCGCGAGAATCCTGAATACATCGCTTCGAAGCTCGCGGACATCATCACGCTCGAAGCCACTGTGCCCGCGGCGAGGAACGCGATGTACGGCACCCCGTCGACCTGACCGACCATCAGCCCCAAACCGAAGCCGAGACCGAACAAATAGATCATGGGATCGGCCAGATTGCCGAACATCGAGGCGAGCGCGAGCTTGCGCCATACGAGGTAATTGCGGCGCCAGACCGAAAGCCAGTTGGCCGCGTTGGCCGGCAGCGCGAAACGAAATCCATGCGCACGCCGCGCACCCGCTGCCCGGCGTTCGGCTTCTGTTTGGTAGGAAGGTGTATCCATAGCTGATTTTTGGGTCGCGGTCGCCTTGTCTCGTGCCGTCACTCTTGCATCTCTCGGCCGGTAAGCCTAAGAAAGACGTCTTCGAGATTGGCGGGCCGATGCAGATAGCGCAGTCCCGCCCGGCCGGCGAGTCGCGCGTTGACGGGGCCCGCGTCGCGCACGTAGCAGAACAGCGTCTCGCCGCTGATCTCGGTGCGCGTGGCCAAAGGCGCGAGTTCGTCGCGAAGCGCCGCGGGCGCCGCGCCGTAGACTTCGATGACGTCGCAGCCGATTTCGGCCTCGACGAGCGCGCTGGGCGCACCTTCCGCGATTTTGCGTCCCTCTTCGATGATGCAGAGTCTGTCGCAAAGCCGCTCGGCTTCTTCCATGAAGTGCGTCGTCAGCAGGATCGTCTTGCCGCGCCCAAGCAGGGAGCGAAGCCGCTCCCATATGAGGTGGCGCGCCTGCGGGTCCAGGCCGGTGGTCGGCTCGTCCATGACGAGGACATCCGGGTCGTTGATCAGCGCGCGCGCGAGCGTAAGGCGCCGCTTCATTCCGCCCGAGAGCTCGCTGACGCGCGCGTCAGCCTTGTTCTCCAAGCGGGCAAACTCGAGCAGCGTGGGTACCATGGCCCGCGTCTTGCTCGCGGATAAGCCGAAGTAGCGCCCGAATACGAGCAGGTTTTCGCGGACGGTGAAATCGGGATCGAGGTTGTCGAATTGCGGAACGACTCCGATTCGTTGCCGCGCAAAACGAGCGCGGGTAGGAATCGTCTCGCCGCAAAGCCTGATGGTGCCGGCGTCCGGCTCCGCGATGCCGAGCAGCATCTTGAGAGTCGTCGTCTTCCCGGCACCGTTGGGCCCGAGCAGGCCGAAGCACTCGCCGGTTCGAACATGGAACGTCAGGCCGTCGACGACCGTTTTATCGCCATAGCGTTTTTCCACTTCCAGGAATTCGATCGTGTTGTTCGACATGGGTGCAAGTGAGCGATTTCGCACGAGACCAGTGCAGGCGGCGATCCATTCTATTGCATCGGGGAGCAGCGCTTGGTCCGCGTCCGCGATGAAGGAGCGCGTTGTTGCGCCGCAGCGTGTCGACCCGGCTTGCGCCGGCGCGCGACTACGCGTTTTCCATCGCTTGCAACCGCGGCGGCGACGCAGGATTATTCAAACGAATGTCTGCGGTTTGCGCGGATAGGAGGCCACGATGGCGTGTTACAACAAGATTCTGCTGTGTTACGACGGCACCCGCGAAGGTCGCAAGGCATTGCGCTGTGGCGCCAATCTCGCGCTCGATCTACAGGCGGAGACGCATCTCCTTTCAGTCGTGGATATGCGCACGAGCATCGCGCAAAGCGCGGGCCTCTTGACCGATGTCGCCTGCGGACGCTTCGAGGACGCCGCCCGCGAGATTCTTCAGGAAGGGGTCGACTGGCTGACCGAGCGCGGCGTGACGGCGCACGGTCATTTTGCGTTCGGGCACCCTATCGACGAGATTGCACGGCTCGCGGAGGAGTTGAAGGCCGACCTCGTCGTGGTCGGCCACCGCGCGCGCAGCGGGTTGTCGCGATGGTGGATGGGCGCGGGGAACACGCAATTGCTCGATCGCGTCTCGTGCAGCATTCTCGTGGCCGTTTCGACGGCGCACGAAACAGAACCGCTGGCTGTCAGCCCGTCGGCCGCGCAGACGTCAGCCAAGGCCGGCAGCGAGACATAGGGCAGGCCCGACAAGGCGCGTGCGGCGTCCTATCTATCGAGCAGCAAGCGGCGGCTTAGCGTCGAGCGACGCCGCCTCGGCTATTGCTGGTTCAGATCGACCGCCGAGAGTCTCCAGGAAAACCACCCATCGCGGCGCAGGATCACGCTATACGGTGCGCTCGCGGCGTCATGCCGATAGGTGACGACAAATTCGTCGATGCCGCGATAGTGTGCTCCGACGCGCTTCGGCGCAGCCGGGGCGTTCTCTGCCGGCGCTGGGGTCGCTTGGCTCGACGGCGGCGCAGCGGGCGCGGCAGCGGACTTACCAGCGGACGGTGCCGTTGGCGGAGCGGGCGGCGAGAGCGCCTCGCTCGGCTCGCCGCGCGGCGGCATGCCGTTCAGTAGCGCTGCGACGCCTTCAGGCGTCGCATAGTTGTCGACGAGCGGACCAATCAACGCCATGCCTACGAGTGCGCCGAATGCGGCGAGCGGATGCTCGCGCTTTTGCGATTCCACGCGTCGGGACAGCAATTGCGACAACTGCTGCTTGAGGCTCGCACGCAGCGCCGGATAGTCGACGTAGCGGTCGACCGTTTCGGCATCGCGTGCATCGGCGGCTTGCTTCAAGCGGTCGAGAACGAGGTAGGGGGTGGCGTAGATGTACGCGAGGATGGCGAATACGACAATCGCCGCGATTACGATCGCGACGGCGGCGAGCGGCTTGCCGCGTGCACGATTGGGTCTGTCATTTGTCGTCACTGGGCGCATTTCCTTGAGTAAGCAGAGCGAAACCCGATGGACCGGCGATGTGGCAAAACGTTTCCCGGTCCTGGCGTCGCTCGATGACCGAATGTCCGGCTGACTCTCGAAGTCGCGCCCTTCCCCAACGAAATCGCGCGGCGGTATCAGCCGAGCCGCGCCGCGCGCATCCCTGCGCGTTCTTCGTCGATACAGCGGTCGATCATTCGGCAAACGGCGTCGATCGTGCCGACGAGAATCACGCGCGACGCGCCATGATAGACCCGTACCGGCGCCCGCTGCGCCGGTTGAGCATGTAACGCGCTGTTGAGCGAGACACGCGCGAAAGCCGGCATCGATGAGGGCCGCTCGTCGAGGGCAAGCGTGCTGTGCCGGCTCGCATCCGCTGCGGGCGCCGCTTCGAGCGGCGGACATGGCACCAGACTGCGCAAGTGGCGCAGGCGGCCGAAGCGGCGAAACGGCATGAGGCGGGCGAGGCGGTCCATGGTAATTCCCTTGGGCGTTCAGAATTCGGTGGGACGGATGAGGCCGACGGCGATGCCTTCGAGCGCGAACTCCGCGCTGCCGGCCTGGACGAAAATATTTTCGTAGTCGGGATTCTCCGCAATCAGCTCGACGCCGTTCGACCGGCGCTTGAAGCGCTTGACGGTGACGTCGTCCCCGAGGCGGGCTACGACGATCTGGCCGTCTTTCGCCTCGGTTCGCTTTTGCACGGCGAGCAGATCGCCGTCTAGGATTCCCGCGTCGCGCATCGAAAGCCCTCGCACTTTTAGCAGGTAGTCGGGCTTGCTCGAAAAGAGCGCGGGATCGCATGCGTAATGTTGCGAGATGTGCTCCTGCGCGAGGATCGGGCTGCCTGCCGCGACGCGGCCGACGAGCGGCAGCGAGAGCTGCATCAATGCCGCATGCGGGAGCGTCAGCTGCCGCGGCGCATCGTCCGACGCCAGCAGCCGAATTCCTCGCGAAGCGCCCGCCGCCAGCTCGATCACCCCTTTTCGAGCGAGTGCGCGCAGATGCTCCTCCGCCGAATTCGCCGAGCTGAAGCCGAGTGCCGCGGCGATCTCGGCTCGCGTTGGCGGGTACCCGCTCTGCTCGATCGACTGGCGGATCAAATCGAATACCTGCTGCTGTCGTGCGGTGAGTTTGGTCATGGCGACACTGTATGAATAGACAGGTGTCTGTATTTTTATACAGTATTCGGCGGAACACAAGTGGCACGTCCCCCTTTTTTGGACGACGCCTTCGCGCCGCCGCGACCTTCTTATCTGTTTTTCATATAAAGGAATTCGAAATCCTTCGTTTGGATCATAAGGGCGCGTGGCTAGACTAGCTCGTCATTCAAAATTGATGCAATGCGGCCAGGAGTCAGAAGAAATGGTGGAAAGGGGAAGCGAGTGGTCGGGCAAGCGGCGGCGCCTGCTTGGCGGCATGGTGGCCGGCGCGGCCGCGGCGATGTTGGGGTTTGCCGCCGAGGCGCAAGCGGAGACTACGCTGCTGAACGTTTCCTACGATCCCACCCGCGAGCTCTATCAGGCAGTCGACAAGGCATTCGCCGAGCAATGGAAAGCGAGCACGGGCGAGGGCGTCTCGATTCGTCAGTCCCATGGCGGCTCGGGCGCGCAGGCGCGCTCGGTCCTCGCGGGACTGCAGGCCGACGTCGTCACGCTGGCGCTCGCCTACGACATCGATGCGCTGGCGAGTAAGGGGCTCCTCGCGCGTGACTGGCAAAAGCGTCTGCCCAACAACGCGGCGCCATACACCTCGACGATCGTCTTTCTCGTGCGGCACGGCAATCCGAAGCGCATCAAGGACTGGGACGATCTCGTGAAGCCCGGCGTTTCGATTGTCACGCCGAATCCGAAAACTTCCGGCGGCGCGCGCTGGAACTACCTCGCCGCGTGGGTCTACGCGGTCAACCGTCCGGGCGGCAACGAGCAGAAGGCGAAAGACTTCGTCGCGCAGCTTTATCGCAATGCCGGCGTGCTCGATTCCGGCGCGCGCGGCGCCACGACGAGCTTCGTGCAGCGCGAGCTGGGCGACGTTCTGATCGCATGGGAGAACGAGGCATTTCTCGCGCAGAAGGAATTCGGCGCGGACAAGTTCGAGATCGTCGTTCCGTCAGTGAGCATTCTCGCGGAACCACCCGTCGCCGTCGTCGACGGGGTCGTCGATAAACGGGGGACGCGCAAAGTGGCCGAAGCCTATTTGCGCTTCCTCTACAGCGACGAGGGACAAAAGATCGCCGCGGCCAACTTCTACCGGCCGCGATCGGCGAACGTGCCTGCCGAGCTCACGGCGAAGTTTCCGAAGCTGAAGCTCTACACGGTCGACACGGCCTTCGGCGGCTGGGCCAATGCCCAGAAGGTGCATTTCGCCGACGGCGGCACGTTCGACTCGATTTATCAGCCTCACTGAAGCTCAACGACTGAAAGGCATCGACGATGTTCGCTTTTCGCAGGCCCGGCGTATTGCCCGGCTTCGGCATGACGCTAGGCATCACGCTGGCTTACCTGGGCCTGGTGGTGTTGATCCCGCTCGCGGCCGCGTTCCTGAAGGCCTCGACGCTCGACTGGACGCAGTTCGTCGCGGCCGTGGCTTCCCCGCGCGTGCTGGCCTCTTATCGGCTGACGTTCGGCGCCGGCGCGATCGCGGCCCTCGTGAACGGGGTCTTCGGCCTGCTCGTCGCCTGGGTTCTCGTGCGGTACCCGTTTCCCGGCAAGCGCCTCGTCGATGCGATCGTCGATTTGCCGTTCGCGCTGCCGACGTCCGTCGCAGGCATCGCGCTCGCCGCCATCTACGATCAGCACGGATGGATCGGCCGTTGGCTCGCGCCGCTCGGGCTGAAAGTGGCCTTCACGCCGCTCGGGGTCCTCGTCGCGCTGACGTTCGTCGGGCTGCCGTTCGTCGTGCGTACCGTCGAGCCTGTGCTGCAGGATTTCGAGCACGCGCAGGAGGAAGCGGCGGCCTGCCTCGGCGCCTCGTCGTGGCAGACGTTTGCGCGTATCGTGCTGCCCGCGTTGGCGCCGGCGCTGTCGACCGGCGTCGCCCTTGCGTTCGCCCGCGCGCTCGGCGAATACGGCTCGGTCATCTTCATCGCCGGCAACATCCCGATGAAATCCGAGGTCGCATCGCTGCTCATCATCACGAAGCTCGAGCAGTACGACTATGCCGGCGCGACGGCGCTCGCCGTCGCGATGTTGGTCGCTTCTTTCGCGATGCTCTTCGCGATCAACGCGCTGCAATGGCATTGGCAACGCCGCACGAGCCGCAACGGCAGGGGCAGGGGCAGGGCGAGCAGCGCGAGCAGCGCGAGCACCGCGCCGCGTTCGGCGCCGACGGCCGGGCAGGGAGCGATCGGATGAGCCGCATCGCCGTTCCGATCGAAACGAGCGGGGCCGGGCAAGCCAGCGCCCGCTCGAGTGGCGCGACCTCCTCGACTGCTCGCCGTCGCGCCGGGGCAAGCGCGAGCGTCGCGCGCTGGGCGTTGACGGGCATTGCGCTCGCGTTTCTCGCGCTCTTTCTCGTCGTGCCGCTCGTGGCCGTGTTCAGCGAGGCGTTCAGCAAGGGCGTCGCGTACTACTTCGAGGCGCTCGCCGAGCCCGACGCGCGCGCCGCCATCGCGCTCACGCTGACCGTGGCGGTAATCGCGGTGCCGCTCAATCTCGTCTTCGGCCTCGCCGCATCGTGGGCCATCGCGAAATTCGAATTTCGCGGCCGCGCATTGCTGACGACGCTGATCGATTTGCCGTTTTCGGTCTCGCCCGTGATCTCGGGCGTGCTCTATGTGCTGCTCTTTGGCGCGCAAGGCTGGTTCGGCCCGTGGCTACAAGCGCACGATCTGCAGATCATCTTCGCGGTGCCCGGCATCGTGCTGGCGACGATCTTCGTCACGTTCCCGTTCGTCGCGCGCGAGCTCATTCCGCTCATGCAGGCGCAGGGCAAGGAAGAAGAAGAGGCGGCGCGCGTACTCGGCGCGTCGGGCTGGCAGATCTGGCGCCGGGTGACGCTGCCGAATGTGAAGTGGGGGCTCATCTACGGTGTGATCCTTTGCAACGCCCGCGCGATGGGCGAGTTCGGCGCCGTCTCCGTCGTCTCCGGGCACATTCGCGGCTTCACCGATACGATGCCGCTGCATGTCGAGATTCTCTACAACGACTACAACTTCGCGGCCGCATTTGCCGTCGCCTCGTTGCTTGCGCTGATCGCGCTTGCGACGCTTGCCGTGAAACTCGTCGCCGAGCGTCGGCTCGCGGGCGAGGGCGCGAGCGCAACACTTCCCTGACGAAAGGTACTGGAATGAGCATCATCGTTCGCAATCTGCACAAGCGTTTCGGCGATTTCGTCGCGCTCGACGGCATATCGCTCGAGTTCGCGCGCGGCGAGCTCGCGGCGCTGATCGGTCCGTCGGGCTGCGGCAAGACCACGCTGCTGCGCGTGATCGCCGGACTCGAGGCGGCGGACGAAGGGGAAGTGGTGCTCAACGGTCGCGACGTGGGGGCGCTCGACGCGCGGGAACGGCAAGTCGGCTTTGTGTTTCAGCACTACGCGCTCTTTCGCCACATGACGGTGTTCGAGAACATCGCGTTCGGGCTGCGCGTCAAGCCGCGTCGCGAGCGTCCCTCGGAGGCGGTCATTCGCGCGAAAGTCAACGAGCTCCTGGGACTGGTGCACCTGGGACATCTCGGCGACCGGTATCCGGCCGAGCTCTCGGGCGGCCAGCGGCAGCGCGTCGCGCTTGCGCGGGCGCTCGCCGTCGAGCCGAGCGTCTTGCTGCTCGACGAGCCGTTCGGCGCGCTCGACGCGAAGGTGCGCAAGGAACTGCGCGACTGGCTGCGCCGGCTTCATGACGAGCTTTCGATCACCACGATCTTCGTCACGCACGATCAGGAGGAGGCGCTCGACGTCGCCGACCGGATCGTCGTCATCAATCATGGCCGCATCGAACAGGCGGGCAGCCCCCAGGAAGTCTATGACGAGCCGCGTACGCCGTTCGTTTATGCGTTCCTCGGCGCGGCCAACCGCGTGGCGGGCAGCGTCGAGCCGCACGGTTTCGTTCCTCACGGAGCGAGTGCGCCGCTCGTTGCCGCATCCACGCTGGCGGAAGAGGCTGGCGCGCCGGCCGCGGCTTCGGGTCCGGCATTCGCCTACGTGCGCCCGCACGACCTGCAGATCTATCCGCACGCGGTCGCGCGTAGCGATGGCGTGGCGGCCGACGTGCGGCGCGTCGTGGCGCGCGGGGGCTCGGTTCGTGTCGAGCTTGCCGGCGCCGCTGGCCCGCTCGAGGCGGAGATCGCGCGCGAGGCCTGGCACGCATTGCAGCTCGCCGAGGGCGACCGCGTGACGGTCGTGCCGCGCTCGGCGCGCGTCTTCGAAGCGCAGTAAAGAAAAACCAAGAGAGGCCTTTATGAACTTCCAGCAACTGCGCTACGTGCGCGAGGCAGTGCGCCGCAACTTGAACCTGACGGAGGTGGCGAATGTGCTCTATGCCTCGCAATCCGGGGTCTCGAAGCAGATCAAGGATCTCGAGGACGAGTTGGGCGTCGACATCTTCGTGCGGCGCGGCAAGCGGCTGACAGGGTTGACCGAGCCGGGCAAAGCCGTGCATCGGCTCATCGAGAGGATGCTGCTCGACGCCGAAAACGTGCGCCGCGTCGCGCGCCAATATGCCGACGAGGACACCGGGCATCTCGTCGTCGCCACGACGCACACGCAGGCTCGCTACGCGCTCCCACAGGTGATCCGGGAGTTCAAGGAGGTCTTTCCCAAGGTGCATCTCGCTTTGCGCCAGGGCAGCCCGCGCCAGATCGCGCAGATGCTCGTCGAGGGCGAGGCCGATATCGCGATCGCGACGGAAGGCCTCGATCGATACTCCGACATCGTCACGTTCCCGTGCTACTCGTGGCATCACATTGTGGTCGTGCCCAAGGGTCACCCACTTGCCGCCGTGAAGACGGTGACCCTCGAGGACGTTGCCGAGCACCCGATCATTACTTACGAGCGCGACATCACCGGCCGTGCTCATATCGACGAAGCGTTCGAGAAAACCGGAAGACTCCCCGACGTGGTGCTCACCGCGATCGACGCCGACGTGATCAAGACGTATGTGGAGCTCGGCATGGGGATCGGTATCGTGGCGGCGATGGCCTACGATCCGAAGAGAGACTCCGAGCTCGTCGCGCTCGAGTCGCAGCATTTGTTCGAAGCGAGCACGACGCGCGTCGGGCTGCGCAAGGGCGCGATCCTGCGCGCGTACGCCTACCGGTTCATCGAAATGTTCGCACCCCAGCTCGCCGGCACCGACATCACGGGCCGACTGCGCGAAGCGGCTTAAACGCAGCGAGTTTTTCTACGCCATTCCTCACGGCGCCGCGCCGCGCGCCGTATAGAATGGCGGCCATGGACACAATCAGCACCTCGAACTCGGCGGTTTCGCCCGACCCGGCCGCGCTGCCGCGCATCGCCGTTCTCGCGACGGGCGGCACGATAGCGGGTTCCGCCGCCGATGCCGCCCAGACGGCCGGCTACCAGGCCGGCGTCGTCGGCGTCGATCGCCTGCTCGCGGCGGTCCCCGCGCTCGCGAACATGGCGAACATCGAAGCGGAGCAAGTCGCGAGCATCGACAGCAAGGACCTCGATCTTTCCCTGTGGACAGTGCTCGCACGGCGCATCGGCGAGCTCGCGTCACGCGCCGACATCGACGGTATCGTCGTCACGCATGGCACCGATACGCTCGAAGAGACGGCATACCTGCTCCATCTGACGGTGAAAACATCGAAGCCGATCGTCATGACGGCCGCGATGCGCCCGTCTTCGGCGCTCTCGGCTGATGGGCCGCTCAATCTGCTCGGCGCCGTCACGGTGGCGGCCACGCGTGAGGCGTGGGGAAGAGGCGTGCTCGTCGCGTTCAACAACCGTATTCATAGTGCGCGCGACATCGTCAAGACGAGCACCTATGCCGTCGATGCGTTCCAATCGCCCGAGGTCGGCGCGCTCGGCTGGGTTCAGGATGGGCGTGTCGAATTTCAGCGCAGCGTCGTCCGCCCGCATACGGCGGCCACGCCGTTCGTCGCCGACGCCGGCTGGCCGGGCGTGGAGATCGTCTCAAGCTACGCCGGCGTGACGCGCACGGCCGTCGATGCGTTGATCGCGGCTGGCGTGCGCGGCATTGTCGTGGCCGGTACCGGGAATGGGTCGGTCCATGCGACCGTTCAAGCCGCTCTTGCCGAGGCGGTCCGGCAGGGCATCGCGGTGGTCCGCGCGTCGCGTGTCGGCTCGGGGCATGTCATGCGCAACGGAGCCGCGCCCGACGATGCGCTCGGCTTCGTCACCGCGGGCACGCTCAATCCTTACAAGGCTCGCGTGCTGTTGATGCTCGCGCTGGCGGTGGGAATGGGGGAGCGCACACTGCTGCAACGCGCTTTCGACACCTACTGAAAGAACGCAGGGCAATCCGACAGACGGACACCCGACGACGACGTCTGACCGACCAAGGCTTCCCCGTCGTCGCCGGGCGCCGCTGCGGACCCCGCTTCGCCGCCCTCAGCCCGAAAGCGGCGTTCCTGCTTACCTGATCACGCCTCGATCTCGAACCCGGCCATGATTTCGAGGGCGCGAATGATGGCGGAGTGATCCCACCCGCTGCCGCCGTGCGCCGCGCAGACGCTGAAGAGCTGCTGCGCGCTCGCCGTATGAGGCAACGCGATGCCGAGCTTGCGCGCGCCGTCGAGCGCGAGGTTCAGGTCCTTCCTGTGAAGCTCGATGCGAAAGCCCGGGTTGAAGGTGCGCTTCGTCATGCGCTCGCCATGCACCTCGAGCACGCGCGACGAGGCGAAGCCGCCCATCAGCGCGCGCCGTACGCGCTCCGGATCGGCACCCGAGCGCGCCGCGAAGAGCAGCGCTTCCGCCACGGCTTCGATGTTGAGCGCCACGATGATCTGATTGGCGACCTTGCAGGTCTGTCCGGCGCCGTTATCGCCGATGAGCGAGACGTTCTTGCCCATCAACTCGAAGAGCGGCTTGGCGCGTTCGAACGCCGCCTCGGGGCCGCCGACCATGATCGTCAGCGTCGCGTCGCGCGCGCCGACTTCGCCTCCCGATACCGGCGCATCAAGATAGTCGCACCCGAGCTCATTGATCCGCTTGGCGAACGCCTGCGTTTCGAGCGGCGAGATGGAGCTCATGTCGATGACGAGCTTCCCCTTCGAAAGGCCTTTCGCGACGCCATCGTCGGCGAAAAGCACGTTGGCCACATCCGGCGTGTCGGGCACCATCGAGATGATGACTTCCGCTGCCGCCGCAACGGCCGCCGAATCGGTGACCACGGTGGCACCCTCGCGCAGATCGTCAGGAACGGGGTGCTTGCCGTTGAGGACGAGGGTATGGCCTCCCTTCAGAAGGTTGCGCGCCATGTGCGAGCCCATGATGCCGAGGCCGATAAAGCCGATCTTTGCCATGTCGATATTTCCGTCAGTCAGTCTGCTCTGGTTGCTGAATCGTGATGGATCGACTTCGATTCTCAGCTCGAGTGTGCCGAGTCCATCGGATGATGAATGGTGCCGCTATACCGCGCCGTGCGCTATCGGGCAGCGGCGCTTGCGCGGCCGGCGACGGTCCGCAGCCAGCCCAGGCCGTCGTGCGTTGTCGTGCGCGGCTTGTACTCGCAGCCGATATAGCCATCGTAGCCGAGACTGTCGATGAACTCGAACAGGAACGCGTAGCTGATCTCGCCGGTGCCCGGCTCGTGACGGCCGGGATTGTCGGCGAGCTGCATATGAGCGATACGCGGCAGATTGGCCTTGATCGTTGCGGCGAGCTCACCCTCCATCCTTTGCATGTGATAGATGTCGTACTGCAGGAAGAGGTTGTCCGAGCCCACATCGCGGATGACGTCGAGTGTTTCCTTCGAGCGGTTCAGCGCGAACCCTGGAATATCGTAGGCGTTGCAGGGCTCGACGAGCAACCGGATCCCGTCGCGTGCGAGCGCGGCAGCGGCGAAGCGCAGATTGTCGACGAGCGTCGAGCGCGCCCGCTCGGCATCGACGCCGTTGGGACGGATGCCGGCAAGGCAGTTCACCTGGCGCACCTTGAGGGCCTTCGCGTACTCGATCGCGCGGCCCACGCCGTCCTGGAATTCGCCGACCCGATCAGGCAGGCAGGCGATGCCGCGCTCGCCCGCTTCCCAGTTGCCGGCGGGCAGATTGTGCAGAACCAGGCGCAGCCGGTTTGCCTCGAGCCGTTCGGCGAGCTCGGCGGCGCCAAACGGGTACGGAAACAGAAACTCGACGGCATCGAAGCCGGCACGCGCTGCCGCCTCGAAGCGATCGAGAAACGGCACCTCGTTGAACAACATTGTCAAATTCGCTGCGAATTTCGGCATGATGCAGATCTCACTGGTCGGTCAGGTGGGAAGAGCCGTCGGCGCATCGTCGAGCGATTCCGCGAGCGGCTCGAATTCGTTGACGGCGTCGATCTCCGCGCCCATCGCGATGTTGGTCACGCGCTCGAGAACCACTTCGACGACGACGGGAACCTTGAACTCGCCGAGCATCGTCTGCGCTTTTTCGAGGGCGGGCTTGATGTCCTCGGGCCGGAATACGCGCAGCGCCTTGCAGCCGAGGCCTTCCGCCACCGCCACGTGATCGACGCCATAGCCGTTCAATTCCGGCGCGTTGATGTTCTCGAACGCGAGCTGCACGCAGTAGTCCATGTCGAACTGCCGCTGCGCCTGGCGAATCAACCCGAGATACGAGTTGTTCACGACGACGTGCACGTAGGGCAGGTTGAATTGCGCGCCGACCGCAAGCTCTTCGATCATGAACTGGAAGTCGTAATCGCCCGAAAGCGCGACGATCGGACGCTGGGGGTCGGCCGCGCGCACGCCGAGCGCGGCGGGGATCGTCCAGCCGAGCGGGCCGGCCTGTCCGCAGTTGATCCAGTTGCGGGCTCGATAGACATGGAGGAACTGCGCGCCGGCGATTTGCGAAAGGCCGATCGTGCTGACGTAGCAAGTGTCGCGGCCGAAGACCTTGTTCATTTCCTCGTAGACGCGTTGCGGCTTGACCGGCACGTTCTCGAAGTGCGTCTTGCGATGCATCGTGCGCTTGCGCTCGCGGCATGCCTCCGCCCACTCGCCGCGGTCCTTCAGCCGGCTTTGCGCCTTCCATTCGCGCGCCACTTCGACGAAGAGCTCGAGCGCGGCCTTCGCATCGGAGACGATGCCGAGGTCCGGGCCGAACACGCGCCCGATCTGTGTCGGCTCGATATCGACGTGGACGAACTTGCGCCCCTTCGTATAGACATCGATGCTGCCCGTGTGGCGGTTCGCCCACCGATTGCCGATGCCAAGCACGAAGTCCGATGCGAGTAACGTCGCATTGCCATAGCGGTGCGAGGTCTGCAGGCCGACCATACCCGCCATCAACGGATGATCGTCGGGTATCGCGCCCCACGACATCAGCGTCGGAATGACAGGCACGCCGATGGTCTCGGCGAATTCGACGAGCAGTTGCTCCGCCGCCGCATTGATCACGCCGCCGCCCGATACGATCAGCGGGCGCTCGGCGTCGTTGAGCATGTGCAGCGCGGCCTCGATCTGCCCCCGCGTCGCTCGCGGTTTGTAGACAGGAAGCGGCTCGTAGGTAGCGATGTCGAACTCGATCTCGGCGAGTTGGACGTCGATCGGCAGGTCGATCAGCACGGGCCCGGGGCGGCCCGAGCGCATGAGATGGAACGCTTGCTGGAAAACGCGCGGCACCAGCGCCGGCTCGCGCACCGTCACGGCCCACTTCGTCACGGGCTTCGCGATCGATTCGATGTCGACAGCCTGGAAGTCTTCCTTGTAGAGGCGCGCACGCGGCGCCTGGCCCGTGATCGCGAGGATCGGAATCGAATCGGCCGAAGCGGAGTAGAGGCCCGTGATCATATCGGTGCCGGCGGGGCCGGACGTACCGATGCACACACCGATGTTGCCCGGCGCGGCGCGCGTATAGCCCTCGGCCATGTGCGAGGCGCCTTCCACATGGCGCGCGAGCACGTGACTGATGCTGCCCGCTTTCTTCAGCGCGGAGTAGAGCGGATTGATCGCGGCGCCCGGGACGCCGAATGCCGTGTCGATACCTTCCTTCTCGAGAACGAGCACGGCTGCGTCGACAGCTCTCATTTTCGGCATGGATGTCTCCTTCATGTCTATGGGCGTTCGAGTCGTTACTTTAGGAGCGTGCCGAAGGTTTGATAAGATCGCGGAAAGTCGCGTTTTTCGATACAAAAAGTATCGAATAGGGTGCAAGGGGACTGACGATGGATCGCTTCAAGCAAATCGAGACGTTCGTGCGCGTGGCCGACGCGGGCAGCCTCGCCGCGGCGGCGCTCGAGGAGGGCGTTTCGCCCGTCATTCTGGGCCGGCGCATCGACGCGCTCGAAAAGCGCCTCGGGGTCAAGCTCATGTATCGCTCGACGCGGCGTCTCGTCGTCAGCGAGGAGGGCGCCGCGTTCCTCGAGCGTTGCCGCGGACTGCTCGCCGACTGGGACCACGCCGAAAACGAGCTCGCCGCCGGCCGGCGCTCCGTGAGCGGGCATCTGATCGTGTCGGCGCCGGCCGCCTTCGGCCGCAAACACGTCGCGCCGCTCGCGCCGGCGTTTCTGGCGGACAAACCCGATCTCAAGATGTCGTTCAATCTGACCGACCGCGTCGTCGACCTGGTCCGCGAGGGCTACGACCTGTCGATCCGCATTGGCGGAGCGGTCGATCCGAGTTTCGTGGCAGTCAAGCTTGCAGCGAATCGCCGCGTCGTTTGCGGCACACCGGAGTATTTCGCGAAGCACGGCCGACCGAGAACGCTCGACGAGCTGCTCGAGCACAACTGCCTCGCGTTCAATTTACAAGGGGGACAGAACCGCGGCTGGTATTTCCGCCGTAACGGCAAGCTGGTTACCGTGCGCGTGACGGGCACGCTCGACTGCAACGACGGCGAGCTGCTGCACCGCTGGGCGGCCGAGGGGCTCGGGCTCGGTTGGCGCTCGACGTGGGAGATCGCCGAGCAGCTCGCGCGCGGCGAGCTGGAAACGGTGCTCGATGAGTTCGCACTGCCCGATTACGACATCCTCGCCGTCTATCCGCAGCAGCGATATGTCCCCGCAAAGGTGCGTTACTTCATCGACTACCTCAAGGGCGTCTACAACCGGCCGGGATATTGGGGCGGGGCGCCTTCGCCCGTGGCCTGCCCGGCGGCTTGAGCGCGGCCCGAATTTACGCTACAATCGCCGGCTTCTCACTTGCCACACCGGCTCTGACGCCCGGGTGGCTTCTATCCACAAGGAGTGCGTATGCGTCACTACGAAATCGTCTTCGTCGTGCACCCCGACCAGAGCGAGCAGGTGCCCGCGATGATCGAGCGGTACAAGTCCACGATTACCACGCGCGGCGGTCAGATCCACCGCATCGAAGACTGGGGCCGTCGCCAGCTGGCCTACATGATCGAGAAACTCGCGAAGGCTCACTACGTCTGCATGAACATCGAATGCGACCAGGCAACGCTCGAAGAGCTCGAGCACGCGTTCAAGTTCAACGACGCCGTGCTGCGTCACCTCATCGTCAAGATGAAGAAGGCCGAGACCGGCCCGTCGCCGATGATGAAGGAAGTGCAGCGCGAAGAAGCCAAGAAGGCGGCTGCCTCGCAGTCGTCCGAAGCGCAGGCTTGACAACGGTTTGACGTTACGAGCCGCCAAGGTCTCATGGATTCCAAGCCGCTTCCGTGAACAGGCTGCAACTCACGGCCAGCGTGATCGAGCGCGAGCCGCTGCGCTATACGCCGGCTGGCGTGCCGATCGCAAGCTGCACGTTGCAACACCGCACGGAAGTCGTCGAAGCCGGCATCGCCCGGCTGGTCGAATTGACGATGCCCGCGCTGGCCGCGGGTGTCGCGAGCGGCAAGCTCGAAAGCTGTGAAATGGGCGTCGAGACGCTGTTCACGGGTTTTCTGGCGAAGAAGAGTCGCAATGCGAGAACCTTGGTGTTTCACATCACAGAATTGCAGGACATTGGAAAGGACTGAACATGCCCCGTCCCACTGGTAAAAAGTTCGACAAGCGCCGCCAGCAGCAAAACCCGCTCTTCAAGCGCAAGAAGTTCTGCCGCTTCACGGCAGCCGGCGTCGAGTACATCGACTACAAGGACATCGAAACGCTGAAGGACTTCATCGGCGAAAACGGCAAGATCACGCCGGCTCGTCTGACGGGTACGAAGGCCCACTATCAACGCCAGCTCGATACGGCGATCAAGCGCGCCCGCTTCCTCGCGCTGCTGCCGTACACCGATCTGCACAAGGCCTGATCAGACGGCGCTACAAGGAGAATTCGAATGCAAATCATCCTTTTGGAAAAGGTTGTCAACGTGGGCAACCTCGGCGATATCGTCAAGGTCAAGGACGGCTTCGCGCGTAATTTCCTGATTCCGCAAAAGCTCGCCCGCCGCGCCACGAAGGAAGCGATCGCCGAGTTCGAAGTGCGTCGCGCCGAGCTCGAGAAGTCCGCCGCCGACAAGCTCGCCGCCGCGCAAGCGCTCGGTGAGAAGTTGTCGGGCCTCACGGTCCAGATCGCGCAGAAGGCCGGCGTCGACGGTCGCTTGTTCGGCTCGGTCACGAACGCGGACATCGCCGAGACGCTGACGAAACAGGGCTTCGCTGTCGAAAAGGCGCAAGTCCGCCTGCCGCAAGGCCCGCTGAAGATCGTGGGCGATCATCCGGTGCAGGTTTCGCTGCATACGGACGTTCTCGTCGACGTCACGGTGTCGGTGCTCGGCGAGCACGCCTGAGCGCGGTCCATCGCGATCCAAAAAGGGCAGCCGTGGCGCTGCCCTTTTTCCGTTTATGGCGCGCTGGCACAGGCCCGGTCATTTCGCCATAATCCCATCCCATGAACGCACCGTCCAAAGATCCCCAACTCGAGTCGCTGAAGGTCCCGCCGCATTCGATCGAAGCCGAGCAGTCGGTGTTGGGCGGGTTGTTGCTCGACAACGCCGCATGGGACCGAATCGCGGATTTCCTCTCGCAAGGCGATTTCTATCGCTACGACCATCGCATCATCTACGAGCACATCGGCCGCCTCATCGCCGCGACGCGGCCGGCCGACGTGGTCACCGTCTATGAATCGCTCGTCAGTTCGGGAAAGGCGGACGATGTCGGCGGGCTCGCCTATCTGAACGCGCTGGCGCAAAACACGCCGAGTGCGGCCAATATTCGCCGCTATGCGGAGATCGTACGCGACCGGGCGGTCTTGCGGCGGCTCGTCTCGGTGGCCGATGAAATCTCGGCTGACGCGTTCAACCCGCAGGGCAAGGAAGTGCGGCAGTTGCTCGACGAGGCCGAATCGAAAGTCTTTTCGATCGCCGAGGATGGTGCGCGCGGCACGCAGGGATTTTTGGAGATCGGCCCGCTGCTGACGCAGGTCGTCGAGCGGATCGATACGCTTTACCATACCGAGAACCCGAGCGATGTGACGGGGACGCCGACAGGCTTCGTCGATCTCGACCGGATGACGTCGGGGATGCACGGCGGTGAGCTCATCATCGTCGCCGGACGGCCAGCCATGGGCAAGACGTCCTTCTCGATGAACATCGGCGAATACGTCGCGATCGAATACGGTCTGCCCGTCGCCGTCTTCTCGATGGAAATGCCGGGGACGCAGCTCGTCATGCGGATGCTCGGCTCGGTCGGGCGTCTCGATCAGCATCGCATGCGCACGGGACGGCTCACTGACGAGGATTGGCCGAAGCTCACGCACGCTGTGCAAAAGATGAGCGAGGCGCAACTCTTCATCGACGAAACGGGCGGCCTCAACCCGATGGAACTGCGTTCGCGTGCGCGCCGGCTCGCGCGCCAGTGCGGCAAGCTCGGGCTCATCATCGTCGACTATCTGCAGCTGATGTCGGGGACCTCGCCGGGCGAAAACCGCGCGACCGAGATTTCCGAAATCTCGCGATCGCTGAAGGGCCTTGCGAAGGAGCTCGACGTGCCGGTGATCGCGCTCTCGCAGCTCAACCGAAGCCTCGAGCAGCGGCCCAACAAGCGTCCCGTCATGTCGGACTTGCGCGAATCGGGGGCTATCGAGCAGGACGCCGATGTCATCCTCTTTATCTATCGCGACGAGGTTTACAACCCTGACAGCCCCGACAAGGGCACGGCGGAAGTCATCATCGGCAAGCAGCGTAACGGACCGATCGGCCCCGTTCGGCTGACGTTCCATGGTCAATTCACGAAGTTCGACAACTTCGCGGGAGCGCAGAACTTCTACGGCGGAGAGTGAGCCGCGGAGAACGCATGACAGGACAGATCATGTCCGGCGCCGCACGCCGGCCGACCCGCAGCCTGCTGGTACGCAATGCGGACGTGCTCGTGACGATGGACGACGCACGCCGCGAGATCGCCCATGGCGCGCTCTATGTCGAGGATGGCCGCATCGTTGCCGTCGGTGCGTCAGCCGACTTGGCTGAGCACGCGGACGCCGCTGACGAGGTGCTCGACCTGGCGGGCCACATCGTGATTCCGGGGCTCGTCAACACGCACCATCACATGTTTCAAAGCCTGACGCGCGCGCTGCCCGCCGCGCAGGACGCCGAGCTGTTCGGCTGGCTGTCGTCGCTGTACCCGGTGTGGGCGCGGCTTACGCCGCCGATGATCGAAACTTCGACGTTGGTTGCCATGGCCGAGCTCATGCTCTCAGGTTGCACCACGTCGAGCGACCACCTCTACATCTACCCGAACGGCTGCCGTCTCGACGACAGCATCGCCGCCGCGCAACGTATCGGCATGCGTTTTCATGCGAGCCGCGGCAGCATGAGCGTCGGCCGTAGCGCCGGCGGATTGCCGCCGGACGAAGTCGTCGAAAGCGAAGATGCGATTCTTGCCGACACGCGCCGGCTCATCGAGACCTATCATGACGACGGCCGCTATGCGATGCTGCGCGTCGCGGTCGCGCCGTGCTCGCCGTTTTCGGTCAGTCGGCCGCTGATGCGCGAATCGGCCGCACTCGCGCGCAGCTATGGCGTCTCGCTGCACACGCATCTGGCCGAGAACGTCCACGACGTCGCCTACAGCCGCGAAAAGTTCAGCATGACGCCGGCCGAATACGCCGAGGATCTGGGCTGGGTTGGGCACGACGTTTGGCATGCGCACTGCGTGCAGCTCGACGATGCGGGAATCGCGCTCTTCGCGCGCACGGGTACCGGCGTCGCGCATTGCCCCTGTTCGAACATGCGGCTCGCGTCGGGCATCGCGCCGGTGCGGCGCATGCGCGATGCCGGCGTGCCGGTCGGACTCGGCGTCGACGGCTCGGCATCGAACGACGGCGCGCAGATGCTCGGCGAGGCGCGTCAGGCGCTTTTGCTGCAGCGGGTCGGCTACGGGCCGTCGGCGTTGACGGCGCGCGACGCGCTCGAGATGGCGACGCGCGGCGGCGCGCGCGTGCTTGGCCGCGACGATCTCGGTGCGCTCGCGCCCGGCATGGCGGCGGACTTCGTCGCCTTCGAGCTGCGGACGCCGCAGTTTGCCGGCGCGCTCCAGGATCCGGTCGCGGCGCTCGTATTCTGCGCGCCCGCGCAGGCTGCGTTGAGCGTCATCGACGGGCGCGTCGTCGTGCGCGAAGGACGGCTGACGACGCTCGAAATCGAGCCGGTGCTCGAGCGGCACAATCGCTACGCGCGAGCGCTGGTACTAGCCGATTGAAAGCGTCGGGGAACGCGGTCGCCTATGCCGCGAGGACCTGCCCGCCACGCGGCGAAGCGTCGCGCGCTTGCGTCACGAGCATGCGATCGTGGGCGGCGTCAGGACGCTTTCCGGTAAACTGTCGGCCGTCACAAAGATGTCACAAAGAGACGCCGCGCGGCAGACAGATCACGATATGCGCGACGAGCCCGCAAGCGCAGTCCGGGACTGAGTGGCATGCCCGCTAACCGCTTGAATTCATTGCATTGATACTGATTCCATGTTTGGTCGCTTCATGCCCACCGAGGGCAAATTCTTCGAAATCTTCGACGCGCATGTGAAGTGCATCGTCGCCGCGAGCGAGGAGCTCGAACTCCTCATCGACAATCTCGGCGACGCCGAAGTGCATAAGCAGCGCGTGCAGGCCAATGAAAAAGCGGCGGACAAGCTCACGCACGAAACGATCGACCTGCTGCACAAGACGTTCATCACGCCGCTCGATCGCGACGAAATCCACAAGCTCATCACGACCATGGACGACATCCTCGATTTGATGGAGGACGTCGCCACCGCGATTTCGCTTTACGACGTCCAATCCGTGACGTCGGAAGCGAAGCAGCTCGCCCACATCTGCACGGGCACGGCGAAGCAGGTGCAGAAGGCCGTCAACATGCTGTCGGACCTGAGCCAGGCGCGCGCGATCCTCGCGGCCTGCGAGGAGATCGATCGGCTCGAATCGGATGCGGACCGCGTCCTGCGCGCGGCGCTGTCCAAGCTCTTTCGCGAAGAGGACGACGTCAAGACGCTGATCAAATTGAAAGCCGTCTACGAGCTGCTGGAAACCGTCACCGACAAATGCGAGGATGTGGCGAACATCATCGAAGGCATTGTCCTGGAAAACGCCTGAAAGAGCGGACTTCGAACGATGCATTCGATTGAGATCACCGTGTGGGTGCTCGCGGCGCTCATCGCCGTCGCACTCGCCTTCGACTTCATGAACGGCTTTCACGACGCGGCGAACTCGATCGCCACCGTCGTCTCGACGGGCGTGCTGAAGCCTCAGCAGGCCGTTGCCTTTGCGGCCGCCTGCAACGTCATCGCGTACTTCCTCTTTCACCTGAAAGTCGCACAGACCATCGGCAAAGGGACCATCGACCCCGATATCGTCGATCACTACGTCGTCTTCGGCGCGCTCGTTGGCGCGATCGCCTGGAACGTCGTTACTTGGCGCTTCGGCATTCCTTCGAGCTCATCGCATGCGCTGATCGGCGGGCTTGTCGGCGCGGCGCTCGCGAAGTCGGGTTGGTGGGCGCTCAATTTCGATGGGCTGCTGAAGACGGTGATCTTCATCGTCGTCTCGCCGTTGCTCGGTTTCGTGCTCGGTTCGTTCTTCATGTTGAGCGTGTCGTGGATCTACTTCCGGACGCCGCCGAGCAAAGTGGACCGGCGCTTCAGGCGGCTCCAGTTTTTGTCCGCGGGTCTATACAGCCTCGGCCACGGCGGCAACGACGCGCAAAAGACGATCGGCATCATCTGGATGTTGCTGATCGCGACGGGCTATGCATCGACGACATCGTCGGCACCGCCGATCTGGGTCGTCGGCGTCTGCTATCTGTCGATGGGGCTCGGCACGCTATTCGGCGGATGGCGAATCGTGCGGACGATGGGGCAGAAGATCACGAAGCTGAAGCCTGTCGGTGGCTTTTGCGCGGAAGCGGGTGGAGCGCTCACGCTGTTTCTCGCATCGGCGCTCGGCGTCCCCGTGTCGACTACGCATACGATCACAGGGGCGATCGTCGGCGTGGGCGCCACGACCAAGCTTTCGGCCGTTCGCTGGGGCGTGGCAGGCAATATCGTCTGGGCGTGGATCTTGACGCTCCCGGCCTCCGCGTTGATTGCCGCGGCGGCCTGGTGGTGCGGTCATCGGCTCTTTTGAGCCGGTGGCGAGCTCGACAGACCGAAGTCGAGCTCAGCGAAGCTTCGGCCGAGCGACAGGCCGTACGCCCATGCGCTCGATGGCCGCGCGGATACCCGAAAGCAATTTGCCGGCTTCGTATCGCGCATCGTGTTCGAGGCGAGCCACGACAGTTTCGTAGGCCGTCCTGATTCGGTCGAGGATTGTTTGGCAGTCCTCACGATCGAGCCCTAACCGCTTGCCGTAGGAGAAAAGGTCTTCATCGACCGGGAACGTTTTTGTCTTGTTGAGGCTCAATGCCATTCGCCCGTCCAGCCACGCATAGACATCGGTGCAAACGACGTCGTACACGGGCGCCAGGCGCCGTGGGCCGGTCGGATCCTCATAGACGAGACCGATGTTCTTCATATGCGCGTCTCCGTCTCGAAGCAGGCATGAGAGCGCGACCCGCTGAAATAGCTTCCGCTTTTCCCCGATCGCTCCGCCCGTGTAGATGTCGACGGCCTTCGCAATCATCTCGTAGCTGCCTTCGTATTTCGCTTTGCCGGTCAGCACGCTCATGTCCTCGAAGCCAAGTGGCGCGCCGTCGGCTAGTCGATCGAAGCGGGCCATCACGAAGAGCAGGCCATCGTCCGATAGCCAAAACTCGGGAACGTCGAGCCCCGCTTCTTTTGCGACCGACATGCAAAAGAATTCGTTGCGCGCCACGCCCGGGAAATCGTCTCCTTCAGCTTTGACGATGACGGTTTTCAGAGGCAGGGCGGCGCGTTCCCGCGCCTGACTGGCGTTGACATCGACAATCGGCACGACCGTTTTCGGCTGAATGCCGGAAATGCCTGAGCCGAGGGCGTACTTGTCCACCAGGTGCTCGAAGAGCCTCGCGGACGGCGAGGAAAGCAATTCGTCGAGACGCTCGCCGTCCGTATGCGGCAACGACTCGCCTGGCAGTGCGTAGGTGAGCCTGCCGATCTGGTTTCGCCCGGCGAGAAACAGCAGGAACATGTCGCTTGGCGCGCCGTAGCGCGCCAAACGCTCTTCGATGATGAGCCGCAGGTAACCCTCGGGGCGATTCATGGCGAACACGCCCATCAGATCGCCGCTCGAATAGCTCTGCTGGCGCACGGGCATCGTGAGCGATACGGCTGTGGCGTCCGAGACCTGCTTGTAGTTGAAGACGAATCGGCTTTCCTTGGTCAGCAAGCCGCTTTCGCCCTGCGGAGTGTGCACCTCCAGTTGTCGAACTTGCCTGAACAGTCTCTCGATGTCGAACGGTTCCAGCGCGGTCATTCGTCGTCCCTGAACACGGTGGAAAGTTCTTCGAAAACGACGGTGTCCATCGGGCGAATGACCAGTTCATAGCCCAGCGCGTTGACGATGCGGCATAGCTCCCGTACGCCGATATTTTCGGCGCCTTCGGCGTTCGTGATCGTGCGTCTCGCCACGCCGGCGCGGTCAGCGAGCACTTGTTGACTCAGTTTGCGCTCGCGCCGTGTCGAGCGAAGCGTCTTCGCGAGACGTTCGACGTTCGTGATCGGGTTCTGCTGGGACAGTTTGCGCGCTTTCATGCGCAAAATTATAGCCTCAACGCGTGATTGCGCAAACTAATGCGCAAACTCGTATGCGATCGTTTCGGCACGGCGCCAGGGCCAAGTGCTATTGTGCGCCGGCGGCGAACCTTGCGATCGGGTCGTCGCTCGTCGATGTCGGGGCCGGCTGAACGTCGAGGGGAACGCCCGACGCTCGCATGATCTGCACGCTCGGCGTCGTCTGCGGCGCGACCGGATTTGCGCCCGCCCCTTGGGCCTGGCGCTCGGCCATCGAGGCGGCTGGAGGAGGAGGCTCGAACGCATCCGCGGCGGCATCGATCGCGTCGCGCGGGCCACTTGGAGTTGCCGAGCTGCCGCCGATGCCACCGTTGGCCGCGGCCGGCCCGGCGCTTGCCGGGACGTCTTGTACGACAATCGGTTGAGCTTGCGCCGAGTTCGCCGCCGGCTGAGCCGGAGTCACACGCGGCGAAGCGACATAGGTCGGGGCATCGAAAGGAGACGGCCGCTCGAGCGGCGGCGCCACGCGCCGGATTCCGTCAAATCGCCTGGCCCAATACGGGTTCGTCAGATAGTCGAGCCGCACGGTGCCGCCTGTCGAGGGCGCGTTCACGAAACGCAGCTTGCCCACATAGATTCCCACGTGAGAATGCGGTCTGCCGGTCGTATTGAAGAAGACCAGGTCGCCGGGTGCGATTTCGTCGGGCTCGATCGATTGCCCGCGCTGGCTGATGTCTGCCGTGGTACGAGGCAGCTTCACGTCCGCGGCACGCGCGAGGACATACTGCACAAGGCCACTGCAATCGAACCCGCTCGTGGGCGTATTCCCGGCCCAGCGATAGGGCACACCGACCAGGCTCATCGCCTCGATCGAAATTTCCTCGCGTCCGATGCTGTGATCGATGAAATTCGGCAGGCCTGGCGGCCTCGTGCGCAACGCGTCGCCGCTCGCCGCTTCGCTGCCGCCCGAACGTGCGGACCGCGGCGGCGCGCTCGAGCACGCGGCGAGCGACAGGACGACCAGCACGAGGAACCAGAGTCGGCGCATGGCAGGGACGGAAAGCGAACCGATGTTCGCTTTCACTTTCGGGACTCGACAGACGAATGATTGATGCGCCCGATAGTAGCCGCACCGCCGGGCCTTTCGCAAGAAAACTTCAGAAATTACTTGAAGTTCGGC
Organism: Trinickia sp. EG282A; assembly: GCF_040965455.1. NCBI lineage: Bacteria > Pseudomonadati > Pseudomonadota > Betaproteobacteria > Burkholderiales > Burkholderiaceae > Trinickia > Trinickia sp. EG282A. The sequence goes on along the minus strand of NZ_JBFRCC010000003.1, from coordinate 145,327 downwards.
CGCGAAGCGTTGCTAAGCCGCACGCCCAAGAAAAAGCGCCCGGCTGAGAGCCGGGCGCCGTGGCCAGGTGATTTGCCGGAGGGCCGCGGGCGGCGCTGTGGTTGCAGCCGCGGGCCGCTCCGATCTCCGATCAGAGGATGTCGGACGCGTAGTCGGCAAGCCGCGAGCGTTCGCCGCGCGCCAGCGTGACGTGCCCGCTGTGCGCCCAGCCCTTGAAGCGATCGACGACGTAGGTGAGTCCCGAGCTGCCTTCCGTCAGGTATGGCGTATCGATCTGCGCGATATTGCCGAGGCAGACGATCTTCGTTCCCGGACCGGCACGGGTGACGAGCGTCTTCATCTGCTTCGGCGTGAGGTTTTGCGCCTCGTCGATGATGAGGTACTTGTCGACGAACGTGCGGCCGCGCATGAAGTTCATGCTCTTCACCTTCAGGCGCGAACGGATCAACTCTTGCGTTGCCGCGCGCCCCCACTCGCCGGCGCTGTCGTCGGTCTTCTGCAGTACCTCGAGGTTGTCGTCGAACGCGCCCATCCAGGGCTGCATCTTTTCCTCTTCGGTGCCGGGCAGAAAGCCGATGTCCTCGCCGACGGGAACGGTCGCGCGCGTGACGATGATCTCGTTGTAGCGCTTCTCGTCGAGCACCTGTGCCAGGCCGGCTGCGAGCGCGACGAGCGTCTTGCCCGTGCCGGCCTGTCCAAGCAGCGTCACGAAGTCGATGTCGGGGTTCATCAGCAGATTGAGCGCGAAATTCTGCTCGCGATTGCGCGCCGTGATGCCCCAGACGTTGTTCTTGTGGTGCGAGTAGTCGCGCAGTGTCTGCAACAACGCCGTCTTGCCGTTCAGTTCGCGCACGATCGCGTGAAACGTCGGCTCACCGTTTTGCGGCTCGAGATAGAGGAACTCGTTGACGAGCAGGCTCGGCGAAAGCGGCCCGGTCACGCGATAGTAGGTCGTGCCCGTCTTCGTGTCCTGCCAGCTCTCCATGCCCTTCGCGTGCTTGGTCCAGAAGTCCTGCGGCAGCTCGCGAACACCCGAAAACAGCAGATCCTTGTCCTCGAGCACCTGGTCGTTGAAATAGTCTTCGGCGGGCAGGCCCAGTGCATGGGCCTTGATCCGCATGTTGATGTCTTTCGAGACCAGGACGATTTGCCGGTCGACGCGGTCGCGCTGGAGCGCCCGGACGACGCCCAGGATCTGGTTGTCGGCTTTGCCCTGCGGCAGACCTTCGACGGGCTCGATATCCGTCAGCTTCGTCTGAAAATAGAGGCGTCCGAGCGCTTCCCGGCTGCCGAGCCGCGAGAGCGGGAGCCCCTCGCCGATTGGCCCGGCGTTAGCCACGAGTGCATCGAGCGTGCGGCTGACCTGGCGGGCATTGCGCGCGACCTCGGACATCCCTTTTTTGTGGTTGTCGAGTTCCTCGAGCGTCATCATCGGCAGATAGACGTCGTGCTCTTCGAAGCGGAACAGACACGTCGGGTCGTGCATCAGCACGTTCGTGTCGAGAACGAAGAGCTTGCGGACCTCGGTTTCGGGCCCGGCCTTGCGCGCCCGGCCGGCGCCTTTCGCAGCCGAGGGCGCGGTGGCCGGGGCCGGCGCCGCACCCGTAGGCGCCTCTTGGCGCGCGAGCGGTGTCGGAGCGGGCGCGGGCCGCAGCAGCGCGGCCATCTGTTTCGCTTTGCGGCCGCGCACGGGCGGCGAGGCTTCTTCCGCGGCAGGCGAGGCGGTGGCGGGCGCCGGTACGGACCGCAGCGTTGCGGCGGCGTTCGCGGCGCGCGTCATCGGCTCGGCGACGTTGAGTTGGCCGCCCGTCGCGCCATATTCGGCCGCTTCCGCATGCTCCCCAACGGTGCCTTGTTTCCTCGCGTTTTTCGCAGGCCTTGCTTTGGCCTTGAACTCATCGGGCGGCAATAGTGTGCCGAGCTTGCTGGGCGGGGTGGGCAAAGGCATGGTGTCCCTCTAAGAATCGGGTCGCATATCGTACGCCGCCGGCTAAAGGGAAACGCTCGTCGCAGCTTATGGCCGTCGAGCGGCGTCCCGGTCGACCGGGCGGCGCGGTGTCAATTTGGAAACGCCGGTTCGCCTTAGATTTCGATCGGCTCCTTGACTGATGAGCGCGGCCGATCGCAACGGATAGCCGCGAGGAAATAAAAAAGCCGCCGCTCCTCAACCAACGGAGCAAGCGGCTCGACGATTTCGAGCATCGCGCGGCGCCTCACGGGTGCAAGGCTTACGGCATCCAGCGAGCCGGCGCGGCGGCGACGGAAACAAGATGAACGGGAACTCATTGCAACGCAATATAACGCGCGTCAGAGGCCTTGTACAGCTTCGAGAATTTCGTCGACATGGCCGGGCACCTTGACGCCGCGCCACTCGTGTCGCAGCACGCCGCCGGCATCGATGACAAACGTCGAGCGCTCGATTCCGCGGACTTCCTTGCCATACATCTTTTTCATCTTGATGACGTTGAAGAGCGAGCAAACCGCTTCGTCGGTATCCGAGACCAGCGCAAACGGCAATTCGAGCTTCGCCTTGAAGTTTTCGTGTGAGCGCAGACTGTCCCGCGACACCCCGACGATCTCCGCGCCAGCCTTCTTGAACTTCGGGTACAGATCGCGAAACTGCAGCCCCTCGGTCGTGCATCCGGGCGTGTTGTCCTTGGGGTAGAAATACAAGACCACCTTCTTGCCCCGCAAGCCGGACAGCGTGAAATCACCGCCGGTCGCCGGGGCGGTGAAATCGGGGACAGGTTGGTCGACTGCAATGGGCACCTCATTCTCCTTATTGTTTCTCGTTGCGCAAATCGTCGTGCGTATTGCCGAGGGTAGATCCGAGCGGCGGCGGCCGACGCTTTCAGTCGGGCTGTACGATGAGCTCGCCCGAGCGGCCCGGGATCTCGCCCCACGCCACAGGGTACGATGGCAGCGAGTCGCGGTCCAGCGCCGCATGGTAGTCGCCCATCGTCGCAAACGTGTGACCTTGCGCGTGCCAGCCCGCGAGCAGTTGCTCGAACACGGGCGCGAGCTTTTGCCCTTCGAGCTCCGCATGCAGCGTGAAGACCTGATCGTGCGGATTACGTTCGGTCGCGGCCAGCAAGCGGGACGCGACGTTCGTCGCATCGAGGTCGTCGACGCCCAGCAGCTCGTCGAGCGTCGGCAAGGTCGTCGGAAGCTGCACATGCGCCAGCATGCGGTTGCCGACCACGGGGCGGTAGGGCGCATGGCCGCGGCCGTCCGAAGCGTAGCGCATGCCCCAGGCATCGAGCTGCGCGAACGCGTGCTCGTTCATCTGCCACCCCGCGGAGCCGTGCGTTGCGGGCGCTTGCCCGAAAATGTCGGCGAAGCGCTCGTAGCTTTTTTGCATTTGACGGGCGGTCCACTCGCGCGACTGGCGGCGGACGTTGTCCTGCCAGTAGACGTGATCCCACGTATGGATACCGCATTCGAAGCCGGCCTCGTGTATCGCGCGCATCTCGGACGCCGCCCGCACGCCGATGTCGGGCCCGGGCAGCAGCACGCCGTAGGCCAATTGCCGAATGCCGTAGTGCTCGACGACGGACGTGCGAGAGACCTTTTTCAGGAAACCCGGCCGGAAGACGCGACGCAACGCCCAGCCGGTATGGTCCGGGCCAAGGCTGAACAGGAAGGTCGCGCGCGCCTTGTAGCGGTCGAGCATGCGCGCGAGGTTAGGCACTCCCTCACGCGTGCCGCGCAGCGTATCGACGTCGATCTTGAGGACGATGCGAGCCAAGCGACGGCCGTCCTTATTGCTGCTGTTCGACGAGCGCGCGGGCGTCCGCCACATGTCCGCGATAGGCCTCGAAGATCTTGCGCAGCGCGTCGTCGAACGTCGTTTCGGGAGCCCAGCCGAGATCGGCCATTGTGTTGTCGATCTTCGGCACGCGGTTTTGCACGTCCTGATAGCCCTTACCGTAGTAGGCGCCCGACGACGTTTCGACGAGTTTCACGGCCTTGGCCGACTCGGCGTACTCGGGATATTCGGCCGCGAGCGCGAGCATCTTGTGCGCGAGCTCGCGCACCGAGTAGTTGTTGCTCGGGTTGCCGATGTTGTAGATCTTGCCCGAAGCAACGCCGTTCGGATTCTCGATGATCTTCATGAGCGCGCTGATGCCATCGCCGATATCGGTGAAGGCACGCTTTTGCGAGCCGCCGTCGACGAGGCTGATGTTCTCGCCGCGCACGATGTGGCCGAGGAACTGCGTGACGACGCGCGAGCTGCCTTCCTTCGGCGTATAGATCGAGTCGAGGCCCGGGCCGATCCAGTTGAACGGGCGAAACAGCGTGAAGTCGAGACCTTCCTGCATGCCGTAGCCCCAGATCACGCGGTCCATCAGCTGCTTCGCGCAGGCATAGATCCAGCGCGGTTTGTTGATGGGCCCATAGACGAGCGGCGACGCTTCCGGATCGAACTCCTCGTCGGCGCACATGCCGTAGACCTCGGAGGTCGACGGAAACACGAGGTGCTTGCCGTACTTCACGGCCGAGCGGACGATCGGCAGATTCGCCTCGAAGTCGAGCTCGAAAACGCGCAGCGGCTGCTGCACATATGTGGCGGGCGTGGCGATGGCGACGAGCGGCAGAATCACGTCGCACTTCTTCACGTGATACTCGACCCACTCCTTGTTGATCGTGATGTCACCCTCGAAGAAATGCATCCGCTCGTGATCCACGAGGTCGCCCAAGCGGTCGGTCTGCATATCCATGCCGAAGACTTGCCAGTCGGTCGTCTCGAGGATCCGCTGCGACAAGTGGTGGCCGATGAAGCCGTTGACGCCGAGAATCAGGACTTTTTTCGTGGAACCTTCGGTTTTCATGAATGACGGGAAGAATGAGTGAGCTGGAGGAACTGCGAAGGGGTGATGACGAGCGGCTTGCCGTCTTGCGCGCACCACAGTTCGGAAATCTTGATGGCGCGTGCGTCGCCGCAAACGCCAAACAGCGCATTATCGCTTACGTGCAGACCCGGCGGCAAATTCGCGAGGGCGGCGCTGGCGCTCGCGCCGACCGGCACGAGACGCGCCCGTGCGACGATGAAGCGCGTGTTGCCGACGTCGGTGAACGCGCCCGGGTACGGCGGCGCAACGGCGCGAATCAGGTTGTAGACGCGCTCGGCCGGCTGCGCCCAGTCGATGCACCCGTCCTCGGGCTTGCGTCCGCTGTAGTAGCTGCCTTGCGCGAGGTCGTTGGGCAGGTGCGGCGCGGCGCCGGCGAGCAAGGCCGGCAGGACGCGCCAGAGTGTCTGCTCGGCCGCGACCGTCACTTTGTCGAATACTTGCTGTGCCGTATCGTCGGGCAGGATCGGCACGCTTGTCTGACCAACGATCGCGCCCGCATCGGGCTTCGCCGTCATCTCGTGCAGCGTCGCGCCGGTTTCCGTCTCGCCATTGAGAACGGCCCAATTTGTCGGCACGCGGCCCCGGTACTTCGGCAGCAGCGACCCGTGGACGTTATAGGCGCCGCGCGGCGCGAGCGCGAGGACGTCGGCCGGCAGCATGTGCCGGTAGTAGAACGAAAAGATGAAATCGGGCTGCGCGCGCCGTACGGCCGCGCGCAGCTCGTCGCCGTTCGGATCCGTGGGCGTGACGGTTTCGATGCCATGCTCGGCCGCCACGGCGGCGACACTGCCGAACCAGATGTTCTCGTTCGGATTGTCTTCGTGCGTGACGACGAGAGCGACATCGACGCCGCGCGCGAGCAGCACCTGCAAGCAGCGAACGCCGACGTTGTGATAGGCGAAGACTACGGCGCGCGGTTTCATCATGCCTCCCGCCGGGCCGCCCCAAGGGAGGCATGCGCCCCCTCGGGGGGCAGCGAACGAATGTGAGCGTGGGGGCCGTTCATCATGCCTCCCGTCCCCCAAGGGGACTTCCTTCGGGGCGCCGGTTCCGCCCAAGGGAGGCATGCGCCCCCTCGCGCCCCGCAGGTGCGCCGCAGGCGCGCCCAGGAAGTCCCCGTGTGGGAGCGGGCAGCGAACGAATGTGAGCGTGGGGGCCGTTCATCTCTCGCGCTCTCCCTGGACGACGCGTTCGGGCTCGCCCGCGGCGCGCGTCGTCAGCGCGCTCGATGCCACCGTATCGCTCTCGCGCGCCCCGAGCACTGTTTGCACGAGATATCGCGGGCGCGCGCGCACCTGCTGATAGATGCGGCCGATGTACTCGCCGAGCAACCCGAGCGCGAAGATGATGACGCCGAGCATGAAGAACGTAATCGCAAACAGCGTGAACACACCCTGAACTTCGGCGCCGATCACGAAGCGGCGAATGACGAGCAGCAGGAAGAGGCCCGCCGATCCCATCGAGAGGATGACGCCGATGAACGAGAGCCACTGCAGCGGCACGACGGAAAAGCCGGTGACGAGATCGAAATTGAGCCGGATGAGGCTGTAAAGCGAGTATTTCGAAACGCCGGCGAACCGCTCCTCATGCGCGACTTCGACCTCGATCGGGTTTTGTGCGAACGTGTAGGCGAGGGCGGGGATGAACGTATTGACTTCGCCGCAGCGGTTGATCGTATCGATGATCTGACGGCTGTAGGCGCGCAGCATGCAGCCCTGGTCCGTCATCCTGATGCGCGTGATGCGCTCGCGCAACCGGTTCATCGCGCGCGAAGCCTTGCGCCGCCAGAGCGTGTCCTGACGATCGCGCCGAATCGAGCCGACGTAGTCATATCCTTCGCGCATCTTCGCGACGAGCTTGCCGATCTCCTCGGGCGGGTTTTGCAGATCGGCGTCGAGCGTGAGCACGATCTCGCCGCGCGACTGCTCGAAGCCGGCGAGGATCGCCATATGCTGACCGTAGTTGCCGGCGAGCAGGACGACGCGCGTCGTATCGGGCCGCGCGCGGAACTGCTCGGCGAGCATCGCCGCCGATTTGTCGCGGCTGCCGTCATTGACGAACAGAACTTCATAGCTTTCGCCGAGCGCGTCGAGCGCCGGATAGAGGCGCGCGAAGAGCGCCCCCAAACCCGCCTCCTCGTTGTAGACGGGGATGACGACGGAGACAGCCGGGCGTGTCGAGCGATGTTCCATGTAGCTCATTATTGTTATTTTCCGTAGTGTTCGCAGATTTCGTCGACGGCGTCTACGACGCGCGCCACGTCGCCATCCGTCATCTGCGTGAAGAGCGGTAGCGTGAGCGTCGACGCGCCGAAGCGCTCCGCGTGCGGAAACATGCCCGGCGCAAAGCCGCGCGCGCGGTAGAGCGTGAACAGATGAATGGCCGGGTAATGCACGCCGGTGCCGATGCGGTAGGTCTCGTGCATCTTCTGCATAAAGCCGGCCCGATCGAGCGAGAGGCGCTCGAGCGGCAGCGTGATCTGGAACATGTGCCAGTTGGTGTTCTCGAAGTCGGCCAAGGGCAGGCCGACGCCGAGCTCGCGCGCGGCGCCTTTGCCGAAGCGTTCGAAATAGACCCGAGCGAGCGCGCGGCGCTTCGCCGTGAACCGATCGATCTGCGCGAGCTGCCCGAGGCCGACGCGTGCGGCGACGTCGGTCAGATTGTATTTGCCGCCGAGCAGGTCGCAGTCCATGCCGTCGAAACCCTTGCGCGTGATGCCTTGCAGCCGGTACTTGCGGGCGAGCTCGGCCTCCCGCTCGTCGTTGAGCACCAGTGCGCCGCCTTCGATCGACGTCACGTTCTTGTTCGGATGAAAGCTGAACGAGACGATGTCGCCGAGCCTGCCGATGCGCTCGCCGCGCCATGTCGAGCCGAGCGCTTGCGCGGCATCTTCGATCACGCGCAGCTTGTATGCGCGGGCGATCTCGTAGAGCCGGTCCATGTCGACGGGCAGGCCTGCGAGATAGACCGGGATGATCGCCTTCGTGCGCGGCGTGATCGCCTTTTCGAGAAGGCCGAGGTCGATATTGCGCGTGCGCGGATCGATGTCCACGAACACAGGCGTCGCGCCGACTTCGAGGATCACATTGGCCGTCGCCACCCACGACGCGGGTGTCGTGATGACCTCATCGCCTGGCTGCACGCCGGCGATCCGCAGGCCGACTTCGAGCGTCGCCGTGCCCGAGTTGAACGTGCGCACGGGCCGGCCGCCGCAATACGCCGACAGCGACTTCTCGAACGCCTCGTTCTGCGGGCCGGTCGTGATCCACCCCGAGCGCAGCACATCGGCTACGCCCTGAATCGTTTCTTCGTCGATTTCGGGGCGGACGAACGGCAAGAAGGGAGGAAATTCCTGGGTCATGATCGAATGGATAGTTTTAGCTGCGCGCCAGTACGAGCACGCCGACGAGAATGATCGCGATGCCGATGAGTCGCTGCATCGTGAGCACCTCCCCAAACAGATACCAGGCCGCGAAAGCGTTGACGACGTAGCCGAGCGAGAGCATCGGATACGCGACCGATACATCGACGCGCGAGAGCCCGATGATCCACACGCCGACGCTGACGACGTAACAGGCCAGCCCGCCGATGATGGGCACCTGCATCGCGAGCTTGAAGCCGATAGGCACAATGTTCGCACGGGTGAAATCGAAGTGTCCAACGGCTGAGACGCCGGCTTTGAGCAGCAGTTGCGCGCCTGCGTTCAGCATTACGCCCGTCAGAATACAAATCAAGGAAATCGGGTTCATCGATAAGGTGTCACGTGGGTGGCGGATTTGTTTTTGTGCGTTGCAGCGCGGTGAGCCCCGTGGCGACGGCCCACCGCCGGGCTCACGGTTTTTCGACGACGACGCGGCGCTCGTCGCGCGCGATCACGCGCATCGGCACGTGTTTTGCCGCCAGCGCGTCATAGCGTTCCGGCGGCATCAGCGCGAGCGCGTAACGGTCGGCGTCCCAGCGCCGGACCCATTCCGCGATGGTCGGGACCCATTTCTCCGGCTCCTGGTGCACGCCGAAGTCCAATTCGCTCGGGTCCTCGACCATGATCATCGTGTGGCCGACGTAAAACGGCATCGTGTGATCCAGGACGCCGACCGAATAGAACGGGGTATCGGCGGGCAGGCGCGCGAGCTCGGCCTTGACCGCCGGCGCGATCAGCGCGCCCGAGCTGTGCCGGCCGAACGCCTCATGACCCGTGCCCGCGATCGTCGCGAGCATGAGCCAGGCCGCGCCGAAAACGGCGGCCGAAGGCAGCGCCGAGCCGCGCGCTCGGCGCGCGAGCCAAAGCGCGGCAAGCGTCAGGACGAACGCGACGCCGACGGCAGCGAACACCCAGACGCGAAACTCGCGATAAAGCGCGTTGGGCGTGTGAGCCGAGCCCATCCGACCGAGGAAGATCGCGCCGATTGCGACGGCGACGAGCAGCACGGCGTAGCCGACGAGGTGGCGCCGCCAGGCTTCGCGCGACACCCTCGGAAGATAGGCGCCGATGACGAGCGCGAGCGCGGGCGCGATCGGGAGCACATACGAGACGAGCTTCGAGTGCGAGACGCTGAAGAAGACGAAGATGAACGCGGACCAGACGAAGAGTAGCGTCGCCGGCCTGAAGCCGTTCGGGCGGGCCGCCCCGCGAGCGGCATGGCGCATGCTTTGCACGGCGACCGAGAGCCAGGGCAGAAAACCGACGAGCACGACCCAGACGAAGTAATGAATGGGCCCCGGACGGTGCTGATCGGGCGTCAGGTAGCGCTCGAACTGCTGAACGACGAAAAAGAAATGGAAAAACTCGGGATTGCGCAACTGCACGAGGACGAACCAGGGCGTCACGATCGCGAAGAAGATGACGAGGCCGCTTGCGAGGTGAAGTCGCTTCCAGATCGCCCAGTCGCGTGCGATCGCCGTGTAGAGGACGAGCGTCGCGCCAGGCAGCAGGATGCCGATCAACCCCTTCGACAGCACCGAGAGCGCCATCGACGCCCAACAGGCCCACATCCAGAGCCGGGCTTCCCGCTTGCCGGCCGCGCCGCTTTGCGCGATCAGCATCGACGAGAGCGTGAGTTCCATCCAGAACGACAGACCCATGTCGAGCGTGTTGAAGTGGCCCATGAGGCTCCAATAGGGCGCGCTCGCGAGCACGAGCGCCGCGCCGAAGCCCGCCGCCGGCCCGAAGAGCCGCCGGCCGGTGTAGCCGGCGAGCAGCACGCCGGCGAAGCCGGTGAGGGCCGTATAGAGCCGAGCCTGCCATTCGCCGATGCCGAACCACGCGAACGTCAGCGCGTTGGCCCAGGTCTGCAGCGGTGGCTTCTCGAAGTACTTATAGCCGTTGTAGCGCGGCGTGATCCAGTCGCCCGTCAGGAACATCTCGCGGGCCATCTCGGCATAGCGCCCTTCGTCGCTCGGCACCAGGTGGCGCCAGCCGAGCGGCACGAACCAGACGAGCGCGAGTGCCGCCACGATGAGCACGAGCGCAAGGGTGATTCGCGTCGCGGGCAGCGACGAAGTGCCCGTGTCAAACGAGGCGATCGAGTCGGCCGGCGCGGCGCCGGCCTCGCGGGAAGAACGTTGCAGCGGCATGAAATCGTGATCCGTCTAGCGAAGCCGCGCATGCGGCAAAGGGAAGGGCCGGCGCGCCGAGCGATCCGGAGCCGGGTGCCGCGATGCGGCGTGAACTGGCAAACCGGCGCTCATTGCTCGATGAGGAGCGCCGCGGCCACTCGGCGGCCTTCGGCCATCAGAATGTTGTAAGTGCGGCAGGCGGCCATGAAATCCATCGCCTCGACGCCGATGCGCTGCGCGATCAGGGCGGCCGTTAGCCGCGGGTGCGGAAAGCGCAGCCGCGTGCCGCTGCCGAATACGACGACCTCGGGTTCGCAGGCGCGCACGAGCTCGAAGTGCTCGGGCGTGAGCGCTTCGAACGAGGCAACGGGCCAGACGATGACCGGCGCGTCGGGCACCACGACGATGCTGCTTTCGTGACGCTCGAGATTGATGTCGACGTAATGGGCGCCGTAACCCGTGACGGTGTTGAGGGCGCCGCTCGAATCCTGATGTAATTTCAAATCGGTTGAGTCCGTGGTTCCGGGGCCCGCCGCCCGGCGACAATTCGCGAAGACGAGCCGGACGCGGGCCGAAAAAGCGTTTTCGCGGCAGTTGGTGCGTTGCGAAACTCGGCCAAAATCCGCTAAATTATAACTTTTTAGCCGCCGAGCGGCGCCCTCGCATCGCGGCTGCCGCACGGAATTCGTCGAGGCGCCGCCGAAAAAGCGTCAAAAGCGCTTTCCGATGCTTACCAAGCCGCGCCGCGCTCGTCGAGCGATCCCGCGCCGCCGCGGCCGGACGAAACGCGAAACAACGCAAGCCGGCTGCGCGCTATGCCTTGACCGTCGTGCATCGAGCCGCCCGCGCGGCGTCGTGCCTTCCACCTTTTTTGTGGCCTACCCTGGGGAACCGTGTCCGCCGTGAAACCGATTCAGAAATCGAACAAACTGCTGAACGTCTGTTACGACATCCGCGGACCCGTTCTCGAGCATGCCAAGCGGCTGGAAGAGGAAGGCCACAGGATCATCAAGCTCAACATCGGCAATCTCGCGCCGTTCGGGTTCGATGCGCCCGACGAGATCATTCAGGACATGATCCGCAATCTGCCCGTGTCGTCGGGCTATTCGGATTCGAAGGGTGTCTTCGCGGCGCGCAAGGCGATCATGCACTACACGCAGGAAAAGGGCGTGACGGGCGTGGAGCTCGACGACATCTACCTCGGCAACGGCGCTTCGGAACTCATCGTGATGGCGATGCAGGGGCTCCTCAACAACGGCGACGAAGTGCTGCTGCCGGCGCCCGACTATCCGCTCTGGACCGCCGCCGTGAGCCTCTCGGGCGGCGTGCCCGTGCACTATCTGTGCGACGAGTCGAACGCCTGGATGCCCGATCTCGACGACTTGCGCGCGAAGATCACGCCGAACACGCGCGCGCTCATCATCATCAACCCGAATAACCCGACGGGCGCGCTCTACTCGGACGAGCTGCTGCTCGACATGCTCGAGATCGCCCGTCAGCACGGCCTCATCGTGTTCGCCGACGAGGTCTACGACAAGATCGTCTACGACGGCAAGAAGCATACCTCGGTGGCGGCGCTCTCCGAAGATGTGCTGACGGTCACGTTCAACAGTCTCTCGAAGAGCTACCGGTCGTGCGGTTACCGGGCCGGATGGATGGTCGTCTCCGGCTTGACGGGCGAGAACCGCCGGCGTGCCGCGGACTATTTCGAAGGGCTCGGCATTCTCGCGTCGATGCGGCTCTGCCCGAACGTGCCGGGCCAGTATGCGATTCAGACGGCGCTCGGCGGCTACCAGAGCATCAATGATCTCATCGTGCCGGGCGGGCGCCTGCACAAGCAGCGGCAAATCGCTTACGAGATGCTCAACGCGATTCCGGGCGTCAGTTGCGTGAAGCCCGAAGCGGCGCTGTACATGTTCCCGCGGCTGGACCCGAAGGTCTATCCGATCGAAGACGACCAGAAGTTCGTGCTCGACCTGTTGCTCGAGGAGCGCGTCCTGCTCGTGCAAGGCTCGGGATTCAACTGGCCGCGGCCCGATCACTTCCGCGTCGTGTTCCTGCCGAACTCGGACGACCTCATCGATTCGCTGAACCGCATTGCGCGTTTCCTCGACGGCTATCGCAAGCGCCACACCGCCTGACGGGCCGGGCCAGGGGCGCGCGGCTCGTCAGTCACGCGCCATGGCCCGACGCCAGAGCATGTCGCTCTTATAACGCTTCCCCATTTGTTGACAAACGCTGCATGGAACCGATCAAAGTTGGCCTGTTGGGCTTCGGCACGGTAGGCAGCGGCACCTTCACGGTGCTGCGCCGGAATCAGGAAGAGATCAAGCGTCGCGCCGGGCGCGGCATCGAGGTCGCTCGCATCGCGGTGCGCAATCCGGCCAAGGCACTCGCCGCGCTCGGCGAAGCAGCCGGCAGCGTGGCCGTCGGCAGCGACTTCGATGCCGTCGTCGACGATCCCGGCATCGGCATCGTCGCCGAGCTGATCGGCGGTACCGGCATCGCGCGCGAGCTCGTGCTGCGCGCCATCCAAAACGGCAAGCACGTGGTCACGGCGAACAAGGCGCTGCTCGCCGTGCACGGCACCGAGATCTTCGCGGCTGCGCGCGCGAAGGGCGTCATGGTCGCGTTCGAGGCCGCCGTGGCGGGCGGCATTCCGATCATCAAGGCGTTGCGCGAAGGGCTGACGGCCAACCGGATCCAGTACATCGCCGGCATCATCAACGGCACGACGAACTACATCCTCTCGGAGATGCGCGAGCGCGGCCTCGATTTCGCCGCGGCGCTCGCGGGCGCGCAGGCGCTCGGCTACGCGGAGGCGGACCCGACGTTCGACATCGAAGGCGTCGACGCCGCGCACAAGCTCACGATCATGAGCGCGATCGCATTCGGCGTGCCGATGCAGTTCGATCGCGCCTATATCGAGGGAATCTCCAAGCTCGACGCGACCGATATCAAATACGCCGAAGACCTCGGCTACCGGATCAAGCTGCTCGGCATCACGCGCCGCACCGAGCGCGGCATCGAGCTGCGCGTCCATCCGACGCTCATTTCGGCGAAACGCCTGCTCGCGAGCGTCGAAGGCGCGATGAACGCCGTCGAGGTGCATGGCGACGCCGTCGGCGCGACGCTCTACTATGGAAAGGGTGCCGGCGCCGAGCCGACGGCGTCGGCCGTCGTCGCCGATCTCGTCGACGTGACGCGTCTGCACACCGCGGATCCGGAGCACCGCGTGCCGCATCTCGCATTCCAGCCGCAAAGCCTGTCTGACACGCCGATCCTGCCGATCGACGAAGTGACGAGCGGCTACTATTTGCGTTTGCGCGTGGCCGACGTCACGGGCGTGCTGGCCGACATCACGCGCCTTTTGGCCGATGCCGGCATCTCGATCGATGCGATGCTCCAGCGCGAGTCAGAGCAGATTCAGGCGGATGGCGAGACCGACGTCGTCATCATCACGCACGAAACGCTCGAACGGAACGTGAACACGGCGATCGCTCGCATCGAAGCGCTCGCGACCGTCGTCTCGAGCGTGACGAAGCTGCGCATCGAGGCGTTGAACTAGGCCAGACATCATGAACTACATCTCGACCCGCGGCGCCGGCATCGGCGAGCGCCACACCTTCTCCGACATTCTTCTCGGCGGTCTCGCGAAAGATGGCGGCCTCTACCTGCCGGCCGATTACCCGCGCGTGTCGGCCGACGAGCTCGCGCGCTGGCGTGCGCTGCCCTATGCCGATCTGGCGTTCGAAATCCTCTCGAAGTTCAGCGACGACATCGCGCCCGACGATTTGCGCGCGCTCACGCGCCGCACCTATCGTGCCGACGTCTATTGCAACGTTCGCGCGGACGAGGATGCGAGCGCGATCACGCCGCTGAAAACGCTCGGCGTCGAGGGCGGCGCGCCGCTCTCGCTGCTCGCGCTCTCGAACGGTCCGACGCTCGCGTTCAAGGACATGGCAATGCAGCTGCTCGGCAACCTGTTCGAGTACGCGCTTGCTAAAGAGGGGCGCACGCTTAACATTCTCGGCGCGACTTCGGGCGATACGGGAAGCGCGGCCGAGTACGCGATGCGCGGCAAGTCCGGTATTCGCGTATTCATGCTCTCGCCGCACCGGAAGATGAGCGCGTTCCAGACCGCGCAGATGTACAGCCTGCGGGAGCCGAACATCTTCAATCTCGCGATCGAGGGCGTGTTCGACGACTGCCAGGATATCGTGAAGGCTGTTTCGAACGACCACGCGTTCAAGGCGCGCCAGCGGATCGGCACCGTCAACTCGATCAACTGGGCGCGTGTCGTCGCGCAGGTCGTCTATTACTTCAAGGGCTACTTCGCCGCGACACGCTCGAACGATGAGCGCGTGTCGTTCACCGTGCCCTCGGGCAACTTTGGGAATGTCTGCGCAGGCCACATCGCGCGGATGATGGGGCTGCCGATCGAAAAGCTCGTCGTCGCGACGAACGAGAACGATGTGCTCGACGAGTTCTTCCGCACGGGCGCCTATCGCGTGCGCGGCGCGGCGCAGACCTATCACACGAGCAGTCCGAGCATGGATATCTCCAAGGCGTCGAACTTCGAGCGTTTCGTCTTCGATCTGCTCGGGCGCGATCCGGCACGCGTGCTGCAGCTTTTCCGCGATGTCGAGGAGAAGGGCGGCTTCGATCTTGCCGCGAGCGGCGACTTCGCGCGCGTGCGCGAATTCGGCTTCGTTTCGGGGCGCAGCACGCATGACGACCGCATCGCCGCGATCTCGGACGTCTTCGCGCGTTACGGCGTGATGATCGATACCCATACGGCCGATGGCCTCAAGGTGGCCCGCGAGCATCTGCAGGCGGGCGTGCCGATGATCGTGCTCGAGACCGCGCAGCCGCTCAAGTTCGGCGAATCGATACGCGAGGCGCTCGGGCGCGACCCGGAGCGGCCCGCGGCCTTCGAGGGTCTCGAGGCGCTGCCGCAGCGGTTCGAGGTGCTGCCGAGCGACGCGGAGCGCGTGAAGGCGTTCATCGCGACGCATACCGGCCTTTGAGCGATCGACCGAACGGCCGGGCGGCGTGCGGCGTCTCACGTGAACCGGCGTGCGTCGTTACAATGACAGCCTTGCTGCCAAAAAACTCGCGCTATTCAGATGTCCTCGTCTCAATCCGCTGCTGCCCGCCCGCCGCTCGTCCCGACCGCTGAGGCGCTCGCGAGGCTGCTCGCGGCCGCCCGGCCGGTGAGCGGCACGGAAACGATCTCGACGCTCGAGGCGGGAAACCGCGTGCTGGCGGCCGACGTGGTTTCCGCGCTCGACGTCCCTCCGATGAATACGAGTGCGATGGACGGTTATGCCGTCCGCATCGCCGACCTTGCGGGTGGCCCGCGCCTGCCCGTCTCGCAACGGATCGCGGCCGGACACGCGGCCGAACCGCTCGCGGCCGGCACGGCGGCACGAATCTTCACGGGTGCGCCGGTTCCGCCGGGGGCCGACGCCGTAGTCATGCAGGAGCAGACGGAAGCCGCCGGCGATGCCGTCACGATCCTGCATACTCCGACGCCCGGCGAATGGATCACGGCGCAAGGCGCCGACATCAGCCGCGGCTCCGTCATCCTGCCGGCTGGCACCCGGCTTACCCCACAGGCGCTCGGCTTGGCCGCTTCGACCGGCTGTGCGCGACTGACAGTGTCGCGCCGCGTCAAAGTCGCCGTGTTCTTCACCGGCGACGAATTGACGATGCCGGGCGAGCCGCTTGCGCCCGGCGCCATCTACAACTCCAATCGGTTCACACTGCGCGGTCTGCTCGAGCGGCTCGGCTGCGAGGTCACGGATTATGGAATCGTGCCCGATCGCCTCGATGCGACGCGCGCCGCGTTGACCGAGGCGGCCCGCGAACACGACCTGATCCTGACATCGGGCGGCGTTTCCGTCGGTGAAGAGGATCATGTGAAGCCGGCCGTCGAGGGGCTCGGACGCCTCGATCTCTGGCAGATTGCGATGAAGCCGGGCAAGCCGCTCGCGTTCGGCGCGGTACGGCGTGGGGCCGCGGACGAGACGGCGGATCGGCAGACGGTGGCCGACTCGGGCACGGGCGCGGACGAGGCTTTTTTCATCGGCCTGCCGGGCAATCCGGTATCGAGTTTCGTCACATTTCTGCTTTTCGTGCGCCCATTTCTGCTCCGGCTATCGGGCGTGCGCGACGTATCGCCGCGGGCGCTTACGCTGCGCGCCGATTTCGCTCAGACGAAAGGGGACCGGCGCAACGAGTTCTTGCGCGCGCGCATCAACGCGGCGGGCGGCCTCGACTTGTTTCCCAATCAAAGCTCGGCGGTGCTGACTTCCACGGTTTGGGGCGATGGTCTCATCGACAATCCGCCCAATCATGCGATCAGCGCGGGGGAACTCGTTCGTTTTCTGCCGTTTTCCGACCTGCTCGGCTGACGCAACGGCGGCAGGCGATACCGATCCCGGACCGAACCAGGACGATCACCTCGACATGAGAATTGAACTGAAGTATTTCGCGAGCGTGCGCGAGGCACTCGGCCTTTCGCATGAGGTGGTCGAGCTGCCCGACGGCGTCGCCACGATCGGCGACCTGCGGGCCTGGCTTCGCACGCGAGGCGACACCTGGGCCGATGTGCTTGCGGAAGGGCGCGCGCTGCGGATGGCCTGCAATCATCGGATGACCGACGCCTCGGCGCGTGTCACCGACGGTTGCGAAGTGGCTTTTTTTCCGCCCGTGACCGGCGGCTGACCATCGTTAGGGGCCGAGGAGAATTGAAATGAACGCGTCCCACCCGAAACAGTGAGCGCCAAGGAAGGAGGTGGATCCTCACAGGCCAACGGCATCAAAGTGCCCAAGTGGAAAATGCAAGCATTTCCCGGCAACCGGAGGATCCACGATGAACAGTATGGCAGTGGGCGTGGACATCGCCAAGAACGTGTTCCAGGTGCATTACGTCGATCAGGAAAGCGGAGAGATCGTGAATAAGCCGATCAAGCGCGCGAAGTTTCTGGAGCATTTCGCGAACCGTGCTCCTTGCTTGATCGGGATCGAAGCGTGTGGCGGGGTACATCACTGGGCCCGGCAACTGACGCGGATGGGGCACGAGGTCAGGCTGA
The DNA here is from genome assembly GCF_040965455.1 of Trinickia sp. EG282A. NCBI lineage: Bacteria > Pseudomonadati > Pseudomonadota > Betaproteobacteria > Burkholderiales > Burkholderiaceae > Trinickia > Trinickia sp. EG282A. Next base: position 127,818 of record NZ_JBFRCC010000003.1, on the reverse strand, counting down.
TGCCGGCGGAATTTGTGAAGGCGTTCAACATTCGCAACAAGAACGATGCGGCGGACGCACGGGCGATCTGGCTGGCAGTGCAGCAGCCGGGCAAGCCGGTGGCGGTGAAGACGGAAATGCAGCAGGCGATGTTGGCGTTACACCGCATGCGTGAACAGTTGGTGAAATTCCGCACGATGCAGAGCAACGGCCTGCGCGGGTTGCTCATGGAATACGGCGAGGTGATGAGCAAGGGACGGGCGAAGCTGGACAAGGAAATACCGGCCGCGCTCGGCCGGCTAGCAGAGCGCTTGCCGGCGGCGCTGATCGACACTTTGCGCGAGCAGTGGAAGGGATTGGCGAGGCTCGACGAGCAGATCACCGAGATCGAGCGCCGGATGCGCGAATGGCAGAAGGAAGACGGAGCAGTGAAGGCGATCAGTGAGATTCCTGGTGTCGGACTGCTGACAGCAACGGCGGCGGTGGCGATGATGGGCGATCCAAAGGCGTTTAGCTGCGGGCGGGAATTCGCCGCTTGGGCAGGGCTCGTGCCCAAGCAGACCGGCTCGGGCGGCAAGGTGAATCTGCACGGGATCAGTAGGCGTGGGGACACTTATCTGCGCACGCTACTGATTCATGGCGCGCGAGCGGTGTTGACACATGCTAAGGAGCCCGGTCCGTGGGTCGAGCAGATGAAGAAGCGGCGGCCAGCGAATGTCGTGATCGTCGCGCTGGCCAACAAAATGGCGCGGACGATCTGGGCGGTGCTCGCCCATGACCGGCCGTACAGCAAGGACTACTTAAGCGTGAAGCCGGGCTGAACGGCTCACGCGAGGTAGAAGATCAACGTGTAACACAGGGTGAACGTCGAAAGGTTGCGCAGCAATCGAGTGTGATGACAAACCAGGTAGGACCGGGACTCGCTAAACCTGAATGGTTCGAAGAGCTTCGAGCTCGCCAGGAGAATGAGGTGCGAGTCAGCGAATTTCATAGGGGCCCGCAGCGGCAGGATCGGCTGCAACAAGGCCGGATATAGAGCTGCAGCCCATCCTGACTGTCTGAACACACGAAAACTGTTGCAAGCGGGACGCGTTCATATAGGAACCATGACTGTCCGCGTCCAGACCGCCGATTTCGACTTGACCGCCGAAGTTGCGGCGCTGCGCGCGCAAAATCCGAAAGTCGGCGCCGTGGCCTGCTTCATTGGGACTGTGCGCGATCTGAACGAAGGCTCGGAGGTCGCGGCGATGGAACTCGAGCACTACCCGGGCATGACGGAGAAGGCGCTCGAGGCCATCGTCGACGAAGCGCGGCTGCGTTGGCCGGGCTCGGATGTGCTGATCGTGCACCGGGTGGGGAAGCTCTATCCGCTAGACCAGATCGTATTGGCCGCCGCGACGGCGTCGCATCGGCACGATGCGTTCGCCGCCTGCGAATTCGTCATGGACTACCTGAAGACGCAGGCACCTTTCTGGAAAAAGGAAACGACTGAAGCCGGCGAGCGGTGGGTCGATGCGCGTGCCTCGGACGATGAAGCGCTTGCCCGTTGGGGACTGTCCGCAGGCAACGCGCGGCCGCGGCAACCGTCTGAATCGTGCCCATCCACGTCCGGTGAGGGAGTGTCGGAAAAAGGCGACGCTGCGCGAAATTGAGCGCGCGATACCGTTATCGGGCCCGCTAGCCGGCTGTGCGGATCCTGTCCGGCCGCTCGGCTATTCAGGCAGCGTCGTTGTCATCGGACGAGCTTCGCCCGATTATCTTTGCTGGAAACGGCTCGCGCCTTACGCCACTGCGCCGTTCATCGTGAGAATGCGGTTCCAGGTCGTTGCGCTGTTGCTTTGGCGCCACACGCTCGAGCAGTGCTCTTTGCTCGGGCGGAATCTCGTAGCCCCAGCCGAATCGGCTCAACTGCAGGCTTTGCGCGATTCGCAGCGCCGGCTCCATGAAGCGGACCGCCGCGGCGGGCTCGTAGCGCTCACAGACGGTATCGAGAAAGAGATGCAGCCAGCGGCTAAAATGCCGCGGCTCGACCCCTTCGAGCGGTTGGTGGGCCTGCTGGACGTTGCCGCGATAGCGCTTGTCGCCGAGCACGAGGCTGCCCCAGAACCGGCACATCTTCGGCAGGTGGTCATCCCATCGTCCGTGCAGGACGGCCTCGAAAACGGGCGCAAGCAGCGCGTCGGCCCGGACTCTGTCGTAAAACGCGTAGACGAGCTCGCGGATATTCATTTCGGTGGGGTCGAGGTAGCGTGCGGACGCCTCGGATTGCGCCGTTGCGGGCGCCGAAGCGCAGGTGTGAGTCGGGGCCGTCATGACGATCGGAAAATGCGCAGAGACGAGCGGCGAGAAAAGGTGACGCGACGAAACGCTCCCACCATACTGCAAGAGTCGCCCGGAACGCGCACGGGTCGAGTGCTTTCTCTGCCTGAAGGTGTATAAAACGTACATGTTATGCTGAAGCGTATGCGCGCACAACCTTTACGAGCGCGCGGTCTTTGTCGCCGGGGAAGCCATTCGCCGGCTTGTTCCTGCATCGCCAGAGTATCCGAATGAGACTGACTGACTACACCGACTACGCGTTGCGCGTGATGCTGTTTCTCTCGCTTCATCGCGACGGCCTTTCGACGATTCAGGACATTTCGGACGCCTACGGAATCTCGAAGAATCATCTGATGAAGGTCGTGCAGCAGCTCGGCGAGCTTGGCTGGATCGACACGGTGCGCGGGCGCCATGGCGGCCTGAGACTCAACGAGCGCTCGCTCGGTTTGACGATCGGGCAGGTCGTGCGGGAAACGGAGACCGATTTCGCGCTCGTCGGCTGCTTCGAACGCGAAAGCAGCGAAGTCCGGCCGTGCGTGATCGAGCCTCGATGCCGGCTCAAGCAGGTCTTCAAGGCCGCGCAGGAAGCGTTTCTCGCGGAACTCGACCGGCATACGCTCGGCGAGCTCGTGGAGCCCGTGGCCGCGCCGCTTGCGGCGCTGCTCGGCCTGAGCGCCGAAGTCGTCGTCCCGCTCAAGGGGCCCGTCCGGCCACTCGCGAACGGAGTTCCCGACAGTTGACCGCCGGCGCTTGAAACGAGCGCCGCGCGCCTCATCTTGGTGGTAGTCCAAATTGGAGGTCTCTTGATGAGAATCGACAAATTCACCACCAAATTCCAGGAGGCGCTGGCCGACGCGCAGAGCCTTGCCGCGGGTCGCGGCCAGCAGTATCTGGAGCCGGTGCACGTGCTCGCGGCGCTGATCGCTCAAGAGGACGGCTCGGCGCGCTCGCTGCTTTCGCGCGCGGGCGTTCATGTGCAGGCATTGCAAACGGCTCTGAACGATGCGATCGCGCGGCTGCCCCAAGTACAGGGGACCGACGGCAACATCCAGGTGAGCCGCGAGCTCGCCGGCCTCTTGAATCAGGCCGACAAGGAAGCGCAGCAGCTCAACGACACTTACATCGCGAGCGAAATGTTCCTGCTCGCCGTCGCCGACGACAAGGGCGAGGCGGGCCGGCTCGTGCGCCAGCATGGTCTGACGCGCCGTGCGCTCGAAACGGCGATCGTGGCCGTGCGCGGCGGCGCGCAGGTGCACAGCGCCGATGCGGAAAGCCAGCGCGAGGCGCTCAAGAAGTACACGATCGACCTCACCGAACGCGCGCGCGCCGGCAAGCTCGATCCCGTGATCGGTCGCGACGACGAAATTCGCCGCGCGATCCAGATCTTGCAGCGGCGCACGAAGAACAATCCCGTGCTGATCGGCGAACCGGGCGTCGGCAAGACGGCCATCGTCGAAGGCCTCGCGCAGCGGATCGTCAACGGCGAGGTGCCCGAACCGCTGAAGAGCAAGCGCGTGCTGGTGCTCGACATGGCCGGACTGCTCGCGGGCGCCAAGTACCGCGGCGAATTCGAAGAGCGCTTGAAGGCGGTCCTGCACGATATCGCGCGCGACGAGGGCCAGACGATCGTCTTCATCGACGAAATTCATACGATGGTCGGCGCCGGCAAGGCCGAGGGCGCGATCGATGCGGGCAACATGCTGAAGCCCGCGCTTGCGCGCGGCGAACTGCATTGCATTGGTGCGACGACGCTCGACGAGTACCGCAAATACATCGAGAAGGACGCGGCGCTCGAGCGGCGCTTCCAGAAAGTGCTCGTGGAAGAGCCGACCGTCGAGGCGACGATCGCGATCCTGCGCGGCTTGCAGGAGCGCTACGAGTTGCACCACGGCGTCGAGATCACCGACCCGGCCATCGTTGCCGCGGCCGAGCTCTCGCATCGCTACATCACCGACCGGTTCCTGCCGGACAAGGCGATCGATCTCATCGACGAAGCGGCTTCGAAGATCAAGATGGAGATCGACTCGAAGCCCGAGGAAATGGACAGGCTCGACCGGCGCCTGATCCAGTTGAAAATCGAGCGCGAGGCGGTCAAGAAGGAGAAGGACGAGGCGTCGCAAAAGCGACTGCAATTGATCGAAGAGGAAATCGAGCGACTCAATCGCGAGTATTCGGACCTCGAGGAAATCTGGACGGCCGAGAAGGCGGCCGTGCAAGGCAGCGCGCAGCTGAAGGAAGAAATCGACAAGACGCGTGCCGAAATCGCGCGTTTGCAGCGCGAGGGCAAGCTCGAGAAAGTGGCGGAATTGCAGTACGGCAAATTGCCTGAACTCGAAACGCGGCTCAAGCAGGTGACACAGGCCGAGGCGAAGGAGCAGCATAATCCGTCGCGGCCGCGGCTCTTGCGCACGCAGGTTGGCGCGGAGGAAATCGCCGAGGTTGTTTCTCGCGCAACGGGCATCCCCGTCTCGCGGATGATGCAAGGCGAGCGTGAGAAGCTGCTGCAGATCGAAGCGAAGCTGCACGAGCGCGTGGTCGGGCAGGATGAGGCGATCAGCGCCGTCGCGGATGCGATCCGCCGCTCGCGCGCCGGGCTCGCCGATCCCAATCGGCCGTACGGCTCGTTCCTCTTCCTGGGGCCGACGGGGGTCGGCAAGACCGAGCTTTGCAAGGCGCTGGCCGCGTTCCTCTTCGACTCCGAAGACCACCTGATCCGCATCGACATGAGCGAGTTCATGGAGAAGCACAGCGTCGCGCGGCTGATCGGCGCGCCTCCCGGCTATATCGGCTACGAAGAGGGCGGCTATCTGACCGAGGCCGTACGCCGCAAGCCTTATAGCGTGATCCTGCTGGACGAGGTCGAGAAGGCGCACCCGGACGTTTTCAACGTGCTGCTGCAAGTGCTCGATGATGGCCGGATGACCGACGGTCAAGGACGCACCGTCGATTTCAAGAACACGGTCATCGTCATGACGTCGAACCTGGGCTCGCAGATGATCCAGGCGATGTCGGGGCAGCCGCAGGAGGAAATCAGGGAAGCGGTCTGGAGCGAAGTCAAGCAACAGTTCAGGCCCGAATTCCTGAACCGGATCGATGAAGTCGTCGTCTTCCACTCACTCGATCGGAAGAACATCGAGGCGATCGCGAAGATACAACTGCAGCGCGTGCATGACCGGCTTGCGAAACTCGACATGCAGCTCGTCATCTCGGACGAGGCGCTCGAGCAGATCGCGAAGGTCGGCTACGACCCGCTCTTCGGCGCCCGCCCGCTCAAGCGAGCGATTCAGCAGGAGATCGAGAATCCGGTCGCCAAACTGATTCTCGCGGGCCGGTTCGGGCCGAAAGATGTGATCCCGGTCGAGTTCGAGGACGGTAAGTTCGCGTTCGAGCGAGTCGTGCACTGAAGTCGCGGCGCCCCTGGGAGGCTGACGCTTTCGCCAAAGGGGCTGCATTTGGGACGCCTACAGGCATGCCCGAAGAAAGGCTCGCTGAAAGTCTGAGGCGGCCGGGTAAGCGATGCCCGGCCGCCTTTTTTGTTGCTCAATAGCGGGACGGCGCAAAAACTTGCACGAAGGCTGTTGACTTCGTGTGCACTCGAAGCCTTAACGTTGGAGGTGTCATGTCGGAAGCACTCACGATCGGCCGTATGGCCGCCGCGCTTGGCGTGTCGACGCACACGCTGCGCTATTACGAGCAAGCCGGGCTGATGCAGCCGGTTTCGCGCACGAGCGCGGGCCACCGCCTCTACGCGCGCGACGACATCGAATGGCTACGGTTCGTCATGCGGCTCAAGGCGACCGGTATGCCGATCGCGGGTATGCAGGAGTTCGCCGCATTGCGTGCGCGCGGTGAGAAGACAGTCGGCAAACGGCTCGCGCTGCTGATCGAGCATCGCGCTGCGGTGCTCGGCGAGTTGCGGCAGTTGGAGGCCAATCTCGCTGTGATCGACGAGAAGATCGCTCATTACGAACGCCTTGCCCAGGACATGACGGATCGGCGACCCACGCCTCAACCTCACGACAAGGAATTGCGATGGCACAAGCAGACAATCGACCCCACGACGAACGCTACACCCGAGGATGGGCCAAGCTGAAGGAAATCGACGGTCATGCGGGCGAGCGCGTCATCGAGGCGCTCGATCCCATTGCACCCGATTTCGCGCGACTCCTGATCGAATTCCCTTTCGGGGATATCTACAGTCGGCCGGCGCTCGACCTCAAATCGCGTGAAATCGCGACGATCGCGGCGCTCGCCGCGCTCGGCAACGCCGCGCCACAACTCAAAGTGCATATCGAAGGCGCGCTCAATGTCGGCTGCACGCGTGAGGAGATCGTGGAAGTCTTTATCCAGATGGCCGTGTATGCCGGCTTTCCCGCGGCGCTCAACGCGCTTTTCGCGGCGCGCGAAGTCTTTGCCGCGCGCGACGCTCAGGAGTCCTGATCGACGGAGCTGAGGGGCTCACTCGACGTTCCCGTGCCGTCGGTCACCGCGGCTTCTAGCGCATAGCGCGTGCTGATCGAGCGCCAATGCAGAAAGAGGCCGCAGCCGGCGGCGGCGAGACTGGCAGCGCTTGCGGCCCAAAAGCCGCGCGCTCCATTGAGCCATGCGGGCACGTTGCCGAACACGTTGAACCCGATCAGATAGCCGCCGCCCAGGCCAACGCCCCATAGCGCGATCGCATAGATGATCGTCGGCACGACGGCGACGCGATAGGCGCGCAACACAAAGGCTGTCACCGTCTGGAACGTATCGAAGAGGTGATAGACGAGCATGATTGGAATGAGCGGCATCGCGGCGGCCAAGACCGCCGCATCCGGCGTATAGGCCGCGATGATCGAGGGCCGCAGCAAGAAGCTGATGGCCGCATAGCAGCAGCCGATCGTGCACGCCGTCGCAATGCCGCGACGGGCGAGTCTGCGCGCCTCATCGTGGTTGTGCGCCCCGATCGCATGGGCGACCAGCGTCGATGTCGCGACGCCGATCGACATCGGCGTCATATACAACACGGCGCCGAAATTGCCGGTGATTTGATGGCCCGCGAGCGTCGTCGTCCCGAAGCGGGCGATGAAAAGCGCCATGAACGCGTAGGACGAAACTTCGATGAGAAACGAGAGCCCCATCGGCAGGCCGAGCTTGAGCAGCCCCGCTTGCCTGCGCCAACTGGGCCAACAAAATTGCTTGAAAATTCCGAACGGCGCAAACACCTCGAGCCGCACGAGCAGGACGAGCCCGATGACGGCGAGCGCGAAGTTGACGACGGCGCTTGCCAGCGCGCAGCCGGGGCCGCCGAGCGCCGGCACGCCGAGCCCGCCGAAGATGAACCAGTCGTTGAGCGCGATTTTGGCGGCGAGACCCGCGACTTGCAGCATCATCACGAGCCGCGGCATGCCGATGCCGTTGGCGAGCCCCGAATAGACGCGGAATGCGAGCGCGGCGGGCAACCCGATCGCGGTAATGCGCAAATAAAGGTCCGTGCGATCGTAGAGCGCGGGCGGCACGTGCGCGATGGCGAGCAGCGGCGCCGGGAAATACATGATCACGAAACCGACGATGGCTAGTGCGGCTGCGAGCCAGAGCGCCTGGCGCGCTTCCTCGCCGATCTCCGTGTAACGCCGCGCACCGAACAGCTGCCCTGCTATCGGCTGCAGCGCGAGCACGACCCCCGTCAAGCCCAGATAGACCGAGACGTAGATCGAATTGCCGAGGCCGAGGGCGGCCAGATCGATGGCCGAGTAGCGACCGACCATCGCCGTATCGATGACGCCGAACGCGATGATCGCGAGCTGCCCGATCAACACGGGCCAGGCGAGGGCGGCGATCTTGCGAATGTCTGCGAGCATTGAATTAGCCATTTGCGGTGCGCCCATGGATCAATGACGTTTTACCGATGCCTGATCAGGGGCTTCCGATGCGGCGGCGCCACTTTCGGACGATCGACGCGCACGTAGAGGCGGAAGCGCTCGTCGCGGTCGGCTGCGCGCCGGCCTTCCCAGACGAGCTGCCAAATGTAGCTCGGCATCGGGCTCGGCGCGCTGAAATCCTGCGTATCCTGGCGCAGCAGCACATCGCAATCGCCGCTGAAAGAGAACTGCATGTCCGCGAAGTAGGCAAACGAGGCGAGCTGCGCATCGCCGAGACGCACCGGCGAGATACAGGTGTAATCATCGGGAAGATGCTGGGCGATCTGCAACGCGACGTCGCGGTAGGTCCGGCTGTAGTTGACGATCGGCAGCCACAGCGTCATCAGCAGAACCCACATTAGCGTCGTGCCCGCGCTCGAGAGCACGACGCTGCGCCAAAGCACGTTCGGGTGCCGCGAGATGCGCCAGCGCACGAGCGCGAACCAGCAGACCGTCACCGCGATCGCGCAGACGAACGAAAGGGCGTCGAAATGCGGCGTGAAGCCCGGCACGAGGCGGCTCAAATTGCGCGCGAGCGGATGCGGGAAACCCGTTTGCGACGCGAGCCAGACTAGCCAGACGAACGTGCTCAGTATCGTGAAGCTGAGCACCGCGAACCAGTCGATCGCGTTGATCGCGCTGCGTTTCATCGTCGGCAGCGCGAACGCGGCCAGCGTGGCGAGCGCCGGCAGCAGCAGAATGTAGAGCCGGTTTGTCTGATGGCTCTGCAAGATGGACAGGATGAGAACCGGCACGATCACCGCGAGCGGTACCGCGACATGAGGCTTGTTCCGCAAGCCGCCCCAGCTATACCACGCCCACGCGGCGAGCGGCCACGCGGGCCACGTGAAGAGCGGCAGGTTCTTGAACGCGTAGATCACGACATGGCCGGGCGGCGGCGAGAATCGATTGATACTGCCGTTCAACCATTGCTCGACGAACCAACGTGCGTCGCCATCGCGATAGAGCCCGAGAACGGCGGTGGGCCAGGCGGCCGCCAACACGAGCGCGAGCGGAACACCTACGGCGAAGAGCCACGGCGAACGAGCTTCGCGCACGAACGCGGTCATCACGAGCGTGCCGAGGAGCAAAGCGGCGACGAGCAGCGGATTGCCCGTGAACCCGACGAGGCCGAGCCCGACGCCCCAGCAGATGGCCCCTTGCAATGGCTTGTCGAGGCCGCGCACGAGTCCATAGACGACGAGCGCGATGCTCATGAACTGCGCGAGCTGCGGTGTCGTTTCGTGGCCGCGCTCGGCAAGTCCGAAAGAGGCGAGCAGGATCAGCAGTGCCCCGTCGGCGAGCGTGCGCCCGTAATCGCGCGGCTCCGGCTCGCCGCCGAATGCGTACTTGAAAGGCTGGACCTCGGGGCGCCGTCCGAGCAGATAGGCTGCGTGCCAGACGAGCGCGCAGGTCAAGCAAAACAGGATACCGGTCGAGACGCGCGATGCGTCGGCCGCATCGACCCACGGCGCGAGCAGGCGAATCGCCATCGCACCAAGCCAGTAGCCGCCGGGGCCGCTTTCCGTAATGAACTTTCCGACGAGGTTCGGCAACAGCCAGTCGTGTGCGTCGCCGTTCGCCATCGTCCACATCACGCCGAAACCCGCTGCGTCCTCGTTTTTCCACGGATCGCGGCCGAAGAGGCCAAAGGCGGCGTAGACGATCGAAATCGCGAGCAGGAGCCAACGCGGCAGGGCGCGAGTCGCGGAGGCGGTGAGGCGGACGACGGTTCTCATGCGGATGGGCGGCGATCGTTGTATTTGTCCGCGTTTCGAGATGCGGCATGGTAGAGGGCGGCGATGCCCGGTGCCCGCGCGGCGGGATGGGCCGCTCGCAGGCGCCGGTCAATCGGTCGGCTCACCGGCTGACCGGCGGCGCATACGCCATTGCGGCATTCACGAGCTGCAATGAAAAAAGGCAGCCGAGGCTGCCTTTTTTCTCGCCCCACGGCCTTTTCGTTGCCGCTCGACGGATGGCGTGGCGTTACTTCGCTGCCTTCGCAGCGGCGCGTGCACCGAACTTCTTGTTGAACTTCTCGACACGGCCTGCCGTGTCCATGATCTTTTGCTGGCCCGTGTAGAACGGGTGCGATTCCGACGACACTTCGATCTTGGCGAGCGGGTACGTCTTGCCCTGGTAGTCGACGGTTTCGCGAGTTTGGATAGTGGAGCGCGTCACGAACATGAAGCCGTTCGACATGTCCTGGAAAACGACTTCGCGGTAATTGGGGTGAATGCCTTCTTTCATGGTCTTTCCTTCAGTCTGGCGGTAGCCAGCCCACGCGTTCGGGGTTTCGCTACGCTCCTCGACGCATGATGCTGCGATGCGCGGGAGCGGCAAACTTGGCGCGAGCCACTTGCCCAAGGTCGAAAAACGGTGATTGTGCCACAGAATCAGACGGTTGACGAATTATTTGGACTTTTCGCCGAGCCGGTGACGACGGGACTGCCACCGAGCACGCCGGTGCGGGCCGGATCCTGCCGGTAATAGCGCGCGAGCAGCCTGTAGAGCTCCGGATACTCCGTCTCGAAGGCATGCGGCGTGACGAAGAGCGCTTCGCTGCATACCGCGAAGAACTCCGAAGGATGATCGGCGGCGTACGGGTCGATCAGCGATTCGCGCTCGAAACGTGCCCAACGGCGCTCGGGAACGGCGTCGACCTTCGCGCAGAATTGATCGTAAGCGTTGTCGAAGACGTCGGCCCACGCTTCAGAATCGAGCGGCGCGTGCCAGCGGCGGAAGAGCGGCGGATGGCCGTCCGCTTCTCCCGTGAGCATATCGATCTTGTGCGCGAATTCGTGAATGACGACGTTGTAGGCTTCCTTGCCGTCGGACATCTGCGCGTCTTCCCACGAGATCAGCACGGGGCCGCCTTCCCAGGCCTCGCCGCTGGCGTCGTGCTCGACCTCGTGCACGACGCCGGCTTCGTCCTCCACCGTCTTGCGGATCACGAACTCGCCGGGGTAGACGATGACGCCCACCCAGCCGCGATAAAGATCGAGGTCGAGGTTGAGCACGGGCAGCGATGCTTGCGCGGCGATCGCGACTGTCATCGCATCGGTGAGCTCGAGCTCATGCGCGGGGGAGAACTCCTTTCGCGCGATGAAAAGGCTCGTCAGCTCGCGCAGCCGCTCGAGATCGGCCGCGTCGAGATAGGAGAGAAACGGCAGGCGATCGACCGTTTCGCGCCACAACGAATCCGGTATCGCGTAATGGCGGAGCGCGCGTTCGCGCCGCCTGCTATCGAGCCAGTGTGTGAGCCTCGAGAACATTGGAGCCGCCGGCCGCGCGCAACGGATTGCCGGGAGGCGTCAGCCGCCCCGGCGCATCAATTCGAAGAACTCGGAATTGCCCTTCGTCTGCCGGATCTTGTCGAGCAGGAATTCCATCGCTTCGACCTCATCCATGTCGTGGATGAATTTGCGCAGCACCCAGATCTTTTGCAGGATCTCAGGCTTGATCAGCAGTTCCTCGCGACGCGTGCCGGACTTGTTGAGGTTGATCGACGGATAGACGCGCTTTTCCGCAAGCCGGCGCTCCAAGTGCACTTCCATGTTGCCGGTGCCCTTGAACTCTTCGTAGATGACGTCGTCCATCCGGCTGCCCGTTTCGATCAGCGCCGTGCCGATGATCGTTAGCGAGCCGCCTTCCTCGATGTTGCGGGCCGCGCCGAAAAAGCGTTTCGGCCGCTGCAGCGCGTTGGCGTCGACACCGCCGGTCAGCACCTTGCCCGAAGCAGGAATCACGGTGTTGTACGCGCGCGCGAGACGCGTGATCGAATCGAGCAGGATCACGACGTCGTGCTTCATTTCGACGAGGCGTTTCGCCTTCTCGATCACCATCTCGGCGACCTGCACGTGACGCGTGGCTGGTTCATCGAATGTCGACGCGATCACTTCGCCCGCCACCGAGCGCTGCATTTCCGTCACTTCCTCGGGCCGCTCGTCGATGAGCAGCACGAACAGCACGACATCGGGATGGTTCTGCTTGATCGCATGCGCGATGTGCTGAAGCATGACCGTCTTACCCGACTTCGGCGAGGCGACGAGCAGCCCGCGTTGTCCCTTGCCGATCGGGGCGATCATGTCGATGATGCGGCCGGTGACGTTTTCCTCGCCGCGCATCTCGCGCTCGAGCAGGAGCGGCTTGTTCGGGTGCAGCGGCGTGAGGTTTTCGAACATGATCTTATGTTTCGAAGCCTCGGGCGGCTGCCCGTTGACTTTATCGACCTTCACGAGGGCGAAGTAGCGCTCGCCGTCTTTCGGCGTGCGCACTTCACCTTCGATCGTGTCGCCCGTGTGCAGATTGAAGCGCCGGATCTGCGAGGGGCTGATGTAAATGTCGTCCGTGCTCGCGAGGTACGACATTTCCGGCGAGCGCAGGAAGCCGAAGCCGTCCGGCAGAACTTCGAGCGTGCCATCGCCGAAAATGGTCTCGCCGGTTTTGGCGCGCTTTTTGAGAATGGCGAACATCAGTTCCTGCTTGCGCAGCCGGTTCGCGCTTTCGATCTCGAGGCCATTCGCCATCTCGATCAATTGAGACACGTGCAGAGACTTGAGCTCGGATAAATGCATACGGAAATCCCGCCGGGGAGAGAAGGTGCGACGAAAAGAAATTTGGAGGGGAATGAGCGGAACCGCTCAGGGGCTTGTACGTCTTTTTGACTCTTGTGATTCTAGCATAGCACACGCGGTGCCACGGTCGCGCGCGCCGAATGGGGAACGGCGCCGGGCTTGTTGCACGACGACAACAAGCCCGGATTTGAATCAGAGATGACTGTCGAGGAAAGCCGTCAATTGCGATTTTGACAGCGCGCCGACCTTTTGCGCAGCGACCGCGCCGTTCTTGAACAGAATCAGCGTGGGGATGCCGCGCACGCCGAACTTGGCCGGCGTGGCCTGGTGCTCGTCGACGTTGATCTTGGCGATTTGCAGGCGATCGGCGTAGTCCTTGGCGATTTCGTCGAGGATCGGGGCGATCATCTTGCAGGGGCCGCACCACTCGGCCCAAAAGTCGAGCAGGACAGGCTTGTCGGACTTCACGACATCCTGCTCGAACGATACGTCACTGATGTGCTTGATTTGTTCGCTCATGTAAATACCTCTGCGGGTTCCTGGCCCGAGACTGAATTGCCCGCCACGATACACCAAAACGACAAAACGTTCCGAGCGTGCTCGCCCGGTAGGACGGGCGTCCGAACGCGCGGGAGGCGGGGCATGCACGCAAGGGGCTTTCGAAAGCGGAGCGGGCCGTCGTTGCCGGGGCTCGCCGATTACGGGTCACTCGGGTGTCATATTAGCCCAAATTGCTATTTGCCGCGCGAAGCCGATAGCCGCGCCCACGCCCGGGCGCGGCGCGCCGCCGGGGAGTGAAAAGCAGGAGTCGCGCGCCGCGTCCGTCGATGATAGAATGCGCAGTGACGGGCCTCCTCGCATGGAGGGACGGTCAACCTGGTCAGGTCGGGAACGAAGCAGCCACAGCCGTTTTCCGCCAGTGCCGAGGGTCGGGCTCGTCACCTTTCGCTTCAATCCCCTCTGCAGTTCCGCTGAGCGAGCGCTCCGGTGTCGCGCCTATATCGCTTGCCTCGCGCGTCGTTCGCCCGCGCGGAATTCCCCTCGCACATCGAGAGTGCCGCGACGCGCGTCGTTACTGCGTGCGCAGGCATGCACGGCAAGCCCCGCCACACTGCCTGAGCCATGCATCGTTGCTGATACAATTCCGCGATGACCTACCAAGTTCTCGCACGCAAATGGCGGCCGAAGGATTTCGCTTCGCTCGTCGGACAAGAACACGTCGTACGTGCGCTCACGCACGCGCTTGACGGCGCACGCCTGCACCATGCCTATCTCTTCACGGGCACGCGCGGCGTCGGCAAGACCACGCTCTCGCGGATTTTCGCGAAAGCGCTCAATTGCGAGACCGGCATCACGGCGACGCCCTGCGGCGTTTGCCGCGCGTGCCGCGAGATCGACGAGGGGCGCTTCGTCGATTATGTCGAAATGGACGCGGCCAGCAATCGCGGCGTCGATGAAATGGCCGCGCTGCTGGAGCGAGCCGTCTACGCGCCCGTCGATGCGCGCTTCAAGGTCTACATGATCGACGAAGTGCACATGCTGACGAATCACGCGTTCAACGCGATGTTGAAGACGCTCGAGGAGCCGCCGCCGCACATCAAGTTCATCCTCGCGACGACCGATCCGCAAAAGATTCCCGTCACGGTGCTCTCGCGCTGCCTGCAGTTCAATCTGAAGCAGATGCCGGCCGGCCACATCGTCGGTCATCTCGAGCGGATTCTCGCTGCCGAAGGGATCGCGTTCGAGCCGCAGGCGTTGCGGCTGCTCGCGCGCGCGGCCGACGGCAGCATGCGCGACGCGCTTTCGCTGACTGACCAGGCCATCGCCTACTCGGCCAATCAAGTGACCGAGGACGCCGTGCGCGGCATGCTCGGCGCGCTCGATCAAAGCTATCTGATTCGCGTCGTCGACGCGCTGGTCGAGGCCGACGGCGCGCTCGTGCTCGCCATCGCCGACGAAATGGCACTGCGCAGCCTATCGTTTTCCACGGCGCTGCAGGATCTCGCCAGCCTCTTTCACCGGATCGCGTGGGCGCAATTCGCGCCAGCGGCTGTCCTCGACGAATGGCCGGAGGCGAACGACGTGCGTCGCTTCGCGCAGGCGCTTTCGCCCGAGCAAGTGCAGCTCTTCTACCAGATCGCCGCGATCGGCCGAAGCGAGCTTGGGCTCGCGCCCGACGAATATGCGGGCTTTACGATGACTCTCCTGCGCATGCTCGCGTTCGAGCCGGCAAGGGAGGGTGGCGGGGCGGGCGGCCGTGCGCCGTCGACCGCCGCGGCGCCCGTCGGTGCGCGTCGCGCGAAGGTGGAGGCGGGCAGCGGCGCCGGGCTCGCCGTTGGCGAAGCGCCGTCTGCGCCGGCTTTGCCGACGGGGCGGCCCGCTCCCGCGGACTCGCAAGTCGCCGCGCGCTCGGTCGACGCGGACACCCACGTCGACGAGCCGGCCACGGATACAGCGGACAAAGTGAGCGAAGCGCCGCGGCCTGCGCCGATTGTCGCTAACGATGCGCCGCCCCGACCGGCAGAGAAAGAGACACATGCCACATCGGATCCGGGTCGTGGCCTCGACGCGCCGCCGCGTACGAACGCCGCACCGGTCGATGCGGCGTCGCCCGCGCGAACGGGCGGCGCGAGCGCGGCGCTCGAGGTGTTGCGCAGCGCCGGACTGCGCGTGTCGACGGATCGCGGCCGCGCGAGGGGCGAAGCCGCGAAAGCGGCAGCCGCCCCCGCGCCGAAGCCGGCCGCGCCGCGAGTGCCGGTCGAGGTTCCCGTGCCGAGGGCACGACGTGACGACGGAGGACCGTCCGCGCCGGCTGCCGTATCGGCAGCGCGGGAGCGTCGAGAGCCTCCCGTGTCGCGGGACACCCCGCCGACGCCACCGTGGGACGACGCGCCCCCGCTCGATGCCGCGTTCGACGACTACGTCCCGTTGTCGGCGGAAGACACTTATTTCTCGGCGCCCGATGAGGGCTTTGCCCCGCCGGACGACCGAACGGGCGGCGATGCGCGCGGCACGCGCGAAAGCGAAACGGCGCCCGCCATCGATCTCACCAAGCTGCCCGCACCGGTGCTGCTCGATACGATCGGTTTCGCCGGCGACTGGCCGGCGCTCGCGGTCGATCTGGGGCTCACGGGTGTCGCGTATCAGCTTGCGTTCAACAGCGAGCTGACGGCACTCGAAGGCGAAGTGCTGAAGCTCGCGGTGCCCGTGCCGCAATATGCTGAAGCGGCGCAAGTCGCGAAGCTGAAGGCGGCGCTCGAGCAACGGCTCGGCAGGCAGGTCGAGCTCCGCGTGGAAGTCGGGCCGGCGCGCCGGACGGCCGCGGTGCTCGAGGCTGCCGCGCGCGCCGAGCGCCAGCGCGAAGCCGAGCGCGAGATCGGGGCTGATCCGTTCGTGCAATCGCTCGTCCGCGAATTCGGCGCGACGATCGTCCCAGGCTCGATCAAGCCGCTTTCGCCCGATACGGGGGCCAGCGCTCGCTGAAGACCCGTGCCCGCCCACCTGACATCCGGCGCCCGCCCGCTCGGGCGCCGCATTGAAATCCATACGATCAAAGGAGCACATCCATGATGAAAGGCCAACTCGCCGGGCTGATGAAGCAAGCCCAGCAGATGCAGGAAAACATGAAGAAGATGCAGGAGCAGCTTGCGCAGATCGAAGTCGAAGGGCAATCGGGCGCGGGCCTCGTCAAGGTGACGATGACCTGCAAGAACGATGTGCGCCGCGTATCGATCGACCCGAGCCTTCTCGCCGACGACAAAGACATGCTCGAGGATCTTGTCGCCGCCGCCTTCAACGATGCGGTGCGCAAGGCCGAGGCGACGGTTCAGGAAAAGATGGGCGGCATGACGGCGGGGCTGCCGCTGCCGCCGGGATTCAAGCTGCCGTTCTGAGCGGCGTGTACGCCCGGGTCGAACCGCCGCCATCGTCATGAAACAGCCTTCCGCTCTCGTTGCGCTCGTCGACGCACTGCGCGCGCTGCCGGGCGTCGGGCCGAAGTCGGCTCAGCGAATGGCGTATCACCTCATGCAGCATGATCGCGAAGGCGCCGAGCGTCTCGGTCATGCGCTTCTCTTCGCGACAGAGCATCTACGGCACTGCGAGCGGTGCAATACGTTCACCGAGGCCCGGATTTGCGACGTCTGCAGCGACGAGTCGCGCGATCCGACGCTGCTCGCCGTCGTCGAGACACCGTCCGATCAGGTCATGCTCGAGCAGACCATGACCTATCGCGGGCTCTATTTCGTCCTGATGGGGCGCTTGAGTCCGCTCGACGGGATCGGCCCGAAGGAGATCCATTTCGAGCGGCTCGTCAAGCGGGCGACGGACGGCGTGGTCAAGGAAGTCGTGCTCGCGACGAACTTCACGAACGAGGGCGAGGCCACCGCGCACTACCTTGCGCAGGCGCTGAAGGCGCGCGGCCTCGCGGTGACGCGGCTTGCGCGGGGCGTGCCTGTCGGCGGCGAGCTCGAATACGTCGACGCGGGAACCATTGCGCGCGCGATGCTCGACAGGCGAGCGATCTGACCGTCGTTGTCGGAGGCAACGGAGAGGCGGCGCTACGACGGACGCTACCGTCGCCGCAATGACGAGCCATGAGAGGAAGACAATGAGCAGTACAGCAGCCGCAACAGCCGGCCCGCTCCAGGGTATCAAGGTCCTCGAGCTCGGCACGCTGATCGCGGGGCCCTTCGCCGCGCGCTTTCTCGGCGAATTCGGCGCCGACGTCGTCAAAGTGGAAGATCCGAAGGGCGGCGATCCGCTGCGCAAGTGGCGGATGCTTTACCCGGAGGCCGGCGGCACATCGCTCTGGTGGGCCGTGCAAGCGCGCAACAAGAAGTCGGTGACGATCAACCTGAAGGACGAAGAGGGTAAGGAGATCGTCCGGCGGCTCGCGAGCGGCGCGGATATCGTCGTCGAAAATTTCCGTCCCGGGATGCTCGAGAAGCTGGGCCTCGGCTATGACGTGCTCGCCGCGCAGAATCCGGGGCTCGTCATGGTCCGTTTGTCGGGGTACGGGCAGACGGGGCCCTACCGTGACCGGCCGGGCTTCGGCTCGATCGCCGAAGCGATGGGCGGATTGCGGCACATCACCGGCTATCCGGATCTGCCGCCTCCCCGCATCGGGATTTCCATCGGCGATTCCATCGCGGCGCTGCATGGCGTGATCGGCGCGCTGATGGCGCTGCACCACAGGCAGGCGAACGGAGGCAAGGGCCAGGTCGTCGACGTAGCGCTTTATGAAGCCGTCTTCAACATGATGGAAAGCATCGTTCCGGAGTACGGCGTTTATGGCGCCGTGCGCGAGCGCACGGGGGCTTCGTTGCCCGGCATCGTGCCGTCGAACACTTATCCGTGCAGGGACGGCAGCATCGTGATCGGCGGCAACAGCGACCCGATCTTCAAGCGGCTGATGACGGCAATCGGCCGTGCCGACCTCGCCGACGATCCGGCGCTCGCGCACAACGACGGCCGCGTGCCGCGCACGCAGGAGATCGACGACGCGATCGCCGCCTGGCTTGCCGACAGGACGATCGACGAAGCGCTCGAGGTGCTCAATGCGGCGGACGTGCCGGTCGGGCGGATTTACAGCGTCGCCGACATGTTCCACGATCCCCAGTACGCGGCTCGCGAGATGATCCGGCGTTTCAAATGGCAGGACGGTCTCGACGTCTCGCTGCCGAACGTGACGCCGAAGCTCTCCGAGACCCCGGGCGGCACGCGCTGGCTCGGCCCGGCTCTCGGCGAGCATACCGACGAAGTGCTGCGCGAGCTGGGTTATGACGACGATGCCATCGCCGGGTTGCGCGAGCGCAACGTGATTTGATCGACACGTCACCGGGGACGACGACCTTCTCCGCTCGCGCCGCCGCGCCGTATCGTACGAGGCGGATCACGAACGCCCGTGCCTTTGCCGACGCGTGCCCGAGTGTGGGTTAACGGGGACATCGGCCGCAGTGCTCGGTCATGACAGCCGATCAGAGCCGCAATGTCCTCGGTTACAATCGTCGCATGCGAATCTTACTCAGCAACGACGACGGCTATCTGGCACCGGGTCTCGCGGCGCTTTATGAGGCGCTCAAGCGCTTCGGCGACGTGACCGTGATGGCGCCCGAGCAGAACTGCAGCGGCGCCTCCAACTCGCTCACGCTTTCGCGGCCGCTCTCGGTGCTGCGCTCGGCAAACGGCTTTTACTACGTGAACGGCACGCCGACCGATTCGGTGCACATCGCGCTCACCGGCATGCTCGACGACAAGCCCGACATCGTCGTCTCCGGCATCAACAACGGCCAGAACGTCGGCGAGGACACGTTGTACTCGGGGACCGTCGCGGCGGCGACGGAAGGCGTGATGTTCGGGGTGCCGGCCATCGCTTTTTCGCTCGTCGAAAAAGATTGGGCGCACCTCGAGGACGCGGCGCGCGTGGCGGCCGATATCGTCGAGCACTTCCTCGCGCACCCGCTGCCGGGCCACCCGCTTCTGAACGTCAACATTCCGAACCTCGCCTACGAGGAGATGGGCGACTGGGAGGTCACGCGTCTCGGGAAGCGCCACCCTTCGCAACCGGTGATCCGCCAAACGAATCCGCGCGGTGAACCGATTTACTGGATCGGTCCATCGGGCGCCGCCCTCGATGCAAGCGAGGGGACGGATTTCCATGCGCTGGCGAACGGCCGTGTGTCGATCACGCCGCTCCAGCTCGATCTCACGCATACGCAAATGCTCGCAGCAACGCGCGAATGGTCGAGCGCGGGACGTCGCGCTTCATGACGAGCGAGCGCGCCAAGCGTTTTCCCCTAGGGCTTGCCGATCTCGAACGCAAGCCGCGCGGCCGCACCGGTGCGGCCGCGGGCACCCCCGTCGGCGGCGACGAGCGAGGGCGCGCGCGCGAGTCCGCCTCGCGGCGAGCTGACACGCTGGCGTCGCAAGCGGCGGACAAAATGGCGGCGCCGAACGTCGCGCTCGCAAGCACGCTTGCGCTCACGTCGGAACGCGTGCGCGAGCGCATGGTCGAACGCCTCCGAGCAAACGGCATTCGCGACGCGCGCGTGTTGGGCGCGATGTCGGCGGTGCCTCGCCACATGTTCGTCGATCCCGGTCTTGCGGCTCAGGCTTACGAGGACTCGGCATTGCCGATCGGCCACCAGCAGACGATCTCGAAACCCTCGGTCGTGGCGCGCATGCTCGAGCTCGCGTCGAGCGGACGTGCCCTCGATCGCGTGCTCGAGATCGGCACCGGCTGCGGCTATCAGGCGGCCGTGCTGAGCCGGCTCGCGCGCGACGTCTATTCGATCGAGCGGATCAGGCCGCTTTACGAGCGAGCCAAGCTCAACTTGAGGCCGCTGCGCGTGCCGAACATCCGTCTGCATTACGGCGACGGACGAATCGGCCTGCCGGCGGCGGCGCCGTTCGACGCGATCGTGATTGCAGCGGCCGGCTTCGACGTTCCGCAGGCGCTCGTCGAGCAGCTTGCGGTAGGCGGTCGGCTCGTTGCGCCCGTCGCGGCTCCGAACAGCGACAAGCAGATGCTGACGCTCGTCGAACGCGTCGCGCCGACCCAATGGCGCGAGTCGCAGCTCGATCGCGTTTTCTTTGTTCCTTTGAAATCCGGAGTGATTTGACACCGATGTTTACGTTGCGCGCGATACCAACGAAGAAGATGGACGCTCGTCTGGGCGCCGTTGAACGCGTCATTTGCGCGGTGGCCTTGTCGACGCTCGCCGCATGCGCGACGCGACTCGATCAAGCACCTGTCGTGGACCGCTCGGGCGGGGCGAGCGCGCAGACGTCGCCGGCCTCGACGCTGAACGGGCCGGCCGGACAGGCGGCCGCCGCGCCGCTCGCCCCGCCGCCTCCCGGCTACTACCGCGTGAAACCGGGCGACACGCTTTATCGCGTGGCGTTGGACAACGGACAGAACTATCGCGACATCGCGGCCTGGAACAACCTCGCAAATCCGAATCAGATCGAGGTCGGCCAACTGCTCCGCGTCGCGCCGCCGGGACAGAACGCAGCGGCCGTCACGCCGGGTGTCGCGGCGGCGCCTGTGGTGGGGGGACCGGTGCAGAGCGCACCGCTGTCGAGCGGCCCCGCGACGGCGCCGAGCGCGGGCTCGAGCTCCGCCAAAGCCGCGCCGCCGATCTACGGCAGCAGCCCGTCCACGGCAACGACGATTCCGCCGCAGCCGCCCGCGACGACCGCAACGGGCCCCGGTCCTGTCACGAACGCAGGAAACCTCGCATTGACATGGCCCGTGCACGGGCCGATCCTCGATCGCTTCGACGATGCGAGCAACAAGGGCATCAATATCGGCGGCACGCCGGGTGAGCCAGTCAAGGCCGCCGCCGATGGCCGCGTCGTCTATGCAGGAAATGGGCTGCGCGGATACGGCAATCTCATTATCATCAAGCACAACGCAAACTTTCTGACAGCGTATGCACACAACCGCAGTTTGATGGTAAAAGAGGGGGACTCGGTGACCAAAGGCGAGAAGATCGCCGAGATGGGCAACAGCGACGCCGATCGGGTGATGTTGCACTTCGAGGTACGCCAGCAAGGCAAACCCGTGGATCCGATGAAATACTTGCCGCCGCAATAAGCGAAGCGATACGACTATGCCGAAATCGAAGCGCCGCAAGCAGCAAGCCGAGACGGAAACGCTCACCAGCGCCGGGCAGGATCTTGAGCAGGACTTGGGCGCTGCGATGAACGAGGCCGACGACGAAGCCGCCGATGCCGAAACCGATTTCGGCGCCGAGAGTCCAGCGGGGGAAGGCGAAGAGGGCGAGGAGCGCGAGCGCGTCGGTGACGCGGCGAGCCCCGATCCCGATGATTTCCGGGCGCTTCTGCAGGCGGAGCTCACTGCTGACACGATTCAGCACTACCTGAACCGAATCAGCGTAAAGCCGCTGCTGACGGTGGAAGAGGAGCAGCGCTATTCGCGCCTCGCCAAGGCGGGCGAATTCGAGGCGCGGCAAGTCATGATCGAGCGCAACCTGCGGCTCGTCGTCAGTATCGCGAAGGGGTATTTGAATCGCGGCGTGCCGCTGCTCGACCTGATCGAGGAGGGCAACCTCGGGCTGATGCACGCGATCGAGAAATTCGACCCGACGCGCGGCTTCCGCTTCTCGACTTACGCGACCTGGTGGATTCGGCAGAGCATCGAGCGCGCGATCATGAATCAGGCGCGCACGGTGCGGCTTCCCGTGCACGTCATTCGCGAGTTGAACCAGGTGCTGCGCGCAAAGCGCCACCTCGAAAAGAATTCGATGAACTCCGGTGAGCCCAATGAGCGGCGCGATGCCAGCATCGACGATATCGCTTACCTCACCGGTAAAACGACGGACGAAGTCACCGATATCCTCGCGCTCAACGAGCATACGGCCTCGCTCGATGCGCCGCTCGATCTCGATCCGGCAAGCAGCCTGCTCGATCTGCTCTCGGACGACCAGAGCCAATCGCCCGACGCCGAGGTACAGCACCGCGAACTCGAAACGCTGACGCGCGCCTGGCTGTCGCGGCTCTCGGACAAGCACCGACACGTGATCGAGCGCCGCTTCGGGCTCAATCACATCGAGCCCGCGACGCTCGAAGAGTTGGCCGATGAAATGGGCCTCACACGCGAGCGCGTGCGGCAGATTCAGCAGGAGGCGCTCGTGCGGCTCAAGCGGTTTTTCGCCTCGAACGGCGTGCGCAAGGACGCCGTGCTTTGAGCCGCTGCGCCGAGGCCGGCGTGTGAGGACCGAGCTTCGCGTAGGCCGCTCAGGGCTCGACCTTATCGACGTGGTTTAGACAGATTTCCTGGATGACGCCTATTCTCGTTTTCGACATCGAGACGGTTCCCGATGTCGCCGGCATTCGCCGGCTCGAAGATTTGCCGGACTCGATGAGCGATGCGCAAGTGGCCGAGCACGCGTTTGCGGCGCGCCGCGAAAAAACGGGCGCCGATTTCCTGCCGCACTATCTGCAACGCGTGGTGGCGATTTCATGCGTATTCCGCGACCGCGCGGGCTTGCGCGTGCGCTCGCTCGGCACCGCGGAGGACGGCGAGGCCGCGCTGATTCAGTCGTTCTATCGCGTGATCGAAAAGTACACGCCTCAACTCGTATCGTGGAACGGCGGCGGCTTCGACTTGCCGGTCCTCCACTATCGCGCGCTCGTGCACGGCATCGGTGCGCCGCGCTACTGGGATCTCGGTGAGGACGACCGCGATTTCAAGTGGAACAACTACATCAGCCGCTACCACTCACGCCATACCGACTTGATGGACGTGCTCGCCATGTACCAGGCGCGTGCCAACGCACCGCTCGATGCGCTCGCGAAACTTTGCGGCTTTCCGGGCAAGCTCGGCATGGATGGCGGACAGGTCTGGACGGCATTTCGTGACGGGCGCATCGAGGAAATCCGGAGCTATTGCGAGACGGACGTCGTCAATACGTACTTGCTCTATTGTCGCTTC
Source organism: Trinickia sp. EG282A (assembly GCF_040965455.1). Taxonomy (NCBI): domain Bacteria; kingdom Pseudomonadati; phylum Pseudomonadota; class Betaproteobacteria; order Burkholderiales; family Burkholderiaceae; genus Trinickia; species Trinickia sp. EG282A. The sequence goes on along the minus strand of NZ_JBFRCC010000003.1, from coordinate 104,584 downwards.
CAGCTCATGCGAGGCGCGTTCACGGCGAACGAGTATGCCGACGAGATCGTATTCGTCAAACAGTCGCTGGCGCAGGAGCCGGGTCCGCATTGGCTCGAATATCTGGCGGCGTTCGCCTGCTGACGAGCGGCGGAAGTCTCGCCGCGTGCATGTCGCTGCCCGCCTTGTCCGTCAACGTAGCCGTCGCTCGTCAACGCAGCTCGAGAACGATCGGCTGGTGATCCGACGCGCGCGTCGCGCCATCGATCTCGCAGCGTTGAAGCCGGCTCGTCAGGTCTTCGGTGATGAAGACGAAATCGCAAGCGATCGGCCCAGACGACCATTGCTCCACGTCATAAACGCCCGCCGTGGGCGGTGGCGTATGTCCCGGGTGAAGCGTTGTCCACGCGTCGACGAAGCCGGGTGCGCCCGCCAGCGGCGCAACGAATCGCTGATAAGCCTCCGAGCCGAACTCGCTGTTGAAGTCGCCGCAGACGATCGCGCTCACGGGGCGCGCCGTCCCGGCGAATGGACCGGTCGCATTTTCAGCCGGCGCGGGGTGTGCGGCATGCGCGGCCGCTTCGAGCTGCAATCGCCTCAACTCGTCCACTTGCGCGACGCGCTGCTTGAGCGAATAGTATTCGAGGTGGGTGACGATGATGCGCACCGGCTCGATGGGCGTGCGCACCACGGCCTCCAGCGCAACGCGTTGCATCGACGGAGTATTTTCGTCGGCTGGCCACGGCAAGGTATGACGAATGACTTGCTCCACGGGCAAGCGCGTGGCGAGCGCGTTGCCGAATTGCCGACGCGCGCCGCCGGGCACGAGCGGCGGCAGATCGGCGCCGATCGCTTCAAGCACCGTGAAGCCGGGCAAAGCGGCGGCGAGCTCGGCGAACTGATCGTCGGAGGGGCCGCCCGGAAGCGAACGGAAGCCGCGCGTGACTTCTTGCAGCGCCAGCACGTCGAAATCGACGATCCGGCGCGCCTCGTCGAGCGTTCGGCCCAGATCGACCACGCCGCTTGCATCGCGTCCCCATTGGATATTCCAGCTTAGCAATCGCATCTCGTTCCTCCGCGCGCCGTCGCAAGGCGCCGTTCGTCTACAATCTCGCCTTTCGTTCCACGTCCGTCAGGAAAAAGCAGGTGTCCGACTCTCCCCGCCATCCCGTTCAGTCGCTCAAAAACGCCGTATCGGCTCAAGCCGCTCCGGCCGAGTCCGTCCGCGCTCCAATTCTCGAGGTGGACTCGCTCGACATGGAGGCGCGCGGCGTGGGACGTCTGAAGACGGAGACGGGCGAGCCCGGCAAGGTCATTTTCGTCGAAGGCGCCTTGCCTGGCGAGCGGGTGACTTATTCGAGCTATCGCAAGAAGCCGAGCTTCGAGCAGGCTCAGGCCGTCGATGTGCTGCGCGAGAGCGTGATGCGAACGACGCCGCGCTGTCGCTTTTTTGGCACCTGTGGCGGATGTTCGATGCAGCACCTCGATGCGCGCGCGCAAATCGCGGTCAAGCAGCGCGTGCTCGAGGACGATCTCTGGCATCTCGCCAAAGTGCGGGCCGAGACCGTGTTCCGCCCGATTCAAGGTCCCTCGTGGGGATACCGTTATCGGGCACGCCTGACGGTCCGCCACGTGGCGAAGAAGGGCGGTGTGCTCGTCGGGTTCCACGAGAAAAGAAGCAGCTATGTGGCCGACATGACGAGCTGCGAAGTGCTGCCGCCGCATGTTTCCGATTTGCTCGTGCCGCTGCGACGGCTCGTCGAGAGCCTGACCATTCGTGACCGGCTGCCGCAGATCGAAGTAGCCGTCGGCTCGAGCGTGACAGCGCTCGTGCTACGCGTACTGGAGCCGCTCACCGCGGACGACGAGGAGCGGGTGCGCGCGTTCGCCGACGAGCACGGCGTGCAGTTCTGGCTTCAACCGAAGGGGCCGGACACGGCGGTGCCATTTCATCCGCTCGACGTCGAGCTGGACTATACGTTGCCCGAGTTCGGGATCCGGATGCCGTTCAAGCCGACGGATTTCACGCAGGTGAATCATGCGATCAACCGCGTGCTCGTCGGCCGCGCCCTGCGGCTGCTGGCGCCGGCGCGCGGCGACCGCGTGCTCGACCTTTTTTGCGGGCTCGGCAATTTCACGCTGCCGCTTGCGCGTCTCGCGCGTGAGGTTGTGGGCATCGAAGGCAGCGAGACGCTGACGGCGCGCGCGCTCGCGAACGCCAAGGAAAACGGCGTCGACGGACATACGACGTTCGCGTGCCGAAACCTGTTCGAGATCACCGCCGACGACCTGCGCGCGTTGGGCGCATTCGACAAGTTCCTGATCGATCCGCCGCGCGAGGGGGCACTTGCCGTATCGAAGGCGCTCGCGGAAATTGCGCAAAGCGGAGAGGGGCCGATGCCGGCGCGTATCGTCTACGTTTCGTGCAATCCGGCGACGCTCGCGCGCGACGCAGGCCTGCTCGTGCACGAAGCCGGCTATCGCTTGAAGGGCGCAGGGGTCGTCAACATGTTTCCGCACACGTCTCACGTCGAATCGATTGCTCTCTTTGAACGCGGTTGACGGCGAGCGCATAAAAAAACCGGCCCGAAGGCCGGTTTTTTTACCGAGGTCGCGGTCAGTTGCGGTTGCCGCCGAAGATGCCGAGCAGCGACAAGAGGTTCACGAACACGTTGTAGAGATCGAGGTAGATCGCAAGCGTGGCCGTAATGTAGTTCGTCTCGCCGCCGTTCACGACGCGCTGGACATCGAACAGCATGTAGGCCGAGAAAATGGCGATTGCGAGGACCGACACCGTCAGCATCAGCGCCGGCAGGTGCAGGAACATGTTCGCCACCATGGCGAGCAGCAGCACGATCACGCCGACGAAGAGCCACTTGCCGAGACCCGAGAAGTCGCGCTTGCTGACCGTGGCGATCGTCGCCATCGCGGTGAAAATCACGCCCGTGCCGCCGAATGCGAGCATGATGAGCGACGGCCCGTTCGAGAAACCGAGGATGAAGGCCAGGAGCCGCGACAGCATCAGCCCCATGAAGAACGTGAAGCCGAGCAGCACGACGACGCCGACGCTGCTGTTTTTCGTCCGCTCGATCGCAAACATGAAGCCGAACGCGATCGCGAAGAACGCCAGCAGGCTCATGGCCGGACTCGTCGCCGCAAAGAGCGAGAAGCCCGTCACGACACCGACCCACGCTCCGAGTACCGTCGGCACCATCGACAGCGCGAGCAGCCAATAAGTGTTCCGTAGCACGCGATTGCGCGTTTCCGCCGTGGCGATGGCGCCGCCGCGGCCGAAGTTGTACGGATAGTCGTTCATGCTTTCTCCTTGCGTAAGACGCAGTAACGTTCGACGATGCCCGGGCGCCCAACGCGGCCCATTTCTTCGGCATCCCGACACTAAGATAAGTACCGGCCGCCGGAGTTTCAACGTCTCGTGGTCTCTTTCGAGCAAATTTCGAGCGTTTTCAGACGCGCTGACCTCTCCCGCGGCTCGTCACTGCTTCAGACCTTTCACGGGAGAAAGGGTTCGATCGCAATCATACACCGGAACATGCTACAATTGCGGATTCGTTAAGATTCGTAACCCCTTAATTTTTTGGAGTTTTTATGGCGATCGAGCGTACCCTGTCGATTATCAAGCCCGATGCGGTGGCAAAGAACGTGATTGGTCAGATCTACAGCCGCTTCGAGAACGCTGGCTTGAAGGTCATCGCCGCTCGCATGGTGCATCTGTCGCGCGCCGACGCGGAAAAATTCTACGCCGTTCACGCGGCGCGGCCGTTCTTCAAGGATCTCGTCGAATTCATGATCTCCGGCCCGGTCATGGTCCAGGTTCTCGAGGGTGAGGACGCGATCACGAAGAACCGCGACCTCATGGGCGCGACCGATCCGAAGAAAGCGGAAAAGGGCACCATCCGCGCGGACTTTGCCGACAGCATCGATGCCAATGCGGTGCACGGTTCCGATGCGCCCGAAACGGCACGCGTCGAAATCGCCTTCTTCTTCCCTGAAGCCAACGTCTACTCGCGCTGATTCGCGCGGGTCGCGCGCCGAAACGGCACCGGGCCGCATCGGCGCGAAGGCGGACATGGGCGCGCTTTCGCGCCCACCGCGCAGCGCAATCATCACCGCGGGTGCGACGGCATGCGCAATGCGGCACCGGGGTACTGAAACAGCAGGATCCGACATGACGAGCAGTTCCACCGTCAACCTTCTCGACCTCGACGCTCCGGGGCTCATCGCTTATTGCGAGAGCCTCGGCGAGAAGTCGTTTCGCGCGAAGCAGCTGCAGCGCTGGATCCACCAGTACAACGCGGCCGATTTCGACGGCATGACCGACCTCGCGAAATCGCTGCGCGAGAAACTGAAAGGGCGCGCGGCAATCACGATGCCGCCCGTCGTAAGCGATCATCTCTCGGCCGACGGCACGCGCAAATGGCTCGTCGATGTCGGCAACGGCAACGCGGTGGAAACCGTGTTCATCCCGGAGGAAGCGCGCGGCACGCTTTGTGTATCGTCGCAGGCCGGGTGCGCCGTCAACTGCCGGTTCTGCTCGACGGGCAAGCAGGGCTTTTCCCGCAATCTCACCACGGCGGAAATCATCGGTCAGCTGCGCATGGCGGAATTCGCGCTGCGGGCGTCGCGGGGCGGGCAGCCAACCGAGGGCAAGGGCGAGCGCGTCATCACGAACGTCGTGATGATGGGCATGGGAGAGCCGCTGCTCAACTACGACGCGCTCGTTCCGGCGCTATCGCTCATGCTCGATGACAATGCGTACGGACTGTCGCGCCGCCGCGTGACGGTGTCGACTTCGGGGGTGGTGCCGATGATGGATCGACTCGGCGCCGACTTGCCGGTGGCGCTCGCGGTGTCGCTGCATGCGCCCAACGATGCGCTGCGCGACGAGCTCGTGCCGCTCAACAGGAAGTACCCGCTCGCCGAACTGATGGCGGCCTGCCGCCGCTATTTGCGCGTCGCGCCGCGCGATTTCATCACGTTCGAATACTGCATGCTCGACGGCGTCAACGACACCGACGCGCACGCGCGCGAGTTGCTCGCCGTAACGGCCGATGTCCCGTGCAAATTCAACTTGATTCCGTTCAATCCGTTCCCGGAATCGGGCCTGATCCGCTCGAAGCCGGAGCGAATCAAGCGGTTTGCCGAAATCCTGATCGACGCGGGCATCGTGACGACGGTGCGCAAGACGCGCGGTGACGACATCGATGCGGCGTGTGGGCAGCTTGCGGGGGCAGTCAAGGACCGGACGCGGCTCGCCCAGCGAACGGGGCGCGCAGGCAAGGTCATAGAAGTGCATCGCGCTTGAGTCCAGTCTTATCGGGGCCCGTCGAGCGGCGGGGTGGACCGGGGCCCTCCGGCGATGCGATGAATGAAAGAAGTAGGATGAAAGCGGTACGAACTACCGCAGTTTTGTTATAAACGGTCTGCGAATCCGGACGCGGGGGTGAAATCCGGCCGGGACGCACAGGTGGAAAGAATCGACGCGAGGATCAGGGATGAGTGAGCCGCAGCAGCAGCAGGAAAATGAGGGCACTCAGACGAGCGTAGGACTATCGGGGTCAGTGGTCGGCGCCGGCGGCAATGGCGCACCGCGAAGCGCGCAGGCGACCGGGCCTGCGTTTTTCGATACGCTCGCCGCGGCCGGGATGCGCCTTGCGCAGCTGCGCGAGGCAAAGGGCTGGTCGATCGACGACGTATCGGCGCGGCTGAAGGTGCCGGTGCCGAAGATGCGCGCGCTCGAGGCGGGAGACATCAGCCAACTGCCCGGCACGACGTTCGCGCTCGGCGTGGTGCGCAGCTACGCGAAAATGCTGGGAGTCGATCCGGCGCCGTTCGCACAGGCGTTGCGACGCGACAAAGGCGAGCCCGAGCCGGATCTCTCGATGCCGGCCTCGACGGGCACGGACTTGCCGCGGGGCCGCGTATCGGTGTCCCTCGGCGGCACGCCGCGTCATCGCTCCTGGTGGTGGGGCGTCGCGGCGGTCATCGTCGCGCTGATCGCCCTCGTCATGTGGCGCAGCGGCGGCGAATCGCCGGCTTGGCTTGCACGCCTGAAGGCGAGCGCCAACGGGAGCGCCGTCGGCTCGGGGGAGGCCTCGGCGACGGCGGGGCAAGGGCAGACCGTCGCATCGGGGACGGCGATCGTCACCGATAACGGAGCGTCCGACGCGAACGCGGCGGGCGAGGCGGGCGGTGGTCAACTGGCGGCGGGCACGAATGCCGCATCGACATCGGCAGGAGGCGCCGCGGCGTCGGCGTCGCAGGCCGAAGCGGCGGCGCCCGGGGTGTCGACGCCGTCGGCAGTGGCCTCGAGCGGCGCCACGATGCCGGAGGCTTCCGCGGTGACGTCGCCGGCCAAGGCTGTCGTGGCCGCGCCAACCTCGAGTGCAGCGCAGTCGCCGCAAACAGTAGCGATAAACGAAGCGTCCGGTGCAACGGTGGCGCCGGGCGTGTCGACGGTGGCCTTCACGGTCACGCAGGATAGTTGGTTCAGCGTGCGGGACAAGAGCGGCAAGGAACTCTTCTCCGGTATTGTCCACGCGGGCGATACGAAGGAAATCCAGGGCGAAGAGCCCTTCAAGGTCGTGGCAGGCAATCGCGCGGGCGTCCAAACGGTGATGCTCGACGGCAAGCAGGTCGACGCGGCCAAGTACGGAACGGGTAAAGGCAACGTGTCGCGCTTCTCGTTGCCGTGAGGTCGAATGCGAGCGCCGGCGGCTGAATTTCCGTGCGCTCGCTCTGAATGTGACGCGTCTCGCGAGCGCGCGACGCAAGTGGCATAAACCGGAATAATGGGTCTTTCGATGCAATCCGACAGCAGCAGCCAGATTTGTTCTTCCGAACCGGTTTTCGGCGGTCCAGCGCCACGTCGCGTGTCGCATGCCGTCGACGTCCGCTGGGGCGGCCAGCTCGTCACCATCGGCGGCGACGCGCCGGTGCGCGTGCAGTCGATGACGAACACGGACACGGCCGATGCGATCGGCACGGCGATCCAGGTGAAGGAGCTCGCGCAGGCGGGCTCGGAGCTCGTACGCATCACGGTCAACACGCCCGAAGCGGCCGCGGCCGTTCCGGCGATTCGCGATCAGCTCGACCGTATGGGTGTCACGGTTCCGCTCGTTGGCGACTTCCATTACAACGGCCATCTGCTTTTGCGCGACTATCCGGCATGCGCCGAAGCGCTTTCGAAGTACCGGATCAACCCCGGCAACGTTGGGCAGGGCGCGAAGCGCGATACGCAGTTCGCGCAGATGATCGAGGCCGCGATCCGCTACGACAAGCCGGTGCGGATCGGCGTCAACTGGGGCAGCCTCGACCAGGATCTGCTCGCGCGGATGATGGACGAGAACGCCGCGCGCGCCGAGCCATGGGAATCGCAGAGCGTCATGTACGAGGCGCTGATCCAGTCGGCGATCGGCTCGGCCGAGCGCGCGGTCGAGCTCGGGCTCGCGCGTGACAGAATCGTCCTGTCGTGCAAGGTGAGCGGTGTCCAGGACCTCATTGCCGTCTATCGCGAGCTCGCTCGCCGCTGCCGCTTTGCGCTGCATCTCGGCCTCACCGAGGCCGGCATGGGCTCGAAGGGTATCGTCGCGTCGACGGCGGCGGTCGGCGTGCTGCTTCAGCAGGGCATCGGCGACACGATCCGCATTTCGCTGACGCCGGAGCCGGGCGCGCCGCGCACGGGTGAAGTCGTCGTCGCTCAGGAGATCCTCCAGACGATGGGCCTTCGCTCGTTCACGCCGATGGTCATCGCCTGCCCGGGTTGCGGCCGGACGACGAGCACGCTGTTCCAGGAGCTCGCGTCGCAGATCCAGAATTACCTCCGCGCTCAAATGCCGGTCTGGCGCGAGCAGTATCCCGGCGTCGAGAAAATGCACGTCGCCGTCATGGGGTGCATCGTCAACGGGCCGGGCGAATCGAAACACGCCAATATCGGCATCAGCTTGCCGGGCTCGGGCGAAAACCCCGCGGCTCCCGTCTTCATCGACGGCGAGAAGGTGAAGACGCTGCGCGGCGATCGCATCGCCGAAGAATTCCAGCAGATCGTGAGCGACTACGTCGAGCGCCGCTATGGGCGCGAGAGCGTCGCCGCGACCTCGCGTTAACCGTCAACGAAGACAGATGACAGAACAGAAACGAAAGCTCGAGAAACTGGCCGGCGTGAAGGGCATGAACGACGTCCTGCCGCAGGACGCCGCGCTTTGGGAGTTTTTCGAGTCCACCGTGAAGTCGATGCTGCGCGCCTACGGATACCAGAACATCCGCACGCCGATCGTCGAGCACACGCAACTCTTCACACGCGGTATCGGCGAGGTAACCGATATCGTCGAGAAAGAGATGTACAGCTTCGTCGATTCGCTCAACGGCGAGCATTTGACGCTCAGGCCGGAGGGCACGGCCGCGGCGGTGCGTGCGACGATCGAGCACAACCTGCTCTACGATGGCCCGAAGCGGCTCTGGTACATCGGGCCGATGTTTCGTCACGAAAGACCGCAACGCGGGCGCTACCGCCAGTTCCATCAAGTGGGCGTGGAAGCGCTCGGCTTTGCCGGTCCCGATGCCGATGCCGAAATCATCCTCATGTGTCAGCGGCTTTGGGACGATCTCGGACTCACGGGCATTCGCCTGGAGATCAACTCGCTCGGCCTCGCCGAAGAGCGCGCTCGGCATCGCGTCGAACTCGTCTCATATCTCGAGAAGCACGTCGACGTGCTCGATGCCGATGCGACGCGGCGCCTCTACACGAATCCGCTGCGCGTGCTCGATACCAAGAATCCCGCGCTGCAGGAGATCGCGCGCAACGCGCCGAAGCTCATCGATTTTCTCGGCGATGAGTCGCGCCAGCACTTCGAGGGGCTGCAGCGCCTCTTGAAGGCGAACAACATCCCGTTCACGATCAATCCGCGGCTCGTGCGCGGTCTCGATTATTACAATCTGACCGTGTTCGAGTGGGTGACCGACAAGCTCGGCGCACAAGGGACGGTTGCTGCCGGCGGGCGCTACGATCCGCTCATCGAGCAGTTGGGCGGCAAGCCGACGGCTGCTTGCGGGTGGGCGATGGGCGTCGAGCGGATTCTCGAGCTGCTGAAGGAAGACGACCTCGTGCCGCACGAAGAAGGGTGCGATGTCTATGTCGTGCACCAGGGCGATGCGGCCCGCGAGCAGGCTTTTATCATCGCCGAGCGCTTGCGCGACACCGGCCTGGACGTGATTCTCCATTGCAGCCCTGACGGCGCGCCGTCGAGCTTCAAGTCGCAAATGAAGCGCGCCGATGCGAGCGGCGCGGCGTTCGCGGTCATTCTCGGCGAAGACGAGATCGCCAGCGGCAACGTGGCCGTGAAGCCGCTGCGCGACACGAGCGGATCGGCCGAGAAAGGCGAACAACGCACGGTACCGGTCGAGAACTTGACCGAATTTCTAATCAATGCGATGGTTGCAACCGCCGAAGACGGCGAGGACTGACGCGGATGAGTTATCACGACGAACAAGAATCGATTGAAAGCTTCAAGGCTTGGTGGGCACAGTGGGGGAATGCGGCGACGTGGGTCGTGCTCATTGCACTGATCGCCGCCGCGGCCTGGAATGGCTGGAACTACTGGCAGCGGCGCGAGGCCGCGCAGGCCGCCATTCTGTACGAGCAGGTGCAGCAGGCCGTCGCGACGAAGAATAAGGCCGATGTCGCGCGAGACGCGGCGGACATGGAATCGCGTTACGGCGGCACCGCCTACGCGCAGATGACGGCGCTTGCCGCTGCCAAGGCGCTTTATGAAGCGGGCGATACGGCCGGGGCCAAGGCGCAGCTGCAATGGGCCATCGATCACGCGAAGGACGACGAGTACAAGGAAATCGCGAGGCTGCGTCTCGCCGCCGTTCTGCTCGACGAGAAGTCGTACGATGCGGGGCTCGCGCTGTTGGCCGGAACGCCGCCCGAAGGATTCAAGGGCGTCGTCGCGGACCGTCGTGGCGATCTTCTCGCGGCCGCCGGCAAACGCGACGATGCGCGCGCCGCTTATCAGCTTGCGCTCGATTCGCTCGCGAAAAACGATACCGCCGGCCGTCAGCTGATCCAATTCAAGATCGATGCGCTTGGCAGCTGAAGCAGCGCCTTCCCGACGCCGTTCGCTACACATTGACCCATTCCTGATGATGCTTCGCCCAACGATGAATTTGCTGAAACGTATTGCCGTGCCCGTCGCTTGCGCGATGACCGTTCTCGCGATGACGGCCTGTTCCTCGAAGGACGAGCGCCGCATTCCGACGCCGCTGACGGATTTCAAGCCCGCCCTTACCGTCGAGCGCGCATGGAAGGCGGACGTCGGCAAGGCGGGGCGCTACCTGTTCTCGCCGGTCGCCGTCGGCGATGCGGTGTACGCCGCCGGTAAGAACGGCACCGTGGCCAAGATCGACGGCAAGACGGGCAAGGAGATCTGGCGCACGAAGGTCCATGCCGACCTGACGGCCGGTGTCGGCAGCGACGGCACGATGACCGCGGTCGGTGCCGAGCGCGGCGGCGTGTATGTGCTCGATGCCAACGGCAAACTGCTCTGGAAGTCGAACGTTCCGGGCGAGATCGTCTCCCCGCCGCTCGTCGGCAACGGTCTCGTCGTCGTGCGGACGATCGACGGCCAGATCAGCGCGTTCAACGCCGCGACGGGCGAATTGAAATGGGTTTATCACAACCGCGCCGTGCCGCTCAATCTGCGCGTCTCGGCAGGCATGACATTCGCGGCGGACGCCGCCGTACTAGCAGGTTTCCCGGGCGGTGGGCTCGCGGCGATCAACTTGAAGACCGGCGACGACTATTGGCAGGCGCCGGTGTCGTTCCCGAAGGGCGTGACCGAGGTCGAGCGCATCAACGACGTGACCGGTGCGCCCACGCTCGTCGGCGCGGAAAGTTGCGCCGTGACCTTCCAGGGCAAGATCGGCTGCTTCGACGCGAATTCGGGACGGCCTATCTGGGAAAAGCCGTTTTCGAGCGCGAGCGGGGTGGCGCAGGATACCGGCACCGTCGCCGCGGCCGACGACTGGTCCGTCGTGACCGCGTTCGCGGCCGACGATGGGCGCCAGCTCTGGCGCAACGACAAGCTGAAGAACCGCGATCTGAGCGTGCCGTTGCTGCTCGGGCCGTCGGTTGTCTTTGGCGATTTCCAGGGGTACGTGCATTTCCTGTCGCGTGACGACGGATCGTTCGTCGCGCGCGTGAAGACGGACGGCAGCGCGATCACGGCGGCGCCCGTCATCGTCGGCGATACGCTCGTCGTGCAGACGCACGACGGCGATCTCTACGGTTTCCGCCCACGCTGATCGCGGCTTTCGCGTTCGCGCGAGCCTCCGCGGCGGCTGAAGGGAACCCGGTCGCTCGGCGACAGGCCTCTCGTCGATCGTTGATTGGCGGATTGCCTGGCGCGGTCCCCGATTCGAGTGCGCCGCCGGCGTGCTCGTGATAATTTGCGGCGAGGCGTAAGCCGGCTCGCCGCGTTTTGCTTTTGGTAGCGAACGCTGGTCTGTGGCCCATGCCGCATACCGGCTCCCTGCCGATGCCATGCTCGTTGGTCCCGGCACACGCGAAACGCGCGCTACCTGCGCTGCGCCGATGCCGGCACCGGCGCTTTGTTTAGACGACATCATGAAACCCGTTATTGCCCTCGTCGGGCGCCCCAACGTGGGGAAGTCCACGCTGTTCAACCGGCTCACGCGCTCGCGCGATGCGCTCGTCGCCGATTTGCCGGGTCTCACGCGCGATCGCCACTACGGCGAGGGGCGAGTTGGCGATCGCGCCTATCTCGTCGTCGATACGGGCGGTTTCGAGCCGGTCGCGAAAGACGGCATCCTGCACGAGATGGCGCGCCAGACGCGTCAGGCCGTGGAGGAGTCGGACGTCGTCGTCTTCATCGTCGACGGCCGCAACGGGCTTGCGCCGCAGGACAAGGCCATTGCCGACTACTTGCGCAAGACCGGTCGGCCGATCCTGCTCGTCGTCAACAAGGCGGAAGGCATGAAGTACACGGCCGTGGCCGCCGACTTCTACGAGCTCGGGCTCGGCGATCCGCGCGCGATCTCGGCCGCGCACGGCGACGGCGTGACCGAAACGATCAACGACGCGCTCGAGATCGCCTATGCCGGACATCCCGAAGAAGCGGAAGCGGACCAGGCGCCGCGCGGCGTGAAGATCGCGATCGTCGGACGGCCGAACGTCGGCAAGTCGACGCTCGTCAATTCGCTCATCGGCGAGGAGCGTGTCATCGCTTTCGATATGCCGGGCACGACGCGCGATTCCATTTACGTCGATTTCGAACGGCAGGGGCGGCCCTATACGCTCATCGACACGGCGGGCCTGCGCCGGCGCGGCAAGGTCTTCGAGGCGATCGAGAAGTTTTCGGTCGTCAAGACGCTGCAGTCGATCGCCGATGCGAACGTCGTCATTTTGCTGCTCGATGCGCGCCAGGACATTTCCGACCAGGACGCCCACATTGCCGGCTTCGTGGTCGAGCAGGGTCGTGCGCTCGTGGTCGGCGTCAACAAGTGGGATGGTCTCGACGAGCATGTGCGCGCGCGGACGAAGGCCGACATGATGCGCAAGCTGAAGTTTCTCGATTTCGCCAAGTTCCACTTCATTTCCGCCACCGAGAAGACGGGTATCGGCGCGCTGATGCGCTCGGTCGACGACGCTTACGCCGCGGCGATGGCGAAGCTGCCGACGCCGAAGCTCACGCGCGCGCTGATCGCGGCCGTCGAGTTTCAGCAGCCGCGGCGGCGCGGCCCCGTGCGACCGAAGCTGCGCTACGCGCATCAGGGCGGCCAGAACCCGCCGATCATCGTGATCCACGGCAATGCGCTCGATGCGGTGACCGACACCTACAAACGCTATCTCGAAAATCGATTCAGAGAAACTTTCTCGCTGACCGGGACTCCATTGCGCATAGAGTTTCGCTCGTCGACCAATCCATACGCTGGAAAGGTCTGAGCGGCAGCGCACACAAGCGATCGGCGGGGCCTGCTCGTGCCCCTGGCCGGACGGCCAGGCGGCGCGTGCGCTATCGAAAATCGGCTATAGTGTAGCGATTGGTAGCGGATTTCTTTTTCTTCGCTGCCAATCCAGATCCAACCTGCAAAAAAACGACGGAGTTTGCTATGAGCAACAAAGGGCAACTGTTACAAGACCCGTTTCTGAACGCACTGCGCAAAGAGCACGTGCCGGTCTCGATCTATTTGGTGAACGGCATCAAGCTTCAAGGGAACATCGAATCGTTCGACCAGTACGTCGTGTTGCTCCGGAATACCGTTACTCAGATGGTGTACAAGCACGCCATCTCGACAGTAGTGCCCGCTCGTCCGGTCAACTTCCACCCGGACGCCGAAACGACCTGAACCCATGGAAGCGGCCGGCATGACGTCGGGGCAACCGGCGCCATGCCGGCCGCTTCATTTTGACGCACATCGATTTGATCAACGCAGCGCTCGTCGGCATCGACTTCGGAAAAATCGACTTCGAAGCCAGTCTCGAAGAACTCAGCCTGCTCGCGCACAGCGCGGGCGCTCATCCCGCCGTTACGCTCACCGGTCGCCGCTCGAGCCCGGATGCCGCATTGTTCGTCGGCAGCGGCAAGGCGGAGGAATTGCGCCTCGCCTGCGAAGCGAACGACGTGGAAATCGTCATCTTCAATCACGCGCTCGCACCTGCCCAGCAGCGCAATCTGGAGCGGACGCTTAACCGGCGCGTCGTCGATCGCACGAGCCTGATCCTCGACATCTTCGCGCAGCGCGCCCGTTCGCACGAGGGCAAGCTGCAGGTCGAACTCGCCCAACTGCAGTACATGGCCACGCGGCTCGTGCGTGCGTGGACTCACCTCGAACGGCAAAAGGGCGGGATTGGCTTGCGCGGCCCCGGCGAGACGCAGCTCGAAACCGACCGCCGGCTCATCGGCGAGCGCATCAAGATGCTGAAAGGGCGGCTCGAAAAGCTGCAGCGGCAGCACGGCACGCAGCGGCGGCAGCGGCAACGCAATCGGACGATGTCGGTATCGCTGGTCGGCTACACGAACGCGGGGAAGTCGACGTTGTTCAACGCGCTCACGAAGGCGCAGGCCTACGCCGCCGATCAGCTCTTTGCCACGCTCGACACGACGTCGCGGCGTGTCTTCCTCGGCGACGACGTCGGGCAGGTCGTCATTTCCGATACGGTCGGATTCATTCGCGAGCTGCCGCACCAACTCGTTGCCGCATTTCGTGCGACGCTCGAGGAGACGATCCATGCGGACTTGCTGTTGCACGTCGTCGACGCATCGAGCGCCGTGCGGCTCGATCAGATCGATCAAGTGAACGAAGTGCTGCATGAAATCGGCGCCGATGCGGTGCGCCAGGTGCTCGTCTTCAACAAGATCGACGCGGTGCCTGAGCTGGCGGCGCGCAAGGAGGCGGTTGAGCGGGATGAGTATGGTAATATCTCGCGCGTCTTTTTGAGCGCGCGCACGGGGCAGGGACTCGATTCGTTGCGCGCAGCCATCGCCGAGATCGCCACCTCCGAACATCTTTCAGACACCGGGCGGGCGCTGCCGGAGGGTCAGCCGGCGGGTCGCGCGCACGAGGACGTCGACGCAACGTGGATCGACGGAACGAGGGCGGCGCCGCGTTCCGATTCAGGGCGGGACACGCCCATCGAACCTCAGTCCCGAAGAGGGACGTCATACGGGGCAAATTGAAGGCTCTACTCCCAACTCGAGCGAACGAACAAGGTGAACGAACATAACGAGCGGAGCTTCTGGATGCGTGCTTGCGCGTTGCTTTCCATCAGCGATCCTCGCTGGGGGCGTAGCGACGGCAATGGCAACACGCAGCGCCCGAACGAACCGAACCGCCCGAAGGGCAACGGCGACGGCCCGCCCGATCTCGACGAGATGTGGCGTGATTTCAACCGGCGGCTCTCGCGGCTCTTCGGCCGGCGCCAGGGGCCGGGCCCCGGCGATCGGCGGCCCGACAATGGCCGCGCGGCTCGTGTCGGCGTCGGCATTCTCGTCGGCGTGCTGATTGCGATCTATGTCGGCAGCGGCGTGTTCGTCGTACAAGAAGGGCAGACGGGGGTCGTGCTGCAGTTCGGCAAATATCGCCGCACGGTCGGGCCCGGCATTCATCTGCGTTCGCCCTATCCGTTCGAAACGGATGAGATCGTGAACGTGGCCGAGATTCGGTCGATCGAGGTCGGGCGCAACAATACCGTCAACGACGGCAGCGTCAGCGACGCATCGGTGCTGACGCACGACGGCGAAATCGTCGACGTTCGATTCGCGGTCCGGTATCAGGTGAAGTCGCCGGCCGATTATCTCTTTCGTGCGGCCGATCCGGATCGCAGCGTCACCGAAGCGGCGCAGGCCGCGGTTCGCGAGCTCGCGGGCGCGCGCGCCAGCAACGAATTGCTCGGCAAAGACCACGACGCCTTAGGGCAGTCGCTCGCCGATTCGATTCAGCATTCGCTCGATCGCTATGGCGCTGGGCTGACAGTCGTCGGCGTGACCGTCGAGAGTATCGAGCCGCCGCAGCAAGTGCAGGCCGCCTACGCCGACGCCGCGCGCGCGAACGACGATCGCGAGCGTGCGAAGCGCGAGGCGCAGGCTTATGCGAGCGAGCTGTTGCCGCGCGCGCAGGGCGACGCGTCACGCGTGATCGACGACGCCAAGGCGTATGCCGATCGCGTCGTCGAGCAGGCCGAGGGCGACGCCGAGCGCTTCAACGAGGTCTACGCGCAATACGCCAAGGCGCCGGCCGTCGTGCGCGAGCGTATGTATCTCGATACGATGCGTGAAATCTACTCGAACGCGACCAAGGTATTCATCGCCGGCAAGCCGGGCACGAGCGTCGTGAACGTTCCGCTCGACAAGCTGCTGGAGGCGAATCGCCGGCCCGCCGCCGAAGCCGCCGCATCGTCGGCCGCGCCCGCTTCCGCGCCGCAGGCGAGTGCGTCCTCGGCGCCGTCCGCTGCGAGCCAGGCGGTGCCCGCGAGCGACGCGCTGCGCTCGCGCGACACGTTGCGCAGCCGTGCGCGCGAAGACGAACTACAACAATAGGAGCGCAAAAGATGAATCGTATAGTTGCGCTCGTCGTGCTGGTCGTCATCCTGCTCTTCGCGGGTTCGTCGACGCTCGTCGTCGTCGATCAGCGTCACGTGGCTATCGTTTATTCGCATAGCGACGCGAATCCCGTCGTCCTCGGTCCCGGGCTGCATTTCAAGTTGCCGACACCTTTGCAGGCGGCCATGCGTATCGACACGCGTATTCAGACGCTCGAAGCGGCCAGCGCCGAGCGTTGCCAAACGTCGGACAAGATCGATCTGCTCGTGAGTCCGCTCGTCAAATACCGAATCGTCGATCCGCTGAAGCTGTTCGATACGACCGATGGGGATCCACAAAGCCTGGCCGACAGACTCGCCTCGCTCACGCGGGAGGCGCTTGCCGGTGCGTTCGAAAAGCGCACGCTGACCGATGCGCTCGCGCATCAGTCCGGGATTGCGAGCACCGCACGTCAGACGATGACGGCGCAGGCGGAAACGCTCGGCATCGAGATAGTCGATGTCCAGTTGGCGCGCGTCGATTTTCCGGCGAGCGCGGCCGATGCCGTCTATAAGCGCATGACCGCGGCGCAGCAACAACTTGCAAGCGACGCGCGCGCGCAGGGCGCGGCGCAGGCCGAGAAGATCAAGGCCGACGCCGACCGCCAACGCCAGGCGATCGCCGCCGACGCGTATGCGAAGGCACAGGCGATCAAGGGGCACGGTGACGCAAAGGCGGCGGAGATCGCCGCCGACGCTTTCGGACGCGATCCCGGTTTTTATCAGTTCTACCAAAGCTTGCAAGCCTATCGCGCCATCTTCAAGCCGAACGACGTGATCGTCGTCGATCCGGACAGCGAGTTCTTCCGCTTCATGCGCGGCCCGGAAGGCGCCGCGGCACCTGCGTCGGGCCCAGCCGCGGCTGCCCGCAAGCGGTGAGGCATAGGCGGAATTCGCTCAATATCAACGATAGACAGAAGAGGAGACGCCGCGACCACCCGGTAGCGGCTGCTGCGAATGGACATGGCCGGCTCGTTACTGCTCGCGATAGCGCTGATGCTCATCATCGAGGGAATGTTCCCGTTCGTATTCCCCACGGCGTGGCGCGAGACGTTTCGTAGAATAGCGACGCGGCCCGCGCATCATATCCGCATCGGCGGACTCATCGTCATGGCGCTCGGCCTGCTGCTGCTTCTCGCCGCGACGTAGCAGGCAAATCATGACGCACGCGGCGCGGGGCGCGAAGCCCCAAGCGCGAAACTTGGTTGCGGCGGCGCGAGGCTTGCGCCGCCTCATGATCTGATTGATCTCGTAGGACCTATCGATGTCGACCTGGCTGCTTCCCGAGAATATCGCCGACGTATTGCCGTCCGAGGCGCGCAAGATCGAGGAGCTGCGTCGCGCGCTGCTCGATCGCTTTCGCGCATACGGCTACGAAATGGTGATGCCGCCGCTGCTCGAATATCTCGAGTCGCTTCTGACGAGCGGCGGCAGCGATCTGAATTTGCGCACGTTCAAGCTCGTCGATCAGCTTTCGGGCCGCACGCTCGGCCTGCGCGCCGACACGACGCCGCAGGTCGCGCGCATCGACGCGCATCTGCTCAATCGTCAAGGCGTGACGCGACTTTGCTACGCGGGAAGCGTGCTGCACACGCGCCCACGCGGGCTCTACGCGACGCGCGAGCAGGTTCAGGTCGGCGCCGAAATCTACGGCCATGCGGGGCTCGAAGCGGACGCCGAGATTCAGCAGCTCGCGCTCGATGCATTGCGTCTCGCCGGCTTGCAGTCCGTGCGGCTCGACTTGTGCCATGCGGGCGTTCTCCAGGCGCTTTTCGCGCGCGACCCCGCCGCGGCCGCCCTCGGCGAGTCCCTTTACGAGGTGCTTGCTGGCAAGGATGTGGCGCGGCTCGCGGAGTTGACGCGCGGCCTGGCCGACCCCGTCGCCGACGCGCTGCGCGCGCTGCCCGCACTCTACGGCGACGCGTCGGTGCTCGACGAGGCACGCCGGCGCCTGCCGCAATGGCCTGAAATCACGCGCGCCCTCGACGACCTCGCTTTTCTGGCGGCGCAAGTGGAGGCGGCCGACGTGACTGTCGATCTTGCCGATCTGCGCGGTTATGCCTACCACAGCGGCGTCATGTTTTCTGCCTATGTGGGCGGCGTACCGAACGCCGTTGCACGCGGCGGGCGCTACGACCACGTCGGGCAAGCGTATGGCCGCGCCCGTCCCGCGACGGGATTCTCGCTCGACTTGCGCGAAGTGGCGCGCATTTCGCCGGTGGAGGCGCGCAGCAGTGCGATTCTCGCGCCCTGGAAGCACGACGAGAGGCTGCGCGCGAGCGTGGCGGCGTTGCGCGACGCGGGGGAGGTCGTGATCCAGGCCTTGCCCGGGCACGAGCACGATCTCGACGAATTCGCCTGCGACCGGGTGCTCGTCGAGCGCGACGGCGCCTGGATCGTCGAGGCCAGGCGAGCGGGCCTGGCACCAGCCGACACGAGCGCGTAGCGGGTCGCGCGCCGCACAAAAGGTCCCATGCCGTTGAAGCTAAAGGGAAATTCGGGAAAAACCTCGGAAGCTTCGACGAACATGGGTAGAATACGTTTTTAACCAGCTAACGAAACAACATGTCTGCCAGTGCAGTGAACGCGGCTCCGGGACGCAACGTCGTCGTCGTCGGGACTCAATGGGGTGATGAAGGCAAGGGCAAGGTCGTAGACTGGCTGACGGACCACGCGCAAGGCGTCGTGCGTTTCCAGGGCGGTCACAACGCCGGGCATACGCTCATCATCGGCGGCAAGAAGACCATCTTGCGGCTTATCCCGTCTGGCATCATGCGCGCGGACGTGGCGTGCTACATCGGCAACGGCGTCGTGCTGTCGCCCGAGGCACTGTTCAAGGAAATCGAAGAGCTCGAAACGGCGGGCCTCGACGTGCGCCGCCGCCTCTTCATTTCCGAAGCCGCCACGCTGATCCTTCCTTATCATGTCGCGATCGATCAGGCGCGCGAGGCGCGTCGGGGCTCGGGAAAGATCGGCACGACGGGGCGCGGCATCGGCCCGGCATACGAGGACAAGATCGGCCGGCGCGCGTTGCGGGTGCAGGACCTCTTCGCCCCCGATGCGTTCGCCGAGCGTCTGCGCGAGAACCTCGATTTCCACAACTTCGTGCTGACCCAGTATCTCGGAGCGGCGGCCGTCGATTTCCAACAGACGCTCGACACGATGCTCAGCTACGCCGAGCGTCTCGCGCCGATGGTGACCGACGTGTCGCGCCGTTTATACGACGAGAACGCGGCAGGCCGCAATCTGCTTTTCGAGGGTGCTCAGGGCACGTTGCTCGATATCGATCACGGCACTTACCCGTTCGTCACGTCGAGCAACTGCGTGGCGGGCGCCGCGACGGCGGGGGCGGGCGTCGGTCCGCAAAAGCTCCATTACATCCTCGGCATCACGAAGGCTTATTGCACGCGTGTGGGTGCCGGCCCGTTCCCGAGCGAACTCTATGACGCGGACAATCCGCAACGACAGGAAGCGATCGGTGTCACGCTCGCGAACGTCGGCAAGGAATTCGGCTCCGTGACTGGCCGCCCGCGCCGCACGGGCTGGCTCGATGCGGCCGCGCTGCGTCGCTCGATCCAGATCAACGGCGTATCGGGGCTCTGCATCACGAAGCTCGACGTGCTCGACGGTCTCGAGGAAGTGAAGCTTTGTGTCGGCTACAAGCTCGACGGCAAGGATGCCGATCTGTTGCCGCGCGGCGCATCGGAAGTGGCGCGCTGTGAGCCCGTCTATGAAACGTTCGGCGGCTGGAACGAGAGCACGATCGGCATCACGGAATGGAGCCGGCTGCCCGCGAACGCGCAGGCATATCTGTCGCGCGTCCAGGAAGTGGCGGGCGTGCCGATCGACATGGTATCGACGGGCCCCGACCGCGACGAGACGATTCTCCTGCGTCATCCGTTCAAGGTCTGAAGCCCGCCATGACGATGATTGCCATGACGGATCCACGCAACGACGAAAAGAATGTTTGGGTCAGCTGGGACGAATACCACCGGCTGATCGAACTGCTTGCGCTCGCCGTGCACGATTCGGGCTGGAAGTTCGACAAGATCCTTTGCCTCGCGCGCGGGGGCTTGCGTGTCGGCGACCAGCTTTCGCGGATCTACGATCTGCCGCTCGCGATCCTCGCGACGAGTTCTTATCGCGAAGCTGCCGGCACGTTGCAAGGCGAGCTCGACATCGCCCAGTACATCACGATGACGCGCGGCGAGCTATCGGGCAATGTGTTGCTCGTCGACGATCTCGTCGATTCGGGCGTCACGCTGGCGCGCGTCCAGCAGCACCTGAAGGAACGATATCCGGCCGTGGAGGCCGTACGCTCCGCCGTGCTTTGGTACAAGGGCTGCTCGAAGGTGAAGCCCGACTATTTCGTCCAGTTTTTGCCGACCAACCCGTGGATCCATCAGCCATTCGAAGAATGGGACACGGTGCGTCCGCACAATCTCGGAGCATGGATCAAGCGCGGCATTTCGCAAAGCGCGGGCTGAAGGCACGCAAGTTGCGTATGCAGCCGGCCACGGCCGAGCCTTATCCAAGCGGAGTCGTCGTACTCCGCTTTTTTCATGTGCGCTGACGCGAAGCGCGGCTAGAATAGCGCTCGCTCCCGGCTCATCGGCCGCCATTTGCTCCTGTTTATGACAGAAATCGGTTACGAGAACCACCGCAAGCACTCTCTGCCTGCCCTCGCGCTGTCCGCGATAGGCGTCGTTTTCGGCGACATCGGCACCAGTCCTCTTTACTCGTTGAAACAGGCGTTCAGCGAGTCGCACGGGATTCCGCTCACGGAAAGCTCGATTCTGGGCGTGATTTCGCTGCTGTTCTGGGCGATCGTGATCGTCGTTTCGATCAAGTACGTTCTGTTCGTGATGCGGGCCGACAACAACGGCGAGGGCGGCGTGCTGGCACTGATGGCGTTGTCGCTGAGGCCGTTTCCGACGAGAGGCAATCTTTCCGCCGTCCTGATGATGCTCGGCATTTTTGGCGCTTGCATGTTTTATGGCGACGCCGTCATCACGCCGGCCATTTCCGTGATTTCGGCCGTGGAAGGACTCGAGATAGCGACGCCGCATCTCTCGCACCTCGTCGTGCCGATCACGATGGTCATTCTCGTTGCGTTGTTCTGGATCCAGCGCCACGGCACATCGATTGTCGGCAAGCTGTTCGGCCCGATCATGATCGTCTGGTTTGCAACCCTCGCCGTGCTCGGCGTCGTCCATATCGTGCGCGAGCCAGGCGTGATCGCCGCGCTGAATCCTTATTACGCGGCTTCGTTCATGTCTCGGCATTTGCTGCAGGCTTATGTCGTGCTCGGGTCGGTCTTTCTCGTGCTGACCGGCGCGGAGGCACTCTACGCGGACATGGGCCATTTCGGCGCGAAGCCGATTCGCGTCGCATGGTATTGCCTCGTTATGCCCTCGCTCGTCCTCAACTACTTCGGGCAGGGGGCATTGCTCATGCACGACCCGAAGGCGCTCGCGAATCCCTTTTTCCTGTTGGCCCCCGATTGGGCCGTATTGCCGCTCGTCGTGCTCTCGACAGTCGCGACCGTGATCGCGTCGCAAGCCGTCATTTCGGGCGCTTACTCGCTGACGAGCCAGGCTATCCAGCTGGGCTACGTGCCGCGCATGAAGATCCTTCACACGTCGGATCTGGCGATCGGGCAGATCTATGTTCCCGTCGTGAACTGGATGCTGCTCCTCGTCATATTGCTGATCGTCATCGGCTTCAAGAGCTCGGACAACCTGGCTGCCGCCTATGGCATCGCTGTGACGACGACGATGGTGATCACGACGGTCTTGGCCTGCGTCGTCATGGTCAAGGTCTGGAAGTGGAACAAGCTGCTCGTGGCGCTGATCATCGCGGGATTCATGATCGTCGATGTCGCGTTCTTCGGTGCCAATCTTTTGAAGGTCGCCGAAGGCGGCTGGCTGCCGCTCGGCATCGGGGCGTTACTGTTCTTCCTGTTGATGACGTGGCACAAGGGCCGTTTGCTCGTGAAGGAGCGCACGGCCGCCGACGGTATTCCGCTCGCGCCGTTCCTGCAGGGATTGCTCGCGCACCCGCCGCATCGGGTGTCCGGGACTGCGATCTATCTGACTGGCAGCGACGAGCTCGTGCCCGTGAGCCTTCTGCACAACCTCAAGCACAACAAGGTGTTGCACGAACGCACGCTGTTCATGACGTTCGTGACGCGCGACATCCCGTACGTGAGAGATGAAGAGCGCGTAACGATGAAGGATCTGAGCGGCGGGCTATACGTCGTCAAGTCGGCCTATGGTTTCAATGAGACACCGGACGTCAAGGCTGTTCTCGCGGAAATCAGCCGCAGCTTCGGCATGACATTCGAGCTGATGGATACATCGTTTTTTCTCGCTCGCGAAACGGTCGTGCCGACGCAATTGCCCGGTATGTCGGTGCTGCGCGAGCGAGTGTTTGCCTGGATGCATCAGAACGCCGCCAAGCCGACCGACTTCTTCCGTATTCCGGCGAATCGCGTCGTCGAGCTCGGTACGAAGATCGAGATCTGACCGGTCGGTCGTTGCAGCGCGGCGCCGCCTCGCCGCCTCATTTTGGCAGCCGAGACCTGGTGGTAACAAAAAAGCCCGTGTACCAGACACGGGCTCCCTGCAAGCCATCGAAGCCGGCTCAGGGCGCCGGCTTGACCAGGAACACCTTGCTCAACGTTGCTTGAGCTTGGCGAACGCCGCAGCCATCGCGCTCGCAGGTTCCGCCTCACGCTGACGTTGACCCCGCATGCCGCCGCCAGTGCGGCCGGCCCCGCGATCGCCGGCTTCCCCACCGCCGCTACGCGCGGTGGGCGCGGCGTCATCGGAGAGCCGCATCGTCAGTGCGATGCGCTGGCGCTTCACATCGACTTCGAGCACCTTCACCTTCACGACCAGGCCCGCTTTGACGACTTCGTGCGGATCCTTGACGAATTTTGTCGACATCGCCGACACGTGCACGAGGCCGTCCTGATGAACGCCAATATCGACGAACGCGCCGAATGCCGCGACGTTTGTCACGACGCCTTCGAGCACCATGCCGGGCGCCAGATCGGAAATCTTTTCGACGCCTTCGCGGAAGGTCGCCGTCTTGAATTCGGGGCGCGGATCGCGGCCCGGCTTTTCGAGCTCGGAGAGGATATCGCGCACGGTCGGCAAGCCGAAGCGCTCGTCGACGAACTCGGAAGGCGAGAGGCCGGCGAGCGCTTCGCGACTGCCGAGCACTTCGCCGACGCGCTTGCGAATCTTCGCGAGCATGCGCTCGACGACGGGATACGCTTCGGGGTGAACCGACGAACGGTCTAGCGGGTTTTCACCGCCGTTGATGCGCAGGAAGCCCGCTGCCTGCTCGAACGTCTTGTCGCCGAGGCGCGGCACTTTGCGCAGGTGTTCGCGTGACGGGAAAGGGCCATTCGCATCGCGGTAATCGACGATGTTGCGGGCGAGCGTGCCGTTCAATCCCGACACGCGGGCGAGCAGGGCGACCGATGCGGTGTTGGCATCGACGCCGACCGCATTCACGCAATCCTCGACGACGGCGTCGAGCGTCCGAGCGAGCTCGCGCTGGTTGACATCGTGCTGATATTGGCCGACGCCGATCGCTTTCGGCTCGATCTTGACGAGCTCCGCGAGCGGATCCTGCAGCCGGCGCGCGATCGAGACGGCGCCGCGCAACGACACGTCGAGATCGGGAAACTCTTTGGCCGCGAGCTCCGAAGCCGAGTAGACGGATGCACCGGCCTCCGAGACGACGATCTTCTGGAGCTTGAGCTCGGGATGACGCGCGATGAGCTCGGCGGCGAGCTTGTCCGTTTCGCGCGAGGCCGTCCCGTTGCCGATGCTGATGAGTTCCGCCTGCGTCTGACTCGCGAGACGGGCGAGCCTCGCAATCGACCCGTCCCAGTCGCGGCGCGGCTCGTGCGGATAGATGGTATCGGTGGCCAGCAGCTTGCCGGTGCGATCGACGACGGCGACCTTCACACCTGTACGCAACCCGGGATCCAGACCGATCACGGCCTTCGGGCCGGCCGGCGCGGCGAGCAGCAAGTCCTTCAGGTTGCGGGCGAAAACGCGGATCGCCTCGTGCTCGGCGCTCTCGCGCAGCTGCGTCAGCAGCTCGTTCTCGAGATGCGGCTGCACTTTGACGCGCCAGCACCAGCGGCAGACGTCGCCGAGCCACTTGTCGGCGGGACGGTTCTGGTTCGAAATCCCGACGTGGCGCGCGATCATCGCTTCGCACGGATGCGGCACCTCTACGTCGAGCTCGGCGCCAAGTCCGAGCTTGATCGTCAGCACGCCCGCGTTGCGGCCTCGAAAGAGCGCGAGCGCACGGTGCGAAGGAACCGTCTTGAGCGTTTCCGTGTAGTCGTAGTAGTCGCGGAATTTCTCGCCTTCTTCGTTCTCCTTGCCTTCCACGACGGTAGAGGAGACGATGCCGCGCTCGGACAGGTACTCGCGCAGTTTGCCAAGCAGTTCGGCCGTCTCCCCGAATTGCTCCGAGAGAATGTCGCGCGCGCCATCGAGCGCGGCTTTGACGTCGGCCACGCCTTTTTCGGCGTCGACGTACCGTGCGGCCTCGGTTTGCGGATCGAGCCGAGGGTCGGCAAGGAGCGCCTGCGCAAGGGGCTCGAGGCCCGCCTCGCGAGCGATCTGCGCACGCGTGCGGCGCTTAGGCTTATACGGGAGGTAGAGGTCTTCGAGGACCTGCTTGCTATCGGCGGCGTCGATGGCGGCGCGCAGTTCGTCGGTGAGCTTGCCTTGCTCTTCGATGCTGGCAAGAATCGTGGCCCGCCGCTCTTCCATTTCGCGCAGGTAGAGCAGTCGTTCTTCGAGCTGACGCAATTGCGTGTCGTCGAGATTGCCGGTGACTTCCTTGCGGTATCGCGCGATGAACGGAACGGTCGCGCCTTCGTCGAGAAGTTGCACAGCCGCTGCGACCTGGCGCGGCTCCACGGTCAATTCGGCGGCGATGCGCCGTACGATCTTCAGTGCTACGGTGTCCGTCATAGAGAAAGAGGGCATCTCACTGCGAGGCTTCGCACCTGGACCCAAGCCGCGGGGCGACTCGGACGCGCGGCGCGGGCCGGGTTGCTGAAGCGGCGCATTTTGCCACAAATGGGCGGCCGGTCCAGGCCGGGTGTTAGAATTTCGGCCATGTTCCGATGCCCCCCGACGACGTTGCAAATCTCCCGTTTTCCCGCCTACTTGCGCGCCGCGATGCTCGGCGCCGCTTTCGTTGCCGCGCCGCTTGCGGCGTCTGCACAAACAGTGCCCGCGGCCGGCGGCGCGAACGGGCCGCACGATGCCTCGAAGCCTGCCGATGACGTGCGAGCGGCGAGTGCCGCCACGCCCGCGAGCGACTTCGATGCGCGCCAAAAAGTGCTCGATACTCATGGCGCGCAGAATCAGTACGAATACGGCGTCGCCGTTCACAACTGCTATGACCGGTTTTTCGTGAACGCTTGCATCGGCCGCGCTCGCGACAAGATGCGCGAAACGCAGGCGCGGATTCATGCCGAGCAGCTTCAGCTCGACGACGAGCGGCGCGCGGCGCACGCGCAGGCGCGCGACGAGCGCGAGGCGCTCAAGGCGGCAAGCGATGCGGCGGAGGCGTCGCAGCGTGCCGCGACCGATGCGCGCAATGCCGAGTCGTATGCCGAAAAGCAACGCCAGCACGAGCTCGACGTCGCCAGGCGCAATGCCGAAGCGCCGCAGCGCGCGGCCAATCAGGCGGCGTATGATCAGAAACAGTCCGATTATCAGCGCAAGCTCGAGCAGGCTCGGCAGCAGGCGGCGCAAGATGCGAAGGAGCGCGCCGAGCGGGCGCGGCGATTCGCCGAGAAGCAGGCCGACGCCGCTCAGCACAAGGCCGATGTCGAAGCTCGACAGAAGCAGGCGGAGCAGAAGGCGCAGGAAAAGCAGCAAGAGCAGTTGCAGCAGCAGGAGCAGCAGAAATCGTTGCGCAAGGAGCAGCAGGAGGCCGACTGACGCGACGATTTTCTGCTTCACGGCAACTTCAGGCGGGTGCTGCCGGGGGGCAGCGCGCAGCCTGTCGAACGAGGAGGCGACTATGCGCGACCATCAAGCGATCCATCCCGATGCTCTGCGCGACCGCATCGTGCAGTTGCAGTCGGAGCATAGCGAACTCGATCGCATGATCGACAAATTGTCGGACTCGTCGGAAATCAGTGACTTCGAGCTGAGACGCTTGAAAAAGCGCAAGCTCAAGGTCAAGGACAACATCACGTTGCTGCAATTGCAGCTCGAACCGGACAAGCACGCGTGACCAGGCCCTGAGCCGGTACAGCGGCTCGGCGCCGGTCTTTGCTTAGGAGCCGCTTGCCTTGGATTCACCGCGGGACGATTCTCCCAACGAACCGCGCGGGATGACGCGAGAGACGCGTTCGCCCGCCGCGCTGAGTGCGAAACGGAGCGCGGAGCTCGACGCGATTTTCGCGGCCGATGGGCTGCTTGCGCGCGCGATCGACGGTTATCGGCCGCGCGCTTCGCAAATCGAAATGGCGCGTGCGGTGGCCGCGACGATGGATGCGTCGGGCCGCGCGCTGCCGGAGCCGGCGATGTTCGAGGCGCAGCGGCGCCCCGCGCGGCGACTCCGGACGAACGGCGACGCCGCCGCCGGCTCCGAAGCGGACCGCGATGGCCACGAGCGCGCTGAGGAAAGCGACAGCAGCGCTGGCGAGAACACGCTGATCGTCGAGGCGGGGACGGGAACCGGGAAGACATTTGCCTACCTCGTGCCGGCCATGCTCTGGGGAGGCAAGGTCATCGTTTCCACGGGCACCAAGCACTTGCAGGATCAGCTGTTCCAGCGCGACATTCCGACCGTCCGCGATGCATTGGCGGTGCCGGTCAGCGTGGCGATGTTGAAAGGCCGCGCCAATTATCTCTGTCACTATTACCTGCAGCGGACGGCCGATAGCGGCCGTTTGCCGTCGCGGCAGGACACGGTTCATCTGCAGGAGATCGTTCGCTTCGCGAAGATCACGCGCACGGGCGACAAGGCGGAGCTGGCGAGCGTGCCCGAGACCTCGCCGGTATGGCCGATGGTGACGTCAACGCGCGACAACTGCCTCGGTCAGGAGTGCCCGAACCACAAGGACTGCTTCGTCATGCTGGCGCGCCGCGAGGCGCAGCAAGCCGATATCGTCGTGGTCAACCATCACCTTTTCTTCGCCGACATCATGTTGCGCGATACAGGGATGGCCGAGCTGCTGCCGACGGCGAACACGATCATCTTCGACGAAGCGCACCAGCTCCCGGAGACGGCCACGCTGTTCTTCGGTGAGACCCTCTCCACGTCGCAATTGCTCGAGCTCGCGCGCGACACGGTTGCCGAAGGACTCGTGCATGCGCGCGACGCGGCCGAATGGGTCAAGCTCGGCGCCGCGCTCGAGCGCGCGGCGCGCGAGGTGCGGCTGGCATTCAAGGAGGATTCGCTGCGGCTGTCGGCGGCGCAATTGCCGGACGATCATGAGGTTTTCAGCGCGCTCGATGCGCTCGAGGCCGCGCTCGACGCGCTGGCGAGCGCGCTAGCGAGCCAGGCCGAACGCGCCGAGTCGCTCGGCGCCTGCTTGCGGCGAGCGCGAGAGCTGCAAAGTCAGCTCGCGCGCTGGACAGCGCTGCCCTTGCCATCGGGGCCCGGGAAGGTTCAGACCGTCGTGCAAGGGGTGGCCGCCGCTGGCTCGGCAACGGTCGGCCAGGTCGGGGAGCTTGCCGATCGGGAGGCGCGAGCCAACCCGGACGAATCGATCCGCTGGATCGAGGTGTTCGCGCACACCGTGCAGCTGCACGAAACACCACTATCGGTCGCGCCGATTTTCGCGAAACAGCGGGCCGGCGTGCCGCGCGCGTGGATCTTCACCTCGGCGACGCTGTCGGTGCGCGGCGACTTCACGCATTACGCCGCTCAGATGGGGCTCGACGCGCGCCGCTCTATGACGCTGCCGAGCCCCTTCGATTACGGTACGCAAGGTTTGCTCTACGTGCCGCGCAATCTGCCGCAGCCGTCTTCGCCGGCATTCACCGATGCCGTCTTCGAGGCGGCGCTGCCCGCGATCGAAGCGGCCGGAGGGGGGGTGTTCGTCTTGTGTACGACGTTGCGCGCGGTCGATCGCATCGCGGCAAAGCTTCGCGACGTCATCGAGGCGCGTGGATGGGATAAGCCGCTGCTCACGCAAGGCGACGCGAGCCGCACGGAGCTGCTCGACCGGTTTCGCGCATACGGCAACGCGATCCTCGTCGGGAGTCAGAGCTTCTGGGAAGGCGTCGATGTACGCGGCGACGCGCTGTCACTCGTCGTCATCGACAAGCTGCCGTTCGCGCCGCCCGACGATCCGGTGCTCGCCGCGCGCCTCGACGTGCTGGCGAAAAAAGGCTTGAGCCCATTCGCCGTGCATCAGGTCCCGCAAGCGGTCATCACGCTGAAGCAGGGGGCCGGGCGACTCATTCGGGCGGAGACGGATCGCGGGGTGCTGATGATCTGCGATACGCGTCTCGTCGATAAGCCTTACGGCCGGCGGATCTGGCAAAGCCTGCCGCCGTTCAAGCGTACGCGCGAGATCGAGGTCGTGCGCGAGTTTTTCGAGGCCTCTTGGAACGAGGCCTCAAAGAACGAGGCCTTTTAGAAGATCCACCACGACTTCTTCTTCGCGCCTGTTCGCGGATGGCCCGTCACATAAGGGCTGTCCGGGAACGTGGCAGCGAGAACACGACGCGTATCGTTGGCGAGTTGCGGCTCGTCGAGCTTCGTGTACGAGAGAATCATCAGATGGAGCGCATCTTCGATCGCCGGCGCGTTCTTGTATTCCTTGATCGCGAGCTGTGCGCGGTTGATCGATGCGACATAGGCGCCGCGGCGATAGTAGTAGTCGGCCGCGTGCACTTCATACGACGCCAACGCATTCACGATGTAGCGCATGCGCGCGGCCGCATCGGGCGCGTATTTGCTGTCGGGGTACTTATCGACCACGACCTTGAACGCGTCATACGACTCGCGCAGCGCCTTCGGATCGCGCTCGCTCATGTCCTGACCCGAGAAGCGCCCGAACAGCCCGAGGTCGTCGTTGAAGTGAATCATCCCTTTGAGGTAGTACGCATAGGCGATATCAGGATGATCGGGGTGCAGCTTGATGAAACGGTCGATGGCCTGATTGGCGGCGTCCGTCTCGCCATCCTTCCAGTTGCAGTACGCAACATTGATCTGGGCTTGCTGGGCGAAATGACCGAAGGGATCGCGCCCTTGCAGCGATTCGAAGTACTTGGCGCATTTGCCCCAGTCGCCACCCGAGAGCGCGTCCTGAGCCTCCGAGTATAATTTCTGGTTCGACCAGACCGCTGTCTCGTCGGTCTTTTGCGGCAGGCCATGGCAGCCGGTTACGACGAGCGCGGCGGCAACGAGCCCGAGGCTCGCCGCGGGCCGGATCGCGCGCTTCGCTGCACGGACGAGTACCGGGGCGGCCGCGCGAAAGGCCGATCGCGTCATGATGTTCGAGGCTTGCCGCATTTCCCCATGCTTCCTAGCTATCAGTCTCACTCAGTGACCCAGTTTCAATGACCCGCAAAAGTTCCTCAGGCGCCGGAATCGGCTCCAAAGATCGAAGCGCCGATTATAGCCGAAGCGTTGCGGGCGCCGACGAGCCGAAAAAGGCCCAGTCAGGCGAGGCGCCGGCCTCTTCATCAGCCGTCTCGCCGTTCGTTCCGCAAGGCGGCGACGCTCTTGCGCGAATCGCGTCGGTGCCCGACGCGCTCGCGGGGGAGAGGCTAGACAAGGTTCTCGCAAAAGTATTCCCCGAGTTTTCCCGAAGCCGCCTGCAAAGTTGGGTCGAGGCGGGGCGCGTGCGCGTGAACGGCCAGCCGGCCAAAGTGCGCCAGCCCGTGCCGCTCGAGGCGCGCATCGAACTCGTTCCCGACCTGCTGCCCGAAGAGCTGGCCTTTACCCCG
Organism: Trinickia sp. EG282A; assembly: GCF_040965455.1. Taxonomy (NCBI): domain Bacteria; kingdom Pseudomonadati; phylum Pseudomonadota; class Betaproteobacteria; order Burkholderiales; family Burkholderiaceae; genus Trinickia; species Trinickia sp. EG282A. Next base: position 74,524 of record NZ_JBFRCC010000003.1, on the reverse strand, counting down.
GAGCCGGTCGAGCTCGAGATCGTCTACGAGGACGAGGCGCTCGTGGTGCTGAACAAGCCGGCCGGGCTCGTCGTGCATCCGGCCGCCGGCAATTGGAGCGGCACGATTCTGAACGGCCTGCTGCACCGCTATGGCGAGGCGGCCGCCGGCCTGCCGCGCGCGGGTATCGTGCATCGGCTCGACAAGGACACGTCGGGCCTCATGGTCGTCGCCCGCACACTCGAGGCGCAAACGGATCTCGTGCGGCAGTTGCAGGCGCGCACGGTGAAGCGCCGCTATTTCGCGCTCGTCTGGGGTGAGATGCCCGACGAGGGGACCGTCGATGCGCCGATCGGCCGCGATCCCCGCGAGCGCACGCGCATGGCCGTCGTCACGGGCGCGGCCGGCAAGCCCGCGCGCACGCATTTCCGGACGATCGACCGAATCGTCTGGCAGCGACAACCCGTATCGGCGATTCATTGCGATCTGGAGACCGGGCGCACGCATCAGATTCGCGTTCATTGCGCGCACATGGGGCATCCGCTGCTCGCGGATCCGGTCTACGGCGGCATGCGCGGCCGCCGCTCGAGCGTTCCGTTGCCGGGCGGCTTCGCGCGACAGGCGCTGCATGCGTGGCGTCTGGGCCTCGTGCATCCGCAGACGCGGCGCACGATGCATTGGGTCGCCGAATTGCCCGAGGACATGACCGGGCTCGCCGCGGCGTTGGGCTTCGGCGAAGACGGTGAGAGCGACGAAGGCGACGAAGGCGAGTTCGAGTTCATCGAAGACGAGGCATACGACGATGGAGTGATCGATGCCGGTGACGAAGATATCGAGTGAGACCGCGACATGAATTTCCCCCCGCTGACCATTCATGACTGCCTGCAACCGGGATGGCGCGTGTCGTCCCGAGTGCGGGCGTTCGTCACTACGCGCTCGGGCGGTGTGAGCCTGCCGCCGTACGGGCGGATCGTCGATGGCGCGCAAGCGCCTGGCGGCTTGAACCTCGGGCTGCGCACGGACGACGATCCTTCTCATGTCGAGGAGAACCGTGCTCGTCTTCGCGCGCTGGTGGGCGTGCAGCCTGCATGGCTCCATCAAGTTCATGGCGACACCGTCGTGCGCGCCGACGCAGTGCTCGAGGCGGGCGGGTCGCCGCATGCCGACGCGAGCGTGACCGATAGGCCCGGGGCCGCCTGCGTGGTCATGGTGGCCGACTGTATGCCGGTCCTGCTTGCCGACGAGGCAGGGCGAGCCGTGGGCGCCGCGCATGCGGGCTGGCGTGGGCTCGTGGCCGGCATCGTCGAAAAAACGGCGCGGCAAGTGGCGGCACTCGCGGGCGCGCGGACGCAAACGCTGCATGCGTATCTGGGGCCCGCGATCGGTCCGCGCGCTTTCGAAGTCGGCGACGACGTTCGCGACGCATTCATGGCCGCAGCCGAGGGCGCCGAGCGCGTACCGACCTCGGACGCGTTCGCGCCGCGCGGGCAAACGCAAGGCAAGTATTTGGCCGATCTCTATGCGCTCGCCCGGTTACGCCTGGCGCGGCATGGCATCGTGCAGGTGACGGGCGGCGACGCATGCACGGTCACGCAAGACGATCGCTTCTACTCGTATCGACGCGATCGCGTGACAGGGCGAATGGCCGCGCTGATCTGGCTCGATCAATGAGGGCGGGAACGGGGTGCGAGGCGATGCGCCGCACAAGAAACGAGCGAACTGCGTGCCGCAATGAGTGTCGAAAAGTGATGCACGGCTCGGTCAGACGGAACGGTATGCACTGACAATACGGTTGCTGGCGTGCCGATAGTCCGTACGATCGACATCGGGAAAACGATAATAAAAAAGCTATCGCAGTGCGGCAAAATCGGTCTCAAGCATTGACACGACTTACGGCGGGGAGCAAGAATGACCCTCGCAATGGGTGAGCGCATCGAAGTCCCGAGGGTTCGCCCGGATGCGCTGCAACCCGCCTATCAATCAGTCTTCCGAGGCTTACCGGTCACGAGCGGGTATGACAGCTTCAAAACATTCTTCGAGTTCCTCTCACGCTGATACTCCTTCGAGCCACGGGCAGCAGGCCGCGGCGGGCGGCGCCGATCCGCAGCAAATGTTCGATGCATGGATGAACGCATGGCGTGCGTTTGCAAATGAGATGTCGCGGCCCGCGGCCGCGCCGTCGGGCGGGGGCGCGTCCGCGTCGGCGTCGAACGGAGCGGCCGCGCCGTTCGCGTTCCCGTTTACCATGCCGCCGATGCCACAGATGCCGCAGATGCCGTCGTTGTCCGCCCTGTACGGCATGGCCGGCGCGCCCAACGCCAATCAGACGGCGCCCGGATTTCCGGGCATCCCCCTGGCGGTGCCGGCCGAGCGGCTACAGCAATTGCAGGCGGACTACACGCGGGAATTCATCGAGCTGATGAAGCAGGCGAGCGCCGGCGGTGCGGCGCCTCCCGAACTGCCGGACCGGCGTTTTTCGTCTGAAGCTTGGAAAGCCTCGCCGGCCTTTGCCTACATGGCCGCGTGGTACCTGCTCAACGCGAGGTACCTGCAGGAACTTGCCGACGCAGTCGACACCGATCCGAAGACGCGCGAGCGGATTCGCTTCTCGGTCCAGCAATGGACAGCGGCCGCCTCGCCGAGCAACTTTCTCGCGCTCAATCCCGAAGCGCAGAAGGCGCTCGTCGAGAGCCACGGCGAGAGCTTGCGCCAGGGCGTTATGAACCTGCTCTCCGATCTGCGGCGCGGGAAAATCTCGCAAAGCGACGAGTCGCGCTTCGTGGTCGGCAAGAACATCGCCTCGACGGAAGGCGCCGTCGTCTTCGAGAATGATCTAATCCAGCTGATCCAGTACAAGCCGCGCACCGAAAGCGTCTTCGAGCGGCCGCTCCTGATCGTGCCGCCTTGCATCAACAAGTACTACATTCTCGATCTGCAACCCGAAAGTTCGCTCGTCGCCCATGCGCTCGAATCGGGCCATCAGGTGTACATGATCTCCTGGCGCAATCCCGATGCGTCGCTCGCGGGCAAGACGTGGGACGACTACATGACGGAAGGCGTGCTTGCCGCCATCGACGTGGTCAAGAGCGTGAGCGAGCGCGAGCAGATCAATACGTTCGGGTTCTGCATCGGCGGGACGATGCTCGCGTCGGCGCTCGCGATCCTCGCGGCGCACGGTGAGCATCCGGCCGCCTCCATGACGCTCGTCACGGCGATGCTCGATTTCTCCGATACCGGCGTGCTCGACGTCTTCGTCGACGAAGCGCATGTGAGCATGCGCGAACAGACGATCGGCGGCTGCAACGGCGCGGCGCCGGGTCTCATGCGCGGCCTCGAGTTCGCGAACGCGTTCTCGTTTTTGCGGCCGAACGATCTGGTCTGGAACTACGTCGTCGACAATTATCTGAAGGGCCGCACGCCAGTGCCGTTCGATCTGCTCTATTGGAACAGCGATTCGACGAATCTGCCAGGGCCGATGTTCGTCTGGTATCTGCGCAACACGTATCTCGAGAACCGGGTGCGAGAGCCCGGCGCGCTGACCGTGTGCGGCGAGCCGCTAGACCTGTCGCGCATCGACGTGCCGACGTTCATCTACGGCTCGCGCGAGGACCATATCGTGCCGTGGCGGACGGCCTACGCGTCGGCGCCGCTGTTGACCGGGCCGCAGCGGTTCGTGCTCGGCGCCTCGGGCCATATCGCCGGTGTCATCAATCCGCCGGCGAAGGGCAAGCGCAGCTACTGGGTCTATGAAGGAAGCGAGAAGACGCTGCCCGAGGACCCGGACGAGTGGTTCGACGCGGCCGTCGAAAAACCCGGCAGCTGGTGGCCCGATTGGATCACGTGGCTCGACCAGTATGGCGGCCGCAAGGTCAAGTCCCGCGCGCAACTCGGCTCAGCCGAGTATCCGGTCATCGAGCCGGCGCCGGGGCGCTATGTGCAAGAGCGCGATTGAGCGAAGGCAAGCCGTTCGTTCCATCGGCCGCGACACTCGATCGGATCGAGCGCTGACGCGCGAAGTCCGGATCGGCTGCTTCACGGGACCGCGGTCACGCGCACCCGCGCGAACCGCGGTCGGAATTGATTTTCAACTGTACGAGGCGCGGCCCACAAGGCCGCCTCGCTCGGAGGAGTTCCAAAATGACAGACGTAGTGATCGTTTCCGCTGCTCGTACCGCCGTCGGCAAATTCGGCGGCTCGCTTGCCAAGATTCCAGCGCCGGAGCTCGGGGCGACGGTGATCCGCGCGGTCCTCGAGCGCGCGGGCGTGAAGCCCGAGCAGGTCAGTGAAGTCATCATGGGCCAGGTGCTGACCGGCGGCTCCGGGCAAAACCCGGCACGGCAAGCGCTGATCAAGGCGGGCCTGCCGAGCGCCATTCCCGGCATGACGATCAACAAGGTCTGCGGCTCGGGCCTGAAGGCGGTCATGCTCGCGGCGAACGCCGTCATTGCCGGCGATGCGGACATCGTTGTCGCGGGCGGCCAGGAAAACATGAGCGCCGCGCCTCACATCCTGCTCGGCTCGCGCGACGGCTTCCGCATGGGTGACGCGAAGCTCATCGATTCGATGATCGTCGACGGCCTCTGGGACGTCTACAACCAGTACCACATGGGCGTGACGGCCGAAAACGTCGCCAAGGAATACGGCGTGACGCGCGAAGAGCAGGATCAGTTTGCCGCGCTCTCGCAGAACAAGGCCGAGGCCGCGCAGAAGTCGGGGCGCTTCGACGACGAGATCGTGCCCGTCGAAGTGCCGCAGAGGAAGGGCGAGCCGCTGCGCTTTGCCACCGACGAGTTCGTGCGTCATGGCGTCACCGCCGAATCGTTGGGCGGGCTCAAGCCTGCTTTTGCGAAGGAAGGCTCGGTGACGGCCGGCAATGCGTCGGGCATCAATGACGGCGCGGCGGCCGTGCTCGTCATGTCGGCTAAGAAGGCCGACGCGCTCGGCCTGAAGCCGCTCGCGCGCATCAAGGCCTACGGGAATGCGGGCGTCGATCCGAAGGTGATGGGCATGGGGCCCGTGCCGGCGTCGCGCCGCTGCCTCGAGCGCGCGGGATGGTCTGTCGGCGATCTCGATCTGATGGAGATCAACGAGGCGTTCGCGGCGCAGGCGCTGGCGGTCCACAAGCAAATGGGCTGGGATACGTCGAAGATCAACGTGAACGGCGGTGCAATTGCGATCGGTCACCCGATCGGCGCGTCGGGTTGCCGTATTCTTGTCACGCTGCTGCACGAGATGCAAAAGCGCGACGCGAAGCGCGGCTTGGCTTCGCTTTGCATCGGCGGAGGGATGGGCGTGGCGCTGGCCGTCGAGCGGGTGTGACGGCGCGCATGTCGCAGGAAGAGCCGCTTGGTCGGGGCGGTTGATAACGAGGGGCGGGGGCGTAACGCGCCCCGCCCAAAAAGAGAAATGGAGCGTGATTCATGAGTCAGCGCATTGCGTACGTAACGGGCGGGATGGGCGGTATCGGCACCGCCATCTGCCAGCGCCTTCACAAGCAGGGCTATCGGGTAGTCGCGGGCTGCGGGCCGAACTCGCCGCGCCGCGCGACGTGGCTCGAGCAGCAAAAGGCGCTCGGCTACGATTTCGTGGCGTCGGAAGGCAACGTCGGCGATTGGGAGTCGACGAAGGCCGCGTTCGACAAGGTGAAGGCCGAAGTCGGCGAGATCGATGTGCTCGTCAACAACGCGGGCATTACGCGCGACGTCGTGTTTCGCAAGATGACGCATGAGGACTGGACGGCCGTCATCGACACCAATCTGACGAGCCTTTTCAACGTGACCAAGCAGGTCATCGACGGGATGGTCGAGCGTGGATGGGGGCGCATCGTCAACATCTCGTCGGTCAACGGTCAGAAAGGGCAGTTCGGGCAGACGAACTATTCGACCGCCAAGGCGGGCATTCACGGCTTCACGATGGCGCTGGCGCAAGAAGTCGCGACGAAGGGCGTGACGGTCAACACGGTATCGCCGGGCTACATTGGGACGGATATGGTCAAGTCGATCCGCGCCGATGTGCTCGAGAAGATCATTGCGACGATTCCGGTGCGCCGGCTCGGCTCGCCGGACGAGATCGCTTCGATCGTGGCGTGGCTGGCGTCGGAGGAGTCGGGGTTTTCGACGGGCGCCGATTTTTCGTTGAACGGCGGTTTGCATATGGGCTGATGCGCGTCGGCCGGCTGCGGATTCCGCTGTGTCGCGGCCGGCACAGTCGCGTTTCGGGGTTTCGGTTTCGGGGGCCGGTCCGCCAGTGCCACAGCGGCGGATACGACGCGCCGACACTGCGCTACATTGGCTTGATATTAGAAGGCGTTACATGTCGACTACAAAGAAAACAGCCGAGCGATTCATCAAAAAATATCCGAACCGTCGGCTCTATGACACGGAGACGAGCACGTACATCACGTTGAGCGACGTGAAGCAACTGGTGCTCGACCAGGAGGACTTCAAGGTCATCGATGCGAAGACCAACGAAGATCTGACGCGCAGCATCCTGCTGCAGATCATTCTCGAAGAGGAGAGCGGCGGCGTGCCGATGTTCTCCTCTTCGATGCTCTCGCAGATCATCCGTTTCTACGGGCATGCGATGCAGGGAATGATGGGCACGTATCTGGAAAAGAATATTCAGGCGTTCATCGATATCCAGAACAAGCTCGCCGAGCAGTCGAAGACCCTCTACGAGGGCAATGCGCTGAACCCCGAGGTATGGTCGCAATTCATGAACATGCAGGCGCCGATGATGCAGGGCATGATGACGAGCTACATCGAACAATCGAAGAACATGTTCGTGCAACTGCAGGAGCAGATGCAGAACCAGGCGAAGTCGATGTTCAGTTCGTTTACCTTCAACAAGCCCAATTCGGGGTCGGAGCCGCCGGAAAAGAAGTAGACGGCATTCGATCGCTATCGATTCGCGACCAACGGCAGGTTGGAATTCCGACAGGCGTGCACCACCGGCCGGATTTCCATTTGCGCTGAGATGCCATGCACCGTCGGGGCGGCCGTTTGCAAGCCGTTCTCGATCGACTCGCCCAGCCGCACGACTTCGTCGAATTGGGTGATCAACTCGAAGCAGACAACAAAGGCGAGCGTGTACGAGGCTGCCGGCGATCGCTCGAACCATATCGATGCCGGCCGTGCATATCGCTTCCTCGCGGCATCACGCGTCATCAGATAAGTAATGGCGACGCCGAGGATGGCGCCTCCGATGACGTCCGTCGGATAGTGCAGACCCAGGTACACACGCGGCAGGCAAATGAAGACGACTGTGTAAAGCAGGACGAGCGCGCCAAGTGTTCGCCAGACCAGAAAGATACCAGTGGCGACGGACATCCACAGCATGGCATGATCGCTTGGGAATGAGTTCCAGAAGCGCAACACGGGTTCCGGGAAGTTCACAGGGGGGAAGTGCAGAAGCAGCTCTGAGTTATGAATCGGCCGCACCCGATAGGGCAGGTAATGCGCCAGTGTCCTGCCGACGAGCAGCGACAGGAGTCCACTCACTATCGTCGCGATCACCATCTCGCGTTGCCACTCTCGGCGCTCGCCAGGCTGGAACCAGATCCACCAGAGAACCGGGATCAGCACGAAGCCCTTGAACGTATAGAGGCCCGCCATCACGCGAATCGCGTGGTTGAGCACGGCAGAGTCGAATTCGTGCTGCGTAAGAAATGTCAGTATCGCGGTATCGAAACCGTTCATCGTCGTCCCCCACGGATTTTGTATCGAATGCTTGTCAGGACTGGCGCTATGTTGTTCGAGCACGGAGGCCGGTGAGGGTAGCACTACGGAAACGGCATAAAAAGCTCAAAAAATGATGGCGCGGTACAATACGCGGTTTCTCGGACGGGTTGCGCGCGGTGCCGTGCACATGCCGCTCGCCGCATCCTGTCGTCGCTATTTGCCGAACCGCCCATGCCGCAGACTTCATCCCCCACCTCGCCTGTCGCCGCGCCGAGCGCCGCTCCCAAAGTCGGCTTCGTTTCCCTCGGGTGCCCCAAGGCTCTCGTCGACTCCGAGCAGATCATCACCCAGCTGCGCGCCGAGGGTTACGAGATCTCGGGCACCTATGACGGTGCCGATCTCGTTGTCGTCAACACCTGCGGCTTCATCGATGAAGCGGTTCAGGAAAGCCTCGACGCCATCGGCGAAGCCCTCACCGAGAACGGCAAGGTCATCGTCACCGGCTGCCTCGGCGCCAAAAAGAGCGCAAGCGGCACCGGTCTCATCGAGGAAGTGCATCCGAAGGTGCTCGCGGTCACCGGCCCGCACGCCGTCGGCGAGGTCATGCAGGCCGTGCACAGCCATCTGCCCAAGCCGCACGACCCGTTCGTCGATCTGGTGCCGCCCGCGGGGATCAAGCTCACGCCGCGCCACTATGCGTATTTGAAGATTTCCGAGGGCTGCAACCATCGCTGCACGTTCTGCATCATCCCTTCGATGCGCGGAGACCTCGTCTCGCGTCCCATCGCGGAAGTCATGCTGGAAGCCGAGAATCTCTTCAAATCGGGCGTGAAGGAGTTGCTCGTGATCTCGCAGGACACGAGCGCCTACGGTACCGATGTCAAGTTCCGCACCGGCTTCTGGAATGGTCGTCCCCTCAAGACGCGCATGACGGAGCTCGTCGGTGCCCTCGGCGAGCTCGCAGCGCAATACGGCGCCTGGGTCCGGCTCCATTACGTCTATCCCTATCCGCACGTCGACGAGATCATTCCGATGATGGCCGCGGGCCCGCTGAAGGGCCACGTTCTGCCCTATCTCGACGTGCCGTTCCAACACGCCGATCCGCAAGTGCTCAAGCGCATGAAGCGTCCAGCCAACGCCGAGCGGACGCTCGAGCGCGTCGCCAACTGGCGCCGGATTTGCCCCGATCTGACGATCCGCAGCACGTTCATCGCGGGGTTCCCCGGCGAGACGGAGGCGCAATTCGAGACACTCCTCGAATTCATTCGGGCCGCGGAGCTCGATCGAGTTGGCTGCTTCGCGTACTCTCCCGTCGAAGGTGCGAGCGCGAACGAGCTCGATGGCGCGTTGCCCGATGAAGTCCGGGAAGCGCGTCGCGCGCGCTTCATGGAGGTCGCCGAAGAAGTGTCGGCCAAGCGCATGGCGCGCAAGGTCGGCAAAACGCTGAAGGTGCTCGTCGACGAAGTCAACGCCGACGGCGGCATCGGCCGCACGGCAGCCGACGCCCCGGAGATCGACGGCGTGGTCTATGTCGCGCCGGCGACGAAGGCGTCGAAGCGCTACAAGGTCGGCGACTTCGTTTCGGTGAGAATCACGGGCGCCGACGGGCACGACCTGTGGGGAGAAGTCTGACCGCAGCGCGTGCTTCGCATCTCGTTCGCCTTGAATACATCCATCGACACTTCAGTTCAGGAGACGGCAATGCAACGAGAAGTCGTAGTGGTGAGCGGCGTGCGGACGGCGGTCGGCGATTTCGGCGGCAGCCTCAAGGACTTCGCGCCGACCGAGCTCGGCGCGCGCGTCGTGCGCGAAGCGTTGTCGCGCGCGCAAGTGCGCGGCGACGAAGTCGGCCATGTCGTCTTCGGCAATGTCATTCAGACTGAGCCGAAGGACATGTACCTCGCGCGCGTGGCCGCGCTCAACGCCGGCGTGGCGCAGTCCGCGCCCGCCATGACGGTCAACCGTCTGTGCGGCTCGGGTCTGCAGGCGGTCGTTTCGGCCGCGCAGAGCATTCTGCTCGGCGATACCGACATCGCTGTCGCGGGCGGCGCGGAAAGCATGAGCCGCGCACCGTACATCGCGCCGGCCGCGCGCTTCGGACAGCGCATGGGCGACGCGCGCATCGTCGACATGATGCTCGGCGCGCTTCATGACCCCTTCGAGTCGTTTCATATGGGCGTGACGGCCGAGAACGTCGCGCGCAAGTACGGCATCACGCGTGAGGCCCAGGATGCACTCGCCCTCGAATCGCATCGGCGCGCGTCGCGCGCGATTCGCGAGGGTTACTTCAAGAGCCAGGTCTTGCCGATTTCGGTTCCGTCCAAGAAGGGCGAAGTGGTCTTCGACGCCGATGAGCATGTCCGGCACGAGACGTCGATCGAAGATCTCGCGCGGCTCAAGCCTGTCTACCAGAAGGAAGGCGGGACGGTGACGGCCGGCAATGCGTCGGGCATCAACGACGGTGCGGGCGCTCTCGTGCTGATGGAGCGTCGCGTCGCCGAAGCGCGAGGGATCAGGCCGCTCGGGCGCATCGTCGCGTACGGCCACGCGGGCGTGGATCCGGCATACATGGGCATCGGGCCGGTGCCGGCCACGCGCCACGCACTCCAGCGCGCCGGGCTTTCGGTGGCCGATCTCGACGTGATCGAAGCCAACGAGGCGTTCGCGGCACAGGCATGCGCGGTGACGGCGGAGCTCGGGCTCGACCCGGCCCGCGTCAACCCGAACGGTTCCGGTATCTCGCTCGGTCATCCGATCGGCGCAACGGGCGCGATCATCGCGATCAAGGCGCTCTACGAGCTGCAACGCCGTGACGGGCGCTATGCGCTCGCCACGATGTGCATCGGCGGAGGGCAAGGCATCGCCGTCATATTCGAAACTTACCAACCATGACAGACTCCACTTCCTCCTCGCGGGCCCGGCAAACACGGATTGTCCATGCTGAGCCGCATCTCGAGCCGGGTTTCGAGTCGTTCGTGACGCCGGTCATGCGCGCCTCCACCGTCGTCTTCCCCGATCTCGCAACCGTGCGAGCGGGGGATTGGCGCGACGATTCGCAATGGCGCTACGGCCTGCACGCGACGCCGACTTCCGCCGCACTCGCGCAGCGCATCGCGGCGATCGAGGGCGGCAAGCAAGCGCTGTTGCAGCCATCGGGACTTTCGGCGATCTCGAACGTCTATTTCGGCATCGTCAAAACAGGCGACGACGTGCTGATTCCCGATAACGTCTACTCGCCGAACCGCGAGCATGGCGAGTGGCTTGCGCACGATTTCGGCATTTCCGTCCGCTACTACGATCCGCTCGTCGGCGGCGGCATCGCCGACCTGATTCGGCCGAATACGCGTCTCATCTGGATCGAGTCGCCGGGCTCGGTCACGATGGAAGTGCCCGACGTCCGCGCGATCGTGGCGGCGGCACGCGAGCGCCATGTCGTGACCGCGATCGACAATACCTATTCGGCGGGCCTGGCATTCCGGCCGCTCGAGCTTGGCGTCGACATCTCGGTGCAGGCGATGACGAAGTACCAATCGGGCGGCAGCGACGTCCTGATGGGTGCGACGATCACGATCGATCACGAGCTGCACCTGAAGCTGAAACGCGCGCGCATGCGCATGGGGATCGGTGTCTCGGTCGACGATTGCTCACTCGTGCTGCGCAGTCTGCCGAGTATGAAAGCTCGCTTCGAGGCGCACGATCGTACCGCGCTGGGCCTCGCACGTTGGCTGAAGGCGCGTCCGGAAATCGCGGCGGTGCTGCATCCGGCGCTGCCCGATTGTCCGGGCCATGCCGAGTTCATGCGCGATTTCACAGGCGCGGGCGGGCTTTTTTCGGTGATCTTCGATGAGCGCTACAGCCACGCGCAGATCGATGCGTTCGTCGAGGCGCTCGAGCTCTTCGCCATCGGTTGGAGCTGGGGCGGCGCGTACAGTCTCGCCATGCCGTACGACGTGGTGTCGATGCGCACGGCATCGCGCTGGCCGCATCGGGGTATCCTGGTCCGGTTCTATACCGGTCTGGAAGACGAGGCCGATCTGCGTGCCGATATCGAACGCGCGATGAAGTCGGCGCTCGGTTGATTCCTTAGCCGCGCTCCGGCGCTCAGAATAGCCGCAGCAGGCCGTCGAGGCCGACGTAATTGAATGCCACGTCGGCAGCGGCGCGCACGACAGGCTTCGCGCGGAACGCGACCGAGAGTCCCGCCTCGTCCATCATCTCGAGGTCGTTCGAGCCATCGCCGAAGACGATGGCCTGCGACGTCGGAATGCCCGACGCCTCGCAGGCCTTGCGCAACGTATGCGCCTTCACGCTCGCGTCGACGATCTCGCCGAGCACCTTTCCTGTCAGCTTGCCGTCGACGATTTCGAGTGTATTGGCCCGCGCGAAATCGAGGTTGAGCTTCGCTTTGAGCCGGTCCGTGAAGAACGTGAAGCCGCCCGAGACGAGCAGCGTGCGCATCCCGGCAGCCTGCACGGCGGCGAGTAGGGTCTCCGCGCCCGGCGAGAGTCGCAGCCGTTCGCGGAAGACGTGTTCGAGCGCAGTCGCATCGAGCCCTTCGAGCAGCGCGACGCGCGCCGTGAGGCTTTCATCGAAGTTCTTGATCTCGCCGCGCATGGCGGCCTCGGTGATCGCCGAGACTTCCGCCTTCAGCCCGCAAAAGTCCGCGATTTCGTCGATGCATTCGATCGTGATCAGCGTCGAGTCCATGTCCATGGCCACGAGGCCAAAGTCCCGCAGCGAAAGCCCGGGGCGCACGAACGCGTAGTCGAGCGCGTGAGTCGCGCAATAGGCTTCCACGTCGCCGCGCTGGGCCGGATCGGCATCGGCGATTCGGACCGCATAAGGATCGACGGGCTGCGCATGCGAGCCCCGTGCGAGTGCGACAAGCGGTTTGACATGAGCAGCCGCTAACGGCTCGGGGCTTTGAATGACGAGATTCATCGGTGAGGCGGGGAAGTCGTTCGTTCTGGTATCGGCGCGGCTGCCGCCGCGGGAAATCCGCCCATTGTAACGGTTCGCCACCGGCCGGCCTATCGGGGCCGTATCCGCAACCGCATTCGCCGCACGAATGCAAGCGGTGCAACTCCCGATCGCGGCCGGCGAGCCGCTCGTCGCCGGTAGCGTTAGACTGGGAGCGCGGGCCATCCGTCCGGTCGCGAGATCGGCTCCGGTGCTGCCTGCATCGTCGTGTGCCGCACCAACCGAGGATGACGTAACATGATGAGACGACCCCTGCGCCCACCCCGCTCGCTGCTCGCGGCTTGCGCCTGCGCGGCTGCCTTCGCCGGCGTTGCGATCGCACCCGCCACGCATGCCGCTCCGCCAATCACGGTCACATCCAAGACGCCGACTTCCGGTCCGATCAAGTACACCGTGAAAGTCGCCTCGAAGGCGTTCGGCAATCTGCAGGAGACGCGAACGATCAGCTCGGGGCAGACCGACGACTTCAACTGGAAAACGGCGTCGACGGCTGGCGCGACACCCGTTCCCGAGCAGTGTCCCGGCTATATGTCTCTCGCGCTCGATGCGAACGGCGCGCTCGCTCGCCAGATCAGCGTGCGCCTCGCGCCCATCGTCGCCGACGACGGCACGGCCACGGTGCAGATGAGCGTGCAGGCGAGCGTGCCCAAGGGCCGAGCGACGACCGTCAAGACGGGCGGCAAGACGCTGCAATGTCCGCAGGTGACGGCGATGAGTCAGGTAGTGCGCTTCACGATGCCGACGACCGGAGCGGCGAAGACAGTCGCGCTCAACGACGGCACGCGCGTGACCGTCTCGGCCAAGCGCTGAGACCTCCGTTTCGCGCGGCAATTTGCGCCGGTGACGGCTCGAGTCCGTTCCGCATCACCGGGCTTCGCGGCGCTCCAGCAGCCGCGAGGCCAGAAACCGATGGTCGGCCGAGAAGAGCCGCCGATAGGTCAGCAGGACGGCGCCTACGGTGCCGAGCGCCGACGATGCCGCGATCAGGAACATGATCACGATCTGGTATCGGACGGCCTGCAGCGGCGATTGTCCGGCCAGCACCTGGCCCGTCATCATCCCCGGAAGGCTGACGACGCCGACCACGGTCATCTGGTTCAACGTCGGAATCATGCCCGCGCGCACGGCTTGCCGCGCGGGGCCTTGTGCGGCCTCCCAGCGCGTCGCGCCGAGCGCGAGCGCCATGTCGACGCGGTCGCGCCGCGCGGTCAGCTCCTCGGCCATTCTCTCGATCGCGAGCGAGACGCCCGTCAGCGTGTTGCCGAGGATCATCCCGAGGATCGGTATCGCATACTGCGGCTCGTACCAGGGATGAATGCGGATCACGGCGAAAAGGCCGATGGCCGCGACGAGCCATGCGCTGATCCAGATCGAAACGATGCTGTCGGCGCGTTGGCCCGCGTAGGTATGGGCGCCGCGCGCCGCGCCGGCCAGCCCGGCGACGATCGTCATGACCGCGATGACGGGCAGGACCACGTACCAATGGGCATTCGCGAACACCCAGCCGAGCACATAGCCGATGGCGAGCAACTGAACGACGGTGCGCACGGCGGCGAGCGCGAGCTTGCGGCCGAGACCGAGCGAGAGCGCCATCGAGACGGCTCCGTTGACGACGATGAGCAATGCCGCAATGGCGACGTCTACGAGGCTGAGATTTTGCAGAACGGCATTCATTGCACAGGCTCCTCCGCCAATCCGAGCTGGCCGGCGCGCATCGTCAACTGCCGCACGGCGACGCGCGCGGCCTGCGCCGGGTCGTGCGACACCCAGATCCAGCCGCGCCCGGCGGCACGGGCGTCGAACCAATCGGCGACGAGCGCTTCGATGGCTTGCGCGGATTGCGGATCGAGCGAGGCGGTCGGCTCGTCGAGGAACAGCACCTCGGGATCGAGCTGAAGGACTCGGATCAGCGCGGTGATCTGCGCTTCGCCGCCCGAGAGCTCGCTCGCGCGTTTGTCGAGAAAATCGCTTGCGCGGCCGGCGCGCTCGGCGAGCCGCGTCGCGCGAGTGCGGTCGAAGCGCGCGCCGCGATAGGCATGAAGCGAGAACGGATAGCGCAAATTGTCCTCGACCGTGCCGTCGAGCAGGGCCGGACGCTGCCGGACGTACGCGACGTTCTTGCGATAGCGCGGAATCGTCCGGCGTTCGACAGGCCGCCCATGCCATGCTATGCGCCCCGCGTCGAGCGGGTCCAGCAGCGCGAGCGCGCGCAAGAAGACGCTTTTGCCGGCGCCCGACGGGCCCGTGACGGCCAGGCGGTCGCCGGCGGCCAGCGCGAAGTCGGTTGCGGCGAGCAGGGTGGTACCGGTACGCGGATCGCGTCGGACGATGCCCTGCGCTTCAACGAGAAGTGGGGTGTTCAATCGGCGGCTCTTTGATGATCGTGGCACGCGGTTCGTCATGATAGAGGGAGATCGGCGGCATAGTGCTTGCTCCAGCGCAACTATGACGATCGCGCTCGGGATCGATGCGGTAGAGCGATCGGCGCGCGCGGCCAATCCGCGGAGCATTTATGCCCGTTGAACGCACTCGCCGGTCCGTTCTCGGCACGGTCGGCAAAATTCTCGCCTGGGTCATCGGCATCGACGTCATCCTCGTAGCGGCGCTGGCCGTTTTCGTCCTGACGTTCGACTGGAACCGGGCCCGGCCGTGGATCGACGACAAGGTATCGCAGGCGCTCGGGCGGCCGTTCGCGATCAACGGCGATCTGCGCATCGGCTGGGAGCGCCCGGTCGGCGAAAGCGGCTGGCGCGCCTGGGTGCCGTGGCCGCGATTTTCCGCCTATCGTGTGACGATCGGCAATCCATCATGGGCCAAGGCGCCGCAGTTCGCGACTTTCGACGAGATCACCTTCGACGCGAAGGTTCTGCCGCTCATCGCGCATACGATCGCCGTGCCGACGATCGACTTCGTCAATCCGTCGATCGACCTCGAGCGCCTCGCGGACGGGCGCGATAACTGGACGTTCCAATTCAAGCAGTCGCAGCAGCCGATGCATTGGTCCGTGGAACTCGGCACCCTGGGTTTCGCGAAGGGCACCATCACGCTTGCGGACGCGCTCAAAAAGATCGACATGCGGGTCGGCGTCGATACGCTTGGACAGCCGATCCCGATTGGGGAGGTGCTGAAGCAGCAAGAATCGGCGTCGCGGCAAACGGCCGCGAACGTCGTGGGCAAGCGCGGCGCGCGCAAGCTCAGCAAGCAGGAAAAGGCCGCGTCGGGCACGAGAGCGGGCTCGGCGGCATCCGCGGTGTCCGGCGCGGCGATTGCGCCATCGGTATCCGGAGCATCCGGCGCATCGACGTCGGCGGGAATCGCGAACGCCTCCGCCGCTTCCGGAGCCGCCGCCAGCTCGCCGTCCGCCGCGCCCTCGAACCCTCGCGATCAGTACGCGCTGGGCTTCACGGCAAACGGCACCTATCGGTCGACGGCAGTGTCGGGTACGGGCAAGATCGGCAGCGTGCTCGAACTGCGCGACACGACCCGCCCGTTTCCGCTGCAGGCCGACGTGAAGATCGGAGACACGCGACTGGCGCTGGTCGGCACGCTCACAGACCCACTGCATCTGGCGGCGCTCGACATCCGGCTCTGGCTGCAGGGCGCAAGCGCCGCTCATCTTTATCCGATCCTCGGCGTGCCGCTGCCTGAGACGCCGCCTTATGCGACCGACGGGCACCTGGCCGGGAATCTCGGCACCAAAGACACCGTTCTGACCTACAGCGGCTTCACGGGCCGCGTGGGCGGCAGCGACCTCGAAGGCACGTTGACCTACGACAATCGAGGCCCGCGTCCGCTGCTGAAGGGCAATGTCGTTTCGAAGCTGCTGCGCTTCGAGGACCTGGCGCCGATCATCGGAGCCGACACCAATGCCAGCAAGGCCCATCGCGGCGAGGCGATCAAACAGCCCGCCGACAAGGCATTGCCCGTCGAGCCTTTCCGAACCGATCGCTGGCGTGCGGTCGATGCCGATGTGACGTTCACGGGCAAGCGCATCATCAAGAACCCGCAGTTGCCGTTCACTGACCTCTACACGCACGTCGTGATGAAGGATGGCAACCTGGCGCTCGTGCCGCTGCGTTTCGGCTTCGCGGGCGGATCGCTGGCCTCGGACATCCACCTCGACGGCGGGGCGGTGCCGCTCAAGGCCCGCGTTTCGTTGTCCGCGCGGCATCTGAAGCTGAAGCAGCTGTTCCCTACGCAAAAGACGATGCAATCGGCCCTCGGCGAGCTGAACGGCGACGCCGCACTATCGGCGACGGGCAACTCGCCGGCGGCGATGGCGGCGACGCTCGATGGCGAGACGAAAGCACTCGTCACGCAGGGCAAGCTGAGCCTGCTGTTGATGGAAGCGGCGGGACTGAACGTGGCGAATGTCGTGTATCGGAAGCTCTTCGGCGACCAGAACATCAACATCCACTGCGGCGCGGCCGATTTCGTGGCGACGCACGGCGTGCTCGATACACGCACGTTCGCGCTCGACACCGACGATGCGCTTATTGCAATGAATGGCAACATCGATCTGCGCAACGAATCGATGAAGCTGTCGATTCACCCTCAGACGAAAGGACTGCGCGTCTTTTCGCTGCGCTCGCCGCTCTACGTCAAGGGCACGTTCAAGCATCCGGACGTCGGCGTCAGCAAAGGCGCGCTCGCCCTGCGGGCCGGCGCGGCCGTCGCCCTCGGTCTCATCAATCCGTTCGCGGCGCTGATTCCGCTCATCGCGCCCAGTCATAACAACCCTGCGCCTTGCGACGAGCTGATCGCCCGCATGCGCGAGGCGCCGAGCGAGAAGCCGGCGGCCGCGACGCAATCCGACCGCCCGTCCGCGCCGGCAAGCGCGGCGGCGCCGGCCGAGAACGGAGGGGCCAGCGCGGGTAAAGGCAGGTGAGCTTCACGAAAGCTTGGTAAAATTCCAGGTTTTTCGTCGAACGTCATTCCGAGGACTCGCGCCGTGCTGTCTACCGCCAACATCACCATGCAATTCGGGCCGAAGCCCCTTTTCGAGAACATCTCGGTCAAGTTCGGGGAAGGGAACCGGTACGGCCTCATCGGCGCGAACGGCTGCGGGAAATCGACATTCATGAAGATTCTCGGCGGCGATCTCGAGCCGAGCGCGGGCACGGTCATGCTCGAGCCGAACGTGCGCCTCGGCAAGCTGCGGCAGGACCAGTTCGCTTACGAGGACGTGCGCGTGCTCGATGTCGTCATGATGGGGCACACGGAGATGTGGGCCGCGATGACCGAGCGCGACGCGATCTATGCGAATCCCGAGGCGACGGACGACGATTACATGCACGCCGCCGAGCTCGAGGCGAAATTCGCGGAGTACGGCGGCTACACGGCCGAGGCGCGCGCGGGCGAACTGCTGCTCGGCATCGGCATCCACATCGACGACCACAACGGCCCGATGAGCAACATTGCGCCGGGCTGGAAGCTGCGCGTACTGCTCGCGCAGGCGCTTTTCTCCAAGCCTGACGTGCTGCTGCTCGACGAGCCGACCAACAACCTCGACATCAATTCGATCCGCTGGCTCGAGAACGTGCTGAACGAGTACAACTCGACGATGATCATCATCTCGCACGATCGTCACTTCCTGAACCAGGTCTGCACGCACATGGCGGACATGGATTACGGCACGCTGAAGGTCTACCCGGGCAACTACGACGACTACATGCTCGCATCGACGCAGGCCCGTGAGCGCCAGGCCGCGGCGAATGCGAAGGCGAAGGAGCGTATTGCCGATCTGCAGGACTTCGTGCGCCGCTTCTCGGCGAACAAGTCGAAGGCACGCCAGGCGACGAGCCGCTTGAAGCAGATCGATAAGATCAAGATCGAGGAATTCAAGCCGTCGTCGCGGCAGAACCCGTTCATTCGCTTCGAGTACGAGAAGAAGCTCCATAACATCGCCGTGGTGGCCGACGGCATCACGAAGCGCTACGACCGCACGATTTTCGAGAATTTCAACCTCTCCGTGCAGCCGGGCGAGCGGATCGCGATCATCGGCGAAAACGGCGCGGGCAAGACGACGCTTTTGCGTTCATTGTTCGGCAACCTCGCCGTCGATCGCGGCACGGTTAAGTGGGCCGAGAATGCGAACGTCGGCTACATGCCGCAAGACACCTACGAGGAGTTTCCCGACGACGTCACACTGACCGACTGGATCGATGATTACCGCAAGGAGGGCGATGACGATCAGATGGTGCGGGGCACGCTCGGCCGCCTGCTGTTCAGCGGCGACGACATCAAGAAATCGGTGAAGGTGCTGTCGGGCGGCGAGAAGGGCCGCATGATCTGGGGCAAGCTGATGCTCGGCCGCCACAACGTGCTGCTGATGGATGAGCCGACCAACCATATGGACATGGAGTCGATCGAATCGCTGCAGATCGCGCTCGACAAGTACGAAGGCACGCTGATCTTCGTTTCGCATGACCGCGAGTTCGTCAGCGGCCTGGCGAATCGCATCATCGAGGTCCGCACAGACGGGACGCTCGTCGACTTCGGCGGGAACTACGAGGATTTCCTCGCGAGTCAAGGGTTGCAGTAACCCGGGAGCCAATTCGAGCCAGGTGAGTAGAATAAGCGGATCCAACCGAAGAGGCGGGGCCGCGATGAAAACGTACGCGCACCTTTACGTCGGCGGAAAGTGGCTCGAGCCCGCCGGGAGCGGCACGATCGATGTGATCGATTCGGCCACCGAGGAGGTCATGGGCCGCATTCCCGAAGGGACGGCGGCCGATGCGGAAGCCGCCGTCGAAGCGGCCAAGCTCGCTTTCGATGGCTGGTCCGCCACGCCGCCCGAGAGGCGCGCGGAGTACCTGCAGAAGATCGCCGAAGCCGTCAAGGCGCGAACCGAAGAGCTGACTCAACTCATCTGCGGCGAAGTCGGCATGCCGATCAAGCTCACGCGCGCCATACAGGTCGGGTCCGCCGTCTACAACTGGAAAGCCTACGCCCGGCTCGCGCGCGAGTTTCGATTCGACGAGCGCGCCGACAATTCACTCGTCGTACGCGAGCCCGTCGGTGTCGTCGCGGCCATCACCCCGTGGAACTATCCGCTCAATCAGATCACGCTGAAAGTGGCCCCCGCGCTGGCTGCCGGCTGCACCGTCGTGCTCAAACCTTCCGAAGTCGCCCCGCTCAATGCATTCGTCCTCGCGGAAGCCATCGAGGAGGCCGGGTTGCCTGCGGGCGTCTTCAATATCGTCAGCGGCTATGGCCCCGTCGTCGGTGAGATCGTGGCGAGCCATCCGTTCGTCGATATGGTTTCGTTCACGGGCTCGACGCGCGCAGGTAAGCGTGTCGCGGAGCTGGCCGCGGCCACGGTCAAGCGCGTCGCGCTCGAGCTCGGCGGTAAGTCGGCCTCGCTGATTCTCGATGATGCCGATTTCCCGACCGCCATCAAAAGCACGGTCGCGGCCTGCTATCTGAACTCGGGGCAGACCTGCTCCGCGCACACCCGGATGCTCGTGCCGGAATCGCGATACGACGAGGCCTGCGCGCTGGCGAAAGCCGCGGCCGAAGACTATGTGGCGGGAGACCCCCGCGACGAACGAACGCGGCTGGGCCCGCTGGCATCGGCCGCGCAACTCCAGCGGGTTTATGGCTACATCGAACGCGGCATCGCGGAAGGCGCCGAGCTCATTACCGGCGGCACCGGTATGCCCGATGGCATTTCGAAAGGTTTCTTCGTGAAGCCGACAGTGTTTGGCGGCGTTCATCCCAAGGCGACGATCGCTCAAGAGGAGATCTTCGGCCCTGTCCTGTCGATCTTGACGTATGAAGACGAGGGGGAGGCCGTTCGTATCGCCAACGATTCGCCCTACGGGCTCTCCGGCGCGGTCTGGGCCGGGGACGACGAGCGAGCGCTGCGCATAGCGCGCCGCATCCGGACTGGCCAAGTCGAGATCAACGGCGGGACCTGGAACATGGAAGCACCGTTCGGTGGCTTCAAACAATCGGGATATGGCCGCGAGAACGGCAAGTACGGCCTCGAGGAGTATCTCGAATACAAGTCCATGCAGTTCAAGCTCGTGAAGCCGGGCGGCCGATAGCAGGCGGCTTACGCGGCTTGCAGCGCTCGCTCGATGCATCGGGCAAAGCTGCGGCCGCACGGCTCGGAGATACATCGACCACACGATTCGAACCAGCCGCCGTCGTCTGCCGCGGGCCCGAGCGGCGTATTTAAAGCTTGTCGTACTTGAACCGCACGGCCGTGCCTTCGCGTTCGATCCGCGACCAGACCGCGCGCTTTTCGTCGTCCGACATGAAGACCCAGTTTGAGACTTCCACCGCGGTCCGCCCGCAGCCTTTGCAGACGTCGTCGAAGAGCGTGGAGCACACGCCGATGCAGGGGCTGTCCGGGCGATCGTGGAGGTCTGAAGGCATTGAAAGATCTGAGGCATGCGTGGGAGCCGTCATGTTAACCGATCCCGCCGTCGGCTCCCCTTCGGCGCTCAATCGTGCGGCGCGTCGACAGGCCCTCTATTGGTGCAACGGGAATCGACGTGCTGCCCGGTTGCGCCTCGCCAACGCTTCCCCTCCGGATTTCGTCGCGACAAACTGGCCGAAAGGCCAAAAAGCAATTTTTTCAGCTAGACACCGGCGCATAACCGGCTAAAATTGCGCGCGATTTGGGGGAGCGAAGCGTGCCGGGCATGACGACCGCTGTGCGGTTTGCGCGACAGCCGGGCTGGCCTGCTGGCGTTTTTTCGTTCGGCAGCCACAATTGGTGATAGGTTTCGAAGTTTTCGGAAGGGGCCGCGCGCGTGGCGCTGCGGTGTCGAGCGGGCAGACGGCCGGTACCGGCCGGCGGATCGGAGAACGGAATGGGAAAACGGGTAATGAGCGGGCTCGCGGCGCTCGCGCTGTTGGCGGCGCCGTGGGCGATGGCGAAGGACACGCAGCTGAACGTCTATAACTGGTCCGACTACATTGCCAAGGACACGATTCCGAACTTCACGAAAGAAACGGGCATTCAGGTCAAGTACGACAACTACGACAGCGACGATACGCTGCAAGCGAAGCTGCTGACGGGCAACTCGGGGTACGACATCGTCGTGCCGACGAGCAACTACGCGGGCAAGCAGATCCAGGCCGGCATTTTCTCGCCGCTCGATAAAGCGAAGCTGCCGAACCTCAAGTATCTCGATCCGCAACTGATGGCGCTCGTTGCCGGTGCCGATCCAGGCAACAAGTATGTCGTGCCTTGGGCATGGGGCACGACGGGCCTCGGCTACAACGTGACGAAGGTCAAGCAGATCCTCGGCCCGAAAGCCGCGCTCGATAGCTGGGACATTCTCTTCAAGCCGGAAAACATCTCGAAGTTGAAAGCCTGCGGCGTCTCGGTGCTCGACGCGCCGGACCAGATGTTCGCGGCGGCGCTCCATTACATCGGGAAGGATCCGTACACGACGAACCCGGCCGATTACCAGGCCGCGCTCGCGATGTTGAAGAAGATCCGCCCCTACATCACGCAGTTCAATTCGTCGGGCTATATCAACGATATGGTCGGCGGCGACATCTGCTTCGCCTACGGCTGGTCCGGCGACGTCGTGATCGCCAAGCATCGCGCAATGGAAGCGAAGAAAGCGTACGAGATCGAGTACTACATCCCGAAGGGCGGGGCGCCTGTCTGGTTCGACGTGATGGCGATTCCGAAGGACGCGGCGCATAAGGACGCCGCGCACGATTGGATCAACTACATCGAGACGCCGCAAGTCAACGCCGCGATCACCGATGCCGTCTATTACCCGACGGCGAATGCCGAGGCCAAGAAATACGTGAAGCCGGACATTGCGAAGGATCCGGCCGTCTACCCGCCGCCGGACGTCGTCAAGACGCTGTTCCTGCTGAAGCCGCTGCCGGTCGATATCCAGCGGCTGCAAACGCGGCTCTGGACCGAATTCAAGACGGGTCGCTGATTAGCCGATAGCACGCGATGGAACGAGCGAATGCCGACACGACACCCTATCGGGGTCGGCAGCCCTCGTAATTGAGCCCCCGGAACCCAGCCGGGGGCTTTGTACGTCAAACGATGGAGTCATGCAGGAGATCATGAGCGATCAGTCGGTCCGGCAGGCGGCGACCGCCGCGCGTCCCACGTCGACAGTTCCGGCGTCGGCCGAGAACTTCGTCCAGATCGTGGACGTGGTGAAGAAATTCGGCGAAACGGTCGCCGTCCGCAACGTCAGCTTATCGGTGGCGAAGGGCGAGCTCTTCGCGCTGTTGGGCAGCTCTGGCTGCGGCAAGTCCACGTTGCTGCGCATGCTCGCCGGGTTGGAGGCGATCACGTCGGGCAAGATCCTGATCGACGGCGAGGACCTGGCCCAGATGCCGCCGTACCGGCGCCCGGTCAATATGATGTTCCAGTCCTATGCGCTTTTCCCGCATATGACTGTCGAGGCGAACGTCGCTTTCGGGCTGAAGCAGGAGGGTGTGGCGAAGGCCGAGCTGAAGGAGCGCGTGCAGGATGCGCTCGAACTCGTTCAGATGACGCGTTTCGCCAAGCGCAAGCCGCATCAGCTTTCGGGCGGGCAGCAGCAGCGTGTCGCGCTCGCCCGCTCGCTTGTCAAGCGGCCGAAGCTGCTCCTGCTCGACGAGCCGATGTCCGCGCTCGACAAGCAGATTCGCCAGCGCACGCAAATCGAGCTCGTCAATATTCTCGATCGCGTCGGCGTCACCTGCATCATGGTTACGCACGATCAGGAAGAGGCGATGACGATGGCGAGCCGGCTCGCCGTCATGAGTGAGGGGCAAATCGTCCAGCTCGGCACGCCTAACCAAGTCTACGAATATCCGAACACGCGATTCTCGGCCGAGTTCATCGGCTCGACGAACCTTTTCGACGGCCATGTCGTCGAGGATGAACCCGATCATATTTTCGTCGAAACGGACGAGCTGCCCTGCAGGCTCTACGTGAACCACGGCATCACGGGGCCGCTCGGAATGCCGGTCACGATTTCCGTGCGGCCCGAACGCATCGCGCTCACGCGCAAACCGCCCGAGGGTGCTTACAACTGGGGGCGTGGCACAGTCGCCAACATCGCGTATCTGGGCGGCTATTCGCTCTATCACGTGAGGCTCGATTCGGGTAAGACCGTGATCGCGAACGTCTCGAGCCTTGCGCTTTCCGAGATCGAATCGCCGCAATTGAACGACGAGATCTATGTGCGCTGGAGCGCATCCGCCGGCGTGGTGCTGACCGCATGAAACAGATGATGCTCTCGTTCGCCGCATGGCCCGCGCGGCGCTTCAGGCTGACAGGCAATACGGCCGTCATCGCCGGCCCGTTCATATGGTTGCTCCTGTTCTTCTTCGTGCCGTTCCTGCTCGTCGTCAAGATCAGTTTCGCGGAGTTGCAGCTCGGCATCCCGCCTTATACCGAGCTCGTCAGCATCAAGGAGGGCGTAGTCCAGATTTCGCTCAATCTCGCGCACTATGCGTTCTTGCTGAGCGACAGCCTTTACTTCGCGACCTACATCAACTCGGTCATCGTCGCGGCCGTGACGACGCTGCTCTGCCTGCTGCTCGGCTATCCGATGGCCTACTACATCGCGCGCTCGAGCCCCGGTTCGCGGAACATTCTGATGATGGCCGTGATGCTGCCGTTCTGGACTTCGTTCCTGATTCGCGTGTACGCGTGGATCGGGATTTTGAAGAACAACGGACTGCTCAACAACTTCCTGATGGCGATCGGCCTCATTCACGCCCCGATCGAGCTTTATCGCACGAACACCGCGGTCTATATCGGGATGGTCTACTCGTATCTGCCGTTTCTCGTCATGCCGCTTTACGCGCACCTCGTGAAGATGGACTTGACGTTGCTGGAGGCCGCCTACGATCTCGGCGCGAAGCCGTGGAAGGCTTTCGTGCAGATTACGCTGCCGCTTTCGAGGAACGGCATTATCGCGGGCTGCCTGCTCGTGTTCATTCCCGCTGTTGGCGAGTACGTGATTCCTGAACTGCTCGGCGGCGCGAATACGCTGATGATCGGCCGCGTCATGTGGAACGAGTTCTTCAACAACGCCGACTGGCCGATGGCGTCCGCCGTGACCTGCGCGATGGTGATACTGCTGCTTGTGCCGATGGCACTTTTTCAGCACCAACAAGCCAAACAACTCGAAGCGCGCCGATGATAAAACCGAACCGCACGTTGCAGCTGATCGCGCTCGGCATCGGCTTCGCCTTTCTCTACATTCCGATCCTGAGCCTTGTCGTTTACTCGTTCAACGAGTCGCAGCTCGTCACGGTTTGGACGCGCTTTTCGACGCGCTGGTACGCCGCGCTTGCTCAGGACGACGAGCTCATTACGTCTTTCTGGCTGTCGCTGCGTATCGCGCTCGCGACGGCGTTCGCTTCGGTGGTCATCGGCACGTGGGCCGGTTTCGTTCTCGCGCGCATGGGACGTTTCCGGGGATTCACGCTTTTCACAGGGATGATCAACGCGCCGCTCGTCATTCCCGAGGTGATTCAGGGCATTTCGCTGCTGCTGCTCTTCATCGAGATGGGAAAGTGGCTCGGCTGGCCGGAGGGAAGAGGGTTCACGACGATCTGGATCGGGCATGTGATGCTTTGCATGTCGTATGTGGCCATCATCGTCCAGTCGCGCGTGCGCGATCTGAATCCGTCGCTCGAGGAAGCGGCGCTCGATCTCGGGGCGACGCCGTTGAAGGTCTTCTTTGCGATCACGTTGCCGCTCATCTCTCAAGCGCTGATGGCGGGGTGGCTGCTGTCGTTCACGCTGTCGATCGACGACCTTGTGCTGTCCGCGTTTCTTTCCGGGCCAGGGTCGACGACGCTGCCACTCGTTGTTTTCTCGCGCGTGAGGCTCGGGCTCAATCCCGAGATGAATGCGCTCGCGACGCTTTTCATCGCCGTTGTGACGGTCGGTGTCGTCGTAATCAACTACTTCATGCTTAGGGCGGAGAAGAGTAGGTTGGCGGGCGTGGCTTGAGGCCGACCGAGGGAATCAGATTGCGATATTCGACCTCTGGGGTCAACTCGTCATCCGGGTTACGCTTTCGTGGCATTTGGGGATTATGGTGTTTCGTTGAAGGCGTACCGCTGCGCCGGCTGATATGTCGCCGTGGTGGACGTCTCGTCAAACGCCGTCCTCGACGCCATACAGTCTGCCACTAACGACAACGTCGTACCTGCGATCCAGAGACCTGAGGATACCGTCCCATAGCGGATGGCGGTCGCCGAATCGTTGTCCTGGGATGCTCGTGTAGCCGCGGCAGCGAAGGCGGCCGCCGCGACATTCGCCGCACCGCTCGCCGCCGCCAGCCCTCTCCGGACCCTGCTGTTCGATGTGTCGAATGCTGCGCGCCCTATCGTCGCAAACGCGCTGAGTTCCCATACCACTGAACCGGCATAGTCGAGAGCGGCCTGAGTCGCGCCCGAGGTGAACGGCGCAACAGCGCTCACGAGGCCGGCACCCGCGTTCAGAACATTGTTGGCAGTCGCCGGCAGGCTGCGGGGCTGCATATTGCCGAGTTCGGACATGCCCGCGCTGCCACTCCAGAGGACGCCGCTTGCCGCGTCCACCCACATCGCCGCTCGGGGAGGTAACCTGAATCCCAATGCTGCCGTCACTGCCGCGAGATAGTCCGGCACCGGAGCGTACCTGGATACGCGTTGCTGCCAGTTGCTCGCGCCTTGCAGCGCAAGCGCGGGAGGCATGTCAAGGCTGACTTGGCCTTCTGTCGGCGCTGACATACTTGCGCGGGTTGACGCCGCGGATGGACCGTCGTTGACAAGAATCGCCGGTGCACTGTTGCGTCGCGCCAACGGCGCCCTGGCGGAATTGGCGTAGCGTAGATCCAGTGAATCGAAACGCCTCAGTGCCGTATTTTCCGGCGAGTCGAGCGCGCGGAGCGGGGCATCGCTGACGTCGTGGCGTTCCGCATGATGTCTGCTCTTGCTTGGCGCTTTTTCGAGACTACGCATCATATTCGTCTGCCGCGGCGAATGAGGTCGATTGCAAGGGCTACGTTTAGGCGCGAGGCCTGTTCTTTCGCTCACCCAGATGCAAAATCGTCCACGCGAAGCGCATTGAAATTGAGCCGATGCCCGGAACAGAAAAAGCGACTTTGGAATAACGCAAGAAAAGCCTCATGCGAGTATAGACAGCATGGAGGATGCCTATTGTGCGGAATCGCGGTTTATCGATCAATATCCACCGATTGACGGCTTCGTTGGCTTTACTTTGCAAAGCTCTCATTGCCCTCGCTCCGTGGCGTGCAGCTGATCTCACTATACTAAACGCGTGCCCTGACACCGAGCGCTTTTTTGGCGATAAGGACTATGTGTACATTTTAGTCCTTCGCGCGGTATGGGGATTAGGAAGTGAACTTGCCGTCGAGTGCGAGAGCCGAAACAAGGTTTCTTTACTTTGGAAGAGCCGACAGTGCCTTTACCGGCAACCAAAAGCCGCATTGCTCAAGATATTTCTTCACAGATGGCACTTCTTCATCAGGAACGAAAATTATTTTGATTTCATCACTCGTGCACCCGCCTTCAATGCCGACCTCATCACCAATGCTCAAACTTACACCTTCTATGTTTTTGCCAGATTTCGGCTTTAACCCATAGACGACGGGGAAGTTCGATGTTATTAGTCTTGTCGCCTCTTGGTCAGCTTGGCCCAACTCGTCAAGCTTACATTCTGCCGTTTTTCTCAGTCGCGTGGATTTGTCCACGAATGACCCAAAGGTCCGTAGATCTGGTGGTTTGATAATGTCGTTCGATGCCAACGCCGTATTCGTGGCATAATCAACGGCTCCATCGATGTTGAGTTCTGCCACCACAGAAAGGTACTTCTTATTGAATGCCTTATCCTCGAGAGAATTGCCGCGCTCGCCCGTGAAAACTGCTGCGTTATGCTCCAACAGGACGCCCATAGGGAGCAAACATCCTCGTATTGCTTCTTCCGTAGAGCGGTGAAACGAGACCAGGCTTCCGGAGCGTGAACCATGAAAATAATCACTTTCTTCTGAAACTGCGCGTACGTTTGCAAGTTTTTCTTGCTTTTTCCTTATCTCGGCGCCGACGTCCAACCCGAGCGGTGCAATCTTCAGGTTCCTGCGTTTTAGAAGCGGCGCGAGTGACCTGACCGGGGCGTGCTGCAGCGCCTCGCCTTCCTGTTTCTCGGTCAAGTTTTGATCGTCAAGACGCTCCGGACGGACGATAGGAGCCGGGGGGCGACGAGCGGGCGGTTCATGGTTCATGCGAATTGGGCATGTAATGCTGCACGAGTCATCCGAGTTACCTGGTGCCCACCTTAGTTCTTTGAGTCGTCTGAGTGACCTGTCTATTTTGATAGGACGCGGCCCTGACGAAATTGGGGTCGTCCAAATAGACTGCCTTTTTCCAAGATTAGGGATTTTTCAACGCAGACGCTTCTCCCAGCGCCTGAAAAAGCATCGCCGTATCGGCGAAGCGTGCGCTCCTTGCGCGAACAGCGCCGATTTTCGCGTTCAGATACCCTTGCTCGGCGGAGCGCGCGGCGGGAGGAGCCAAGGCGCCGAGACGCTGGCGCGCCGCCGTCTCGTCGAACGCGGTGCGTGCCGATTGCGCCGCGGCCTCGGACGATGCGAGCGCCTCAGCATCGTGTTCGAGCGCTGCGAGCGTATCCGCGATATTTTGAAAGGCTGATAGGACAGTCGCCTTATACTGCGAAACGGCTGCATCGTAGCTGTCGATCGCCGCGCGCCGCTGCGCGCGCAGCGCTCCGCCATGAAAGATCGGCTGCGAAATCCCGGCGCCGAGGCTCCAGATCGCGCCGGCCCCCGAGACCGCAGCCGGCCAGCTGAATCCGCCCTGGCCCATCGAGGCCGTCAGCGAGAGGCTGGGAAATAGCTGTGCCGTGGCTGCGCCGACCTCCGCCGCGGTTTCTTTCACCAGGGCATCAGCCGCCCGGATGTCGGGCCGCGTGCGCAACAATTCCGACGGCACGACGACGGGCACGTGCTCCGGCAGCGTCAGGCTCGTCAAGTCGGGAATGGCCGGAGCCGCATCGGGCGTGCGTCCGATCAGCACGGCAAGCGCATGGACGGCCGTCGCGCGCTGCTGTCGCAAGCCGGCTAGCGTCGCAGCGATGGTCTGCGCATTCTGCCGGGAGGCGAGCGCCTGGGTATGCGTCACGGCGCCGAGCGCGTGACGCCGTTCGTCCTCATTGGCGGTTTCGTTCGCCAGCGCGACGAGCCGCTCGGTAATCGCGATCTGTCGGTCCAGCGTCGCCGCGTTGATCACCGCGCCGACGATATTGGCGGCCAGCGCTCGCCGTGCCGCCTCGAGTTGGAACGCCTGTTGGTCGATACGCGCGCCGAGCGCCGCATTGGCGTAGCGCACGGCACCGAACAGGTCGAACGTGTAGTGCGCCTCGATCTGACCGACGAATACGTCGTAGGTCACCGTGTTGGGGCCCGCCGCGGGTATGCCGAGGTAGCGCTCGCGCGTGGCTTGTCCCGCGGCGTCGATCGTGGGCAGCAGCGACGAGCCGATCTGCGCTCGCAATTGCTCATGCGCCGCGGCCAGCGACTTCTCGGTTGCGGCCAACGTCGGGCTCGAGCGCAAACCCTCCTCAACGAGCGCATCGAGGGCCTCCGAGCGATAAAGGCGCCACCATTGCGGCACGGGCTCGGCGCCGATGTCGAACTGTTGCGCGACACCTCCCGCCGTGGCTGTCCGCGCCGGTTGAGGCCCAGCGCCATAGTGCGCGGGCGAGGGCATGGCCGGCGGATCGCCGCTCGGGCCGAACGAGCAGGCGGCGAGAACGAATGCCGCGCTGGCCGTAAGGGTGAACGTAGAGTGCACGAGCCTCATGATCAATTCTCCGCGTGCTCTGGCTCAGCCGGCAGCGCATCGCGCTCGTCGCGCCGTACCTTGAAGGAAGCTGCATAGAGCGCCGGCAGATAGAAAAGTGTCAGCACGGTTGCGCTCGTGATGCCGCCCATCAACGCGGTCGCCATCGGACCGAAGAAGTTCGAGCGCAAGAGCGGAATCAGCGCGAGCACCGCGGCGGCGGCTGTCAGCGTGATCGGCCGAAAACGCCGGACTGTCGCACCGACGATTGCGCTGAAGCGCTTCTGGCCCGCCGCGATGTCCTGCTCGATCTGATCGACGAGAATGACCGAGTTGCGCATGATGATGCCGAACATGGCGATCACGCCGAGCATCGCGACGAAGCCGAACGGCTTGCCGAAGAGCAAAAGCGTAGCGACGACGCCGATCAGCCCGAGCGGCGCGGTCAGCACGACCATCAGCACGCGCGAGAAGCTTTGCAGTTGGATCATCAGCAGCGTGAAGACCGCGATCAGCATGAGCGGCATTTGCGCGTTGATCGACGTCTGCCCCTTTGCGCTTTCTTCGACGGAGCCGCCGACTTCGATCCGATAGCCGAGCGGCAGTTGCGCTCGCTCTGAAGCGAGCGTGCGATCGAGGTCGTGCGTCACGTCGATGCCTTGCGCGTTGCCCCGTACGTCGGCCTGCACGGTAATCGTCGGCTGACGGTCGCGCTCCCAGACCACGCCGTACTCCAGACCGTTGCGCAGATGCCCGAGCGCGCCGAGCGGCACCGGCCCGTTCGGAGTTGGCATTGCCAGGTTCATGAGGCGGGCCGGGTCGGCGCGCTCGCGTTCGGGCGCGCGCAGATCGACACTGATGAGTTTGTCACGCTCGCGATATTGCGTAACCGTGTACCCCGACAGCGTCATCGCGATGAAGCTGGAGACATCTTGCGAGGTCACGCCGAGCTGGCGCGCCTTCATTTGATCGATCTCGAAGGAAAGCGAGCGTTCGGCCGGCTCGTCCCAATCGAACTGAACGTTGCGCGTGCGCGTATCGGCGCGCATCGTGGCCGCAACCTTTTCGGCGATCGCGCGCACGGTGCCGATATCGTCACCGCTCACGCGAAACTGGACCGGGAAGCCGACGGGCGGGCCGTTTTCGAGTCGCGACAGCCGTGTGCGCACGGTCGGGAAATCGTTCTCCAGCGTGGTATCGAGCCAGCGCGCCAGCTTGTCGCGGTCTTCTACGCTTTTAGCGGTGACGACGAATTGGGCGAAGTTCGGCTGCTGCAACTGCTGGTCGAGCGGCAAATAGAAGCGAGGCGCGCCGGTGCCGACGAAGTCGACGAAATGGTCGATTTCGGGCCGGCCGTCGAGCGTCTTTTCGAGGCGCTTGGCTTCGCGCAACGTCGCGTCGAAAGAGGCGCCCTCGGGCAGTCGCACGTCGATGAGCAACTCGGGCCGGTCGGAGCTCGGGAAGAACTGCTGCGGCACGAGCGCGAAGCCCGCCAAAGCTACGATGAAGAGCGCGGCCGTGACGGCGAGCACGATCCATCGACGCTCCACGCACCAGGAGATCCACGTCGACAACCGCCGATAAAACGGAGTGTCGTAAATGTCCACCTCGTGTTCCGCATCGTGCGGGTGCGGTTGTGCCGAGCCCGCGGCGCGCTGCTTCGCATGCTTGTGCTCGGGCAACAAGTGATAGCCGAGCAACGGGATCAGCACGACGGCGGCGAACCACGAAGCGATCAACGCGATCGCCGATACCTCGAAGATCGAGCGCGTGTACTCTCCGGTGCTCGATTTCGCGAGCGCAATCGGCAGGAAGCCGGAGACGGTCACGAGCGTGCCGGTCAGCATCGGAAACGCCGTGCTCGTATAGGCGAAAGCGGCGGCGCGGGTGCGTTTCCATCCCTGTTCGAGCTTCACTGCCATCATCTCGACGGCGATGATCGCATCGTCGACGAGTAGCCCGAGCGCGAGCACGAGCGTGCCGAGCGATACCTTGTGCAACCCGATGCCAAACAGGTACATGCAAAGCGCAGTGACGGCGAGCACGATCGGGATCGAGATGACGACGACCATCCCCGTCCGCACCCCGAGCGAGATTAGGCTCACGACGAGCACGATCGCGACCGCTTCGCCGACGGCTTCGAGAAAGTCGTCGACCGAGCGCGCGACGGCGTGCGGCATGCTCGACACCTCGGTCAGCTTCAGACCGGCCGGCAGATGCGCGCGCAGCTCCACGCACTGCGCGTCGAGCGCCCGGCCGAGCCGGATTACGTCGCCGCCCGGCTGCATCGTCACGCCGATGCCGAGCACGGCCTGGCCATCGGCACGCATTTGCGTCACGAGCGGGTCATCGTAGCCGCGCTTGATCGTCGCGATATCGCCGAGCCGGAACGTCCGATGGTTGATGCTGATCAGCATGTCGGCGAGCGCGCGCACGTCGCCGAACTGACCGCTCGGCCGGACGAACACGCGATCGTCGGCTGTCGTCACGGTGCCGGCCGAGGCGACGGCGTTTTGCGCGTTGATCGCCTGAGCCAGCTCGGTTGGCGATATGGAAAGCCGCGTCAGCTCTGCGTTCGAGATTTCGATGTAGACGTGCTGGTCGGGATCGCCGAAGTAGTCGACCTTGGCGACGCCAGGCACACGCAACAGCACGGTGCGCAATTGATCGGCGTAGTCGTGAAGCTGAGCGGGCGAAAAGCCATCGCCTTCGAGCGTGTAGATGTTGGTGTAGACATCGCCGAATTCGTCGTTGAAAAACGGCCCGATCGTGCCCGGTGGCAGCGCCGAAGCGATATCGCCGACCTTTTTTCGCACCTGATACCACGTCTCCTGCACATCGGCTACGGGCGCCGAATCTTTCATGTTGAAGAAGATCATCGATTCGCCGGGCCGCGAGTAGCTGCGCAGGAAGTCGATATGCGGCGTTTCCTGCAGCTTTCGGCCGATCCGGTCGGTGATCTGCTCCTGGACTTGTCGCGCCGTCGCGCCGGGCCACAGTGTGCGGACCACCATCACGCGGAATGTGAAGGGTGGATCCTCGGATTGGCCTAGCCGCGTGTAAGCGAGGATGCCGGCCAATGTGGCGAGCGCGATCAGAAAGACGACGAGTGCCTGATGTCGCAGCGCCCATGCGGAAAGGTTGAATCGGTCCTCGCTTTGAGCGGCCGGTTTCAACGAGGCGCCGCGCCGCCCGGCATTCTCATCGTGCGCGTGGCCGTGCTCCGCCGCGCTCATGATCCGATGTCCTCGGGATGAAGCGGCGCGACCGCGCGCACGTGCTCGCCGGCACTGACCGTGTGCACGCCTTGAAGCACCACGCGTTCGCCGTCGTGCAAGCCGCCCGAGATCGAGATCGTGCGCTCGTCGTAGCGCACAACGGTGACGGAGCGCAGCTCCAGCCTGTCGGCGCCTGCGCCCACGACCCACACGGCCGGCCGCTGTCCGTCGTGGAAGAGCGCCGTCGCCGGCAATGTGAAGACGTGTTCTGACGCTTCATCGACGGAATCGAACGCAACGACGGCCGTCATCCCGAGACGCAGAGCGGCATCGGCCGCCTGCAACGTGAGTTTGACCCGATAGGTGCGGCTTTGCGGGTCGGCTAAGGGCGAGACCTCGCGTACGCGCGCGGGGAACGTCTTTCCCGGTAGCGCGGGCAGTGCGATCTTGGCGGGGCGGCCGACCGCCAGCGCCGAAAGGATGCGTTCCGGTGCGTCGCAAACGGCGTCGACATCGCCGCTCCAAGCGAGGTTATAGACGGCTTGACCTGCCGTGACGTTCTGGCCGGTGTCTGCGTTTTCCTCGGTGACGACGCCGGCATGATCCGCCGTCAGCGTCGTGTAGGCGAGCTGGTCGGCGGCCAGGGCGAGTTGCGCCCGCGCCGAATCGCGCTGCGCAAGCGCCGACGCGTAGGCGTCCTGCGTTTGCTCCCACTGCGTCGGCGCGATCAGGTTTTCCTGCGCCTGCGCGCGATCGCGGTCGAGCTGCTGCTTTGCGTAGACGAGGCGGTGTTCGGCGGCATCGAGTTGTGCCTGTGCGCTTGCGACGTTCTTGCGAGCGTCGGCTGCATCGAGCCGCGCAACGACCTGGCCTGCCTTCACGCTATCGCCGAGCCGCACGAGCCGATCGACGATCTTGCCCGCGACGCGGAACGAAAGCACGTTGCTGTAGCGCGCCTCGATCTGGCACGGCAGCGACGCGGCGGGCGGGCGGCCGTCGGGGTGCACGGCGAGCGCGACGACGGGTTTCGGCGCCGGCGCGGCGGCTTCGCGCGGATGACAGGCGCTCAACGTCAAAGCCGCGCAGACGGCGAGCATGGTGCCGGCTCTGAGCCGCTTGCGTTCGCTCGCCGAAGCAGCGACGCAAGCGCGCCTGCGCGGCGCATTCGACGGATGGGTTCTGACACGACTCACGATGCCTGCCTTGTGAAGTGACGATCGTAGGGAGGTAGGAAACGGCGCCGAGGACACCGCGAGACGCGGCGCACCGCTCGTACGCGACCAACATAGCGGAGTCGTCGTCTCATATTTACGGGTGCATTCTAATACATAGTTGTATTTGAGTGCAAAGCTGAATGTCAGCGTGCCGCGATGCTAAAATTTTCGACATGAAGCGAAAACGCCTGACACGCGAAGAGAGCCGGGACCAGACGCGCGAGCGTCTGCTCGAGGCCGCGCGTGCGATGTTCATGAAGAAGGGGTTCGTCGCCACGAGCGTGGAGGACATCGCCGAGACCGCCGGCTACACGCGCGGTGCGTTCTACTCGAACTTCGACAGCAAATCGGAACTGCTGATCGAGCTCTTGCGGCGCGAGCGCGACGACCTGCAGGCGAGCTTTCAGTCGATCATGGAAGAGGGCGGCACGCGCCAGCAGATGGAAGCGCGCGCCGTCGAGTACTACAGCCAGCTGCCACTCGAAGACGATTTCTTCCCGCTCTGGGTCGAGGCAAAGCTGTTGGCGAGCCGCGACGCGCGATTCCGAGTGCGGTTCAATGCTTTCAGAAATGAAAAACTCGAGTGGGTCGCGGCCTACATCAAATCGTTCTCGGAGCGCGCCGGCACGCCCCTGCCGCTGCCGCCGGAGACACTGGCACTCGGGCTCGTGAGCCTCTGTGAAGGCATGCAATTCTTTCGGATGACCGATCCGCAGACGGTGACCGACGAAGTCAGTAAAACGGTGCTTGCGGGGTTCTTCGCTCGCTTGCTGTTGACCTGACTGAAACGCGGGCGGGGCGGTTTCGCCGAGAGCAATGTGATGCGATGCGGCTCGCTGCCGGAATGAACGGAATCGAGCGGAGTCAGAGAGCTAGTGCGTGCACGACTAGAACACCCCCGGCCCATAATTGCTGCCGATCAGCCGCGTGACCGAATCGACGTTCGCGTAATCCTGTTCGGGCAGTCCATCGAAAATCGAAATGAGCTCGTTGCTCGCGCCGGCGGCGCGCGCCACTTCGACGATCTCATCCTTGTTGGCCGGATATCGGACGGCATGCAGCACGTCCGCGATCTGCAAATCGATGGGTTCTTCGGGGATTGCCGATGTCGTCATGGGTATTTTTTCTCCGTCGACCGTTCAATTCCGTTGCGCGCTTCGAGCTTCAAGTCCGTGACTGTCGCTCGTGCGGCGCGAAGTGGCTGGCCAGACTGTGGGATTTCGGGAGTTTGATGCGCGCCCAGTGTTGTTTCGCGAAGTTGGCGTCCGCGGCGACGTCGGGCGCGGGCGGAGCGACGGGCGCGGCATCTGCGCGCGCCGCCGCGATTGCGGCGCGCGCGGTGAGGCTGTCGAGCGCCGTGGTTTGTATCGGTGCCGCGAAGCACGATGCCGAAAGCAAGGCCATACTCGTCACTGTCGAGACTTTCATGCTCGACCTCCTTCTCGATACGGCATGTCGCTGATTGACTCTGTCAGCGGTCGGCCAACAAGCAGCATGCCTCGTGCCAAGGACAGTTGTGAGCCCCCTTAACGCAGCACTTCGAAGCGCGTCCACGGCCAGGATGGCCGGTCGCGCATGTATCCGTTGAGCCAGTTCCATTGCGGATGGCGCTTCATGAACGCCTGCGCGTCGAACGGCCTGCCGCAAGGATGTCCCCACCGCGCCCAGAAGGCGAGCTCGCGCGCCATCTTGCTGTCGACGACCTTACCGTCGTTGGCGCCCCAGGGGTTGAACGGCCCTTGGTCGGAGCCGCCGAAGCGCGCATCGTCGAGCTCGAGATGCCCGCAGATGGTGCGCGAGCATGGGTTGTCGCCACGGTCGAGATAGACATCGTGGTGATCGGCGATCATCTGCTTCGCGAGTTCGATGTCGATCTTGCCATGGTGCTGGTCGGCGAGCTGCATGAAGCGCAGCCTCCGCGCGCCGTTCTTGCGGACGTCGGTGTAGTCCTCTCCTTCTCCGATGCACTCCTGGTTGCGGATTTTCAGGTCGGTTGCGGTGTTGTAGCCGCTGTAAAACCCGTCTTTCGTGCTCTCGAATCCCGAATAGTGAAGACCGAGCTCATAGCGCGCGATTTCGCCCGTCTTCAGATCGCCGAGGAGCCAGCTGTTCGCGTAGCCGCCGTTGTTCGCCACGGCAAACATCTCGCACCATTCGCCGATCGAATTCGCGTACTGCGTGGCGCGCCGCGAGCGATAGAACTCCGGCGCCCCGGCCGGGTTGTAGCCGGCGAAATTCGAGATCGTCGTCTCCGTGACCATGAGACCGGCCGACGTGATCCAGAAGTCGGTCAGGCTCGAGATGCACCCGGGCAGACCCTGCATGATGATTCGATGGCCCGAATCCGGAACGATGTCGAAGACGACGTTGAACGCGTCGCCTGCCGCATAGCGGTCCCATGAGTTGTGCGCCATGACGATGCCGCCGTCGCGCGTGGCGCTGCCCGTCGCGATGAACGCGCTGCAATGATGGCCGCGGCGCCCGCGCCATGGCTTCATGCCGAGTCGAGGCTCGCGCGCCGCGACTTTCGTCGGCCACCAGCTTTGCAGCAAGTCCATGTAGCCGTTCCAGGCGAGCACCTCGGCGAACGGCAGCTTCGCGCCCGCCGCGATGCCCTGGATTTCATCTCTGAACTCGGTGTCGAGCCGCGGCCCGAACTGCTCGAGCGCCGCCGCCGTGAACGTCTCGAAGTCCTCGCCCGTATCCCAGCGCGCGAGATATTTCGCAGTCCGAATGGCATTCTGGATCTCGGTTGCGAGCAGTTGCCCGTGTTGCTCGCCGCGGTCGTACGGCTCACCTTCGATGTGGACGAAAATCCAGCCGGCATGGTCGCGCCGCACGGCATCGAGGGACGGTTCGCTCATCTTCGCTCCGAATCGACGAATCGGCCGCTAAGCGCTCGTCAGGCTTCGTTTTGCGCGGAACCCTGCGCATTTTTGCGGTCGTTACTTCATTGTAGAAAAAACGCCGCGCTTTCGCATCGGGTGGGGTGAGGGAGGAGTGGCACTTGCCAGCCTCGGCGCCGCGCTTACGGCGTCGGATTCATCCGACGGTAGGCGTCGAGCAGGGCGGTCTTGTAGACGGCGCCCATCAGTTTCGGCGCATCGATGCTGGCGACGACGGGCAAGCGTTCGCCCCGGAACGCGAGGAAGTGCTGCAAGGCCACGCTGATCGGCATGTCTGGAGTAAGAATCGCGAACTCGGGCTGCAGATAGTCGGCCGCCGTGCAAGACGACGTGTCGCGCTTTTCCAGCAGGTCCGACGTGATGTCCTTGAGCGCCACCACGCCGCGAAAGCAGCCGTCGTCGTCGGTCACATACAGGTACTTTACCGGGTACTCGAGGAAGATCCGCGTCATTTCCTGCACGCTCGCCGTCAGCGGGACGATCGTCTCGGCCGGCCTGATGAGCTCGCGCATCTGAGTCGCGCGCAGCCGCATGCGCTCTTCCTCGTCGGCGTGCCGCCGCAGCGTGATCTCGTACATCGACGTCTTGCCCATGGCGCGCGCGACGAAGTACGCGACCACGCATGAGAGCATCAGCGGCAAAACGACCTGATAACTGAGCGTCATCTCGAAGATCATCAGGATTGCCATGAGCGGCGCCTGCGTCGCGCCGGCGAGGAACGCGCCCATGCCGACCATCGCATAGGCGAAGGCACCCGAGGTGCCGTGCGGCCAGATCGAATGCGCGGCAAGCCCGAAGAGAGAGCCGAGCGTCGCGCCGACGAACAGCGTCGGCGTGAACACCCCGCCGACGGCACCCGAGCCGACCGTGGCGGCCGTCGCGACGATCTTGCAGATCAAGACAGCGACGAGCGACACCCAGGTCCACGGCGAATGGAGTATCGAGTTGACGACGCTGTAGCCGTTGCCCCAGACGTCCGGTACCCAGACCGAGATGATGCCGACGATGAGGCCGCCCGCGGCGAGCCGCACCGGCAACGGAGCCGGCAGACGCCTGAAGCTCGCCCGCGAAAAGTCGATCAGGCGCAGGAACTGCGGCGCCGCGGCGCCGCAGAGGAATCCCAGCGCGACGAAGAGGAGCACTTCCACTCCCGCGATCGCCGGAAACTCGGGCATCTCGTACGGCGGCTTATAGCCGGCGAATTCGCGCATCGTGATATTGGCGACGACGGACGCCACGACGACGGGGCCGAAGCTCTCCATCGCGATGGAGCCGAGCACGATTTCCGTGACGAAGAACGCACCGGCGATCGGCGCGCTGTAGGCCGATGTGATGCCGGCCGCGGCGCCGCAGGCGACGAGCAGGCGCAACCGATCAGGGTCGAAATGCACGAGTCGGCCGATGGCCGAGCCGGCAAGCGCGGCAAGTTGGACCATCGGGCCCTCACGGCCGATCGAGCCGCCGAAGCCGATCGTGAAGAGGGACGAGACGCTGCGCCAGAGGCTCTGCCAGATGGGAACCACGCCGTCGCCAATCGCGATCGCTTCCATGTAGTCGGTGTTCGCGCGCTTATCGGCGTGGCGCGCGGCCAAGAGGAGGAAGCACCCGGCGATGAGGCCGCCGATGGCCGGCAGAAAGATGCGCGTGGTCCACGGCAGCGCGCGCGCCATCTCGACGAAGCTACCCGATCGGCCGGTGAAAACCCATTGAAAGAAGTCGATGCAGCGGCGGAACGCGGCCGTCGCGAACGCGCCCAACACGCCTGTGACGACGGCCCAAAGCAGCATCGTGTGCGCCTCGGAGAGGCTGAACAACGCTTGGGCGCGGGTACGCAGGCGAAGCAGGAATGAGAGCACGGCGGCCTTGGCTGAGATCGGTCGAGCGCAAGAATAGCATCGAGCCGCGCTCAGTCCGACCCCGGACTACGATCGAGCTCCGGATAGTGCCGGAATATCCCCGTTTCGTTGAACGCGATGCGCCGCTCCGACGCGAGGTACGCGGCGATGTTCGGCCGCGCAGCCACGGCGTCGTGCAGCGCCGCAAGCCTGCGGTAACGCTGGCGGAAGCGCTTCATCGCACGCGGAAACGCGTAATGGAGACCTTCGATGAGCTGGAACATCGAGAGGTCGGCGTAGGTCAGCGAATCGCCGACCAGGTGGGCGTCGCCCTCCGGGTTCTGCTTCAGCACGCGCTCGAAATAGCCCATGAACTTCGGCATGCGGTGATCGATGAAGTCGGTCGCGCGCGCTTTGGCCGCTTCCTTTTGGTCCTCGTAGTAGAGCCCGCTGCCGATCGGATGATGCGTGTCGTGGACCTCCGTCACCACATCGGCGATCGTCAACTGCAGGCCGTGCACCACGTAGCGCAGGTCGTCTCGCGGGGCGAGCCCCAGCTTCTCGCCGAGATAGAACAGAATATTCGCCGTCTGCGGGATGATGAGGTCGCCGTCTTTCAGGAACGGCGGCGCAAAGGGGAGGTGGGGCTCGTCCTTGCTGTCCATCAGCGCCAGCATCGCACCCTCGCCAAGCCCATCCTCGGGACGCCCGCGGGCCACCTCGACATACGGGGCGCGCGCTTCTTCGAGCGCGAGCCGCACGAACTCGCCTCGGCCTTGCAGCCCATCCCAGTAGTACAGCTCGTACGCCATCGCTTGCCCTCCTCGATTGGTCAGCCCAGCACGCGCTCGACCCCCCACGTGATCGCAAGGCCGCCTACCGCGAGCCAGACGTAAAGAATGAACCCTGTCGCCAGCGCGCGAGGGCCAGCCTTGCGCACTTGCGAGAGCTGCGTCTCGATGCCGAGCGCCGTCATCGCCATCGTCAGCGCGAACGTATCGAGCGCGTTGACGGCCTGCGTCGCGGCGCTCGGCAGCACATGCAGCGAGTTCACGATGACGCAGGCTAGAAACCCGAGCGCGAACCAGGGAACGGTTACCTTGCGGGGCGCCCGCGCATTCCCCGTGCCACGGGCCGCCGTGCGCGCGAGCCACACACCGAGCACGAGCAGGACCGGCACCAGCAGCATCACGCGCGTCATCTTGACGATCGTCGCAACGTGCGTCGCTTCCGGGCTCACGTTGCTCGCCGCGCCCACGACTTGGGCGACTTCGTGAATCGTACCGCCGAAAAAGAGCCCGATGCCGGCGGTGTCGAGGTGCAGCCAGCCCGCGCGATACGCGAGCGGGTAGACGAACATCGACAGCGTGCCGAACAGGACGACGCTCCCCACCGCGACGGCACTTTTTTCAGGCTTCGAGTTCAGCGTCGATTCGAACGCGAGCACGGCCGCGGCCCCGCAAATCGCGCTGCCGGCGGCCGTGAGAATGGCCGTGTCGCGATCGAGCTTCAGCAGCTTGGTGCCGACCCAGATGCCGATCGCGAGCGTGCTGACGACGACGAGCAGCGAGACGGTCAGCCCCGGGAGACCGACCTGGGCGATCTCCTGCAGGCTCACGCGCAAGCCGAAGAACGCGACGGCGATTCGCAGGAGCCGCCGCGCCGAGAAGTTGACGCCGGCGGCCCAGTGCGCGGGCATGCCCGCGCGCAGCGTATTGCCGTAGACCGCACCCGCGACGATCCCGACGATGAGCGGGCTCACGCCGAGGCCGGCGATGACCGGCATGGCGGCAAGCCGCGTCACCGCCGCGGCGAAAAGGGCGACGAAAAGAATGCCGTTGAGCGGGCCGTGCGCGGTGGCAGGGCTGTGCGCATGCGCGACCGCGTGCGTCGATGGGGTGGACATAGGTGGCCTCAAAGCGAAAGCGTGTTTCCGGGACTGCGATGGTCCTTATCCTAAATCGCTCATATGGTTATGAAAAATCGTCATTTGCGAAGTAAGATATTGGTACAGCCGATAGTTCGACGCCCATGACAGCCGATCAGCTTATAACTTTCGCCGCGGTAGCCGAGCACCTGAACATCAGCCGGGCCGCGACGGCGCTACATTTGTCGCAACCGGCGGTCTCCGGCCAGTTGCGTCTGCTGCAAGACGAATTCGGCGAGCCGCTTTATCGGCGCGACGGCCGTGGGATACGGCTGACGCCAAGCGGCCGACAACTTGCCGAATACGCGCTGCGCCTGCGCGAGACGCACAGGCAGGCGCTGGCGTACCGGGACGCGCTGCGCGGTTTTGCACATGGCACGCTGCGAGTCGGCGCGAGCACGACGCCCGCGAGCTACCTGTTGCCTTACCTCATCGCGGCATTCCAGCAGCGTTTCCCAAACGTCTCGGTCGAGACGTTCAGCGGCAACACGAGCGAAATCGTCGGCTCGCTCGACAGTCTCGACATTGGGATGATCGAGGGGCCCGTCGGAGCGGACTTGCCGCACGGCACGGGCGTTCATGCGTGGCACGAAGACGAAATCGTCGCGATCGTCCGCAGCGGTCACCCGCTTGCGATCCATGCCGACGGTCAGGGCAAGAGGAAGAGCGCCACGATCGCCGAGGTCGGCGCCTATCCCATTGTGCTGCGCGAGGAGGGCTCCGGCGTGCGGCAGGACGTCGAGCAAGCGTTCGAGGAGGCCGGCGTCGCGATGCATGTGGCACTTGCCGTGGCGGGCGTCGAAGGGGTCAAGGAGGCCGTGCGCGCCGGCATGGGCGTCGGGTTCGTCTCTGAAATGACGATGCGGCACGAGGACAGCGCGCTGCTGCGGCTGTCGCTCGCGCCTCGGCCGCTTACCCGGCGCTTCTCGATTCTCGTCCCGCACGAGGGCGCGCCGTCGCGCGCGGCAGCGTCCTTTCTGGAACTTTGTCTGGCGGAGACGGCCGAGACAGGAAAGACAGCGAATGGGGCGACTGCGCGGAACCGGCCTTCAGGCCGGGGGCCCGGCTCGACGTCCTGAAGGGCGGAGTTTCAAACCGAAGCTGATTTTACGATGACGCTA
The DNA here is from genome assembly GCF_040965455.1 of Trinickia sp. EG282A. NCBI lineage: Bacteria > Pseudomonadati > Pseudomonadota > Betaproteobacteria > Burkholderiales > Burkholderiaceae > Trinickia > Trinickia sp. EG282A. The sequence goes on along the minus strand of NZ_JBFRCC010000003.1, from coordinate 32,862 downwards.
GGGCTTTCCACTATGGCGACAATCGGCCCTCCGGAGGCATCATTCATTGCACCGAGCATCGTCGCTCGGTTTTTTACCGACCGGATTGGAACCGGTTCCACGCGGTTGTCGTTCCAACGACGGCGCGAACCGGAGAAGTGGAGAGTTTTTTCAAATGGCCGACATCGTCATAGTCGCCAGTGCGTTCGGCATCGAGGCCGTTCGCCGTTCGGGCCATCGCACGTGGCTGAAGGTTGCGGCCGATGCCGGCGCAGCCGGCTTCGAAGTACGCCGCGAACTGATTGCCGGCAAAAGCGACGCGTCGCTCGACGCGCTCGCGCGGCTCGGTGCCGAGATCGCGGAACTCGGGCTTTGGACCGTTTATTCGACGCCGGCCACGCTTTACGACGAACGCGGTGTACTCGACGCCGACGCACTCGCGTCGGCTCAGGCCGAGGCCGATGCGCTCGGCGCCCGCTTCGTCAAGATGCAGCTCGGCGCGTTCGCGAGCTATGCTGATGCGGTGAACATCAGCCGAGCGACGGCGGGCGGTCGCGCCCGCATCGTCGTCGAGAATGGGCAGCGTGCCGCGGACGGATCGCTGGCGAGGTTCGTCGCTTTCTTCGCTGCGCTGGATCAGGAGGGGGCGGGACAGGCTGTCGGAATGACGTTCGATATCGGCAACTGGCATTGGACGGGCGAGCTGCCCCTCGCGGCGGCTCGCGTGCTCGCGCCGCGCGTCGAGTATATCCATTGCAAGGGCGTTGCCGGCAGCGGCATGCGCCGCTTCGCCACGGCGCCGTCCGCGGACGATCCGTTCATCGCCGCGCTCTTTGCCGTGCTGCCGCGCGACGTCCCGCGCGGCATCGAATTTCCGCTCAATCAGAACGATCTTGCCGACGACGCGAAGCGGCGCGTCGCCTGGCTTACCGCTGCATGACGCGAGCAACTGTCCGGAACATTCTTCAGGCCGGTTTGGCTGAACACTTTTGGAAGGGGCTTGCACCCCTCGCAAAGAGTCGCCGGAACCCAGGCTTTCAGCCGGGGGGCCGGCTCGGACGCCCTGAAGGGCGGGGTTTCAAACCGAGGCTAGTTTTACGATGAAACAACCCAACGACCCTCATGCTGTTGGACTGGACGTCCTGACCTACGGCGAAGCGATGACGCTTTTCGTCGCCGACGATCCGGGGCCGCTCGCGCAGGTGAGCCGGTTCACGAAACGCATTGCCGGCGCGGACCTGAACGTAGCGATCGGGCTCGCGCGCCTCGGCTTCAAGGTCGGCTGGATGAGCCGCGTGGGGAACGATTCTTTCGGCCGCTATGTGCTCGACACGCTTGCGAAGGAGCATATCGACGCGCAGCGCGTAACGGTCGACGAGCGGTACCCGACGGGCTTTCAGCTCAAGTCGAAAGAGATCGGCGGGCTGGACCCGAGCATCGAATACTTTCGAAGAGGCTCGGCCGCGAGCCATCTGTCGATCGACGACTACTCGGCCGACTACGCGCTCGCCGCGCGCCATCTGCATCTGACCGGCGTCGCGCCGGCGATTTCCGCTTCGTCGCACGACCTCGCCTTTCACCTGGCGCGCGAAATGCGCGCCGCAGGCAAGACGATTTCGTTCGATCCCAATCTGCGGCCGACGCTATGGCCGTCGCGCGAGGCCATGGTGGCTTCGCTGAACAGCCTGGCCGCGTTGGCCGATTGGGTTCTGCCGGGCATCGGCGAGGGCGCGATTCTGACGGGATCTGACACCCCGGAAGAGATCGCCCGCTTCTACCTCGATGCGGGGGCCCGCGGCGTGGTGGTCAAGCTGGGCGCGCGCGGAGCCTACTTCTGCACGGCCGACGGCTCGGGCTACGTGGCCGCGCAACCGGTGGCGCAGGTGGTCGATACGGTCGGCGCGGGCGATGGATTTGCCGTTGGTGTCATCAGCGCGCTGCTCGAGGGCCGCGGGCTGGCCGACGCCGTCGTTCGCGGCAATCGCATCGGTGCGCTGGCGGTGCAGGTCATCGGCGATTCGGAGGGTTTTCCGACGCGCGCCGAGCTCGACCGCATCGAGCAGACAGCCACGCCCGCCTGAGGGTTGAAGGCGGCTCATTGACGATACGGCACGAAGTCCATTCGGCGGCCGCCACGAACGGCCGCTAAACGACGAGAACGGCCGGCTGCCCGGCAAGGCGAGCACCGCGCCGCCGTTCCCAAACAGGAGACAGGCATGAACCATCCACAATCCCGAGCGCATTCACAGCACTCCGATACTTCCACCGGCAACCTTGCGGCGGCAACAGCGACACTTGCGCCGCGCCGCTGGTGGGCGATCATGCCGGTCGTCTTCATCACGTACAGCCTCGCTTACCTGGACCGGGCGAACTTCGGCTTCGCCTCGGCCGCCGGCATCAGCCACGATCTCGGCATCAGCGCCGCGCTTTCTTCGCTGATCGGCGCGCTTTTCTTTCTCGGCTACTTTTTCTTTCAGATTCCCGGCGCCGTCTACGCGGAGCGCCGCAGCGTGCGCAAGCTGGTCTTCGTCAGCCTTTTGCTATGGGGCGCTTGCGCGGCGCTGACGGGCGTCGTCTCCAACATTCCTTCGCTCATCGCGATCCGTTTCATGCTCGGCGTCGTGGAGGCGGCGGTCTTCCCGTCGATGTTGATCCTGCTCAGCAACTGGTTCACTAAGGCCGAGCGATCGCGCGCCAATACGTTCCTGATACTCGGCAATCCTGTGACCGTGCTCTGGATGTCCGTCGTCTCGGGCTACCTCGTGCACGCTTTCGGGTGGCGCGAGATGTTCATCGCCGAAGGGTTGCCGGCCGTCGTCTGGGCCTTCTGCTGGTGGAGTCTCGTCAAGGATAAGCCGCACGACGCGAACTGGCTTGCCGCTGACGAAAAGCGCGATCTCGAAGCCGCGCTCGCGGCCGAGCAGGCCACCATCAAGCCGGTGCGCAACTACGCGGAAGCATTTCGCTCGCCGGCCGTCGTCAAGCTCTGCGCGCAGTATTTCTGCTGGAGCATTGGCGTATATGGCTTCGTTCTCTGGCTGCCGTCCATCCTCAAGCACGGCTCGACGCTCGGCATGGTAGCGACAGGGTGGCTCTCCGCGCTGCCGTACCTCTGCGCGACGATCGCGATGCTCGGCGCGTCGTGGGCGTCAGACAAGCTCCGCGCGCGCAAGGTGTTCGTCTGGCCGTTTCTGCTCATTGGCGCGGTGGCCTTTGCGGCGTCGTTCATGCTGGGCACGACGCACTTCTGGCTATCCTATGCGCTGCTGGTCGTGGCGGGCGCCGCGATGTACGCACCGTATGGACCGTTCTTCGCGATTGTGCCGGAGCTGTTGCCGAGGAACGTGGCGGGTGGCGCAATGGCGCTCATCAACAGCATGGGCGCGCTGGGATCGTTCGTCGGTTCCTACGTGGTCGGCTACCTCAACGGCGCCACCGGCTCGCCTGCCGCCTCCTATGCGTTTATGAGCGCCGCGCTCCTGGGCGCCGTCTTGTTGACGCTTGCGGTGAAGGCGCAACCGGATCGTCCGCAAGCGCTCGCCGCGCATGCTCACGCACCTGGAAAGTGAATCCATGCAACCTCGAATCGTCGTCTATAAATCGCTGCCCGCCGATGTGCTCGCCTATCTGCGCGAGCACACGCACGTCGATACCGTCTATCCGGAGCAGTTCGATTCGCGCGAGGCGTTCGTCGCCGCGCTCGCCGAATCGCTGGCGCGGGCCGACGGCGCGATCGGCGCGAGCGTGAAGATCCCGCCTTCCATGCTCGAGCCCGCGAAGCGGTTGCGCGTGCTGTCGACGGTTTCAGTCGGCATCGACAATTTCGACGTGCCGGACTTGACGAGGCGCGGCATCGTGCTGACGCACACGCCCGACGTATTGACCGAATCGACGGCCGACACGGTATTCGCGCTGGTTCTCGCGACGGCCCGGCGCGTCGTCGAATTGGCCGACTGGGTGAGGGCGGGGCATTGGAAGGGCAGCATCGGCGAGGCGCAATATGGCGTCGAGGTGCAGGGCAAGACGCTCGGCATCGTCGGCCTGGGCCGCATTGGCGGCGCCCTCGCGCGGCGGGCCGCGCTCGGCTTCAACATGCGCGTGCTCTACACGAATCGCAGCCCGAACGAGGCGGCCGAGCGCGCATACGGCGCGCGTCGTGTCGAGCTCGCGCGCTTGCTCGGTGAGTCGGACTTCGTCTGCCTGCAGGTGCCGCTCACCGACGAGACGCGTCATCTGATCGGCGCCCGCGAGCTGCGCTCGATGAAAAGGAGCGCAATTCTCATCAACGCGTCACGCGGAGCGACCGTCGACGAAGCGGCCCTCATCGCGGCGCTGTCTGACGGCACGATCGCCGGCGCCGGCCTCGACGTCTTCGAGGAGGAGCCATTGCCCGTCGATTCGCCGTTGCTGCGAATGAAGAACGTCGTGGCGCTGCCGCACATCGGCTCGGCCACGCACGAAACGCGGCATGCGATGGCGCGCTGCGCGGCTGAAAACCTCGTCGATGCGCTCGCAAACCGGCTTTCGCGCAACGTAGCGAACCCTGACGTCCTGAAGTCCTGACGAACTTACGTTTCGGCCTCCGTTCGCGCCGGTACAATCAGCCGCGCTCGATGCCGCGATTCGGAGGGGCAACTCATGCGCGCCACCGGGCTCCCTGTCAGTTCAGATAGGTGTTAGAAGGCTTGCACGAGTGGTGCGGCGAGCGACGCTGCGCTATCATCGCGCCACCGTACAAGTTGGGAAGCGCGCCGCGGGCGCGCTTTTTTCAATTGCTCCTGCTTGTCTTGGGCTCACTTTCGACTTTTCCCACGAGGAGATTTGCGTTGGCTCAAGCATTTCGCAAAGCATGCAGAAAACCTGGAGACGTCGTGAAACGGGGGGCTCGGTCATGAATATCGGACAACCGGGCGCGCCGCGTCGCGCCACCATCAGCGACGTCGCCCGTGAGGCGGGTACCGGCAAGACGAGCGTGTCGCGCTATCTGAACGGCGAGACGAATGTGTTGTCGTCGGACCTGCGCGCGCGAATCGAGGCGGCCATCCAGCGCCTCGACTATCGGCCGAACCAAATGGCGCGCGGCTTGAAGCGCGGACGCAATCGGCTCGTCGGCATGCTCGTCGCCGACCTGACGAATCCGTACACGGTCGAAGTGCTGCGCGGCGTCGAAGCGGCGTGCCACGCGCTCGGACTCATGCCGCTCGTTTGCAATGCGGCGAACGAGCTCGAGATGGAGCGCCGCTATCTGCAGCTCATGACGACCTACCGCGTCGAGGGCGTGATCGTCAACGCGCTCGGCGTGGAGGAGGAGGCGCTGCGGCGGCTCGGCGAGGGCGGCACGCCGGCTGTCCTCGTCGATCGCAAGGTCGACGGCCTGGAGGCCGACATGGTCGGGCTCGACAATACCGCTGCCGTGCAGCTCGGGATGCGGCATCTGATCGAAAGGGGCTTCGAAGATATTCTCTTCGTCGTCCAGCCGTTCGAGCAGGTCAGCTCGCGGCGTCTGCGCGAAATGGCATTCCGTCACGCACTCGAAGATGCGCGCCGGTCAAGAGCGCAAGCGGCGCCGCCGCTCGAAGGCCGGACGATCGTGCTCGATCTCGCCGACGCCGACGCGCTTGCGCGCGCGTACGCCGATCTCGACGCCTATCTGGACGCGAAACGGGCGGCAGGCGCGAGGCGTGTCGCATGCTTCGCGGCGAACGGCCCCGTCGCGCTGTCGCTCGCGCTCCATTTGCATGCGCGATTGGGTGCAAACTGGCAGGCGCGCGTTGCCTTGATGGCAATCGACGATCCCGAATGGGCCGAGTTGATCGGCATCACGGCGATCCGTCAACCGACGTATGCGATCGGCTACCGGGCCGTCGAGTTCCTGCACGAGCGCATCGAGGGTGCGAATGCGCCGCTCAGCGAAGCGTGCCTGCCTGGCGAACTCGTGGCTCGGGCGTCGACGAGCGCCGCATAGCGCAGCAGGCGTAAGCGCTATCCGGTATCGCGGCATCGATCGGTCAGGGGCCGGATGTCGGCTGGCCCTCCGCACTTTTAGCGGCAGGCGGGCCGGCCGGAAAGACAAGAGAAGAGAAGACGACGATGGAGCCGTACCGATATGAATTCGCCGACGCCGAGCTGGAAGCGCTCGCCCGTGTCATCAGCGATCTCTTTCCGGAACAGACGCTATTCGTGCAACGCGCGGCGGACGATGGTTCCCCGGAACTCGCGGTGCAGTGGGTGGCGATGCGCTTCGGCGCCACTGCGCGCCGCATCACATTGACCGTGCGCTTCGCCCGATCCGCGTTTGCACGCTATCTCGCGCAGCCGTCCCGAATACGTGGCCGGAGCTTCGCGGTGCTGCGGGCGTATGTGGAGGCCGCGCTGGGTTCGCTGGAAGAGCAATATGCGAACGGTGTCGCGGTGCCGCGCGAGATCGATGTCGACCTCGCTGACGAGTTCGCCTGAACCCGGCTTGGCAAAAGCGCGGCAAGCGGCGCCGTTCGCGCGGTCCGCTTCGCTGCCACCGTAGAGGAATTCGACGCTCAGTCCGCCGGGCGATAGACAGCTGCGAATCGCCGCGCCTGGACGACACCGTAGTCGCCGGGCGCATACTGCATGAGCCAGTCGCCGGCCTCGCCGTGAAGCACGTCGCCCATCGCGGAACGCGCAATCGAAAACGGCCCGTCCATGCGCTTGGCGAGCACGACGTTGGGCCGATTGCGATAGGGGCCGGCCTCGCCATGCGGCAGACTCGTGACGGCCGGCACGTACTTCGCGTCGAAACGATCGCGCGCGACGACCCATCGGGCGCCGCCCGTGCCGGTCACGAGCGCATCGCCCGGCGAGTAGCGATTCGGGCCTTCGAGGCTCATCAATTCGCCGTGGTTTATCGCAAACTCGACCGCCACAGTCTCGTCTTTGACGTAGCGGGCCGCCGCCGGGTCAGCGCGCAGGTCGACGTCTTTCAGTTCGATCATTTTTGCGATTTCGTGTGGGCCCCACGGTGCTCGCGCGGGCCCATCCGCTCGCGGAATGTGTCGTCAGCGAGCTTCTTTTGCTCTGGCGTGAAGCTGTTGTAGAGCGGCTGGAATGCGGCAAGAATCTTCTTGATGCCGTCGGCGTGCGCCTGGGTCAGATTCGCGTAGTCCTGCATGTTGTCGATGGCCGACTGCGTGGACGCGTTCTTGATGCGCTGCTCGTAGAGCTGACCCATCGTTTCGCCGTCGTCGCGCATGGCGTCGGCGAACGTCTTCCATTGATCTTCCTGCGCAGGCGTGATCTTGAGCTGCTTGTGCAGATAGCTGATTCGGTCCTCGATCCGCGCTTCGTGTTTCGCGGCAGGAGAGGCGGGCGTCGGTGCCGCGGCCGGAGCCGAAGCCTGTGCGAAGACTCCGTTTACTGCAAATGCGCATGCCAGAATGACGAGTGTTTTTTTCATCTTGAACGAACTCCTGTCGTGTGGAAGAAAGCCGGGCGCGGGCGCCGGGCTCGACCAGGCGAGTCCTGCTCCGGGACGCGCGAGGCGTGCCGGCACTATTTGTACCACCAATGCGTGACGACCCGTTAGCATTGAGATACGCGCTTACAAATGAAACCTGACCGTATTCTTTTTGCTCATGAGACCGCCGCGCCTCGATCAACTGGACGAACTCGATCGTAACCTTATCGCGCTGTTGCAAGCCAATGCGCGCGACAGCGTCGCCAATCTCGCGCGCCGCCTCGGCGTCGCTCGCACGACGGTGCTGGCGCGTCTCGAGCGCCTCGAACGAAACCAGGTGATCGCCGGTTACGGCGTGCGGCTCGGCCAGGACGTCCTCGATGCGAGTATCAATGCGTACGTCGGCATCATCCTCGCCCCGAAATACGGCCCCGACGTACAAAAAAGGCTCGGCAAGATGGCCGAGGTTCAACTTCTTTGCGCAGTAAGCGGCGAGTTCGACTATGTTGCGTGGCTGCGTGCCGATTCTCCCGAGCGGCTCAACGAGCTGCTTGACCAGATCGGCGCCCTGGAGGGCGTCGAGCGAACCACCACCTCGATCATCCTCGCGCGCAAGATCGATCGCGGCACAATCGCCGGGTGACGGGGCGATGTCGTTGTCCTTTTGACGAAATGTCGCTTTGTTTCGTCATTTCGACGAAAGCGGCACTCGTTAACGTCGATCTCGGCCTATTTTTCGTTCCAGCGCGTCTCTAGACTGTTTTGCAAGTCGGCGCGCGCCTTTTTCCCTCTTCGTCTTCATCCGCGGGGAGAACGCGCATGGACCGACTCTGACAACGGGAAAAAAGGAGAACCGCATGAAAGTAGCCGTCGCTGGAGCCGGGCTCATCGGCCATACCATTGCCCATATGCTGCGCGAAACGGGCGACTACGAGGTCGTCGCCTTCGACCGCGATGCGCATGCGCTCGAAAAGCTTGCGAGTCAGGGCATCGCGACGGAGCGGGTCGACTCGGCCGACGCGAACGCGATGAAGGCGGCGTTGAAAGGCTTCGACGCGCTCGTCAACGCCTTGCCGTATTACCTCGCCGTCAACGTGGCAGCGGCCGCGAACGGCGCGGGCGTGCACTACTTCGATCTGACGGAGGACGTGCGGGCGACGCAGGCCATCCGCAGCCTGGCCGAGGGCGCCTCGCGCGCGTTCATGCCGCAATGCGGCCTCGCGCCGGGCTTCATCGGCATCGCGGCTCACGAGCTCGCGAATCGCTTTTCGCACGTGCGCGAAGTGAAGATGCGCGTCGGCGCGCTGCCGGTATTTCCGACGAACGCTCTGAAGTACAACCTGACTTGGAGCGTCGACGGGCTCATCAACGAGTACTGCCAACCTTGCGAGGCGATTCGTGATTCGCGCAGGTTATGGGTTCAGCCGCTCGAGGGGCTCGAGCATTTCTCGCTCGACGGCATCGAGTACGAAGCATTCAATACGTCCGGCGGCCTCGGAACGCTATGCGAAACGTTGGCGGAGCGCGTCGAGACGCTCGATTACAAGTCGGTCCGTTATCCGGGCCATCGCGATCTGATGCAATTCCTGCTCGAGGATCTGCGTCTCGCGAGCGACCGCGACACATTGAAGTCGATCCTGCGCCGCGCCGTGCCGTCGACGACGCAGGACGTGGTGTTGATTTTCGTGACCGTGACCGGGATGCGCGACGGTCTCCTCGTGCAGGACGTCTTCACGCGCAAGGTGTTTGCCAAGACCGTTTGCGGCATGCCGATGAGCGCGATTCAAATCACGACGGCGGGCGCCATGTGCGCCGTGCTCGATCTGTTTCGCGAGGGCAGGTTGCCGCAAAGCGGCTTTGTGCGGCAGGAGCAGGTATCGCTGCGCGATTTTCTCGCGAATCGATTCGGTCAGCTTTACGAAGGGGCGGTGCTCGACGCGCAAGCGGCCACGATGGTCTGAGCTTCATCCGATAGCCACCGCGCTCACAACGGATCGCTCACGATGGCCCGCAGCAGGGCGTCGAAGTCGTCCGCGGTCGGCGCGGTGTTGTCGAACATCAACAGCCCCTCGCGCGCGGCGCCGGTTGGTACGAAACGCCGCTGCCGATATTCGTCCCAATGCGCGAGCTTGTACGCATCGTTCGGGTTGTCGCGCGCGACGATGCGCGCGTGCGCCGTCTCTTCGGACGTGTACACCCAGACGATGCGGATGACGACGTCGTCGGCCACGCCGAGCCATGCTCGGTCGAAGAGCCGGCGATCGCGGACTTCGCGAGAAAGCGGGCCGACGATGACGACGCTGATGCCGAGCTGCAGATTCTCGCGTGCCGTATCGATGAGGCCGCGGTACTCGGGCTCGCGCAAATGCTGCAGATAGAGCGGACTGTCGCGATCGTTCGGGTCTCCGGTCAGCGCCCCCATCGCGGCGGCGCTGTAGTGGCCGTAGAGTGTGTCCTTGTCGAGTAGACAGAACGCTTCGCCTGTCGCCCGCATGAGGGGGCCGATCAAGCGCTTACCGACCGTCGTCTTGCCCGTGCCGGCATGGCCGCAGAAAAAAACGAGGTGCGTCACGAACCGTTGTCCCTGGAGCTTCGTTAAACTTCGAACGATTCGAAGTCGACCCCAGGATACCGCATATGCCCAAGGCCAACGAACTCGTCGCGCGTCTCGGCTTGATACCGCATTCGGAGGGTGGTTTTTACCGCGAGACGCATCGCGATTCGGCTCGTGTCGCGCGTCTGGCGCCCGGCGAGGGTCCCACGGCTCAGGTTGCGCGCGCTGCGTCGACCGCCATCTACTACCTGCTTTGCGATGGCGCCTATTCGGCTTGGCATCGAATCGATGCGGACGAGGTCTGGCACTTCTATGGGGGTGGCCCGCTCGATATTCATATGCTCGACTAGGCCGGCCGATTGTCGACCTGTCGGCTAGGCGATGCGCTCGCGTATGCGGAAGCTCAATTTCAGGTGGTCGTGCCTGCCGGCTATTGGTTTGCGGCCGAATGCGCCGGCGCGCCGGCGGGCGACGATTCATTCGCCCTCGTCGGCTGTACCGTCGCGCCGGGCTTCGAGTTTTCCGCGTTCGAGCTCGCCGATATCCCGGCGCTCGTCACGCGCTACCCCGCGCATACGACGCTGCTGACTCGCCTTGCGCCACGAGGGCCGACCACGTCGACGTCGTAAGACGATTCGTGTTCCGGTCGGCGCCGGACGCCCGTCGACGGGAATACGCGATCGGCCGTCGGGGGTTCTACTCCTGTGCCTCCATCCCTCCCGTGGTCTGCCTGATCGGAGTGGCCGCGCGCTCGCCAACGACGGTGGTCCACGGCCTGACCTTCCAACTGGTTACGATGCCCGCCGCGACGTACGGATCGTTGCGGGCGAAGTCTTCGACGATCGCCGGATCGTCGCATTGAAAGAGAAGGATCGCGCCGTCGACAGGGTCCGCGAGCGCTCCGCCCAGCAGCAATTCACCGCGATCGGCGGCTAGCCACCCGTGGGCCAGATGCTGGGCGCGAAACTGAGAGCGACGCTCGAGATAGTCGGGTGCTGTTTCATAAAACAACAGGTAGTGCATGTCAGTTGCTCCGGAATGTGCCAATGGGAACCCAATTGCGATATTAGCAGCGGGCAGGCCAGCGTCTAGGAAGATAGTGACGTGTCGCTGAGTGGCGGGCATAGACCGTGCTTCCGATGAGGGAGGCATGCGAGCGCAGCCCCGCATGGACAGCGCTCCGCCGAGCGAGCAGGAGACAGAAGATGCGCATTGCACAAGTCGCCCCGTTATACGAAGCGATCCCGCCGCACGCCTACGGCGCGACCGAGCGCGTCATCCACTATCTGACGGAGCAGCTCGTTCGGCTCGGACATCACGTCACGCTTTTCGCGACGGCCGATTCATCGACCTCTGCCGAGCTCGTTCCACTCTGTCCTCGAGGTCTTTGGCGCGACGCCAACGTCTGGGATACGCTGACGCATCACGTGCGCGAACTCGAAGCAGTGGCGCAACGCGCGGCCCGTTTCGACGTGATCCATTTTCATGGCGACCCGTTGCATTTTCCGCTCGCGCGCCGGCTCAACTGCGCGCATGTCACGACGATGCATGGTCAGTTGCTGCCCATCGATCACGGTCCGCTTTTTCGAGAGTTTTCGGAAGCGCCGCTCATCTCCATTTCGGACGATCAGCGCCGGCCCGTGCCGGAGGCGAACTGGCAGGCGACGATTCATCACGGGCTCAGGCCTGATGCGCTCGCACTCAACGAATCGCCGGACGACTACTTGTTGTTTCTCGGGCGGCTGATGCCGCAAAAACGGCCGGACCTCGCGATCGAAATAGCGCGTCGCGCGCGCTTACCGTTGAAGATGGCCGCTAAGGTTCATCCGGGAGAAACAGGCTACTTCCGCGAGCAGATCTTGCCGCTGCTCGAAGCAAGCGAGCATTTCGTCGATTACCTCGGTGAGGTGGGCGGGACGCAACGGATCGAACTCCTCGCCAATGCGCGCGCCTTGTTGTTTCCCGTGCAGTGGCCCGAGCCGTTCGGGATGGTGATCATCGAGGCGATGGCCTCCGGAACGCCGACGATCGCATTCCGGTGCGGCGCGATACCTGAGATCGTCGAGGACGGCGTGACGGGTTTCATTGTCGACGATGTCGATGGCGCCGTGCGGGCGATCGATCGGATCGACGAATTGAGCCGTGTTCGTTGCCGCGAGCGGTTCGAATCTCGCTTCACGTCCGCGCGCATGGCCGCGGACTATCTTTCGGTCTACGAACGATTGCTGGCGCCGCGCGCCGCGAACGATCAGATTCGCGAGCTGCCGCGGCGCCGTCATCGATGACGGGCAGTGATCTCTATTCCTCGGCACATGTGGCTGAACGCCGCGGCCGCCGTGCGCCGCCGTCGAGCAGCGGCCATGAGGGGGGCGCGCGATGCGACAGCGGGGATTATCGGGGATTGCCCGCACGTCGCTCGCTAGTAAGTTCTGGGTAAGAGAGGCGCGGTAGTTTGGCGCATATGCCGTCGCACCAGCGCTCGCAGCCGTTGCCGCAGACTAACGCGGAGCAAAGGCAAGGGTGGGTAGTCGGGGCGAGCCCTATTCGGCAACGTGCATCGTGAAATACTGGAGGAGACACAAGTGAGCACCATCGAGTCGGTTTTGCGGGAAGGCCGCGTCTTCGAACCGTCCGCCGAGACGGTTGCCAACGCCGCCATTCCTGGCATGGACGCCTACCGCGCGCTCGTCGCGCAAGCGGAGCGCGATTACGAGGGATTCTGGGCGAAGCTCGCGCGCGAGACGCTGACGTGGAAAAAGCCGTTCACGAAGGTGCTCGACGAGTCGAACGCGCCGTTTTACAGCTGGTTCGAAGACGGCGAGCTCAACGCGTCGTACAACTGCCTGGACCGCCATGTGGAGGCGGGCCGCGGCGGAGAGACGGCGATCATCTTCGAAGCCGACGACGGCACGGTCACGCGCGTGACTTACGCCGAGCTGCTAGCGCGCGTGTGCCGCCTGGCCAACGCGCTGAAGGCGCGCGGCATCGGCAAGGGCGATCGCGTGGTGATCTACATGCCGATGTCGATCGAGGGCGTGGTGGCGATGCAGGCGTGCGCGCGCATCGGCGCGCCGCATTCGGTGGTGTTCGGCGGGTTCTCGTCGAAGTCGCTCAACGAGCGGCTCGTGGACGTCGGGGCGGTGGCGCTGATCACGGCCGACGAGCAGATGCGCGGGGGCAAGGCGCTGCCGCTGAAGGCGATCGCGGATGAAGCGCTGGCGATGGGCGGCTGCGAGGCGGTCAAGAGCGTGATCGTGTACCGGCGCACGGGCGGCGCGGTGCAGTGGAACGGCGAGCGGGACCTGTGGCTGCACGAGCTCGTGGCGGGCGAGGCCGATACGTGCGAGCCGGAGTGGGTGGGCGCCGAGCAGCCGCTTTTCGTGCTCTACACGTCGGGCTCGACGGGCAAGCCCAAGGGGGTGCAGCACAGCACGGGCGGCTTTTTGCTGTGGGCGGCGCAGACGATCAAGTGGGCGTTCGACTGGAAGCCCGAGGACGTGTTCTGGTGCACGGCCGACATCGGCTGGATCACGGGGCACACCTACATCGCGTACGGGCCGCTGGCGCTGGGCGCGACGCAGGTGATGTTCGAGGGCGTGCCGACCTATCCGCACGGCGGGCGCTTCTGGCAGATGATCGAGCGGCACAAGGTGAGCCTTTTTTACACGGCGCCCACCGCGATCCGCTCGCTGATCAAGCTGGCCGAAGCGGACGCGAAGGCGCACCCGAAAAGCTACGATCTGACGAGCCTGCGCGTGATCGGCACGGTGGGCGAGCCGATCAACCCGGAGGCGTGGGTCTGGTACTACGAGAACGTGGGCGGCGCGCGCTGCCCCGTGGTGGACACGTGGTGGCAGACTGAGACGGGCGGGCACATGATCACGCCGCTGCCGGGGGCGACGCCGCTGGTGCCGGGCTCGTGCACGCTGCCGCTGCCGGGGATCATGGCGGCGGTGGTGGACGAGACGGGGCACGAGGTGCCGAACGGGCAGGGCGGGATCCTCGTGATCAAGCGGCCGTGGCCGTCGATGATCCGCACGATCTGGGGCGACCCCGAGCGGTTCAAGAAGAGCTACTACCCGGCCGAGCTGGGGGGCGACTTGTACCTGGCGGGCGACGGTTCGGTGCGCGACAAGGCGACGGGCTACTTCACGATCATGGGGCGCATCGACGACGTGCTGAACGTGTCGGGGCACCGGCTGGGGACGATGGAGATCGAGTCGGCGCTGGTGGCCAATCCGCTGGTGGCGGAGGCGGCGGTGGTGGGGCGGCCGGACGAGACGACGGGCGAGGCGGTGGTGGCGTTCGTGGTGCTCAAGCGTGCGCGCCCGCAAGGCGAGGAGGCGGTGAAGCTCGCGAACGAGCTGCGCGCGTGGGTGGCCAAGGAGATCGGGCCGATCGCGAAGCCGAAGGACATCCGCTTTGGCGACAATCTGCCGAAAACGCGCTCAGGCAAGATCATGCGGCGCTTGCTGCGCTCGCTGGCCAAGGGCGAGGCGATCACGCAGGATGTGTCGACGCTCGAAAATCCCGCCATTCTCGAGCAGTTGGCCGAGGTGCGGTGAGGGGGTGTGAGCGTCGATGTGGCACCAGGCGCGGCAATGACCGGAGGGGGCATCCTTTGGGGCCCCCGGAGGAAATCCCCGTGGGATGACCGGAGGGGGCACCCTTTAGGGCCCCCGGAGGAAATCCCCGTGGGATCGATCGCCGGACGCTTCGGAGTCCTCATCGTCGGCGGCAGGCGAGCGATGTCGGCGTTACCTCACCTCGACTGTCACGCGGTCGTATCGCCCTTTCTGATCGAATGCGGTAATCGCGTAAGCACCGGGTCGGGTGAACTCGAATGTCCACCCGCGCCCAGCCGTGGCGCGTCCCACCATCGCTCCGTTCATCAGCCAGCCGATATCGCCTTGCGCTCCGGTGACGGAGAGATGCAATAGCGGCGGCGCTCCGCCATAGACGCGCCGGACCACCTCGCCCGAGCTTGCGCCCGCAATCGCGAGCCGCCCCTCGCCGCGCCCGGGCGGCGCGCAGCCTGTCTCCCAAGGGGGCGCGTCGAAGCGCCGGCTGCGCTCGTCGAGCCACGGTCCGAGCAACGTCGGCCATAGCGGACTCTCGGCGTCGCGCAGCATATGGGTCGTGCAATCGGCCGTCGCGCGTCGCCCGGTCACGCTGTCGATCGTGTATCGAAGCACCGGCTCGCCGCCGCGAACCGGGTCGGGAAAGGTCGGCGGCGCCACACCGTCGAGTACCCATGCACGTCGCTGTACCGCGCAAAGGTCTGCCGGTTGCGCATCGGCTGCAAGCCCCATCGGCCAACATACTTGAGCCTGCGTCACGCCGGGAGGCGGTGTGCGCCGTGGCGTTTGAACGGCGTCGGGCAATGCCGAGAAGATGCTGATCATCAACGGCGTCGCTGCGTTGGCGCCGACGTATCCTGGGTTCGGCGTCCCGTCCGGCCTGCCGATCCACACCCCGACCGTATAGTGGTCTGTCACGCCGACGGACCACGCGTCGCGAAACCCGAAGCTGGTGCCGGTCTTCCAGGCGATGCCGCGGTTCGCGCCGCGTTCCTCGACGGCACGTCCAAGCGGCCCGCCCGTTTCGAGGATGTCCCGGATGATGAAGGCCGCTCCCGCGCTCATCATTCGATGTTCTTCGATCGGCGCGTCGCTCGTCAGCCGTGGCACGCCCGCGAGGCCGCCACGCGCAAAAGCGGCGTAGGCGCCTACCAAATTTTCGAGCGTCGTATCGGCACCGCCCAGGATGACCGACAGATTCGGCTCGGCGCCACGCGGGAAGCGAAGCTTCAAGCCGCCTTGGCGCAGCTTGCCGACAAAGCGCTCCGGCCCGTACTGGTCGAGCACTTGCACGGCAGGCACGTTCAGAGAGCGCGTGAGCGCCTCGGATACGCTGACCGCACCATGGAACGATTGCTCGAAGTTTCCGGGCTGGTAGCCGCCAAACGATTGCGGCACGTCGGACAGGAGCGATTCGGAGTCGATGAGCCCGGCATCGAGTGCAAAGCCATAGAGGAAAGGTTTCAGCGTCGAGCCGGGCGAGCGCCACGCGCGCACCATGTCCACGTAGCTCGCGCGCTCGAGATCGCTGAAATCGGCCGAGCCCGCATACGCGCGGACTTCGAGCGTCGCGTTGTCGAGCACGAGCGCCGCGCACGATACGTGCCGAGGCAACGTGCGCACGCGGTCGAGTAACACGGATTCGACAGTCGACTGCAAATCCGCGTCGACGGTGCTCGTCACTCTAAGCTTCCCACGTGCGTTCCGCTTCAGTCGCTCGGCGAGCAGCGGGGCCAGCATCGGCTCGCGAATCGCCTGTGCATAGACGGGCTCGGTCAATGCATCATGGATGACGGCGGCAGGCCAGCGATCGGCCATCCGCCGGAGCACCTTGTCTCGCGCATCTTGCGCTCGCCGCGGAAAGCGATCGGGCCGCAGCAGCGAGGGCGCCTGCGGCAGCACCGCGAGCATCGCGGCCTCGGCGTAGCTGAGGTTGCGGGCCGGCTTGCCCAGATAGGCGCGACTCGCCGCATCGACACCTTCGAGCACGCCGCCCATCGGGGCGTAATTGAGGTAGAGCGTCAGGATTTCGCGCTTCGAGAAGTGCGCTTCGAGCTGGAGCGCGCGCAAAATCTGGTGAAGCTTGCCCACTAACGTGCGCGGCGTCGGATCGATGATCCGCGCGACTTGCATTGAGATCGTCGAGCCGCCTGAGACAATGCGGCCGTGGATGAGCCATTGAGCCGCCGCGCGCAGCAGCGAGAAAGGATTCACCCCCGGATGCCACCAGAACGCACGGTCTTCGTAACCGATCAGCGCCTCGATATAACGCGCCGAGACGTCTTCGAGCGTCACCGCGTTGCGCCAGATATAGAGCTTGTCCGGGAAGGCGCGCAAAGGCGTGCCGTCTTTTGCTGTGACGACGAGCGCGAAAGGCGCCGACCGACCGGGGGCTGGCAACGGATAAAGGTGGTCCGCGACGACGGCGACGCCAATGAGCAAGAAGGCCAGGCCCGCGACCACGCGTGCGCTCCGCCGTCCCAGCGCCCGCGCGAGCGCGCTTCGCGGCCATCGGCACGCCTGCTCGCGCCGATTGGGCCCTGCAGTGCGCGATGCCGGCAACGGGGCGCCGCCGTCTTCTGGCACGGCCGCGCTCTCGTCAGTGCGCCGCGGCGGCCGATGCCGGCGCCGGCGATGCTGCTGTCGATGGCTTCATGGCCGCCGCTGGCGCCGATGCGCCGGTATCGACTGGCGCCGTTGGCGGCGCATTTGCATCGACGATCGTCATCGTGCTCTGCGTATCCAGCACGCCGAAATATTGCGGCCGGTACATGTCTTCGACGATTGCGGGCGGAACGGCATAGCGCCCGGGCGTGACGACCCTCGCGCGGTAGAAGAGATCGAGCCCACCCCAGCCGAGCTTGACGGCCGCGACGAAGCGATCGTCGCGGAATTCGACATGCTGAATCTTCTCGCTCTGCATCGCTTCGCTGACGTCGACATCGCCGACCTTGATCCCTTCGCCGTCTTCGCCTTTCACGAGGTTCTGATTCTCGATCTCGAGCCCAGCGGGAATACGATCGACGACGAGCGCCGAACCCGTCACCGTATTCACCGAGTTCGCACGCAGGTGAACGAGAACCGTGTCGCCGACCTTCAGCGGTGCGCCGCCGAGCGCCGAGCCGTCCGCCTGCAGGTACTCGCGCGTCACTGTGAGGCTTCCAAGGTGACGCACATCGGGACTCGGCGTCTGAATCGGATTGCCCGCGAGCGATAGCTGCACGAATAGGCGTTGATCGGAGCTGTTCGTGATGGTCACGCCGTGCGCGAACTGCGTGGCGGTCACGTCCGCGAACGGCGTCGCGGCGCTGTCGACGGTACGCGTTTCGCCGTCGCTCGCAATCGTGGCGCGCCATGCCTTCTGTTCGCCGCTCGAGAGCGTCTGGCCGAGCCGGAAGAGAGCAAGCCGCTCCTGCGTGCTGAAGTAGGCCGCGCCAGTCGCGGCCGTCGCGTTTTGCACACGCCCGAGCAAGAGGCTCTCGGCGTCGGGCGCGTGGATTGTGTCGCGCGCAAGCAGTACGTAGGAGAGGGCGGCATCGCGCACTTCGCTGCCATAGTCCCACCACCAATAGCCGGATAAGCGTTCCATTTTGGCGCCTTGAGCGATCGCCTGCTGGCCGCGCGTTTCGTCGCCCATTAGACTGAGCGCGATGCCGAGTTCGACGAGCGATAGGCCGGAATCCGCGTAAGCGCGCTGCTCGAACAGCAGCCGCAACGTCGATAGCGGCGCCTTGCGCTCGCGCGCGAGCACATAGGAAGCCTGTACGAGCCCCTCGAAGTTGCGGTTGTTGCGGCTGACGTCGTCGATGAGTCGGCGCAGATCGTCCGGCGAGATATGCGTCGGCAGCGGTGTGATTTGCGCGCTTCCTTCCTGCAGCCCGTGCAGCAGGTAGTTCATCGTCTTGTTGTAAAGCGTGTCGGGTACGTTGAAGCCCTGCGCCCGCGCGTCCTGGAGGAATCCGGCGACATAGCCCGAGAGCCAGAAGTCCTCGCGACCGTTGCCCCAGAGACTGAATCCGCCGCTTGCCGATTGGTATCCGCCGAGCTTGCCCATCGCAAAGTCGATTCGCTGCGCACGTTGGTCGCGCGTATAAGCTTTCAAGCCGTAGCGGCGCGCGGCCGCTTCATCGACGTAAAGCCAAGGATAGGCGCTGCTCGTCGTTTGTTCCGTGCACCCATACGGGTATTCGAGCAGCCATTGCACGGCAGCCTTCACATCGATCGGAGGTTGATTCGAGAGCAGCAAGTGCGCCGCCAGCGAACCGGGGTAGAAGCCAGCCAGTGCGGGGTCGCGGATCTGCAGCGTGGCGCCGGGTTCGATCGTGTAGCGCTGAATGACTTGTGTCGACGGCGTGGGCGCCTCGACTTGCACGGCGTAATGGCGCTTCAACGACACACCGGGGCCTTCCACGGTTACGTCGACTGGGTGCAGCCCCGCCAATTGGCCGGTCTCCACCGCATAGCGCAGGGTGACTTTCTGCTGTGGCCGCAAGGCGACGTTGCCGCTGCCACCGTGAATCGAGAGGCCGTTGTCGCTTGTCACGTCAACGTTGAATTGCCCCGCGCTGCCGGTCAGGTTCTGCAGATCGAGCGCGAACGTCGCCCGATCGCCGAAGTTCAGATAGCGAGGCGTCGACAGCTCGGCGATGACTGGGGCCGCGACAATCATCTCCGCGCTCTGGCTGCCATAGCGGTCCGCGGTCGCTACGACGGCGCTCAAGCGCAGTGTCCCGTTGAAGTCGGGCAGCGAAACAGGAACCTCGGCCTCGCCGTTGGCGTCGAGCGTCACGGGGCCGCTGAAGATGTCGACGAGCTTTACCTTCTTCGGCAGATTCTGCGTCGCCTTCGGCGTGGCGTCGCCGCCCCATTTGAGCTTGCCCTTCTTGCCAGCCATCTTTTCGATCAGCCGCCCGTAGATGTCGTGCAGGTCCGCACCGTAACGGAGCTTGCCGAAGAAGAACTGATAGGGATCGGGCACGGCGAACTGCGTAATGTTGAGAATGCCGACATCGACGGCCGAAAGCGTGAGCAATGCGTTCTGCCCCTTCGCGGCCGGCACTTTCACCTTGATCTTCGCGACGGTTTCCGACTTGATGCGCGTCGGCGCCTCGATTGCCACGTCGAACTTGCGGTCGGTGCGCGCGAGCGGCAACGCCGTGAGCCCCAGCGCGCGAGCTGGCGTCACGAGGTCGCCCTCGTTGCCCGGGCGCAACGCCATGACCGAGATGTAAAGGTCGTGACGCTGCCATGAGGGATCGACCGGAATATCGACCGTGGTGCTCGCGCCATCGACCTTGACGCGTTTCGTCCAAAGCGTTCGATCGCCGTCCACCGTGATGAGCGCCGTCCCCGGGTGCGGCGGCATGATCGTGAGACGCGCGGCGTCGCCGCCTCGGTATGCGTCCCGGTCGAGCTTGAGCATCACGCGGTCCGGGCGCTGGCCGGCCGTTTCATTGCTTTGCGCATTCCAGCCCGCGTAGAAGCGGTAGCGCAACGTCTGGCCTGTCGCCGCATCGAGGATCTCGAGCCGGTATCGTCCGTATTTGAGCGGTACTCGCAGGTGGCCGCGGCCGCCGGCCGGGAGGTCTACGCTGGTCGTATAGACGAGCTCGTCGCTGTCGGTATAGCCCGAATTCCACCCACGCTGGTCGTCGAAACGCCAGTAGTAGTTGCGGTTCTCGCGGAAGAGCCGCACAGGCAGGCCTTTTTCGGGCTTCAGGTTGCCAGCCGCATCGGTGCGAATCACCTCGAAGTCGGCGGGCGAATCTTCCGGCGCATAGTCACCGCTGTAGAGCGGCCGCACAGCAGTCAGCACCGGTGCCGGCCAGATCGTCCGCTCGATGTTGCGCACCACCGGCCGGCCGCCCGTTTCCAGCAGGCTCAGCGTCGCGCGCACCGTCATCGGCGAATGCGCGTTGGCCACTTCGTCGGTCGGTAGTTCGAGGCCGATGCGGCCGTCGTCGTCGAGGTGCTGGTCGTCGAGCGGCTGACGCACGTGCGTCGCTTCGTCGTTCGCGTCACCGAACGTGAAGCCCGGGTAGCGCGCCGGAAGCGGATTGTTGCAGCGGAAAAATTCGACGACGCCGACGAGCCGATTGCCAGCCGCCGGTGCGCCGTACAGATAGGTGCCTTTTACATCGACAGAGAAGGATTGATTCGGCGTCAGCGCGGACGCCTGGCTGCTCAAATCGAGCTTCATCCGCTCTGGCAGGAACTCTTCGACGCCGAAGCGCACGGTGGTGTTCGGCAGCTTATCCGCTGGATCGTTGCGCAGCTCGAGCGTCCAGGTGCCCGTTGGCGCATCGGCGGGCAACGCGATCGGGTGCTGGTAATAGCCTGGGCGTCCGGTCATCGGTTGCCAGGTTGCGACGAACTGCGTCTTACCGTCGGCGCGGCGCAGCGTCGCTTGAATCGGCTGCGGCGGCACGGGCCGCCCATCGGCATCGCGAGCAAGCACCGACAGGGGGAAGGTCTCGCCGGGCCGGTAAAGGTCGCGCCCGCTCCAGGCGAAGAGCCGCACCGGCTTGTAGGGCAGCCCGGTAACGTCGTATTCGGACAGATCGAGCGCCGCCTCGCGCACCGCGAGCATCGACATCTGCTGGCCTTTTTGCGCCAGCACGATCGCCGCGCCCGCGGGCGCCTGGGCGAAGGCCGCGTGGCCATCGCCGTCGGTTTGGCCGCGCGCCAGAACTTTCCCCTGCTTGTCGAGCCAGGTCAGATCCACGCCGGAAACGGCGCTGCCATCGGTCAGCGAACTGACGAACGCGTCGGCCGCATGCTCGAAGAGCCGAAGGTGCAGGCCGAGGTCGCTCACGTAGTAATAGGTCGTCTGGTATTCGGAGCGGAAACGCCCCGGTTGCGACATGACCGCCACATAGATGCCCGGGTCTTGCAGCGCCTTGATGCCTTCGACGGGCAGATAGGTCACGCTGCGCTTGTCGGTCTGCTGCTCGGTCAGAAAGCGTCCCTCGTACACGCTGTCGGCCGTCCTATGGAGTTCATCGAGCGACCAGATCGATACGGCGCCATGCAGATCGTCGGGCAAGCTTGCGTTGTCCGTGTCGTTGCTGTTATCGCTCGCGTCGCCATCGTCATTGGCGTCCGATTGCTTGGCCGGCTGGCGGCGCGCGAGCATCGAGTCGAGAAAGCGCGGCAATTGATCGGGGCGCACGCGCATGAATTGGACATCGACTTCCGGTACGTTCACCGTGACCACCGGCAAGCCGCCGTTTTGCTTCGCGGGCAGCACCATGCCGCGGCTCGCGAAGTAGTAGGCCGGCGTCACGGCAGGCGTGTTGATCGAGTAGCGTATTTCCCGGCCCAGCTCTCTTCCGTCCTTCGCCGAGAGCGAATCCCCGATTTGCACCACATAGCGTGTGAGCGGCTCGATATGAGGGAAGTAGAGGATGCGCGGGTTGTCGCCGACCACCCAGGCGCCCGAAACCGCGACGCCGCCCGCGAGGTCAGTTAGTTTCTCCGATGTGCTGACCTCGCTTGCAGTCGATGCGGCCGATGCGTTAGCGGGGTTGTCGGCGTCTCCTGCGTTGTCGTCGCCATTCTCCCCATCGTTATCGGGCGAGCGGGCCTTCAGGTTTTTAGCCGCAGGCATCTTGAAGACACGCACGACCTTGTCGTAGTCGCGGCTTGCGTCGAGAGGCTGGGAGAAGGTCAGCGCGAGCGCCGGCTGCCCGTCGAGTTCTCGATTGGCCGCATCGATCACGGCAAAAGGCGCATTGCGGTCTTCGCCGATATCGCTCGCTTGCGCGCGGTTGTGGAAATATCGGACTATGCCGAATGCCGCAATGGCAGAAATAAAGAGCAAGGTGATGATGCTCGCGAGGCGGATGGTGCGCTTGTTCATCTTGGTCTTCGCTTTGCAACCGGATCATGAGCGTACTGCCCGACGCATTGTTTGGATCGACCGGAATATCCGCAAATCGCGCCGGCAGGCTTATTGACGGAAGTCCCACACTTACGGGAAATCCCAATATTTCGGCGTTTGGAGACTTAAAGCCTCCGATTTACGCCGAATTGCGCGCAGATGGTATCACTTCCGCAAGGCGGTTTCGTGCGACTGATTGCGAAACAACAAGCTCGGCCCTTCAGTACCGGCACCGAATGCCTTCGATCACCGAAACGTGGAGCATCAGCGGTTTTGGGCTGTGCGAGAACGTAACGACATCGACTCAAGGAAAGTCGGCAGGCGATAGGGAACCGATCGCCAAAACCGCGCATAATCGACGCACGTGCAGCGTCTTCGTTCACGACAAGGACGAGCCATGATTTCATATGCCAGTTCGGGGCCTGCATGGCTATGCGCGGCCCCACTACCCGACGTCGCCGAACCCGCTTTTCGCGTTCCGCTCGGCGCCGTCGACACGCATGCCCATGTCGTCGCGGCGAATGCCGATGCCTATCCGATGGTTGCCGAGCGCAGCTATACGCCGCCGCCCGCACCCGAAGAAAAGTATCTGGCAATGCTCGACGCCTGCGGCATGACCTACGGCGTGCTGGTGCAGATCAGCGTCTACGGGACCGATAACCGTTACATGCTCGAGGTGCTGCGACGCAATCCTCAGCGCTTGAGGGGCGTTGCCGTGGTGTCGCCCGAAGTGTCCGACGACGAGCTCGAAGCCATGCATGCCGCCGGCGTACGCGGTCTGCGCATCAACGTGTTGTTCGGCGGCGGCATCGGCTTTGCGGCAATGGAGGCGCTTGCGCGACGCATCAAGGATTTGGGTTGGCACTTGCAATTCTTGATGGATGTCGAGACGCTGCCCAAATTGATGCCGCGCATGATGAAGCTGCCAGTGGCTGGCGTTGTCGATCACATGGGGCATACACCCGTGAGAGGGGGCATTGCCGCGCCGGGCTTCGCTGCATTGCGCCATCTCGTAACCGATCATGACTATTGGGTCAAACTGTCGGGCGCTTATCGCATCAGCGATCAGGCCCCGGCGTTCGAGGACGTCGTTCCGTTCGCGCAGGCGCTCATCGAGGACGCTCCGGATCGCATGTTGTGGGGTAGCGACTGGCCGCATGTTTCGCTCACGCCCGAGTGCATGCCCGATACCGGCCGCCTGCGCAATCTCATCGTCGACTGGGCGCCGGAAGAGGCGATACGCCACATGATTCTCGTCACGAATCCGGCGCGGCTATATGGCTTTCCCGAAAGCCATGACGAAATCGCATCGGACAATGCGAACGGTTAGCCGCTTTATCGGCATATCGGCAATATAACGAGGAGACTGAACGATGTCATCTGCTATGGAGCAAGGAGACAAGGCCAACTGGTTTCGCCGGATGACAGCGCCCGAAAAGCGGACATTCGTTGCGGCTTTCGGTGGCTGGGCGCTCGATGCGCTCGATTTCATGGTCTTTACGTTCGTGATCTCGACGTTGATCGGGCTATTCAAGATCGATAGGGCCGAGGCCGGCCTGCTGGCTACCATTACGTTGCTGTTCTCGGCGATAGGCGGGTGGCTGGCTGGAATGCTTGCTGACCGATTCGGGCGTGTTCGCGTCCTCCAACTGACGATTCTATGGTTTGCCGTTTGCACTTTATTGATAGGCTTTGCGCAAAGCTTCTGGCAGGTCTTCTTGCTGCGAGCGCTGCAGGGCCTCGGCTTCGGCGGCGAATGGGCCGTGGGTTCGGTGCTGATGGGAGAGATCGTGCGGACGGAGTTCCGTGGCCGTGCGGTCGGCACCGTGCAAAGCGGTTGGGCAGTGGGTTGGGCGGTTGCGGCCATTCTCTATACGGTGCTGTTCTCCGCGTTGCCCGAAAACTATGCATGGCGGGCGCTGTTTTGGGTAGGCGTGCTGCCGGCACTGCTCGTGTTGTTCATTCGCAAGCGCGTGCCCGAGCCTGAGCTCTTTCGGCGCACGCGTGCACAAGAGGAGGCGAGTGCCGCGCGCGTGTCGCCGTGGGCGATCTTCTCGCCAGCGCTGATCAAGACGACCGTGCTCGGCGCATTGCTTTGCACCGGTCTGCAAGGGGGCTACTATGCGGTGACGACTTGGTTGCCGACATTCCTGAAGAGCGAGCGGCATCTCTCGGTGATCGGCACGGGCGGCTATCTGCTCGTGATCATTCTCGGTTCCTTCATCGGCTATCTGGCCGGCGCTTACCTGACCGATCGCCTCGGCCGCCGAGCGAACCTCATCATTTTCGCTCTGCTCTGCGGCGCGTGCATCTTCGCCTACACCCGCCTGCAACTCTCGAACGAGCAAATGCTTTTCCTCGGCTTTCCCCTGGGGTTTGCGGCATCGGGGATTTTTAGCGGAGTGGGCGCCTATCTGACCGAACTGTTCCCCTCGGCCGTGCGCGCGAACGGGCAGGGCTTCGCATACAACTTCGGCCGCGGAATCGGTGCGCTCTTTCCCAGCCTCGTCGGATATCTCGCGAAGACCGCGCCGCTTGGTGTTGCCATCGGCATTTTCGCGGGCGGGGCGTACTTGATCGTCTTGATCGCGACCTTGCTGCTGCCGGAAACGAAGGGGCGTGAGATTTCGTGACCTCGTGCAAGCGTACTATGCCGCGAACCGGTTTTCCCGATTCGCGGCGAGCACGAATTCCAGACAGACGTCGGCGGAAAGCGGGCGGCTGAAGAAGTAGCCTTGGAAGCGCCCGCAACCCAGCGCCGATAGACGCGATAACTGACGCTCGTTTTCGACGCCTTCGACGACGAGCGACAGATTGAGCGTCCCGCTTAAATCCGCGATGCTTTTGACGATGTGCTCGTTGACACTGCCGGGGCTGACATCGGCCAATGAGCGATCTATCTTCACTGTGTCGAGAGGCAGCTCGCGCAGATAATGCAGCGATGTGTGACCCATACCGAAATCGTCCAGCGCGACTTTCACGCCGATTTTTCTCAGGTTTTTCAGATTTTCGATCGCCTCGATGTCCGGAAGCAGCATCGTGGACTCCGTGATCTCGAGTTCAAGGAGGGATGGAGGCAAGTGCTCGCGATCGAGTATCGCGACTACGTTCCGGTAAAACTCACGATTCATCAGCTGTTTTGGCGAAACGTTGACCGCAATCACGAAATCGTCGGGTAGCACATCGCGCCAACGCTTTCTTTGGCGGCAAGCGAGCGATAAGACATGCAATCCCAGGCGGTCGATCTCTTCAATGTCGTCGGCGAGTGCCACGACGATCGGCGGCGCCACCCGGCCCAGAAACGGATGCTGCCAACGCAACAATGCCTCGGCCCCGAATATCCGCCCGGTTCGGAGATCGACTTGCGGTTGGTATTCGAGGAAGATATGTTTCTGCGTCGCCAGCGCATCTTCGAGGTCGCTTGCCAGTGACACGGCCATCCGGCCCTCGTCTCCGGGCAGCTCGAGGCAGCGTTTCGGCTTGACGCTCGCCTGGGGCGACTCAGCGATGCGCAGCAAAGAGGCGAGAACTTCCTGTCCTCTCCTGCCCGCGAGATATTCGGCGACTCGCACGAATGGCGCGTATATCGCCGCTCCGGCCGCCAGCGATACCATTTGCACCAATGTCCCGGACAGCGACCCGGTGACCGCGTATCCGCTGAAAAGGGCTGGCGTCGTCCACGGCACGCTGAAGCTCGCCTTCGGCATCAGACCGGCGACGATCGCTCCATAGGCAATGAGAATCTGTGCAATCGGGGCCAGCACGAACGGAATGGCATAGACCGGGTTGAGCACCAGCGGCAGCCCGAAGAGCAACGGTTCATTCACGTTGAATACTGCCGGCACCATCATGAACAGCGCCAGCTTGTGCCCGCGGACGGTGCGGCTCGCGAGCAGCAGCGCCAGGATGAGGCTCAGCGTGCCGCCGGATCCTCCCATTCGCGCGAACGCCGAGAAAAAGCCGTAGGTGAAGATGAACCGCGGAGGGGCACCGCTTGCGACGGCGGCAACGTTTGCATGCGCGGCCGGGTCGAGTACGCGTTCCTGAACCGAATAGAGTGTGTTGGGGCCGTGAATCCCAAACAGCCACAGTACCTGAGATGCCGCCTCGTAGCTGATCGAGAACAGCAAGCTGTTGGAGAGCTTCGAAAACGAGATGGCGAATTGCGTGGTCAATGCCTCCACCCACTGCGACCAGCCGATCCACATTGAAGCTGCTCTGAGAATGGCGAAAGCGAGGATGGTCAGCATTCCGGCTGGCATCACCGTAAAGACGTCGCCGACGAGCGTGTCGTTGCTCAGATTATGTAGGGGAATACGAAAAAAGCGGTAGTTGCAGAGTTTCAAAAAAAGACAGCAGCCGATCGATGCGGCGACGAGCGCAGTAAATAGTCCGTGCCCGAGGGAGAGCGGTGCGAGCGGGCTTGCATCGCTGCCACTTGGTGCGACCAGCGTGAAGAAGCACGACGTCACGACGATCACGGCGACCATTGGATTAACGACGCGATGACCGAGTCTCTGGTTATGAAGGCTTGTCAGGACATCCGTGAAACCATATAACGCAACGAGCGATCCGATGCCGAAGGTACCGGCGAGCAGGCTGTCGCAAAAGTAGTCGAGACGGGGCCCGAAGGCTTCCGTCAACAATTGCTGCATGCCGGCGGTCGACGGGTAGCGCAGAAGCAAGGCCAGCGCGCCGGTCATGATCAGTGGCAAGGCAAGCGCCAGTCCGCGGCGAATGGCAATGAAATAGGGCGTGCGGTCGATTCGCTCGACGACGTGCACGACCCTAAGCCAGGGCCCTAACGATTCATTAGTCATCGCCTTCGACTTGCTTCGGGTTGGGAACTCCCGGGATCTTCGAATTTTTCCTTTCCCGAGCTACCGCTCGCGTAAACGGCTGAACCATGAGGAGTCCGACGGGTTATTTGTTATCCAGGCATCGGTGAAGCGGCCGCCGCGAGCCGACCACGCACTGCAATTCGGAACTTTTCGACCAAGCATATCGATGCTGCATTCGCACAACGCTATTCATATTACAATGACTTTTCAAGAATCAACAGATCGTTTTTTTGTTTATCAGAAAGTTCTCACGGTCATGTCGGCGTATAGGAATACAGAATGTATGATGGCTCGTACCATGGCTGGCTGGTTTTGTTGTCGTTTGCAATTGCCGTACTGGCGTCTTACACGGCACTGGATATGGCCTCGAACGTTTCGACGGCCAAGGGGCGTTCGGCATGGCGGTGGCTCGCGGCCGGGGCGTGCGCCATGGGCATCGGAATCTGGTCGATGCATTTCACCGGCATGCTCGCGTTCAGTTTGCCGATCCCGCTTGGGTACGATCCCGCAATAACGGGTGCATCGCTGCTCATTGCAATCGCCTCTTCGGCTTTCGCGCTGTGGTGGGTTTCCCGGCCTTCGCTATCGTGGCGGAGTGTAATCGGAGGAGCGCTGGTAATGGGCGCGGGCATTTCCAGCATGCACTACACGGGCATGGCGGCGATGCGAATGATGCCCGGCATCCAATTCGACCGTTCACTCACAGCGGCATCGATTGGAATCGCCGTGCTGGCTTCCGGAGCCGCACTGCAACTGGCATTTCGGCTGCGGGCGCGCTCGTCGCGCGTCAAGCTATGGCGAGCTGGGGCCGCGGTCGTCATGGGCTCGGCGATCATCGGCATGCATTACACCGGAATGGCCGCGGCGGAGTTTCCCGTCGGTGCGGTTTGCGGCGCGGCCCTCGACGGCTTCCGCACGGACGGGCTTGCGCTTTCCGTCGCCATCGGAACCGTCGCTGTGTTGGTGCTCGCTCTGACGGTCTCGGTATTCGATTTGCGGTTACAAACGCGGGCGTCCGCGCTTGCGGAATCCGAGGCGAGGGCGCACGAGCTGGCCCATCTTGCCACGCACGATATGTTGACCGGCCTGCCCAACCGGGCGGCTTTCGAGGCGCGACTCAACGAGTCGATGGCCGATATCGATCTGCATGGCAATCATGTCGCTGTCATGTTCATTGATCTCGATGGATTCAAGGCGGTCAACGATGCGCTTGGACACCATGCGGGTGATCTTCTTCTAATCGAGGTCGCGCGGCGCATGCGCAAAACGCTTCGCCGTGGAGACATGGTTGCGCGGTTGGGCGGCGACGAGTTCGTGATGGTCGTCAATATCGATCGGCCGGCCGACGCGGCCGAGATAGCCAGAGGCATTCTGGGCAGCCTCGATCATCGGTTCGAGCTTCAGGGGCTCGAGTTGCATCTGTCGGCCAGCGTGGGAATCGCCGTCTATCCGGACGACGGCAAGCATCCTCATGAGCTGCTCAGAGCGGCGGACGCGGCGATGTACCGAGCAAAATCTCAGGGAAAGAACGGTTACTGGTTCTATGACCCGTCGTTGGAGGCCAATGCGCGTGAACTGCTCCAGCTCGCGCAGGACTTGCGCTGGGCGGTCCAGCGAAACGAGTTGATCCTCTATTACCAGCCGAAGCTGGATGTTTCCGGCGACACAATCGTTGGCGTGGAGGCGCTGCTTCGCTGGCGCCATCCCACGCGCGGACTCATTCTTCCTGAGCGGTTCATCGCGTTGGCGGAAAGGGTGGGGCTGATTTTGCCGATTGGCGAATGGGTCATTGATGAAGCTTGTCGACAGATTTCGAACTGGCGTTCGATGGGCCTCACGAACTGGACGATGGCGGTCAATCTGTCTGCTATTCAAATCCGTCATTCGGCGCTACCGGACATCGTTTGTGCGGCCCTCGAACGCCATGCCGTGGCGCCGCATTGTCTGGTTCTCGAGATCACTGAATCGACGATGGTCGATATGGACGCCAGCATTCAGGTGATCGAGCGATTGCACCGAATGGGTGTGCAGATCGCCATCGACGATTTCGGCATAGGCTATTCGAGCCTGCTCAATCTCAAGCGGTTGCCTGTGCACGAGTTGAAGATCGATCGCGGATTTGTGCGGGAGCTCGAATCCAGAACCAGCGATGAGGCCATCGTATCGGCCATTGTCGCGATGGGCAAAACGCTGAACCTGCGGATCGTCGCGGAAGGCGTGGAAACGGCGGAACAACACGCGCTGCTCTCGGGGATCGGGTGTCATTCGATGCAGGGTTTTCTGTTTGCACAGCCGATGCCGGCTGACCGGTTGGTTGAATCGATCGAACAAGACGGTGTAAGGGTGCGGCTCAAGCGGTCGGGCGTGAATGCTTCTGCTGTTTGAGTCGAAACGAGCTCGACGACCAAGCGTTCAAGCAAGTGGGACGGGCAGCTGCATTCGGCGGGCGCCGGTCGAAACAACTCGTTGCACAACTCACAGTTGCCAGGTCGTCGACGCCTGTCAGCTCCGCGTTGAGGATGCAAGCGGCATCAAGCCGCCTAACCACCGAACGGAGCTGATCATGAAGAAGACCGCCTTGCGTTTCGCCGCTGTCGCTGCTGTTGCATTTTCATTCGCAGGCATCGCATCCGCGCAGACGAACTGGGATGCGGCGCATCCGCGCCGCACGGAGGTGAACCATCGGCTCGCAAATCAAAACAGCCGCATTCACGATGAGGTTCGCGAAGGCGATATGTCGCACGCCGAGGCGGCGGCGCTTCACAAGGATGATCGCCAGATTCGCAAGGAAGAGCGACTGATGGCGAGCCAGAATGGCGGTCACATTACCAAGCAGGAGCAGCGCACGCTGAACCAGCAAGAAAACAATGTGAGCAAGCAGATCAAACAGTAAGCTTTGGATGGCGCGCCCGTGGGTGGGCGCGCCGAGCAACTGTTGTCAGTGTCCCGTGGAAATGTTCGCCCATAGAGAGTTTTTTGGTGACAATTGATTGGAGTTGCGAGCGTTTCGCCTACTAGCGTTGTTGATGGCGATGTTCCTGGCCAGGCAGGGTGACATGCTCGCGTGAGTCCATACAGTGTGGGTTGCGATTGTCAGGTGCTTCTGTCGGAGGCTGCGATGCTGACAGCAGAGTTGCCGGAAGAACTGGAGACTGCGGTAGTTATGGCTGCGCGTCGTTCGGGGCAGTCGATCGATGAGTATGTTGCCGCCGTGTTTGCCGACGCTTCGTCGGTCGAGATTGATCGTGCGCGGCTTGATTCCTACCTGTCCGGTACAGGTGGCGTGTCGCAGGAGCGCGCTCGGGCTTGGGTAGCCGATTTGGCGTCAGGAAAGCGTAGCGAACGTCCTCGCTGATCGGGCATCCGGACGCGCTTGACGATCTGGCGCGTCTCTATGACTTCCCTTTTCTATCTAATCCCGAGGCTGCTCGGCGCGCGGCCTCGGTGATTGCCGAAGCAGTTCTATTGCCCTACGGAGCAACACAATGAGTTGGATCAGCGATAAGTTCGCGCTAGTGCTGGTGGCGGTGGTTTGTGCGGCCGGCGCTTGGGCGCTTATTCACTATTCGGGGCAGTGGTTTTTCCCCGCGGTGACGTTATTCTCGCTGATCTCGATGTTTCTCGAAATTCGTCGGCTGAGGGCACTCCTCGCGAAGCATGGGATAGATCCGCGAAGCAAGTGAAGGAACTCGCGCTCCTTCTTGGCGCCGGGCAAGCGCGCCGGTTTGCGCACCGCGCCGCCGAGGGAGACTGAGCCGTACTCGTCTTGGAAGGTGCGAAGGTTGCATTCGTGCTGGCGGATGATGGTCGGGGACCCTGCGCCAAGCGAATAGTCCGTGTAGGTTAGACTCGCTCTGTATTGCGGCTCTGAGCACAGCGTCGGTTAGAATCCGTGGAGTGTCGTTTGTCGGAGACTATGATGTTGACGGTTGATTTGCCGGAGGAACTGGAAGCCGCTGTGGTTACGGCTGCTCGCCGTTCGGGGCGCTCGGTGGACGAGTACGTTGCTGCGGTGTTTGCCGACGCTTTGTCGGTCGAGGTCGATCGCGCGCGGCTGGATTCTTACCTGTCCGGGACGCCGGCGGTATCACATGAGCGCGCTCGGGCTTGGCTAGCGGATTTGGCGTCAGGAAAGCGTAGCGAATGTCCTCGCTGATCTGGCATCCGGACGCGCTTGACGATGTGGCGCGTCTCTATGACTTTCTTTTTCCACATAGTCCGGAGGCTGCTCGACGCGCGGCCTCGGTGATTGCCGAAGCTGCCGATCTCATTGCCGAAAACCCTCGGATCGGTGCTCCCCACATGGAATTCCGCGAGTGGCCGGCAAAGTTTGGTCGCAGCGCGTATGTTCTCCGGTACACAGTGTTGGACACCGGGGAAGTGCTCGTTACTCGGGTCTGGCATACGCGCGAGCTAAGGAGCGGCGAATAGCTCGGGTTATAAGTGGTAGGCGGCGACGTGCTAGCCGGGCGCGCTAGTAACCTAAATTTTGTCAAAGCCAGGTTGAAATGTCGTACCACCAGCTAAATAGAAATGTCCGGTTTTCGGTTGGTTCGGTGCTTGCTTAACGGGTTTCCTGCAACGCAGCGTAGAAGGCAAGCACGTGCGCGGGCAGGGCGCTGACGCTTCAGGTGAGGGCGCGTGCAGACCGACGGCGAGATTGAGCTCGTACATCGCGCGCCCGAAGTGCGTGACGCCTGCCTCGCCCTTCGTGGTCGGCCGAAACACGCTAGCCTTGTCGCTGTAAAACGCCACCGGCTTGCCGTAACGCTCCAGATACGCACGCGTGGCCTCGAAGTAGCTGAAGGTCGACTCGGTCGCCGTGAAATGCAGCGCCATCAGCCGGCTCGTCGCGTCGTCGATGTACACCAGCAGCGTACAGACCGGCGCTCGGCCCTCGAACCAGGCATGCTCGCTGCCGTCGATCTGCACCAGTTCGCCGAAGCACGCGCGCCGAGCCCGCGGCTGATAGACCTTGGGCGGGCGCTGAGCCCGTGGAATCCACAGGCCGGCGCCCGTCATGAGATGCCTGATGGTCTCCTTGGACAGCTCCAGCCCATGGCATTCCCTCAGCTTCTCGCAGGCCAGGGTCGGCCCAAAATCGGCGTAACGCTCGCGAATAATCATTAAGGCACGCAGCGCCAATCCTTCGTCGAGCTTGCGGTTGCCGGGGCGCCCGCGCTTGCGCGAAGCCAGTCCCGCTGCACCCGTTTCGCGATACCGCGTCACGAGCCGCTGAACCTGCCGTACCGTCAGGCCGAGGCGCTCGGCCGCACGCCCGGGCTTGAGCCGGAGTTCGACGACCGCCTGAATGACCTTCAATCGATCGAGTTCGCGCATGTTCAGCGTCACGAGTGCGGCTGGCTTCATCGACGGCTCCTGCATTCGCGCAACGAGCCGCTAGCTTGCCATCAGCCGCAAAACACGACATTTCTATCTTGCTAGAACACGACATTAGGATATTGCTCTTACACCGGTGTCAAAGCCAGATTGAGATGTCCGAGGGCCAGCTAAGTTGAAATGTCCGGTTTCGGCTAAATAGAAATGTCGGGTTTGGCTGTTCGGTTGGTTTCCTCGGTTTGCTCATACGCCGAGTA